>NZ_JAABNP010000018.1 GCF_009928485.1 Clostridium sp. C2-6-12 | reverse complement strand
TTTGAAAAAGGAGCTATCGCTAACCGATTTTAATCCGCTAATGCGACAGCCCCTTGCCATTAATGTTTTATTTGTATTTTATTATATTCTTATGAAAATTTTCAGTCAATATAAATTTACAAATATTTGAATTAAAAATATTTTTTATAGATAGATTTTCGAATATAAAGTTATTTAAATGAATTTGTTTATTTTATACGGTTTCTTTAAACATTTGTGGGTTAAATTATTTTATTAACTTACAGTTTATTAAGAACATAAAAATATAATTTTTCTTTTTTATATAAAATTGAAAATAGCAAAATCCAATAAAGGAATTGTGAATAAAATAATTATGAGCAAAATTTTAATATTTATTAAATAAAATTATATTACATAAATGCGATTGACAAACTAGGAAACAATTGATAATATATATGTATTCCTACAGAAATTATATGAATTGAAAGAAAGTAACAAAAAGGAGATAAAAATGAGCATTGACTGGAATTTTGTAGTGACTAATCTGCCTTTATATGAAAAAGCTGCATGGCTTACACTTAAATTAGCAATTGCAGGAATAGCTTTATCATTGGTGATTGGATTACTATGCAGCATAGTATTATATTTTAAAGTAAAAATAATAGATGTTATTGTACAAGCTTATATAGAACTTTCAAGAAATACTCCACTTCTAGTACAAATATTTTTCTTATATTTTGGATTGCCAAAATTGGGAGTAAAAATGAGTGAAAGTACATGTGGAATAATTGGACTGGCTTTTCTTGGCGGAAGTTACATGGCTGAAGCTTTTAGAAGTGGGTTTGAAGCAGTAAATAAGACACAAATTGAATCTGGAATAAGCATAGGATTATCTAAAATTCAGGTTGTTAGATATGTGATAATTCCACAGGCCTTTTCTATAAGTATGCCTTCATTAAGTGCAAATTGTATATTCTTATTAAAAGAAACTTCTATATTAGGAGCAATTTCAATAATGGATCTTACTAATTTAACTAAGGATTTAATAGGAATGTATTATAGGACCTTTGAAGCATTAGCTATGCTGGTTTTAATATACCTTATATTGATACTGCCGTTATCTTTTTTACTATCTTTAATAGAAAGGAAGGTGCGATATGCAGAATTCGGGAATTAATGTTATTTTGCAAGAAAAAAATATTCAGCGTCTAATATTTGAAGGGTTATTTGTGACAATAGAAATTGCTTTTATTTCTATTGTAATAGGTTCGATTTTAGGTATCTTAATTGGATTAAGTAGAACAACGAAATCAAAAGTAATACTTTTTATAAATAGAGTTTATCTTGAAGCTTTTAGAATAATACCTACATTAGTATGGCTCTTCATTTTTTATTTTGGAGTGACTACAGCACTTGATTTAAATTTAAGTGGTGAAGTTGTTTCTATCATAGTATTTAGCCTTTGGGGAGCAGCAGAAATGGGAGATATTGTTAGAGGTGCGTTACAGTCACTTCCGCAGCATCAAATTGAGGCTGGTAAGGCTTTAGGATTAAATTATTATCAATTATATAGGTATGTATTAATACCTCAAGCTATAAGAAGAATGATTCCAGGAACTATAAATCTAGCAACAAGAATGATTAAAACTACTTCACTTGTAGTTTTAATAGGAGTAATAGATGTAGTTAAAATTGGTCAGCAGATTATAGAGACTTCGCGTTTTGAATTTCCGACTGCATCCTTTTGGGTTTATGCATGCATATTCTTTTTATACTTTATAATATGTTATCCACTATCTAAAATATCAAAAAGTCTAGAAGCTAAGTGGAGTAATTAGGAGGAAATACAATGGATAAGAATAATAATCCTGTTTTACTTCAAGTACAGGATGTTCATAAAAAATATGATGAAAAAGAAATATTAAAGGGAATAGATTTAAGTCTACACAAAGGTGAAGTTTTAGTTATTCTAGGACCTTCTGGTTGTGGGAAAAGTACTTTTCTAAGATGTCTTAATGGACTTGAAAAAATTCAAGGTGGAGATATTAAATTTAAAGAGCAAAGTCTTACAGATAAAAATGTAAAGATGCAGGAGATTCATGAAAAAATAGGTATGGTATTTCAAAATTATGAATTGTTTCCTCATATGACAGTTATAGAAAATATTCTTCTTGGGCCTTTAAAGGTTCAAAAAAGAAATAGAGCGGAAGCACTTGAACAAGCTGAACAGCTTTTAGATAGAGTTGGCTTATTAGATAGAAAGGATTCATATCCTCGTCAGCTTTCAGGGGGACAAAAGCAAAGAATAGCTATAGTAAGAGCTTTATGCATGAATCCAGAAGTAATTCTTTTTGATGAAGTAACAGCATCTCTTGATCCTGAAATGGTAAGAGAAGTTTTGGATGTTATCTTAGAATTAGCAAAGCAAGGAATGACAATGGTAATTGTTACTCATGAAATGGGTTTTGCAAGATCTGTAGCAGATAGAATAATCTTTATGGATAATGGAGAAATATGTGAAGAATCAATTCCAGAAGAATTTTTTACAAATCCAAAGACTGAACGTGCTAAGCACTTTCTAAATATATTTCAGTATTAATTAATAATTATAAATGAGAGGATGATGAATTATGAAAAACATAAAAAAAATCGTGACAGCACTGCTTATGAGCACTATAGTAATAGGAGGACTTGTAGGCTGCGGTAATTCAGCATCAACTGCAAATAAAAATGATTCAAAAACTGCATCAGCAAGTTCTATTGATGAAATAAAGAAACGTGGAACTATAAAAATTGGTGTATTTAGTGATAAAGCTCCATTTGGATATGTTGATTCAAATGGTAAAAACCAAGGTTTTGATGTATATATTGCAAAGAGATTTGCAAAAGATCTTCTTGGAGATGAATCAAAAGTTGAATTTGTTTTAGTTGATGCAGCAAGTAGAGTTGCATATTTGGAATCAAAAAAAGTTGATGTAATAATGGCAAACTTCACTGTTACTGATGAAAGAAAGCAAAAGGTAGATTTTACAAACCCTTATATGAAGGTATCTCTTGGTGTAGTTTCACCTGATGGTGCTAAAATTACTTCAGAAGATCAACTTAAAGGTAAAAAGATAATAGTTGCTAAAGGAACAACTGCTGAAACTTATATGACTAAAAATCACCCAGATGTTGAATTAGTTAAATTTGAACAATATTCAGAGATATTCCAAGCTTTAAAAGATAAACGTGGAGATGCTATTTTAAGTGATAATACAGAAGTTATAGCATGGGCTAAAGATAATCCAGGTTTCACTGTTGGAGTAGCATCACTTGGAAGCGCAGATACAATTGCACCTGCAGTAACTAAAGGAAATACAGAACTTAAAGATTGGATTAACACCGAGCTTGAAACTTTAGGTAAAGAAAATTTTGTTCATAAAGCTTATGATGAAACTTTAAAGTCAGTTTATGGAGCAGAATTTGAGGATAGCCTTGTAGTTGAAGGCGGAAAAATACAATAGAATAATTATATTTTTAGTTGATGTGGAAAGTTATTGGCTTCCACATCTCTTTTATTATGTTTTTTTATAGCAAAAGGTGTAAGAATATGTTAGTATTTTAATTGAAATGATGTTTAATGTAATTTGTTTTTTATCACTAATAGAGCACTGTTTTTAATTTAATTGGAGTGCATTTTTTATATAAATTATTTCATTTGGAGGTGTGTATGAGAGTTATTAGTGTCTCCAGCCTAAAAGGTGATGAAATACTTGCAAAGCAGATATATGATGAGACTGGCAGGATTTTACTTAGCGCTGGAGTGAAGCTTAGACCATATTTCATTGATAGAATTAAGGATCTTGGAATTCATTCTGTATATATTGAGGATGATATATCAAAAAATATTATCATAGAAGAAAATATATCTGATATGACAAGACAAATGAGTAAACATGCTATAAAACAAATGACTGAAAAATATTGCCGAGAAGGAAAAACTGATAGTAGAAGTATTATGAATTCCGTAAATTCAGTTATTGAGGACATACTTTCAAATAAAGATGTTTTAATAAATGTTGCGGAAATAAGTTCAAGTGATAATAATGTATATTCACATTCTGTAAATGTTTGTGTTTTAGCTACAATAATAGGAACACATATGGGATATAATATGTCCAAACTTAAAGAAGTTTCAACTGGAGCAATACTTCATGATATTGGAAAAATAAAGATTTTAAATGATAAAAAGATTTTAGAGCGATTCAATAATGAGGATGAATTAAATAAATATATTGAGCTTATGCACCCAAAAGTTGGATATGATTTTTTAGGGGAACAGTATGTTTGGAGTGCATATGTTAAGGTAGCAGCATTAATGCATCATGAGCGAAGTGATGGAAGTGGTTATCCATTGAAACTAAAAGGTGATGAAATAAATGAAATTGCTAAAATAGTTGCTATATGTGATGTTTTTGATAACTTAATCACTGGAAGGGGGAAAGATGATCCTAAACCAGTATATGAAGTTATTGAATATCTGGTAGGTATGAGTAATATTTATTTTGATGAAGAAATGGTTAGAAAATTTACTGCTAATATAGCAGCTTTTCCAACTGGAAGTGGAGTTATATTAAGTTCACATGAGAAGGGGTTAGTAATAAAGCAAAATAATTCGATGCCAATGAGACCAGTAGTAAAGGTTATTTATGATAAAAATGGGAAATTGCTTTCTGAGCCATATGAAATTGATTTGTTAGATGAATTAACCATATTTATTACAAAAACTTGTGAACTATAATTCAAAGGGGGCAGTTTTATGAGTGATATGGGATCAGAAGTAAAAACTATATATGCTGAAAAATTTCCAAAACTAATTCATGATACTTTTCAGAAATTTTTGACTTTGGGCAATATAGGGTATGAAGTTGAGTTAAAAAACACCTTGGAAGAAATCGGGGACTTATTTTATTTAGATAGAATATTTATTTGCTATTTCTGTAAAGATCCTACTTTTATGAAAATTGAATGCCAATGGAATAGAAAAAATATAAAACCTAAAAGAGAAAAGCTAGTGGAAGAACCAGTATATGCTTATCCGTGGACGATTCATAAGATTAAGAATGATGAAATAGTTGTAATAAATAATTTGGAAGATTATCCGGAAGATGCTATATTTGAAGTAGAAGCTTTTTCTAAGGAAGGATTAATATCTTCATTACTAATTCCGTTGAAAAATGGAAATACAGTAATTGGATTTATTGGATATGAGAGTTTATCGCGTTCTATTATATGGGAAGAATATCAAATAAAAATGTTAAATAATGTTGCGGCAGCCTTTGCATACACAAGAATGAAAATTGTAAAAGAAAAAACTTATGAATCTATAATTAAGGGACAATCTATATTGCTTAATAATTCTGAAGCGCAGATTTGGGCGTTGAGTAATGTCACTTCATATGCAACTGTCAATGAAGCTTATGCGAAATTTTTTGGGATGAAAATAAGTGATATAGAATACCACGATTTATATGATGTATTTGATGTAAAAACTGCTAATATACTGTCTGAGATTAATTGGGAGTTATTTCAAAAAAAAACTTGCTCAAATATAGATGTTGAACTAAAGAATAGTAAAGGTGAAAATAGATTACTAAGAATTAAAAGTAACCCTGAAAAAGATGATGCTGGAAATATTAAATACTTAATTTGTACTGCAGAAGATATTACTGAACAGAGAAAAGCAGAGAATGATTTATATAAAGCAAAAGAGCAAGCAGAAGCAGCTAATATTGCAAAAAGTCAGTTTCTAGCAAATATGTCTCATGAAATTAGAACACCTATGAATGGTATATTGGGATTTATTGAATTACTCCAATCAACTAATCTGGATTCAGAACAAAAAGAATACTTAAAAGAAGCCAAATCAGCTTCAAGTTTACTACTAAGTATTATTAATGACATATTAGATTTTTCAAAGATTGAAGCAAAAAAATTGACTATGGAGAAGATTGTTTTTAATTTGAGAAATACTATAGAAGATGCAGTTTCACTTTTAGCACCAAAGGCTTTCGAAAAAGGAATTGGTATTTTTACCGTTATTAAGGCTGGAGTACCTGAAGAAGTTATAGGCGATCCTTCAAGGCTTAGGCAAATATTAAATAATTTAATAAGCAATGCGGTAAAATTTACTGAAAAGGGAGAAATTACAATTACAGTTGACTCTATTGAGAAAGAAAATGATTTGATTCAGCTTAATTTTGAAGTTATGGATACTGGAATTGGAATACGCAGTGAGGATATTAATAAGCTTTTTCAATCTTTTAATCAGGCAGATGCATCAACAACTAGAAAATATGGAGGTACAGGACTTGGTCTCGCTATTTCTAAGGAATTGGTAATGATGATGGGCGGAGATCTTTATGTAGAAAGTAAATATGGTGAAGGTTCAAATTTTAAGTTTTATATTAATTTAAAGATTGCTAAAAGAAGGTTAGAATTACCGATAAATTTAATTAAATTAGACAAAGTCAATATATTAATAGTTGATAATAATAATAGTAACAGAAAAAGTGTTGTTTCCGCTCTTGAAGGAACAGGGCTTAGGGTATTTGAGGCGATAGATGCAGCAAGTGCTATTAACATTATTCGTTCAAATGCAAATTCAAACAACAAAATAGAAGTAGCGATAATAGATTATGAAATGCCGGATATGAGTTGTTATAAGCTTGCAGCTACACTGAAAAAAATGCCTATTTCTAAGGATGTTAAGTTAATGTTGTTAACCTATAATGCTGTAAAAGGTGATGCAAAGATTGCAAAAGAATATGGATTTTCATCTTTCTTATCGAAGCCGGTTAGAAGAGACGATCTAATTGGATGCATTGCGATTGCATTAGGTTTAAAGAATGATACCGAAGAAGAAATAATTACAAAACATACAGTTAAAGAAATTAATAATTTATTTAAGCCTAAAATACTATTGGTTGATGATAATGAAATGAATCGGAAGATTGTAATAAGTGTTCTTAAATCACACAATATGAATTGCGATATTGCTGTAAATGGAAGAGAGGCAATAGAGGCGGTGTCCAATAAGGATTATGATATGGTTTTTATGGATTGTCAGATGCCAGTAATGGATGGATACGAGAGTACGGCTAAAATAAGGCAAATGGAAGGAAATAAAAAACATACAACAATAATTGCTATGACAGCTAATGCAATGTCTGAAGACGAAGGAAAGTGCATTAAAGCTGGAATGGATTTCTATATTAGTAAGCCTATTGATTTTAATAAAATGTTTGAACTAATAGAAGCAAATACTAAAAAAAGAAAACCTGAGCTAGAGGAAAAATTAATAGAGGAAGACTTATTTGACTTAAATAACGATAATGAAAATAATGGTTCTATAAAGAAAGAAGATAAAAATAATGATTCCATCAATTATAATAATATAATTGATAAGTATATTGATTACTTTGTTGAAAGTTCAGGACTTGATAAAGAAGATGCTAGAGAAATATTAGAAGATTATATAAAGTATTTACCAGGACTTTTAAGTGATATAAATGAAGCTATTAATAATCGAGACTTAAAAAAGGCAGCGAGTTTAACACATGAATTAAAAGGATCTTCAGGTAGTTTTCGATTAAATTCCATACATGAATTAGCCAAAAAACTTGAGCAAAAGCTTATAGAAGAAAATCATGAAGAATGCGTTATAATTTTTAATGAAGTAATGGAATTATTGACTTGAGAATTTTATTAAATAAGAAATGCAAAAGGGGTTTTTAGTGTGAGAAAAATATTAATTGTTGATGATTCAACTTATATGAGAATGTTTATAAAAAAAATTATTGCAAAAGATAGTTTAAATATTATTTTTGAAGCTGGAACGAAAGATGAAGCTGTTGAATTATTCACAAGTGGTAAGCCAGACATAGTTATTTTAGATTTGAATATGTCAGAAAAGGAAAGAGAAGGTATTAGCATATTAACGGAAATAATGAAAATTGATCCTAATGCATATGTGATTATAATATCGGCAGTAGGATACGAACATGTTAAAGATGAATGCATATCACTTGGAGCTAAAGGATATCTTAAGAAGCCATTTGAAACAAAAGATTTATTAAAAGTATTAGAAGAGTACAGTCAATTATTATAGAACTGATTATTAGACATAATATTTGTTATAAAAATCCTTCATAAGCATTAATCTTATGAAGGATTTTTATTAATAATTATTTTTAGTTAATATTAAATATAGTAATTTTTACATTTATATAGTAAAATCAATAAAAGACATTAAGAAGGTGAAAAGCTTATGAAATATGATTATAGTAAACTTACAGGCAAAGTTGTGACTAAAGAAACTATTACTTATGAAGAGGATAGAGAAGCTTGGAATAGAGCTATTGAAAAATTTCCATTAGTAATTATTTATTGTATTAATGAAAAAGATATCAGCAATTCGATAGCTTGGGCACGTAACTATTCTTTAGAAATTAGAATAAGGTCAGGAAGGCATCATTACGAAGGGTATTCAACAGGTAATGATGTTGTAGTGATTGATATTAGTAATATGAATAATATTATTATTGATAAAGAAAAAAATATTGTTAAGATACAAGGTGGAGTTAGAAATCGTGAAATTTATGAAGCTTTAGGAGAACTGGGGTATCCATTTCCAGGGGGAGGGTGCCCCACAGTTGGAGTAACTGGATTAGCATTAGGCGGTGGCTGGGGATATTCTAGTAGATTATTTGGGCTGACAGCAGACAGTATGCTAGAATTGGAGATGATTGATTTTTGTGGGCATGTAATAACTGCTTCTGAAAATACTAATGAAGATTTATTTTGGGCATGTAGAGGCGCTGGAGGAGGAAACTTTGGAGTGATTTCATCAATGACTTTTAAATTGCCACAAAAAATTAGGATGGCAACTTTAATAAATATTGATTATATAAAAGCTGAAACTAAAGATATGATAAAAATAATTGAGATATGGATGGAATTTTTTAAAGATTTAGATAGAAGAATTAATTTAAAAATGGCAATATACAATTCTAAAGAAAAAGGAATAGGAATAAAGATTACAGGAATGTTTTATGGGAAAAAAGAAGAAGCTGATGAAATTTTATCTCCATTCAAAAGTATTTTTAAAAACGGAGTTTTTGATTTAGATGATATGACAGCCTTAGAAGCACTTAGAATAATTCAAAATAGTCATCCAGCATATGAGAAATATAAGTCGTCAGGAAGATTTGTATATAATGATTTCCATAGAAACACGATTGAGGAAATAATAAAGTTAGTAGATGAAAGTGCTGAGGGAGCTACTTATGCAGCAGTTTCTTTTTATGGATTAGGTGGAGCCGTAAAAGATAAAGGTAAAGAGGAAACAGCTTTTTATTATAGAGATGCAAATTTTATTATTGGATTACAGTCTGTTTGGGAAGATTCTAAATTTGCGCCTAAAAATATTGAATGGGTTAAACACAATTTAAAATATATTAGTAGTATTACAACTGGTGCTTATGTGAATTTTCCTTCAGCAGAACTGAAAGATTATGAAAAAGAATATTTTGGTTTTAATGCAGATAAACTTAAAGAGATCAAAAGAAGATATGATCCATTTAATGTATTTAATTTTCCACAAGGAATACGAATATAAATTTTTATATAGTTTTATATTGGTTCAGGAGTATTTATTTTATAATATAACCCTGAACCTTTTGTATTCCATAGTTATTTACTCTTCTGGAATACTGTCTATTGCTTTCTCCGGGTTCTCTTGGAATATATACATCTAATCTATTATCTACGCCAAAGTATTTGTCTGAACCTCTGTCGTTTACAGTAACCTGTCCATAACCTTCTAAATATATTTTAGTATTTTGAGGTATTACGTTATTAGCTACACCACCAGGGGTAAGTGGTTTATTTTGGCAGGTAACTGCACCTGCACTGCTATTTTCTGATTCAAGAGAGGTGTAAAAAGTTAGTATAAACTCCTTATATTCAGGTTTATTCTTTTTTTTCTCTTCACTTTTTTTCTTCTGTAGCTGTTCTGCTATTTCTAATTCATTTTGTTTTTTGAGTTCAGATTCTTTTTCTATCTCTATTTGATTTGAGTTTTGAATTTGTGAGTCAAAAGTTTCTTCCGCTGTTACAAATTTATCCTTATGTATTATTTCTATACTATTATTTTTAGTAGCATATATTGCTAAAGTATGAAATGGTGCTAGTGTACCTATATTATAAGAGCTAAATAAAAATATAAAGCTTAATAAGCACATTAGCCTATTTACTAGTAGCATTTGTCCACTCTCCTTTAAATGAAAAAACTAATATACAAATATTGGTAAATAAATTATAACACTTTTGTAAAAAAAATACAGTAAAAAATTTATAATATGTTTAATTAAAATTTAGTGTATATATTATATATATGCATAAATAAAATTATTATGTAAAAATAAAGAGTATTGTTAAATAAAACTCATTGGATTAAAGTTATTAAGGTTAATAAAGTTTTAGAAATAATATGAATACATCTATAAGAAAAAATCATATTATAGATTAGAAATTTTTTGAAGGGTGGAAATCATGTTTAGATTAGTAGATAACAATGATTACAGTTTCGAGGCATATGCGAGAGGTGACCATCACAATAAGCTTGAAGTTTTTGGAAAAGGTGTTGTTAATGTTAAGCCAGATGCAGCAGAAGTGGTAGTTGGAATAAAAACAGAAAATCCTCAATTAGAAATAGCTCAAGAGGAAAATGCAGCTATAACAAGGCAGGTCATTAGCAATATAACTAAAATAGGAGTATTACCTAGATATATACAAACTCAAAATTATAATATTAGAACAAATTATGATTATATTGATGGAAAGCAGGTTTTCAGAGGATATGAAGTAAGTAATGATTTGAAAGTCTATATTAGAAATCTTGAACTTGCTGGTGAAATAATTGATACAGCAGTAAAAGGTGGAGCTAATAATGTGGAAGGTATTAGACTTATTGTTTCTGATCAAACAACTTATTATTATGAATCCTTAAGGTTAGCGCTTACTGATGCTCAAAATAAAGCAAGAGTTATAGGGGAGAAGCTTAATGTAAATATAAATATTATTCCAATTGAAATAAAAGAGCATGAGATAGGGGATATAACTCCATTTGGAACAATGACCTTAAAGGAAGTAAGCTCTGCTACACCTATTGTAGCTGGTGAAAATAAAATAATTGCTGAAATTGGAGCTATATTTAAATATAGTGAATAAGTAAGAACACGTTGACATTTTTCTTATAATAAAAGGATAATATTATATAATATCAAAAGTTGTACAATATTAGCTTATATATAATTAGGTTTAAAAGTATCAATGTTTATAATAAAATATAAGTATAGATTTAGACATATATTGAATAATTTTCATTTAAATCTAATATATTGTTTTATTTCCTTTGATTAAATTATTTAATAAAGGTATGAATTATTATACAATTATACTATAAAAGGTTAGGGGGTACATAAGATGAAAAAAATTAAAATTAAAAAATTTGTAGCATTTTCATTAATAATGGCTTCAATAATGGCATTAAACCCTGTAAGAACAAATGCTGAATGGAAAAAAGACAACAAAGGCTGGTGGTATACAGAAGGAAATTCATGGGCTACAGGCTGGAGAAAAATTAATTTCAAGTGGTATTATTTTGGCCAAGATGGATATATGGAAATTGGTTGGTTACAAGATGATGATGGAAAGTGGTATTATTTAAATAATGATGGTTCAATGGCTCACGATACAATAATCGATGGCTATAAGCTTGGTAGAGATGGTTCGTGGATTAACTCTAATACAAGTAGTAGTAACTATGATTCATCTCAAGTGAGTTCATTAGGACAGGAGCTACTAAATAATATAAGTATGCAAAATCAATCTTTTACCATAGAATATACAGGCAATATAAATAATGCAGGAAATGTTATTCAAAATGAAATAGACAAGCTCAAATATACTAATCCCTATGAAGCATATAATATATCAAGTTATAAGTTGCAAATGTATTCCTGGGCAGGTTCAAATAGTGTAAAAGTAACAGTAGATTGTGTTTACAGAATGACAGCAGAAATGGCAGCAGCAGTCGATTTGAAAGCAAAATCAATAGTTGCAGAAATTGCACCAAGCAGTATGAATCAAGAACAAAAAGAACGAGCAATACATGATTGGATAGTTAACAATACAAGATATGATCAATCTTTTACAGTATATGATCCATATAATACTTTAGTTAAGCATACTGGAGTTTGTCAAGGATATTCTCTTTTGGCACAAAAAATGTTTACCATCGCTGGAATAAAATCTTTGGTTGTTGAAGGAACATCAAAAGGACAGTCTCATGCATGGAACTTGGTTTATATAAATGGAAAATGGAGACATGTGGATACTACTTGGGATGATCCTGTTTCTAATATCGACATCTTAAGATATGATTATTATAATTTAACAGATAAGGAAATTAGAGAAGATCATTCTTGGGATACATCAAAGTATCCAAAGGCTGATTAGAAGTGAGAATACAAATGTAAGAGAAAATTATAAACACAATTCAAATTATTGAGATGGGGGAAAAGTAATATGAGAGAGGATGAAAAATTAATTATATATAAATTGGAGGAAATAGAAAATTTAAAGGTTCACGGAAGAAGTACTGGATGCCTTTCTCCCTTGACGTTATTTTGGACTGGAAGTGGGATTGAGTTAAATGCAAAGGGAGGTGAACTTTGGATTGAAGTTGAATCAAACTATGACATGTATGAGCCATGGATGAGCATATTAATTAACTCGGTGCCCGTAAGCAGATTAATGTTAACAAAAGGGAGACAATGGATTTGTTTGTTTAGGAGTATGGACGAAAATGCAGTAAAGAATGTCCGAATTGTTAGAGATATGCAAGCTATGAGTGGAGACCAAGAAACTTGTATGCAAATACATAGAGTTAAATTTGATGGAGAATTTTTACCAGTTAAAGAGAGAAAATATAAAATTGAATTTATAGGAGATAGTATTACTTCAGGAGAAGGTGCAATAGGCAATAAACAGGAGGAAGACTGGATTCCAATGTGGTTTAGCGGAGTAACTAATTATACTGCAATGGCAGCAGAAGCATTAAATTCAGATTACAGAGTTATATCTCAGAGTGGATGGGGAGTATTAACAGGGTGGGATAATAATCCCAACAGTAACATACCTGAATATTATGAAAAAGTTTGTGGCTTACTTACTGGAGAAAAAAATAAAGTTTTAGGAGCATTTGAAGAAAATGATTTTACGTCTTGGCAGCCAGATGTGGTTGTAGTTAATCTTGGAACAAACGATACAGCAGCGTTTAATTCGCCAGAATGGAAAGATGAAATTACAGGAAAAATTTACAAACAAAGATTAAACGAAGATGGAAGTTTCAATGAGGAAGATTTAAAAAAATTTGAAGATGCTGTTATAAATTTTCTTGTTAAAATTAGAAAAAATAATGACAAAGCTAAAATAGTGTGGGCATATGGAATGCTTGGAATACCAATGATGCCTTCATTATATAGAGCAGTAGATAGATATATTAAGCAAACAAGAGATACAAGGGTTTCGGTTTTTCAACTTCCCAATACTACAGAAGAAACGGTTGGAGCAAGAAGCCATCCTGGAGCTTTATCACATGAAGGAGCAGCTAAAGCATTAAGTGGATATTTAAAGGAGCTATTAACAAGATAAGTTTATTTAAATGTTATTTATAATTATGATCTCTGTTTTAATTAGCATTATAATAATTTTATATTTGAAGGAAGCATAGAGTTTAGCTGTAATAAAAATCTATGATATAATAAAATAAATTAAAATATTATAGAACAATGATTGGATGATAGAAATGCAACTAAGACAATTGATTAAAGAAGAGATAAAAAAAATATATAGTGAACATATGGTAATAGATTTTCCCAAAGAAGAATTAAAACCTTTTGATGCAATAGAAAGACTCATGGGGAGAAAAATATATAAATGCTATGGTTTGTATGATAACGAAGAATTATTGGCGTATGCATTTTTCAACACTTCTAACTCATATTTACTCCTTGATTATTTTTCTGTTTGTAAAAAATATAGAAGTAAAGGTATTGGAAGTAAGTTTTTTAGTCTTTTGAAGGAAGAATGTAAAGACCATGATGGAATTATAGTAGAAGTTGAGGACTTAGAATCGGCTAATACTCAAACAGAAAAAATAATCCGTCAGAGAAGAATCGATTTCTATATGAAAAATGGAATGAAGATGACAAATGTCTTATGTGAATTATTTAATGTCAATTATTCTATTATGTGTATATCTAAAACTGAATTTGATGATTCAATTATTTGTGATGAAATTAAGAATATATATAAAGAAATGGTTCCAGTTAAATTCTATTCGAGATATGTTAAAGTAGGTTATAGAGAAAATAAATAAAGAGAGAAATGCCCAATGTATCAATTGAAATAAAAGATACATTGGGCTATTTTAATGAGTTTAAATTGATTAAAAGAAATTAATGATTATTTTTAGAATGAAATTTTACGAGGAAATTTTTTGTTTTTTCTTGACTTAGAGTTAACTTGAAGTAGTATTATAACATTGTGCATTTAGTTTAATGAGAATTAAAGTATTAAATAAATAAGTGAAATTATTTATAATATTTTATTAATAAACGATAGGAGGAAAATTAAAATGAAGCTTACAAGAAATTTGACAAAGGGTAGTCCAGCCAAATTAATACTGTTATTTACCATTCCTTTATTAATAGGGAATATATTTCAACAGTTTTATAGCATAGCAGATACGTTTATTGTAGGAAGAACGATTGGAGTTAATGCGCTAGCAGCAGTTGGGTGTACAGGAAGCATAATGTTCTTGATTTTAGGTTTTGCGCAAGGGTTAACAGCTGGTCTTTCAATTATTACAGCACAAAAATTTGGAGCGGATGATAAACAAGGGGTTAAGGAAAGTTATGTTGCAGGAATAGTAATAAGTATGATTGTAACTATAATTCTTACGGTTATAAGTACTTTTTCTGCTAGAACTATATTAGAGTTAATGAATACACCTGCAGAAATAATAGATGATGCTTATCGTTTTGTATTTGTCATATTTCTAGGAATAATTGCATCTATGTTTTTTAACTTTTATTCAAATATTATCAGAGCCTTAGGAGATAGTAAAACACCATTATTATATTTAATAGCTGCGTGTATTTTAAATGTAATTTTAGAATTTGCTTTTATTTTAATATTCAAAATGGGAGTTACAGGAGCTGCAATTGCAACAGTTATAGCACAAGGAGTTTCGGCACTACTATGCTTTTGGCATATAAAAAGAAATTTACCAATACTTAAATTAAAAAAGAGGGACTTAAATATATCAAAAGAGACTTTTTTAGAACATTTAAGAATTGCACTGCCAATGGGATTTCAGGCATCTATAATAGCAATTGGAGCTATTATATTGCAGTTTGCACTTAATGGTCTTGGGGCAACTTCTGTTGCAGCTTATACTGCAGCACAAAAAATTGACTCTATAGCAATCCAGCCAATGATGTCCTTTGGCATAACAATGGCTACATACACTGCTCAAAATTATGGAGCTAAAAAAATCCAAAGAATTAAAGAGGGGGTAAAGCAATGTGCGTATATATCAGTTACCTTCAGCATTGTAGTTGGTCTTATTAATATTTTTGCAGGACATTTTCTTACAGGGCTTTTTGTTGGATATGATCAAAAAGAAGTTATATCTTTATCACAAGTTTATTTGACATCTAATGGAATATTTTATTTTTTACTTTCTCTCCTTTTTATTTGTAGATATACTCTTCAAGGATTAGGACAAAGCTTTATTCCCACAGTAGCTGGGATAATGGAATTAATAATGAGATCTTTTGCGGCAATTATATTATCTAAACCTTTTGGTTTTTTAGGGGTATGTTTATCAAATCCATTAGCTTGGCTTGGAGCATGTATTCCTCTAATTCTTTCGTATTACTTAACTATGAAAAAGATAAATAATGAAAAGTAAAAAAATGTTAAAGTATTTTTGTTTTTATCCGATAATAAAATATTAAATTTGATCACAAGAGGAAATATAGCAAAATTATTGGATGGGTGTGAGGAAAATGTATATAGGATTAACAAATAGTAATCAAATATCAACAAAATCCGAAGGAATATTAAATAAGTGGTTACAGGATATAGGAGAAAATATGGATTTGGTTGTAGTAAATAATGTACCGATTTTAATAGATGACTGTTTATCTATATTAAAAGGTTCTGTAAGTTGTGTTAAAAATTATGCTGATAAATTAATTGTAACAACTCAAGACAATAGAAATTATATTTTTGAATCATTCAAATTAAACAATAATACTTACTAATTTCAATTTATTAATTATGGATTAATTTTGAATATATATAATAAATTCATTTGCTTTATTTCCTTGTGTAAGCAGAATATTTTGAAATTATTTTATAATTTTAAAATATTCTGTTCATTTTATGCGGGGCTCTAAATTATAAAAGTTATGAATATAAATTAAATTATTTTTTATATGAATATAAATTTTATGTAAGATTTCATAAGAGTTATTTTCTAACTGCAATTTTTATGTTAAGATAAAAATTGAATGATTTTCATATATAATAATATAGTGAATATTTCATAATGTTTTTAAGATAGATATTTAGTTTTTATAAAGTCATAGATAACATTATGAATACTGAATAGTAATATTAAAAACAGAAAAATTAAAGTAAAGGTGAGGAATAAAATGGAAAACGTACAAGATAAGATAAATCAATTCTTAGCTGAAAACAAAATAAATGTAAAAGGTGGAACAATAACAAGTGAAAGACAATTATCAGCGGTTTTAAGTGATCTTGCCCTAGGTGATCTTAATAACGGAAAAATAGATAAAGCTATTTACTTTATAGAAAAGTCATTAGAATTTAATGAAAAAAATTATTATTCATATTTTATAAAAGGTTTAATTAATAGAAGATTAGGAAAAATTGAAGAATCAATCGAAGCTTTTAACACTTATTTATCTAATACTGGAGCAGAAGATTCATTAGCCCATATATATGCAGGACTTTCTTATGCAGAATTAAACGATGTAGAAAATGCTTTGGATCACCTTAGAATCGGTGAAAAGGGACTTTCCAATGAAGAAAAAGAAGAACATTTACTATTGCTAGGTGTTACATATGAATGTATAGGAAATATATATTTAAATAAAGAAAATGTAGTTGAATTTACTGAAAGAGATAAATATAGCATTAATTACAAGACAGCAGCAAGATATTATAAAATGTCATTAAGAATCAATAGAAAAAATTGTGAGTTAATTAATAAATTAGCAGCATGTTATTGCCATTTAGAAGATTTTAATAAAGCATTATACTGCTATGAACAAGCAGCGAAAATAGCAGAAGATAAAACTGTATATTTAGAAGCAATTCAACAAATGAAGGATGAAGGAGCTAAGTCTGAGCAAGCAGGCTTCTAATCATATTTGAAAACATTAAAGGAAGTCATATAGACTTCCTTTAATTATTTAGGAACAATCGAAGCAATGAGTTTAAGAAAATGAAATCCAATAAAGGTGACGGAGGTATTGATGTGAAAATTCAAAAGTTATCACTTAAAAATCAGTTTATAATAAGTGGAACTCTCCTTGGGATAAGTGGTATTCTATTTATTTTTTCAAGGGTTGTTCCTAAATTTGCTGATATTTATTATAAATATATCTATTTAACATTAATAAACACTATAGGAAGATTGATTTCAGTAGTTTCCTTTTCAATTTATGAAATGGTTTTATATGGATTTTTATTGTTTATTATTTATAAAATAATAATGTATATAGTTTTGAGGTTTAAGAGAAAGCTTTTTATTAAGGAGATTCTACTAAGAGTTGTAAGTAATTTATTAATGTATATATCTATATTTATTTTTTTAAACATGATAACTTTAGGTGTAAATTCTTTTAGAACTGATTTTGTTACGTCTACAGGATTAAAAATAGAAGAAGGTTCAGAAGAAAAACTGAGTGTACTTTGTGGAAAGTTAAAAGAAAAACTTAATGAATTAGATGATAAAGTTAATAGAGATGAAAATGGATTTTTGAAATTGGATGACAGTATAAAGGAAGATGGAATAGAGAGTATGAAGAATTTGAGCTCCATTAATTCTGATTTAGAAGGTTTTTATACCTATCCTAAACCGTATGTTTTTTCTAGGACTATGTCCTATCAGTTTCTAGAGGGAGAAACTGATTTTACTTTAGAGGCAAATTACAACAATGATATGCCTAAATGTAATGTCCCAAGTACAATATGTCATGAATTAAGCCATGTAAGGGGGTTTAACAATGAATATGAAGCTAATTATATAAGTTTTTTAGCTTGTATAAATTCAAAAAAACTTGAATATCAATATAGTGGATATTTAATGGCATATTCTTATTGTATGAATGATTTATATAATTCAAATTTAGAAGAATTCAAAAAAATAAATAATGAACTTTCTGATAATGTAAAAAGAGAATTAAAAAATGATTCATTGTATTGGAATAGTTATAGAGGAAAAATCTCTGAAATTCATAGTGAAACTTATGATAAATTATTAAAAGCAACTGGTCAGGAAGAAGGAATAAGAAGTTATAATGCTGTGGTAAAATTGTTGATTTCGGGATACGAAAAACAGTTCGATTTTACTAATTACATTAATTAAATTTAAGAATAATAAATGAACTATTGTGAAAAGATACCTTTAACATAATAATTTAAGTTAGAGGTGTTTTTTATGAAGATAGAAAGTTTTTTTAGCGGAATTAAGGCTGCAAATGAAGCGGTAGAAGCATTGAAAAAAGTTGGGATAAATGCTGTAGTGGATATAAATGACCATTATACAGGGAATAATAATTCAGGAACAAATATGCCTGGAACTGCTAGCAGTACAAACAGTTTAGCAAGTTATGTGCTTTCAAGTGATGAACCAATAACTGACCCAAGTCTTGGCCCACTAGCAGCTGCAAGTCCTATGGTGAGCGGAATGGGGGGCTTTGAAGAAATTGCCGATGTAAATTATAAGGTGATTATAAATTCTTCAGAAGAAAGAGAGAGTGAAAAAGCAAAGCAAATTATTAAGAAAATGGGTGGAGATTTAAATGATCCTAATTTTAAAATGCCAGAAAGTTTACAAAATATTTCTTTAGATGATTTGATTTCTATTATGATAAATGACTTGGATGACAACATAAAGTAAATGTAAAGAAGGTTTGAAATTTTTTGAAATGATAAAGTAAATAATAAAAATTATAAATTACTTTAGATTAAATTATAAAAAAATGAATTGGAAAAATAATATTTGGGGAAAATACTTAAAGTAAATCAAGGAGGATTAAAGTTATGACCCCAAATATTAAGTTTTGTCCTAATTGTGGAGAAAAGGTTTTTGATGATTCAGAGTTTTGCAATATGTGTGGTTTAAAAATAGATAATATTATAATTAATACTAATGAAAGTGAAATTAGTAAAAAGGAAATTAGGTCAGAGGAAGATAATAACAGTGTTTGTTCAAGTTGTTCAGATAAGTCAAAGGATAATAATGGCCAAACAAAATTAAGATTGTTAGATCTTGTAGTAAATGTATTTAAGAAACACACTTTAGAGGAACGAGAGAATACTTTTATCTGTGGTACTTTGCAGACAGCACCTAAAGCAAGTGAAATTTGTTCAAAGTGGCCTAAACCATGGCTTTATTCTAGAATTTTTATTTTGTTTACTTTTACATTTATTGCGTTAGTAACTTTGCTAAGAGTCTTTAGAAATGTTTTAGCATTTCCAGGGATTATTTTTATAGGAGCATTTATAATTCCATTTACACTTCTTATATTTTTCTGGGAAGTAAATGCTCCAAGAAATGTTAATATATTTGATGTAGTTAAAATATTTTTTATAGGCGGCGTTTCTTCTTTATTAATAACTATGGTATTAAGCAGAATAGTGATCATAGGAGAAATCGATTATTATGGTGCATTTATGGTGGGATTTATTGAAGAGACAGGAAAATTAATTGTAGTTGCATATTATTTAAGAGGAAGTAAGCGAAAATATATTTTAAATGGACTTTTAGTAGGTGCAGCAGTTGGTGCAGGTTTTGCAGTGTTTGAAACAGCTGGATATGTATTTGCTTATGGATATGAAATCCCAGTAATGATGAAAATAATATATATGAGAGGTGCTTTAGCCTTTGGAGGCCATATTGTGTGGGCAGCAATGTGTGGGGCCTCTTTAGCCATGGTTAAAGAAGATGATAGATTAAGAATTAAACATATTACTAATTTGGAGTTTTTTAAATATTACATCATAGCAGTTATACTTCATGCAGTGTGGGATATGCCAATAAGTAATATAAGTGAATTTCCATATTCTCAAGGAATACTAACAATAATTGCTTGGGTTACTATATTAATATTAATTAGAGCAGGGTTGAATCAAGTTTCAAGATTAAAAGTTGTATGACAATTTCCTTTAAATACTTGAATATAAAAGACTTTAAATAAAATATAAAAGAAAACCATATATAAATATAAAATATTTCAGTATATATGGTTTTCAATCTATATTAATTCTATTTCTATTATATAACTTTATAAAGAATTTTTTGTTATTAATCATTAATTTTAATTTAATCTTTCCAAATATGCCATAAAGCATTATTTGTTCCTCTTGCAAATACATCAGTTCTATTAGGTCCCCAGGAAACAGCAGCTGGATCAGAGGTAATTGTGCCACCAATAGTTTCAAAGTCGCTCCAACGAGAACCGTTCCATGTTTTAACGATTAATTGATTGTTTTGGTTTCTTGCAAATACTTCCAGTCTATTAGCAGCTCTTGAAGATGCGGCAGGTGCTGAAGAGATATTTCCACCAAGGTCTTCAAAGTTGCTCCAGTTAGATCCGTTCCACCATTTATGATATAGACGATTTCCTTGACCTCTTGCAAAAACATCTATTCTATTATTTCCCCAAGAAACAGCAGTAGGAGAAGAGGTTAAATTTCCTTCAAGGTTTTCCCACTCACTCCAGCGAGAACCATCCCACCATTTATGATAAAGAGCATTATCGGTTCCACGGACAAAAGTATCCAGTCTATTAGCAGCCCAAGAAGAAACTCCAGGAGCAGAAGTTAAGATTCCACCAAGATCTTCCCATTCACTCCAGCGGGAACCATCCCACCATTTATGAAACATAGTATTTGTAGTACCTCTACCAAAAACATCAATTCTGTTGTTTCCCCAGGAAACTGCTCCTGGAGCAGAGGTTAAAATACCGCCAAGATTTTCATATTCGCTCCAGCTAGAACCATTCCAGTATTTATGATAAAGGGCATTATCAGTTGCTACTACAAAAACATCAAGTCTATTGGTAGCCCATGAGGAAACCGCAGGTGCAAAATTTAAAATGCCACCAAGATTTTCCCATTGGCTCCATCTGTTAGCTGGAGGAGGAGTTGGAACGGGTGTAGGATTTAAATTTCTAAGCGTAAATTCTATTATAGCTCTAAATGTACGATCTATTATATTGTTAGGAATACCAGAATTACGTAAAGATATAAAAAGCGAATTATACCTTCTCCTAAAAATATTATAGAGGTTATTTATTCTTTGGTTTATGTTTCCAGGATATTGTTCATAGTTATCTAAAGTAAACGAAATAGCGGTTTTAAAATAATTTTCTATAATTGGCTGAAAATCAGAAAAAAGTTGAGGCTGATTGTTCGAAAGTTGTCTTAATATATTATTTACATCTTGTTCAGGTGCTCTATTGTAAGTTAAGGAATATTGTTGTTCACGAAATAAATTGATATCATCAGTTTTATTGCTATCTTCATAGTAATCATAAGTTCTTGTTTTATCTAATTTACTGTATTTATCAACTACATCATCAAAAAGAGAATTATGATTTTGAGGAAGGGTGTAAGGATTATGGAAAAGGCTATTGTCGTTCATTAAAAATCTCCTTGTAAAGCTATATCAATTTCATTTTATGATAATTGAGAAAGATGGTTACACGGAAGAGATTATAAAAATATATAATGTGAAAAAAATATAATTAAGCATAATATTAAAATAAGCTAAATAGCAGGGAGTGTTGCAATAAAATAAAAAAATAATAAAAAATAAAGGAAAACTATAAATACTAATGTTTTTATGTGATATTATAAATATAATAAAATATATTAACAGAAAGTGATGATTGATTTATGAAGAACATATTACTTTTAACAACAGGAGGGACTATTGCATCTGCTCCAACTGAAAATGGTCTTGTACCAGCTATTCAAAGTGATAGTATTTTATCTTTAATTGGTGGAATAGCATCTAATTATAATATTACGACTAAAGACATACTTCAGCTTGATAGTTCCAATATACAGCCTGAGGAATGGAAGTTGATTGCTAACAGCATATTTGAAAACTGTGAAGATTATGATGGAATAGTAGTTACTCATGGAACTGACACTATGGCATATACAGCAGCAGCACTTTCTTTTATGTTGAAGAATATTCCAATTCCTGTAGTTATTACAGGTTCACAACTGCCTTTAATTAATCCTTTAACAGATGGAATTGAAAATTTGAGATGTGCCCTTGCTATGGCTGCAAGTAGTACAGCAGGAGTATTTGTAGCATTTAATCGAAAAGTTATTTTAGGAAGTCGTGCTGTAAAGGTTAGAACTACTGGTTTTGATGCATTTGAAAGTGTTAATTCACCATATGCAGCAACTATAGATTCGGCTGGATTACATATAAATCATGATGTTATTAAGCCAGTAAGCGGAGCCTTTAAGCTTCAAGATTATATATGCAAGGATATATTTTTAATAAAACTTACGCCTGGACTTAATCCAGAAATATTTGATATGCTTCTTAATATGAATTATAAAGGAATAGTAATAGAAGCTTTTGGTGCTGGCGGATTACATTTTATTAGAAGAGATTTAATATCTAAATTAGAAAAAATAGTTGACAAAGGAATAAGCGTAGTTGTCTGTAGCCAGTGTCTTTATGAAAGAAGTGATTTTTCAATATATGAAACTGGAAAATTAGCTTTAGAAAAAGGAGTGCTGCAAGGTTATGATATGACTACTGAAGCTGCTGTTACGAAACTTATGTGGGCACTTGGAAAAACAAGTGATACTGAGAAAATTAAAGAAATATTTAGCACAAGTTATGTAGGAGAAATAACTATATCATAAAGTATGAAAAATATTTAGAATTTAAAGAAAAGATGAGTAAACTTTATATAAAGGTTTGCTCTTCTTTTCTTTTTAAGAAGTGTAAGGAAATATTAATATTTTCTTAAAATGGAATAATAATCATAAAATGGACCTTAAATAAAATTTTTTATTTGTATTATATTAACGATTAGGTATTATAAATAATTTTTTTAGAGAGGACTAAATTATGAAAAGAAAAATGTTAACTAAAATAATGATTTTGACTTTAGGTGTAATAAGTGTTGCTTCAGTGATATTAAAAGGAATTGAAGCAAAAGCTGATATAACCAATGGCTGGAATAATGACAGTGGTAATTGGTATTATTACGAAAATGGTGAAGTGAAGAGAGGGTGGTTCATTGATAACGGAAAATGGTATACTTCTGATGAAAATGGTGTCATGAAAACTGGATGGTATAATACAGGGGGAGAGTGGTACTTTTTAGGCAATGATGGAAGTATGAAAACAGGCTGGATTATGGATGGAAGCAAGTGGTATTATTTAAATGATAATGGAAGTATGAAAAAAGGTTGGCTTGAATATAAGGGGAAATGGTATTATTTGTTGGATTCAGGTGAAATGGCTGTAAATACTACTATAAATGGATATAGATTAGATGCAAATGGATGGTGGCTTAGAGATATTAAAGCAGACCAAGATGCTGCTGAAGTAATAAATGCTAAAAATGCTATAAAGGAAGCTGATTCAAGTTATATTAATAGTAAGACTGGAGGCTACAAACTTATATACGATAAAACAAGTGATGAAGTTTCAAAGAAATTTGGAATAACAGAAGAAACTTATGCATTTGCCTTTCAAAATGAAGATCAAGTTGATAAATATTATTTTATAGGAAAGACAAGTAGAAATGTTTATAAGGCTTCAAGTAATGGACTTTTCGCTGCTTATTTAATAAAGGACGGGAATATAATAGAAAGATTTAAGGGACCTGAATATAATGAAAAATCAGAAAAGGATTATCTTAAATATTTAGGAAATGGTGAATTTAAATAAAAAAATATAGGCATATTTGGTATTTAAGCACACAAACATAAAAGTGAACATAATATATAGTATCTCAAACTACTAAGGAGGAAGCCTAAATGGGATACAATTATAATAACTATAATGTTTATTCAGAAGAAAATAATAAATGTAGAGACAATTATTATAAAGTGAAAAATCATAATCATGAATTTGAATCAAGTACAGATTATGAAGAAGATGATGAAGGCGTATTGCATAATCATCGTATTGCTGGTGTAACTGGGCCTCCAATTAAATGTGGTAAATCTCACATTCACAAAGTAAATGTGTTTACAGATACCTTCGATGATCATTTTCATGAGATTTGTGACACTACTGGTCCAGCTTTAGAGCTTCCAGGTGGAAAACACATTCATTTATTAAAAGGAACAACAACTCGTGCAGATGGGCATACACATGACTATTATTTTACTACTTTAATTCAAGATCCTACTAACGTTCCAGAGGATAAAAAATGTAAAGAAAAATGTTAATGAGTTAATTTTATAGTTGTAGTTTTTGAATGGCTATTGAAATTAAAACTAAATTATTTTCATAAAAAAGGCTATAGTAAATTTATTTTTAGATAAATTTACTATAGCTATTATTTACTAATTTAATTCTGGAATTTCAAGTACTTCATCTTCAGTATCATCAGCTTTAACAGTTTGCATATCATCAGAGAAGCTTAAATCAACTTCAGTTAAAGGAATAACTTTAGTCTTATGTTTTATTTTATATCCAAAGTATAATACTAAAAATAATGGAATTCCAATATAAGAAGCAATCATACCTTGCCAATCGATACCTTCAGGCTTTATACAAGAATAACCTTGACCTATGATTATGATTGTACACATTAGTAATGCTAATATAGGTCCGAAAGGATAAAATAAAGCTTTGTATTTTAATTGGCTAGGATCTTTACCTTGAGCAATAAAGGCTTTTCTAAATCTATAATGACATACGGCAATTCCAACCCAGGCTATAAATCCAGCAAGTCCAGATGCAGCAATTAACCATACATAAACTGTACTTTCTGCATAAAGACCAGTTAAGAAACAAGCAGAAGCAATTATTGTAGTTGCTATTACGGAATTTACAGGAACACCTCTTTTATTAGTGTTAGCAAATATTTTTGGAGCCATTCCCTCTTTAGCCATTGAAAATAACATTCTGCTTGATGCATACATACCAGAGTTACCAGCAGATAAAACTGAAGTTAATATAATAGCGTTCATTAAAGAAGCAGCACCAGCAACACCTGCTCTTTCAAATACCATTGTAAATGGACTTGTATCAACTGTTGCAGAAGTAAATGGTATTATAGCACCTAAAATAATTATTGTTCCTAAATAAAATATTAATATTCTCCAGAAAATTGATTTTATAGCTTTAGGAATAGTTTCTTCTGGCTTTTCACTTTCACCAGCAGCAATACCTATAAGCTCAGTTCCTTGGAAAGAGAAACCTGCAATTAAAAATATAGCAAAGATAGATTTTATACCACCATGGAAAGGACCATCTTCAATAACATAATTATGGAAGCCTACATTTTCCCCACCCATTATTCCAACTATCATTAAAATACCAATTACTAAAAATACTAAAACAGTAACTACTTTTATACCAGCAAACCAGTATTCTGATTCACCGTATGCTTTTGATGATAAAATATTTAATCCTAAAATAAGTACTAAAAATAATACACTCCAAACGAAACCACTAACATCAGGAAACCAATACTTCATTATTAAAGAACCAGCAACTAATTCTGCAGCTATTGTTATAGCCCAGTTATACCAATAGTTCCATCCAAGTGCAAAGCCTAGAGCTGGATCAATAAATTTAGTTGCATAAGAACTAAATGAACCTGAAATTGGCATATGTGTTGCCATTTCTCCTAGACTTGTAATTAAGAAATATACCATAATACCTACAAGTCCATAAGCTACTAAAGCACCTCCTGGACCAGCTTGACCTAAAGTGTCACCCATTGCAACAAATATACCTGTTCCAATAGAACCTCCTAAAGCAATCATGTTTAAATGTCTTGCTTTTAAACCTCTTTTTAATTCGTGATTTTGTTCACTCATTTTTGTATCCTCCTTATGGTTTTAATTTTCCATAAGTAACTAACTAAGATAATATCGTGATTTAACCAATAAAAAAATGCCATGAAAGCTTCTTCATGACATAAAATACGCGCATTATATATTAAAAATATATATAAAAGGTCGTAATAATTATTGAAAATAGCTCTCCACAAAAATAATTGTGACAGTCTTATGTATATTTTACATAAGACCAGTAAATAGCATTAAAGCAATTTGCTAAATACTTCGGCGAAAAATCCTTTCATATTATTTCAACGAGCTTACCTCCATAATATTACTTTTAAGTTTCGCACCTCTATCTTAAGTTATTTACTTGTTATTTATTAATAATTATGTGGGCAAAACAGAAAAAAGTCAACAAAAATATAATGTTTTATATAAAATATTATATTTTCATAAAAAATATAAAAATATTTAATAACATATGAATGCAATAAATGAAAAAAGTTACAAATAACATATCATATAGAAGCTTTATTTCGGATGTTTCATTGAACAATAATGAATACAGTAAGTATAGCCGAAATAGAAATATTGTTACTTCATTCATAGATAAAGAATTTTTAAAGTGAATATGATTTTTTCGCTGTAATCATATTTGAAAAGACAAAAATAAAGTAATTAACAGGAATGTAGAAAAAATGTTTATAAGGAGGTGAATGTACTTAAAATTATTTTACATAGTTGTTTCATTTCAACTGGAAAAAGGGTTTTGATTTTTTTATATAAATATTCAATCTGTTGAAACATAGCATTATAAAGCAAATATGGTAGTTTTGGATATAAAAAATCGAACTTCAGTGAAACACACCTGTCCTTCATTGGTTGACATATGGACAAATATAAGATAATATAGAATTCGTCAATAAGTAACATTTTTTTGATGGATTAATAATTTTATATGAAAATTATTAATTAATAGGAATTATTTTATATGGAAAATTAAAAAATAAAAAAGCAATATATATTTGATTGATATACGGGTTTTAAATATTTTATCTGGAAATAATATTTTCATAAATTGTTTTTACGCGTGCAAAATAACAATGAATTAGGAGGGCTATTTTATGAAAAGAAAAATTTCTTTGCTTTTGGTGCTGGCTATGACAACATCACTTATACTAGCAGGTTGTGATGCTAAGACAAAAACAAAAGAATATGTTGAAAGTGATGTTATTAAAATCGGTGTATTTGAACCGATGACAGGGGCGAACGCAGCAGGTGGACAACTTGAAGTTGAAGGAGCAAAACTAGCTAATAAGCTTTATCCAACAGTTCTTGGTAAAAAGGTAGAATTAGTTTTTGCCGATAACAAATCTGATAAGGTTGAAGCAGCTAGTGCAGCAGCTAATCTTATTGAACAAGAGCACGTTAATGCTATTATAGGAAGCTGGGGAAGTGGAAATTCTATGGCAGCAGGGGATATTGTAATGGAAGCAAAGGTTCCAGCTGTTGGGGCTTCTTGTACTAATCCACTAGTAACAGCAGGTAATGATTTTTATTTTAGAGTTTGTTTTATTGATCCTTTTCAAGGAACAGTTATGGCAAAATATGCTGCTAATAAGCTTAAAGCTAAAAATGTAGCTATTCTTCAGGAAGTATCTAGTGATTATTCAGTAGGTATTTGTAAATTCTTTAGTGATGAATTTATTAAGCTTACAGGAGATAAAAATGCTATTGTAGCTAAATCTAACTACAATACAGGGGATCAGGATTTTACAGCTCAGCTTACAAATATTAAGAGCAGTAATCCAGATGTAATATTTGCTCCAGGTAATTTTACAGAAGGGGCTATGATAGTAAAGCAGGCTAGACAGCTAGGGATAACGGCGCCTATTATAGGTGCAGATACGTGGGAAACACCAGAATTTTTAGATATAGGTAAGGAAGCTGTAGAAGGTACAGTATTTTCAACATTCTTTGCAAGTGAAACTCCTATAACTAAAGAATCAAAGGTATTCCTAGATTCATATAGACAAGAATTTAATAAAGAACCAGCAGCGGTTTCAGCTTTATCTTATGATGCGTATTTAGTAATACTAGATGCTATAAAGAGAGCAGGCACTGCTAATCCTGAAAAAATAAGGAATGAAATTGCAAAAACAAAGAATTTCCCAGGAGCAGCTGGAGTAATAACAATAGATGAAAATAACAATGCAGTAAAAGATGCGGTTTTAAAGGTAGTTAAAGATGGTAAGTTTACTTATCTTGATACCATAAAGCCAGAGCAAAATTAAATTAGGTGGTGAAGATATGGTTTTAATGGATTTAACTACATTTATGCAAAACTTAGCAAATGGAATTTCGGTGGGGAGTTTATATGCGCTTATTGCCATAGGATACACAATGGTATATGGAATATTAAAGCTTATAAACTTTGCACATGGTGATATATTTATGATGGCTGCTTACTTTGCCTTTTTTGGAGTAGCAACCTTTGGGCTTCCTTGGTACTTTGCTTTTATAATAGCAATTGCTTTAACAGCATTCCTTGGAATGGGGATTGAATTTGCTGCTTATAGACCACTTAGAAGTGCACCAAAGATTTCAGTATTGATTTCTGCTATAGGTGTATCCTTCTTACTTGAAAATTTAGCAGTTGTCTTATTTGGTGGAAGACCAAAGGCTTTCCCAGATGTTAAATTATTTACGGATGTAATTGTTATTGGTGGAGTTTCTATTCAAAGGCTTACATTTATAATTCCAATAGTTACAATAATATTATTATTTGCTTTATTACATTTAGTTAATAACACAAATGTTGGTATGGCTATGAGAGCTGCTTCCAAAGATGTTGAAACAGCAAGACTAATGGGAATAAACGTAAATAGAATAATTTCCTTTACTTTTGCTATAGGTTCTGGTCTTGCAGCAGTAGGATCAATGATGTGGACAGTAAAATATCCTCAAATAGTTGCTTTAATGGGGATGATGCCAGGGTTAAAATGTTTTATAGCAGCTGTTATTGGTGGTATAGGAGATATTAAAGGAGCTGTTATTGGAGGATTTATCTTAGGATTAACAGAAATCATGTTAGTTGGTTTCTTCCCAAGTTTAACAGGATACAGAGATGCTTTAGCATTTGTACTATTAATAGTAATATTATTATTTAAGCCTACAGGAATAATGGGCAAAAATTTAACAGAGAAGGTGTAAAAATGAACAATAAAAATAAATTTTTGAATATAGCTCTTATTGCAATTGTATTTTTACTCCTATTTGTTGCAAATAATAGCTTAGACTCTTATAAAATCAGAATCTTAAATTTGTGTGCAATATATACAGTTTTAGGCTTAAGTTTAAATTTAATTAATGGATTTACTGGATTGTTTTCATTAGGACATGCAGGTTTTATAGCAATCGGTGCTTATACAACTGCAATTCTTACTATGAGTGTAAAAGTTAAAACTCAAAATTTCTTTATGGAACCATTAATGGCACCATTTAATAATATTCAAGTGCCATTTATTGTAGCACTTATTATAGCTGGTCTTTTATCAGCTTTTATAGCATTTTTAATTGGTGCTCCTGCTTTAAGACTTAAAGGTGATTACTTAGCTATTGCTACTCTAGGTTTCGCAGAAATAATTAGAATAGTAATTACTAATGCACAAAGTCTAACTAATGGGGCACTAGGACTAAGAGGTATTCCTCGTACTACAAATTTATATTGGAGTTTTGGAGTTGCAATTGTAACTATAATAATTCTACTTTCATTTATAAATAGTTCATATGGAAGAGCATTAAAGTCTATTAGAGAAGATGAAATTGCAGCAGAAAGTATGGGAATAAGTTTATTTAAACATAAGACTATAGGTTTTGTAGTAGGGGCTTTCTTTGCAGGTGTAGGTGGAGGGCTTCTTGGAAACTTAATGGGGACAATAGATCCTAATATGTTTAAATTCAGTCTTACATTTAATATACTTCTTATTATAGTTATTGGAGGTATGGGAAGCGTTACAGGTACAGTAATTTCAGCTTTTGTTGTTACAATCCTTGGAGAAGCATTAAGATTCTTAGATATGGAAAAGAAATTTGATTTAGGAATTTTCAGTTTTAGTGGAATACCTGGGCTTAGAATGGTAATTTTCTCAATATTGCTTATGATAATAGTATTATTCTTTAGGCATGGAATTATGGGTTCAAAAGAATTTTCATGGAAATCAATATTTAAATATTCAAGTAAAAAACCTCTAGAAGAAGGAGGGAATAAATAATGGCTTTATTACAAGTAAAAAATGCTACAATGCAGTTTGGTGGACTTACAGCAGTTAATGATTTTAACCTTGAAATTAATGAAGGTGAAATAATTTCCTTAATAGGACCTAATGGGGCTGGAAAGACAACAGCTTTTAATATGATAACAAATGTTTATACACCTACAAAAGGTAAAGTGATTTTTAATGATAAGGATATTACTGGAATGAGACAGGATCTTATAACTCAAACTGGTATTGCTAGAACCTTCCAAAATATAAGACTTTTTAATGATTTAACTGTACTTGAAAATGTATTAATTGCAAATCATGTTCATATTAAATCAAATGTATTTGAAGCTATGTTCAAATTGCCAAAATACAGAAAAGAAGAAAAAGAAATGGTAGAAAAATCTATTTCTCTATTAAAGGAATTAGGTCTTGAAGATTTAAAGGATGAAAAAGCAAGCTCACTTCCATATGGAAAGCAAAGAAAGCTTGAAATAGCAAGAGCTCTTGCAACTAATCCTAAACTTCTTCTATTAGATGAACCTGCAGCGGGGATGAACCCTACTGAAACAGAAGAACTTACAGCTTTTGTTAGGGAAATAAAAGATAAATTCAACTTATCTATATTTATGATAGAACATCATATGAATATGGTTATGAGCTTATCAGATAGAATTCAGGTTTTTGAATATGGAATAACTATAGCTGAAGGTACACCTTCTGAAATCCAAAATGATAAAAAGGTTATCGATGCTTACTTGGGGGTGTCTGAAGATGATTAAAATAGATAATTTAGTAGTAGCCTATGGTGGTATAGAAGCTTTAAAAGGTGTAAGCTTAGAAGTACCAAGTGGTAAAATAGTAACTTTAGTAGGAGCTAATGGAGCAGGAAAAAGCACTACCTTAAAATCTATAGTAGGTCTTGTTAAACCTAAGAGCGGAAGTATAGATTATGAAGGCACAGATTTAACAAAGCTTAATACAGAGCTTATGGTTAAAAAAGGAATAGCTTTAGTTCCAGAAGGAAGAAAAGTTTTTGCAGATCTTACAGTACTAGAAAATTTAAAGATAGGTGCGTATTCAAGAAAAGATACTGCAGGTATAGCAGAGGATTTAGAAAAAGTATATTCACTTTTTCCACGTCTTAAAGAAAGAACTTGGCAGGCCGCAGGAACGCTTTCAGGTGGTGAGCAGCAAATGTTAGCTATAGGAAGAGCTCTTATGTCTAGACCAAAGTTAATAATGATGGATGAACCTTCGTTAGGTCTTGCTCCAATAATCGTAAAAGAGTTATTTGGAATCATAAAGAAAATAAATGAAGAAGGTATGACAGTTTTATTAATAGAACAAAATGCTAATGCAGCATTAAAGATTGCTGATATAGGTTATATTATGGAAACAGGTAGAATAACCTTAAGTGGTTCTGGTCAGGAATTACTAAGCAATGATGAAATTAAAAAGGCTTACCTTGGTGAAGCCTTGTAATATGAAAGTTTTTATATAGAAATATAAATAATAGCAGGTCAAATGCAATGGCATACTGGCTTGTTATTTTTTATAGTGTGTATTAATTTAATCAAACTAATATTAAGAGGGAGTATTCTTATGAAGAAAAAAATATCTTTACTTTTGACCCTAGCGATTATAACTACTTTTGGGTTAGGAGGGTGTGCTTCTAAAGCAAATACAAAAAGAAATGAGAATAGCGATGTTATAAAAATTGGTGTATTTGAACCAATGACAGGTGCTAATGCTGCAGGAGGAGCACTTGAAGCAGAAGGCGCTAAATTTGCAAATAAGCTCTATCCAACAGTACTTGGTAAGAAGGTAGAATTAGTTTTTGCTGATAATAAGTCTGATAAAGTAGAAGCAGCTAATGCCGCTGCAAATCTTATAGAACAAGAACATGTTAATGCGATTATAGGAAGTTATGGTAGTGGTTTATCAATGTCCGCAGGTGATATTGTGCAAGAAGCTAAGGTTCCAGCAGTTGGAGTTACGTGTACAAATCCTTTAGTAACTGCAGGAAATGATTATTACTTTAGAGTTTGCTTTATAGATCCTTTCCAAGGTACTGTTATGGCAAAATATGCAGCAAATAAACTAAAAGCTAAAAGAGTAGCAATTCTTCAAGAAGTTTCAAGTGATTACTCAGTGGGTATTTGTAAGTTTTTTATGGATGAGTTTAAAAAGCTTACAGGGGATAACAATGCTATTGTAGCTAAAGCTAATTATAATACAGGAGATCAAGACTTTACTGCACAGCTTACCAATATAAAGAGTAGTAATCCAGATGTAATATTTGCTCCAGGAAATTTTACAGAAGGTGCAATGATAGTAAAGCAAGCAAGGCAACTCGGTATAACAACTCCTATAATTGGGGCAGATACTTGGGAAACACCAGAATTTAAAGATATAGGTAAAGAAGATGTAGAGGGAACAGTGTTTTCAACTTTTTTTGCTAGTGAAACTCCTATAACTTCTGAGTCTAAAGTTTTCCTTGATGAGTATAGAAAAGAGTATAATAAGGAACCATCGGCAGCTACAGCCTTAGGTTATGATGCATATATATTAATTTTAGATGCAATTAAGAGAGCAAATTCTTCAGATTCAGTAAAAATTAGAGATGAAATTGCGAAAACTAAGAATTTTCCTGGTGCTGCTGGTGTAATTACCATAGATGAAAATAATAATGCAGTAAAAGATGCGGTTTTAAAGGTAGTTAAAGATGGAAAATATACTTATCTTGATACTATAAAACCTGAATAAAATTAAATTAGGGAAAGCTCTATAATTAGTAAATGGGTATCTCAAAATCATTTGAGTACCCATTATTTTCATAAAAATAAGTATAACACTGCTCACTTTTTTATGTTATAATCGATATACTCAGTAATTTTACGTGAGGTGATAGTGTGGAGAATTAAATTCTAGACATATTAAAACAAATGCAAAAGAGCATAGATAAATTGGATGAAAATCAACAAGAAATGAAATCAGATTTAAAGAATATTGATAAAAGATTAGATAGAATTGAATCAGACATAAAAGATATAAAACTAGATACTAATTCAATTAAAATAAATATTAAAGAAACTAGAGAAGATGCAAGAAGTTCTGAATTAGCAACAGCTCAAAATAGTTCTGAAATAGCACAGATAAAAATGAGAATGAAAATGACTTAATTACAGTTTGTTTATTAAGCGTATTTAGATTATAGATAGCTAAGGAGTAGCAGAAACTTCTTGGCTTTTTTTATTAGAAAAATTTTCATATAAATTTGAAATTTTAGGGATATATCATGTGATATTATGTAAGAAATGTTATAATAAGTACTGTAATAAATTAGAGGGGAATTAATAGTTTCAGGTAATATAAGGAGATAGATATGACTAAAGTAAATTTTTATGACAAAGTTAGCGATGAATTATTAAAGTTTGCAGTGATAATAGCAAAATCAAATGGGAAATGGGTATTCTGTAAACATAGAGATAGGGATACTTATGAATGTCCAGGAGGACATAGAGATGAAGGGGAAGATATAATAACAACAGCTAAAAGAGAACTTTTTGAGGAAACAGGTGCAGTTGAATATTATTTAAAATATATTTGCACATATTCAGTAATAAAGGAATATGGAACAAAAGAAAGCTCTGAAGAATCATTTGGAGCAGTATTTTATGCGGATATTAAAAATTTCGATGAATTACCAGACTTTGAAATGGAGAAGATAGAGTTATTTGATCAATTGCCAAATAAATGGACATACCCTGAAATTCAGCCAATACTTTTAAACAAAGTTAAAGATATGATTTAAAGTTTTTAGTAATATATAAAAATTATAAATAAAATTCGAAGGAGTTATGGTAGTAATTTTTGATAAAAAGTATACTATTTGAGGTAAAGTTATGGATGGAGTAAAAGTAATATTTTTTGATATGGGAAATACATTATTAAATTTTCATTATGGGAATTCCGATGAGGAAAAGGACGAGCAAGGATTAATATATCTTACAAGATATTTAAATAAATTTAATACTAATATTACTATTAATGAAGTGAAAAATATTTTTTTTAAAAGCTGGATGGAAGGGATAGAAGATAGGACTACTACTTTTAAAGAATATCCAATAGAAGATTTTTTAAATAATTTTCTAGCAGAATATAATATAAAGCTTAATATAAATGAATGTATAAAAGCAATCAATGAATTTTATACAGAATACAGAGAAAATGTATTTTTTGAAGATAATATATATAATACTCTAAAAGCAATAAAAGATAAGGGATATAAAATAGGAGTAATATCAAATACCTGCTATTATGATGAAGTTATGAAAGAATGTTTTAAAAAAGCTGGAATATATGAATTAATTGATAACTTTACTTTTAGCTATTCACTAAGAATTGGTAAACCAAACATAAAAATATTTAAAACTGCAATTGAAACAATGAAAGTTTTTCCAGAAGAAGCACTTATGATTGGTGATAATATTAAAAGTGATATTAAGCCAGCATTAGATTTAGGGATGAAAACTATATGGCTTAATAGCAAAAATGAAAAGGTAAATGATAAAATTATACCCAATAGAGAAATAACAAGTTTAGGAGAATTGCTTAAATATTTGTAGTTTAATATAGGAGTACTTTAGAATTATCTCTAATAATTCTAAAGTACTAAGATATCATAAAATATCTGCAATATAGTATATTTTTCACAAAGTTGAAAATAAAAACTGGATTGATATAATGAATATATTAGATTGCCAATATAGAAAGGAGAGGGAATTTAATGAATTATGATTTTAATAATTTAATATCGAGAAGGAATGCAGGATCTAGTAAATGGAATATGATGGCGAAGATTAATAAAGATGTCGGTGAGAATATAGTGCCATTTTCAGTTGCAGATATGGAATTTAAGAGCCCACCAGAAATTGCAGAAGGATTAAAAAGATATATAGATTCAAGTGTTTTAGGATATACAGAGCCTACAGAAGAATATTATAGATCAATACATTCTTGGATGGAGAGAAGGCATAAATGGAGTATTAAAAAGGATTGGCTTATTGAATTTCCAGGAGTAGTTCCAGCTCTATTTACAATAGTCAGAGCCCTCACAGAAGAGAATGATGGAGTCCTTATTATGACACCAGTATACTATCCGTTTTATAAAGCAATTGAAAAGAACCAAAGAAAAGTAATCAGTACAGAGCTAATTATTTCAAATGGACATTATGAGATAAATTTCGAAGATTTTGAAAAGAAAGCAAAATTAGAAAGCACAAAGCTTTTAATATTATGCAGTCCTCATAATCCAGTTGGACGTGTCTGGACGAAAGAGGAATTAAAGAAAATAGGAAGAATATGCATAGATAATGATGTGCTTATAGTATCTGATGAAATTCATTTTGATTTGATAATGCCTGGTTTTAAGCATACAGTTTTTGCAAGCATTTCAGAAGAATTTGCAAATAATTCTGTTATATGTACAGCTCCTAGCAAAACATTCAATTTAGCAGGATTACAAACCTCAAACATAATTATTCCTAATTTGGATATTAGAAAAAAAGTTATTCGTGAACATAGAAAGGTTTATGGAGATTATTCAGTATTAAATATCTTTGGATATAAAGCTTGTGAAATAGCTTATAACGAAGGTGAAGAGTGGCTTGAGCAATTAATTAAAGTATTAGAGGAAAATAAAAAACTTGTTCAGAGTTTTTTTGATCAGAACCTACCAGAAGTTAAGGTGATTAATTTAGAAGGTACATATCTCCAATGGCTTGATTTTAGAGAATTAGAATCTGATTATAAGGCACTGGAAAAATTTATGCAGATGGAGGCGCAGCTTTTTTTAGATGAAGGATACATATTCGGAGAAGGTGGGCAAGGTTTTGAAAGAATAAATTTAGCTTGCCCTAAAAGAATATTAGAAGAGGCATTACAGAGATTACTAGAGGCAGTAAATAAGTGCTATAAATAGCATAATGAAATTAGTTAGCAGCAATTATAGAATGGGGTGATTTCATTGAATTCTGAAAAAAGACCAGTTATAAATTTTCCACTAACTTGGAAGGATAAAATTTTAATTTTAATAGCAACAATTCCAATAATATTAACGTTAATATATATAAAAATCACTTGGAGTACCATTCCAGAAATTATACCAACACATTTTGGATTTTCAGGAACGCCAGATGCTTATGGAAATAAACGAAGTTTATTTATTATAGTAGTAATTACAATAATATTTCATTTATTGTTAGGGATGCTAAGTAAATTTCCTCAGTATTACAATTATCCATTTGAAATTACAGAAAAAAATGTGGAGCCATTATATAAAATTGGTAGACAAACAATGTTGCTAATAGATTTAGAAATATCAATTTTTTTAAGCATGCTGGCATGGCAAAATATTCAAGCTGCTATTGGTAAAATTGAGAAAATAAATGGTACATTCTTATTCCTATTTTTAATAGTTATATTTGGAACTATTATATTTGAAATTATTAAAATGAATAGATTTAAAGAATAAGAACAAACATACGTATAATAGTAATAGCATTTGGTAATAATTACACTATACATTATAATACGCTTATGATTAAATCCATGTTATAATTATTCTAGTAAATTTGAGTTTAACTATAAAAACTTTGAAAAATGAAAATAGCATAATTCATCTTTCAAAGAACTAAAAATATATTATATAAGAGTAAATTGATTTAGTATAAAAAGTATTAAGAAGCCGATTTTAAAATACTTTATCATGTGTATTAAGTATTTTAAAATAAGAAATTTATTATTGACAAAATTTATACAATAAGATATTATCGTAAGTAAATTGATATTTTAAAAGCAGTGAGAAAGAGGAGTAAAAATTTAGAGGCATTAGTAGGAAACTCAAATAAATTGAGTAGTACAGATTTTTCTAAATGATGATTTAGGAAAAATTCGCAAGAGAGAGGGGAAGGCTGGGAACCCTTATGCTAAGGATTTTGAAGGTAGCTTTTGAGCTTCTTTAGTGAACTAATAGTAGCTAAAGACGGTTTATCTGAATCGTTATTTAAATTAAGAGTCCATTAATGTAGAAATTCTGCATAAGTGGAAATAAAGGTGGTACCGCGAGTCTTCGTCCTTTTGTGATGAAGGCTTTTTTTGCGTTGAAAATCCAAAATTTTATATTTTGGTATTACAAAACATAAGTGAATGTATGCAAGTGATTTTTTCTTTATAAAATTCATAATAGAAAAATTCGACGAAACAAATATGTATTACATTAATAGGGAAAGGAGTGTTAGAATTATGTTTATGGATTATTGGTGGCAACTTTCACTATTACTAGTACTTAGCTATTTTATTGGTAACTTTTCAACTGCCATTGTTATATCAAACAAATTTATTCACAAAGACATTAGAGAGCTAGGAAGTAAAAATCCAGGTACTACTAATATGACTCGTGTATTTGGTATTAAATATGGAGTCATTACGTTATGTCTAGACTTTTTTAAAGGTTTTATTTGCGCAGTTGTGGGAAAAGTGATATTTACGTCTATGGGAGGAGCAGAATTTGGAATTCTTGCTGGTTATTTAGCAGGTCTTGCTGTTATATTAGGGCATAATTATCCTATTTTACTTGGATTTAAAGGCGGGAAAGGGTTTGCATCAGGTCTTGGAGTGTATATGGCTGTCAATCCAGTTTTTACAGTAATATTATTACTTTTTGGAATTATTTTATTATTAATTGTGGATAGGATGTCGGTGTTTGCATTAACTTTTTTTGCAGTAGAGGCAATTTATCATGGAATTGTATATACAAAAGAATATTGGTGGATTATCTTATTTGCAAGTATATATTTTGTATTAATAATTATTTCTCATCGGACTAATATAATCAGGTTATTACATGGGGAAGAAAAACCTCTTGGACTAATTAGTATTCTTAAGAATGGGAAAAAACTATAATAGAATAATGAAATCTATACTTTAAGTCAATGTTTTAAAAGGTAAAGCTGTGATTATGCACATCATGCCTAAATATGTTTTATTTAATAATTTAATGCTACAGTAATTTGTATGCAGTTATATAAAATGCTATGACAAGGAGCTTTTAATACCTTGTACACTAGAGATTAAACGGAGGAATATAAATGTCAGAAGAAATCAAAAACATAGCAACTACATATGATCCAAAAGAATTTGAAGAAAGAATTTATAAGAATTGGGAAGAAAAAGGTTATTTTACACCAATAGTTGATAAGAGTAAAAAGCCTTATACTATAGTTATGCCACCACCAAATATAACTGGTCAGCTTCACTTAGGTCATGCATTTGATGATACTCTTCAAGATATGCTTATTAGATTTAAGAGAATGCAAGGGTTTTCTACATTATGGCTACCGGGAGAAGACCATGCTTCTATTGCAACAGAAGTTAGAGTTGCAAATATGCTAGCTGAGCAAGGTTATGACAAGAAGGAAATGGGAAGAGAAGCTTTCCTTGAAAAGGTTTGGGAATGGAGCGATAAGTACAGAGCTACAATAAGAAACCAAGTTAAAAAACTTGGAGTATCTGCTGACTTTACAAGAGAAGCATTTACAATGGATGAAAATCTTAGTGCTGCTGTAAAACACGTATTTGTTAAGTTATATAATGAAGGCTTAATTTATCAAGGAAACAGAATAACTAACTGGTGTACACATTGTCAAACAGCTTTATCAGATGCTGAAATTGAATATGAAGAACAAGCAGGTCACTTCTGGCATATTAACTATCCATTAGCTGATGGAAGTGGGGTCCTTGAAATTGCAACAACAAGACCTGAAACATTACTTGGAGATAGTGGTGTTGCTGTAAATCCAAATGATGAAAGATATAAGCATTTAATTGGAAAGACAGTAATTTTACCATTAGTAAATAGAGAAATTCCTATAGTAGGGGATGACTATGTTGATTTAGAATTTGGAACTGGTGCAGTTAAAATGACTCCAGCTCATGATCCCAATGACTTTGAAGTTGGAAAGAGACACAACTTAGAAATCATAAGAGTTATGGACGATCAAGGAATTATCAACGAAAAAGGTGGAAAATACAAAGGTTTAGATAGATATGAAGCTAGAAAAGTTATAGTTAAGGATTTAGAAGAACTTGGACTTTTAGTTAAGATTAAAGACCACTCACATAACGTTGGTACTCATGATAGATGTGGAACCACTGTAGAACCAATCATATCAAAACAATGGTATGTTAAGATGGATGCTCTTGCAAAACCAGCTATAGAAGTAGTTAAAAATGGAAAAACTAAATTTGTTCCTGAAAGATTTGATAAGATCTACTTTAACTGGATGGAAAACATTCAAGATTGGTGTATTTCAAGACAATTATGGTGGGGGCATAGAATTCCTGTTTACTACTGTCAAGATTGTGGTGAAATGATGGTACTTGAAGATGCACCAAATACATGTACTAAATGTGGAAGCACTAACCTTAAACAAGATAATGACGTACTTGATACATGGTTCTCTTCAGCATTATGGCCATTCTCAACACTTGGCTGGCCACATAAAACAGAAGATTTAGAATATTTCTATCCAACAAGCACATTAGTTACTGGTCATGATATTATATTCTTCTGGGTTGCTAGAATGATATTCTCAGGACTTCATTGTATGGGTGAAACTCCATTTAATACAGTACTTATTCATGGATTAATTAGAGATTCACAAGGAAGAAAAATGAGTAAATCTTTAGGAAATGGTGTAGATCCATTAGAAGTAATTGAAACTTATGGAGCTGATGCTTTAAGATTTATGATTGCTACTGGTAATGCTCCAGGAAATGATATGAGATATTACCCAGAAAGAGTTGAATCTTCAAGAAACTTTGCTAATAAGATTTGGAATGCTTCAAGATTTGTAATGATGAATCTTGATAAAGATATAATGAACAAGTACAAAGACTGCAAAGAATATTCTTTAGCAGATAAATGGATCTTATCAGAAATGAATACATTAATTAAAGAAGTTACAGAAAACATGGAAAAATATGAACTTGGAATTGCAATGCAAAAGGTTTATGATTTCATGTGGACTGAATTCTGTGATTGGTATATAGAACTTGTTAAACCAGTATTCTATGGTGATGATGAAAAAGCTAAGGGAATAGCTTACAATGTATTAAACACTGTATTAATTACAGGTTTGAAATTATTACATCCAGCTATGCCATTTATAACAGAAGAAATCTTCACTCATTTAAGCGATGAAGAAACTATAACAACTTCAGCTTGGCCAGTATTTGATGAAGCTTTAGTAAATAAAGAAGCAGAAAATGATATGGCATTTGTAATTGAAGCAATAAAAGGATTAAGAAATGTAAGAGCTGAAATGAATGTACCACCTTCAAGAAAGGCTAAAGTAATCTGCTACATTGCTGAAGATGCTAAAAAGGCATTTAATGCAGGAAGTGCATACATTGAAAAATTAGCTTCAGCTTCAGAAGTTGAGTTTATTGCTGATAAAGCTAATGTTCCAGCTAATGCTGTATCTTTAGTAGTTAAAGGTGGAGAATTATTTATGCCACTTTTAGACTTAGTTGATAAAGAAAAAGAATTAGAAAGATTAAATAAAGAATTAAAGAAATTAGAAGGCGAAATTGATAGAATAGATAAAAAACTAGGAAATCAAGGCTTTGTTGCTAAAGCGCCAGCAGCTGTTATAGAAGCTGAAAAAGAAAAAAGAGTTAAATATGTAGAAATGCTTGAAGCTGTTAAAGTTAGGATTGAAGCATTAAATTAAATAGCTTAAATATGAAAAGACATTGTCAGAAGGATTGAGTTCTGATAATGTCTTTTTTATTTCATTATTTTGTTTACATGTTTTAAAATATGGTAATAATTTAAGAAAAATTAATATATATAAAAGTAATAAGAATTATGAAATATAACAAACTAAAAGAGTTGGAGGAAAGAAAAATTAATAGAAATATATATATGTATGATAAAAAAATAAGATCATTAGGTTTTGAATGCAGAGGCAGCCATAAAAAATATATGAGTAAAAAGCTTTTAATAATTCTAATAACTGTATTAATTGTATTTGATAATAAAAAAGTTTGTGGTCATATAGAAATAAATAATAATCAAGATGGAAAAATTAATAAATCTATAAATGAAAATATTGATTTAACTTCAGATATTTTTATAGCTGGCAATAACGTTTACAAAAAATTAAAACAAGGAGATGTAATGTTATGGTCAAATAATAATGATAACGTTGTTGTAAAAAATACTATTAGTTATAATGGTAACAATTTTAAAGTTAAGTATATATATGAAAAAGCTTTTGAAGATAAAGATTTAAAAAACCTAGTCATTGAAGAAAATATTTTAGGGTTTTGTGATTCAAATGGAAATCCTATTATAAAGCTAGGTGGAGTATTTAAAAATAAAAGAAATCTTACAAATGTAGATTTAGGGGAAATTGATTGTACTTTATATGGAAGGTGCTTCTTTAATTGTAATGGCTTAAAAAATTTTAAAATGTCTAAAAATATAAGTAGTATAGGAAATCACTCATTTGATGGATGTGCTTTGCTAAAAGAAATAAATTTAAATGGTATAAAAAAAATAGAGGAAGAAAGTAGTTTTGCATTTTGTAAAAAATTAAGTGATATAGGAAAGTTTAATCATGAGTTGATTGAATTGCCGGCAAGAACTTTTATGAATTGCAATAATTTACGTATAGATAGTTTAGATAATATATATAAAATAGGAGATAGTTGCTTTGAAGGTTGTACTGCATTGAATAAAGATATATTAGATAATGTTCAAGAAATTGGAAGGAGATCTTTCTGGGGGTGTGGCTTTAATAAATTATATTTAAAAGAAGCTAAGAAAATAGGAGAAAATGCTTTAGGTGGAATGGCTAGTTTAAAAACAGTGAGATTTGGTAATCGGGAAATACCTTTCTTAGAGCAAAATATTTCAATGGGAAGTAATATAAGCGAATGGATATACCCAAAAGACTACATAAATCAAGAAGAGTATCAACGCTTTTTAAGTAAATTAAGATTAGTAAATGTTAAATGGTATCCTAATTATGATGATTCAGAAAGCATAGTAACACAAGATATTAATTTAAGTATAAAAACAAATAGGAATATGAATAAAGATATATATAAAAGCAAGGTGCCGGATGTTTCTAGACTAGGGTATGAAATAGAAGGTTGGTATAAAGAACCTGAGTGTATTAATAAAGTTAATATAATAGCAGATTTAGGAGAGGTTATAGACTCTGATATAGTTATAAAAAACTCCAAATTATATGCTAAATGGACAAAGACGGAAGATAAAAACAAAAAGGATGAAAAAAATACTGGAGAAAAAGGTGAAGCAGAAAACTCAAATGATAAAGAAAATTCCAAGTCAAGTGATACAAATAAACCATCGATTGAAGAAGATAAAGGAAAAACAGATGAAAAAACAGCAGGAGAAAAAGATGGATCAGAAAAGTCAAAGGACAAAGAAAATTCCAAGTCAAGTGATACAAATAAACCATCGACTGAAAAAGAGGATAAAGGAAAAACGGATGAAAAAACTGCAGGAGAAAAAGGTGAACAAGAAAAATCAAATGATAAAGAAAATTCGAAATCAAGTGATACAAATAAACCATCAACTGAAAAAGAAGAAGATAAGGGAAAAAACGATCAAAAAAATACTGGAGAAAAGGGAGAAGCAGAAAAATCAAATGATAAAGAAAATTCTAAGCCAAGTGATATAACTAAACCATCGGCTGAAAAAGAAGAGTACAAAGGAAAAAACGATGAAAAAAGTGAAGTAGAAAAGCCAAATGATAAAGAAAATTCCAGGTCAAGTGATATGACTAAACCATCAGCTGAAATAAATGAAGATAAAGCAAAAAATTATGAAAAGGATAATATGGCCAAGAAAAGTGATTTGGATAAGATAAAAGAGCAAGTGCCAGAAAAGAATTATGTTGACGAGGAATCAAAAGAGAAAAAAAGACATAGGGTAAAGAGGAGAAACATTTCAAATCAAAATCAAGAATTATCAAAAAAATTAATTAATAAAAATAATTTAATAAATCAGATAAAGACTTTTACAATAATAAGCAACAATGACAAAAAAGAAGTAGAATTAAAGAAATGTAGTGTATCATCACTGGATTATAAAATGGCTGAAGAATTTTTATTAAGATTATTAATAAAGTACAATAATATAGAGGTTGATACCATAACTTACAATGATATAGTTAATAATAATATGGAAATTTTTAAGGGCGGAGTTTTAGGCGAAATTGCAAATGATGGATTTAATGGTGTATATTTGAGAAGTTTTGATTATTTAAAAACGAATTCTTTTTTAGAAATCAAATTTAAAGAAAACCCAAATTTAAATAATCTTTATTTGTATAACTCGGATACGAGAAAATTTTTATTAATGAATGAGAATTTAGAAGTAGCAGATAATGTGGTTAGAATAAAACCAATAGATAAAAAAGAATATATCATTACTAATTTTGAGTTGAATAAAGAAGAGGTAATACATGAAGGCTGGAATAAGATTAATAATGAATGGTATTATATTGATAAGGAAGGAAGCTTGGTGATTAATTCCGTTGTTGATGGATATAAAGTTGGAAGTGACGGAAAATTGATTTGAAGATTTTAATAAAATAAGGATATTACAGAATAAATATTAATATACATAATTTAAGAGAAATATGTATGGAGGGATTTATTTTGAAAACGAAAAAATCCTTATTAAATTTAATTTGTTGGATTTCATTATCAATGATCTTTAATATCTTTATATTCTATTTAAAAGGAGAAAAAGCAGCGTGGGAATATTTTGGCGGATATATAGTGGAAATGTCTTTAAGCTTAGATAATTTATTTCTATTTTTAATGGTCTTTTCAAGCTTTAAGATAAGAGAAGAGCATCAGGAAAGAGTACTATTATATGGAGTCATTGGGGCTATGGTTTTGCGATTAGTTTTTATTTTACTAGGAGTGGCTATAATAAGCAAATTTAGTATGCTCCTTTCAATATTTGGAGTAATACTACTTATTAGTGGATTTAAAATGTTTTCTAAAGAAAATGACAATATTCAAGTAAAGGATAATTTTGCTGTTAAAGTTTTAAGACACATTATACCAATAACCAATAATTTTTATGGAAATAAATTTTTTATAAAAAGAAAGGGAATTACTTATGCAACACCTCTTTTGGCGGCTCTTTTAGTAATAGAATTTTCAGATATCATTTTTGCAATAGATTCAATACCAGCAATATTTTCAATAACTACAAATACATTTATAGTATATACCTCTAATATATTTGCAATATTAGGTTTGAGAAGTATGTATTACATTCTTCAAAAAATGAATAACATGTTTAAGTTTATGAAATATGGTGTGGGAGGTATATTAATATTTACTGGTTTAAAGCTTATGTTAATATTTTGGAAAATTGAAATATCAGTTACAAACTCAGTATTGATAATATGCATTATGTTATTAATCAGCATACTAGTATCTTCTGTATGGAATGAAATAGCGAAATTAAAAAGTTAATAAGAGAAAACTTATTTGGAAAATATATGATGTTAAAATTATTGACTAGTTAAATGAAGGTTCATATTATTTTTGGATTTAATTTGAAAAGTTGAATGATTATTATTAATAAATGTAAGGATTACCTGTGGAATTTAAGTTTATATTAGTCATTACTTAATAATTAAAGTATAATAGAAGTAATAAAAATTTTATTAATAATAAAAAAGACACGAGGTAATTCAAAATGAACATGACTTATAATGAAGCAATGAACTATATTTCAAGTGTTGGGAAATTTGGTTCTAATTATGGATTGGAAAGAACATTTAGACTTTTGGAACTTCTTGGGAGTCCTCATGAAAAATTAAAGTTAATACACATAGCAGGAACTAATGGAAAAGGTTCAACAACAGCTATGATTACAAAGATTTTAAGGGGTTATGGATATAAGGTAGGAATGTATACTTCTCCTTATTTAGAGGAATTTGAAGAAAGAATTCAAATTAATGGGGAGAAGATTAATAAAGTTACTTTAGTGAATTTGTTAGAACAGGTAAAGATTGCAATAAACAAAGTAATAGAAGAAGGATATGAACATCCAACAGAATTTGAAATTATAACGGCTCTTATGTTTTTACATTTTTATAATGAAAAAGTTGATTATGGTGTTATTGAAGTTGGTTTAGGAGGAAGATTAGACTCAACTAATGTATTAACTCCAAAGGTAAGTGTAATAACATCCATAAGCTTAGATCATATGAACATTTTAGGAGATAATTTAAAAGATATTGCAAAGGAAAAAGCTGGAATAATAAAAGAGGGTGTGCCAGTAATACTGTATCCTCAAGAAAAAGAAGTGGAAGAAGTTATATTAAAGACAGCAGAAGAAAAAAATTCAAAAGTGTATTTAGTTAAAAAAGAAAATGGAGAATTGATTGATATTAATTATGAACAATTATATCAGAAGGTACAAATTAAAGGCTGTAAAAATACATATACAATTAATCTGCCGCTACTTGGGGAACATCAAATAATAAATTTAGGAGTAGTTTTAAATGCTATAGAAGCTTTGTTTGATATAGAAAATATTTTACTAGATAAAAAGATAGTAGAAAAGTCTTTAGAAGATGTAAAATGGATAGGAAGACTTGAAGTATTAGGAAGAAAACCAACTATATTAATTGATGGAGCACATAATATAGATGCAATTAAGTCTCTTAAAAGGAATGTGGAAAAATATTTTAAGTATAATAAGATATATCTGTTATTAGGGATTTTAGCCGATAAACAAGTTAAAGAAATGATAGAAGAAATAACACCTATGGCCAAAAAGGTTTATGCTTTAACACCACATAGTGAAAGGGCTGAACTTAGTGAAGATTTGAAAAATGAAATACTGAAATGCAATTCTAATGTTGTTGCTATGGATAATTATGAAGAGGCATTTATATCAGCTATTAAGGAAGCTAATGAAGAAGATTTAATATTAATAAGTGGATCATTATATATGATAGGAGATATGAGAAAAATCATAACTAAGATAATTTAAGTATAGTTGATAATAAATCAGTAGAATAGTTTATTATTTTGTTTAAGGTGTTTTGTAGAATTTTGCTTAAAAGGAGTAGTATTGGGGATATGACTAAAATTAAAGACAATTTGACTAGCAAGGATAAATCAATATACTATATTCTGAAAGAATTTTATGATATAAATTCAGAGGAATTATATAATGATCAAGATTTTGAGAAAGCAGGAAAAGTAGAATTTAACTGCGTTACAAATAAAACAGATAGACTTAAGGAATATGAAAAGAACAGATTGGCACATGGACTAATAAAAATAATGTTAAATGAAGAACTTAATAAAGAAACTGTAATAAAAATAAGTAATTATATAACGTTGAATCCAATTGTAACTTATTATAATGAGTTGGTTAAAGAGTTTAAATATTCCTTGGAGTTAAGTGAAAATAAGAATAAAATAAGTTGTTTGTTAGAAAAATTTATTATAGAAAGTAGCTCCAGTGAGGAAATAAAATTAGGATTATTACTTGGGCCAATATGTAAAATTAAAAGTATAGATGAATTTTTAAAGATATTTTCAATTCATAATGAATATATTTTTTATGTTGTTAAAGCATATGAATATACAGGAAACAGAAATGAAAATATTTTCGAGCTAGCAAAAAAGTCGGAAGGTTATGGAAAGGTATTTTGTGTAATGAGCTTGATTCCAACAAATGATGAAATTAAAAAATGGATGATCGAAGAAGGTCCAATAAATCAAGTTGGAATACCAGAATTACTTTCAAGTTGTATGCTTTCAATAGATATTTTAGAGTATCTAGAAAGTAAGGAATTTAACAGTGAAGAAATTGAAGTTTTTTCAAAAACTTTTAGTATGCTGCTTTCTGATTATGGAATTTATGAGATAAAGGATGCAATAAAAGTTTGTAAAAAATTAATTAATATTATAGACAAAGTCGATGGAAAAATATACTCTTTATATTCAGTTATTTCAATAATTTATTCTATAGAAGCTGTTTTAATCGATGATTATAAAACAAAGAGAAATCATAGTTTCTTTAAATATAGTAATGATGTTAAAGATATAGTTGAAAGCTGCAAAAGGATATGTAAAAAAGAAATCTGGCATAAAGTAATTGGGGATAATGTTCTAATAGACGATATTGATAGCAGTGTTATTATAAGTTGTTCAGAAAAAACTTCTTATCACTTAAAAAAGAAAGAATTTGAAATACTTTTAAAAAGAGATTCAACTAATGCGTTGTTATACAAATATGCTTTTGCAATAGGAAATAAAGCATTAAAAAAATGTGCATTTGAATTAGGTCTTAGAAAGCTTCCTATGAATAAGATATTAAGTGGTCAAGATGAAATTAGAATAGATAATCTATCCTATGAAGATATTGGACAAATTTGCTTTTTTATAGTAATCAAATATGCTCAATACGAAGATTTTTCAGATAAATACAAAGATATTAATTTGCAGGCATTAAGAGCAGCTTTAATTGAAACAAGAATTCAAGCAGCTACAAATCTTCAAAGATTTATAGGAGAGTTTGATTCTTATGAAGAAGAACTTATTAGCAACGCTATAAGTTGTGAGATGGTGGATGTTGTGAGAAGAACTCTTAATTCTCTTTTAATTAAAACAAATAATAAGGAAAAGAAGTATATTAAAATTAAAGAGAGTATGATAATAGAAGAACATACTAAAGATATATATTTAAATAGTATATATGTTGCTGGGACAAATTATTTAGATATAAGTGAAGCCTATAATAAATTAACAGAAGGCAGTATTCTTTGCTTAATAAGAGAACCTAATAATCCATATGATTCAAATGCAATTTTAATTTCAACTGTAGATGGCCATGTAATAGGATATGTCCCTAAAGAAAGTAACTTAATATTAAAGAATTTAATAGATAATGGAAAATATTTGTATGGAAAGATAAAAGAAGTAAGTGATGAATTTGACCATATAAATGTTGATATATATTTAAGTTATAAAGATATAATAGAAGAAATAACAGGAACTTTATCTTTATTATCAGGTGAAAGAAAATCTTATCTTCAATAAAAAAACTCCTTACTTAAATTATTTATAAGTATAAACTCGAAGAGTTACTTATATTTACAACAAGTTTAAGTAAGGAGTTTTTAAAAATTAAATTATATTTACTTAGAAATTTCTTTTTTCCATTCTAGCAAAGCCTTAGATAATTGATCAGGACAAGATGTTCCTTTGCCTTTGCAGTCAAGACCATTTAATTTGCTAATAACATCATCTACTGACATACCTTTTACTAATTGCCCAATACCTGAAAGATTACCAGCACAACCACCTACAAATTCAACATTTTCAATGATATTATCTGCAATATCAAGATTAATTTTTGATGAACAAACACCAGATGTCTTATAAGAAAACATAAAATGCACTCCTTTAGTTAAAATTTATATGTTAAACTCTAATAAATTTATAGCATATACCTATTAATGTATATAACGTATATAAAATAAATTTATTAAGATTTTAACTATTTCATAAATAATTTTCATATTAATGAAATTTAATACTCTTATTATAAAGGATATTTGTCGAGAAATAAAGATAATGCCCTTAAGAAATTGTGCCAATAATATATTTTTAGAATATATTATTCATAAGAATATGATTGTTTTAAGGGGGAGATGGAGTGAGCTATATTGTTGTTTGTAATACAGGTTCAGATAGTTTAAATAAAATAAATACTGAGAATTTTAATACCCAAAGAGTAGTTTTATCAGCAGCTGAAAGTCCATTTGGCCCTCATGGATTATCATTATATAAAGATAAAATATTGGTAGCTAATAATTACAATAATAGTATTTCATTAATAGATTATAATACCTTTAAGGAAGAAGGAAATATATATATTGGTGCTCATCCAAATGATATAGTTGCGCATAATGATTTTATTTACGTGTCTTGTGGAGAATCGAATTCTCTTATTATATATAATTTGATAAATGAAAGAATTGATTTTGAAATACCAACAGGCAGATTTCCACATAATATTGTATTAGAAGAAGAGCGTAATATTTTATTTGTAAGCAATATGGAAGATGAAAGTATTTCTGTAATAGACAATATAAACAGCAAGGAAATTAAAAGAATAAAAGTTAAAAATACACCTATGAAAATGAGTATTTCAAATAATAAAAAGTATCTATATGTATGTATAAGCTGCTTAGGAGATGACAAAAATGGAAGTATAGGTATTATAGAATTAAATACACTAAAATTAATAGGAAAAGTTGAGGTGGGATTATCACCAGTTGATTTATTTGAAGAGGATAACTATATTTATGTTTCGAATTTATGTGATGGTTCTATAAGTGTTATAAATTTAAATGAATTAACGGAAGAAAAGAAGATAGTTATCGGTGGAATGCCAAGAGGAATAATAAAGATTAAAGAAAATATATTTGTTGGAGATTATTTAAACGGCAAATTAAATGTAATAGGAATTGATGAAAAAAATATAAAAGTCATACCACTAGGCAAAGAGCCTAATGCTATGACTTTAGCTCACAAGAGATATTAATCAATTAATATCTTAATTACATTTGTATATATTTCGGAAGGATTTTCCTTCCACTTATTACAAATTAAAGAAGCTTGTTTTTTAGTAGGAACTGATAATTTTAATTCCATTAATAAAGCTTTGTCTTCAATTGCCTTTAGATCAACAATAAAATTATCATCGCCGCTGCCAAGAGTATAATCAGCGTGTATGGTTAATTCCTTTTTTATTATCCCTATTTTTTCTTTTATATATTGATCTACAATAGACATTTGCGAAGGAGATATTCTTGCTTGAAATAAAGAAAGAACATTATCTCCTTTTTCTGTTAAAGCCAATAATTTTTTATCGTTAATTTCCTGATATTCAACGAATTTAGATTCTTCAAGCTCAGATAAATATTGTTGAAACGTAAAATAATTAATAAAGTTATTTTCAAGAATTATTTCAGTAAGCTGAATATTTGATATTGGTTCATTTATTGTTTTTAAAACATATAACATTAGTAATTTATTTTCTGCTAATTCCGATGAATTTTCGTACATAACTACCTCCATAACCACTTAAAATCTACACCTATATAAAGAGCAGCTATGCTGCAATCTGAAACTTAACCAAAGTCGCCTCCGATTTTTTTATTATATCACAAATTATGTTTTAGTGAAAATAGGAACAAATAAATAAAACTATTTACATTATATAATGAAAACTATATAAACAGCATAAAAGAAATTTTAATGAATATAGTTTAAATAGAAGTCTTGAAATAAGAAGGTGTGAATATAAAAAGTGGTATGGAAGAAAAAACGGATTTGTATAAATTTATTTTTGATATTTATATTAATAGTAGTATCAATTGGTATTAATAAAGGAATAAGTGTTATGGGAAATATACAAGAAGAGGAGCCTATATATTGTGTGGATACAAGTGAAAAAGTAGTTAGTTTAACTTTTGATGTAAATTGGGTAGAAAAAGATAATATAGAAGTAATATTAAGCATTTTGAAAAAATATAATGTAAAAGGAACATTCTTCATAATGGGTGGATGGGTTAATTACAGTGAGGAAAATGTTAATAAGCTTAAGGCGATAAAAGAGGGGGGGCATGAAATAGGAAATCATAGTTACAAGCATCCAAGCTTTACTAAAATTGGAGCTGCCAGAATGAAAGAAGAAATAGAAAAAACTAATGAGATTATTGAAAAATATACAGGAGATAAACCAAAGTTATTTAGGTTTCCAAGTGGGGATTATAATAAGGATGCTTTTTTAAAGGTAAGAAACTTAGGATATATGACTATACAATGGGATGTTGATTCTGTAGATTGGAAAGAAGCGTCACCTGAAATGGAATATAACAGGGTTATGAAAAATGTAAAGCCAGGCTCAATTATTCTTTTTCATAATGCAAAATATACTCCTCAAAATTTAGAGAGAATTATAAAAGAACTTAAGGATAAAGGTTACGAATTTAAGCCAGTAGGAGAAATGATATTTTTTGAAGATTACAATGTAGACAACCAAGGTATTCAACATAAACAAAAATAATAATATTTATTGAAAATAAACTAGTTTTTGTATTATAATGGTAATATATGCTAGTGGGAGCATATATTGCACAAAATAAAATAATTTCCGATGGAGAGAGGGATTACAAATGGATAATTTAATGCTAAATAACAAAATTTACCTTGAAGGTAAGGTAACATCTGGATTAGAGTTTAGTCATGAAATGTATGGGGAAGGGTTCTATACTTTTGATTTAGATGTAATGAGATTAAGCGATTCAGTAGATACATTGAATATCACTGTTTCAGAAAGGCTGCTTAATGATATTAAGTTAGAGGTAGGAATAGACGTAATTGTAGAAGGACAACTAAGATCTTATAATAAATTTATCGATGGATCAAACAAGCTAATACTTACTGTTTTTGCAAGAAACATTGAACCATGTCTTGAAAGAAGCAAAAATCCTAATGAGATATTCTTAGATGGATATATCTGCAAGGAACCTATTTATAGGACAACTCCTTTTGGTCGTGAAATTGCCGATGTATTACTAGCTGTAAATAGAGCTTATAATAAATCAGATTATATTCCAACTATTGCATGGGGAAGAAATTCGAGATTCTGCCAATCTTTAAGCGTGGGTGATAATATTAAAGTATGGGGAAGACTTCAAAGTAGAGAATATCAAAAAAAGGTTTCTGAAAGTGAAGTAGTTAAGAAAGTCGCATATGAGGTTTCTATTTCAAAAATGGAACGAGCTCACAAAGAAGAAATGACAAGTGAACAAGGGGCAGTATAAGTCAGTAATATTAATAGCTTAAAAAATCTAAAGTGGTCAATAATTAATTAGTATTTATTAAATAATTTAGTTTTCTTTTAAAATTAAAAAATGAGATGTTAAGTCTAGTTTACGTTATAACCTTAAAGGGTGTTTCAAAATTTAAATTTTGAAACACCCTTTTAAAATTATGTAAGATCAAAAATCAAAAAGTCTATTTTCTTAAATCTTCTAAAATTTGAGTTTTGTCTTTAGTCTTATCATCCACTGTTTTAATTATTTTTGCAGGTGAACCAGCAACAACAACATTTTCTGGAACATCTTCAGTAACAACAGAACCTGCAGCAACAACAGAACCTGCACCAACCTTAACTCCTTCAAGAATTACAGAATTAGCACCGATTAAAGCATTGTCACCAATCATGCAAGGTTCTTTACTAGGTGGTTCTAATACACCAGCAACAACTGCTCCTGCACCTAAGTGAACATTTTTACCTAATTGTCCACGTGCTCCAACTACAGCATTCATATCTACCATAGTTCCATCACCGATTTCAGCTCCAATATTAATCACAGCTCCCATCATGATAACTGCATTCTTACCAATAGTAACCTTATCTCTTATAATAGCACCTGGCTCAATTCTAGCATCTACTTCTAGTAAATCTAGCATAGGAATAGCAGAATTTCTTCTATCATTTTCTATTCTAAAGTGTTTTATAAGGTGTTTATTATCTAATACTATTTTTGTTATAGAATCAGATTCTCCCATTAGTATATAAAATCCATTAGTACCATACCATTCTACATCATTCATATCAGCATTGCTTAAATCTCCGTTAACATAAACTTTAACTGGAGTAGATTTTTTTGATTCCTTAATAAATCTAGCGATTTCATAAGGATCTGTTAAATTATATGACATTATATCACCCTTTCTAGTAATTTTACAATCAATTTTATTATAATAAAGTTTGGGAATAATTAAAAGAGAAATAAGTATAAAAATACAAATAGTTTGAAGGAATTTTAGTAATGTTGTAAAATAGGGTTATATTATCTTAACAGGGGGCAGTATATTTATGAATAAACAAGTAGAAAAAATTCAGATTTCTGGAATACGGAGGTTTGCAGAAAAGGTTAAGAAGGTAGATGGGGCAATTTCTTTAACAATTGGGCAGCCAGATTTTCCAGTACCTCAAAGTGTATCAGAAGCAATGATTAAAGCTATTAATGAAAATAAGACTATATATACTTCAAATGCAGGTATAGATGAGCTTAGAGAAGAAATATGTACTTATTTAAAAGGCTTTAATATAGAATATTATAAAGATGAAATATGTATTACTGTTGGAGGAAGCGAAGGGTTATATTCAGTTTTATTTGCTTTAATGAATCCAGGAGAAAAGATTTTAATACCAGGACCAGCGTACCCAGCTTATGAAAATATTTCAATAATGATAGATGCAGATGTTGTAAATTATAAGTTAAATGATGATTTTACTGTAAATATAGAAGATATAAAAGAAAAATTAGATACACAAAATATAAAATATTTAATTCTTTCTTTTCCTTCAAATCCTACTGGAGCAATTTTAACTAAAGGTCAAAGAGATGACTTGGTTAAATTAATAAAGGAAAGAGATGTTGTAGTTATAACTGATGAAATGTATTCAGCTATAATTTTTGATGATTATTATTCAGTAGCTCAGGAAAAAGAAATAAAGGATAAAATTATTTTTGTAAGTGGATTCTCAAAAATATTCTCAATGACAGGGCTTAGAATAGGATATGTAGCATGTCAAGAAAAATATATGAAGGAAATAATTAAGGTTCATCAGTATGGTGTTTCTTGTGCACCATCTATAGCCCAATATGGAGCTCTTGAAGGTCTGAGAAATTCCCAAAATGATGTTGAAAACATGAGGAAGACCTTTGAGAGAAGAAAAAATTATTGTATGAGCAGATTGAAGGAGCTTAATATAGAGGTAACAGAACCAAATGGGGCATTTTATATTTTTCCTTCAATCAAAAAATTTAATATGCCTTCAGAAGAATTTTGTGAAAAGTTATTAAATGAAGGAAAATTAGCTTGTGTTCCAGGAACAGCTTTTGGGGAACTTGGGGAAGGCTATATGAGAATATCTTATTGTTATTCTGATGAAATTCTGAAAGAAGCTTTTGATAGACTTGATAAATTTATAAAAATAAATTTTCCAAATTGTTAATCAATATATTATAATATTATAAAATGTACTTAATAGGGGGCTAAAACAAATGGTTAAATTTACTGAAATAGAGGTTAAAGAATTACAAGAGCGCAGGGAGATACTATTAAAAAAGTATGAAGATTTTAAAAGTATGAATCTTAAGTATGATATGTCACGTGGAAAACCTTGCAAAGAACAATTGGATTTATCAATAAAGATGATGGAGATGCAAGATTATAAGAGCTTAGATGGAATAGACTGTAGAAATTATGGTGGTTTGGATGGTATCCAAGAAGCAAAAGAGCTTTTTGCAAAAATTCTTGGTGCTGATTCAGCTGAAACTATTGTAGGTGGTAATTCCGCTCTTACTATGATATATGATACAATTGCACGTGCAATGACTTTTGGGGTGCCAGGTAGTGAAATTCCATGGGGAAAACTTCCTAAGGTTAAGTTTTTATGTCCTAGTCCAGGATATGACAGACATTTTGCTATATGTGAACTTTTTGGTATTGAAATGATTTCTGTAGATATGAATTCTGATGGACCGGATATAGAAATGATTGAAAAGCTTGCAAGCAGTGATGAAGCAATAAAAGGAATTCTATGTGTACCAAAGTATAGCAATCCTGATGGAATTACTTATTCTGATTATATTGTGGATAGGCTTGCTCAAATGAAAACTAAGGCTAAAGATTTTAGAATCATTTGGGATAATGCATATGTAGTACATGATCTTTTTGGCAAGGGAGATAAACTTAAAAACATACTTACAGCTTGCAAGGAAGCGGGAAATGAAGATAGAGTGTTTATGTATGTTTCAACTTCAAAGATAACTTTTCCAGGGGCAGGCGTAGCAGCAATGGCAGCTAGTAAAGCAAATATAAGCAAAATTAAGGAACAGTTATCACTTCAAATGATAGGGCCTGATAAAATGAATCAGCTTCGTCACGTAAAATTCTTAAAAGACATGAATAATATCGAAGCCCATATGAAAAAACATGCTGAAATTCTTAATCCTAAATTTTTGGCTGTTTTAGATACTCTTGGTGCTGAACTAGATGGGAAGGAAATTGCTTGGTGGAATAAGCCTAATGGAGGATATTTTATTAGTTTAAATACTCTTGATGGCTGTGCTAAAGAAGTAATTAAAATGACAGCCGAAGCAGGAGTAATAATGACACCAGCAGGAGCTACCTACCCATATGGTAAGGATCCTAGAGATAGAAATATTCGTATTGCTCCATCATTTCCATCGGTTGAAGAACTAAAAAAGGCAATGGATATATTCTGTACTTGCATACAAATAGTAAGTATAAATAAGCTTTTGTTAGAAAAATAAAATAATATAAACAAGGGGGCCACAATAATGAGTGAATTTAAAAATGTCACAGCAGTAAAAAAGGCAAATGTATATTTTGATGGTAAGGTTACAAGCAGAACAGTAATCTTTGAAAATGGGGAAAGAAAAACTCTTGGAATAATGTTACCAGGTGATTATGAATTTGGTACAGGAGATAAGGAAGTAATGGAAGTCTTAGGTGGTTCAATGGATGTTAAACTGCCAGGAAGTGATAAGTTTGTTACATATAAAGAAGGGGAAAGCTTTGAAGTTCCAGCAAATTCTAAGTTTAATTTAGAAGTAAAAGAAGTAGCAGATTATTGCTGTTCATATATTAAAGAATAATTTAAAAACGACGCTTAATTATAAGTGTCGTTTTTTAGGTGTAACTAACAAAATCTTTTTATTGATTTTAAATAATATAAAGGATAGGGTTTATTTTAATAAAGCTAAAATTTCGTCCTCTGGAAGTGAAGAATCACAACGAACCTCAATTTCTTTATTTTTGCTAACAATAAATCCTGGTACAGTCACAATATTATATTTTTCTCTAAATGAGTTAATAAAATCATCTGAAGAATCAACACTATCTATGTAGTAAATAGTTGTGCTAATTTTATCAGTCAAACCACTTAATTTTTTAGCAAATTTACGGCAGTATGGACATGTTCCACGGCCAATATAAGTAACCGCTAAGTCTCCATTAGTTAATAATTCATCTGCTTGTGTAGAAGTCACTTTTTTAAATAACTTAACATCTTCCTCATAGCTATCTTTTTCAAACATTTGTATACCTCCTAGCTTTTTATGATATTATATCAAAGCTAAATTTTTAAATCAATTTAGTTAATTTTTCTAGTAATCATTTTGGGAAATTTATAGAATTTATTTTTAAAACGGATCTTATCTATAAGTGTCGTTTTTTTACAATACAAGCACTAAAAATTGTTGGTAAAATTAAATTGATACGCTAAAAAAATTAACCTAAGTATTGAAGGGTGGATAGATTTATGAAAAGACAAAAAGTAAGAAAAGCAATTGTAATTATATCATTTTTATTATTTCCAATAACATTATATTATTTTTCGCCATATTTAATAGTTCTAGGGGCAAAAGAAGGTATTATAACTGGAAGTTTTATTACGTTTGCTGCTCTGTTTATACTATCACTTTTCTTTGGAAGAGCATTTTGTGGCTGGTTATGTCCAGCAGGAGGTCTTCAAGAGTGTATGATTCTTTCAAATGATAAAAGTGCTAAAGGTGGGAAGCTGAATTGGATAAAATTTATTATTTGGCTACCTTGGTTAACCACTATAATTTTATCATTAGTTAATGGTGGTATTAAACAAATAGATTTTTTTTATCAAACTGATAATGGCGTTTCTGTAACTAATCCTTTTGCTTATATTATTTTTTATTTTGTTATATTTTTAATTGTAATATTATCTCTATTAGCAGGGAAACGCTCTTTTTGCCATTACGTATGTTGGATGGCTCCTTTTATGATTTTAGGGACAAAAATAAAAGAGCTATTAAAATATCCTTCTCTTCATCTTGAAGCAGATAATGATAAATGTATAGGATGTAAGATGTGTAATAAGAAATGTCCAATGAGTTTAGATGTTAATAACATGGTGAGTGAAAATTCTATGAGCAATTCAGAATGTATATTGTGTGGTGAATGTATTGATGCATGCCCAAAACTCGTAATAAAATATAGTGAAAAAAGATAGAAGCTTAATAGGTCTATATAGTTAGTAAATTAGGGGGAATAATATGAAGTTTGTAACTGATGAAGTAAATAAAAGTTATTGTGAAGTAAAATATACTGACAAAGAAGGTATATTGCAATATGCTTATTGTTTGTTTGATTATGGAGTTATGCCAGCACCAGCATCTACAGCAGTTCATATTGCCTTTATCATTGATGGGACAGGCTATTATAATGGTATGAAAATAAAAGCAGGAGACGTTATTGCTTATGGAATTAATAAAGAACCTATGATTAGTAGAGTAGAAAATGTTGCTGTATTTATAGTAAGTATGGAATTTTGGCTCTTTTATCAAATGACAGGAATTATTCCAGCAGTTTGTCAGAGTATAATACAATTTAAGAAAGAAGACTCCATATGCATTCTTGGAGAAAAATTGTTTTCATACTCTCCAGAAAAATGGATGTATATTGTTGAAGATTATATAAGTGAGATTCAAGATAGTGGAAAATATAAATTTACAAATCAAATGACAAGAGTATTTAATGCAACAAATTTATGTCATATACAAAATCAAAAAAGTTTTAAAGAAATTGCTTCAGATTTAAATATATCTTATAGACAGCTTCAAAGAGATTTTAATACTATTCTTGGCATTACATTAAAAGAATATGAAAGTATTGCTAGGTTTCATAAGGCTGTTAATCATTTAGAAGAAAAAAATATAGTTCAAAGTGCAGTTGAAGCAGGATATTGGGATCAATCTCATATGATACGTGAATTTAAAAGAATGTGTGGATATACTCCAACTTATATTAAAAAGAATGAAACAAATGAAGTATAAGAAAAAGCTTTAACAAGAAAGTGAGAGAAAATGAAGAATAAATTAGTGGAATTAAAGATTCCTTGTGGCTGGGAGATTATTAGGAATAATTTTTATGATTGTGAGTGCAACATGCCGTGTTGTAACAACAAAGATAAAAATTCAAAAGTAATTTTACATTTAGAACGTGATGTCCCTATAGACAGAGGAGATCATTTCGTTATTATTTTAGAACGAGTATCTGCAAAAGAGGATAACAGCATTTATAGAATAACTGCACTTATACAGGAACTTGATAGTAAAAAGCATCTTAATAAATTTGAAAATGGTGACCTCAATTTGATTAAGGATGTATTTAACAAGTGGATAGAAGAATTAAGTCAGTTTTTAGTTGATCCAAATGAGGTTTCTTTGAAACTCGGATATCTTATATATAGTGAGTTTTATAATAAAGCAGAGGAATATCCACTAATGCCACTCATGATTCCAAGCGGATGGAATATTATTTCAAATTGTTTTTATGATTTAGATTATACTCAAAGTAATTTGGATAGAAAATTATTTTCAGCAGATATGCTTTTTATTAAGACAAGCGGGATAAATACTTCTAAAGGTGAGTATATAATTTCCCTTGATTGGCTCCCTTATAATGATCCGGAAGGAGCTTATGTGATACAGCTTGCCTTTGTGGATTTTAGTGAAGTGATTATGAAATATAAAAGCAGAGATAGGTATCATATAAAAGAAAAGATTTTTTTCTTTATGGATATAATAGGAAGTTGTAACAATAAAGCTGAGGTTATTGAACAATTAAAGCGTTAAGGGGGAAAATGCTATGGCAATAACATTTACAGAGGGTAATGCAGAGCAGGCTCAAGAATGGGTGAAAAATTCGGATTTATCCACTTCTGATAAGGAACATTTATTAAAATTTATTTATCGATTCCCAGAGATTCAATTTTATAAGCAAACCTTGGGAGGGATAGTACCTTCGTGGTTAACTCAAAAAGCAAGTGTCCTTCAGGGGATTATGCGTAATCAGCAGATTTGGGTGAAATTTGATACTTTTGATTATTCAATGCCACATATAACGTTGCAAGACACCTGGTATCGACTTACTTTGCAAGGAATGGTTGACGATACCCATTCAAAAGTATTTATGGAGAATAAGCAGGCATATTTTGTTGGTGTAGAGATGGAGCATTATAAAACTATGCTTGCCATTATGCTGTATGAAGAAGATAAAAAGGTTTACGAATTTGATTATAATGATGTTCATCCTAATCAGGATGACATAGAAGAGGAAGGCGAATTGGATGAAAATGATTACCCTCTAGATGGGTTCGGACATATTGATATAGAAGCAGCTACAGTCGCTTTTGATTCATACATAAGTATGTTCGGGCACATTATTGCTATTCGTTTGCAGGATAATAGTGAGATTATGGCTAGTAAGCTTTAGAATAAGAGCATGTGTTTTTATGAATGTAGGATTATGATTTAATTATAAGCTTGGAGGTAAATAGAGTGCAATCAAATTTGAAACCTTATCTTCAAATAAAGTCAATAAGAATAATACTTAGATTATATGATATTGATGTCAGAAGGAACATAAAAGCTGGATATTATCTTGTTTTAGTAAATAACCTATGGAATCGTATTGAAGTCTGTGAACCACTTATAAGTACTAGTGGGAGACCTATTAGAGCTTTAAACCTATATGGAAGCCAAAAAGAGGCAGAGAAGCTATTAGTTTTAGGAGAGAACTTACTAAAGGGCAATACCTCATCACTTCAAATGAAGGATGAGTCAGGTGAGAAGTTTGAAGTTTATTTTAATAAGGATAAAGTTAGAAGTTGGTTTTATGTTTCAGGAGAATTTCTGGGAAATGATGAAACAGAAGAATTTCAATGTCTTTTTAAATTTTCAAATGGTAAAAAAGTTATAGGAACTGCACTAAATGAAAGAAAAAATGGAAAACAAGAACTCTTTATAAGTGAAATTACAACTGAAGAAAAAATCCAATTGATTCATGCTATAAATGAAGGAGAGAAGATTGCTCTTGAAAAAATAGACTGGGTATAATCTGAGCCTTTTGATAAAGGAGGTGTGTTTTGTGGAATATGCTATAAATAAGCTTTTAGAAGATAAAGAAAAAATAGTAAAAAACTTAAAGGCGGGTAAAACGGAAGAATTTGGGTTATTAAAGGAACTTGACAAAGCTATTACGTGGTTAAATTTGATAAATAATGAGAATTTAGATAATGCTAATAAATATGTGATACAAACTTTGGATACTACAGTTGGTTATGGATATTCTTATTATCATCTTATGATAGATATGGAAACTGATGATAAAACGCGTTGGATAGAATATAAACCTAATGGAGAGCCACTAGTGCTATGTGGAGGAGATGTTATTTTTATTCGTAAGTAATATAAATTGAAAGGAGGTTATTAAAAATAGCAGAGAATAAAAAATCCAAAGACTACTATCTTAAATTAATTGAACAAAATCCTAAGGATTCAGATGCACATAATTGTTTAGCTATTATTTTAGCGACATGGGTTTATTAGTTAAATTCATGTCGCTTTTTTACAATACAATAAACTGCGACAAATTTATAATAGTTGTAATAAATGTTTAAAAGGTGATTTATGATAATTATACAATTTTCAAAATAGTACATTTACTATAGTTTTAAGCTTATATAAGGAGTGGTTTAAATGGCAGAAACAAAAATAGCTTTTTCTTCAAAAATTGAAGAACAGCTTAATAGATTAGGAATTAGAAAAAAGAAAGACTTTCCAAATAGTGAAATGAAATTTAACATCAACAATCAGGGCAGTTATACTGCACCTTTAGCTTTTTCACAGTTTTTGTGGGGCTATGAGTGGGATGAATATGAATTTAGAATAACACAGAAAGGAAAAGACTATTTTTATCTTGAGTATGAAAAAAATGATATTATAGTTATTTTTACAACAGACTGGGTTGAATCAAAAAGCAGAATTTTGGATGAATATCATCCAAATCTATGCATTGGAAGACTATATGGCGCTGAGGGAATGGAAGAACTATTAATCGCTATTGATGATGAAAATCTGGAGAATCCAGGAATAAATGTAGTAATGCCTGACTTTCCAGGTGGAATGGGAACCTTGGGAAAATTAGAACAGCTTCTGTCGTATTTAGAAATTGTACCTTTCGCAGGTATGAAAAATATGGTAAGTAAGGAGGCTGCTGGTAACGGGCAGACTGAAAATGAAATTGATGAGGAATTCAGTAAGGTTATTTCAGCTTTTGTAGATGGTGCGCAACAAGATAATAAGGAAGAAGAAAAAATAAAGTTGCAGTATTTTAATAAATTATGTAATGAATTTTTTTATAAACATCCTGAAGCATCCCTTGCTTCTATTGCAAATGGCTTAGTACAATTGGGAGTTCCATATGAACAAGCTATTGGAGATGTAATCTGGGCAAGATGCTTTGGTACAGGAGAGGAAGAAAATTCAAGCCAGCTCTCAAGAGGAGAAGTTGAAACAGCATCAATCAATGAAACTACAATAATAAAGGATAAAATTAATAATCCATCTGAAGAAGAAATTAGAGAGTTTCTTGGATTAATAGATGCATGGGAGATTGATGAAGTTAAAGCTTATGTAAAAAAAGGTATGCCTGTTAATTTATATTTTAATGGAACTACCTCAATTATTAAAGCAGTTGAAGGTGGATTTAAAGAAACCATAGAATTTCTTATAGCTGAAGGGGCTGATTTAGAGGCAAAGGATAAGGATGGAGATACAGCACTACATACTGCTATAAATTGGTTAAGAGTAGAAGTGGTTGAGCTTCTTATAAAAGCTGGAGCCGATTTGACTTCTTTAGCTGGAAATGGGAACACTGTATTAACAAGTGCAGTAAAAAATAGAATTGCTGATATTGACCTTCCAAACAAAAAGAAAAATATAATTGGAATTTTGCTGGAGGCTGGAGCAGATGTAAATCAAAAAAATGCTGATGGAACTTATACCTTGTGGCATTTAGCTGAGTATAACAGTTTGCCGATTATAGAAAAGGCTATAAAATGCAGAGCAGATTTAAATATGTGCAATGAGAATGGAATGCCTCTTATTCATCATTTGGCTGTTAAAGCAAGAGGTTATGAAGAAATAATTGATGCTCTCATAAAGGCTGGAGCAGATCCACTTGCAGTAAATTTACATGGTTGGAATTTATATATGATAGCTGTATGGTTTAAAAATGAAAAGCTTCAGGAGCTTTTAAAAGGTCATAAGGCTGATGTAGTAAAAGATAAAAAATTAGACTTCTTTGCTGCAATTGCTAATGGAAATCTGTCTGAGGTAAAGAAATTTATTGAGGATGGTACAAATATAAATTCTAAGTTTATTAATGGAGAGTCAGTAGTAACAATAGCAGCAGCCTTTGAGCAAGAAGAGGCTTTAAAGTATTTCCTTGAAGCTGGAGTTGATATAAATTTATGTAATGATTTTGGAACGGATGCCTTTGGATATGCAGAAGGGAAGGAAGGTATTTTAAAGATTCTTAATGAATATAAAGGAAATTAAAAATATATAATAATTTAATGACAAGGTAATAGCGTGGAGAAAGTGAGGATTTTATTATGAGAAAAAAAATTAAAGGAAGCGCAGTTGAAGCTGAAAGTTGGGTAAGGGATTCGTCACTTTCAGAAGAGCAAAAAGAGCAATTAATTAAATTTGTGAAGCGTTTTAAAACCTTGACCTTCTTTAAAAAGGAACGTCCAGATACAGATCCAGCATGGTTACAGGAGCTTGGAAAGGTGCTTTTAGGAGCAGTACCAGATGATTTGTGTTGGTATAAGTTTGAAAGCTTTGATCACTCTGAATATGATGATTATAGATATCAGGACAGCTTTTATAATGAACAGGGTTTTTCACGAGATTTAGGGGAATATACTGAAATATTTATGGATGGAGAACCTTTGTTAATTGTTGCTTGTATACTGGATGATCTTGGTTCGGTTTTAGCAGTAAAAGGTGGACAGGATGGAGATTTAGGAGTATATGATTTTAATTATGGGGACATCAAAAGGGGAGAGAATGGACAAGGAATTATTGATGCAGGAGATGCAGCTTTAGCTTTCCCTTCATATTTGAATATGCTAAGCCGTGTAAAAGCTATCCGTCTGGAGGGTGAAACTGTGGTTAAAGCAGGGCTTCTAGAAGGAGAAGAAGCTAAGGGATATCATATTGAAGAAGAGTCATGTATCAATTGCGGCTCCTGTGCTGAAGAGTGCCCAGTTTCTTGTATAAGCGAAGGTCCAGGTTATTATGTTATAGATAAAAATGCATGTACAGAATGTGGTGATTGTGTTTATATATGCCCTACAGAAGCAATTATAGAATAAATGTTAGATAAAAGGAGATCAAATTTATGAAAAACTTTGATTTTAGTGAGAAATTTAGTAAATATATACCATATCTTTCTGAGGTAGTGGGTTTAGATTTAAATTTTAACCATAGCTTGTGGATAGATCCAGAGATTTCACCTAATTATGGTGTTAAGGAAATTTATTCGATTGGTAACTCTGGTCACGATTATATTGTGTATTTAATTATACCTGGAGTTTCGCCAGAGCAGTATCCTATAGCTATTTATAATGAAGAAAATATGTGTGCGAAGATTATTTCTGATTCTATTAAGAATTGGTTTCCTTGTTATTTAGTAGAAAAGATAAATGATTTATTAAAGGATTATGATGGTTTTTTAAAACATCCGGTAGAATGGTCAGAAAACTTTGCTGAAAGGGATTTAGACAGTATAGGCAAATATAAGGCGCTAATATGTGAAAGCTGTAAGGTTTTTGATAATAAACCTTTTATAGAGGCTTTACCAGAAATATTTGAGGTTTTACAAGCTAAAGATATTAGTAAATGGGATTATTTAAAATATTTAAAGCTCGCAGCTATTAGTTCTCCTTTAGGTCAGTTTATTGAACTAAAGGAAAAAAGCATACCTAAAGAAGATTACGTAGCTTTTATTAAACAAAATTCTCATTATAATGCTCCTATATTTTCGCAATTTAAAATGAAGACAAAGTTAGGGGAAATGATTGCTAGGGGGGATGAAATAGAAGGTATTCCTCTGGAGATTGCATTAGAGGTTTTTAAAAGAAGACAAGTCATAGATTTTGGAGCAGGAGATAAAGGTGGAGAGATATTATTTCTTGCTGCAGCAAGATGTTTTGAGGAAATGGATAAGAATTCTGTATATTATCCTTTTATACAGGAAATTGCAGAGTTTGAGGAGGAGCATTACAATTTTCTATTTAGCGAATGGTTTTATGACCTTGGAAATGTACTAAAGAAATCAGGAAACATTGAAGAAGCTGTTGTCGCTTATGAAAATGCTATAGCTTTTTGTAGTTGTGAAAATGAAGAATTCCATGAAGATGCTTTTGAAGCATTAAAAAGTCTTGTTCCTCATATTAAGGATGAAAATTATGTTGCTTATCTGCTATGTTACCCTGACGGAGAGGAAGAAGAGGAGGAGTAATTTATCCTAAATTGAAAGAGAATACATAGCTTTGATTTAAATCAAACTAGTATTCTCTTTAGTTTTTAAGGAATTATATGCAGAATTAATTACTATTTAAAGCTTTCTATAAACTTTTTAGCATCCTCTGGTTTCCAATCTCGTTCTAAGAGAGTTTTATTATTCTTAAAGGAGGAAACTGTATCAGTATATTCTACTTTTTCTTCCTTATATATAATTCCAAGAGGAATACCATTGTCCCACTCCATAGCTTTTTCTAGAGCTTGATGTTTATCGCTGTAATCATAATTATCATCAAGCTTATAGGTATTGTCTTTATACCATTTAAAAGTATTTATGTGGTTAAAGGTTACACAAGGTTGAAGAATATCTACTAAAGCATAACCTTTATGAGCAATTGCAGCTTTCATTATTGCTTTTAAGTGTTCTTTATCTCCAGAGAAACTTCTTGCAACGAAGGTTGCTCCAGCAGTTATTGCAAAGGCAAGGGGCTTAAATGAATCTACAGTAGTTCCTTCAAATTGCAATGAAGTTATTTGTCCTTTATTAGTGGTTGGTGAACCTTGACCTTTTGTAAGACCATATATTTGATTATCATGAACAAAATGAGTAATATCAATGTTTTTTCTAATATTATGGAGCAGATGATTTCCACCTTCACCATAAGAATCACCATCACCAGAATTTATAATTACCTTTAAATTCTTATTTGCAAGCTTAATTCCTACAGCAGGAGGAACTGCTCTGCCATGAAGGCCATTAAAGCCGTTCAAATTTATATAGTGAGGCATCTTTGCTGCTTGTCCTATTCCTGAGGATAGTACAACTTCATGAGGGTTTATTTCTAGTTCTGCTAAAGTTTCCTTCAAAGCATCTAGTATTCCAAAATCTCCACAGCCAGGGCACCATGCAATTTCTTCTTTTGTATCATACTTTTTAATATCTATCATTTTAGAGCACCTCCTTTTTAACTCTAGAATAAATCTCTTCTGAACTTAATTGTCTTCCATCATATTTTAATATGCTATTATGAACAGAAATTCCAGTTTCCATTCTAATTAATTTAGCAAGTTGACCGTTAAAATTTTGTTCAACATTAACTAATTTTTTAGCTAAAGCTGAATACTTCTCTAATAGCTTTGTTGGAAGTGGATATAAATCTCCAAAAACGAGAGCTCCCACAGAGTATCCTTCATCATTTAAAATTTTAACAGCTTCTTCAACAGGACCCTCAAGTGATCCCCATGCTAGCAAAAGTACTTCAGGAGTTTCAACTCCAAAGTAATTTGGCTCAATTAAATCTTTTTCTAGTAGTTTAAGCTTCCTCATTCTTTTGTCCATTTGTTCTATTCTAACTTCAGCTGATTCTGTTATTTGACTGTCCTCAGTATGCTCATCACTATCAATTAAAACCACAGCATTTTCAAATTGACCTGGAAGAATTCTTGGAGATATTCCACTCTTAGTAACTTTATACCTATTATAGCTTCCATCACTTTCTAAGGCCTCTTCTCCAGCAATATATCTTTCGATTTTAACTTTGCTTAAATCGAATTCTGGTACAGTTACAGCTGTATCAGCCAAATATTGATCAGTTAATAATATAACTGGTATTTGATATTTTTCAGATATATTCAAAGCTCTTGCAGAAGTATAAAAAGCATCTTCAGCATTTCTTACTGAAAGTACCATTCTTGGTTCTTCCCCATGTGAAGCAGTAACTAAAAAACTTAAATCACTTTGCTCTGTTCTAGTAGGAAGCCCAGTGGCAGGACCAGGTCTTTGAGAGTCTATGATTAGTAGAGGAGTTTCTGTTATACTTGAAAGTCCAATAGCTTCTACCATAAGTGAAACTCCACCTCCAGAACTTCCAGTAGCTGATCTTGCTCCAGCATAAGAAGCTCCAAGGGCCATATTTATAGCTGAGATTTCATCTTCTACTTGTTCAACTATTATTCCAGCATTCTTTTGAACTTTTGATAAATAAGTCATTATGCTTGTTGCAGGAGTCATAGGATATGCTGAATAAAAGCTTAGTCCACCTGCTAGTAGACCTAAAGCCAAAGCTTCATTACCAGTAATGAGAATATTGTTATTTTTTTTAGCTATAGAAAGATTAAAGCGTTCTTTTGAAGCTTCATATCCTCTTGTAAAAGCTAATTTGTTTGCTTCATTTGTTTTTACGTCCCATTTTTTATTAAAGATAGAGTCTATATTATCTATCTTAAGATTAAAGAGCTTTGTTAAAACTCCAACAGCAACTGTTCCCAAAGTTTTAGAATTACCAACTTCAGTAGATATAGCTTTCATTGGAAGTTTTAATACTCGTGAATCTTCTACATCAATACTTTCGTCACAAATCAAAATACCATTTTTATTTAGAGTTTCAATGTGATTTAGAACCGTATTTTTATCCATTGCTACAATTACATCCATTATAGGACTATGGGAAGTTATTTTTTCATCTCCGAATCTAATTTGTATAAAATTATGTCCGCCTCTTACCCTAGACATGTAATCTTTTGTGGTATAAATATAATATCCACTTTTCTTCAGTATTTTTTCAAAAAGTGAACTGATAGTATCTATACCTTGTCCAGCAGAACCGCCAATTAAAATGTTATATTTCAATGTAAATCAACTCCTTTAAATAAATTATATTTATTAAAAATCATAATCGATAATAATTATCATTTAGTATTTGTAATTATTATATACCTCATTTTAATGTATTTCAATATATGCCCAAAAAAATAATTATTAGTAAATATGAATGTTATTGAGCATAAAAGAATAATTGAAGTATAGAAATTATCAAGGTGATGTCGTTTTTTTACAATACAAATATTCTTCATAATTGATAAAATATCTGTACTAATTTTTGAAATTTTAAAAGTACAATATTCTTATTCAATTTAGTATATTAATATTAACTAGAAAGGATTACATAGATAAATGAAATCTATATATTAACAAGCAAAAATCTTATTCGAATTTTTGATGTGCCTTTATTAAGGAGAAAAGTTATATGCAAGTCTTAGTTATAAAAAGTGTATTTAATCAGGAGGAAAGTATAATGATTGATTTAAATTCAGTAAAGCTTAAATCTTTTGAAAAGCTGCCTCAGGATTGGGTTTGTCTTTATTGTGAATCAAGTAAGGAACATTTTGGTGATCAAATTGTTCAGACCATGTATGCACCAAATCAAGCTGAGGTATATATACGTAGGGGAAAACTTTATATGGAAAAAGGCGAAATTGCATTTGCTAAACAAGATTTTCAAACTGCCGTCAAAATAGATGGAACTCGATTGAATGAAGTGAAGGCGTATATTTGATATTTTATGGCAATACCTATGGTTTTGCTGATTTTATTAATAAATACAAGGTGATTATATGGAGAATGAGAAAATTATAATAAGGATCATTCGTTATCAGTTTAAAATAGAGACTATTCGAAAATTAATACAAGAGCTGCAACAATTTATTGGCCCCATTGAGTTAGAACCAGTTTCAGCGAAAGCGATTTTTAAACTGGAGAGACGTTTGAAAAAGAAGTTATCGGATGAATACATTGCATTTTTATACTATATTGGCTCTGGTCGGTTGGATTATGTATTTTATAATCCTCAACAGGTATGGGAAAAATATCAGCATAATTGCACCTTAGAGCGATACAACAGAAAATTGTCCCGTTTAGAAAACGTAAAAGTGCTTACGATAAAACATCTTCAAGATGAAATCAATAAAAAATCCGAAGGTATATGTATAACAGGTTGTAAGGATGGGGCCATTCCCATTATGGACCAGGGGTGCATAGGAACAGTGCTCTTGATTATCCGTGGAGAATTGGAAGAGACAGTTTGGGAAGGTGCTTATGAAAGTTTTTACTTTTATCCTCTAAAAAATCCAGTATTTTCAACCAATGAGGGATTACCATTTGCCACAGTTTCATTTTTAACCTGGATAGAAGATTATTTGAAGAGAAGAGTTCACTTTTATCAGATAAAAAAAGGTAAATAGCGTCTGTTAGGCGAGATAAGTTGAAAAAGTATTATCAAAAAAAGGGAAAGGAAGAGAAAAGTGGCTAATAAAGGTGATATAAAAATAATGCCCTTGTGCATTCCCTCTGAATGGGAAATTACTTGGAATTGCTTTTTTCAAATTTCTATTGAAGATGCAAAAAGAGAAGGTTCTTGGAATTCTTATTTTACAGCAGATTTATTGGCGATAAAAAGCTTTGATAAAAACATATTTATTGATTTAGATTGGTTGCCAGACATGGATTTAAGCGGTCAGTATAAACTATGTATTTATAAGCAAGAAGAGGAGGAACCTTTTATTACTTTTGAAAGTCGTTTTTATGATGAAATCTCAGAAAGAATAAACAATTTTCTTGGAAAATATAAAAATGAAGAAGAGGAAAGTGTTAAAGAAAAACTGGTTCCTCTTGGAATTCCAACTGGTTGGAAGATACAGCTTAATCATTGGACAAGGAATTTACTAAAGGTTGAATATAATCATGTAACAAAACAAGAAACTGCAACACAAACCATATTTCATGCAGTAAAAAATATTTATGGATTGGTTCATATTACCGTTCAATATTTATATGAAAAAACTTCAATATTCCGTCTTACCATTAATAGAGAAGATGATTCATCTTATTATAAATGTGTTGATATTATGGAGGAAGAAGCAGCCTTAGCTGTACTAGAACAATGGCTGAAAATGGCATATCTATCAGATATTAAATTATTACTTCCATAATGTGGAACAAATAGCCAATCTAAACAATATTATATTACTTTTATAGGTGGCAATCCAATTTCAGAGGAAGAAAGAGATAAGATTAAAAATTTAATTCCTTGGGCTACGGTTTTTTAGCAAGTTACTTTGAATGGAGGGTTATTATGACAATTGAAGAAAAAACAGAGCAATTAAAAGACAAGCTAAAAAAGTTAGAAGTTTTAGATAAAAAGCAGAAAACATTTGGAGCTTATTCATTTAATCAGGGAAAGCAATTTGGACATGAATATAAATCCTATCCGGTTAAAGAAACTGACCTTAAATTAATGGAGAGTAAGTTAAAAATCCGTTTACCAGAGGACTATAGAGATTTTCTTTTAAAGATAGGTTATGGAGCTGGACCTGGCTATGGATTAAATTCACAAATGGAAATTATAGAAGAACGTTTTGAATATTCGTCTAATCGAGTTATTGAGGATGGGTATTTTTATGAACATGAGTTAAATGAAAAAACTGGTTATGGAAGGATTACTTATTTTAGAGACTTAAAACACAAACATATAGAAATATATAAGGATAATATTGTAAAAATGAAACCAAAAGCTTTAGGTTATGCTGCTCCTTATGTATTATCAATTGAGGGAGCTATTGTTATAGCTAATGATGGATGTACCTATAGTCATGTACTCGTAGTTGAAGGGGAACTTTATGGAACAGTATGGGATGTAGGAGGGTTTGATCCCAGTCAATCAATACCTGAAGGAATATGTATTGGTGAAAAAGATGGAGAGTATCTTTTTAATAACAAGGTGTTCACTTTTTCACAATGGATAGAAGACTGGCTGGATAGGAGCATTGAAGAGTGTATTAAAAAGGGGTATGACAAAGTTTAAGGAAGTTTTGTTTATTAAAGAGAGGTAACGATTAATGAGTTATGATTTAAAAATTGCAGCTTATAATAAAATAGAGCAAGAGCAGCTTCAAGAATTTCTAGCTACAAAGGGATTAGTCATTAATAGCGGGTCTATTGAAAGAAATAATTTAATAATTTCTTCTGAGAAAAAAAGTTCAATGGATAAAATGATTATGGATGTTATACCAATAATAAATGTAGAGGATATTGATGAGATATTAGCTAGTGTTGTTTTAGCACCCAAATGGATTTATAACATAACAATTCCAGAGAACAGTAGTAAAAGCTGTATAAAAAAAGGAATGGATTTGTCTAAGTTTATAGCAGAGGCTTGTAGTGGAGCAGCTTATGATACGAGAGAAGATAAGATTATTTTTCCCAAAGGAAAGCCAAAACGCTATGAAGTATCAGGAATAGCTGAACGGATTAATGTAATTAATATGAAATGGTTTATTCCTTTATCTATGGTTGATGCAAATACTATAAAGGTTTTTCTTGAGAGCCTTAATAGTATTTGCCCAGAATCAATGCCAGAAAAGTATGGTGATTACGAGCCTTTAAAAAATAGACTTAAAAAGGGAGAAGAACACAGATTTATTGATTATTTAATGGAAAAAAAGAAAGAAGGTCAAGATATCTATTTTAAAGGAAAGAAACCGTGCTTTTCAGGTTCTATTTATTTTCCTTATGAGGCTTATAATCAAATGAAACCTGATAAAGCAGGTTGCATCAGCAGTATAAAGCTTAGCTTTGATTATGGTGCTTGTGAATATGATGCTAGATGGATTGAAGTATTTACTACACTTTTTGAAAAGTTAAGTGTAAAGCTTAATGCTGTTTATGCCATGGCTTATGTGGAGCAAAATGTTATAGTTAAGAAAAATGGTAATTTATATTATGATTCAAAGTGTAAGGATTATTTGATTCCTAGTTATAACTGGTGGATTGGTATTCCAAAGTCCCCAATGTGGCTAAGCTGGTTCGGAAAGCCTTATATTAAACAATTAGAAAAATATCTCAAAGACTACACCTATTCAAAATATGAAGAAGGTTTGTATTTAGTAGCATCACCAAAACCTGTTATAAAAGAAGAATTAGAAACATTGTTTCCAAAGCTTCCACAACAATTATTAGCGCATAGGGAACTAATAAAAAAAGTAATTTCACATAACAGTGATGGAAGTGAAGTGGTATTTTGGGATCACCAGGATTTTGTAGCAGAGTGTATACCTGAAATAATTTAAGAAAGAAAAATTTTTGATTTAGGTTAGGAGGAACAAGATGAAAAAAATTTCATTTAAAGTAGGAGACTTATTTGCAATACCACTATTAGATGGAAAATATGCAACTGGAAGAATATTATTATATCCAAAGAAACAAAAATTTAAAAAAATAATAGAGGAAACTAAAAAAGAAATAGAAGCAGGAGAAAAAGATTTTCCAGAGGCTTTTACCTATGGAACAGAAATGCTTTATCATGGAGGTGGTATTCTAGTTGAAGTTTATAAAGAAGTCTTTAACGAACCTACTGCCAAGCAGTCAGAAGTTCTCATAAAGGGAATAGAAGTTAGTTCATATTCAATAGAACGCGAAGAGTGGCCTATTATAGGTAATATTCCAGTAAATCCTGCCGAGGTTGAATTTCCTGAATTTATTGTGGTGATTCCACCAAAACGACAATGGTATTTCTGTCGTGGTGAAGTATGGCTTCCTCTTCCAGTTGATGATCCAAATAATATAGTTGACTGGAGAGGTATTAATATACATTATACTATGCATGGTGGTTTAGCATATTATATTACTTATTTATTAGGAGATGCAGAAAAAGGATTTTCATTAGCTAATAAAGATCTTCGGTACAATGAAAGGCGCAGAGAAGTTTACGAGTTACTTAATTTACCACTTGATGAGCCATACTATGAATTTGCGCTACGTCATGGTTTTGATCTTGCAAGATTTTTTAAATAATATTTTCGAGAAAATAGTTGTCAAATGACAACTATTTTATTATAATGTTTTTTAAAGAATAATAATTATTAAAGGAGATTTGATATGAATAAAAAAGCTTCTAGAGAATTAATTTTAAATATGGTTAACTTTTATAGCTTATTTAATGCTGAATATATAGATCTTATTCCAGATTTGACTAATACAGAAATAACACCTCTTCTTTCAAAAATATTAAATTTTGTTCATTTTGAAGGAACAACAACAGCCTCAAGAATAAGTAAAAAATTAAATATATCTGTGCCAAATACAAGCAGAAGTATTAATACTTTATATAATTTTGGATATTTAATAAAAAAACAAGATGAAAATGATAAAAGAATCGTTTATTTATCACTATCAAGCAAAGCATTAAAGCTTATCTTATCTGTTTCAGCAACTGGAGAAGCTGATTTTTTAGAAAGATTTAAGGTTCTTTCTGATGAAGAAATAGGAGAGTTATCTAATGCTTTATTAAAAGCTCAAAACTTGATTATAAAAATGCGAGATTTAAATGAAAACAAGTAAAATATGGACTAAATATAAAGGAGCTGATTTAATTATGTTTATAAAAAGCATCAAAGTAAAATTAATTGTATTGATAAGTATATTGCTTTTGGTTGTAAGTACTGGGTTTGGAGTAATTTCTTATATTAATGCATCTAATGCTTTAATATCAAATATTACAAAGACCTTACCAGAAATAGCCATACAGGCATCTAACACTGTTCAAGCTTATTTAGATAATCAATTAAACTCAATGGAAGTGACTGCCAAGGTTGCTTCGTTAAATAATGATAGTCCAGATAAATTGATGACTATTTTAAAAGTTGAAGCTAAAAGAAATGGCAGTATTAAAATGGGATATGCTGATGTCAATGGAAATATTACATATACTAATGGAGAACAAGCTAATATAAAAGATACTACTTATTTTAAAAAATCTATACTTGGTGAGAGTTTTATAAATGATCCAGAAGTTAATTCTAATAAAACTGAAATGACAATGATATATTCAGTACCAATAAAAAATGATAATGCAATTGTAGGTGTTTTAGTATCAGTTAGAAATGGAATGGAACTTAGTGATATGATTAAAAAAATTTCTTTTGGTAATACTGGAAGTGCCTATATGATAAATAGCCAAAGCAACAGTATTGCTTATAAAGATTCAAGTATGCCATTAAATCAATATAATTCTATTAAAGAAGCAGAAAAAGATCCTAGCCTTAAAGGCATTGCTGAAATGCAAAAGAGAATGATAGCTGGTGAAACTGGTTTAAGTGCATATACTTTTGGAGGAAAAGAATCTTATGGTGGATTTGCTCCTATTGAAAAAGAAAAATGGTCTGTAGTTGTTATTTTAGAGAAATCAGAACTTTTATCAGAACTTGACTCTCTAAAATCTTCAATAACTTTAACTACTATATTATTCTTGATTATTGGAATTTTTGTGATTTATATTATTTCTCATAGATTGTCTACAAGAATAAGATATGCTTCTAATTCATTAAATGTATTAGCTACAGGAGATTTTACAAATAAGATTAATCATAAGTATTTAAATTTTAAAGATGAAATTGGTGATATGGCTAACTCTATGAATACAATGCAAAATTCAATTGGATCTATGATTAAAATATCTAAGGATAGTTCCTTAGTAATAGATGAAAACTCAAGTAATTTATTAGATATATCTCAAAACATGGTATCATCTTCTAATAATGTAGCCAATTCAATGCAAGAAGTAGCATTAGGAATTAATTCTCAAGCAAATAATTTAATAGAAATTACTACAATTTTAAATAACTTCAGTGGTAAGCTTGAAGATATAGTAATAAACATTAAAGACATAGACGAAAACACAGTTGTAATGAATGAACTTGCAAATGATAGTAGCTCAAGCATGAAGTTATTAATGAATGCAGTAAATAACATAAGCTTATCTTTTAAAACATTATCTAATAAAATTACTACTTTTAATAGCAATGTAAAAGAAGTAAATAATATAGTACAAATGATTAATTCAATAGCAGATCAAACTAACTTATTAGCATTAAATGCATCTATAGAAGCAGCAAACGCTGGTGAAGCCGGTAAGGGATTTGGGGTTGTTGCAAATGAAGTAAAAGAATTAGCGGAACAAACAAAAGTTTCATCTCAAAATATAAGTAAATTAATATCAGATATATCCAATGATACTAATGCAATAACAGAAGATACAAATAATATGAATTCTGAACTTAGCAGCCAAGTTAATATTATAAATGGAACTATAAACTCCTTTGAAAAGATAATTGATGTTATCAAAAAAGTAATTCCCAAAGTACAAGCTGTTAATGGGGCGGCAGTAGAAATAAATAAGGAAAAAGAAGATATTTTAAATAAAGTGGAAAGTACATCTGCTATAGCTGAGGAAATATCTGCTTCATCAGAAGAAATAACAGCTTCAACTGATGAAATGCACAATTTATCTAATGAAGTTGCAGCAACTGCAACTACCTTAAATAACATGACAAAAAATTTAATTAATGAACAAAATAAATTTGTAATTTAGGCTATAAAAAATATTTGGAGGTGCTTATTATATGATTAAACCATTATTTCTAGCTCATGGCTCACCTATGATGGCAATTGAGCAAAGCGTGTATACTAAATTTTTAAATGACCTTGGAGAATCAATTAAACCAAAAGCTATAGTTGTATTTACCTCTCATTGGGTTGCTGAAACACTTACTATTTCAGCTTCTGATTCTATATATGATACTATGTATGATTTTTATGGATTCCCAGAGGAACTTTATAAAATGAAATATCCTGCAAAAGGTTCTAGTGTTATTGCAGAAAAAATTCAAAATAAATTAATTGATTCTGGGATTAAGGTAAAAACAGATTTAGCAAGAGGCTTAGATCACGGCGCATGGACTCTGCTGCAACATCTTTATCCTAAGGCAAATATACCTGTTGTTCAGGTTTCAATAAATTATACTTTATCTATAGATGAGCAAATTAAAATAGGTAATGCTCTTAAAGATCTTGGACAGGAAGATATTTTAGTTCTTGGAAGTGGAAATACAGTCCATAATCTAAGATTAGTTGATTTTGAAAGTAACAATATTGATTCATGGGCTAAAGAATTTGATGATTGGTTAATTGAAAAAATAGAAGCTAAGGATCTAAAAGCTCTTAATGATTATAGAAAATATGCTCCTCATGCTAATTTAGCAGTTCCAACTGCAGATCATCTTGTACCATTATTTATTGCTCTAGGAAGTAGCTCGGAATTAAGTCCTAGAGTTATATTTAGAAATTATGAATTAGGGAATTTAAGCTATCTTTGCTATGAGTTTTAAAAAACTTTTTTGATTGAAATGTGCCGAAATGTATTATATAATTTGCCATAAGAAGAAGCATATTAAGTAAATGGAGCGATATTCATATGGAAAATAATAATGGAGAAAAACAAAATAATTTTTGGAATAAGATATCAAAATATAGGGAGTATGGAATTTATCATTATAATTACGTAAACTTTAGATTCAAGGAAAAATATGTTGCTCCAGCAGATTCAGATGTTCATATATTTTATGTTTTAAGTGGGCAGTGCAATTATGAAGGAATAAATGTAAAACAAGGTGATATTCTTTTATTTGGAATGAACAAAATTCCTGTGTCAAGTGAAATGACTGAAATAGAGTTATTGGTTGTAACATTGGATTTCGAATTGATTTATAGAATTACTGGAATAAGACCTGCAGAGTATTGTGAAAAGGCAATACTTTTAGATGATGACAATGAATTCACTCAAATAATTAGAAGTATAGATAAAGATGATTTGGAACAATGGATCAATGAGTTTGACGACTCTATATTTAAATTGATATGCAAAAAAGAGGAAGAGATAAATAATAATTTTGTACATGCTATAGGAGCTGCAAGAATGGTTTGTTCTTCACCGGATGCTACTATTAGTGATATTTGCCTTAAATCTGATATTTCAACTCGTCAATTACAGCGTCAATTTTTAGACTTTTTTGGTATTACCTTAAAGGAATATGCAAGTATTGTACGATTTTCTGAAGCCTTTAAGACAATATATGAAAAAGATTTAAAAACAACAGCAGTTGAAACAGGTTACTATGATCAAGCACATTTAAGCCGTGAATTTAGAAATCGGGCTGGTAATTCGCCAAACAACTGGAAAAAAGATGATATGTTTCATACTTTTAAGGAAATACTTTCAGGGTTAATAGATTTAAAAAAAGAATAAATTGCTAAGCAAAGCTCTTTCATTAATAATAAAGGTTTTATAAAAATCTGAAATATATTAATGAGGGAGCTTTTTTAATTAAGATATTTTACGAAATTATTCCATGTCGTTTTTATACAATACAAATGACCTTAGAAAATTTATTATTATGATATGAATTAGATATGATGGGGAATTAATGTTCAAAAATAGAAAAGTCATAAATATGATATTAAAGTTATTTAAGAAATAAGGAGAAAATTATGAGTTATTTTATAACATCAATCATTTATTTTAATAAAGAATTTAAAGAAGAGGCCTTTTATGAAGCTTTGAAGCAGGTTGAAGAATTTCCTGTTCCACATCCTCATCCAATTGAAAAATTTACTAAAATATCACTTAATTCAGATATCTCAGCAATTTATTATCAGGTTGGTGGATATAATACTAAGTCAAAATGTTTTTCTATGCAGTGTGAACTCTTTCGAGAGGATTCATTTCCAGATATTATTAACCAAATTTTAAAGGAGAAGGGTATTAAATATAGATTTTATTCTCATTTATATTGTGATATGGATGGATTTTTAGAGAATACAAAATATACAGAAAAAGGCTTTGAAATTTGGCAGCGCATGGATGGTGAAGCAATGTATTTTTTCAAGGAAGAGGATAAACCAGTTGAAACAGAAATATTGAATTTAAAGAAAGAAGCTGAAGAAAATTCTTTATATACTATTTTTGATGAATTGTGTATAACTGAGGATGATATGATTCAAGCTTTTCATCGTTTGGAAAAAGAAGGAGTAATACTAGCAGAATTTAAAAAGTAGGGATGATAGATTTATTTTATATAGCTAATTGTTTTGAAGAATTTTTAAAAATCACTGATATAAAAGAATAGTAAGTAATAAAATTATAAACTGATTTTTATTCATGTTCAGAGGAGTGGGAACTTATGGAAAGAAAAATTGTAGAATTAACCCAAGAGGAACTTAATTTGATACAAGGATATATAAAAAATTCAAAAATGGATATTGAAAAAAGTCTAGAGAGTGCTGAAGAAATGTATCAATTGGCAAATGACTATTTAACAGGTAAGAATGAATTTAAGCAAGATGATAGAAAAGCTTTTTATTGGTTTTGTAAAGCTGCTTTGGAAGGTTATCCTGAAGCGTTGGATAGTATGGGTAAATGTTTTTCTGATGGAATTGGAGTAGAATATGATGCTTCTAAAGCATTTTATTGGTTTACAAAAATGGCCGAATGGGGTAGCAGTCGTTCACAAAATAATTTAGGTGTTTATTATGAAAATGGAGAGTGCGTTTCCCAAAATTATGAAAAAGCAGCATATTGGTATAGAAAAGCTGCTGAGCAAGGAAATGCAATGGCTAAATATAACTTAGGATTATGTTATGAATACGGAAGTGGAGTAATTCAGGATAAAGTTGAAGCATTTAATTGGTATTTAAAAGCTGCAAAGCAAGGAAAGGCTATAGCACAATATTATGTTGGAACATACTTTGAGCTTGGGCAAGTAGTGAATAAGGATGATTCAGAAGCATTTAAATGGTACAAACTTTCTGCAGAACAAGGGCATGATGAGGCTCAGGGAAGTCTTGGATTATGTTATGAAGAAGGACGAGGTGTAAACAAGGATGAAAAACAAGCCTTTTGTTGGTATATGAAGGCTGCAGAACAAGGATATATAACTTCTCAGTTTAATCTTGGTTTGTGTTACGAATATGGAAAAGGAACGGAAGTTGATCTTGAAAAAGCTGTGAAATGGTATAAGGAAGCTGCCATTCAGGGATATATATTCTCAATGACAAATTTAGGTCTCTGCTATGAATTTGGACGTGGAGTAGAGAAATCTTATGAAGAAGCATTTTCTTGGTATGAAAAGGCTGCAAAACAAGGAGATATGCATGCATTGTACAATCTTGCCTTATGTTATGAAATGGGTAAAGGTGTACAAAAAGATTTAGCTAAAGCTTTTGAAGGTTATACTAGTGCCGCAGAAAAGGGTCATGGTGGTGCAAAGAATAATTTGGGACGTTTTTATTATCATGGTTTTGGGATTGAAAAAAATTATGAAATTGCTCGGAAATTTTGGGAAGAAGCAGTTGCTATGGGGTGCATTGAGGCAGAGGAAAATTTGAAAGTGCTAAAAGGATAAATTTAAGAGGGTAAAGAGAGGGAAAACTATGAGTGGAAAAGCATGTTATATAGAAAAAGAAGCATTGGAATTTCTTCAGAATTTTTTAGAAACTGAATATAAAATTACTTTAGCTAAAACAAGAGAAGATTTAAATCAGGAAGGATTTAATAAAGAAGTTGAAAAAATGGATGTTTTCTATATGAAGGGATTAAAATCCGGAGTAATAAGGCCTTGTAATCCTGGAGATGAAAATTTTAGTCTTTTTGCAGATGAAGTTAAAATTAAAGCTATACGTAAAATTTTTCTTATAAGGGTTTATAAACATCAAGATTACCAAATTGTTTATCGTGCTTATGTAAGTACGGATAGAGAAAAAAGTAATCGTTATTTCTTCTCGTACTATTTTGCAAAAGTAGAAGATAGTTTCAAAATTATATCCCAATATATAATCAATGATGCTCGAACTGGTTGGGAGTGGAAACAAGGTATAAAGTTTAAAATAAATACCTTAGAATTTCTAGGAGTTGATAAATTTATTGAGCCAAATCAATCTAAAGATAAAGAAGATTATAAAAGTGAAGCAGGATCTGATTACGAGGTATTTATAAAAGATGAATTAGATATAAGTATAGATGAGAGTGCTCAAAAGTTAAAGTTTATGGAAAGCTTTAGAGATATGGAAGACATTGAAATTAATAATTCACTTGCTTCCTTTCTTAGCTTATTAAAAGGACGTTTTTATACTAATGGATTTTTTAGAGAAGATTCTAATCCAAAGGCTGATAAGCTTCAACGGGAAGATTTGAAGGAGGCTATAGAGTTTTCAAAAGATATAGTGAAAATATTAAGAAATGGTGAATGTACAGCTTTAGATTCAGAAGGAGACAATGGATATTATCCTTTTGTATACTGTGGAGAAATGCTTCTAGATGGTTTGCCGGATTTTGCTGCTAAGGACGATGTGCCTAAAGGGGCAATCGTAGAATACGACACTTTAGGGGAGTGCTCCTGCATCTTCTGGTATGATGAGTTTGAAGAAGATTATGAGGAAGATTTGGTTCAAGAAACTTTAGAAGCATTTAAGAGTGCCAGTGATAAAATGAAATCTTATCTTAAAGATTTAGTGGAGTTTTCTGTTGTTTATGGTACAGAGTATCCCGTTGTTATTGGTGGAACCTTTAGCAGTGGAATATTTGCAGGCATTGTAACAACAAGAGTGCATACATAGTTATAGATACAAATTTATAGGAGGAAAAGAATATGGATAAGTTAGAAATAGATGAGCAAAGAAAAGAATATTTTAATCTAGGACTTGAGGCCATGGAACAGAAAAATTATAATAAAGCATTTAACTTTTTTACCATGGCTGCAGAGAAGGAACCAATATGGCCGGAAGCTTTGTTCCGTAGAGCACATATGGCATATTTGCGGGCAAATAAATGGGGGGCAGCTGAGGATGCAGTAAAGGCATTGGAGCTTGATCCATCTCTTTCTAGGTTATTTGAACAGGAGGGTTTTACAAAGAAAGCTGTTTTGTCAACTCTTAACTCTAGAGCCTGCAGGCAAATTGAAGCTAAATCCTTTTCTCAAGCGCTCACATTTTTGGAAGCAGCATTAAAGATTGATCCTTGCTATAATATGGCATTGCTTACTATGGCAGAATTATATGCTGCAATGGAGGATTATTATGAGGCCCTACATTGGCTTGAAATAGCTGTGGAAAAAGCCCCGGAAACAGCTAATAAAATTGATGGATATGACTGTTATGCACCTTTAAGACCATATGTAAGATACGGCAAAATAATAGGCAAAGAGAAAGTCATTCCAGGTGAAGCACAGAAATTGCTCAAAGTGGGGAAAGATATGATAAAACAAGAGGAATATGCAAAGGCTGTAGAGGAAATAAACAAAGCCCTAGAAGTTGCTAAGGAATGGCCAGAAGCACTTTTCCTGAGAGGAATGGCAAAATACTTAGGAGGTTCTAAGACAGGCTATCTTGCAGATTTATTAGTGGAATGTGATAGTGTGGATGATTTTGCTAGAGCTTTGGATTTTGATTCTGAGGTAATAAATCTTAATAACGAAATTTTTCATACATATGTATGGGGAGCTGATACAAATCCAGAAACAATATTGTTAACAGAAGCAGGTATTTCTGTAAGAGTAATAACTGATGCCTTAAATAATCGGGTGTGTAATGAATATATACCGAAGAAAAAATTTCAGGAGTCAATTTCTGACTTAAAGCTTTGTATAAGAATTGATCCGACTTATGTTTTTCCTTATTTAACTATGGCTGAGGTATATGTTGCAGTAAAAAATGAGGAAAAAGCAATAATGTGGCTTGAAAAAGCCCTTGAAGTTGATCCAAGTATAAGAGAAAAGGTTGATACTTATACATGTTTCAATTTACTTCGTAGCAATTCAGTTTATCAAGAATTATTTGTAAAAGAACCACAGCTTAGTAAAAGTTTCTACTATCTTGAAATGTTCGTAGAACCTGGTGGAATGACGGAAGATTTTAAAATGGTATCTAGCAGTGCTGATAAAATTAGTCAAATGATTATAGCAAGAATAAAAACTCACTTAGGCTTCTATGCACTACTTTCCTATGGACAAACTATAAGAGTGTATCGCTATACTAACGGCAAAAGTGATGGTGTGGTAGATATTCATCCTTTCCTTCAAGTTACTGCACCAAAGAAGATAACTGCTTCCTTTACAGAAGAAGGTCGGCCAGTCATAAGAGACATGGAAGGAAAAACTGTTACAGATGGTTATTTGTCGGATCTGCTTTTTGATTATAATGCTTATGAAGAGAAAACAGAAACAGAAACAGTTGTACTTGGAGAATGGGAAAATAAGCTTGGTATACTTAATGGAGAGCTTCTTTTAGAAAAGGAAGAAATTAATTTGGATGGAACTGTGTATATGGCAGACAAAGTATATGAATTTGAATCTGGTGAAGAGTATTCCCTTGAAGAATTTTTAGAAATTGCAAAAGGGAGGCATGATTAAGGAGTTTTAGGAAAAGCCATTAAAGAATGAATTTAAATTTAGGAGATGATTGATATTAGTTGCCAATGTGAAATTCCCAAAAAGATACACGTAATTACAAATAGTCCTGGGGCTTGTGAAGCAGTGGTAGAGTGTGAGAGCTGTGGACAAAAATATTACTCTCTTCTTTTTGAAAGAATGGGTTTTGGAAGTGACGATATTTTAGAAATATATGAAATTCCAATATGTGAGGAGGAATTTCAAAGGATTAAATTAAGGGATTATAAAGAATTAGAGTTGGGTTTCTTAAGAGATAGAAAGGCAAGGCTTATTTTTGACGGAAATATTAGTGAAATAAGTTCAAACCTTGCACTTGAGAGGTGTGGAAGGAATTAGGACGTTTAAAATACTTTTGTAATAACACTAGGAGGCAATGATGAAACATTCAGAACTTAATGAAAAACAGCATGAAGAACGAAATATATTTGTATGTGATGCACAAGAAAATCATTGGAAAATAAATAGTGATATTGAGAATATATTTGCTAACGATATTTCTGTGTCACCAGAAGCACTTGCACAAATTAATAATGGTAAATTTATTACTCAAATAGCTTTATCATTTAAAGAAGGTATGTTGATTTATAAAATTATCAATAGTGTGACTGAAGAAATATTTAGTCATTTGCATTTATATTATGACAATCTCATTCCATTACTGGAATTACTTTTGGGAGAAGCTCCAACAATAGCTGAAGACACATATTCTAATTTTGTTAGAAGGTTGATTCCTCTATGTAAAATGGTTATGTATATAACACAAGATAAAGTTTATAGAATATCTTAAGGCTGTTGAAGCTGTATGGGACATTTTAAGGAGGAATAATGCCAAGACAGGAAGAGGGGGTTGCATTGCTTCGCATACCCAATTTGGAACCGATCATTGGAGCAAGAGCGGCTATTCATAACTGATTTAAAGGAAAAAGGATATATAGAAACTATTAATGATGAAGATTTATAGTATAAAACTGAGCTATGGTTTTATGGCGAATTGAAGGAAAGCGATGGCGGGACAATTTTGGAGTATAAATAAATTCAAATAATTCAATGGCTTGGAAGGCTCTCAACTTTACGGTGAGCAGGCAATTGGGTGGGGATATCTTTATTAAGAAGGGGGAGAGAACAATGATATACTATCCTAAAACAAAAAGCTATATGAGTGGATTAAAGTTAGCAGCAGAAGATGAGGCTGCTTTTAATGATAGTGAAAGAAATGCACTAAGAGGAGCTATTCAACTTTTAGTAGTTCAAGATGAAAGGATTTTAGAAAATCAAAAAAATGTTGGAGATAGGAATGCAGATGCAAAATTTGAATTACAGAATTATACTGTATTCTTTGGATTTGAAAAAGATGGAGGAGTATGTGTTGAGGTGAAGTTTTGTCCAGATAATTTTGTTACGGAATACTATTTGGTTGGTGTTAGACCAATTAAGTTAATCTGGCCACCGACAAAAATGTATGAAGCACTGAAATATGACTGGAGTTCAGGAAATTTCATTGAAGGTGATGAGTATATTGCAGATATTTTTTTCAGCACCAGTGATGTGGAACAAATTGCTGAGGATGTTTTTCTCCGTGAAGTAGAAAACTTAAAAGCAAAGAGGAGACTTTAAGATGAGTAATTCGATTGGCTTAGCTAAATTTAAGAAAGATAATAAAATAGTGTATTGTGAATATGATGGAATCGTTGATATAATGAAGCCCAAATTATTTAATTCTTTTGAGGAAATGGATAAATGTTGGAAAGAGGATCAAAACTTAATTGAAGATTGTGATTGTGATATGGAAGGGATAGAGATCTATTCTGGAAGAGATTTTTTTTGGAAGGGAAAAGCCTGCAGAAAGTGTATGCAGATAGGTGAAAACTCCAATCCTGATTTTTCAGAAGTAATATTTATAGAACCAGACTGGGCTACTTACCATTATATAAAAATAAATATTTTACAGTTATTAGAGTATTCTTTTTGCTTTGGTAAAGAAAGAATTTCAGGTGCCATGGAAGATTATAAACGTCTTAGTACTTCGCACATAGCACTACTTGATGGTTTTAGTAGGAGTGCTAATGATAAATTTAGAAGTCATTATTATAGGGAGGCGGTTTTTAAGCTTTCCTCTCTTGAGCTGGCTGCAGGTGCACCAAAATTCCGATGTCAAACCTGGTTTTCAATATTGGCTAAAATAGATTCATGTATATTTGAAGGTGAAAAGGAACGTAATAATCCACAAGAGGCTATTATTAATTTTGCTTTGGCTAGAGATTTTAATAAGGATAGATATGAAAATTGGCCAAAACCTTATGAAAGTAATGTTCCAGCAACCATATTATATAAATTAATGACTGGAAAAGAAGTTTCCTTACCTGAAAAATCTATTCTTCATGATAATGCTTATTGGCTTAATTTATACCAGGCTATTACAGTGCAGGATGAGAAAAAGGTAAAGGAAAATTGTATAGCCATTGCAGAAGGTTGGTTTAAGGAGTATGAAGAATGTGAAACTCCTATATATGATCCAGAAAACTTCCCGTGTTATGAACCAGATTGTAATGCTATTTTGTCCATAGCACTACATAGAGAAAAGATGAATATATATTTTGATGAGAAAAAATATAGAGATTTTTATATTGCAGCATTAATGTAGTAATTCAAATTAAATATAAATTTGAAGAAATCTTCTATGAGGAGGAATGATAATGAAGAATTATAAAAAATTTTATTTTGTTTGTTGGGGATTTTTATTTATAATCCTTATGGCTTTTTTAGTAGGAAATAAATTAGGTGTAAAAGAAATGAAAATAAATCGTGTACATGTAAATTTACCTAATCAGCATAGATATTATTTATATAAAATTAATGACAGTATGGCTTTTGAGATTCCTGAAGATAAAAGTTATATAAGTATCATTGGTTATGAAAAAACTACTGGACTTTATGCTTTAGCTGGAGAATATAGACATAATGGTGATACAATTTTTATGCCTACTACAGAATATAAGTCGGGAGATTATTTATATACTAGATATCCAACCTCAAAAACCACCATAGTAAATATAAAAACAGGAGAAGTTTTTGGTAAGCAGGCAGAAGACATAAATATTGATAATAGTATTCCACAAAAGTATGAAGAATTAGGTTTGAAATTTGAGGACAAGTACGCAATTACTCCAAATGAAGTAATGAATAATTTTCAAGAACTTAATACTTATGATGAAAATATATTTATTATAGTTATGGCATTTACATTAGTATTTACAATAATGCTTTTTGCAGGTATTCCTATAGTTGTGAATAGGATTAAAGGTAATGTTGAATAGAAGTAATTTTTAAATTTCGTAAGAAGTAAGTAGGGACTTTAAAAGGAGGAGATGTATGGGCGAAAATTTCAGTATAACACTTTTAGAAAATCATAATAATAAGCACCAAGAGGTACCACAAGTTCATCTTGGTAAATGTGAACATACGGAGAGAGAAAGCTATCTTGTAAAACATAAGGGGATTCCATACTTAAAAATTATTCTCCACTACGAGCACACTATATTTGAAGGTATAGGAATTCAAAAGAGTGCTTTTTTTGGTTTTTCACAAGAGTTATATATTGTGAATTTAGATAACTTTTCTGTACAAAATAAACATTTGAGAGGCTATTTTAATGAACTTTATTTGTTTCCACAAGGAATATTGGTAGCTTCAGCATGTGATTTACTACGTTTTGATCCCGAGGGTAATCTTATATGGGAAAGCTTTGATTTAGGGATTGATGGTGTACTTGTACAAGAATGGGAGGGAGCTTTTATACGAATAAGCGGAGAATATGATCCGCCTAGTGGGTGGAGAGATGCTGTACTAAATGCAGAAAGTGGAGTAAAATTAACCTCTTTTTATATAGGGGGAGGCTACTATTGCAGAATTATTGAAGGAAATGGTGAAGAAGATTACGAAGAATATATTAGTGATCTTCATTACGAAGAGGATATTTGGCTATGGGATGCACAGAAGGGTATGTATAGGCCACCTAAGACAGAATTATCAGAAGAAGAACTAGTCCAGTATGATGGTTCAGATATATTGTTAGAAATCGAAAAGTGCATAAAGCATGAATTTGTTCCCTCTTGGTTACTTGCTAGGCTTTGGTATCTCACTGATGGGGGTATCTTGAGCGTTTTGGGTTCAATGTATGAAAAAGGCAAAGGTTTTTGTGATGGCGGCGATTTTTATGGTTACCTATTAGTGGAGAATGCAACAGGTGCTTTAGGAGTACTAGAAATTAGAGGTTCACAGGATAATCACTATGTGAGTATAAACTTAGTAAAAAGGTCGGAAACCATGAAAGCTGAACATATAGAATCGTTTTATCGTTCTTTTGCTAGCTCCCTTTTAAAAGAACCACAGGAACTTGCAGTCTGTAATATTACTATTAAAGATCCAGAGAAAAAGGGCTATCCTTGGAAATATGGTTTTGATGGACATAAATTCTTAAAATACTCAGAAGCTGAGGTTTTACAGTGGTATACAGACAATGGATTAGTTACGTTAAGAACTTTAATTGATGTAGCACTAAAAAGTATAAAGGAACATCCTCTGCATCATTTGGAAAGAGGTATTCGTATGGCAATAATAAGTGAAATAAGTTTATACATTAATAAATGCTGTAAATTTGCCTTTTCAAGACCAGCTTTCAGGCTACAGCTTGAATTAAATGTTTTACACAAAATTCTTTATTTGTGGAAGAAAACTTGGTCAAATAACACAAAAGTTGATGAATTAATGGAGAAATTTTATAAACTTCAGGAAGCAATAAATAAAGAAACTGCTTTGGAAATAATGAGTAGCTGGGAAGAAGATTGGAATTTTATGAAACAGTGGATAGAAAAGACTTATATTAATGATATTCAGCATAAAGTTCATAGATTTCCAGAAGCTATGGTTGGTCTTGCAGTGATGTCAGGTTTGAAGGAATCAGAGAAAGAAATTTTAAAATATATGCATCTAAAAAAGGATATTGAAGAGAAGATAATTATAAATTCAAAGGAAGCTTTGAATATTGATAATAATGAAATTGATACCTTTGAAGAATTTTATGAAGAAGATATGTATTTTTACGCTGCCTGTGCTTATTGCGGAGGTACACCTTATAGCATGGAAGGCTTTGAAATAGGGGATATACAAAAATATGATGAATTCTGGAGATGGTGGCTTTTGGAGGCAATACCTCTTTTTATGCCCCCTGCTGGTGATTAATTTTAACGACCTGTGTTTTGGAATTTCTATATTGAAGCTTTAAGGTAATAAATGATTATAGAAAAGAGGTGACTTTTTTGGATAATAATAAATATAGTGAACAGGAAGAACTTCTAATAAAAAAAGGTTGCTATCCAGAAACTGATGAAAGAGGAAAAAGTTCTTTTTTTGAAGCTGCTGAAACTGGAGATCTAGAGGTGATTAGAGCTTATATTTCTATAGGTATGCCAGTAAATCTTCAATTTGACAGAACTACTCCTCTTATGAGGGCAATAGAAAAAGGAAATCTAGAAGTTGTAAAATATTTAGTTTCTCAAGGTGCAGATATTGAACTTATGGATGAATATAGGGATACTCCTTTGCATACAGCTATCAATTGGGATGAACCTGAAATAGTAAAGTTTTTAATTAACTGTGGAGCAGATATGAAGGTTTTATCTGGAGAAGGATATACCTGTTTATCCAGTGTTATAAAATACAAAGAGCTTGAGAAAAACAATCATCGTCAAGAGATATTAGATTTTTTAATAGAAAGTGGCGCAGAAATTGACCAGAAGAGCGTTTATGGTACTACAGCTTTATGGGAAGCTACAGTTAATGCTTCAAAAATTATGTATGGACGCCCTGAATATGAAGAAAATATTTCATTTATAAGAAAGCTAATAAAAGCAGGAGCAGATTTAAATACTACTTCTGACATTGGTACACCTTTATTAGTTTTCCTTTCAGCAGAAGATTACAATTATATTGATGAAATAAAAATTTTAATTTTGGCAGGGGCAGATGTGAACATAAAAAATTTTTATGGATGGACACCTTATATGGCTGCTATATGGTTTAAAAAAGAGGAAAGAGCAGCTTTTTTAAAGGAGCAAGGAGCATTAGCAGAAGGAATAGAAATAGTGAATTTCTTTAACTCAATATTGGAAGGAGATTTATCGAAGGTTCAGGAATATTTAAATAAAGGAATAGATATAAATGTTAGGACTGTTTTTGGCAATACGCCATTAATGCTTGCCTGTGAACATGAGCAACTTGAACTTGTAAAGTTTCTAATTGAAAGAGGAGCAGATCTTAATAAAGAAAATTCTTCTGGAGAAAATGCTGTTTATATTTCTGCTACAGGAAGAAGTGATATTCTGGAGCTACTTTTAAAAAATGGAGCAGCCATTAATTGCAAAAAGCCAGTATTGGTTAAGGCAGTTGCAAAAGAAGGACTAGGAAATATAGAGCTTTTGCTTAAGGCAGGGGTAAATATAAATGAGGTTAACTATGAAGGCTATTCTGCCTTGATGAAAGCAATAAATAATGGTAACAGTGAAGCAGCTGAATTTCTAGTTAACCAAGGAATTAATGTTAATCTCCAAACTAAAGATACTTCAAGATATGATCCACTTTATTTGGCAGTAAGTCAGAAAAATAAAAAAATAGTTTCTCTTCTCATTAAAGCTGGGGCAGATGTGAATTTATTTTGCTATTGGGGAAATCCTATTATAAAGGCTGTGGAAGAAGGAAATATTGATATATTAATTGAGCTTTTAGAAGCAGGAGCAGATCCTATGGCAGCTGATAAATATGGCAATACAGCTCTTAGTATTTCCAAATCTGAATATAGAGGAGCTAATAAAAAATGTGAAAGAATTATATTAGATCATCTGTTTTATAAGAATTATTGGGCTGCTATTAGAAGTATGGCAAAAGAAATGCCAGAGGAAGGCTTAATAGAGTGGATAAAAGAAGGCAGGGAGGATATAGTAGAAATACTATTAGAAGAAGGTATAAATCCTAATGCAAGAGTAAGGGAAACAGGTGAGACAGCGTTAGAAGCAGCAATTGAGATGAATAATTTCAAGCAGGTAGTAACGCTTCTTAAAAGTGGTGCAGTTGTTAATACTTTAGGGAAAGAGGAAGAAAGTACTTTAATGAAGGCATGCATTATGGGAAATGAAGCTATAGTACGGCTTCTTATTGAGCATGGTGCTGAAATTAATTTTAAAAATAAGTTTAATATTACTCCAATGCATAAGGCTGCAGCAGAAGGTAATTATTCCATAATAAAGCTACTATTAGAAAGTGGTGCAGAAATTGATGCTGTATCTATAGAAGGCTTCACACCAATAATGGAAGCAGCACGAAAGGATCAAGTAGAGATACTCAGATTTTTAATTAAAAAAGGTGCGGATATAAATATTTTAAATAAGAAAAAGGAAAATTCGCTTATAATTGCTTTGAAAAACTGCAGCTATGAGTGTATAAGTCCTCTTATAGAAGCGGGCATAGCTTTAAAGGAAGAAGATAATGAAGGTAATACAGCAGTAAGCCTTTCAGAGGATAAAGGACTTCAGGACATTAAGGAAGTGCTACTTGGAATAATTAACGGAGGAGAATATAGGGCTGAAAAAACCATGTGGAAATTAAGGTGTGAAAATTTGAGAAATAATTCTCTAGAAGCATCCAAGCAGCTAAACAATTTGCTAAAGGAAGGAATTACTCAAGAAAACCCAGATTTGGTAAGAAGGAGCCTTATTGAAGGAGCAAAGGTATTAGATATTTCTAAAAAAGAGTTTTCACCTCTTTTGGAAGCAGCTAAACTAAAGCAGGCAGGAATTTTAAAGCTTTTACTAGAAGGAGCATTAATTGAAGCTTTAATGCAGTCTGGTTTAAGCGTTAAATATTCCAGTGAAAAGCTTAATAGGGCTAATAATCTTGTAAATAAATATTTGATAAAGGAAAAAGGAAAGCAGCACTGGGTGTTTGAAGTAAAGCTTTCCGTGGACTTAAACTTAAGCTCAAAAGCTTCTATAGAAGACGAAATAATAAAATTAAGAGAAATTTTAAAGCCTTTAGGTTTTTTAGTTTTTATCAGCAATAAAAGAAAAGAAGATATAACCCAAATAACTTTTATAAAAGTTGATAATCCATATGATGCTTTAAGCTATTATAATACTTCTTCTTTATATTATAATCTTTCCACTAAAGATATAATTGAAAAAATAGAAGAATGGGATAAGCTCTATGGGATAGAACTTATTGCTGCAGGAAAGGACTGGCTTCAGTTATACTTCAAGAATATTCCTGCTTACCTTAACACTTTTCAGTGGGAAGTATACTATTTTTGCCCAGAATATGCAGCAGGAAAGGATAGAGCAGATTTAATGAGTAGGTTAGAAAGTGATGGTATTCTGGATTTAAGGTGGTTTAATTAGAAGGAGCAATGGGAAGCAGCAATGAGGTTAGTTTTTAAAGGAAGTAGGTGACAAGGTGAAAAAGGAATTTTATGATTTATATAAAAAGGTTTTAGCAGAAAATTTAAAAGTTGTTAATGGAGATTTACTTTTAAATTTCATTTCCCTTGGTGACAAGGCTGCAGTAGAGGTCATGTTATCAGAAGGAATCTCGCCTAGTTATAAAAATAGTAATACAGAGGATGCTGCACTAATTAAAGCTATTGAAAGTGGATATGAATCCATAATAGATTTGCTTTTTGAAAAAGGTGCAGATGTAAATTTACCAGGAGCCTATGGAAAAACTCCACTGATGGTTGCCTGCTCTATGGGAGATTTAGAAACAGTTAAAAAACTGCTTTTAAGAGGTGCTGATGTAAATTACGTTAGGCAAAGTAGATATGGAAATGATGTAGCAATGAACTATGCAGCAGCTTCAGGAAAAATAGAGCTTATGGAATTGCTTTTAGAAAAGGGTGCTGAGCTTAATCCATTTCCATTAGAAGATAACCCTATTATAGATGCTGAGAGAAACAATCACATAGCTGCTGTAAAATGGCTGCTTAATAAAGGGGCAAAGGTTAACACCTTAAATCGAAATGGCGGAAGCGTGCTTATGAATGCTATTGTTAATGAACATGTAGAATGTATTTATATGCTAATAGAAGCTGGTGCAGACATTAATATTAGAGATAAAAACGGAAACACAGCAGTGATACTAGCTAAGGTTCAGGAATTGAGAGAAATAAAAGAGTATTTGATTAAGCTAGGTGCTGATACTACTGGTTTAGAGGAAGCTTATTCAGATAAAATTAAAGGTTATAGAGTTAAAGAAGATGCTTTATTTAGAGGCTATAGCGACGTTATTCAGTCCATATTAAAAAGTAAAATAAAACCCTTGTGGATAAAAAGGGTTTTAAGTAAGAGAGAACTAAAAAAGACAAGGTTTAAAAATACAAAAAGTATACCTTCAGATAGTTATAAGTTTTTTTTAGAGGCTTTGCAAGCTGATGATATAGCAATCATTAAAGCCTTAAAAGAAAATAAAGAAATGAATTTGGAGGAACCTATTAGTGGTGTAGAAGATCTTCTAACTCTAGCAATCCAAAAAGGAAAAAGAGATCTTGTAAAACTATTTGTATCCTTAGGAGCCAATATAGTTAACTATAAGGAAAAAAAGTATGATGCTTTGAATTTAGCCTTGGAGCTTGGAGAAGAAGATATCATAAAATGCCTGTTTCAAGGAATTATTGTAGATATAGCTGATAACTTAGGAATGATACAAGAAGACTTTGGGTATGACATCTATGAGAGTATTATGTTTTTTATGTTGGCACCTGTAAGAGAAGAATATGACAGTTTTGAAAATTGCAAAGATGAAGTAGGTTCTTTGATTTGTTCTGTGGAGGTATGCCTTAACAATTCATTTGTAGAAGAAAATGAAAGATTTTTCAAAGCCTTGGATGAATGCTTTGGTGACTTTGGGCTCACAGTATTTTTAAAGCAGGGGGATTTTCATTTTGAAACCTCACTGGACACAATATATGCATATGAAATAGGAATTTATAAGAAAAGAAATGCTTTTGATAATATAACTTAAAAAATAGTTTTGTAAAGTGAGAAATTCTTATGGATAAATGTATCTTAGAAAAAGATATTTTAGATATTTTAAACAATGAAGCATTAAATTATAATTTTCCAATGCCCAATAATTATAATGCTTATAATGCAGCAATGAGGCTTAATGTTTTTAGAAGCTCAAAGGAAGAATGGTTGATTGTATTTCAAATTATTAATTTCATAAAAGGTAATGAATTTATAAATGAAATATTTGTCTATGGGAGTATGCTGGATAAACAAGGCTTGTTATTTGCAGAACAAGTATTTGAGGAAGTAGATGGTTTTCCCTTTTGGAATTACAATAATGATTTTATTTTAAATCCAAACGAGTTTAAAATCCTCTTGAGAGGAGAGCTTATGGAACTATCTATTTCTGAAAATCAATGGCAAGCTGCTCAGATATCAAAGGATTTATCAATACCAACACCTGTTAAAATATTAAGGTTACTTGTACATTTATATGAAAATAAATTCTTTCTTACTCAAGAGGAATTATTAAAAAAATGTGAAATTAAGAAAAGAGAATTAGATTGTTTTTTAGAGCTTCAGGACTGGCAGCATGTTGATCTTTCAGAAGATGAGATACCAAGCAGCAGTGTTTCTTTTTCCTCTCTTGCTAAAGCACTGGGAAAAAATGATCCAGCTATATATCAATGCCCTAAAGAACTATATAACTCAAGATGGTATTATTGGGATGAAGATTATTTTAGTCATTGGATATAATGAAATCTTATAAAAAGCGACATCATATTTTGGTGTCGTTTTTTTACAATACAGTTTCATATTTAAATTTTATAATTTAGTATAAGAAACATATTCTTTATAAATAGAGTGATAATTTTTTGAAAGTGAAATAAGGGGAGAAGTTAATGTTATTTGAGCAGTTTCAAAAAGCTTTTGGAAAACCAAAAGAATTAACGGGCTTACGTATATATAATACGGAGTTAATTAATTCTGAAAGCTTAAGGCTATTTGAAAGTGAAATAGGTGGAGGAATTTTTGCAGATGGATTAATATCAATATTATCTGTTAGGGAACAAGTAAACAGTCTTGGCGGCTGGGAAAATTATCTGCCAAAGGGCATGAAATTATTTGGAACATCAGTATTTGGCTTTCTAATGTTAACCTCTGGTGAATATCTTTATTTAATCAATACTCAATATGGAGAAATTGTAGAATCGGATTATTCTCTAATAGAATTTATTAATGATTTGGGTAATATTGATACCATGGAAGAAATAATTAGTGCTCCTCGCTTTGAGTTATGGAAAAGTTTTGGTATTAAGCTTTTACCTAAACAAGTATTATGCCCAACACCAGCAATTGCACTCGGTGGCACTTGGGATATCACAGAATTAAAGCCTATGAATTTTGAGCTGTATTTATCGTTTACTGGAGGATTATTTTCAATAAATGGAGAGATGCCTGCTGAAGTAATGAGACTAGGAACATAAGGAAAACTATTTTTAGGTAATGAGCAAATTATGGGAGGAAAGCTATGGAGTATTTAAGTAAAAAAGAAATTGAAAGTTTAGCTCAAGGTTCTGGTCTTCAAAGAGAAGCATATAAGGCAATAATTCAAAATAATTTCAAAGGCTTTTTCAAAGAACTTAAGGATACTTTTAAATTAAAAAAGCTTGATAAAGGAGTTCAAAAGTTTATTGAAGAAACAATTTTAATAAAGAATATACAAGGACCTTTGAATTTTAATGGCATAAGTAAAACTTGTAATAATTATTATACATATTTTGAATTATTTAATATGGGAAACAAGAATGAATATTTTCCAGGTATATTAATTGCAACGGATTTTGGCGATTTTTATTTCTTTTTAATGTTGGAAAGTGGAAAGATTGTTGCTATGCATCATGATGACTTTCCTACTTGTGCAAGTAATGTAGTTGGTAAGGTAAGTAGCGGCAATTTCTTTATGGGTTCCGCACTTGCTAAAATAATGGAGAGTAAATATACTATTTGCAAAATTGATGGATTATTAGCTTTTCAAAGGGAGCTAAAAGACTATAAAAATCTATATGAAATTAATACACCAGAATTAATAAAAGCGGTAACTAAGAATTTTAAAGTCTCTTTAAATGCATTAAAAAAATCTCTGAATTCCAAAGCATATTATTTTTTAGATGTTGATGAAGATATTTTGAATAATATGCTATTAACTGAAAAGAACCTATAAAAAATTGAAAGCTGTAGTGAAAAAGTGACTAATGGAGGAAGGAATTAATTTGCAATTGACAAGTAAAATATTATCTTTAGTTTTCATTATAATAATCATCCTTACTCCTATTTTTGTTTCCTATACTTGGATACCAGTCGTTTGGTTTGTTGAAGGAGCAGTAGTTATATTACTTGGATTAATAAGCAAAAAGATAAGTATTGAAAAGATGGGTTGGAAGGTTGTGGTTTTAGGACTTGTTTCTTTCTTTGTCCTTGATTGGATAAGAAATCTCAAGTATGTTGATAAAGCTTTTGTATATCAGTATTCTATAATTAATTTAATAAGTATTTTGATTATTGTAGCAAATCTAAAAGCTAATAAAAAAAGTGTGACTCCAGGAACGTCAATTACTTGGAAATACACAATTATATTTAAGCGTTTCACCATTGTAAGCCTTTGGTTTTATATGCAGCAGACCTTTGGAGATATTTATTTAATTAAAATGTATAGGGATTTTTATTATGAGTTTTATAGAACTGTGTTAATGTTGTTTATAAATATATTTTTTCTATTTTTTATATTAAAAAGTCCTTTATGCTATGACAAGGTTGTTAGAATTTTTAGCTACTTTTGTGGTATTTTTGGTTTTGTTATGTGCTTATGGTTAGATTTTTATGAGTCAATTATTCCTCATTTTGAGGAATTATATAAAGAAATGTATAAGGCAGTAGGAATATTGATAGTTGTAAATTTAATTGTATTGTTAAGTATTCGAGAAATATATGTATCAATGAAAAAGAACAAGAAGAGTTGAAGGTTGATGAATAAAATAGAACATTAGATTAAACTAATTAGTTACTAATTTAGTTGAAAATGAATGATAGTAAAGGAAGGGAAAACAAAATGAATTTTACTGATTTAATTTTTAATAGAGATATTGAGGGAATAAAAAAATTAATAGACATGGGATGGTCTCCAAATGAACCTTCAGAAAAAGGAGAAACAGCACTTTGCTGGGCCATTGCTCTTGAAAATAAAGAAATAATTGAAATTTTACTAGAGGCACGTGCAGATATTAACCTTTCTCAAAAAGATGATCTTGCATATACTCCTCTTATTTGTGCAATTAGAAACTGCCGTGGTGAAAACTTGGAAATGGTAAAATACTTAGTAGATAAGGGAGCTGATTTAGAAAAAGGGGATAGCAGAAATGGCACACCCCTTCTTCATGCTTGCATTTGTGCTTATAAAAACATTCTATTATATTTAATTTCAAAAGGGGCTAAAGTAGACTGTATTGACAATGAGGGTCAAACACCACTTCATTATATATGCAAATTTGCAGCAGATTGGAGTGACTATTCTATAACAAGAACTATAAATGGAATTGGCGAAGAAGTGAAAAGCAACAGACTTGAGGAACATTTTAAAATATTTAAAATACTAATTGAAAATAAAGCAGATACAAATAAAGTTACTAACTATGGCTTTACTCCACTTCACCTTGCAGCTCAAAAAGGTGGTAAAATATTTATTAAACCTCTTGTGGAAGCAGGGGCAGATGTAAATTTTGAAAATGCAAATAATTACACACCTCTTCATGGAGCAGCTGATGCTGGTGATTTTAAGGCGACTAACGAGCTTTTACAGCTTGGAGCAAATGTAAATGCTGCTGATAAATACGGTTTTACTCCATTAGTTGGGGCAGTACTTGCTGGAAATATAAGTGTAATAAATTTACTTATGGATTTTGGAGTAGATAGACTGGCCAAAGTTTCCTCTGCTTATGACATTGTTGAAGTGGGAGATACAGCAATAGATGTAGCAAGAAAAATGAATAGAGAAGACATGGTAGAAGCCCTACTTACAACACTATAAAATATGTTAAAAAACTTTAGGGAGGTATGCAATTGGCAGTTCCGTTAAATGTGTATTTTTTATATAAAATAAGTAATATGAACAATGAATCTGAATTTCTATTAATAAAGGTAACTAAACCTGCTTGGAATAATTCTATTGAAAATGAAGGCGAAAATGCTGAAGAAATATTGGATAAAAAAAGAGATGAAGTACTAGTGAAATTTACAGTTCAAAACAATTGGACAAGTGCCGAATTACTTGGGCAATTTGAAGGAGAGCCTGAAGGAGATAGCTTTTATGAAGAACTTGGAGGCTTTTATATAGAGTTTTGGAAAACAAAATCTGGTTATGGCTTCCCTTGGATGGTTATTTCAGAAGCTCAAGATGAACAGGCTTTTTGGAACATTGTAAAAAATGATTGCTTCCTTGAAAATTCAAGACCATTGCCTCCAGCTGAAAAAATACGGGCTAAATTTATTACTGAAGGTGATTATTTATAGATATTGTGGAAATGAAATAAATAACAAGTAGAAAGCAAGCTAGCAAATGAACTTGTTATATATTTGATTTTCACTTAATAAAAGGAGAAGCTTATGAATCTTAAAAAAGTTATTGTATTTATTGTAGTATCTTATAGTTTTACTTGGATATTGTGGCTTCCATTACTACTGAATAAGCAGTTTGATGCTAAAGTGCCCATAATATCAGGGCAATTTTATCTTGCTTCCTTTGGACCATTTATAGGAGCAGTAGTAACTTCATTTTTTATTGGAGGGGGAAAAGCTTTTATGGAATGGTTAAAGCGTGCATATTCAATTAGGTTTAAAGCTAAATGGCTTTTTATAGCATTAGGCTTTCCTTTATTTTATGGGATTGCTGCAGTAATAGCTCATAGGTTAATTATAGGAAGCTGGCCTGATTTTGCTCAATTCGGATTAACTAATAAACTCCCAGGCTTTAATTTATTAGAAACATCTTTAATTTGGATTTTAACCTTTGGTTTAGGTGAAGAATCTGGCTGGAGAGGGTTTCTATTACCAGAACTTTGTAAGAAATTTTCTGTTAAAGGGAGTGCATTAATTGTTTCAGTCATTTGGATATTGTGGCATCTGCCTGCTTTTTGGTTTAATGAAAATTATATGAATATGGGCTTTGGTATTATTGGATGGTCCATAAGTCTTACCTTTGGTTCAATATTCTTAGCTTGGCTAAGCAAGGGAAGTGGTTTTAGTGTTATACCTGTTTTAATTTGGCATGGTGGCTTTGATCTTTTGACAGCTAGTGATCAAGCAGCACAGGTTATGGCAATGGTTTGCAGCATGCTAGTAATAATTCAAGGAGTATATCTTAGCAGAAAGCTAAGTAAAATATAAAAAATGATTGTGTTGCTTAAAGGATAAATTGATTGAAGGTGAGTAATATATGATAGAAATAAGAAAAAGTTTATTGAACTTAATTCTTAAAATATTATTTTTAGTAGTTATTATGTTCATGGTATTATTTTTTCTGCATTTAAAAACAGCCTTTGCAGATTCCAGTTCTTCAAGTACTAACAACATAATTTGGGATTCTAGTTATGATATAGCTGCATATAATGTTGATGTAAAAGTAAATACTGATAATGTTTTAGACGTTACTGAAACCATAACTGCAGACTTTCATGAAGAAAAGCATGGGATTTATAGAAAAATCCCTTTGTCAGCAAAAATTGATTCGTTAAAAGATAATACTATTGTAAAAAAACATGTATCTGATATTAGAAATATTAATGTTACAGATGAAAAAGGAAAAGCTATTGAATATGAAAAAAGCGTAGAAGGTGAGAATTTAGAATTAAAAATAGGTGAAGGGGATAAAACTTTAAAAGGTAAGCATACTTATGTTATAAAATTTAGTTATGACATTGGAAATGATAATAATAAGGAATATGATGAGCTTTACTATAATTTAATTGGTCATGAATGGGATACAGCAATAAGTAATATAACCTTTCAAGTCCATATGCCTAAGGATTTTGATAAAAACAATGTAAGTATAACTTCTGGATTTTCAAATTCAAAAACACTTGACGAGCAAGTTTCTTATATTATTAACGGAAATACTATTGAGGGAAAGGTAAATGCTTTGTTTTTACCTCCAGGAACAGGAGTTACAATTCGAGCTAAGCTTCCAGAAGAATATTTTTATGGCTTTAAAGATGAAAAAAATATAGATTTAACTTTATTATATGAAATTTTTGTGGGTTTAAGCTTCTTGTTATTTTTATTTTGGGGTAGAAATAAAAGAATATATGCAAGTGAAGAAATAATAAGTCCGCCTGATAATTTTAATCCAGCTGAAGCCGGTTATTTATTAGAAGGAAACATTAAATCACGACATACAGTAGCTTTGATAATATATTGGGCGAATAAAGGATATTTAAATATTTGTAGTGATTTAAATAATGATTTTGTTCTTACAAAATTAAGGGAAGCAGACAATGAAATGAAGGATTATGAGAAATTAATGTTCAACAAGCTATTTGAGGAAAGAGCTACAGTTACAGCTAAAGAACTTAATAATAATTTTTATTCTACAGTTTCAACAGTAAATGCTTCTATTGTTAGATACTTTGATGATTCTACAAAAAGTCTATATACAAAAACTGGTGTTTTAGCTCAATGGGTTAGTTTCATATTTGCAGGACTGAGTATTGGATTAATGGTTGGTAAGACTGTTGGAGTATATGATTTTTCATTATATGCTGGGATAGCAGTAGGAATAATCACTTTTTTAGTTACATTAATTTATGCTGCAGTTATAGGATATTTAGTTAAGAGTTCAAGAACAAAATCTAAAATAGGGTTAATTATATCAATTGTAATTTGTTTATTAATTTTAGGCCTTATAGGAAAAGTGACTGCTGATTATACTAGTAACTTTGAAGCTTATGTAAGTGCAGTTTCAGCATTTGTGTGTATGATATTAGGTGCATATTCTAAAAGGAGAACGGATCAATATAATACTTGGCTTAGTAAATTAATGGGCTTTAAAAACTATATACAAATGAAAGAAAGCTTTACATTTAAAAATAATATTGAAGCAAATGAATTTTATATCTACGATATACTTCCATATGCTTATGCCTTTGGTTTATCAAAAGAATGGACAGATAAATTTTCAAACATTTCAAGTCCTTTACCAACATGGTTTAACAATCAAAATAATGAAAATTTCAGCTTGATGTATTTTATGGTTGCTCTTAATCACAACTTAACCAATTATGAAAATAATATGACATCATCTCCATCAGATGGTTCATATTCTGGTGGAGATTCAGGCGGTGGCTTTGGTGGTGGAGGCGGCGGAAGCTGGTAATGGAATCAAGCTATTATAAATAACATAATGCAATAATAAAGTCTTGTTAAGTACAACTTATCAAGGCTTTATTTGTCTGTTTGAGGATTGCAGCTAACGAAAAAATATTAGATAAATATTTAAAACTTGCTATAAAGAAATATTTTTGCATGTACTTAAAAAATATTTTTTAAGAAGCTTGTTATATTGCAATACTTAACTTTCATGAAGTCAAAAAAATTTTGACTACAAAAATATAAAACAATATATAAATGTAAATAATTGTTCCAACTATACTATAAATATATAAATAGGGTTAAAGGTTTATATAAAACTATTTACATATTAATAAATTTAAATAGAAACCTAGTTTTATAGAAATCTATATTCATATTTACATAGAAAAATATAAACATAGATAAATATTTATAGTAAACATGAGGTATGAGAGACTTTTAATAACTATTTAAACAATAAATAAAGAAAAGGTGGCGTTTGTACAATACACTTTTTGGGAACTGTTTAAAATATATTTTGTTAATAATAATTTTAAATAGGAGAAAATTTTCTGATGAAAAACTTAAAAAATTTTTTGAAGTATTTTTTCTAACTGTAATATCATTAACAATGTTGATTGCTCGTGGATGGACAAAAGTATCAGCGGAGGGAAGTGTTAAAATATTTTTAAATGTGTTATTAAAAAAGTCTGTTTCATTTTTTTGAACAATTTTGTGTGAGTTTAGGAATTATTATTAGTAGTGTTAAGAAGAAAGTGGTTATTCTAAGAATTTCAAAGTTATAAATTTCATCTTTTATAGAAGCATAAGAAATTTATAATTTAAGATAAATATCATATTATAAAAATATTTGTACATTGTGGAAGAATAAAGGAAAAATTCAAAAATGTGTTGTATAATTAGAATAGGGGATTTGAAATAGTAATCATGTCTATGATGGAAAGCTGGTTAAGCTTATCTTATGTAGATTAAATTATTATCAAATAACTATAGTTTCATGTTTTTGAAGACAAAAACATATTGGGCTAGTATAGTTCCTATATTGATAATTTTTCCATTTGTTTTTTATGTAACTATTGAGGAAAATAAAAGTGAACTAACTATTTATAAATTGCTTGCTAGTTATTTTTAATCAGGTGTGATTATATAATTATTAAAAATGAATAACAAACTAGAATATCACATTGATTTAGTGTAATATTCTAGTTTGTCTAAATTTCTTTATTATAAGTCCTAACCATTAGGATATAGCATTTAACCGATATGGCATGGAGATTAGGCACCTTTCCCAATACAGAGTATTTTTTAGAAAAGTGGGGAGAAAAACAGTCATATCACAAAAGTTAACAGTATTATATTTATAAAAATCAGATAAATATTTTAAAGATAAATTGAAATTTAAAGTTCAGAGTATTTGCATTTTCGAAAGATGGCAAGGAGGAAACAGTAATGTCGTTTGGGAATATCATATTTGCCAGTATATGTTGGTTGTGTTCATTGATTTTTGGGGTAATCGCTCTTTGGGCATTCAAACGTAAAGACCCTATGCACTTTTGGTCAGGAAGTACCGTAAAACCTGAAGAGATAGCGGATATTCCCTCATACAATCGCGCGAATGGTTTGATGTGGGCAATTTATACTGTTTGTATGGTTGTGACAGGTATATTGTCACTTTTCAACATTATATCAGGTGTCATTTTATTAGTAATTATATGTGTCCCAGGAATTGTAGTATTAATCGTTACATATAATCGGATTTATAATAAATACAGAAGTACATCGGTTATTTACAAAACTGATGAGTCAACATCAAAGACGCCCAAAGCGGTTATTATAGCCATAACTTCAATTTCTGCAATAATTTTTATTGCCATAGCTGCGTTATTTTTTTATGGTGAAAAAGACCCTAGCGTAAGCATACTTGATGACCGCATACAAATAAAAGCTATGTATGGATTAAACATTGACTTCTCTGAAGTTGCTAATATATCTCTCATAGAGAAAAGCATGAGTAATATTGGTATTGGCAGAAGAATTAATGGTTATGGAGGTATGGGAGGAGCTTTAAAAGGAAATTTCAAATCAGATACCCTCGGTGAAACTTTACTCTTTGTTCAAACGAAATCATCTCCAACAATAAAGATTGAACTAACTGATAAGAAAGATGTATATATAAGTTTATATAACAGCGAAAGTACAGAGCAACTATACCGGGAACTAATAGCAAACATACCGCCAAGATGAATATTCACCTTATTATTATTATTATTATTATTATTATTATTATTATTATTATTATTATTATTATTTATTTGCTGACACATATAATCTGAAATCTACAAATTTCAATTTGTGGATTTCAGATTATATGTGTTACTGTCTAGTCTAAAGAGCTAATGTAGTAGAAAGGTTAAAACTTACTACTAATGACAACTTGATATATACCTAAGGAATGGAGGAGAACCAAGCTCAGATTTAACTGGAGGTGGCTCTCCTTCTTATTTTGTTAGTAGAATAAAATTTATAATAAATCCTGTGAATATAAAGACTTGTATATAATAATGCTGATTAAATTGGAGTTTATATATTAATCTAAAAACAATATATTTTAAAGATTGAATTATATTTACAATAATAGGTATATATGTTATTGTAAAAAAAGAACGTATATTCGAATGCTGGAAAAATAATTTGGAGTTATACGTAAACGTCCTAATGCTGTTTACATATAAATTGTATTAAAAATTGAATGGTTAGAAGATTAGGAAAAATAGAGTTTTAAGTCATGTATTTAATTGAATATTAATAAGGTGGGCAAGATTTTATGAAAGCTACAGTAAAAAGAATTTTAGTTGAAAAAGATAAAAGAGTTATAGCAATAAGTGATATACATGGGAATTTAAACGCTTTTAAAAGATTATTAGAAAAGATATGCTTTTCTGAAAAAGACGTTTTAATTTTAGTTGGAGACTTAATTGAAAAAGGAGAAATGAGCTTAGAGACTTTAAGATATATAATTGAGTTATCAAAGATAAGGGAGGTTCATGTGGTTAGCGGAAACTGTGACACAGTTTGGGAAGATATAAAAAGCGAGGAGGATGATGAAAATCTTTTAAGATATATGATGTTCCGAAAAAATAGCATTTTAAATGAAATGTGTCAGCAGTTATCAATTGAAGTAAATGAAAAATCAGATATTAAATATATTAAGGAGCAAATAAAGCAAAATTTTAGTTATGAACTTAATTGGTTAGAACAATTACCACATATTATTGAGACGGAGAAATTTATTTTCGTTCATGCAGGCATTAAATCTGATAATTTAGAAGAACAAAAGGTTAGTGAGGTTGTAAAGCGTGATGCATTTATTGAGGAAGGATTAGTTTTTTCTAAATATGTGATTGTTGGACATTGGCCAACTGCAAATTACGGAAAACAAAGAGGATGCTGCAATCCAATTATAAACGAAGAACAAAAAATTATTAGTATTGATGGCGGAAATATGATTAAAGATGAAGGCCAGTTGAATGCACTAATAATTAATGGGGATGGAAGTATTACTTTTGATGCAGTTGATGATTTTGTAACGGATGAAATTATAGGAGATCAAGCTCCAAATTCAAATACAATTCAGATTTCATGGATGGATAATGCAGTAGAAGTATTAAAAGATGGAAAAGAATTCAGTTTATGTAGGCATATTTCTTCAAATCATGAGCTTTGGATAAAAAATGATAAGCTTTTTAAAACTGAAGATGGAATGTGTTGTTATGATTGTACGGATTATTTTCTTTCTGTTAAAAAAGGAGATAGAGTCTCTATAATTGAAAAATCAAGTTTACAAACTCTAGCTAAAAAAGATGGTATTATCGGATGGGTTCTAAATAAAAATTTGAGAGATGCAAATTAAATTATAGTTTGTAGTAGTAATTATACAAGGAGAAGACTAAATGAAAACACTTATATTTAATGGTTCGCCAAGAAAAAATGGTGATACTATGACTTTTATAAATGAACTTATTAAACATTTAGATGGAGAACATAAAATTATAAACGCATATTACTGTAATATAATGCCTTGTGTGGATTGCAGATATTGTTGGCAAAATAAAGGCTGCTGTCATAATGATGAAATGCAAGAAGTATATGAATACATACAAGAATGCGATAATATTTTAATAGCTTCCCCAATCTACTTTTCACAACTTACAGGACAATTATTAGCAATTACAAGCAGGCTTCAAACGTATTTTAGTGCAAGATTTTTTAGAAAAGAAGTTCCAATTCTAAAAAGTAAAAAAGGTGGTGTTATTTTAGTTGGTGGTGGAGATGGGCATATTGAAGGAGCATATGATACAGCACGTACACTTTTACATCATATGAATTCAAAGAACATTAAACCAGTAATTTATAGTCATAACACGGATAAGATACCAGCAAAAGAAGATATTATTGCAATAAATGATGTGAAAAATTTGGCTTTATTTTTTAATGAATTATGAAGAAAATAAATATACTGTAATTGCATAGAATGTTGTGCATTAAAAAAGTAGTAAAGGAATTGGGATTTATGGAAGAAATTAATGTTTTAAAGTTTAATGACAATGTAAAAATATATTACACAAATAAGAAAATATCATTACCAGAAGAGTATAGTAAAAGAGTTGAAAGCCATTGGGAAAGTCTTTTAAAAACAGGTAAAAAACTTTTCAATGGGGATGTTTTTTCTATTGAAAAAACAAAGATTAACGGAAATGAAATACACATATATGTTGGATTAACTAACTATGCACATTTTTTATATACAACATATAAAAACAAATATGAAGAAAATGATTGTAGAGTTATTTATACTTCTGTACTAATTGAAACTAATGATAATAGGTTTGCTATTGGAGAAATGAATGAATGTACAGCTTTTCCTTTCAAGTTACAATTTATTGGTGGTGGAATTGATAAAGAGGATGTTAATGGGGAGTTTTTAGATTTAGAGCATAATATAAAAAAAGAAATTTCAGAGGAACTAGGAATACAAATAGAAAACAAAGCTATTGTAAAGAGCTTAAAACCTTGCTATTTAAAAAGTGGTGGAGAAAGGAATTTTCTGTCAGCTATTTTTAAACTTGACTTATTGATAAATGGAGAGGAACTTGTTGAAATCTTAAATAAACATAATAAAGATTTATCACTTAAAATGGAAATGCAAGAAATAAAGAGTTTAGTTTTTATCAATTCTGACAAAGAATCTATAAGAGATTTTACTAACAATGATAAAAGAGAGAAGGATGAAAACTTAATTGCAACATTAGAAGCCGAGGTTGGAATTAGACAAGTTTTTGAGGATTATAATATTTTGAATTAGAAAATTATTATTAGAATTTTAGAGTGTTTTTATAATTCCCAATATCAATAATGAAAAGTGAGGACTAAAAATGGACAAGGTAATAAATACAAAAAGATTGGAAATTAAACCATATGAAGATGCTGACCAGAATTCAATGATTGACTTATTAACAAATGAAAAAATAAAGCAGAATTTTATGATTCCTGATTTTGAAACTGAACAAGAGGCTATTAATATGTTTAAAAAGCTTCAAGGTTTTTCTTATTCTGAAGAACACTACGAACGTGGTATTTACATCGGTAATAAATTGATTGGATTTGTAAATGATGTAGAAATTGGTGACGGAGTAATTGAATTAGGCTATGTTATTAATCCTGATTATCAGAATAAAGGATATGCATCCGAAATGTTGAAAGCGGTAATAGACGAGCTGTTTCTATATGGCTTTCGTCAAATAGTTGCAGGGGCATTTGAGAATAACTATGCAAGTATTCAAGTAATGAAAAAATGTGGGATGAAAAAAATAAAAAAAGAAGATGATATCTGCTATAGAGGGGTACTTCGTCATTGTTGTTATTACGCCACTTTTCGAGATGATAACTAAAAATGATATAATAGTTGTTTGAGGAGTTGATAGAATGTTTGATTTTTCAAAATTAGAATTTATTACTGATAAAAAAGATACTGCTAATTTGCAAGAAATAACAGATGTAGAAAATGAGTTTAAGTTAACAAATGAGGATTACCTTTATGTTGATAAAAAATATTTTATAGAAATTTTATATAATTATGCACCTTATCAATTTTTATAAGGCCAAGGATATTTGGAAAAAGCTCTAATACAAAAGTCATTTTAGCTACAAGAAAATTTATAAGTAGATATTCAAGTCTACTCGGAAACATATAAATGCCAAATGATAGTTTACGAATGTTTATAGTTATGGTATCTGTATTAACAGGTGCTTTTTCTTTGCAAAAATTTATTTTTATTACTTTATATAGATTTAAAGAAAACATTTTTAATAATAATTTTTAAATTGGCATATATGTCGCAATTATACAATACAATGGCTTTCTTACTAAGTAAAATATAAATTGTAAATAACAATTTTTCAAATAAGGGGAGAAATATTAATGAAAAACTTAAAAAAATTTTTTGCAGTATTTTTAATAACTGTAATATCATCAACAATGTTGATTTCTTGTGGAGGCCCAAAGGTATCAGCAGAAGAAAGTGCTAAAATATTCTTAAATGTTTTATTAAAAAATGATAAAACAAATATGGACAAGATAGGATTTACAGAAGACAGTTATAATAAACTTGTACAAGATAAAGAAAATAAGCTTATGAAGAGCTTTGCTGGAGATAATGTTGATAAAAGTGTAATAACAGATGAAGTTAAAGCTAAATTTAAAGAAAGTTTAATTAAAGGTTTATCTAATTTAAGCTATGAAATAAAGCAAACTTCAGCAGATAAAAAAGTTGAAAAATTTGATTTGAAACTAAAAGTTTTTGATATGGATAAAATATTTAAAGATGCTCAAAACAAAGCTATAGCAGATTATACTAATAATCCTAATATGTCAAAAGAAGAAGTGCAAAAGAAATTATTAGAATATATATGTGATTCCATTGCAGCAGGCACAGCAAAAGCAGAACCACAAACTGTAAGTTTAATCTTCACTAAAGGAGAAAAAGTTTGGGAGCCAATGGAAGAATATAGTGGACTTGAAGGAGTTATTTTAGACTATATATTCATGGGATAAAAGATTATTAAGGTAAATAAAATTTTATAGCAACATATTAAAATGAAACTGATAAAATAAAAAGTCAGTTTCATTTTTTATTTTCATATAAAATTAAATTTAATAATCAAACCAAGCAATCGCTTTTAGAGATTTAATTCTAGTAAGTTATTACAAAGTAATACCGCTTTTGATATAATATAGATAAATAAGGATTTAGGAGCTTAATGTCATGCATTCATTTACAGAACGACAGATTAAAGATACCTTAAGAATAATTGAATCAACAATAGTTAATTGCGAAAAGGTACAAACCAAATTAAAGGAGGGTTCACCTTCGTTGTCACTATCTAAAAATAGGATTAAGGCTTTATACATTTCTAAAGCCTTATTGATGAATCAAAAAAATCAATATTCAAAAGAGGAATTAGAAAAAGCAGTTGTACAAATTACTTCAATCAAAAATAAAAGTACAACAGGGCTTAACAATGCTAAAGAAGGTAGTTCAACATATACACGTTTTTCAAAACTTATAACTACAATGAATATAGTTTTAGTATATTTGCAGAAAGCTATTGAAAAATAGCATTATAAATTCCAGTTTATTGAGTAGATTTGATGAATAATCTTATAATAAAACGTAATAGTTCAGTATAGATAACATTTAGTAATATGAAAGTATAAGTATTACTGGTTAGTTGGCTAATTTGGGAAAGCTAAATTAATAATTGAATTAGTGAGATGAGAAAAGTATGAAGTTAAAAAAGCTAGATGCAATAGATAAAATTTATATATTTACTTTTATAAGTTTTCTGATTAGAGTTTCTTATAATATATACATAAGGGATTATAGGAAGATAATTTTTGAGTTATTCTGTATGAGTATACTTATGATTATATTAATATATTACAAATCAAAGTATAAGTCTAATCAAAAAGAAAAAGTAGATATTAGGGATTTATCTATAAAGTCAATATTAAAAAATGTACCCGGTTTTAGAACAGGTGAAAAAGCTAATATGATAATTGCAAGTATATATTATGTGATTTGTTTATTTTTTGCAATTATGAGTATTATATTTTTTAATGCGAAGGGGATATACTCTGGTTTATCTGGATTATTTGTACCATATGTTATTTTTACAACTTTAGAATCTCGGAATAATCAATAAGAGTGGTAAAAAAATAGTCAATGACTATAGATATTATATTGAATCAATTCTGTATGAATTTGCAGGTAAATTTTAATTATAAATCAACAACTGATAAAAGGAAAAAGTCAGTTTCATTTTTTCGATTATATCTATAATATAAATATCATGTGAATAAATAAAAAATACTATAAAATACTAAATAAGCTTAGAAGAATAAAAGGCGAAGCATAGCATATATAAATTGGAACTTCGCTAAAATTGGATATAAAATTATTAGAAGTGATTTACCATATTAAAAGAAATATGGTAAGTTTTGTTTTTGTGATATATAATATAGAAGTATTACAGAATGGTAAATTATAACGTATTAAGTGTTAGAATTTTAAGGAGTTAAATATGTTAGGAAACAATGATAAAAAAGGGATGCCAACTATAGAAGAGGCAGAAGCATTTTTGCATGAGGCTGGAGAATTAAATCCAGGGTCTTGGATAAAACATTCTATGTATGCCAGTAAAGCAGCACAAATTATAGCAGAAAATTGTGATGGATTAGATCCACAGGTTGCATCAATATTAGGAATGCTTCATGATATAGGCAGAAGATTTGGAATAACTGGCATGAGGCATATTCTAGATGGATATAATTTTTTAATGGAAAAAGGTTTCTATCGAGTTGCTAAGGTATGTATTACTCATTCATTTGATTGTAAGGATATAAAATCTGCATTTGGAAAGTGGGATTGTACTAAAGAAGAGTATGAATTTGTAAAACAGTATTTAGAAAGCACTGAATATGATGATTATGATAGGCTCATTCAATTATGTGATTCATTGGCATTTATTGATGGTTACTATCTTATAGAGAAAAGGATGATAGAAGCAGCACTAAGACATGGAATAAATGAATATACTACACTAAAATGGAAGGCAACGTTTGAAATAAAGGAGTATTTTGAATTGAAAATGGGTAAATCCGTATATAGTATCCTTCCAAGAGTAGTTGAGAATACTTTTAGATTATAGATATTTTCTAAATTATTATACGTAATCTAATTAGATAAGGAAGGCTGTGGTATTATGAAAATCAAAATGATTTTTAGAAAGTTTAAAATTTGCTCCTGCAAAGACTACAATGAAACGAAAAAGCAATGCTTTGTCAGGAGCCTAATATAAAAAATTGCTTAAATGTATATTAATTAACTTAGGTTTTTGTAACGCATTACTTAGCTTTGAGTAGTATTTGCATCCTATATATAAAAGTACAGGAGGGCAAAGTATTGAAATATATTAAGGCAAAAAATGTGTTACCAGAAGAGATTATAAGGGTCATACAAGAATATGTTGATGGAGAATTTGTTTATATACCAAGAAAAAATAATAATCAAAAAGCTTGGGGAGAAAAAAGTGGTACAAAAGATATGCTGAAAAATAGAGATATTGAAATTTTTCAAAAGTATAATAATGATGTGCCTATAAAGAACTTAGCACAAATGTATTATTTATCAGAGCAGAGTATAAGACGTATTATAAGAGAGCAGAAGAGATCGTGCTCATAATTAAGCCATAACTATTTATGAAATTGAAGGTTTATTTAAAGTTATGATATGATTTCCTTATAGAATTTTATAAGGAAACTATATCTGATTTTAAGTAGATAGATAATATAAGTTAAATTTTAATTTACATATAATGTCATATTTATAATCAGCATGCTAATTAAATTTATAATTAGCATGCTATTTATTTTGATTAATATTAAAAGGAAGGTGAAATTTTGGAAGTTAAAGTAGTTTTGGCAAATGAAGAGGATGGAAAGATAATAAAAAATATTTATCCACTATATCTGCATGACTTGTCAGAGATTTATGGAAATGTACCTAATGAATATGGGATTTACGAGGATGGGCCTACAAAAACCTTAATTGAGCAATATGATGTTCAAAATGCTTGGTTTGAAAATCCAGATTATCTATTTCCATTTATTATAATGGTAGATGGAAAACCAGCTGGATTTGACTTGGTATCAACTGGTAAGTTTGCACCAGAAGGAATGGATTTTTACGTTTATGAGTTCTTTTTATTAAGACCGTATAGAGGAAAAAATATTGCATCCATTGCAGCAAAGGAGATATTTGATAAGTTTTTAGGAAAGTGGGGATTATATGTAGCTCCATCAGGGATGAATCCAAGGGGAGAAAAGTTTTGGAGAAAAACTATTAGTGATTATACAAATGGGAACTTTGAAGAAAATCATGGTTCAACATTTGATGGAGATAAACTAATATTTAAATTCAATAACGATTTTAAATAGATTGCAATGTTCAGATATTTGTAATCTAAAATCACAGCTTTAGATATGGTGAATTTTTATTTATGTAGTTAATTATAAGGTGGTTAAATGGAGTTGTAATAAGTTTATACTTTACTTTGAATTATTGTTAAATATATGATTTTATGGTACTATGTTACACAGTGATGGAAAATAAAAGTTTTCTAAAAGTTTAGCATCAATATTAAGATGGGGATGATGATTATGAGAGAGAAGATAGTAGTCTTAGGGATAGTTTGCATGATGCTATTGAATTGTATTGGATGTGCAAGTAGTAATAATACCAAGACAATTGAGGTCAACGAAAAGATAGCAAATACTGTTAAGGAAAGTGGTATATGCAATGTGAGCGTTGAACCAAAAATTGAACTGCTTGGCGTGGTGCAGTATCTTGCAGATGCACCAGTTATTTTAAAGAAAAATTTGCATGTAGATAATCAAAAATATAGTGATGACATTTCAAATTACTTTTCAAAGTATAAGAATGAAGAGGTAATTAATTTATGTAAAGAGATGATGGAAACAGGATTTACCTATGATACAGCTCCTAATGCCATGTTATATGTTGATGATAATCTAAAGCTTTTAGAGGATATTTCTTTACCTGAAACGATTATAACCAATGCAGGAGGTAAGGAAAAGTTACTAAAGTTTTTTGATTTATTATCAGATTTTAGAAAGAAATCTAAATTTGATGATTTTTATATAAGTCATGATGAATTTTACAAGAAATGCGTTTCGGATGTAAAAAACAGGATTGATAAATTAGGCCTTATAGAGAAGATTCAAAACTATTATGGATATAAACAAAACAGCTATAATTTTATAATTCAACCATTATCAATAGGAGGTTATGGTATAAAAATGCCAGCAAAAGATGGAAAGTTTGATTTATATGATTTTATGGTTGTACCAAATGATGATGCAGAATTTTTTCAGATGGTGGTGCATGAATTCGGGCATTCTTATATAAACCCATTAACTGAAAAAAATATAGATGAAATTAATAAGTACAGTAATTTGTTTTTACCTATAAAGGATGATATGAGTAAGCAGGCATACACGGATTGGAATTGTTGTGTAAATGAACATATTGTAAGAGCAATAAGTTACAGTGTTTTACGAAACACTTTTGGACTTGAAAAAAGTGAAGAGTATATAGCTAGAGATACTGGCATGAAATTTATTTATATCAGCGCAATTTCTGAAAAATTGAAAGAATATGAGAATAATCGAGATAAATATCCTTCATTTAATGAGTTTTATCCAGAATTAATTAAACTATTTAAAGAACTGTCAATTAAACAGACATCAAGCTCATAATATATAGTTGCCTTAGATAAGATACATCTATAAAATATTATTTTGTATACAAATTCAAACTGTACAAAAAGAGAATTAAAAAAGCTTATATCATTGAAAAAATAGTGATATAAACTTTTTCCATATTTTAATATTTTCTTATATATAGAAAATGCTAAGATATTTATACATTATAGAAAAATAAAGAAAAAAATATAAAATATATTGTATAATTAGAGAGATGATTTCAAATAGTTATTAAGATGATGTAAAAAACATGTATCTTCAGTTAATAATATATAAATATTGCATAAAAGTATGGTAATATCCAAATGAAGATCTGTATTATAGGTGAATATATGAAAAAGATTATGAATGAACAATTAATTTATGAAATACTTTCCGTTGTTGAAGAAATCCCAGAGGGGAAAGTAGCTACATATGGACAAATTGCTAAGCTTATTGGTAGAGACAAAAATGCGCGGCTTGTGGGGAAGGTTCTTAGTCAGGCAGAATTTTATGGGAGATATCCATGTCATCGTGTGGTGAATCATGCTGGAAGGCTAGCTCCTGGATGGCATGAACAACGATTTCTGCTATTAGAAGAAGGTGTATCCTTTAAAGATGATAATCATGTTGATATGAAGAAAAATCATTGGAACAATTAGAATTGAAATGCAAGATAAAAGATTTTATGACAAATTACAATGCAAAATTGTACAAATCTTATACTTAAATTTAAGTGATTATAATTTTTATATTTTAGAACAAATAAATTTAAGTTATAATGAAATAAATAAAGTAATTAGATTTATTTGGTATGTAAAAGATTTCTTTAATAACGTTTACTGTTAATAAAAGCTAAATTAAAGAGCTATTGGTATCGATAATAAAAGGTATAATGTTAGTCGGTAATAACAAAACTAAAAATGCCGAGCTAAATTATGAAAATATATAAGGAGAAATTATAAAATTAGAATGGTATAATTTTAAAGATTAATTAGAGGGGGAGCAGTTATGTCAGAGAGTTTATTAAAAATTCTTATCTGTGATGATTCAATGTTAATGAGAAAAAAATTAAAGGAAAGCTTAAAGTTATGTGGTTCATTTGATATTTTAGAGGCAACTGATGGACAATGTGCAGTGGAGATTTATAAGGAGACAAATCCAGATTTGGTATTTATGGATATTGTTATGCCAGTAAAAGATGGTATAACAGCAGTTTCAGAAATAAAAGATTTTAATGAAAATGCCAAAGTTGTAATGGCCTCTTCATCAGGAACTAAAGAACATTTGAAAAAAGCTATTGAAGCAGGTGCATTTGAATTTATTCAAAAACCTTGGGAACAAGAACAAATCACTAAAATAGTTGGAAACTTTATTAAGAAGGGGGAATAGTTAATGTTTACTCAATTTTTTGGTCAATATTTATTGAATAAAAAATATCTAACCCCTAAGCAACTGCATGATGGATTAGAGTATCAAAAGGAAACCAGGTTAAAATTAGGTGTATTAGCTGTAAATGCAGGATATATGACTGCAAATCAAACTGATGAAGTTAATCAAGCACAAAAAAAGCTAGACAAAAAATTCGGTGAAATAGCTGTAGAAATGGGATATCTTAAAGAAGATCAAGTAGAGGAATTATTATCTTCTCAAAAATTTGGACACTTGTTATTAGGACAAGCGCTTGTAGATAAAGAATATATGACACTACAAGAATTTGAAAAGGCAATAAAAGAATATAAAAATGATTATAGTATTTCAGATAAGGAATTTGACGCAATACAAAAAGATGATATAAATGAGATGATAAATAAATTTATAAAATTTCAAGACAGCAATAAAGAAGATGTCCTTAAATGTTATTTAGGATTAATGATGAGAAATTTGATTAGATTTATTGATAACGAAGCGGTTATAGATGAAGTAGTTAAGTTAGAAGAATATAAATGTAATTTTGTTGCGAAACAAGACATAAATGGAAAGGTATCATTATCTACATTTATTGAGGCAGAGGAAAAATCTTTTATAAAATTTGCATCTAAATATGCAGAAGAAGAATTGAATTCTATTGATGAAATGGCAGAAGCATCAGTTAGTGAATTCCTAAATTTACATAATGGAATTTTTTTAGTGAATATGTCCAATATGGGAATGGAACTAGAAATGACACCTCAAGAGGTATATTCAGGAATAAAAATAGAAAATACATACAAAATATCTGTAAATTTATCATTTGGGAAAATAAATATACTAATTAAAGAAAATATATAATTACATCCCGTACTTGCAGAGGTTTATATTGTAGTATATGGATAAATTGAGGTGGTAACACTAAGCAAAAAGCTATCATCCTTGAAATAACATTCAAGGATGATAGCTTTTTTATATTCTTATTTAAACAATGGAAGGAGAATATTGGTAAGCGTAAAAAAATTAACGCATAGAAAATGCAAGCCTCCATTGTTAAAATTAG
>NZ_JAABNP010000121.1 GCF_009928485.1 Clostridium sp. C2-6-12 | reverse complement strand
TTTAGATTTATACCAAGCTTTAAATGTTTTATTAAATGATTCTATTAGATTGTTATTGGTATCACTAGACATAGGTTCTACAGGTACGTGTTCGGTATTTGGCAATGCCGTCGCGACAGCTTCATTATATGAAGGAAGTCTATCGGTTATAAAATAAGTTGGTTCGCCACAAGCTTTTGCGCTATTAATTAATGTATAAGCTGAGT
>NZ_JAABNP010000017.1 GCF_009928485.1 Clostridium sp. C2-6-12 | reverse complement strand
GTACGGTGGTGTGAGAGGACGCTAAATAAAATAATTATTTAGCTCCTACTCGATTGTTTAAATAAAGTGAATTTTTTTTAGATGAAGTTTTATATTATACCTAAATTTACGTGAAAAACTTTCCATAAACATGAATTTTTGGTACTATAAAGTATGGACTATAATTAACTTTAAAGCTTAATTTATTTAGGATGAAGGAGGGATTGTGTGAATAATAAAGATAACAAGGATGAATTCTTAGGATATATTAATTCTCTTTGGAAACAAGGTCAAATTTCAGAAAGTGTATTAATAAAGATTAGAAATGAATATTGCAAGGAAAAGCTAAAGTGGCAAGAAGTTTCCGTAGAAAAAACTAAAATTGATGATCAAACAGCATCAATTGAAAAAGTTCTAGCTAAGGATTCTGAAGAAGAAAAGCTTATCAAAGAGGAGTTTTCAGAGATAAATGATTTGGATGTTCATTTTGAATCGGAAACAATTGAAGCAGAAAAGATTAATAGTTTTGAAAAAACATTAGGTGAAATTAATAAACCTTTAAAGGATTCATATATTATTAATAAAAATCAAAATAGAGAACAACAAAATAAGCTAACTAAAGAAAGAAATATTACCTTAATTTTAAGTTTAGGAATTATATTGATTCTTCTTGCAGGAATAATTCTAGCAACCAGTACGTGGTTTATAATGAGTAATGGAACAAAAACAATTGCATTATTAATGGTAAGTATTTTATTTTTTGCAATGAGCAGTTTTACAGAAAGAAAACTTAAAATAGTTAAGACGTCATTTGCTTTTTGGGTACTCGGAAATTTATTTTTACCAATAATATTTTTGTCTATTGGATTTTTTAAACTGCTAGGTAATTATTTGAGTATTGGAGGATCTGGAAGGTATATTTATGGAATTATAAGTGCATTTATATGTTTAATATTTTTTGTTTATAGTATCAAAAAATACAAAAATACAGCTTTTATTTGGATATCACTTATTGATTTGCAGTTATTGTATTGGTTTATCTTAAAACAATTATATTTTAACTATAATACGAGAGTTTTAATGATGCTAATATATACTTTGATTTTATCATGTGTTTACCTAATAGGAAAAAGATATGAAGGTATATATGCCTTTGTTTTGAAAACTATAAAGTATTATTCTTTTATTAATATTATATCGTGTATTTTTCAAGTTTTAGGAATTTGTATTTATGCTACAGTAATGATAATGGCAGGAAAACCATGCGGAGTGATACAAGGGTTAATAATTACATTTGGAGTCTTTATTTTAGCTGTAATTGTTTGGTTATGGATGTATGAACTTAAATTTCAAGGTGGAGTATTCGTAACGAGTCTATTGATTTTAGTAATTCATATGCTAGCTATCACTTTTAAAATTAAGATGGATGTTTTTGCTTATTATATTCTTATGAGCATAGGTATGAGTGTGGTCTATGGAGTAATTTACTACTTTAATGATTTTAAGTATTTAAAAAAAGGATCAGATATCTTAATATTAATTTCAATGACATGTTTAGATTTGATTTCTATTATACCTTTAAAAGCCTTATATGTAGCAATATTATTATATTTGTTAGGAACACTTATAGTTATTACTAGTAAAAAAAGCAAAAATCAATTTTACGTATTTTTATTAAAAAGTATAATACCAATCAATATTTTTATTGCTAATTTATTTGCTCTTTCAGGCTTGAAATTAATAGATAATATTTTTGCTAATAGCAGATTCCATTTAGGTTTTATTTATATAATTTTAAATATAGGGATTATTTATGCTATAGGTTTTATTTATGGTTTGAAAAATAATAGTAGTTATAAGATATATTTATATGAAGGACATGCATTTTTAGGGATTATTTATTTACTAACGTTATTTTTTCAAATAGATAGAATAATTGCAGGAATAGCAGTAATTATTGTAACAGCCTTTTGTTTTATTTTTGCAAAAAATGAACTTAAAATAAAAGTATATTTATATCTCTTTATAACCATGTTTACAATGGTGCTGTTGGATTTAGAATTATTTTATAGATTTAATAAATTGAATATATTCATTTTAAAGCCTCAAAATATATTCTTATGTATAAGTTTGGTTTTAACCATTATTTGGTGGTGTACTAAAGAACCATGGAAAAAGAGATTAAATTCATATATTATTGGAATTTACTCTTTTGGATTTATAAATTCAATGTTTTTAAACGATTTTCAAAATCTAAATTTCCTATTTATATTCTTCTTAATAGCAGCTCTAGGAATAATGGCATTATTTTTATATAAACAAAGAAAAATTATACTTATGTTTATTCCTCTTGGATTCTTTTGGATTATGAGTTTTAGAATAATATATTATTTTGAATTAATAAATCAAATAACAGCAAATTGGTTTATAGCTTTTATAATAGGAGCAGTAGGATATGAACTTTATAATATAGATGAAAGTTCAGGACATAGAGAATTGCTGTATTGTAGTACTTTTTCGGGAATTTCTCTTGTATATGCCATAATAATTTCATTATATGGAGCTGTCCCATTTATTTTTAATGTTTTTTCATTTATAGTATTTGGAGGTTCTTTATATTATTTGAGTCAGATTGTAGAAGGTAATAAATTAAAAAGAAATTTGTTCATAGCTTCTATATTTATTAATTATATCGGTTATGGAAGATTTATTTCTGAATTGGACTTTTTAGAAAATTTTCAATTAGATTTTTTATTGATTCCATTTATCATTGTATTACATTTGATAATAAAATATTATTTACAAAAGAAAAACATTTTCTGGAATTTAATTTTAAGAAGCTGGTATGTACTAACAGGAATAATTTTAATGTTCTCTCATAAAAATAATAGTTCATTTGAAGCTATTACTTATTGCATATTATGTATAATAAGTGTTATTGTAGGCTTTATTTTGCAAAGAAGGTTATATTTTATTGGAGGAGCAGTATTTTTATTGATAGGTGTATTTTTATATACTTTGAATTTTTGGCTAAATATACCTTGGTGGATATATCTGCTTACAGGAGGAGCATTACTAATATTTTTTGCAAGTAAAAATGAGCTTAATAAGCGAAATAAAAGAGAGAGCATTATTGGTAAGTTTATTAAAAAAGTTAAAATGTGGTAAGAGCGATTTGCAGCAAAGAAAATATTTAAATGTATATTTTAAGAAGATTAAATCTACAAGATTTTGTAGATTTAATCTTCTTTTACATTGTCTAAGAAAGTTAAGTAAAATTGTTCAGATATTTAGGCAGGTAAATAAATTAAAAATAAAGAATGTTATAAAAATAACGATAGTATTAATAATAAAATTACTTATCAAGAGGAGGTGGATATATATGAAAATCATTGGTGATATGAATAAAGATATGTGGGGAGAATTTAGAAAAGCAGAAGGTAAAGAAGAAAAGAAAAGAATTTTGGATAAAATGATTAATAGTCATCAAGAAAGGCCTCAGCAAAGTAATGTAAATTTGACACCAAATCAAATGGAGATGCAAAAGCAGCAAGATAAACTTTACATGGAAAGTATAGCTTCTAAAATAGCCAGAGGAGAATATGTTAATGATGAAGAGATTAAACATCTGGAAAAAAATGATCCTATACTTTTAAGTAAATCTAGATTTATGGATACGGAAAGAAAAAGAATTGAAAATCAAGTGAGAAATTCAAGAACAAAAAGAGAAGCTCAAAATATACTATCCTCTGCAAGACAAGGCGGTATTTATTTGGCATTTACAGGTTATTCTAAAGGTTATGATGGCGGCGCTGGAGGTATGACTTTTGTATCAGCTCTTAATAAAGCGGAAGATAATACTGCATCGGATTTGAGAAAAATAGAGAAAAAAGAAAATGAACGAGAGCTAGAAAGAACAAGGGCAAAAAAGAAAATCAATAAATTAGTCTAGTGAAATTTCGGACAGAAAAGAAAAAAAGATAATATTAAATCTTATAAAATTAATTATGTAAAGAGCAACTCTGTTTTGATATTACGTGTTGCTCTTTATATATTTTAAAAACTATTGGAAAAATAATAAATTATTATATAATATAGTGTGATACAATTAGCATTATATTAGAAATTATTAAAAACTGAAAGGAAATAGTTAAAAGGTTTTTCTTTCAAATTAAAAAAACTAAAGACTGAGGTTATGATTAATGAAAAAATTTAAAAAAGTATATGTAGAGATAACAAATGTATGTAATTTGAGCTGTAATTTTTGTCCTAAAACATCTAGAAAATTAAAGTTTATGGATAAAGAAGGTTTTGAGCATATTATAACAAAAATAAAACCTTATACAGATCATATTTATTTTCATTTGATGGGGGAGCCATTTTTAAATGAAGAACTTAAAACTTTTTTAGACATAAGCAGAGAAAACCAATTGAAGGTTAATATAACTACTAATGGAACTTTAATAAATGAAGTTAAAAACATATTGCTTAATGCATCTGCTTTAAGGCAGGTAAATATTTCTCTTCATAGTTTTGAGGCTAATGAGGAGAAAGTGGATTTCAATAAATACATAAATAATATAGTTGATTTTGTTAAAGAAGCAATTGAAAATACTAACATAATCTGTTCTTTAAGGTTATGGAATTTAGACACAAAATATAGAGCTAGCAATAATATGAATATTGATATACTTACACTACTTGAAAAAGAATTTGAAATAAATTGTAATTTAAGAGAGAGTCTTAAAGAAAAGAATAGTTTTAAATTAACAAAAAATGTTTATATAAGCATGGGTGAAAAATTTAAATGGCCATCTCTGAAGGTAGAGGAATTAGAAGAAAGAGCATTTTGCTATGGACTTAGAGATCAAATAGGCATTTTAGTAGATGGAACTGTAGTGCCATGTTGCTTGGATAGTGATGGAAGTATTCCTCTTGGTAATATTTTTGAAAGTGATTTAGAGGAAATATTAAATTCTGAAAGAGCTAAGGATATATATAATGGATTTTCTGAGAGAAAAGCTGTAGAAGAATTATGTAAAAGATGTGGCTTTATAAATAGAGTCAGATAGAAGTCTTTATAAAATATAGCACAATAGTTAGAAATGGATGTGGTTAAATGGAAGCAGCAGTTAAATCAGTAGGAGTTTTTTTAGTATTATATTTTTCTTATTATTATGTATTAAGATTTATACAATCAGTTTTTCAAGGTGCAATAGGAAGTGTAAGTTCTAATTTAGGAAAGTTTTTATATGGACTTAGTACACCAGCGCATGAATTGGCGCATTTACTTGTAGCTTTATTATGCCTAGCTAAAATTGATGAAGTTAAGTTTTTGCCTAAAGGCGGTAGGCCTGGATATGTAAAGTCAAGAATAGGAAGCAGTATACCATTTTTAATTAGTATAAAAGGATTTTTTATTGCAATAGCACCAGCTTTAGTTAATATACCTATATTTATATTTATTGAAAGCAAATTTATATTAAAAACTGAAATAGGTCAAATATCGCAAATATTAGATCCAAGATTTATGATAACTAAAGAAGGACTAATAACATTCTTATTGTTCTTAATATTAATAAGTGGAATTGCTCCTAGCCATGAAGATCTGAAAGGTATGGTAAAAGGACTTATAATCTTCAGTGTTGCTATATTTGGAATATCTTATGCTACTTCTATGCTTTTTAATATGAGATGGGTAAATTTTACTCCAATATTGACAGTAATATTTTACTATTTGGAAATTATATTAGGTGCATTGATAATAAGTGGCTTTGCAAACTATAAAAATTGTTTTAGAGTTACTGGAAATATAATTATAAATGCATTAAAACATACTTTCAAATCCAATTAAGGATATTTTATTTATTATAAGTAATTTAATGTATATTTATTTAAATAGTGTTAATACTCCTTAATAAGGAGTGATTATTTATGATTAATAAAAAGAGATTATTTATTGGAATGACATTGACTTTAGTAATTATTTTTTTTATAACTTACTATTTATCAGATAAATATATAGCTAATAAGAGCATAAAAAATAATGCAGTAGAAGCAAGTGAAGTAAATAAGAATAATGAATTGAGAGATAACACAAAAATATATTTATTTTCTGGAAACACTAAAGAAAAAGAAGCAACCATAGCAGAGTTAAAAAAAGAATTAAATATAGATGGTAATTTAACTAAGGGAGAATTATCAAAAGTATTAAGTGAAAAAGGTTATGTTCTTGAATTAAATAGTAATGGAGAAATGACATATAAAAGGGATATATCTAAAGCAGTAAAGCCTAACAAATATTACATTGGAGAAAAAGATGGTTTTTTAGCTATATATAAAACTGACAAAGATGGAATATTATTAATTGAGAATAGTGAAGATGTATATTCAAATAATAAAAAAGTTGATAGCTTAAGAGAAACGGATAAACAAAAAATCAAGAATTTTGAATTTGAATATGATTCTAAAGAAGAAGCTGAGGAAAATATATCTGAGTTTCTGTCATAATTAAATATGATTTACAGTAAAGTTCACAAAGGTATGGGCATATTTATTGCTTTCATACCTTTTTATATATGTAAGTCTTAACTGATTTATTAAATACATTGTTGAAAGATTTCTCTTAAAATGATAAAGTATAAGTTAGGTTTTATAGATTAATTTGACGAAATATTCATGAGGTATATTATTATGGAGGAATTTAAATGTACGAATATATAAAAGGAAAATATGTAGGCATAAATAGGGATTATATAATAGTAGAGAATAATGGTATTGGTTATAAAATATTTACATCAGGTGCCACAATGTCCTCCATTCCCAAACCAGAAGAAGAAATAATGTTATATATCGAACAAATAGTTAGAGAAGATTTCTTAGGGCTTTATGGTTTTGATTCGAGAGAAGAACTTGATTTATTTAAATTGCTTTTAACGGTAAGTGGGGTAGGTCCAAAGGCTGCCTTATCCCTGTTATCAATAAGCAGAGTAAACAATTTAAAATATGCTATATTGACTGGTGATGAAAAACATATTTGTAGGGGAGTTGGCATAGGTAAAAAGACAGCTGCTAGAATTATATTAGAACTTAAGGATAAGTTAAGAGCAGATGAATTATTAGATGTTCCTCAAAATACTGAAACGGGTACTAGTGAAAATGTTGTAGTATTATCAGAAGCCTTAAGTGCCTTACTTGCGTTAGGATATAGTGAAAAAGAAGCAGAAGCGGCACTTAAAAATGTTGATAGAAATGAAAGTATTGAAAATATAATTAAGGCTTCTTTAAAATTGTTAATGGGATAATTAAGGGGAGGTTTTTATGGAAAGAATAGTTAATGCGTTTGAATCGCAAGAGGATTTTAATTCTGAACTTAGTCTAAGACCTCAAAAAATTAGTGAATATATAGGACAAGATAAGGTTAAGGAACGATTAGATATTTTTATAAAGGCAGCAAAGAATAGAAATGAAGCTTTAGACCACGCTATTTTATATGGACCGCCAGGCCTTGGTAAAACTACTTTAGCAAATATTATTGCAACAGAAATGGGCGGAGATTTGAAGGTTACTTCAGGACCGGCCATAGAAAGAGCAGGTGATCTAGCTGCCATTTTAACAACATTAAAGGATTTTGATGTTTTATTTATAGATGAGATACATAGATTAAATAGATCTGTTGAAGAAATTTTGTACCCAGCTATGGAGGATTATGCGCTAGATATAGTTATAGGAAAAGGTGCTGCTGCAAAATCTATTAGAATTGATCTTCCTAAATTTACACTTATAGGAGCAACTACAAGAATTGGAATGCTTTCTGCACCTCTTAGAGATAGATTTGGTGTACTTTGTGCAATGGAATATTATACAGATCAAGAGCTAAAGGAAATTATAGTAAGAAGTGCAGCAGTATTTGGCTGTGAAATTACTGAAGAGGGAGCCTTTGAAATTGCAAGAAGATCAAGGGGAACTCCAAGAATAGCTAATAGATTATTAAAAAGGGTTAGGGATTATTCAGAGGTAAGAGGAGATAAGCTTGTATCTTTAAAGGAAGCAAAAGCAGCTTTAGAACTGTTAGAAGTTGATAATCAGGGTTTTGATAAAGTTGATAATAAGATATTAGAAGCAATTATAGATAACTTTAATGGTGGACCTGTGGGGATTGAAACTCTCTCTTATTTTATAGGCGAAGAACTAGGAACAATAGAAGATGTTTATGAACCTTATTTATTACAAAAAGGTTTTATAGTAAGAACTCCAAGAGGAAGAATTGCAAGTGAAAAAGCTTATAAACACCTTGGTAGAGTGAATACTTCAAAAAATAAATCTAGCAATAGTGTTCAGAGAAATTTTTTTGAAGAATAAAGAAGTAGATTATATATAAATTATCTAAATATATATTTTATTATAATGTAAATTAATTGTAATGTTTTTTTAGTTAGGAGAAATAATAAATGAACGTAAAAGATTTTGATTTTTATTTGCCAGAAGAGTTAATCGCTCAACATCCATTAGAAAAAAGAGATTCTTCAAGATTAATGGTTTTAGATAAGAAAACTGGTGAAATTAATCATAAAAAATTCCATGACATTGTTGAATATTTAAATAAAGGTGATACTTTAGTTTTAAATAATACAAGAGTAATGCCAGCAAGATTAATTGGAGAAAAAGAAGAAACTGGTGGAAAAATAGAATTCCTATTACTTAAGAGAATTGAAAAAGATAAGTGGGAGTGTTTGGCTAAACCTGGTAAATCAGCAAGAGTGGGAAGAAAATTTACTTTTGGAGATGGTAAATTAAAAGCTGAAGTAGTGGAAGTTAAAGATAATGGTAATAGAATTGTTGAATTTTTCTATGAAGGAATATTTGAGGAAGTATTGGATGCACTAGGTGAAATGCCTTTACCACCATATATTCATGAAAGATTAGAGGATAGGGAAAGATATCAAACAGTTTATTCAAAAGAAAATGGTTCAGCAGCAGCACCAACAGCAGGGTTGCATTTTACAAAGGAGTTACTGGCTGAAATAGAAGCAAAGGGTATTAATGTAGTTTATTTAACTCTACATGTTGGTCTAGGAACTTTTAGACCAGTAAAAGTTGAATCCTTAGAAGAACATGAAATGCATTCAGAGTTTTATATACTTTCAAAGGAAAGTGCAGATATAATCAATGAAACTAAAAAAAGAGGTAATGCAGTTATTTCTGTTGGAACTACATCAACAAGAACTTTAGAGACTATTGGTGACGAAAATGGCTTTGTAAAAGAACAAAGTGGATGGACTAATATTTTCATATATCCAGGATATAAATTTAAAGTAGTGGATAAATTAATAACAAACTTTCATTTACCAGAATCAACATTAATAATGCTGGTTTCAACATTAGCTGGAAGAGAAAATGTTATGAAGGCATATGAGGAAGCGGTAAATGAAAAATATAGGTTTTTCTCATTTGGAGATGCAATGTTTATTAGTTAACTGATTTAACCGCTGATGAGGTGACATTAATCAAGCGATAATAAATTATAAAATATAAGAGGTGACGCTTGTGAGTAAAAGATACACATTATTAAAAAAAGATGGAAAAGCAAGAAGAGGAGAGTTTGTAACGCCACATGGTACAATACAGACTCCTGTATTTATGAATGTTGGAACACTTGCAGTTATAAAAGGTGCAGTATCTACAATGGATTTAAAGGAAATAGGATGTCAGGTAGAACTTTCTAATACATATCATCTTCATTTAAGACCAACAGATAAAGTTGTAAATAAACTTGGTGGATTACATAAATTTATGAATTGGGATAGACCTATTTTAACTGATTCAGGTGGATTTCAAGTATTTTCTCTTGCAAAGATGAGAAAAATTAAAGAAGAAGGTGTATATTTTAATTCTCATATAGATGGAAAAAAAATATTCATGGGTCCAGAAGAATCTATGCAGATTCAAAGTAATTTAGCATCAACTATTGCAATGGCATTTGATGAATGTATTGAAAATCCAGCACCAAGAGAATATGTCGAAAGATCAGTAGAAAGAACTACAAGATGGCTTGAAAGATGTAAAGTTGAAATGGATAGATTGAATTCACTTCCAGATACAATAAATAAGGAACAAATGCTGTTTGGTATTAATCAAGGTGGAATATACGAAGATATAAGAATAGAACATGCTAAAGAAATAACTAAAATGGATTTGGATGGCTATGCAATAGGAGGACTTGCAGTTGGAGAATCTCATGAAGATATGTATAGAGTAATTGATGCAGTAGTGCCATTTTTACCTGAAGATAAGCCAATATACTTAATGGGAGTAGGTACTCCAATAAATATATTAGAAGCTGTTGAAAGAGGTGTAGATTTCTTTGATTGTGTTCTTCCTGCTAGAAATGGAAGACATGGGAATGTATACTGCAGTGAAGGTAAACTTAATTTAATGAATGCCAAATATGAACTTGATACAAGGCCGATTGATGAAGACTGTGAATGTCCAGCTTGTAAGAATTATACAAGAGCTTATATAAGACACTTGTTTAAAGCAAAAGAAATGCTTGCTATGAGGTTATGTGTATTGCATAATTTATATTTCTACAACAAATTAATGGCGGATATAAGAGATGCCATCGATGGCGGATATTTTAAACAATTTAAAGAAGATAAATTAAAAGCATGGGAAGGCAAAATGTAATAGATAAGCAATACTATTGCATTTAAATTATAGAGAAATAACCCAATCATAATGCTACAGGTAAAACCATACATAGTAAGTATTTTATATACTTACTTGTGTATGGTTTTATTACTAAAAGTAACTGCTTTGCAGTAACGTATAAACTGATTTGACTAAAAATTTTTTAGACATAAATAAATTTAATGGGAATAATAGACAAAATATAAGGGGATTTGATAAGGAAATAAAACGTAATAAAAAGAAAAATTTATAATGCTGAAATAATAAATAGAGATATAAATAATATGCTTATTTGCCAATAAACTTCTTTAGATGTAAAATTAAGGAAAGTGATTGCAGAATGAGGAGGGTGTTGGTATGAAGGGGAAGAAAAATAGAAAGCTAAAAAGTAGAGCAATAATAAAAGAGTTAAAGATAAATAGAAGAAATAAAAGATTAATGATAGATAAGATTCTATCATATAATCCAATGTTAATAGAAGGAATAGAAATATATAAAGATGCAAGTAATAACTTTTTATTGTTAATATTTTTAGGTGGATTACTAGTAGAATTTCCTTTAATTTCACTGCCTTGTTGTATAGGTGCAATATTCTTTGTTTTTAGAATGTTACAATATATTAAATATAAAAGTATAAAAGATATAGTAAGTAAGTTAGCAAAAGATTTATCTTCTAAAGGTATATATGATAAAGAAAAAGCATTAGATATGATAGAAGATTTTAAATTAAAATATGGTAATGATATTGTTGAGTACGAAGAATTAGTAAACATGATTAATAAATATGGAGAGTTTGTTATTAAAATAGAAAGAGTTTTAAAGGGATGTAATGGAAAGGACAATAATATTTATTATGAAAAGGATATTTTTATTCAAAATAGGATAGCCATGTTTGGCAATAGGGAAAATAATATGACTTTAAAAGAGACAGAAGGAAATAAGAGTAAAGAAAAAAATTATTGCTTAGATTTTAATGAAAAAATTTCTGTATTGTATAAACGAGAAGATGGAGAAATAAAAGAGGTTAATAAAGCAATAGAATTTTTCAATGGGGGAGATAGCAAAAGTTATAATAATCAAAATGCAGTAATTTTAAATAATGTAAATAAAGATAATAAAAATTTAACGGTATATTTGTATAAAAAATCTTCAATTATGTAAAAATATATTTTCATATGATTAATTTATAAGATAAATATTTTATATAGACGGCTTTTAATAAAATTTTGTGTTTTTTTACACTAAATTTTATTAGGAGTTGTCTTTTTCTTTGTTATATAATAAAATCTAATAGATATAATTGTACGAGTTTATTAATAAATGATATATGATATTCATATATTAAGTGATATGGAGGAGAATATGCAAAACGTAATGGTAATAGGTATAGCTGGAGGAAGCGGTTCAGGAAAAACCACTATATCTCAAAAAATAAAAGATTTTTTTGGAGATGAGGTAGTAATTCTATGTCATGATTATTATTATAAATCTAATGAAGATATCCCATTAGAAGAAAGAAAAAAACTTAATTATGATCATCCTAATTCTTTTGATACTGATTTTTTAATTGAACAGCTTAAAAGTTTAAAAGAAGGGAATTCTATTTTTCATCCAGTATATTCTTTTGTCGAACATACGAGATTAAATGAAACGGTTGAGGTACATCCTACGAAGGTAATCATTGTTGAAGGTATATTGATATTTGAAAATAAAGAACTATGTGACTTAATGGATATAAAGGTGTTCGTTGATACTGATGGAGATGTTAGAATAATAAGAAGATTATTAAGAGATGTTCAAGAAAGAGGCAGAGATTTAGATTCTGTAGTAAATCAATATTTGACTACAGTAAAGCCTATGCATGAAGAATTTGTTGATCCAAGTAAAAAACGAGCGGATATAATCATTCCTGAAGGCGGAGAAAATATGGTTGCGTTAAGTATGCTTTTAGAAAGAATTAAAAGCTTTATGAATAAAAATTAGTACATAATTCTAATATTATCATAGTAGAACATGAATGAAACCCTAAATGCTAACGAATTAAGTGGCATTTAGGGGTTTATTTTAGTTAACTTTGGAAGGGGAAAACTATGGATATTAAACAACTCACATATTTTATAACAATAGTAGAAGAAGGAACTATAACCCAAGCAGCAAATAAGCTTCATATGGCTCAACCTCCATTGAGTACTCGATTGAAGTTATTAGAAGATGACCTTGGAGTAAAATTAATTGAAAGAGGAGCTCGAAAGATTAAGCTTACTGATGCAGGAAAAATTCTTTATAAAAGAGCCAAACATATATTAGAAATAACAACTTCAACAGAAAAGGAAATAGAGGAATTTAGAAAGGGAATTCAAGGAACTTTAAGACTTGGGACAATTTCATCTTCTGGATCAGTTCTTTTAAGCAGGAGAATTATAGATTTTAATAAAAAATATCCAAATATAAAATTTGAAATACATGAGGGAAATACTTACGAACTTATTGAAAAGTTAAACTCGGGAATTATAGAAGTGGGAATAGTTAGGACACCATTTAATTCTAAAAATTTTCAATGCCTATTTTTAGAAGCTGAACCTATGGTAGCAGTTATGAGTGAAAGCTATAATTTTGAAACTGCAAGAGATGAAATTCTTCTGGAGGATTTAAAAGGTAGACCTCTAATAATTTATAGAAGATTTGAAAAAATTCTTTTAGGAGAATTTCAAAACTTAGGAATAGAACCTAATGTATTCTGTATTAATGATGATGCAAGAACTACAATTTTATGGGCAGGAGCGGGTCTGGGAATTGGAATAGTGCCTAAATCAGTAATTAATTTTGGACTTATGGATAATATCAAATATAAAGAAATAAATAATATTACATTAAGAACACAAATTTCTGCAATTTGGATAAAGGAGAGATATTTATCTATGGCAGCAAAAAAGTTTTTAGAATTTTTTACTTAGAAATTATATATGAAAATTATTTTGAGAAATAATTAATAACGGATATTTTAAAGAATATATGATAATATGGTTTAGAATAAATATTCTAAATAAGGAATATAAAATAAGTGATTATAAAGTCAACATATACAGTGAATAGTGAGGAGATAAATTATGAATAGACCAGAACTTTTAGCACCAGCAGGAAATTTAGAAAAGCTTAAAACTGCTATTAATTTTGGTGCAGATGCAGTATATCTTGGAGGAAATAAATTAAACTTAAGAGCAGCTGCAGATAACTTTACAATTGAAGAATTAAAAGAAGGGTTAGAATATGCACATTCAAGAGGTAGAAAAGTTCATGTTACCTTAAATGTAATTCCACATAATGATGATTTAATAGGGATTGAAGAATATATCAGGGAATTGTATGAAATTGGAGTGGATGCTGTACTTATTGCTGATCCTGGTATTATGAGCATAGTACGAGAAGTAGCTCCAAATCTTGAAATACATTTAAGTACTCAAGCTAGTAATTTAAACTATAAGTCTGCTTTATTTTGGCATAAAATTGGCATAAAAAGAATTGTAGCTGCAAGGGAAATGAGTCTTGAGGAATTGAGAGAGTTAAGAAATGAACTGCCAGAAACTTGCGATATAGAAGCATTTGTTCATGGAGCAATGTGCATGGGCTATTCAGGAAAATGCCTTTTATCAAATTATATAACAGGGAGAGATTCAAATAGAGGAACTTGCACTCAGCCTTGCAGGTTTAAATATCATTTATATGAAGAAAAAGAACCTGGAGATTATGAAAAAGTCAATCAAGGTGAGAATGGAGTGTATTTTATGAATTCAAAGGATTTATGTATGATAGAACATATTCCAGAGCTTGTTCAAGCAGGTATAAATTCTCTTAAAATTGAAGGGAGAATGAAAAGTTCGTATTATGTAGCATCTGTAGTAAAAGCTTATAGGCAGGCTATTGATAGATATATGGAGAATCCAGAAAATTATGTATATGATCCAAAATGGATGGAAGAGCTAGAGAAACCTAGCCATAGACCATATACAACAGGATTTTATTTTGATGAAGAAATAAGACAAAATTATGAAACTTCAGCATATATACATAATTATGACATGGTGGGGGTTGTGTTAAGTTATGATAAGGAAAGCAAAATTGCAACGGTTCATCAAAGAAATAAGGTTTGTAATGGAGATTTAGTTGAAGTATTGGCTATAAAAGGGAATAATGTTATTACTAAACTTGAAGATATGAAAAATGAATTTGGTGAATCAATAGAAAGTGCATCTCATCCACAAATGGTTTTTACAGTTAAATCAGATAAAGAACTGAAAGTTAATGATATTCTTGTTAAAGAGAAATAGATAATTTTAACAATATATTTGCCATATTATTCGTTATGATGTAGAATAATGAAAAATATAATATGAAGAGGAATAGTCATTAATGAAACATTTAAAAAAGTTTTTTGTAGTAATTTTAATTACTATTATAACAGCAACAACTGCAGTTGGGTGTGGTGAGGCAAGTACACCTCCAGATGAAAGTGCTAAGATTTTCTTGAATATTTTACTGAAAAATGATAAGACTAATATGGATAAGATTGGATTGAAAGAAGATGAATATGGGGAGTTAAGAAAAGAATTTGAAGATTATATGACTCAAGGTTTTAGTTCTAGCGGGATAGATGAAAATGTATTAACAGAAGAAGTTAAAACTAATTTTCAAAATAATATTATTAATGGACTAACCAAAGTAGATTATAAAGTTGCATTGGTATCAAAAGATAAGAACAATGCAAAAGTAGAAGTTAAAATAAAAGGATTTGATCTTCAAAAAATTTCTACTGATGCCCAAACCATTTTGCACGAAAAAGTTCTTGAAAATCCATCAATGACACAAAGTGAAAAGTATAAAGAATTATTTAATCTTATAGGAAAAGGTATTGCTGAGGGTGTATTAGCAGAAGATGAAGAAACTATAGAGATGGTATTAACAAATGAAAATAATACTTGGGTACCTGATAAAAATGACAGTATTTCAATTGTAACAGCAATAATGCAAATGCGAGAAAGTTAAAAAAATATATCCTGAAATAATTAAGGTTATTTTAGGGTATTTTTTTGAATAAATTCATTGAAAAGGATATATTGATATTTATGTTTGCAGCTAGGCTATTTGAAATCTATTATAAATGATAAAATTTTTAGGATGCTTGCTATTTATATATATAATTGATGAATAGAAGTTGGAAAGTATAAAATATAATGTTAATATTAAATTAGTAAATTATTTTTAATGTAAGAGAGGAATAGTTAAATGAAAAAAGTAAATGCAGTAATTTTTGATATGGATGGAGTATTAATAGATTCAGAAAGAATATCATTTAAGTGTTACGAAGAAGTTTTTAAAGAATATAATTATACCATTGATGAGAAATTTTATTTAACATTAATAGGAAGAAATTTAGAGGGCATTAAAGCAAAAATGGAAGAAGAATATGGTAAGGATATTCCCTTTGATATAATATATAAGAAAAAGTCTGATTTAGCTCATGAAGTTACAGATAAAAATGGAGTTATAGTTAAACCTGGTGTTCATGAAATTTTAGATTATTTAAATGAAAAGAAATATAAAATAGCTGTGGCAAGTTCTACAAGAAAAGAAAGAGTACTTGAATTATTAGGACAAGCAAAAATAAAAGATAAAGTTCATTTTATTATTGGAGGAGATCAAGTTGAAAATTCAAAGCCTAATCCTGAAATCTTTTTAAAAGCAGCAGAGGGGTTGAAGGTTGAACCAGAGAAGTGTTTGGTAATAGAAGATTCTGATGCTGGAATAAGAGCAGCACATGCTGCAAAGATGACAGGAATACATGTTCCAGATATGAAATTTTTAGAGGAAGATACAAAGGATTTAGCTTATAAAGTATGTGAAAGCTTATTAGCAGTAAAAGAATATTTAGATAAAAATAATACTTTAAATTAATTATTTACATAGATTTATATATAGAATAAGTAGTATATATAGATTATTTTTAGGATTTTAGTTATTTTCATAAAAATAGATCCCTCAATAATTTGAGGGATCTATTTTTTATTGATAAATCATTTTTGGTTGAATTAATCTTGGTTTATAACCATTATCTATAAGAGCTTTAACAATTGCTTCTTTATGCTCATGACCAAAGGTTTCCATAGTAATGTCCAATTCAACAGCACTATTACGATTAATGCTTACAAATTGATTGTGGTCAAGCTTTATTATATTACCTTGAGCTTCTGAAATTACTTTTGAGACATTTGTTAATTCACCAGGTTTATCAGGAAGTAAAACTGAAATTGTACATATACGTTCTCTTTCAATTAAGCCATGTTGAACTAAAGAAGCAAAAGTAATCACATCCATATTGCCTCCGCTTATAATAGAAACAACTTTTTTATCTCTTACATTTAAATGTTTTAGTGCAGCTACTGTAAGCAGGCCAGAATTTTCAGCAAGCATTTTATGATTTTCAAGCATATCTAAAAAAGCACCTATTAATTCATGATCTTCAATAGTAATAATGTCATCAATATTTTCTTTTACATAAGGAAATATTTTAGAGCCAGGAGTTTTAACAGCAGTACCATCTGCTATAGTATCAACTGATTGCAAAGTAGTTACTTCACCTTTCTTTAGTGATTCTTGCATACAATTAGCACCTGCTGGTTCAACACCAATAACTTTAATGTTAGGATTAAGGAGTTTGACTAGGGTAGAAACTCCAGCTGCAAGTCCTCCGCCTCCAATTGGAACTAAAATAATATCAACTGTTGGAAGTTCTTTTACAATTTCCATTGCAATAGAGCCCTGTCCAGTTGCAACGTCTAAATCATCGAAAGGATGAATAAAAGTATAGCCTTTTTCTTCAGCAAGCTTTAGAGCATAATTGCAGGCTTCATCATAAACATCTCCATGTAAAATAACTTCTGCACCGTATGCTTTTGTACGGTTTACCTTCATAAGGGGAGTAGTGGTAGGCATTACTATTACGGCCTTAGATTTATATTCTTTAGCAGCATATGCAACACCTTGGGCATGATTGCCAGCAGAAGCTGTTATGAGCCCCTTGCTTCTCTCTTCTTCAGTAAGAGTACTGATTTTATAATAAGCACCTCTAATTTTATAAGCGCCAGTTTTTTGCATATTTTCAGGTTTTAAATAAACTTTATTTCCAGTAATATCTGAATAATAATCACTATAAACTAACTTTGTTTTTAATATTACACTTTGAACAACTTCATATGCTTTTTCAAATTTATCTAACGTCATCATCTAGTAAGAACTCCTTTTTATGTATAAATTCCTTGTAAATATCAATACTTTTATAATAACATTTTAGTATTTTATGTCAAGATAACTTTTTTGAAATGGAAAAATAAAATAAATTTATTTAACAGTTATAAAATAAAACGTCCTATTTAATATTAATTTCGTAAAAGGAAAAATCATGACTTACAATAGAATTACTATCATAACCCATGATTCTAATCATTATAGAATATTTACATATTTTTTAATTAATATTCTATAATTTAATTTTAAATTGACTAGTGCCCTTTGCGTTTTTCAAGTCTTTTCTTTTGTTTTAATTCAAATTTTCTTTGTTCTTCAAGTTCTTTTTGTGCTTTGGATTTTTTCTTACGTTCAACTTTACATTGCTCGTGTTGAAGTTTTAAAGCTATTTGAGCTTTTGTTCCAATTCCATTTGTAGAAGTTTCCTTTTGAATTTTTCGTTGAATTCTCTTTGGATTTAATTTTTTTTCAACTAAAACATTTTTATCAGTTGAAATTGGGCTACTAAAATTTAAGGAATAAAATCTTTTTAATACAAAATCTAAAGTTTCATCTTCCCTTGGTTCAGAACCAAAAGTTACTTTGCATACTTTATATTCCTCATCCTCAGTAAGTTCGAAAACTCCAATCCAAAAAGGTTCACTAAAAAGAACTGTCAAATTAATTTGAGATATCATAAGTGTATCCTCCTGTAAAAAAACTAAATAGAGAATGGACAACCCCAGGAGGGCAGGTTACTGCTACATTTAATTAATGTAGGTTCCGACTACCAACGGAACTGTGTTTTTATCCCTAATATTATTATATAAGTTTTCATAAAGATTTACAAATTATATATTAATTTAAAGTTTATTAGATACTTTTAGAAGCACGTTCATAATAATTGATTTTATTATCTATTTTATCAAGGCTTTTATGTAGTTCTTCAATTTTATTTACAACTTCTTTACGATGATTTGAAAGTATTTCTTTGCGAATACTAAGAGTATCATCACCTTCAAGGCTCAATTTTATAACTTCTTTTATTTTTTTAATAGGCATATTTGAATTTTTAAGACAACGGATAAGCTTAAGCCATTCTAAATCCTTTTCTTTAAAATCTCTATTTCCTAATTCATTACGCTCTACAAAAGGCAGTAGACCCATTTTATCGTAATACCTAAGTGTATATGTAGATAGATCAATTTTTTCGGCTGCTTCAGCAATGCTGTATCCCATGTTATATATCCTCCATTATTTATGTTTAAGTATTCAATATTTTAAATTATATTCCAACATATCCAACTTGTAAATTTTATATAAATAAAAAAAGAGTTGACTTAGACTATACTGTAACCATTAGAATGTAATTGTCAGTAAAATATGGAAAGAAGGAAATATAATGTTAATTAGAAAAGATATTCTGGGACTAGCAATACCAATAGTTGTTGAACAAACTTTTGTTATGCTACTTGGAGTATGTAACACCATGATGGCAGGGCATATTGGGAAGGAAGCTGTTTCAGCTATTGGAATGGTTGATTCTATGAATAATTTGTTCATAGCTTTTTTTGCAGCTTTGTCAGTGGGTGCAACTGTAGTGGTTGCACAGCAAATTGGACAAGAACATCATAAAGTGGCTAACGAAACTGCTAAACAAGCTATAGTGTCTGGACTTTTAGTTTCAGGAATAATATCCTTGATATTATGGATTTTTCGTATACCAGTAATTAATTTTTTATATGGTTCAGCAGAAGAATTGGTTAAAGCCAATGCTAAATTATACATAGAGTTTACCTTAATTACGTATCCCTTTATTGCTATATCTCAAATTGCAAATGGTATACTTAGGGGAGCAGGAGATACAAAAACTCCAATGTACATTACAATGTTTATAAACATAATAAATATAGTATTAGGGTATATGCTAATATTTGGAATCGATGGTTTGAACATACCTTCCTTTGGAATAATGGGAGCTGCAATAGCAATTGCTATAGCTAGAATGATCGGGGCTATAATTATAATGACAGTATTATTCAGGGGGAGCAAAGTGATAAAAGTTAAAAATATACTTTCATTTAAATTTGATATCAATACTCAAAAGAGCATATTTAATATTGGAATACCAGCAGGAGTTGAACAGGTGATTTTTAATACTGGAAAACTAATCGTACAAGTGTTTATAGTTACTATGGGAACAGCATCAATTGCAGCTAATGCTATTGGAATGTCAATAATGCAGATAATGAATGTTCCAGGAACTGCACTTTGTATGGCTGCTACTACATTAGTGGGACAATACATTGGTAGAAATGATGTTAAGGGTGCAAAAGATACTCTTCTATATCTAGTTAAATTTACAACCATATGTTTAGTATCTATAGGGCTGTTATTTTTCCCTATTTCTGAATGGGTAGCTAGTATTTATACTGATGTTCCAGAGATAATAAAACTTACTGGTATATTAGTAAAAAGTAATAGTATAGCATATTTAGCATGGGCGATTTCCTTTGTATTGTCTGCAGGGCTTAAAGGAGCTGGAGATACAAGATATACAATGATAACAGCATTTGTTGGAATGTGGATGTTTAGAATTGGGCTTGGATATATATTAGGGATTGTATGTAATATTGGAATTCTTGGAATATGGATTGCAATGTACGTTGATTGGATTGTCCGAGGAACATTGTATTTGTATAGGGTTAGAGGAACTAAGTGGATTACGCATAGAGTATAGAAAGACGCTGTCACTAATGTGACTGCCTCTTTTTATATTCTTATATTAACTATTTTGATAGAAGAGGATAATATAAAAATAAGTAATTTGAATGAATTTGAGTATTATTGATTTTGAGTTAACACACAACGGTGTTTTTCTCTCTTGTGAGAATTATAGATTAAGAATAGCAAAATATCCTTGACTAATAACAGCCAAGGACAAATTTTGAGCAGTATAAATCAAAAGTTAAATCTTTAATAATGCTGCTATGTTATTACCTAAAACAGCATCTTCAACATATGAATCTTTACATATTTTTCTTACTGCATCTAATGATAACTGTAAATCCCCATAAGGCATGTCTACACCAAAGATGCATTTTTGTGGGATTTCATTTATAACAATTTTTAAGACAAGAGTGGAGAAATATGCAGATGTATCAAGATATAAATTTCGGATTTCCTTTGCAAGTTCTATAGTTGTCATCCAGTTACTTCCACCTAAATGGCCTAATATTACAGGTATATAAGGATAAGCCTTGCATAATTCAGCTATTTCTCTTATATCCTGTAAATCTAGAGGATTGAAGCCATGTATCCAAATTGGTAATCTTCCAAAATTCATGGAAGCTTTGAAAATGGGGGCTAATAATTTTACTTGTCCGCTTGCTGGAGTAAATTCACCTATGCCAGCAAGTTTGTTATTTGCTATATTTTCTCCAATATATGCGTTGGTGTCATTTTCACTCACTCCTAATGGGACATTTCCAAAGCCTATATACCTGTCTGGGTAACTGTTAATTACCGTCATAAGTTCATTTATAGATTTACGCTTAGTTTCTATTAATGAAGGTGTTTTTCCTCCTACAACATCATTTAATTTTTTCATTTCTATTTTTAATTCTTGCAGGTCTATGGAATTTTCAGGATGCACGGAGGTGGAAAAGAGTATTGTTTTATGAACTCCTGCTTGATTCATTATTTGAATATGTTTTTCTGCTGGTAAGATTACATGTGAATGTCCATCTATAATCATTTATATCATTCCTTTTCAATATTGTATTATCATAAGGCCTTATAAGTACATTATATAGAAGCTGTAAATTTATGAAAGTATGCACTTTTTTGTGCTATACTATCATAAAGGAGAGTGGAAGAAATGGAGAAGCTTTGCTATGTCAATAATAAGGAACCCTTTGAATATACTTTGTCTATTATAAGTGGAAAATGGAAACTAAAAGTTATTTATTTACTTGCATGCAGTGGCACTTTAAGATATGGGGAGTTAAAGAAGAATATTGAAGGAATTACTCATAAGATGTTAAGTTCCCAATTAAAAGAATTAGAAAATGAAAATATAATATTTAGAAAAGAATATCCACAAATTCCGCCTAAAGTAGAATATTCATTAACACAAAAAGGCCAAAGTCTTATTCCTCTCGTAAGAAATATGTGTGAATGGGGTAAGTCAAATATATAGACGATAAAAAGACCTTAATAATATATATTGCTATTATTAAGATCTTTTTATTTTGTTGTAGTTATAGCTGTAATTTTGTGCTACGAATTAAATTTTTTATATGATTTTTGTTGTCCAATCTTCGCAATTCCAAGTTTCAGTTACCACATCTCTATAAAATTCTGGTTCATGGGAAACTAATAGAATGCTTCCTTTATATTCTTTAAGAGCTCTCTTTAATTCTTCTTTTGCATCTATATCTAAATGGTTTGTAGGTTCGTCTAGGATTAATATATTTGTTTCATTGTTTATGATTTTACAAAGTCTTACTTTAGCAGCTTCTCCACCTGATAAAACTCTTATTTGAGATTCTAGCTGTTTAGTAGTTAGACCACATTTAGCAAGAGCAGCTCTTATTTGATATTGAGTGTATCCAGGGAATTCTTCCCATACTTCCTCTATACAAGTATTGCTGTTATTAGATCTGTCTTCTTGCTCGAAATAACCTATGTATTGATAATCTCCAAGATGAACTTCTCCGCTTAAAGGTTTTATTATACCAAGTAAACTCTTTAATAGTGTTGACTTCCCAAGTCCATTAGCACCAACTAAAGCTATTTTTTGTCCTCTTTCCATATATAAGTGTAATGGTTTTGTAAGAGGAGAGTCATAACCAATTACTAAGTCTTTAGTTTCAAATATTACTTTACCTGAAGCTCTAGCAGTCTTAAAGACAAATTCTGGTTTTGGTTTTTCCTTAGAAAGTTCAATTACATCCATCTTGTCTAATTTCTTTTGTCTAGATTTAGCCATATTAGCAGTTGCTACATTAGCTTTATTTCTAGCAACGAAATCCTCAAGTCTAGCAATTTCTTTTTGTTGCTTTTCATATGCTGCTTCTAATTTCTTTTTATTTTCTGAATATATTCTTTGGAATTCATCATAGTCCCCAACATATCTTGTGAGTTTTCTTTCTTCAACATGATAAATTAAATTTACTACTGAATTTATAAATGGAACATCATGTGAAATTAATATGAAGGCATTTTCATATGACTGTAAATATCTTTTTAGCCATTCTATATGTTCTTCGTCTAAATAGTTTGTAGGTTCATCTAAAAGTAAGATATCAGGAGATTCAAGTAATAACTTACCTAAAAGAATCTTAGTTCTTTGGCCTCCAGATAAATCATCAACATCTCTATCAAGACCTAAATCTAAAAGACCTAGTCCTTTTGCAACTTCTTCAACCTTTGGATCAATTACATAAAAGCCGTTATGATCAAGCATATCTTGAATTACAGCAGTTCTTTCAAGCATTTTTGTTAACTCATCTTCTGTGCAGTCACCCATTTTTTCATATAAGGAATTCATTTCTGATTCTAGGTCAAAAAGATATCTAAATGCTTCTTTTAAAGCATCTCTAATAGTTTGTCCTTTAGTTAAGGCAGCATGTTGGTCCATATATCCAACTCTAACATTATTAGACCAGGAAACACTACCTTCGTCAGGCATAAGTTTACCTGTTACAATATTCATAAATGTTGATTTACCTTCTCCATTAGCACCGATAAGACCAACATGTTCTCCTTTTAATAATCTAAATGAAACATCTTCGAAAATAGCTCTATCACCAAAGCCGTGATTCATATCTTTAACAATAAGTACGCTCATTAATTGCCTCCTATAAATATAAAATAATTACTTGTGAAATCTATACTAAAATAGTTTAAATGATAGTAAGCTACTATGTAAAGTGATTTTCTTAAATTTTAGTGATTTTCATTTATTTATTCTAATTATTAAGCTGTTTAGGAAAATAAAGAAAATTTTAAGAAAGAAAAGCTAATATTAATAATATTTCTATTTTGGGGCAAACTTATTAATGTAGATAAAATATTTTTCTACCCCAAATAATTGCTTTTATATTCAATGAAAAATTAAGAACAGATTTTTGCGAAAGGAGAAATTTTAATATGGAGCATTTTACTAAAGAAATAATGGAAAAAGCAGAAAGAATGGGAGGTGAAATGAAAGGATTAGCACAGGATATGGGTAATGAAATGAAAGGCATGGGTGAATTTATTAAAGAAAAGGCAGGAAGAATTGGAGAAGAAATAAAGAAAAGATTTATTGGATAATATTTACAAAAATCAAAGAAATAAATTTTTACTCTCATTCAAGTATTAATATTTATAACGAAATAATAATTTAAATTTATAAAAATAATCAAGGTTAGCTTTTAAAGTATGGATTAATTTTAACACCTACTAATAAAGCATAACCTTGATTTTTTATATTTATTCAAACATAAAAAGTTTGTAACTATAGAAGAAATGGAAAAGTAACATTAAAAAATAGAAATCATATTATATAGTGGACATGATTAAAGGGTAAGCAAGCTGCCTCTATCTATCAAATTTCCTTTTCTTAGCGCTATTGGAGAAACATCGTATTTGTAAAGAAATTTTTTAACTTCTTCTCCATAAGTATAGCAGTCTAAGTCACCAAAGAAGGCCATCTTGTCATTAGAAATCATACCTCCAGTACCTCCTATAAAACCATAGTCTAATGAGGGTAATAATATATTGGCGGGAGGAAGCAGTAGGATGTCAAAGTTATAGTCTTTTAGAGCTTCAAAAATACCTTTATCACTTGTTATTAATGCATTATCTCTTACAGGAAGAATTGAACATTTAGTATATCCTTGAGAAACATTGATTTTTATTTTGAAATTTTGTGATTTTAAAAGATTTTCATCTGTAAATTTTAAATTATGGATAAAATAATTTTCTAAAATCAAAGAATTTAAAATAATATCCTTAGGATATGTATTGGACAATGAATTTTTTGAAAGAATATATTTTATATTATTTGATTCAAGAATTTTTATGAAATCTTTGCTCATATTTTTTTGAATAATAATATGATCATTTTCTTTACTTTTGAGGATATTTAATTGAATATCAGGATGACCATTTATTGCTTCATAAACTTTGTTGCATTTAGGTACCAGTATTGGATTTACATTTAAGTTAGAAAGGTTTACTAATTCTTCATTAGTAATTCTATAATCGACAAAAACATGCATAATGATTCTCCTTAGAAATTATTCTTTTCAAAAAAATGTATAGTGTATATTTTGAACCTTAAAAAATAATCTGTCAACGTACTTTATTAAATAGGAAAAGAGGAAGATATAGGCTTATAAAATAAATTATAAATTCTGCATAGCAAGAAAAATTTGATACATACTAATATTAAGAAGGGAGTGAAATCCATGCTTATTTTAAAATTAGCTTATGATGAAGATCTGAACTTTTCCCGTGATTTGCAAGAGCTAAGAGATTTGCTAAAGAAAAGGGATATTTTAATAGGGTTAGTTGAAAGTATAGAGGGAAAGACTCATATAATTAAGATAATTTGTGAAGATGAATGTTATAATGAAAAAATAAAAGAAATTATTAACTTATATGTTAGTAATATTTTATATAGAATAGTAATTGAGAATTACAGAAAAAAAGAGATGTTAGAATTTTTAACTGACAATTATTTTTTCTTAAAGCAAAGTGAAATATTGGAAGCAGAAGATGAAATAATCAAGGTATTAAAAGTTGAAGAAAAAACTAAAAATGAAGAAGCAGTATATTGTTTAAATAAAATTAATTCAATGATAGAGAAAATAAGGGACTGTATAAGCGAGAAACAGGAAATTAATATAGATGGATTTATAACTTTTAGAATGAAAATGCTCAGAAGAGATATAGAAAAAATTATAGATAAAGTAATAGAAGCATACATGGTAGAAAAAGAATATAAGGAATTTGTAAAACTGCTAAAATATTTTGTGGAAATACAAGAATGTAAGATTGAAGAAATTAATATAATAATAGAAGATAATAATAATTATATAGTTAAGAATAAAGAAGGTAAAAATCTATATTATGATTTTTTAAAAGAAATTACAGCAGAGCAAGGTGCAATAGAACTAAATATGGAAGATGTTTTAATAAGCGGACTTATAACTAATGCACCTAAAAACATTATTATTTATGGAAAAGAGAACTGTACAAATAAAGAATTTTTAGATACAATAGAAAATGTATTTGAGGATAAAGTTGTTTTTTGCGAATATGATGATAAATATAAAATTATAAAAAATATTGCAAAAAACATTGACATGTATTAAATAGCATGATATACTCAAATTCGTTAAGAAGAAACAGCCGTTTCTCACCCTACAGTGTCAAGGTACTACTAGTATGGGTTTTTGGTATCTATGCATTAAGTATTGATAATATGAGACGGCTTATGGCCGTCTTTTTATTATGTATAGATTTTTTCGGAGGTGAAAAATATTAGTAAAGATTTTTCGATTAATGATGAAATAAGAGAAAAAGAATTGAGAGTAATTGGAAGCGATGGGGAACAATTAGGTGTTATCTCATCAGCAGAAGCAAAAAGACTTGCAGAAGAAAAAGACTTAGACTTAGTTATGATTTCTCCAAATGCAACTCCACCAGTTTGTAAGATTATGGACTTTGGTAAGTTTGTATATGAGAAATCTAAAAAGGAAAAAGAAGCTAAGAAAAAGCAAAAAATTGTAGAAATTAAAGAAGTAAGATGCAGTCTAACTATTGAGGAACATGACATTGATATAAAAGCAAAAAATGCCAGAAAGTTCCTATTAGAAGGAGATAAAGTTAAAATCACTGTTAGATTTAGAGGAAGAGAAATGGAACTATCTCATATGGGAGAAAAGATTCTTAATAACTTTCTATCTAAATTAGAAGATGTCTGCTTAGTAGAAAAAAGACCTAAAAAAGAAGGCAGAAGTATGACAATGGTTTTAGGGCCTAAAAAGGCATAACTTGAGAGGAGGATTTAAATCATGCCAAAAATGAAAACTCATAGAGGTGCAGCAAAAAGATTCAAAAAGACAGGTACAGGAAAATTAAAGAGAGCTAAAGCATTTAAGAGTCATATCTTAACAAAGAAAAGCTCAAAAACTAAGAGAAATCTTAGAAAAGCTGGATATGTTTCAAAGACACAAGAAAAAGTAATGAAGAAATTATTACCATACCTATAATATAGTTAAACACAGGAGGTTTAAGTAATGGCAAGAGTAAAGAGAGCGAAGAATTCTCGTAAAAATCATAAAAAAGTTTTAAAACTTGCAAAAGGATACTACGGTGGGAAAAGTAAGTTATTTAAAACTGCTAACGAATCAGTAATTAGAGCGTTAAGAAATTCTTACGTTGGAAGAAAGAATAAGAAGAGAGATTATAGAAGTTTATGGATTGCAAGAATTAATGCTGCAACAAGAATAAACAACTTATCATATTCAAAATTCATGAATGGAATTAAATTAGCTGGAATAGACATCAACAGAAAGATGTTATCTGAAATAGCTATAAACGATCCAAAAGCGTTTGCTGATTTAGTAGAAGTTGCTAAAAAACAATTAAACGCTTAATACATATAAAATGCGGCTTAGGTCGCATTTTATTTTTTTTGTAATAAATTTTTCTTAAATTTTAATTCTAAATAATGACAAAGATTACTAAGATACTTTATAATGTAGGTAATTGAAATTTATAATACGAAATTTTTCAGTATAATCATATTTTAGACGGAATTAGATAAGATTATATGGATAATTGTATATTAAGGCTTCATGTAAGAAGAGTAAGTTTTATATGTGAAAATAATATATAATGGGGTAAGGTTGGCTAACCTTTGGGATGGTGAGAGTATGGCAGAAACTTTAATGAAAAGATCAAAACTTAATGCAGTTCAAGTGCTTGCTATAGGTTTTGCATTAGTAATATTACTAGGAGGAATTATACTCAGTTTACCAATTTCATCAGTTGATGGAAATTTTACAAACTTTATAGATGCTATTTTTACATCAACTTCAGCAGTTTGCGTTACTGGGCTGGTAACTGTAGATACTGGAACTCACTGGAATAACTTTGGTAAAGTGATTATAATGCTTTTAATTGAAACAGGTGGACTTGGGTTCATGTCCATTACTATTTTTATAGCTGTATTATTAGGTAAAAAGATAACATTAAAAGACAGGCTTATTATGCAGGAGGCTATGAATACTTTTAATATACAAGGACTTGTAAGAATGGTTCAGTATGTTTTAGGATTTACTTTTGTAGTTCAATTTTGTGGGGCATTATTATTGTCTACGCAATTTATACCACAGTTTGGAATACAAAAAGGAATTTTTTACAGTATATTTCATTCAGTATCTGCCTTTTGTAATGCTGGCTTTGATTTGTTTGGGAATTATGATAGTTTAGTGAATTATTCTAGTAATTCGGTTGTGCTCTTAACTATAGCATTTCTTATAATTATTGGTGGGCTTGGTTTTACCGTATCACTTGAGATATTTAATTATAGGAAAGCTAAAAGATTATCGACACATTCAAAAATTGTAATATCAATTACAATTGGTCTTATAGTTATAGGGACTCTATTTATCTTTTTAGTTGAATATAATAATTCAGCTACTCTAGGTAATATGACTTTTGGAGGTAAAATTCTCAATTCATTTTTTGCTTCGGTTACACCAAGGACAGCCGGATTTAATAGTGTTTCTACTACAGAAATGACTATGGCAGGCAAACTTATGACAATAATATTAATGTTTATAGGTGGAGCATCAGGATCAACAGCGGGAGGGCTTAAAGTAACTACCTTTGGAGTGCTATTATTCACTATAATATCTGTGCTTAAAGGTAGAGACGATACTGAAGTTTTTGGAAGAAAATTTACAAAAGAAACTGTATATAAGGCATTTACACTTTTGTTTATATCAATGTTGTTAGTATTAACAGTAACAACAATTCTTGCTATAACAGAACCAGATAAGCTTTTTATCAATTTACTTTATGAGGCAACATCAGCGTTTGGAACGGTAGGACTTACAGCAGGAGTAACTCAAAGTATAGGCGTAATATCTAAAATAACTCTCATTATTACTATGTACCTTGGAAGAGTTGGTGCTATGACAGTAATACTTGCAGTTATTAATAAGAAGAAAAAAAGTGGAATAAGGTATCCAGAAGCAAAAATATTAATTGGATAGGGGTAATTAACATGGCAAAAAAACAATTTGTTATAATTGGACTTGGGAGATTTGGTACTTCAATAGCTAAAACTATATACAACTTAGGGCATGATGTATTAGCTATTGATTCTGATGAAGATAAAATTCAAGAAATTGTTGATAATGTAACTCATGCGGTACAAATGGATGCAACTGATGAAAATGCATTAAAAACTTTAGGGATTAGAAATTTTGACGTAGCAGTAGTTACTATTGGAAGTAATATTCAATCTAGTATTATGGTTACTCTTTTAGTTAAAGAATTAGGTGTAAAATATATAGTGGCAAAAGGTACTAGTGATTTGCAGGCAAAAGTATTATATAAAATTGGTGCAGATAGGGTTATATTACCAGAACAGGATATGGGAATAAGAGTGGCGCATAATTTAGTGGCTTCAAATATAATAGATTTTATAGAATTATCTTCAGAATATAGTATGATGGAAATTCAGCCCCTAGAAGAATGGTATGATAAATCATTAAAAGATATAAGAATAAGAGCAGATTATGGGATAAATGTTGTTGCTGTAAAAAATGAACATAACATTAATGTGTCTCCTTCTGCAGATTATGTAATCAAGAAGACTGATGTTTTGGTGGCACTTGGTTCAAGTGAATATTTAAGTAAATTTGAAAGTATGATAGGTAGAAAAGTTAAATAGTTTTGAGGTGTAAGACTTTGGCATTCATTGAAAGTAAGGATAATAATTTATTTAAAAATACAAAAAAACTTAAAGAGAGAAAAAATAGAAATAAAAGCAGCAAATATATAATTGAAGGTTTTAGATTGGTTCAAGAAGCTTTTAAAGCAAATGTAGATGTAGATTACTTAATTGTCACTAAAGATGGTAGTGAAAAAATAGATCAGTTTCTAACAAGTTATTTAACCGATCAAGTAAAAATATATGAGGTTAGTGATAATTTGTTTAAAGAATTAGTTTCAACAGAAAATCCTCAAGGAATACTTGCAGTTATAAATATGAATATAAAACCTATGAATTTAGATGGGAACTTTTATTTGCTTTGTGACAAACTACAAGATCCAGGAAATATAGGTACCATAATTAGAACAGCCCATGCAGCAGGGGTTCAGGGGATAATATTGACTAAAGGAACAGTTGATATATATAATGAAAAGGCAATTAGATCAACTATGGGGTCAATATTTTATATTCCTATTCATTATGATGATGACAGTTTATCCTTAGTAAAAAAATTAAAGGATCAAGGATTTAAATTAGTGGTAACATCATTAGAAACAGATAAGGATTTCTTCCAAGAAGATTTGGGTGGAAAAGTTATTTTAACGGTAGGAAATGAAGGCAATGGTGTAAGTGAGGAAGTGTTTGAATTAGCAGATACAAAGGTTAAGATACCAATGCCAGGAAATGCTGAATCGCTAAATGTTGCTATAGCCACTTCTGTCATTATGTATGAAAAGATAAGACAGGATAGAATGGAAAAATCGTAAGTTTAATATATTTTTTGTAAAGGATAGATGATTTCTTTTCTGAGAAATTATCTGTCCTTTTTATATTTACCACTTTAGTATAAAAATGTAATTATTTATTTAATAAGAAATAAGTTGGGTATACTTATGGAAACATATTACAAAGCATGGTATTATTATGATTGACGTATGTTTTTGGAAAGAATATTTTTGGTCAATAGATCAACCAGAGTGAAAAAAGAAAGCCACATTGTATATAACAATTTTATGCTTTTAATACAATAAAATTTAAAAGTAATAAACATAGTTATAGAATTACTGGAGTATAATGAGCTACGGAGGAGTAAAATGAAGGAATTGGAAACTGAAAGACTAATTATAAGAGAATTTAAAGCTGAGGATTGGGAAGATTTATATGAATATCTTAGTGATGAAGAAGTATTGAAATTTGAACCATATAAACCCTTTTCGGAAAAAGAGTGTAAAGAAGAAGCTTTGAGAAGAACTACAGATTCTGCGTTCTTAGCGGTGTGCTTAAAAAGTACTAATAAATTAATTGGGAATATATATTTTGCTAAAAGAGATTTTGATACTTGGGAAATTGGGTATGTATTCAATGGTTCATATCAAAAAGCTGGTTATGCAACTGAAAGCTGTATAAAAGTTATGGACTATGCTTTTAAAGAACTTAATGCTAGACGTATTACAGCTCATTGTGATCCTAAAAATCCAAATTCATGGAAGCTTTTAGAAAGATTAAAAATGCGTAGAGAAGGCTGTTTAAAAGAAAATATATATTTCTTTAAGGATGAAAATGATCAACCTATTTGGAAGGATACCTACGAATATGGAATATTAAAAACTGAATGGATTAAGATCTCTTAATCTCCATGAAAATTTTAATTTATGAGCTAACTTAATACATGTAAATTTATAGATAAAAATGAAATAAACTATTGAATTTTTTATTTTTTGCTTGTATAATAAGTTGTATTAATTTAATAACTAAAAACTGTGAATGAGAAAGTAGATATTAAAAAGATTTTAAGGGAGAGAAGGTCATGGACTGCAAGCCTTCTTAAGTTGTATAATATTGAAGTTCGCTCAGGAGTTCTGGCTGTGAAATTGTAGTAGTAGCTAGCGGCAAGAAAAGTCGTTAATGTTAATTGAGTTGGGAAGCTTGATATTTTTAATTAGGCTCCAATTAGGGTGGTAACGCGGATTAATTCGTCCCTTTTTATTAGGGGGCGATTTTTTTATACAAAAAATTAATTAATAAAATCAATTTAGAAGTTTAGTTTTATTTCAAATTAAGATTAATTTCAATTGAATTTGCTGAAAGGAGAACAGTTATGAAAGAAAAACTTAAAGAATTACAAGAACTTGCATTAAAACAAATTGAAACAGCTGTAAAAAGCAGTGAATTAGAAGAAATTAGAGTTAAGTTCTTAGGAAAAAAAGGTGAACTTACTACAATATTAAGAAGCATGGGAGGATTATCTCCAGAAGAAAGACCACTAGTTGGTAAGTTAGTCAATGAAGCTAAAGCTTTAGTTGAAGAAAAATTAGATGCAACTATAAAAAGCATAAAAGATAAAGAAAGAGAAGCTAAACTTGCTAGTGAAACTATAGATATATCACTTCCAGGAAAGAAGAAAATCATAGGGAAAAGACATCCTCTAGATTTAACACTTCAAAGTATGGAAGAAATATTTATTTCAATGGGATTTACAATCGAAGAGGGGCCTGAAGTTGAATTTGATCATTACAATTTTGAAGCTTTAAACATTCCAAAAGATCATCCGGCAAGAAGTGAGCAAGATACTTTATATATTAATGATAATATAGTTCTTAGAACTCAAACTTCACCAGTTCAAATTAGAACTATGGAAAATCAAAAACCACCAATAAAAATGATATCTCCAGGTAAAGTGTATAGATCAGATTCTGTTGATGCTACTCATTCACCTATATTTTATCAAATGGAAGGTTTAGTTATTGATAAAGGTGTTACTTTTGCAGATTTAAAAGGAACTTTAGAGTTATTTGCTAAAAAGATGTTTGGTGATAAGGTTCAAACTAAATTCAGACCACATCACTTCCCATTTACTGAACCATCAGCAGAAATGGATGCAACTTGCTTCGTTTGTGGAGGAGAAGGATGCAGAGTATGTAAAGGAAGCGGATGGATAGAATTACTAGGTTGTGGTATGGTACATCCTAATGTACTTAGAAATTGTGGAATTGATCCAGAAGTATATAGCGGATTTGCATTTGGATTCGGTGTTGATAGAATGGTAATGCTAAACTATGGAATAGATGATATAAGATTATTATATGAAAGTGATGTTAGATTTTTAGATCAATTCTAAAATCTATAAATAAGTTTTCTATAAATGTTCTTAACAATATATATTCTTTAGAATATTTGGAAATAATGCGGGTTTGAATGAGTTTGCTTCTAAATTTAAGCGCAAATAATCTGCATCTATAAATGAGGAGGAAAAAATATGAAAGTACCATATAATTGGCTTAAAGATTATGTTGAAATAAATGTAAGTCCTAAAGAGTTAGGAGACAAATTAACTTTAACTGGTTCACAACTTGAAGAGCTTGTAATTCAAGGTGATACAATTGATAAAGTAGTTACAGGAAAGATTACACAAATAGTAAAGCATCCAGATGCAGAAAAATTAAGCATCTGCCAAGTTAATATAGGCAGTGAAGAGATACAAATAGTTACAGCTGCAACAAATATGAAGGAACAAGATATAGTACCAGTTGCACTTCATGGATCAACACTTGCAGATGGAACTAAAATTAAAAAAGGAAAGCTAAGAGGAGAAGTATCAAATGGTATGTTCTGTTCTGAAGAAGAACTTGGAATTGCTGGAGATGAGCCAGTGCATGGATTAATGATTTTACCAGCTGATACTGTTCTTGGAGCAGACATCAAAGATGTTTTAGGCCTTAATAAAGCGATCTTAGATTTTGAAATAACTTCAAACAGACCGGATTGTTTAAGTATTGTTGGTATGGCAAGAGAAACTGCTGCAGCACTTAGAACAACATATAAAATGCCAAACTTAGAATATAAGGTTTCAAATTCAGCTAACATTGCAGATGAATTAAAAGTTGAAATTAAAGATGAACTTTGTTCAAGATTTATGGCAAGAGGAATTAAAAATGTTAAGATTAAACCATCACCAGGATGGATGCAGGAAAGACTTCTTGAAGCAGGAATTAGACCAATAAATAATTTAGTTGATATTACAAACTTCGTTATGCTTGAAATTGGTCAGCCAATGCATGCTTATGATAAAAGAGAAATTACAACTAATAAAATTGTAGTTGAAAGAGCTAAGGCTGATGAAAAGTTTACTACTTTGGATGAAGTAGAAAGAATATTAGATGATACTATGCTTTGCATAAAAGATAGTGATACAACAGTAGGTCTTGCTGGAATCATGGGTGGATTAAACTCAGAAATAAAAGAAGATACAACTGAAGTTATTTTTGAATGTGCTAACTTTGATGGAACAAACATTAGAGTTAATTCTAAGAAGTTAAATTTAAGAAGTGAAGCTTCAAGCAGATTTGAAAAAGATATTGATCCTAATTTAGCTGAAATTGCAATAAACAGAGCTTGTAGCTTGATTTGTGAATTAGAAGCGGGAGATGTAATGGAAGGAACTATTGATATTTATCCAAAGAAAAAAGAAGCTGGGAAAGTAGTTGTAGATTCTAAATGGGTAAATTCATTCTTAGGTACAGATATAACTAAAGAAGAAATGAAAAGATGTTTAGATAGTGTTGATTTATTTACTGAAATTGATGGAGATAATTTAGTTGTAACGGCGTCAACCTTCAGAGTTGATATTGCAATTAGAGAAGATATAGCTGAAGAAATTGCAAGAATATATGGATATGATATTATTCCAACAACAATATTTAGTGTTTCTACTGATAGAGAACCAAGATATAGAAAAGGTGTTTTAGATAACAGAGTTGTAATGCTTGCAACTGGAAGTGGATTAAATCAATCTATAAGTTATTCTTTTGTATCTCCAAAGGTATTCGATAAGATAAATTTACCTGCAGATAGTGATCTTAGAAATGTAGTTAAAATAAAAAATCCATTAGGTGAAGACTATAGTGTAATGAGAACATCAACACTTCCTTCAATGATGGAATCATTAGGAAGAAATTATTCTAGAAATAATTCTTATGTAAGATTATTTGAAATGGGAAAAGTATATATAAAGAATGAAGAGGAAAATAAACTTCCAACAGAAAAGAATATTTTAACTATTGGTATGTATGGTGATTGTGATTACTTAGATCTTAAAGGTGCTGTTGAAAATATAGTAGAAGGTCTTGGAATTAAGAATAGCAAATATGAAAGAGAAAGTGAAAATGTAAGTTACCATCCTGGAAAAACAGCTAAGCTTGTTATAGGAAAAAATGTGGTTGGAACTTTGGGAGAAGTTCATTTGGCTGTTAGCGAAAATTATGGACTTGATGTTCCTTGTTTTGTAGCTGAGTTAAATTTAGATTTCTTATATGAAAGTTCAAATATGGATAAGAAGTATAAGCCATTACCTAAATTCCCAGCGGTAACAAGAGATATAGCGCTGCTTGTTGAAGATGCTGTATTAGTTCAAGAAATTGACGAAACTATTAGAAAAGCTGGCGGAAATTTAGTAGAAAAAGTTGAATTATTTGATATATATAAAGGAAAGCAAATTCCAGAAGGTAAAAAGAGTATTGCTTATGCAATAGCATACAGAGATGAAAATAAAACATTAAAAGATGAAGATGTTAATAAAGTTCATGAAAAAATATTAAGATCCTTAGAATATAAACTTGGTGCTACATTAAGAGATTAATTGTTTTAATATTCTCTTAGAATATAAATATTAATAAATATAATATGTAAAGCAAGATCATGTGAATTATTATATACATGGTTTTGCTTTTTTATTTTTAACATTGGAATTAGTAACTGTAAAGGTTAAAGGTTAATAAATACAAATTTAATATAATACTAATACAAAATTTACATTAAGAGGTTTATTTTAAAAGTATAGACTGCTGGAAATTTGGTTGAGAATCAATATATAAAATGTAATAAATACAATGGGAATAGGTGAATTAATTACCTCTTTATAAAAAAAATTGAATAATTATAAAAAAAGCTTGATTTTAAGAAGGAAATACTATATTTTTATAGAATAGATATAAAAGTGGTTAGAAGTGGTGTTAAGTGGTTAAAAATAGAGTGGAATTTTAAATTTGTATAAAACAGGAGCTGAGAATAATGTTTATTGGTGAATACCAACATGGGTTAGATCCTAAGAATAGAATAATTGTTCCAGCAAAACTTAGAGAAGGTCTTGGTAATACATTTGTGATTACAAAAGGTCTTGATGGCTGTTTATACGCTTATCCACTTGATGAATGGAAAATATTAGAAGAGAAACTAAAAACTTTACCTTTAACTAACAAAGATGCGAGAGCCTTTGTAAGATTCTTTTTTTCTGGGGCTTGTGAAGTTGAATTAGACAAACAAGGAAGAGGATTGATTCCACAAAATTTAAAAGAATATGCAGGAATAGAAAAGGACATAGTAAGTATTGGAGTGTTAACTAGAGTAGAAATATGGAGCAAGGAAAAGTGGAATAACTATAATGAATCAAATATTGATTTTGATTCTATAGCAGAAAAAATGAACGATTTAGGAATATAAGGAGTTTTTATTATGGAATTTAAACATGTATCAGTATTATTAAATGAATGTATAGAAGCATTAGATATAAAAGAAAATGGTATTTATGTTGATTGCACTTTAGGAGGTGCAGGTCATTCATCTCAAATTGTAGCCAATTTATCTAAAGAAGGGACGCTAATTGGTATTGATCAAGATAAAGATGCTCTTTCTGCGGCTAAAAAAAGGCTTGAAAATTATGAAAACGTAAAATATGTTCATAATAATTTTTATAATATAGATAGCATTTTGACAGAATTAGATGTGGAAAAAGTTGATGGGATTTTAGCTGATTTAGGAGTTTCATCATATCAATTAGATGAAGCTTCAAGAGGTTTTAGTTATATGCAGGATGCTCCTCTAGATATGAGAATGAATAGAGATAATGATTTTTCTGCTCATGAGATTATAAATAATTATTCTGAAGATGAATTATATAAAATAATAAAGGACTATGGAGAAGAAAGGTTTGCAAAAAGAATTGCTAATTTTATAGTGAATAGAAGATCACAAAAAACTATTGAAACAACTTTTGAGCTTGTAGATATTATAAAAGCTGCAATTCCAGCTAAGATGAGGAGAGATGGGCCTCACCCAGCTAAAAGAACTTTTCAGGCAATTAGAATAGAAGTTAATTCAGAATTAAAAATATTAAATAAGACAATAGAAGATGGTGTAAATAGACTAAATAAAGGAGGAAGAATGGCAATTATAACTTTCCATTCTTTGGAGGATAGAATAGTTAAATTAAAGTTTAGAGAATTAGAAAATCCATGTACTTGCCCAAAGGAATTTCCAGTCTGTGTTTGTGGGAAAAAGCCATTAGTTAAGGTGATATCAAAAAAAGGAATAGCACCAACTGAAAAAGAAATTGAGGAAAACCCAAGAAGCAGAAGCGCTAAGCTTAGAATAATTGAGAAATTATAATTACTATTTTATATGTTATAAATGAGTTGGGATGTGAATAATATGGCGAGAAGACAGTATGATTATATAAAGGGAAATACGGCATTAGCACCAGAGAGAAAAAAGAGAGTACAAAAACCTGATAGGAAATATAAACAGATACAAAGAAGAAAAAAGCTTCAAAATAAAAATATACTATTGAGGAATAAAAGAAAAAATGATAGGAAATATGTATTATCTATAGCAATAGTTATATTTAGCTTGGGATTTATTACTATTTCGGGAGATAGTAAGGTTTATAACATGCAAAAGCAGGTTACAGATTTAAATAGTCAAATTAAACAAACGGAAGAAGCAAATGAAGCATTAAAAGTTAAATTGCTAAAATACTCATCCTTAAATAACATAGAGAAAAATGCATCTAATAAATTATCTATGGTTGTTCCTAAAAAGGATGAAACAATGAAAATTGATTTTTCACAAAATTATTTTACGGACTTAAAATCTAATGTATCTGATAACAATACAAAAGAAACAAATTTATTTTCTAAATTACTAAGTTTAATTAAATAATTAGGTATAATCATAAAGTAATAAGTTAGTATGCCATTTATTTTGAGTTATGTCAAAAAAAGTTTATTTATATTTTTATAGGTGAAGTATTTTATGACGTGACTTAAATCATATGCTGCATTAATGACTTATTATTTTATTTCGTAATAGTTATCAATTAGTAATATTGATAAAAATATATAGTATAGCAAAAATAATTATTATTAAAAATAATATAAGTTTTAAAAATTATGTAATAAGAATTATTTTTTTTGAATATGATTATGTAAAAGAAAGTACGTGGGGGAAGTAGGCGTTGAAAAAGAAAAATTATAAAGATAAAGCAAAAATGCGGCAAAGGATGAGCATTTCAGCTATTATGCTGACATTGGTTTTTGCTCTTTTAACAATTAGATTATCTTATATAATGATAGTAAAAAAGGCTGATTATTCTGCTAGGGCAGAGGAACAATGGACTAGTGAAGTTAAAATTGACGCAATAAGAGGAAGAATTTTAGATAGGAATGGTAAAGAACTTGCAGTATCTGCAAATGTTTATAGAGTTGATTTTGATTTAAATGCTATTAGAAAATATCTGGATAGGAATTTGACTCAAATACCTTCAAAAGAAACTGAAAAGATGAAGAGTGTCGGTATACCTCTTCCTACAAAAGATAAGGGACTAACTACAGATGATATTGCTCCTGTAATAGCAAAAGCATTAGATTTAGATGTTCAAAAAGTAAAAGAAAAACTCGAAACAAAGCTTCCGAATGGATTAATGGCAGGATCTGCAACACTTATAAGAAGAATAGAAAAAGAACAAGCTGACAAAGTTAAGGAACTTAATATAAATGGTGTTTTGGTATCTCCAGACACAAAAAGATATTATCCTAACAATAATTTCTTAGCACATGTACTTGGAAATACTGATGCTGATAATAAAGGATTAAATGGAATAGAGCTTCAGTATAATTCATATTTATCTGGAATTCCAGGAAGAAAGATTACTGAACTTGATGGTGTAAATAGAGATTTACCTTATACTATATCTCAGTTTACATCACCAGTTCCAGGTAAAGACGTTTCTCTTACTATTGATGAAAACATACAAAACTTTGCAGAAAAGGCAGCGCAACAGGCATATTCTGATACACAAGCCAAGGCAGTATCAGTGTTAGTTATGGATCCTAAAACAGGGGAAGTTTTGGCTATGGTCAATAAACCGGATTTTGATCCTAATAAGCCATTTGATGGAAAAGAGAAATTTGATGGTGACACTAATAAAATGTGGAGAAACAGGCTTGTAAATGATACTTTTGAACCAGGGTCAATATTTAAGGTAATAACAGCAATCACTGGGTTAGAAGAAAATGTTGTCAACAAAGATACAAAATTTTTCTGCAGTGGTTCATTAGCAGTTGGTGGAATTCATCCAAAATGTTGGAGACCAGAAGGACATGGTCCTCAAGTATTCCCTGATATAATTCAAAATTCTTGTAATGTAGGATTTATGGAATTGGGAGCTTTGATTGGAAAAGATAAACTATGTGCGTCTATTAACAAATTTGGATTTGGTCAGGCTAGCGGAATTGATTTGCCTGGTGAAGCAAAAGGAATTGTTAAATCAGTAGGAAAAGTTTCGGATGCAGACCTTGCAACAATATCTTTCGGTCAAACAAATACAGTTAATTCTGTTCAATATATGGCAGCTTTTAATTCTGTTGCAAATGGGGGGACATTAATTCAACCTCATGTAATGAAAGAAATAACACATAATGATGATAGTGATGTTAAAATAGTTGATGAAACTTTTAAGCCAAAAACAACTACAGTAGCTAGCACTGAGAAGACGGCAGAATTGAGAAGTTATCTTGAAAGAGTTGTAACTGCAGGCTCTGGAACAGCAACTTTCATGGAAGGATATCATATTGGAGGAAAAACAGGAACTGCTCAAAAGGTTGTTAATGGAAAGTATCAAGATGGAGCATATATATCTTCTTTTGTTGGAATGGCTCCAGTTAGTGATCCTAAGGTAACAATAATGATAACAGTTGATGAACCTCGTAAAGATGGAATATATTATGCGTCTCAGGTTGCTGTACCACCAGCAAAAACATTATTTACAGATATATTTAATTATTTAAATAGTAAATTTGCTGAAGAGAATTTAGGACAAATTACTAAAGATGTAGTTATACCAGAAATTAGAGGAATGAAAGTTGCAGATGCAAAAAAAGCATTGAGCAATGTAAAGTTAGATTTTAATATTGATGGAACTGGAGAAACAATAGTAGATATAAAACCATATCCAGGATATTCAGTAAAGGAAGGCGAGAAAATAAATCTTTACACAACTGGTGAAGCGACTTATAATAATACTGTTGCAATGCCAGATGTTAGAGGATATTCAAAAGAAGATGCAGCTGCCTTGCTTAAAAATCTTGGAATAGTTCCTGCCTTTGAAGGAAGTGGAATGATATCAGACCAAGATATTGCAGCAGGCGAATTCATATCTAAAGGAACAACAGTTAAATTAGAATTAAGTTCAGAATATAAGGATTAAAAATTAACTCTTATTTTTAAAATTAATAAAACTGTTATAAGTTTAATAATTATTTTATTTAGATTATGAATAAATTTTCTTTAAGTTAAAGTAAACAAGACTAATGACGAAATACTAGCATGTGGGAAAATGCTCACATGCTATATTTTTTTAAATAATAGGGACAGTTAGGAGAGGGAATGTTATGAATTTGAAATCTATCTTAAAAGGATTGGACTACGAAATTATTCAAGGTGAAATTGATCTTGATATTAATAAAATAAATTATGATAGTCGAAAGGTTGCAGCTTTTGATATTTTTATTTGCATTAAAGGATATTCAACAGATGGACATAAATATGTAGATAAAGCTATTGAAAATGGAGCTAAGGTTATAGTTATTCAAGATGATGTAGAAATAAGAAACAATGATATTACTGTTATTAAAAGCAGTGATACAAGAAAAGCATTAGCTTTAATGGGAGCTAATTATTATGATAATCCTAGTGATAAAATGAAAATAATTGGTGTGACAGGAACCAATGGGAAAACTACAACAGCTTTTATGATTAAAGAGATTTTGGAAGCAGATAATAAAAAGGTTGGATTAATTGGTACTATAGCTAATTACATAGGTGATGAAAAAATTCATACAGAAAGAACCACACCAGAATCTTTAGAGTTACAGGAATTATTTTCTGAGATGGTAAATAAGGGTGTGGAATACTGTGTAATGGAAGTCTCTTCACATTCTTTAGAATTAGATAGAGTATATGGAGTTAAATTTGAAGTTGGTATTTTTACAAATTTAACAAGGGATCATTTGGATTTTCATAAAACTTTTGAAAATTACTACAAAGCAAAGTTTAAATTGTTTGAAAGGGCAAGAATAAAAGTCGTTAATATTGACGATAATTATGGAAAACAAGTAATTTCAGATTTAAATAAGTTAAATTCAGAAAATATATTTTCTTTTTCAGTAAAGGCAACTTCGACATTTAAAGCAATAGGCGAAGAAATGGGAAGTAGAAATATTAAGTTTAAAGTTAATCTTGATAAAGAGGAAGCATTTATATTAAATATACCAGGTGAATATAATATTTATAATGCATTAGGTGCAATTGGAGCATGCTTTAAAGTAGGTATAAAAATTGAAAGTATAAAAGAGGGTATTAAAAAGGCTGTTGTACCAGGAAGATGCGAAAGAGTTGGAGCAGAATACAATCTTCCTTATGAAATAATAATTGATTATGCACATACTCCAGATGGTCTTGAAAATATATTAAAAACAGCTAAAGCATTTACTAAAGGAAGATTAATTTCCATATTTGGTTGTGGCGGAGATAGAGATAAGGTGAAAAGACCTCAAATGGGAAAAATATCAACAGATATTGCAGATGTCACAATAATAACTTCAGATAATCCAAGAAGTGAAGAACCAATAGATATTATTAAAGATATTCAAGCAGGATTAGAAAAAGAAAATTATATTGTAATTGAAAATAGAAAAGAAGCTATAAAGAAGGCTATATCTATTGCTCAAAAAGAAGATGTAATAGTCATTGCTGGAAAAGGTCATGAAACATATCAAATATTAAAAAATGAGACTATACATTTTGATGAAAGAGAAGTTGTAAAGGAAATACTTAATTCAGTTAACAGCTAACTGATCAAAAGGGGTGTATGAAGTGGATTTAAATTTAGAAGAAATAATAAAAGCAGTAAATGGAGAAATAATAGTCCAAAACAATGATGGTTTATTTAATAAAATTTCTACAGATACAAGAAAAATTGAAAAAGACAATTTATTTATTGCATTGAAAGGAGAAAATTTCAATGGGAATGATTATACTGTTTCAGCTATAGAAAAAGGAGCTGCAATAGTAATAGTTGATGAAGTAAAGTTTCAAAAAGAAGAACTAAATAATAGAGGAACTATCATTAAAGTAAAAGATACTAGGATAGCTTTAGGCGATTTAGCTAGATTTTATAGAAATAAATTAGGTATAAAAGTTGTTGGAATAACCGGGTCTACAGGAAAAACTTCAACTAAAGATTTAGTTGCAGCATTTCTAAGCGGAAAATATAGAGTATTTAAAACACAAGGAAACTTTAACAATGAAATAGGTCTTCCACTTATGATATTTGAACTTTCAAAAGAATATGATATAGCAGTTTTAGAAATGGGAACCAGTAATTTTGGAGAAATAAATAGACTTGCAAGTATTGGTCTTCCAGATGTAGCAGCAATAACAAATATTGGAGTAGCCCATATAGAATATTTAAAGACTAGAGAAAATATACTTAAAGAGAAGATGGGAATAGTAGATTTTTTTGAAGGAAAAAATTCTCTCATATTAAACTGTGAAAATGATATGTTAAAGACTGTTGAAAAAAGTGATAAGTTTAAATTAGAAAAAATAGGCTATGATGAAAATTATGACCTTCATGCTGAAGATTTAGAATTAACTTCTGAAACAACAAGTTTTAATGTGGTTACTAAAGATAAAGAAACATATAGATTTACATTAAATATGGTTGGACAGCACAATGTTTTAAATGCATTAATAGGAATACAAGTTTCTAGAGATTTTGGGCTTACATTTAAAGAAATGGAACAAGGACTTAAAAACTTTAATGCAACGTCCATGAGACTTGAATTTATAAAAAAAGACAATTTTACAATTATTAATGACTCGTATAATGCAAATCCAGACTCAATGAAGGCTGCTTTAGATGTACTAAAAAATTATTCTGGAACTAGAAAAATTGCAGTACTTGGTACTATGGGAGAACTGGGAGATTTTGCAAATGAAGCTCATACTCAAGTTGGACAGTTTGCAAGAGAAAAAGCAGATATTATATTAACAACAGGTGAATATAAAGAATGCTATAAAAAAGGCTATGAGGAAAATACAATCGTATTTGAAACAAAACAAGACTTAATGGAAGCTTTGGCTAGTATGATTCAGTTTGGAGATACTATTTTAGTTAAGGCATCTAGAAGTGCAAAATTTGAAGAGATAATTAAATATATTGAAAAAGTAAAATAAAGCGAAGGAGGTGACTTGCCTTAAATAAGCATCTTCTAAGCAGATTTTGATTTTAGATGCGCTAGGCAACACTAAGATGGGGGAAATAGTAAACTTTATAATAAGCTCAAAAATTATAGCACCGTTAATAATGGGATTTGTATTTTCAATAATACTAGGACCAATATTTATACCAGTGCTGCACAAATTAAAATTTGGCCAAAATATTAGAAAAGAAGGTCCTAAAAGTCATCAAAAAAAATCTGGGACACCAACAATGGGAGGACTTATATTTTTTATTTCAGTAGCTGCAGCCATATTAATTATGGGACATAGCTTTATGGATAAAGAAATGATAATTTTATATTCATTTCTTGCCTTTGGTTTCATTGGATTTTTAGATGATATTTTAAAAATAATTCATAAAGATAATTTAGGATTAAAAGCGGCTCAGAAAATGACATTATTAATTTTATTTTCTGTAGCTTTAGCTTGGTATGGATATACTTATATAGGAACAGAAATTTTAATACCATTTGCAAGCATTAAATTGAATTTAGGTCTGTTGTATATACCTTTTGTTGTATTATATTATGCAGCCGTTACAAATGCAGTAAATTTAACTGATGGTGTAGATGGACTTGCAACTTCTGTTACCATAATAGTGTTGACATTTTTTGCAATAGTTGGTTTTAAAACAGGAAATTCAGAAGTGGCAATTTTTGCAATAGCGCTAATAGGAGCTTTACTTGGATTTTTGAAATTTAATGCGTTTCCAGCTAAGATATTTATGGGAGATACAGGTTCACTTGCTCTTGGAGGAGTTGTTGGGACACTGGCATTAATGCTTAAGATGGAAGTTTTTGTAGTTATAGTTGGTGGTATATACGTAATTGAAACTTTGTCAGTTATTATTCAAGTAACATCATTTAAATTAACAGGTAAAAGAGTATTTAAAATGTCACCAATCCATCATCATTTTGAGCAATTAGGGTGGAGTGAAATAAAAATAGTAATAGTTTTTTCTATTGTTACGACAATTTTATGTATTATTGGATTTATAGCAATATAGGTATTTTGTATGCCTTAGTTATATGAGTTTGGAGGATTTATGTATGAAAATCATTAGGTCCAAAAGTAAAAGAAAAATGGGTGAAATAGATTATGGAATATTTTATACTGTAGCTTTGCTTTTAACAATAGGAGTGGTTATGGTATATTCTGCAAGTTCCTATACTGCAATGTTTACAACTCCTAATAAAGACAGTATGTTTTTTTTAAAGAAGCAATTAATATCAGCAATTATTGGAGTTATCGCTATGGGTGTTGCAATGTGTTTTGACTATCATAAGATAAAAAAATATACATTGGCAATAATGGCACTAAGTATTCCTTTGTTAATTGCAGTTTTCTTTTTTCCAGCAACTAATGGAGCGAGAAGATGGGTTTATATTGGATCGCAAAGTTTTCAACCGTCAGATCTTGCTAAATACGTTATAGTATTATTTCTAGCTATGAGTCTTGAAATTAAAGGCGAAGGTGTAAAGAAGTTTACTACAGGTATATTGCCTTATCTTGGAGTATCAGGTTTTTATGCAGCTTTAGTATTGGCAGAAAAAAATCTTAGTATAGCTGCAGTTATTATGATCGTTACATTTATAACATTATTTGCAGCTGGTGGACAAATAAAACATCTATTTGGAATTGTAGCACCTGCTATCGGAGGTATAGCAGTCATATTCACTATATTTGAGCCATATAGATTGAGAAGGCTTTTAAATTTTACTGATCCATGGAAGTCTCCAACAGGTGATGGATATCAATTGATACAATCCTTTTATGCCTTAGGTTCAGGAGGAATTACAGGTTTAGGCCTTGGACAGTCAAGACAAAAAACATTATATATGCCAGAGCCTCATAATGACTTCATATTTTCTATTATAGGCGAAGAATTAGGCTTAATAGGATGTGCATTTATAATAGCTCTTTTCGTAATACTCATATGGAGGGGAATAAACGTGGCGATGAAGGCAAGAGATACATATGGTACACTTCTTGCTATAGGAATAACCTCGGTTTTAGCAGTTCAATCTATAATAAATATTGCAGTTGTTACTGGTTCAATGCCAGTTACAGGAGTACCACTGCCATTTATAAGTTATGGAGGAACGGCACTTGTAATTAATATGACGGCTGTTGGGGTATTATTAAATATATCTCGACAGACTGAAGGAAAAGACATATAAAATGATATTTAACATTGAAATAAATACAGGGCAAAGAAAAAATCTTTGTCCTGTATTTAAGTGTTTAAAAAATTATATAATAGATTTTATGCATAATGTTAGCCAAAATAACGGCAATAATGGTATTGGTTTAGATATAATGAAAAATATATATGATTTTTAAATGATTATGAAAATTCTAATGTAAATTTTAATGAAAATATTTTTATAAAGTGTTATTATTGTATTAACTATTATTATATATGTTAGAATTTGAAATTTATAATACTTTTTAGTTAGTCATAAATTTTATACAATAAATTAATTTTCAACATATATAAAAATCGTGTTATTATATAATTAACTTGTATAGAATAGGGATGTGTATGGTAAAAAATAATAAATTTATTTTAAAGGCGAAGCGTAAAAGAACAATTAAAAGAATTTTTATATTGATTATAATTTTGATAGTTAGCGGAATGATATTTGCTACTAAGTCAAATTTCTTCAATATAAAAAAGGTAGCAATTTTAGGAAATCCAATAATGAGTGGAGAAGATGTAAAAACAAGAACAGAAAACCTAATAGGACAGAATATTTTCTTCATAAATAAACAAAATATTATAAACGAAGCAAAAAAAAATCCATATGTGGAAAGTGTAGAGATAAAAAAGGTATATCCGAAAGAAGTTGATATAAAAATTTCTGAAAAACAAGGAATATACTGTATAGAGAAGGATGCACAAAAGTATGTTCTAGATGGAGGAGCTGTATTACTTGAAAAAACAGATAATGTTGAAAATAGAAAATTAGTAAATATAATTGGTCTGGAAATAAAAAACACTGAACTTGGAAATAAAACTATAGATAATTCTAGAATGTTAAATTTTTTAGATATTTTTTATAAAATTATAAAAAATAATCCAACAAACTATAATATTGACTCTATTGATGTATCTGATTTAATGAATATAAAGATATATATTGGAAAAGTTGAAGGAAAGCTTGGAAATGATGAAAATATACCAGATAAAATGAATAAATTATTACACATAATTGAAAATTCTAATATTGGGATTACAGAAGGGTATATAGATGTGGGCTTTAATGGAGCACCAGTATATTATAAAAAAGGAAGGTAAAATGGCATGAAGGTATCTAGATCGCAAATATTTGTGGCAATTGTTTGTGGACTTTTAGGGTTTTTATTAGCATATCAATTTAAAGTTTTATCCAGCAAAAATATTGAAGCAAAAATTAATAATTATGATAAAAATGATATAATTGCAGAAATTGAATCTCTAAAGAAAGAAAAGGAAGAATTAATAAAAACAAATTCAAAAATATCTGATGAGTTAAAGCAACTAGAAGAAACAGCAGCTAAAGATGGAAATATGGGAAAAGATATAAAAAATCAATTAGATAATGCAAGAATGCATTTAGGTGTGGTCGATGTAAAAGGCCCAGGGATTGTGCTTACAATATCACCTAAATCTTCAATATTTGGTACAAATTCTCCAGAAAGTAATAGAGATTTAGGCGAAGATGAATTGGTTCATATTGTAAATTTTCTCTGGTATTCTGGAGCTGAGGCTATATCAGTAAATGATATAAGAATAACTCCTCAAACAGGAATAAAAACAGCTGGAAATGCTCTTGCAGTGGGGTCTTCAGGAAGAGTATACCCAAAAGAAAAAATTATCGTTAAGGCTATTGGAGAAAAAGGCAGACTAAATGTAGGAGCAACTTTTCCAGGCTCATTAGATTATGGAGTTCTTCCTAATTATAATACTGAAGTAAAATCAGAAGATGATATATTTATAGGAAAGACTACTCAATCATTGAAAAGTGATTTTGTCAAATTAGTAAAAGAATAGGAGAGAGTTGATTTGATAGCAGTAATAGGACTATTAATTGGAATAATACTTGGATTTGTACTTGATGTTAACATATCAGATAAACTGTCACCATATATGTCTGTAGCTATACTTGCATGTTTAGACTCGGTTTTTGGAGCAATTAGAGGAAACCTTTCAAAGAATTTTCAAGCAGATATATTTATATCTGGATTCTTTGGAAATGCGCTTCTTGCTGCAGGCCTTGCATATTTAGGGGATAAACTAGGAATACCAATTTATATAGCAGCAGTAATTGTATTTGGTGGAAGAATATTTGATAATTTTGCCATTATTAGAAGGCTTTTAATAGAAGATTTTAAAATTAGAAGAAAAAACTTAAACAAGAAGAATTCTATAGAAAAAGAAAACAATGATATTAATTAAAAGAGAGGTGATGTAATGAAAAATACTAAAGGTTTTTTCTTTGTTTTCATTGCAACTATAATACTAGGGACTTTAATATCAATGAATTTTAATTTTGAACGAATTCGATCATATAGTCAGCTTAATTCATCAGAATACCAAAATGCAGTTGAAGAAAGAGCTGGTTTATATAAAGAAATTGGAAATTTAAAAGAAGATACCATGGAGAAAAAATCCAAAATTAATAAATATACTAGTAATTATAAGAAAGATGATAAAATTCTTGAAGATATGAAATCTCAAATTGGTGATTACGAAATGTTTATTGGATTAAATAAAGTTGAAGGTCCAGGGATTGTATTGACAATAAAGGATGGAAAAACTAACCCACTTGAAGAAAGTACTGATGAAATAGATAATAAACTTTTACATTATTATGATATGGAATTAATACTAAATGAACTTAGAGTAGCTGGTGCAGAAGCTATTAGTGTAAATAATCATAGAGTAGTTCCATGGACTGGCGTAGTTTGTAGTTGGGCATTCATGGGTTTTGACGATGGAAGTATGGAATATGCACCCTTTAATATTTATGTTATAGGTGATCCGGAAAAATTGAAAGCTGCTCTTTTAGAGAATGGAAGTCATGTTAAGGAACTTATATTTAGAAAACTATATGTAAATATTGAAAAGAAAGATAAAATAACAATGCCTCCAACAACAGCGAGTGGAAATATTAAGTATATGAAGCGTGATGAAAGCAAAAAATAAAAATTATTTATATTTTGTTAGAGGAATTTTTAAATTTATATAGAATATAAACAAAGTGTAGTATAGAAAGGATGCGTTTTAAGGTGTTACATTGTGGGATTAAGCAAAATATTGAGGAACTTAAATCTAAAATTCCAGAAGAAGTAAAGCTTTTAGCAGTTTCTAAAACAAAACCACTAGAAGAATTAGAAGAAGCGTATATAGCAGGAATGAGGGATTTTGGAGAAAACAAAGTCCAAGAATTGGTAAAAAAATCAGAAAACTTTCATGATGATGTTAGATGGCATTTCATAGGACAACTTCAAAGTAATAAAGTAAAATACTTAGTAGATAAGGTTTATTTAATACATTCTTTGGGTAGTCTCAGCTTATTAAAAGAAATAGAAAGAGTTTTTGGTAAAGCTGATAAAGTTGCAAATACATTAATTCAAATTAACATTGGAAAAGAAGAAAGCAAAAGTGGAATTTTAGAAGAAGATTTATATGGTTTTATAGAAGAGGTAGAAAATTGTAATCACGTTTCTGTAAAAGGTATAATGGTAATTATTCCAATTGGAGATGAAGAAAGTAACAGGAAATATTTCAGAAAGACAAAGAAAATATTTAATGAGCTTAAAGAAAAAAGATATAAGAATATATCTATGGAAATATTATCTATGGGAATGACACATGATTTTATGACGGCTATAGAAGAAGGATCTAATTTAGTTAGAATTGGTACAGGAATATTTGGAGAGAGAAATTATAATGTAGGAGGAGTAATTAATGAGTAACGTTTTATCAAAGGTAAAATCTTTATTAGGATTTGAGGATTATGAGGAATATGATGACTACGAGGATGAAGATTATGAAAAAGAAGTAGCTGAAGATGACGATGTAGAACCAGTTATAACAAACAAAAAAAATAGTAAGGTTGTAAATATTCACACATCTTCTGCAACAAAGGTAACTATAACTAAACCAGTAGATTATGAAGAAGCTACTGAAATTTGTGAGGCACTAAAAAATAGAAGAATAGTGTTAGTTAATACAACTGTATTAGAATTAAAAATCGCACAAAGATTATTAGATTTTATAAGTGGATCTTGTTATGCATTAGGTGGGGAGTTACAACAAATTGAAAAAGGAGTATATCTTCTTTCACCATCAAATGTTGAAGTAACAAATGAATTAAAAAATGAACTTAGTTCAAAAGCCTTATTTAATTGGTCAAAATAGGAGGTAATATGATTGTAACTATTGTTATAACGCTTTTTAATCTGTTAGAACTGGCAATATTATTAGAAGTTATACTTTCATGGATTCCTCAAATTGGAAATAATAAATTTGTAAGTACTATACACAATTTTATATATCCATTGATGGAACCTCTAAAAGGTTTGCAGGATAGATTAATTCCAGGATTACCAATAGATTTTTCACCAATACTAGCATTGTTTATACTTGATATATTAAAAAGACTTATATTGGGGATTATATTTTAGCAATGAAGGAAAGAATAAGTTGCCACTTTACAGATGATGATAGAAATGATGCATTAAATTTATATGAAAGATACTTATTGGCAAGGGATAAAGATATACCAACCTTTGGTAAATACTTTTATCCTCCAAATATTTGGACTTGGTTTGAAGAAAATTTATCTACTAAAAACTTTAATGTAGAAACCAATGGATTTTTTGGAGAAGCGGAAAGAAGAATGATTTCTTTTAATAATGAATATGAAAGTCCTTTTCCTATGAAATTAATTAAGATTGAAAATACATCAAAGTTTTCAAAGCTTACTCATAGAGATTTCTTAGGAGGAATACTTTCTCTTGGTATCGAAAGAAACAAAATTGGTGATTTATTAGTAGATGAAAATGTATGTTTTGTACCAGTTCATGAGGATATAGAAAGTTTTATTCTATATAATTTAGAAAAAATTGCTAAGGTCGTTTGTAAGGTGAGCGTAGTTAATAAAATTGAACAAATTCCTGAGTTTAAATTTAAAGAAGAAATTATATTAATTTCTTCTTTAAGAATTGATGGAGTAGTTTCTAAAATTACAAATTTGTCACGTGCAAAAGCAGCAACAATGATAGAGCAGGGACAGGTTTTAATAAATTACGTTAAGATTAAAGATAAAAGTTATGAACTTAAGGGTGAAGAACGAATCACAATAAGAGGATTTGGAAAATTCATTATAGGTGATTCTATTGGAAATAGCAAAAGTGGAAAAATTAAGGTTATCATAAAAAAATATACATAATTGAGGTGAAAGTATGAAATTAACACCAATGGATATAAACAATAAAGAATTTAAAAAGGGATTAAGAGGCTATAATGCTGATGAAGTTGATGAATTTTTAGATGAAGTAGTTGAAAATTACGAAGAGCTTTATAAAGAAAATGCTAATCTAAAAGAAAAGCTTGCAAATTTAAATGAAAAGGTTGAACATTATTCACAAATTGAAACTACAATTCAAAATACATTATTGCTTGCTCAAAATGCTGCAGAACAAGCAAAAAATTCAGCTCAAAAGGAAGCTGAATTAATGTTAAAAAATGCAAATGAGACAGCTCAAAAAATTATGGATAAAGCACATGGTGATGTTATTCAAATTAATGATGAATATGAAAAGGTTAAACAAGAGTTTATTAAATTTAGAGCAAAATACAGAAACTTCATGAATACTCAATTGGAAACATTTGATGATTTGGAAAAAGATTTTATTAAAAATTATAACGTAACAGATCCTATAGAAGAGGATGATACAATTCAAGAAGACATAGTAGAAAAAGAAATAGAACTTTTGGAAAATAAGAAAGAAGAAAAAATTGAAGATACGAAAGATGCTTCAGAACGTGCCTTATTAAATGATGAATTGAATGAAATTAAAAGTTTTTTTGTTCAAGGAGAATAAAATATTAATATTGGTATTATAGATTTATAAAAGTACATGTGTAAAAATTTATGCAGTACTTTTTTTATTGTGTGTTAAAAGCATTATAATTATTTTTATGTATTTTGAAAATATAGTTATATAAATGAAGCCATCTGTAACTAATTTACAGATGGCTTCGTTTATAGTTTTTATTTTTGCTGAGTTTCAGATTCATTAAATTTATTGTTTAATATTAATATATCAACTCTTCTATTTGCTGCTTTACCTTCTTCAGTATCATTTCCTTTAATAGGTCTATATTCCCCATAGCCTACAGCTGATAATCTTTCTGGTTTTATACCTTGAGAAATTAAAAATTCAACTACATTTGAAGCTCTATCTGAAGATAATTGCCAATTAGAGTGATAATATTCAGTATTTATGGCCACATTATCAGTATGTCCTTCAACACGTATGTAATTACCAATTTCATTTAATACTTTAGATATAGAGACAAGTTTATTGTACCAGTCAGTTTTTACTTTAGCATCACCGCTATTAAATAAAACACTGTCATTAAAGCTTATTAAAAGACCTCTTTCTTGAATAGAAGTAGTAACACTGCCTTTTAGCTCTGAAGTTTCTACAAGTTCGTCAACCTTCTTTTTTATGTCCTCTAATTTTTCAGCTTCTTTTAAAGCTTTTAAGGTTTCTTCATCAATAGCAGGAGGAGTATTTGAACTATCAGATACAGCTATTATGTTTTCGCCATTGCCAGAGTTAAAACCAATTTTTAATGAGTGTGCAAGTGCCTCAGCCTTTTTATTATCAACATTAGAGATTGCATACATCATTAGAAAGAAAATCATAAGTAAAGTTATAAAATCCAAATAAGAAAGCATCCATCTTTCTGTATTATCCTTTTCCTTTTTTACGCCTCTTCTTCTCATAATTTACATACCTCTATTGAATTTCTTCTTCTAATATTTTTGCTTGAGATTCTGTTATATAACTAGAAAGTTTATTAACTAATGTATTTGGATTAACACCTTCTTGAATTAACAAAACGGCTTCAATAATCATCTCTTTTTCAGTAATTTCTTCTTTATTAAGTTCTTTCAATTTGCTAGCAATAGGAAGCCAGAAAAGATTAGCTGTGCCAAGCCCATATAAAGTCGCTATAAAAGCTACTGCAATTCTTCCACCCATAGCAGCAGCATCACTTAAATTGCTAAGTACAATGACTAAGCTTGTTATTGTTCCAACTATACCCATAGTAGGAGCATATCCGCCAGCAGCTGTAAGCATTTCAATACAATCCTCATGGCGTGTAATAAGGTTATCTAGCTTAGTGTTTAATATACCTTTTACAGTAGAAGGTTCAACACCATCAACAACCATTTGCAATCCTTTTTTTATAAATGGGTCTAAATCAGCTTCAGATAATTCGGCATCTAAGCTTAAAAGACCATTTTTTCTTGTTTTAAGAGAAACTTCTTTAAAGTATGATATATGTGATTGTAAATCTAATTCTTTTCTTTTGAAAGCCATAGATAAGATTTTTGGAAGTTTTTTTAGTGTTTTTGAAGGAAAAGAAATTCCAACTGCACCTAACGTACCACCAACAACTATTAAGAAAGCATTAGGCTGTATTAATGCTAAAGGTGCACCACCTTCAAAAATAAAACCTGCTATTATACACGCGAATGCAAATACCAAGCTGATAACTGTCATAATGTCCATAAATAAATTCCCCCTCACAAGAAATAACACGAATTAAAAAAATATGTAATAAAAGCAAATACCAGTAAAATACCCACTTGTACTCATTAAGCATATCATAATATAAAATAATTGTAAAATGTTAATGTTTATTAGCAAAACATGAATGTAAATGTTTTATAATAAGTTTTTAATTGTAAAGTGAAGGCTGTTATATTATAATGTTGAAGTGATACACTTGAAGGAAAGGATATTGATTTATGGAAAAAGATGTTTTTATTATTGAAGAAAAAGACCAAGGGACAAGAATTGATAAATATTTAGCAGAAGTATTTATTGACAAATCAAGATCTTTTATTCAGGGCCTTATTGAAAAGGAATGTGTTAAGGTAAATGGAAAGATTCCTAAAAGTAATTATAAATTGAAGGTTTCAGATGAAGTAGAAGTGGAAATTAAAGAGCCTGAGGTATTAATGGTGGATGCTGAAGATATACCTTTAGATATATTATATGAAGATAAAGATGTTATAGTTGTAAATAAAGTTCAAGGAATGGTGGTTCATCCAGCGCCAGGAAATTATAATGGAACTTTAGTAAATGCTTTACTTTTTCATTGTAAGGATTTATCAAGTATAAATGGGGTTATAAGACCTGGAATAGTTCATAGGATTGATAAGGACACATCTGGAGTTCTAGTAATTGCAAAAAATGACGAAGCTCATAATAAGCTTTCTGAACAATTAAAAGATCATTCTATGAAAAGGGAATATTATGCTTTAGTTGAAGGAAGGCTAAAAAATGAAAAAGGGACTATTGATAAACCTTTGGCAAGAAGCAAAAAGGACAGATTAAAAATAGGAATTGTTCAAGATGGAAAAAGAGCAGTAACACATTATGAAGTTATTGAAAGGTATAATGGTTATACCTTAATAAAGTGCATGTTAGAAACTGGGAGAACTCATCAAATAAGAGTACATATGGCATCAATTGGATTCCCATTAGTTGGAGATCCTCTTTATGGTTTTAAAAAGCAAAGATTTAAATTAAACGGGCAAATGCTACATGCAAAGACATTAGGATTTATTCATCCAACCCAAAATACATATGTTGAATTTACCACAGAGTTACCAGATTATTTTAAAATTATCATAGATAAATTAAGAAATGAACTAAAATAATGAGTTACTTAAGTGTAATAATGAATTATTAATTTAACATGACAGATGAATGGTGTGAAGGAAACCATATTAGTACTAAATTTATATAACGGAGGTATAATATGAAGTTAAAAGCTGTATTATTAGATGAAAAGGCTATAAATAGAACATTAATAAGAGTTTCTCATGAAATAATTGAAAAAAATAAAGGCGTAGAGGATTTAGTTTTACTTGGAATTAAAACTAGAGGATATCCTTTAGCACAAAGAATTGCAAGTTATATTAAAGGAATAGAAGGAAAAGAGGTTCCTGTTGCATCTGTTGATATAACTTTATACAGAGATGATTTAACTATTGTTAATGAAGATTTGGAAGTTAGAAATTTAGATTTAGGTCTTGATATAAAAGATAAAAAAATAGTTATTGTAGATGATGTTTTATATACTTGTAGAACAGTAAGAGCAGCAATAGATGCAGTTGTAGATGTAAGCAGGCCCAAAGCTATACAATTGGCAGTATTAATAGATAGAGGTCATAAAGAATTGCCTATTAGGGCAGACTATGTAGGGAAAAATATTCCTACGTCAAAAAATGAAGTTATAGCAGTTTTATTAAAGGAAACTGATGGTGAAGATTCTGTTAAAATATATGAGTCAGATGATACTAAAAAATAATAGTATTCAATTTGAACAGGGGAGAATTTAAAAATATGTATGAATTAATTGCAACAAGTACATTTGGAATAGAAAGTATAACCGCAAAAGAATTAAGAGCTTTAGGATATGAAGATTTAAAAATTGAAAATGGAAAAGTAACCTTTGAAGGAGATGAAATGGATATTGCTATATCAAATATTCATTTAAGAACTGCAGATAGAGTTCTTATAAAAATGGCTGAATTTGAAGCCAGATCCTTTGAAGAATTATTCCAAGGAGCTAAGAAGGTAGAGTGGAGCAAAATAATACCTTTAGATGGTGTTATGCATGTTGTTGGAAAGAGTATTAAATCAACACTTCACAGTGTTCCAGATTGTCAATCTATAGTAAAAAAAGCTATTGTAAAGAGTATGAGCGAAAGTTATGGAATAGAACAATTCAGCGAAAGTGGGCCAGTATATAAAATAGAGGTATCTATACTAAAAGATGTAGTAACATTAACTATAGATACAACAGGGCCAGGGCTTCATAAGAGAGGATATAGAGAACTTGCTGGAGCGGCACCTTTGAAAGAAACATTAGCTGCATCAATGTTATTAATATCTAGATGGGATGACCAATTTGAGCTTATAGATCCGTTTTGCGGTTCGGGAACAATATTGATTGAAGCTGCAATGATAGCTCAAAATATTGCACCTGGAGTAAATAGAACATTTATATGCGAAACATGGCCATCTATAAGTAAAGATGTTTTTGAAAGTGTAAGAGAAGGCGCAAGAAGATCGGAAAAACATAAGGAAATAAGCATAATTGGTTATGACCTTGATTATAGAGTTCTTAAGGTTGCTATGGAAAATGCAAAAAAAGCAGGCGTTGATAAATATATAAAATTTCAAAAAAGAGATTTTATGGAGTTTTCAACTTCTAGAAAACATGGTTTTATAGTGTCTAACCCACCATATGGAGAAAGAATAGGAGAAGAAAAAACATTACCACTTATTTATAAACATATGGGAAATATGAAGAAAAAATTAGAAAGCTGGGATTTTAACATTTTGACTTCTTTTGAACCATTTGAAAAAACAGTTGGGGTTAAATCAACTAAAAATAGAAAATTATATAATGGTAAAATAAAATGTTATTATTATCAATATTTTGATAATGACAAGATTAAGAATTTTGGAGACACATTAATAAATCAATTAATGGATTAATATATTAAGAAAAATTGTAGTTGAAGTTAACTTAATAAAGATTATTCTAAATAAAATTAATAAATAGAAGTAAATAAATAGAAATATGAAAAGATATTTACAAGATTTTTTTGACATGCTAAAATGTAAATAAATAGATTTTGATGGCAAAGGCGCTAACAAACTTAAGGTTGTTAGCGCTTTTTTTGATGACTTTTTTGGTTATAGAATGAGTTCATAAAAAATCAGATTAAAACTGCAGGAGCGATGAGAGAAATTAATAAAAGCTTTATATTTAGTAAAAGGAGGAGTTCAAACAATGACAGAAGTATATCAAAAGATGGCAGAAAAAATGCCTAATATGAGTAAGGCACAAGAAAAAATAGCAAAATACATTTTATCACATCCCAATAGTACACCCTTTTTGACTGTAGAAAAGTTAGCTAGTTTATCTGGAGTTAGTATTGCAACTGTTACTAGATTTGTAATCTTTCTTGGTTACAAAGGGTATCCAGAATTCTTAAAGGATACTCAGGAATCAATTAAACAACAAGTTAGCAATATTGAACGTTTAAAATCGGATTCAGAAAAGAGCTGTGGTGAAGATAGAGATATTTATGAGGTATTTTCAGAAGACTTAAATAATATTAAGGTCACCATGGAAGAGTTGAATTTAGATGAATTGAAGAAGGCTGTCAGTTTATTGGTAAATGCCAAAAGAATATATATAGTTGCAAGGAGAAGCTCTTCTGCATTAGGAACTTTTCTGAAATATTATCTTGATTTAATGTTTAGTAATGTAAATCTAATAGAAAATATAGAACAGATACCAAAGCAGGTTAATGAATTTACGGAGGAAGATGTTATTATTGGAATTAGCTTTGAGAAATATGCTAGAAGTACTATAGAAATTTTTACTTATTTAAAGAAAAGGGGTGCAACTACTATAAGTATTACGGATAATATGCTATCACCGCTTGTACCGTATTCAGACGTAACATTAACAGCAGTAAGTAAAAATTCTACCTTTATAGAATCTTTTGCGGCTCCACTTAGTTTAATAAATGTTTTAATTGTATACATCGAAAAAGAAAAGAAAGAATTATTTAATAGTAATGTAGAATTACTAGAAGAAGCGTGGAAAAAATTTGATTTATTTATTTAAATAAGTACTCTAAAAATAGCAGCTATGCACCTATAAAAGAAGTAGATATGTCAGAATGCGGAACTTCCCAGCAATACGTAAATTTTGGCCTATAAAAAGAGTAGCTATGTCCCAATACGGAATTTGTAACATCTAAAAAGATCGGTTATATTGTAATACGGACTTTCAAACAATAAAGTTTCTATAAAAATAAATATTATGAATATAATTATAACTGAGATAGGTATAATTAAAAAAGCTGGCAAAATCAATAAAATTTTATGATTTCACCAGCTTTTTTAAGCTATGATTTAAATAAAGAATTAAATTCACTTGGATTTATAATGATAGTTTTATTTGTGTGATAAATTACCATACCAGGTTTTGAACCGTTTGGCTTTTTCAATTCCTTTACTTTTGTATAGTCAATAGGAACTTTTAAAGAGTCTTTACCTTTACTGTAAAAGCCAGCAATTATGGCGGCTTCTTCAAGGGTTTTGTCTGGAACTTCAAAAGAAGAAACAATAACATGTGAGCCAGGAATATCCTTTGCATGAAGCCAAAGATGATTTTTATTAGCAAATTTTAAGCTTAAGTAGTCATTTTGTAAATTATTTTTACCTACATAAATATCAATTCCATCACTTGATACGAAATGAAGAGGCTTTGAAGTTTTAACCTTTTTAGAATTCTTATTATTTTTTCTAAATCTTATATAACCAGTTTCAACTAACTCATTTTTTATTTCTTCAATTTCACTATAATCATCAACATTTAATATATTTGTTAATACAGAATTTAAATATTCTATTTCTTCAAGATTCTTTTCAAGCTGAACTTTAGCATATTCCTCTGAAGTTTTTAGTTTATTATATTTCTTATAATAAAATTGAATGTTTTCAGAAGGGGTTTTTGTTTCGTTTAATTTAATATTAAGATATTCTTCTTCATTTTCATTATAAAAGTTTAAGAGATTACATTCTTTATCTCCTTTTTTTATAGTATATATATAAGACGTTAGAAGATCTCCCTTTATTCTGAAAGATTCTTTTTCCTCACACTCAGTAAGAGTTTCCTTAAGAATGCGAGCTTTTTTATTGCATCTTTCAATATTAGTATGGACAAGTTTTTGTAAATCAATTGATTTATTTTGAAGTCTATCCTGTTTATCTTTTTTTTCATAAAAAGCATCCATTAAGGTATTTGGATCAGCATATGAAGTTGTCGAAAATTCTTCTTCTAGAGTTTTTAATTTTAAGCAATAAAAGTCCTTTACTATGCCAATTTTATTTGTATATATATTATAAGAAATATTTTTTTGCAAATTATCTGTAAAATTCTTAAAATTTTCATAAATTTCTGATCTTGTAGGTGAATTATTTACTTCAATAGTGTTATAATATAATTCGCTAGATAATAGTTTACTTATTCCAGTAAAACAATTAGAATAAAAATTGGTGTCAAAAACAATGGAATTTTTACTTATATAAGAAGAAAAATCTTCATAAGTAGTAGAAAAAGGACCTAATTTAGTAGATGAAGGTGGATAAACATAATTAACACCGGGATATAATACTCTAAAGCTATTAATATCAGGCGTAATGTGTTTTATAGATTCCATGACTTTATTGTCTCGGTTTCTAACTAAGGTTATATTTGAGTGACGTCCCATTATTTCTATAATAAGGGAATATACACTATCAAAACCTAATTCATCTCTATTTTCAATTTCCATTATTATAATTCTATCATTATCTTTTTGATTAAGACTTATAATTCTTCCACCCAATATGTATTTTCTAAGAACCATTAAATACATTGGTGCTTTTATTGGATTTGGTTTAGTCGAATTAGTTAAATGAATTCTTGCAAATCGAGGAGATGCAGAAATCAAAAGTTTTATATTACTACGATCTTTTCGTATAGTTAAAATAATTTCATCTTTTTCAGGTTGATTTATTTTATCTATTTTTGAATTTAATATTGATTTTTGTAAATCATTGATTAAACTATATAAGTATATACCATCTAATGCCATGTTATGTCATCCTTTCTTAGTGTAACTAAGAATAGTATAACATTTTAGGTATGTAATTATCAATTATTAGCAAAATATGAAAGTACAAATATATTAAATAATCCTTGTATGTGAATGAGCAATAGTTGAATCTTATTACAAAATATAATAATAAAGATATTAAGTAGGGGGAATTAGAAATGAACTTTTATAAAATGCAAGGGGCTGGAAATGATTTCGTATTTATTGAAGATTTTGATTGTGAAATTAAAGATGAATGTAAACTGGCACAAAAGCTTTGCGATAGACATTTTGGAATTGGGGCTGATGGATTAGTTATTGTTAGAAAATCAGATATAGCTAATGCAAAAATGGTTATAATAAATGCAGATGGATCAAGAGCAAATATGTGTGGAAATGCTATAAGATGCTTTGGAAAATATGTTTATGAACATAAAATAGCCAATGGAACTAAATTTTCTGTTGAAACTGGCGATGGAGTTAAGGAAATTGAAATAATATTAGAAGGGGATAAAATTAAATACGTAAGAGTATATATGGGAAAACCATCTTATGATGGGAAGGATATACCTTTAAAGAATATAGACAGTCTTGTGGAATATGAAATTAATGTGGAAAACAATAAATATGTTATTACAACTGTTTTGTTAGGGGTGCCTCATACTGTAATTTTTGAAAAAGAAAGAGAATACAACGTTATAGGAGAAGGTTCTAAATTAGAAAAATTAGATTTGTTTCCAGAAGGAAGTAACATTAATTTTGTAAAGATAGTAGATGATACTCATATAAGAGTTAACACTTGGGAAAGAGGAGCAGGTGCAACCCTTGCTTGTGGAACAGGATGTTCAGCTTCAGTAGTTGTAGCTAAAAGATTAGGACTTGTAGATAGTGAAAAAGAAATTTTTGTTAAAGCACCAGGTGGTGAATTAGTTATAGAAGTTTTAGGTGATGATGTATACATGAAAGGACCAGCAGAAGTAGTTTTTGAGGGGAAAGTTTCATTATAAATATATTGCAAAAATATCTACATAAATTTTGAACTAATAAACAAAATTTATGTAGATTTCTAATTCAAGTGGGAAAAATTGTTAAAGAAGAGGGAGTAAGATGAAATCATTAAAACGAAAGTGTTTGAGCAGTTTAGCTTTCATTGTTCTTCCTCTGCTTATGTTAGGTTGTTCTTCAGAAAAGCCGAAGATAGAGACTTCTAATGTAGCAGAGGAAATGAAGTTAAATGCAGGAGCTGTATTAAAAAGCGAAGAAGGAATTTATAAATTATATAATTATGAAAATGGAAAATATGAAAAAAGCAAAACTAATAATGTTGTTTTAGCTTATGATAAAAACAGTTCAAATTATATATCAATTGAAGATAGTAAGCCTTATGTAGTAAATGGAGGCAGAAAATTTGAAATCAAAGATAAAGGATATAGTGATATTAAGTTATCTAAAGATGGAAAATATATATCGTATTTTATTGAAGATAATGGACTTAAGCTTAAAATATTTGATGCAGATAAAAATAAGGAAATAGAAATGAAATCTGATGTTTCAATATCAGGAACTTTGTATGATTGGTATGATGTTAATACTTTAGTATATTATGGAGTCAGTAATGATGGAGTGAATGGATTATTCACATATGATATAAAAGAAAATAAAGAAGAGTTACTTTATAAAATTAAAGAAGGATATTTAGCATTTATAAAGGGAACAATAGATAATGTTGTATTCTTACAATTAACATTAGAAAATAAGAAAGAATTAATCATGATAGATAAGAAAACAAAGGATGTTAAGCTTTTAACAGATAATATAGAGGAACTTTCAGACATAATTATAAATAAAGAAAAAATTTATTTTACTGGAAAAATTTTTGGTAATACTGATTCATTATATGAATTGATTAATAATAAAGCTAAAAGACTCGTTTATGATTTTCCTGCACAAGTTAAAACAAAAAAAGGTTTAATAATAGATGATAATGGAAATATTTTATTTGTAGGCTCAAATAATGTGAGCTCTAATAATGAGCAGGTTTACACCTATGCACAAGATGGTAGTATAAGTGCCGTATCTAAGGAATCTGTAGATTTTGTATTTTTAAATTATAGAAGTTAAAATTTTCTTTAGTAGTAATTTTAACTATTAAAACAACATTTTAATAGAGATATAGATGAAATAAAAACTAATATTGTTTAATGAAAAGCAAATAATTGAAAATAGAGATACCATGTGATTCATAAGAGAATCCATGGTATTTTTTATCATGAAATAAAATGAAGTGAATTTAAGTATTGACTTGATTAAAATAATTAAATATAATGTTAATGAAATTCGTTCTCAATTATATTTTAAGGAGCATAATAATGATTTTAGTTTGTACTTTTATTTTAATAACAATTTTAGCATTGACTTTAACAAAGTCTATTAAAAAATTACCTTATGTTTATTATTCGATTTTCGGGACTATTGCTGTTATTACTTCAATTTATGAAATATTAAGGATTACTTCTAATGCGAAAATTGATGGGTTTCTTCTTACTATTGAAAAAATTTCTATGAGGGGACTAATATCAATATCCTTTTTCATTTTAGTAATGTATGCTGGTGCTTTGAATTCTAAATGGTCAATAACAAAGAAGCTACTTAGCATTAGAGCTGAATTAGCAATACTAGGTTCAATTACAATGCTGCCTCATGGGATTATATACTTTGCTAGATTTTTGATACTTAAGTTGCCAAAGATTATAAGTGAAGGAACTTTTCCTATTTTGTATTTTAGTTATATAGGGATTGGAATTATAGGGTTTATTGTAATGATACCGTTGTTTATAACGTCAATAAAAAAAATAAGGAAGAAAATGAAAGGCATCCAGTGGAAAAGACTGCAAAGATGGGGATATTTATTTTATTTATTAGCTTATGTACATATTTTACTTGTATTATTTAATGAAAAAGAACTAGATTGGTTAAGAATAGCTACATATACCATGATTTTTAGTGGATACATGAGTTTTAGGTTCATAAAATATAGAGAAAGTAAACAAAAACAAGCATTAGTATTATGCAAAAGTAGTATTTAATATACATACATATATTATAAAGTAAAAACACCGTAAATTTTCGATTTGCGGTGTTTTTACTTTACAGTTCTAATAACAATTGATAAATAAAAAGGTTAGAGATGATCTTTTGAATTTATATTATCTTGTCATACCTAAAACTGCACCTGAAATATACGCAATTACCCAAATAATCCACACAGGAATACAAAATTTTAGAAAGTTAGTTTCAGCATTTTCATTTATATCTCTAATTGCTTTAGTTCCCCATAAAGCTTGAAAAAGCATTAGAAGTATTCCAAACAATCCAGTTATTCCATGAAAATTAAATTCAAAACCATTTCCAGCAAGTTTACTCATAATGGTTGTACCTAAAATATCTGATGTTAGACCTAAGTAAAGCGTAATTAAATGCCATTTCTTTAATTTCTTTTGAATTTTACAACACCATATTCCAATTGTATAAAATAAAAGAGCGAATGTTATAAATATAATTGCATAAATTAACATATTAATATCTCCTAATAATTTAATTTTTTAGTATTACTTGTATGTAAAAAATATGATTTTAATATAATTTTATCATATAAACAGGAATTCAAATAATAAATATCAGAAATTGTTTAATTTATCAAAAAGAATTAGTAATTAGTTTATGGAAATAATCATAAGATTAATATGAAGTGATTTATGGGAGTGGTAAATATTAAGGATTTAAATGGTACAGAAACTGAAAAAAATCTTTTTAGAACTTTTGCAGTTGAATGTAGAACTAATAATATTTATATAATGTTTGCCGAAAAGGCTAGAAATGAAGGTTACTTATGGATAGCAGAAATATTTGAAAGAATTGCAGGAAATGAATTGGCACATTCTAGAGCTGCTTATAATAAATTTCTAGGACTGATTAAAAATACAGCAGATAATTTAAAGTATGGAGTAGAGAGAGAAGATAATGTTGCTGAACTTTATAAAACATATGAAGAAATAGCTTTAGAAGAAGGATTAGATGAGATAGCTCGTTTTTATAAGGAATTAAGAGAGGTAGAAGAGTCTCACGCAGAAATTTACTCTGATTTATCCAAGAGATTTGAAAATGGTATATTTTCATCAAATAAGTATATTAGGTGGGTATGTATGAATTGCGGATATATACATGAGGGCGAAATGGCTCCAAATAGTTGTCCGTGCTGTGGCTATCCCAAAGCTTATTTCATGCCAAAATGTAATCCAGAATAATCTAATGAAAGAATTATATTATATTTCATTTATGGACCACGAGTTCAGTTCATTAATTGCACTGAATTTGTGGTATTTTTGTTATTTTATGAATTAAATTCAGCATAATAATATTTATTAATTCTGTTACGATATGCCCTTAAAAATCCCTATAAAATAATTTTAATTTTTAATTTCTACAGGTAAATATTAATATGAATATTATTTTCAGATTCAGTCAAGAATCTAAAATGAATTAACTAAGGATATAAAAATTTCTATTAGTAAGGCAGGGGGAGTCAAAAATAAAAGAATATGAAATAAGAGATGTGGATTTTAAAACTGCAAAGAATTTAAAGAAAGAAATCTGCGAAAAGTATAAAGTTATTCCTATTAAGGAGGATTTAACTGAAGTTATTGTAGTGACTTATGATATAACAAAGGAAGCAGAAGATTACTTAAGTTTTTTATATAACAAAAAGATTGAATTTAGAGAAATAGATAAAAACAATTATGAGAATTTAAAGAATATAATTTTTGGAGAAGAGGATAAAAGTTTAGAAGAAATCTTAATATTTAATGCTATAAAAGATAAAGCAAGTGATATTCATTTAGAACCACAAAAGAATTATGTTAATGTTCGTTATAGAATAAATGGTACCTTAATTTTAGTTCATAAAATAGATACAAGTGAATATGTAACACTTGTATCTAAAATAAAATTAAAGGCTAATATGGATATTACAGAAAAGAGAAAACCTCAAGATGGAAAAATTATAGTTGAATATAAAAATGCTAAGTATGATTTAAGAATATCATCTATTCCTTTAGTATATGGTGAAAAATTGGTTATAAGAATATTATATTGTGATAATTTTGATTATAAGCTTGAAGATTTAGGTTTTTCTGATGACCAAGTTAAACTGATTAGAAAAATAGTTGCATTAAATAACGGTATGACTTTAATTAGTGGTCCAACTGGTTCCGGAAAAACCACAACTCTCTGTACAATGTTAAAAGAGCTTGATTCAAAATCATTTAATATAACAACTCTTGAAGATCCTGTGGAAGTTTTACTTCCTAATATTAACCAAATGAGTTTAAATGCGAAATTAAATATAAATTTTGCAACAGGACTAAGAAGTATTTTACGGCAAGATCCAGATGTAATTATGATAGGTGAAATAAGAGATGAAGAAACTGCTGCAATGGCGGTTCGTGCTTCTATAACAGGTCATAAGGTATATAGTACAATACACTGTAAGTCTGCCAGAGAGGTATATGCAAGATTAGAAAATATGGGGATTAAAGAATATTTATTAAGTGATGCATTAGTTGGTATAATCTCACAAAGATTAATCAAAACCTTATGTGATAAATGTAAGCTGGTTGATATGGAAAATTCAACTCCAGAGATAACGATTTATAAAAAGTGCGGATGTAAGCAATGCAATTATTCCGGATATGGAGGGAGACAGATTGTAAGTGCAGTATATTTCCTACATGGAGAAAGTAGCAAAACAATAAAAGAAAATAATGAATGTTTATCAAACAATCCAATGAAAGAAGATTTGAAAAAACTACTTCGAGAAGGAAAAATCTCTAATAACGATTATATGGAATTCATTGAAGGAGAAAGATTGAATGCATAATTACGTGAAAAATCAAACTAAAAATAAAAAAATCAATTTTTCTATTATGAAGGAAAGAAATTTATTTAAACCAAGAGTGAACGAAGAACAACTAGTTTTAATTGCTGGCAATCTAGCTCAACTATATAAAAATGGAATACCTATTGCAGCAGCTTTGGAATTAGTCTCTGATATTTCATACAATAAAGTCTATAAAGAAAGTTTGCATAAGGTTTTGAATTGTATTAAGCAGGGAAATAGCTTATCTGAAGGTTTTTCTCAATTTAATACCTTGTATCCAAGATTTTTTACAGGGATTATTGCTATTGGTGAACATACGGGGAAGCTATATTCAGTATTAAAGGGGCTAAATGCATATTATAGCAAATCCATATTCATAAAAAAGGAAATAAAAAATGCCAGTATTTATCCTTTATTTATCCTTTTATCTATGTTTATACTTAGTATATTTTTCATAAACAATATAATACCTAGTTTTTGTGAGATATATAAAGCTATGAATATAGGGTTGCCTGCAAACTGTAAAGCTATATATGAATTCAATAATAATTTAAAAGAAAATCCTCTTATGTCAATCACTACTATGGTGTGTTGGTCATTAATATTATTAATTGTTCTAAAATATTTTTTTAAAAAAGTAGGTATTGATAAATTTGCTAAAGTCAGCATTGTTAAGCTTTTTTTTGAGTATATTATGGTGTTGTTTTTCTCCATAATAACTAGTTCAGGAATAAATATTTCAAAGGGGTTAAAGCATTGTGAAGATAGCATTACCTTTATATATCTGCAAAATAAAATAAAAAATATTAATGAAAATATATTAGGTGGAAGAACTCTTACTGATGCATTGGAGATAAGTGGTGTTTTTTCAAAATATACATTAGCTATTATTAAAGTTAATGAGGAAGGCGGGACAATAGAAGAAGGGTTTAAAGGATTATCTGTTCATTTAGAATATCAGTTATCTGAACAAATAAAAAAATATCTTAGATTAATTAGTCCGATTTTTGTATTTATAATGGCGGCTTTCATAGTTATATTTTTAGTAGGATTTGTATTACCATTATTTGATAATTTAAAGAGTGGAATTAGGTAATGAAAAAAGAAGGATTTACTTTAATAGAGATAATTGTAAGCATATTTATTTTAACTATTTTATTTAGTGTGGGAACATCGTTAAATAAATTTGCATTTAAATTATCTAATAATATGAAAACTACCGCTTATGTTTATGAAATACAAAATATACTCTCTTATGGAAAGGCTGTTTGTAGAGAAAAAAACAAATATGGGAAAATAACCATTGATCCTATGAAGAATCAGATTAGATTTGTAGAAGGAACTGATAAAATAGAAAAGGTTTTGAAAATACCTATGGACATTTCAATGGATGGTAAGTATAGGAATATATTAATAAGGCCCAATGGTAAAATTTCTAATGGAACATCTATTGTGCTTATAGATAATTATAGAGAAAGACAGACTGTAACTGTTCGAGTAGGTGTTGATTGTATTAATATAAAAGAGGATGAAATTATATGAAAAAGCATGGGAGTATACTTATTGAAGTTGCTGCTTCAATAATGATTTTAACACTTACAACAACTTTTATTGTTAGCACAAGTATAAAAAATATACAGGTTTTAAAGGAAAGAATTTTATTAGAAGAAGTAAATAGAGATGTAAGTAATCTTATTAATGAGTTTAAATACAATTTAACAAAAGAGGAAATAGAAGAACTATTAAAGGATGAAAAGGTAGGATATAAATATTATGAGAACTTCTCAGAGAAATTATTAAATTCACCTGTTAATGAGCTTGAAAATGGAAATGATATTGAGGTTATTAAAATTGGTGAAGATAATATTGGTATAAGATTTAAAGTTCAAACCAATATAAAAAACGAAAAGAGTGAGGCTGTAATAGAGCGAGAATTTATTAAAAGCTGGTGGATGGATGAAACATAAAAATAGTAGTGATTCTAAGAAGAAATATGGATTTACTATTATTGAATCTTTAGTATATATTTTTTTAACTACTATAATTTTAGTAGAGGGAATAAGTTTATATATTTCAATGTATAAATCATATTTGGAAACTAAAGCAGTTACTGTTAGATATAATAACTATCAAAATTTTTTTATTAATCTAGATAGTATTATATCAGAGGGAAATACTGAAAAAATAATAGTAAATGATAATAATATAATTCTTTCAAAAGAGGATAAATCACAAAAATTAGACAAGATTATTAAAGGTAATGAAGGGAAAGTAGCCATTAAATATTTGAAAAATGGTGTTACGGAAACAATAAACATTATGTTGATAGGTATAGAAAAATTGGAAGTAAAAACAAAGGGGAAATTGGCTTATTTAATAATATATGATAAGGAAGGAAAGAAATTTATTAAATGCATTTAAAGAAGAGGGGAACAGTCTTAATAAGTTCCATGGTTGTATTGGCGCTTATGTGCATTCTTGGAGGTTTCATTTTTAATATGATGAGAAATAATATTGAAATGGGTTCCTTATATAACTTTGATAAAGATAGATATGATTTAGATACAAAAGAAGAAGCAATTTTAAATAAATTTATGAGGGAAATAAACATAAAAATTAAAAAGGATAAAAGGGACAGTCTTGACGAAAAAGGTATATTTTCAGAAGATTTTAATAAAGTGATAGGAGATAGCGCTTTAGAGTATCATAAAGAAGCGGATAAATTAATTTTAAAAACTCAAAAAGATAATGAAACCATTAGAAATAGAAAAATTACGTATTCGTATAAAAAAGATAAAATAATTTTAATTCCAACTTATATGTTTGAAGATACAAATGACTAAGTATATATTGAAATTGTAAATTGCAAAAAGTGTTTGCACTAAGTTGGATATTGAAGAAGGAGAAAATATAGTGAGTAAAGCTGTGATTTTTATGAAGAAGGATTCATTTATATATAAGGACAAAGAATATGATTTCAATGTAATTTCGGAAATTAAGCATCAATTTAAATCTGATCTTAAAATAATAATTTTAGAAGAAGAGCTATATGGAAGGCAGTTCGTTAATAATGCCAAAGGAAATCAAATATATAAATTTGTTGAGTATAAGATAAATACTGATTTTATGCAAAATGGGGATATATTATATGATTTTCAAAAGCGCAATAATATTATTGTTATTTATTATATAAAAGGTGCTAAAAGAGTAGAAAAATTATCAGAAAAGACATGTAACTTAGAAGTAAAACCAATTCAATTTATAGTTAAAGCAGTTATGGGAAAAGTCTTAAATAATGAAAAATTTAATTGTAGTCTTTTAGTAAAGTTTTTAGAGTGTTATTATTATATGACTTTTGAAAATGGTTTATTCTACAGTGGATTTGTTAGTAAAGATAAAGAATTAATGTATAGTAAAATAATTGAAAATAATGAGTTGGAAGAAGTATATATAGATTGCAGTATAGAAGAAGATTTATTTGATTCAAGAGAAATTAAATTAATAAAAATTAATTTAGGAGAATTAATCAATGAAAAAATATATGAAAAACAAAAATTTTATACCAGAAAAATTTTATGAGAAAAAGCAGGTTAAGAAAAATAGAAGAGAAACCGAGATACTATTAGTAATATTAATAGTAAATTTATTTTTGCTACCAATCACTGTAAAAAGCAATGAGCAAGCGAAGAAAGCTACTTCTATAAATAAAATTAATGTAGAAGAAAAGCAATTGGGTATGGATGAATTTGAAAATATTAATATTTGGATTGAAAATATTATAAATGATGATGTTGAGGAGGCATATATAGATAAAAATAAAGGAGAAATTATAATTAATAGCATAGATAATATTGATAAATTAAGTAGTAAGAAGTCTTTAACAATAAATGATGTGAATTTAATAGATGATGGACAATATAAATTAGGAGTAAGTTTGAATGAATAAAATATATAAGAATATTTTAATATTAATTATGGTTGTAATTGCTAGTGTTCAAGGATGGTTCATAAGTAATATCAACAAACAAAAGAATATTGTCGTATGTAATAATATTAATAGTGAAATAATAAATAATAAAAGCTTAAAAGATATTAATGAGGAATTAAGCTGCTTAAATGATAAAAATATATTATCTGCAAATGAAGTTAATGGTAAATGGTATGTTAAAGTTAAGATAAAAGGGGATAAAGATAAGTTAGTTCAGGAAATATCAAAATTAAAAAACTATGAAATAAACGATTATTTCATTAATAGAGTTAAAGGAGAAAATTTTATTGTGTTAGATATTTGCTCTAAAGAAAATATTTAATTATGGAAATTATAAATTTTTATTAAAAAGTGAGCAGAAATAATTGCAATTATTTCTTTCTTTTGATAAAATATGAGTGTTATGTCAACGGTTAAGTATTTAGGCTTAATGCATAGAGAAAAGTTTTATTTTAATTAGGCATACAAAAAGAAAATTAGTTATTATGCTAATTTATTTTATGTGTTGTTTAACAAATTTGGAGGGATATTTAATGATAACAGCAGGAGATATAAGAAAAGGAACAACTTTTGAATTAGATGGTCAAGTGTTTACAGTAGTAGAATTTTTACACGTTAAACCAGGGAAAGGTGCAGCATTTGTTAGAACTAAACTTAGAAATGTAATTTCTGGTGGAGTTACAGATACAACTTTCAATCCAACTACAAAATTACAAGAAGCTGTAATTGAAAGAAAAGAAATGCAATACCTTTATAGTGATGGTGAATTATACTACTTCATGGATCAAGAAACATATGAACAAATTCCATTAAACTATGAAAAAGTTGAAGATGCAATCAAATTCTTAAAAGAAAACATGTTTGCAACAATTAAATTCTTTAAGGGTGAAGCATTCTCAGTAGAAGCGCCAAACTTTGTAGAATTATTAATCACTGAATCAGAACCAGGAGTTAAAGGAAATACTGCTACTAATGCAATGAAACCAGCTACTCTTGAAACAGGAGCAGTAGTAAATGTTCCTATGTTCGTTAACGAAGGTGATGTTATAAGAGTAGATACTAGAACTGGCGATTACATGGAAAGAGTTTAGTATTTATACATAAGTTGCTAGGCATAAGCTTAGCAACTTTATTTATATATAAATTTATAAATAATTATAGAATAAGTTAAAAGGGAGTGAGAAGCTATGGAAGAACTTAAAATTCAAATTGAAGAGTTAAAAAATAGTTTGTCTAAAATAGAAAGTAATCAATACAAAGAATGCTTTGATAGTATCACTTCAATTTTGGAAAACATGAATGAAAAAATTGAAGAGTTAACTGTAAATCAAGAAACTCTTGAAGAAAATTTAAAATTCATGGATGATGATTTAACAAATATTCAAGATGAATTATTTGAAGAATTATCTATAGATGAATTAAATGATATTGAAGATGAATATACAGAAATTACTTGTGTTCATTGTAACAAACCTATTTTTATAGAGCAATCAGCTTTAAGCAACAATGATGAAATTCCATGTCCATTTTGTAATAAAAATATTAAGAATAGTTAAATATAAGGTTAACATAAATAGTAATAATTTAATGTAAAAATAGCAGTTCAGTCTCAAAGTATGATTTGAGGAGGAGCTGCTATTTTTTATGCATATATATAAGAAAGTTTCAGTATCAATTAAAGAAAATAAATATTTTAAATTTTATTATTGTGAAATGGAATCTATTTATGAAAATTTACATTTGAGTAATAAATTAGAATAACATTACATATTAATTAAATAAAAGACATGAGAGGAGGCAGTGAGGTTTGAAGGGACAAGAAGAAATAATAAGCATTTTTACAGATAAAATAGGAAATATACTTGAGGAAAGGCTTCATAAAGAACAGATATATGAAATTAGAATTAAAAGCCAACAACCAATTTTAATTTACTCAAAATATGGAGAAAGTATTATAAATTATGTGCCTTCAAAAGATGAATTAAAAAGCATGATTCAAAAAATTTCAAATTATTCACTATATGCTTATGAAGAAGATATACGGCAAGGGTTTATAACTATAAAAGGTGGACATAGAATTGGTATAGCTGGTGAATGTGTTATGGAAAATGGAGAAGTTAAGACTATTAGAAATATTTCATCATTGAATATAAGGATTTGTAGAGAAATTATAGGGTGTTCAGATAAAATTATTAAGTTTATTACTTCTGAAAACAGGATTTATAATACAATAATAATTTCACCTCCCAAATGTGGTAAAACAACAATTTTAAGAGATATAGCTAGAAATATATCAAATGGAATTCCAACATTAGGAGCTAAGGGAAGAAAAGTTGTTGTAATAGATGAAAGAAGCGAAATTGGAGCATGCCATTTTGGTATTCCTCAAAGTGACTTAGGAATTAGAACAGATGTTTTGGATAATTGTTTAAAAAGAGAAGGTCTTATTATGGCAATTAGAAGTCTTTCACCAGAAGTTCTTATTTGCGATGAGATTGGAACAAAAGGAGATATCGATGCACTTATGATGGCATTTAACTCAGGCGTGAATATAGTAACCACCATTCATGGCTTTTCAGTGGAAGATTTATATAGGAGAAAGGTTTTTGGAGATTTGCTTAATAATGAAATATTAGAACGGGCAATAATTTTAAGCAATAAACATGGGGTTGGAACAATTGAAAAGGTATTTAGCTTAAAAGGAGATGAAAAAATATGCTTAAATTAATTTTTATAATGTGCATATTTATTATAAGCACCTATATAGGGTTTTCATATGGTGAAACTTTTCGAAGAAGACAAGCTGAATTAAAAGAAATATTAAAAGGGTTAACTATTTTACAAAATGATGTTCTATATGGAGCAACTCCTCTGCCAGAAGCCTTAGAAAAGCTTTCGTGTAAACTATGTGAACCTATGAGTTTGATGGTAAAGGCTGTTGCATTGCACTTGATAAAAGGTGATGTGGAAAGTGTTTATCATGGAGCTATAAAAGAATATAAGGTATTAGAAAATAAATTCTATTTATATGAAGAAGATAAAAAAGTAATGGGAGATTTTTTTAAGTCTCTTGGAGATTCTGGAATTTATGGACAGGAAAAAATATTTTCATTAGCAATTGAAGGATTAAAAATAAACCTAAAAGATGCTGATGAATTTGCAAAGAAAAATGTTAAGCTTTATAGATATCTTGGAATATGCTTTGGGGCAATGATAAGTATATTTATAATTTAAAAACTTGGAATGAAGTAATTAGCTAGTGTAAAGAGCAATTGAAAAATTAAAGATTGGAGGAAGATGAATGCATGATATAAGTATTCTTTTAAAAATTGGGGGAGCAGGAATACTTTTGGTGGTTTTAGATAAGGTATTAACTAGCAGTGGAAAGGGTGAAATAGCGGCTATAACTAATATAGCAGGTGTTGTAATAATTCTTCTTATGATAATTTCTATTATAGGAGATTTATTTAGCTCTGTTAAAACCTTATTCATAATGTAGGTGCAGTTATGTTAATAGTAAAAGTAGTTGGTATAGCATTAGTAGCTTTATTTATTATATTACTGTTTAGAAATTCTAAAAGTGAATTAAATACATTTCTAACGTTAACTGCTGGAGCATTAATTTTAATTATAATGATAGAACCACTTAAAGAAATAATTGATTTTTTAAGGCAAATTGCTGATAAGGCAAATATTGATACTGTTTATATTGGAATTGTGTTAAAAATTTTGGCTATTGCTTATATAGCATCTTTTTCAAGTGCATTATGCAAAGATGCTAATGCTGACAGTCTTGCGGCGCAAATAAATCTTGCAGGAAAAATTATGATTTTAGTACTTGCTATTCCAATACTCATGGCTGTTTTGAATTCTATATTACAGATAATGTAGGTGTTATTTATGAAGAGGATAAGAAGATTTACTTTTATATTAATATTAAGTGTGTTAGTAAATATAATACCAATAATCTTGAATTGTATATTTTCTAATTGTGATTATGTTTACGCGAGTGAAGTAGTGAACATTAAAACTGAAACAAAAGAAAATCAAGCAAACATTGAAGATATAAATGGAACAGCCAAAGAAGAAATCAATTCTTTATATGATTATATAAAAAACATGAAAACAAAAGAAGAACTCATGAACACACTTGATCCAGTAGATTATATTAAAGAATACATTAAAGATGGAAAGGGCAATTTATCTTTTCATAATATTTTAAATGGAGTTTTGAGCCTTATTTTTAAGGAGGTTAAAAGTGTTTTAAAGCTTTCCTTGTCAATAGTCACTATAGCAATAATAGGTTCACTGCTTAAAAATCTCCAAGATGCGTTTTCAGATGAAAGTATATCAGAAGTTGCATTTTATGCCTGCTACGGATTGATAATAATAATTCTTTCAAAGAGTTTTATAATTTCAATTTCAGTAGCAAAAGAAGTAATTGCTAATGTTTCAGACTTTATGAGTGCCCTTCTACCAATATTAATTACTATGATTTCCCTATCGGGAGGTATTACATCAGCTGCAACATTAGATCCGATTGTACTAGGGGCAGTTGTATTTATACCTAAAATTTATTCTAATATTATAATTCCAATGATATTAATGATTTTTGTACTAGAATTTGCTAATAATATTTCAACAGAACATAAAATAACTAACTTATGTAAATTGTTTAAACAAGTAACTATTTGGTTTCAAGGAATTATAGTTACAATATTTATTGGATTGTTATCAATTCGAGGAATTACTTCTACTACAATGGATGCAGTGACTTTAAAAACTACAAAGTTTGCAGTAGATAATTTTATACCTATAGTAGGAAAAGCATTTTCAGATGCAATTACATCAGTTGCAGGATACTCTCTTATTATAAAAAATGCAATAAGTTCTATTGGACTTGTTATAGTTCTATTGATTTTATTGCATCCCTTAATTAAGTTAGTTTTGATTACATTTATATATAAATTATCAGCTGCATTAGTAGAGCCAATAAGTGATTCGAGAATAACCAAATCAATAGAAGCAGCAGGAAGTTCTATGGTGTTAATTATTTCATGTGTTTTAACAGTAAGTTTAATGTTTTTTGTGCTTATTGGAATTATGGCATCAACTGGACGATTTATAGTTGGAGGATAAGCTTATGTTTATGGAAACCCTAAAAAGCATTGTAATAACACTTGTAACTATGCTTGTATTCATTAGTGCAGTTGAAATTATAACACCTGATAATAAGATGAAAAAATACATCAAATTTATTTTAGGCTTAATATTAATAAGTGTAATTTTAAACCCAATTATTAATTTAATATCAAATGGAGAAAAAAATCTTCCTGGGAGTATAGAAGATTATGAAACTGTATTTAATAACGACAAAACTAATTTAATCAATATGGCAACGAAAGAGAATGAAAATAAAGTAGATGTTAGAAAAAAAGAATTTATTAATAATTTTAATAAAAATTGTGATAATTTACTTAAAAATCAATTTAGAAATATGAATTTTAAATGTGAAGTAGAATGTGATGTGAATTTTACAAATGTAAGTTTAAATATAAAAAAATTAAAAATAGGCATAGGTGAAAATAAGGTAAATAAGATAAAAAAAATAGTCATAAATAATAAGGAGGAGAGCAATAAACAGGAACTGAATGAAGAGTATATAAAAATAATTGATTTTGTATCTAAAGAATTGGATATTTCAAAAGAAAAAATAGAAGTTTATAAATTAGATGAATAGGAGGTAAAAGTATTGGGAAAAAATAAAATTATAGAAGAAATTAAAAAAATACTTGATCAAAAGCAATTGAAAAATTTAATAGCTTTGTGTTTACTTTTAGGATTTATTTTGATTACAATGAATGTTTTAATTCCTAACAGCAAAATTATAACCAGCAATAAACTATTAGAAACAAATAATCAAGGAAATCAAAATAATAATTCACCTATAAAAGATTCCAATGAAACAATTAAAGCAGAGGAAAAAAATTATGAAGAAAACCAAAAAAATGAACTTAAAAATATATTGAAAAAAATGAATGGAGTTGGAGATGTAGAAGTTATGATGTCCTTTGGACAGGGAGAACAAAAGATTCCAGCTTATGATAAGAACACTCAAAAATCAACAACAGAAGAAACTGATAATGAAGGTGGAAAAAGGGTAAATAATCAAGACACAGATGGTACTAAAGTTGTTATGAAAACTTCTGATGGAAATAATGAACCTTTTGTATTAACAACATATAAACCAAAAATTTGCGGCATAATAATAATTGCAGAGGGGGCTGAAAATAGTAAAACAAAATATGAAATTGAACAAGCAGTGTCTAAATTATATAACTTAAGTTTAGATAAGGTTAATGTATATAGCATGAAGAAGTAGCATATAATTTTATAGAAAAGGGATGGGAGGAAAATATTATGACAAAGAAACAATGTGGGATTATTTTTACATTACTAGCATTAATATTATGTGTAGGGATGCTAGCTGCAAAACTTAATAATGGAGGATTAAATGATCCAACTGATTTAAGTCAAGTTCTATCAGCAGATAAAGTAAACAAGGAAGATACTGAAGCATTAAATCAAAATCAATATTTTTATGAGTCAAGAAGCGCAAGAGAACAACAGGATTCAGCAACTATTCAAACCTTGAATTCTATAATTTCAGATGCAAACACATCAAAAGAGCAAAAAGATGCTGCTACAAAGGAGTTAACTCAAAAAACTATGGTTAGAGATAATGAAGGAAGAATAGAGCTTGGTATTAAAAATAAAGGTTATGAAGATGTATTATGCAGATTAGATTCTAATAAAGCAACAGTAATAATAAAATCACCAGTTAGTCTTCAAGAAAGCGAAACTGTTGCAATACAAGAAATAGTTCAAGATGTATCAAAAATAAAAGACGTTATAATAGAAGTTCAAAAATAGTATAAAAACCATATAATAATTGTAATGTTAAATTATATTTGATATAATAAACACAAGATTATCATGTTTTGTTATTACAAAACCTAGGAGGTTAAGCAACATGGAAGATTTAGTTAGAGAAGAAAATATTGGAGTCGTTAAGATTTCAGATGAAGTAGTAAGCGTTATTGCTGGTATTGCAGCTCAAGAAATAGAAGGGGTATTAGATTACCAAGTGGGTGTAGCAAGTAATATAACTAACATATTTAAAGGTAAGAAAAGTACTGCAAAAGCAAGTAAAGTAACTTTAGAAGAAGATAAAGCTATTATAGAAATGAGTGTAGCAGTTGAGTATGGAAAAAAAATCATGGAGGTTGTAGCTCAGGTTCAAGACAATGTTAAAAAGACCGTTGAAGCTATGACAGGATTATATGTTGAGGCTGTTAACATCTATGTACAAAATATTTATCTACCAAAAAAGGAAGAAAGTGAATCTAACTAGTTTGATTTTCACCCTCTGATGCTTTCAGAGGGTGTTTCTATGTGAGTTAAGGCATAAGGAATAAAAAATTAGTCTATGGGGATCTATGTGATTTAACCTTAAGCAAAGAAGTATATTTGTAAAATAAGAATTTATCAAGTAAATATTCTAGGGTTTAAAAGAAAACAAAAGTGTGTATAATGATAAAGTGAAACAATGCGATACATTTAGGAGGATAATATGAATAGAAAATTATCAAGGGAAAAAACTATGGAGTTATTATTTGGAATGACTTTAAGTAAGGACACAATTGAAGAAGCAATAGAAAATTTTATTGACAATTATGAAGGAAATATAAAAGAAATTGATTTGACATATGTTAAACAAGCGTTAATTGGTATAGAAAATAATAAAGAAGCAATTGATAAAGTAATCGAAGAAAATTTACATAATTGGAAATTAGACAGAATATCTAAAGTGAATTTAAGTATATTAAGACTTTCAACATATGAGCTTTTATATGATAAAGAAATTCCAACTAATGTTGCTATTAATGAAGCATTGGAAATTACAAGAAGATATTCAGATGAAAAGAGCGTAGGCTTTATAAACGGAGTTTTAGACAAGGTTAAGTCAGTTAACATTTAACAATTAACAGTTATGGAACAAATCCTTACAGGATTTGAAGAAATTACAGTATGTTTTAGATAATTAAATTTTTGTATTAGCTCAATCTAATTATAGAAAGAAAAACATCATATTTAACTGTGAACTGTAAACTGTAAACTGAACGAAAGGTAGTGTGTGATAATGGGGCAAATTATAAACGGCAAAGAAGTAGCATTAAAGGTAAAAGAGGATATTAAAAATTTTATCAATGATAGAAAAGAAAAAAATCTTAAGATACCTAAAATTGCATCAATTTTGGTTGGAAACGATGGCGGATCTATTTATTATATGGCTAGTCAAGAAAAAGTAGCTTTATCTCTTGGCGCAGGATTTCTAAAGGTAACTTTACCAGAAACTCTAACGGATGAAGATGTAATTGCTCAAATACATAAATTAAATGAAGATTCAGAAGTTCAAGGAATTATTTTACAATTACCACTTCCAAGTAATTTTGATGAAAAGAAGATAATTAGAGAAATATCACCAAGCAAGGATATTGATTGTCTTACATTTGAAAGCCAAGGAAAGTTATATATGGGAGAACCAAAATTCTTACCATGTACTCCAAACTCTGTAGTTACATTAATTAAAAGTTTAAATGTAGATATTACTGGAAAGAATGTAGTAGTTCTTGGAAGAAGTAATATAGTTGGAAAACCTGTAGCTCAGCTTTTATTAAATGAAAATGCTACAGTTACTATCTGTCACTCTAAAACAAAGAATTTAAGAGAAGTATGTAAGGCTGCAGATATAATAGTAGTTGCTATTGGAAGACCTAAATTTATAGATGAAACTTATATAAATGAAAATGCTATTGTAATTGATGTAGGAACTTCCTCTTTTGAAGGAAAAATAACTGGTGATGTAGATTTTGACAAGGTTATAGATAAGTGTAAATTCTTAACTCCAGTTCCAGGAGGAGTAGGAGCACTTACAACAACACTTTTAATAAAAAATGCATGTGAGGCGTTAAAGGATAATGAATATTAAGACGTTAACTGTATCTGAGGTTACGAATTATATAAAAAGAATGTTAGACAATGACTTTATTTTAAGCAATCTCTCTGTAAAAGGGGAGATTTCTAATTTAAAATATCATAGCAGCGGCCATATTTATTTCACACTTAAAGATAGTAATGGGAAAATTAACTGTGTTATGTTTAAGGGAAACGCAGTTTTCTTGAAATTTGCATTAGAAGAAGGCATGGAGGTTGTAGTTAAAGGAAGAGCATCTGTATATACTGCAACTGGAAGTTTTCAGCTTTATTGTGATGAAATAGAAAAAGAAGGCTTAGGTGATTTGTTTGTTAAATTTGAAAAGCTAAAAGAAAAATTGTCCAAAGAAGGATATTTTGATGAAGCATATAAAAAACCACTGCCTAAATATCCTGAAAGAATTGGAATAGTAACATCACCTACTGGAGCAGCCATTAAAGATATTATAAATGTATCTACCAGAAGAAGTACATTGGTGGATTTAGTTTTATATCCAGCTAAAGTGCAAGGTATTGGTGCATATAAAGAAATAATAGCAGGTATTAATTATTTTAATAAGAAAAAATCTGTTGATTTAGTTATTGTAGGTAGAGGTGGAGGTTCCATAGAAGAGCTATGGAATTTTAACGAAGAAGAACTAGCTAAAGCTATTTTTAAATCTAATATACCTATAATATCAGCAGTAGGACATGAAATAGATTTTACTATTTCAGATTTTGTAGCAGATTTTAGAGCAGCAACTCCATCGCAAGGAGCTGAAATAGCAGTTCCTGTGAGCGAAGATATAAAAGCTAAACTTTATGATATATCAAAATTACTTGATAGAAAAATAGAAGATAAATTAAAGATAAACAAAAATGATTTGATTGCAGCAGAAAGAATTCTAAAAATTCATTCTCCAATGGCTAAAATATCTAATTCATATTTAGAAGTAGATAAATTAAAGGATAGATTAAAATTTGCAATAAAAACTAAGGTTAAGAGAGAAAAAGATCAAATATTAAATTTAAATAATCTACTTTCAGCACACAATCCAATTAATGTTATTTCAAAAGGATATGCTATAATAGAGGATAATGAAAATAATCTTATTACATCAAAAGAACAATTAATGGAAACAATAGACTTAAATATTTCACTTAAAGATGGAAAGGCTGAAGGAACTTTTATTCCATACAGCCAGAAGGATAAAAATTAATTGTTAATATTTATATATGATGAGATGCTGTGAAATAATTTATACAAAATTTACAGAATAATCTAATTGCAATGCAGCATATATGTTGTTTTGAAGTACTTAAAATAAGGAGTAAAAAGATGGCTAAAAAAGAAAGTTATGAAGAGATGCTTACTAAGCTTCAAGAAATATTAAACAATCTAGAAACAGATGAGTTAAACCTTGAAGAATCAATGAAATCCTATGAAGAAGGAGTAAAACTTGTAAATAAAATTTACAAAGTATTAGATTCATATGAAGCAAAAATTTCTATAATTAAAGACGAAAAAGAAGTGGAGTTTACTGATAGTTATGGAGATAAATAATTTAAGGCAAGAAATAAACGAATATTTAGAAAATTACTTTAAGGAAAAAGGAACATATAATAAAATTATTTATGATTCATGCAGTTATAGTTTAAATATCGGAGGAAAGAGAATCCGACCTATATTATTGGCATTATGTTATTATATATACAAAGAAGATTATAGAAAAGTTATGCCAATGGCAGCTGCTATAGAAATGATACATACATATTCATTGATTCATGATGATCTTCCTTGTATGGATAATGATGATTTAAGGCGTGGAAAGCCAACCAATCATGTAGTGTTTCAAGAAAATATTGCAGTCCTCGCAGGTGATGCTTTATTAAATGAAGCCATGATAATTATGATGGATTATGCTTTAAAGAATAATGGGAATTCATTAAAGGCAGCTTATGAGGTTTCAATGGCAGCAGGTGCTGAAGGAATGATAGGCGGTCAAGTTGTTGATATAATATCTGAAGGAAAAAAGATTTCAAAAGATGAACTTGAATATATGCATTCTAAAAAAACTGGAGCATTAATTAAAGCTTCCATATTAGCAGGGGCAATATTAGCTGAGGCACCTGAGGAAGACTTAATTACATTTGCTGAATATGGTGAAAAATTAGGATTGGTATTTCAAATAAAAGATGATATATTAGATGTTATCGGAGATGTTGAAGTTTTAGGAAAAAATATCCATGCAGATGAAGAAAATGATAAAACAAATTTTATATCTGTTTTTGGATTAGAAAAATGTAATGAATTATGTGAAACTTTAAGTGAAGAATGTATTGAGATTTTAAAGAGATTAACTGTTAATGCGGATTGCTTAATTGAGTTAACATATGCTCTTTTAAGTAGAGAAAACTAATAGAGGGAATGATTGTTGTGAAATTAATAGATAAGTTAAATTTCCCAAAAGATTTAAAGAAACTTAATGAAAAAGATAATAAAGTTTTATGCGATGAACTCAGAGAATTTCTAATAGAGAGTGTTTCTAAAACTGGAGGGCATTTAGCATCTAATTTAGGAGTAGTAGAACTCACTTTAGCTTTATTTAAAGTCTTTGATTTTGATAAGGATAAAATAGTATGGGATGTAGGTCATCAAAGCTATGTTTATAAGATTTTAACTGGAAGAAAAGATGGATTTAAAGTACTGAGACAATATAGTGGAATGAGCGGATTTCCAAAAAGAAATGAAAGTAAATATGATTACTTTGATACAGGGCATAGCAGCACATCTATTTCTGCTGCACTTGGAATTGCAAGGGCAAGAGATATAAAGAAAGAAAAATATAGTGTTATTTCAGTTATAGGAGACGGGGCTTTAACTGGAGGTATGGCTCTTGAAGCATTAAATGATGTAGGGTTTAGAAAAACAAACATGATCATTATATTAAATGATAATCAAATGTCCATATCAAAAAATGTTGGTGGACTTTCAAGATACTTAAACAAGCTAAGAATAGCTCCTTCATATAATAAATTAAAAACAGATATACATGCTTCGTTAAATCAATCAGATTTTGGAAAAAATATTGCTGGAAAGATTTCTAAAGTTAAAGATAGCCTCAAGCAATTAGTTGTATCATCTATGTTTTTTGAAAATATGGGAATCAAATATATAGGGCCAATTGATGGACACGATGTAAATTTAATGTCAGAAGTTTTTTTGAAAGCTAAAGAAATAGATGGTCCTGTTATAATACATATATTAACTCAAAAAGGAAAAGGGCATGCATTGGCTGAAGAAAGTCCAAGTAAATATCATGCTGTGGGTCCTTTTGACTTAGAAAGTGGAGAATTGAAGGTGTCTCCTAAAAACAGTTATTCTAAAGCTTTTGGAAAAGCACTGATAAAGTTAAGCAAAGAAGATGAAAAAATTGTTGCAATTACAGCAGCAATGCCTGAAGGTACAGGACTTAAATGTTTTTCAGAACAATTTAAAGATAGATTTTTTGATGTAGGAATAGCAGAAGAACATGCTGTTACGTTAGCGGCAGGGATGGCAAGTAATGGACTAAAGCCAGTATTTGCAGTTTATTCTACATTTTTACAAAGAGCTTTTGATCAAGTACTTCATGATGTCTGTATTCAAAATCTTCCAGTAGTTTTTGCAATAGACAGGGCTGGATTGGTTGGAGAAGATGGAGAAACACATCAAGGAATTGTTGATTTATCTTATTTATCAATTATTCCTAATATATTTATAGTTGCGCCAAAATGTTTAGAAGAAGTTGAAGTGCTATTAAGATGGGCCATAAATAAGGATGCACCAGTTGCTATTAGATATCCAAGAGGTGGAAACATAATAAATACTCTTTTCCCAATAACAGAGGTTAAAGAAGGAAAATGGGAAGTAATAAATTCGGGCTCAAAGGTATGTATTATTGCAACAGGAAAAATGGTACAAAATGCAATGCTTGCAAAGGATATACTATATGAAAAAGGATTAAATCCTATGCTGGTAAATGCAACCTTTATTAAACCAATTGATAAAAATTTACTAGAAAATTTAAAAAAAGAAGGATATAATATCTTAACAATAGAAGATAATATTTTAAAAGGCGGTTTAGGTTCAGCTATTAAGGACTATTTAAGTGAAATAGATTATAAGGGAACTATTAGAACCCTTGGATATGACGATGAATTTATACAGCAGGGAAATGTAGATACTCTATATAGAACATATAAGCTGGATGGTGAAAGCATAAGTAAAGCTGTTATAAATCTGTATGATTAAAAGGAGAAACAAATGGCAGAAAAAAAAGAAAGACTTGATATACTTTTAGTGGAAAAGGGCATAATTACTTCTAGAGAGAGGGCAAAAGCCTGCATAATGGAAGGTAAAGTATATGTTGATGGACAAAAAGTTGATAAAGCTGGAGAAAAAGTAAGTTTATCTGCTAATATAGAATATAGAGGAGAAACTCTTAAATATGTTAGCCGTGGTGGTTTAAAATTAGAAAAGGCCATGAATTCATATAATATTTCATTAGAAGATAAAGTTTGTATGGATATAGGTGCCTCTACAGGAGGTTTTACGGACTGTATGCTTCAAAATGGAGCAAAAAAAGTATTTTCAGTGGATGTTGGATATGGACAGTTTGCTTGGAAGCTTAGAACAGACGAGAGAGTAGTTTGCATGGAAAGAACAAATATAAGGTATGTTACTCTTGAGGATATTGGAGAACCTTTAGATTTTGCATCTATAGATGTATCATTTATTTCTTTAAAAAAGATAATGCCTGCAACGTTAAATCTTTTAAAAGAAAGTGGAGAAGTTGTAGCACTTATAAAACCTCAATTTGAAGCAGGACGTGAAAAGGTAGGCAAAAAAGGTGTAGTAAGAGAAAAAGAAACTCATAAAGAAGTAGTATATGGAATTATTGACTTTTTACTAGAACAAGATTTAAATGTTTTAGGGGTTGGGTATTCTCCTATTAAAGGTCCTGAAGGAAATAGAGAGTATTTAGTGTATTTTACTAAAGATAAAAATAAGGAAAGTAATTTTAAAAGGGAAGATATTGATGTCGTAGTAGAGGAATCACATGTAGAAATTTAACTTCTTTTGGAGGGGCTATGAAAAATATTGGAATTGCAATTAATCCATCAAAGGACAAAGATAATCAGATATTGCACATGGTTATAAAAAAGTTCACAGAAAAATTTAAGTTTAAAGATATTGTTATCTTTAGTTCTTATGATATAGAAAAGCAGGATTTAAAGGAAATTGACCTGCTTATAGTCCTTGGTGGAGATGGAACTCTTCTTGGAATAGCAAGATCATTAAATGATAGTTTTAATGCACCTATATTAGGAATAAATATAGGCAATTTAGGGTTTTTATCCAGTGTAGATATTTATGATATAGATAATGCTTTAAATAAGCTTGAAGAAGGTAAATATAAAATTGCAGAAAGAATGATGTTAAATTGTAAGGTTGAGTCTAGTATAAATAAAGAAGAGTATAAAGCACTTAATGATGTAGTATTGGCAAGAGGAACACTTTCACGAATGGTTAAATTTAAAATATATGTAGATGGAAAAATATACTCAACATTTAAAGGGGATGGACTTATTATAGCAACTCCTACAGGCTCTACAGCTTATTCTTTTTCAGCAGGAGGACCATTTATATATCCGGATTTAGAGCTTATAACTATAACACCTATATGTCCACATACAAAAAGTATGCAGACTATTGTATTAAAAGCTGATAGCATTATAGAAATACGTACAGATCATGAAGAGGAAAAAGTTTACTTAACTGTTGATGGCCAAAAGGCTATTAATATAAATCATGAAACCTCAATAAAAATAAGCAAAAATCAAAAAGGAGTAAAATTACTTTTATTTGATGATTATGATTATTTTAAAGTATTAAGAAGTAAGATTTTAAATAATTCTAAAGAATGTGATGGTGAGTAGTTTTGAAATCAAAGAGACATACGAAAATATTAGAAATTATAAGTACAAAGGAAATTGAAACACAAGAGGAGCTTGCAGAAGAATTAAAAAAAGAAGGATTTGATGTAACTCAAGCAACTGTATCAAGAGATATAAAAAATTTAAAATTAATAAAAATGCAGTCTTCAAGTGGTAAGTCAAAGTATTTTGTATCTACAGGAGAACAAAAAAATATAATAAATAGACTAAGTAATATATTAGCAAATACAGTGCTTTCTGTAGAAAATGTAGATAAAATGGTAGTTATTAAAACAATAACAGGTTCAGCACCAATTACAGCTGAAGCAATAGATAATTTGGAAAGTGCTGATATAGCTGGAACTGTAGCAGGAGATAACACTATTTTCATTTTAGTTAGAAGCATAGAAAGTGCTGAGGATTTAGTAGACAAAATAAGAAAAAGAATGTCATCATAAGGTATAAGGATGGGATGAAATGTTAATTCAACTTAATATTAAAAATTTTGCGTTAATCGAAGAAATGACAATAAACTTTAACGAAGGCTTTAATATACTTTCAGGAGAAACAGGTGCAGGAAAGTCTATTATGATAGATGCAATAGACTTTGTTCTTGGCGGAAAGTTTTCCAAGAGTTTAATAAGGACAGGTGAAGAAAAAACATATGTAGAAGCACTATTTACCATTGAAGGAACTAAAGCTTTAAATATTTTAGAAGAACTAGAGATTGAATATGAGGATGTATTAATTGTTTCAAGAGAAAGTCATGCAAATGGTAAAAATTTAATTAAGGTTAACGGAAAAAGTTTAATTACATCTCAGTTAAGAAAAATAAGATCAAAATTATTAGATATTCATGGACAACACCAAAATATAGAACTTCTTCAAAGAAGCAGTCATATATTATATTTAGATGATTTTATTGATATAGAAATAATAGAACCATTAAATAAATATGGTGAATTAAGGGATAATTTATTAGAAATTAGAGAAGATATTAATAGAGTTTCAGGAAATCAGGATAGGGAAAAATTACTTGATTATTTGAAATTTCAAATTGAAGACATAGAAAAAGCCAAGCTTAAAGAAAATGAAGAAGAAAATCTAAAAGAAGAATATAATATTTTAGCAAATGCTGAAAAAATTAATAAGAGTTTAGCGATTTCTTGTGGAGTTTTGAATGGAAATGAAGAATTTAGTGTTATTGAGTCTATTTCAAAAGTAATTCAAGAATTAGCAAATGTGGAAAAGCATTTTGATAAAATAAAGAAGAATAAAGAAATTATTGAAGGAGCATTTTATTCACTTGAAGAAGCAAGCCGTGAACTTCGTGATATGGCTGAAGAAATTGTTTTTGATCAGGAAGCTTTAGATAAAGTAAATGCTAGAATTTATGAAATAAATGTCTATAAGAAAAAATATGGACCAACTATACCTGAAATATTAAAATATTATGAAAAGATCCAAAAAGAATATAACGAAATAGTTAATTCAGAAAAAATTATAGAAGAGTTAAAAGAAAAAGAAAAGCAGGTTTTAATCAAAATGGAGGCAGAAGCGTTAATTCTTCATAATATCCGAATAGAAAAAAGCAAACATTTAGAAGAAAAAATCTTAAAAGAGCTTGCTTTTGTAGGGCTTGAAAAATCGAGGATGGAAATAAGAGTTTTAAGGCAGGAAGATTTTAATGAAAAAGGTTTTGATGATGTATGTTTCTATATATCTACAAATCCAGGTGAACCTCTTATGCCATTGGAAAAAGTATTGTCAGGTGGAGAACTTTCTAGAATAATGTTAGCTTTAAAATGTGTATTTGCTGAAAAAGATGAAATACCTACGTTAATTTTTGATGAAATAGATACAGGAATAAGTGGTGCTGTTGCGCAAAGAGTTGGAGAAAAAATGTATCAGTTATCAAATACTCATCAAGTATTATGTATAACTCACCTTCCACAAATTGCAGTACTTTCAGATTATCATTATTTTGTCATGAAAAAGGTAATAGATAATAAAACCTTCACTCAAATAAAAATTTTACAAAAAGAAGAAAAAGAATTAGAAATAAGTAAAATGTTAGCTGGTGATGATGTAACAGAAGCTACTTTAAACAATGTAAAAGAAATGATAAATTTAAGTGAAATAAAAAAATTAGAAATTAAAAAATAAATACATATACAAATAAAAATTGGTAAAAATAAAACCATGGATTTCGTGGTTTTATTTTTTTTTATATAAAATATTAAATTTTAGAATATGCTAAATTTTTTAACTACAATAACAGAGTTACTATAGGATAAGACTTTTGTATAGTGGGGAAATTAAATTTAAGAAGTAAAGGAGGAGAGAAATATGAAGAAAAAATTTTTATGTACAACTAGTTTAATTATAACTCCAATCCTAATTCTAAGTTTAATAACCGCAATCAGTATAATAAATTTACCAAATAAAATTTATACTGCTAATGAAAAAACAGTTCAGTCTATTGCACCAATAGGGAATACAATAGATAAAATTAAAGGAAATAACAATAAATATGAAATTAAATTTTTAGGTGTTATTCCTTTAAAATCCTTAGAAGTGCAAAAAATTAAAGATTTAGAAGTGTATCCAGGTGGTAATTCAATTGGTGTGAGAGTAAATAGTGAAGGTGTACTTATTGTTGGATATTCGGATATAGAGGTTAATAATAAAAAAGAGGAGAGTCCAGGAAAATTAGGTGGTCTTGAAATTGGAGATATAATATTAAAAGTAAATGGAATAGATATAGAAAATTCAATTGATTTATTAAAAACAATTAAAAGTTGCGAAAAGGAAGACATAGAAGTTTATATTTTACGAAATGGAAAAAAGATTACTAAAAACATTCATTTAAAAAGAGAAAATAATAAAGATTATAAAATTGGACTGTGGATTAGGGATTCAACTGCAGGTGTTGGAACAATGACGTTCTATGATAACAATACAAAAAAATTTGGAGCTTTAGGTCATCCTATTACAGATTGTGATACAAATGAGCCATTTTTAATTAAAAATGGGGATTTACTTGAATCCTCAATAATTAGCATTAAAAGAGGTGAAAAAGGAGCGCCAGGAGAATTAAAAGGCATTTTCATAAATGAACAGTTGCCGTCTGGAAGTATTGAAAAGAATACTGAAAGCGGAATTTTTGGAGAAATTAAAAATGCACAATCCTTTAATAGAAATATGAAGCCTCTTAAGGTTGGATTTAGAGATGAAATTAATGTAGGAAAAGCAAAAATAATAACAACAATAGATGAAAGCGGTCCTCAAGAATTTGACATAGAAATCGAAAAACTATTAAATCAATCAACACCAGGATCTAAAAGTATGGTAATAAAAATAACTGATCCAAAATTATTAGAAAAAACCGGAGGAATAGTTCAGGGAATGAGTGGAAGTCCAATTATACAAAATAACAAAATCATAGGAGCGGTTACTCACGTGTTAATTAATAAGCCGGATACAGGTTATGGGATATATATAGAATGGATGCTTCAGGATTGTGGAGTCATAAAATAATTGTTTACTAATAAGTTAAGATATTAATATAAGTCATATTTCTCAAAATAATAAGTCAATATCCTAGTTGAATTTGTCTGATAAAATGCACAACTGAAATAAGTGCAAATAATTTTATTAAACAAACCAATCTAGCTTAATGACTTATTATTTTTTGTAAAAATCCTATTTATAACAAGATTTTAGAAATAAAGATAAGACATATGCATTGTAGAAAAAGTAATATAATTATATAATAAATATATATTGCATTAATAATTGAGAATTTAGGAAATATATAGTTACATATTTGTAAAAAAAATACTTTTGGGTATTTTTTTATAAACTATTTACTTCTACAAATAAAAAGTGTATAATTTACAAATAGTGGAAGATAAACACAGCATAACAAATAAACAAATAAACATATTAAATATTTATGCAGAATGCTATATATTATATAAAAAGAAAGTATGAAAACAATAGTACATACCCTAGCAATAAAAAAGTTATTTACAAAAAAAGGTAAAAAATATATAATATAGTTGTGATCTAATAATATTGTTTATTAGATAATATATATGGTCATAAGGGGTAAAGTAGTATAAAACAACATATAATTTAATAATGGACTAAAGGAGAGAGAAAAAAATATGGAAGATTCAAAAATATCAGTACTTATTGCGGACGATAACAAGGAATTTTGTAGCATTTTAAATGACTACCTGCTAAATCAAAGGGACATAGTTGTTACAGGAATTGCAAAAGATGGTAGAGAGGCATTGGATTTAATTGTTGAAAGAAAACCTGATTTAGTTATTCTTGATATTATCATGCCACATTTAGATGGACTAGGAGTACTAGAAAAATTAAATACTATGGAACTAGAAAAAGTTCCAAGAATAATAATATTATCAGCAGTAGGACAAGATAAGATTACTCAACAAGCTATAACACTTGGAGCTGATTATTATACTGTAAAACCATTTGATATGGAAGTATTCACAAAGAGAATAAGAGAAATGTTCAACAGCAATGTAAGTGATACTTCAAGCATAAGAACCTCTTCATCATATCAACAAACATCATCAATTATATCTACACCAGTAGAAAACAGATCTAAAGGTCCTATGGACTTAGAAACAGAAATAACTAACATAATACATGAAGTTGGTGTACCAGCTCATATAAAGGGTTATATGTATCTAAGAGAAGCTATTACTATGGTAGTAAATGATATGGAATTATTATCAGCAGTCACTAAGGAATTATATCCTTCAATAGCTAAAAAATACAATACAACAGCTTCAAGAGTTGAAAGAGCAATAAGACATGCTATAGAAGTTGCATGGGGTAGAGGTCAGGTAGATGCTATTAATAGACTATTTGGATATACTGTTCATGGAGATAAGGGTAAGCCTACAAATAGTGAATTTATCGCTATTATAGCTGATAAATTAAGACTTAAGAATAAAGTATCTTAACAGGCATTGAAGAAATATGAAAAGCTTAGTAGAATGTAATGAAAAATATCTTCTATCTATATTTTAATAGCAGCTAATAGTTTTTCATACCAATTAATACTCTGAATTTATGTAAGCTAATACCTTTTATTAGTTGGGTGTAATAATCTAACTAATAGGAGGTTATTTTTATTCTAAAAATAAAAAAATGAATTTAGTATTTATATTTAAGATTTCTTGGATTATTGCAAAATTAAAAATTTATGGATTAAAACAATAAAAAGTTATTAAAAAAAGCCACAAGACAGTATTTACCGTTTGCAATGGAATATCCAGCAAAAGTGGTATTACTATTCTGTGGCTGTTATGACGTTAAATTAGAATATTGTGATAAAAAACAACATGTGATTATACTTATACTATAAGTGTTGCTGATAAACAATTTTTCTAATTGATTCAATTGAGAGATTGTATTGCTCAGCAAGAGATTCTATTGATATTTTTTGAGCAAATTTCTCTCTTATTTCAATATTTCTCTGTTTATAATAATCCTTTGCACCTGTGCTTTCTCCCCATTTTTGACGACTTTTATACTTTGGAAAGTATAATGCTTCACCACTCACATATTTTTGTACTTCTTTCAATAGTTCATCTGGCAAAACATCGCTTGCTTTTCTATATTTCATACAACTTACTCACTTACGAGTTCTGAATTATAAACTCATCTACGGAAGGATATGAATCAATTTTCACATTGTTTGATCTTATAGCAGCAACAATACGTTCCTCAGCTTGTTTTACTCTTTTTGAAAACCCAGATAAATCACTAACGTCAAAATTTGAAATAATATCTAAATCTGATATATTAAAATCCTTTGCAATCTCGTCCAAATCTGTTTGAATGTGAAAGCTTCCATCAAAGGCAAGTTCAGCTTCGTTATTAGCACAGAAGTGATAAATTCTCTTGAAATAATAGCTACATTCTTGATACCAGGATGCTAAATAGCCATAATCTGGAGTAACCTTATTTTCTCGAACACGCTTATCATTAATTTTGAAAAAATCTCTTGTTGTTTTAATAATTTCATGGCAAAGTGATTGTAATTCGCTTATAGTTTTTGTCTTAACAATTTGTTTATATTGTTCAATGAAGTTGTTAGGCAGATGCTTCATTGCATTTAGTTCTTGAAGTTTGGTAAAGCTTTTGAAATAAGTCTGATTATAGCAAGCAATAGCTACAGCTAAGTAATCTGCAATAAATCCAGCACCATTTCTTACCTTAGAAAGCTCATCTTCAAATAGCAAGGTTTTATATACATCCATAGCATTATTTAACCATTCCAATCCTCTTTCAAACATATACTTTGGATTTTCAAGATTTGCAAAAAACTTTGCTCTTAAATATAAAAACCTTTGTCTATCTGCTTCATTTTTACTATAAAGAATATTTGCTTCTGCAAGAATAGTTACATAATAGCCTTTTACATCTGCATCTCTTTCAAAACTTTCCCAGGAAACTTGATTAATGTCATACCCATTTCCATTAACGATAAATGTTCTTGCTAAACCAATATATTCTTTCGAATCAGATATAATAGTATTGACATACCTTACATTTTTGTCTTCCTCAAGACAGTAAGTGTTGTGCTCTAGTAAAATAGAGACTTAATCTTTGTAATGTGTTTCAGTTTCTTTGATTGCCCATTCTATAAGACGATTATCAATTTCTTTCATTTTAATACCACCTTTTTAATATATTGCAAGCGCTTTGCTATTATTAATGTATCATAGTAGAAAGGTAATAAATATACCATCATTTTTTATAAAAATTTATTACCCCCAAATTACGGCTATATACAATAAAAGTTAATAATATTTAATTAACCATTAATTTCCGATCTGATTTTCAAGAACATTATACCATCAGATACCATTTTTATAAAATTCTGAAGTCACAGTAAGTAAGAGATTCATAGATTTGAATCATATAATTTTCATTTCATGTTATAATAATGATAAATTAACTATTTTGAGGTGAATTATGAAGACGTCACAATTATTTCAATTGATTTTTGGCACAGTTATAAATTGCTGTATACTTGGTAGGATTATTTTTATTGTATCTACTAAACTAAATATAACTTTAGAAGATACAAGTTATATTATTGGATTAATGACACTTTTCATAGGTATATCCTTTAATATATTGGGAAATTCAGCAAGACTATCAATGGAAAATTCAGAAGATTTAAAATCTCAATATATATCAAAGAGCGATTTGAAAAATTATAAATATAGAAAGAAAAAAGATGTATTTAGCAATTCAAGTATTATTTCAGGAGTAATTATCATTTCAAGTATAGTTATATTAATTGCAGGACATTTTTTATAGAGTCTTATATGCAATTCCTATATCAAAATATAGGAATTTAAATTATATTTAGTAAGTATATCGTTTACATTAGAAAAGTAGTATAATAAAATCATAGGAATATTTTAATTATGATCAATTAAATGCAAGGGGGAATAAATATGTTATTAGGTATAGTTATTCTTATTAGTATTATATTAATTGCTTGTAATGCTTATTATGAAACAGATGAAAATGAGTTTGAGAGAAAAAATGAGACTGAGAATAAATTAGATGAAAAAAACAATTTAATATCTCATTATATATAAAATTTGGAGCTGTAAAAAATTAATTCATTAGTTTTTTACAGCTTGTTTCTTTGTTATATAAAATAAGCACTTAAAGAATGAAGGATATTTAACTATTTTTCACTTAAATCAACTTCAATTTCAATAATAGAATCTTCGTTTTCAGCAATAATTTCAACTGAAATTTTGTTTACTATTGTTTTAAATTCATCTTTTATAAATTTAGTGTTATTAAATGCTTTATTTAGCTCGTCTTTTGCATTAAAGCTTCCAATTGTCATGTGAGGAAGAAAGGTGTCTTCATTTAACCATTCAGCTTTGTATTTCTGCAAAATTCCTTTATATAGTTCTTGATTAAGTGCTTTTATTTCAGGCGAACCTTCCTTTATATTTAAAAATAAATACATTCCTAAAGGATTATTAACTTTTATTATTTCCTGTAAAGTTAATTTGAAAGGTTTAAACTTTTTAAGTACTTCTTTTAAATGAGTTTCTATTTCTATTGTAGATAGAGTACTTTCAAAGGTAAAGACTAAAGTAACGTGAGGCCTTACATGATTAGCAAGTGGATCATATTTTTTTCTTATTTCATCTATAATATTAATGTTTTCAAATTCGGGGAATATCATTATTGTTCTTCTTTTTAGCTTTGTATTCATATTATTGACTCCTTTACATATAATAATATCTCTATATTATAGCATATTACTTAATAATTGGAATTAGCTTTGCTGAAGCTGGAGAATTGGTTAAGATTATAAAAATATAAGTAGAAATTGATTACATTTTATATAATTTATATTGAATTTAAATGGATATATAATTTTAGAAATAATTTATAAACTTAACATAAAAAGTATAGCAAAATTTAGGGAAAAATGTTATAATTCAATTAGACATAATACTAAGCGGATTGCCAAGCAACTTTAAATTAACATCTAAAAGATAGGATAATAGAGATAAATCTTTATTATCCTATTTTTTTTAGTAATTTTAACTAAATATTAAAATATCGCTCTAAAATATTGACAAAGGGTACATATTTATGTTACCTTTTGTAAAGCATACTTTTAATTTAGTTCAGAGAAACTAACAAAGGAGATTACAAAATGAAAAAAGAATTATTAGACGACAGACATGATTTTATAGGAGTAACAGAAAAGGTTCCTTTAGCGAAAGCAATTCCACTTAGTTTTCAACATTTATTTGCAATGTTTGGAGCATCAGTTCTAGTTCCACTTATCTTTAAGGTGGATCCAACCACAGTTCTATTTTTTAATGGTATAGGTACATTGTTATATGCATTTATTACAAAAAAAAGAATTCCAGCATATTTAGGTTCAAGTTTTGCTTTTATTTCCCCGGTATTATCTTTATATAGTCAAGGTTATGATTTTCAAACTATACAAGGTGGCTTTGTATTTGCAGGTATAGCGTTTTCAATACTAGCAATTATTATAGGCTATACAGGTATGGGATGGATAGATAAATTATTTCCACCAGCAGCAATGGGATCTATAATAACAATTATAGGTTTAGAGCTTGCAAGTAATGCAGCTGATAATGCAGGATTTGCAGTAGGCGGAACTAATACTACTATTAACACTACTTGGGTAATTGTTTCTATGGTAACATTAATTACAGTGATTTTATGTAATGTTTTATTAAAAGGCTTCCTAAAAATTATACCAATATTAATTGGAGTAGTAGTTGGATACATAACTGCATACTTCATGGGAATAGTTGATTTTAGTAAGGTAAACGAAGCTAGCTTCTTTATATTACCAAATGTGCATGTGGCTAAATTTGATATAAATGCTATACTTACAATATTACCAGCAACTTTTGTAGTAATTGCAGAGCATGTTGGGCATTTAAAAGTTACTAGCAGTATTGTAGGAGAAGATTTAACTAAGGATCCAGGTCTTAATAGATCGTTACTTGGAGATGGTGTATCAACTATGATTTCTGGATTGTTTGGATCAGTTCCAACAACAACTTATGGAGAAAATATAGGAGTTTTAGCAATCACAAAAGTATATAGTGTATATGTAATTTGTGGAGCAGGTCTTATATCAGTATTATTAGGGTTTTCAGGAAAAATATCAGCACTTATTAGCACAATTCCAACACCAGTTGTAGGTGGTATCAGCTTCTTATTATTTGGTTCAATAGCAACAGGTGGGCTTAGAACCTTTATTGAAGAAAAAGTTGATTTTGCTAAATCTAGAAATTTAATTCTTGCTGCGGTTATATTTATTGTAGGAATGAGCGGAATAAAATTAACTTTTGGTAATTTAGAGTTAAAAGGAATGGGATTAGCAACAATAGTAGCTATGGTAATGGGAATTTGTTTCATGATATTTGATAAATTAGGAATAATGAACGAAAAAGAATAATAAATAAATGAAAATGCTCCGTCTAATTTAGATGGAGCATTTTTATTGTAAAAAAATTTACAGGATAACCATAATATAATTAGCCAATAAGCAAAAAAAAGAGTATAATATTTTAGAAATTATATAGAATAGGTTAATAAAAAAGAAAGATAAACTATATAGTCGATAATAATAAATATATGAATTAAGTTTTAACAAAATAATTACAATAACAAATCAATTTATATAATATTGATGTAGTAATATTTAAGACATAATCATATGACGAGAAGGAGAAAATAAAAAATGTTTTTCAAGAAAATAATTTATGGATTTTATATGCTATGGGTAAGAATAAAAGGTTTTAAGTATGACTATCTTTTTAAGACTAAAGGAATAGAAGCTGCTGAACAATATTTAAAGAAAACTGGTTACTTATGGAGTGAGTTTACTTTAAAGATCATAGGTATAGAATTAGATGTAAAGGGAAAAGAAAATATACCAGAGGAACAATGTGTATTTATAGGAAATCACTCAAGTATATTAGATATAATAATACTTCTAAATACTATTGATAAGAAAATGGGATTTATAGCTAAAAAAGAAATACTCAAAGCTCCAGTAGTTGGTTATTGGTTAAAAAAGAGCAGATGTGTACCTTTAGATAGAGAAAATCCAAGAACAGCTATGCTTGCGATAAATGAGGCTGTCAAAAATATAAAAGAAGGAAGCTCTATGGTAATCTTCCCAGAAGGAACTAGAAATAAAGAAGGAAAAGTTGGAACATTTAAAAAAGGTAGTTTAAAGCTTGCTACTAAGTCTCAAGTAAAAATAGTTCCAGTTTCAATTGACAGAGCTTCAAGATCTTTTGAAGATACAAGAGAATTTAGACCTGCTAAAATTAAAGTGGTATTTGGAGAACCTATAGATACAAAGAATTTATCTAAGGAAGAAGAAGCAAATTTAGCAGAAAATATAAGAAATATTATTGTAGCTAATTTAGAATAAATATAAGGATGATTTTATGAAAAAGACAATAGGAGTGCTTGCTCATGTTGATGCAGGGAAAACTACATTTTCAGAGCAGCTTTTATATCATACAAAGAGCATTAGGAGTAGAGGAAGAGTTGATCATAAGGATGCCTTTTTAGACAGTCATAGTATTGAAAAAGAAAGAGGTATCACTGTATTTTCTGATCAGGGTATTTTTGAATTTAATGGTTCTACATATTATCTTATAGATACCCCAGGGCATGTAGATTTTAGTACTGAGATGGAAAGAGCAATTCAAATTATGGATTATGCAGTTATAATTGTAAGCAGTGTTGAAGGAGTTCAAGGGCATACAAAAACTGTCTGGAATCTTTTAAGAAAATATAATGTACCTAGCATGTTCTTTATTAATAAGCTTGACAGAGTTGGGGCGGATAAAGATAGAGTTATTAAGGAAATTAAAAGAGATTTAACTAAAGATATATATTTTATTGATGAAGATTCTTTGAGTATTATTTCTAATGAAATAAATAGTTTAAGTAACTCTAAGGAAATAACATTAAAGGAAGAGTTTATAGAATTTATAAGTGAATATGATGAAGAGCTTTTAGAAAAATATCTTGAAGGAAATTATGAAAGTGATCTTTGGTTAGATACTTTAAAAAGACTTATAAAAAATAATGAGATATTTCCTTGTTTTGGAGGAGCTGCGCTTCAAGACACAGGAATAGTTGAATTTATAAATTATATGGATACGTTAACTTCTACTGATTATGATGAAAATGAAGAGTTTTCAGGAAGAGTTTATAAAATACGTTTTGATGAAAATGGAAGCAGGTTAACTTTTATTAAAGCTTTATCTGGTGTATTAAAGGTTAGAGATGAAATTTGTTATGGTGGAAGTAGCGAAATTAAAGAAAAAATAAGCAGTATAAGAATATATAATGGAAGTAAATTTAAGACAGCAGATTTTGTTCGGGCTGGAGATTTATTTGCAGTTACAGGGATTTCAGGGGCCGTAGCTGGTGATGGAGTTGGAGCTATAAAAGAAAACACACATTATGAAATGGTACCAACCCTAATGTCTAAAGTAATTTTTGATAAGAGTTTAAATATTCGAGAGGTTTTAAGTTATTTTAAAATTTTAGAAGCTGAAGATCCAGCTTTAAATATTACTTGGAATGAAGCTCTTCAAGAAATACATGTACATATTATGGGAAAAATTCAGTTAGAGGTTTTAAAAGAGCTTGTAGAAGAAAGATTTAACTTAAAGGTTGAATTTGGTCCATGTCAAATATTATATAAGGAAACAATAGCTGAAAAAACTATAGGTTGTGGTCATTTTGAACCACTTAGGCATTATGCAGAAGTACATTTAAAGCTTGAACCAATGATAAGAAATTCAGGAATTACATTTGAAAATAAATGTCATGCAGATCATTTAACTGTTGGAAATCAAAATTTAATTAAAACTCATATTTTTGAAAGAGAACATCATGGGCTTTTAACAGGTTCTAGCATAACAGATATAAAAATTACCTTATTAACAGGGAGAGCTCATAATAAGCATACCTGTGGAGGAGACTTTAGAGAAGCAACCTTTAGAGCATTAAGACAAGGATTAGAAAAAGTTGAAAATATATTGTTAGAACCATATTACAAATTTACAATAGATGTAGCTTCAGAACATATAGGAAGAGTATTATCAGATATTCAAAAACTTCATGGTTCCTTTGAACCTATACAAACAGAAGAAGATAAAGTAGTTATTAATGGTAGAGGCCCTGTGGCAACCTTTATGGATTATAGCATGGAGGTTATAGCTTTTACCAGAGGAAAGGGCAGTATAACTTTAGTATATGATGGTTATGATATTTGCCATAATAGTGATGAAGTTATAGAAAATAAAGGATATAATAAAAATGCTGATATAGAATATACATCAACTTCAGTATTTTGTTCCCATGGACAAGGATACTTGGTTCCTTGGGAGGATGCAGATGCTGCTATGCATTGTGAAATACTAGAGTAAAGTGAAAAGTTAGAAATGATATAGAATTTTTATTATCTGCTACTTTTTCAATGATATTGATATAAAGTAATATAGCATTAATTAGCAGAGCAGTGTTTGGAGATATTTATGAAATTAAATTTTGAACATAGGAATAAAGAAATAGAATTTAATATAGTACGAAGAAAAAGAAAAACAATTTCTATAAAGATAGAAGAAGATGGCAATGTTATTGTAAGTGCACCTTTAAGAGTGAGCAATAAATTTATAATGGACGTTGTACAAAATAAAGCAGATTGGATAATAGAAAAGCAAATTGAAATAGAAAAAAGAGGCTCAAGAAAGCTATCTAGGGAAATAGCTGAAGGAACTACGTTTATGTATTTAGGAAAAGAATATCCTTTTTATTTAATTTTTGAAAAATATAGAAAGAATATATCTGTTGAATTTCAAACTATAACTAAAAGTGAATTCAAAAATTTTAATTTTTATAAAACCACTATAAATTCAAAAGTTACAGAAGATATTCTTCCAAGTCCAATTTTTATCATACGTACAAATACAATGGAAGAAGAAAAGATAAAAATTGCAATGGAAAAATGGTATAGAGCTGAAACTTTACAAATAGTTTCAGAAAGAATAAATTATTATTCAGATAATTTTAAGGATAAGGTTACTGAAATAAGAGTTAAGGAACAAAAAAGAAGATGGGCAAGCTGTACAGGAAAGAATGCAATATTATTTAATTGGAGAATTAGCATGGCAACAGCTGAAGTCATAGATTATATTGTAGTTCATGAAATGTGTCATATGGATCATAGAGATCATTCGAAATATTTTTGGAATAGAGTTGCAGAGATTCTTCCTGACTATAAAGAAAAGAATGAGTGGCTTAAGAGAAATGGAATAAATTTATATATATAATTGTAATGACAATCAAAGCGGACGTGTATACTAAGTCTTTTTTGGTTGTGATTTTTTTGCAATAAAAGTTATAAGTTAATAGTAAATAACTGGCAGTTGATGATATAATTATATGTACATATGTAGACTCAAAACATAAAGAATTAAAATAATATACAAAGAGTAAATACAACAAATTTATAGCAATACAGTTCAAGAACTTATTTTTGAGATAGGGTATTATAAGTTTATTGGAGGGGATAACATGGAAAGCTGGGAAATTGTAAATGCAGTGCAGAGAATGCAGGAATATATTGATGAGCATATTATGGAGGAAATTACACTGAGTCAACTTTCAAAAGTAGCAGGTTATTCTCAATGGCATAGTGCAAGAATATTTAAAAAACTTTTAAATAAAGCACCTTTTGAATATATAAGAGAACTTAGACTTAGTAAAGCTGCTTTAGTTTTAAGAGATGAACAGCCTAGAGTAATTGATGTGGCTTTTGATTTTGTATTTAGTTCACATGAAGGTTTTACTAAAGCATTTTCAAAGAAATTTGGGATTTCTCCAAGAAAATATATTCAAAATGTACCACCGATAGGTCTATTTATGCCCAGCAGTATTCGTGATTATTACCTTATCTTAGAAAAAGGAGAGAATGTTATGAATAATGAAAAGAAAGAAAGAAATACTATTTTTGTCCAAGTGGTAGAGCGTCCAAATAGAAAGTTATTATTAAAGAGAGGAATAAAAGCAACAGAATATTTTGCTTATTGTGAAGAAGTTGGTTGCGATGTTTGGGGAGTTCTTACAAGTGTAAAAGAAGCTTTATATGAGCCAGTAGGCTTATGGCTTCCGGATCATTTAATAATGGAAGATACTTCAAAATATGTTCAGGGGGTTGAAGTGCCATTAGATTATAGTAATGAAATTCCAGAAGGCTTTGACCTTATAGAACTTCCTCCATGCAAAATGATGGTGTTTCAAGGGGAGCCATATGAGGATGATGAGAATTTTGAATGTGAAATTTCAAATGTGTGGGAAGCAATAGAAAATTATAACCCGGAAATTTATGGCTTCCAATGGGCAGAGCAGGAAGCCCCAAGATTTCAACTTGCACCAATGGGGTATAGGGGATATATTGAAGCTAGACCAGTAAAAGCAATAAACAATAAGGATAAAAAGTAAAGGAAATAAATCAAATTATAAAATATGTTTGAAATGATGATTAATTTGGAGACATATTTGCATAATAAGATTAGAAATGCTGTAATATTTGTGAAGAGTATTGCAGTATTTTTTATTAGAAAGATTAAAGTTATATTTTTATAAATACATACAAAATTAAATTATTTATATTTTATGAAAAGGTTATAATATGAAAAAAATTAGACTTGTGATATAATTTTGAAGGGATAGAATTTAAAGTTTGGGTAATTTTAGCTTCGAAATATATAGCTAAAGATACAGTAAATAAATAGCTTAACAGTTGTAATTTCAATAAATTATATATTTTAATTTGAAATATATATTAAAGAGTAAAGACATAATTGTTGTGCTTTGGAGGGAGGAAAATATGGACTATACTAATCTACATGATAAAAATCAATTTGATAAATTTCAAAGCGAGATACAACAGTTTAATAATAACTGTAATTATAATAAATCAATACCAATATTATTAGAGTCCATAAAATGTTTTAAAGACCATCCAGGATTGCATTATCTTTTAGCTCTTACGTACTATAATTGCAAAGAGTATTTAAAAGCAACTGAATGTCTAAAAACAGCTATTTATTATGATGAAAATAATAATAAATATTTAGGACTCATTGGGTGCTGTTTTTTTCAAATAAATGATTTTGAAAGTGCATATAATTATTCAAAAAAAGCTTATGAATTAGATAACTATAACTTAGATGCAATAATTACTTTGGGAAAAATAGAGTTAGTTAGACACAACTATGATGAAGCACTTCAATATGCTAAATTAGCTGTAGAAATTGAGGAAGAAAATTTTAAAGCAATACGTTTGCTTAGTAAATGTTATATAGCGCAAGGTGAAGAAGAAAGTGAAATTTTAGAAATATTAAATAAGGCAAGAAATCTTGGAAATGATGAAGATCTTGATTTTGATATAATTAAATATTTATATATCAATGGAGATTATTATGAATGTTTACAAGAGTGCAAAAAAAGCATAATGGAAAATACAAATTCCTATATTGCACAAAAAGCATCTAAATATGTTTCAAAAATATATGAAAAAGTAATGCGCAATAAAACTAAAATAAATCAAGAATTAGTGGCAGAAAGCGAAAATACTCAATCCAATAAGGAAGATGTTAAAGATGAATTTCATATAAATGAAGGACGATTGAAATCTTCTGTTGATGATATTATAGATATGGGATTTAAAAATGAAGATTTAAATGAAAATAAAGATGAAGAAAACCTAAATAAAGATTCAAATAGTAATGAAGCATCAAAACAATCAAAAGATAAATCTGAAAGACGTGCAAATAATAAAAGACGGGCTGCAGAAAATGAAGAAGAAGTTGAAAGTAGAACTTCTTCTTCACTAGAAGAAGCACTAGAAAAACTTGAGTCCTTGATTGGCTTAGAAAATGTAAAATCAGAAGTTACAAGAATAGTTCAACTTATTAAATATGAAAATAACAGGGCAAATGTACTTGGGATCGAAAAAAGTATGAATCAATCCTATCATTTTGCATTTTTAGGAAACCCAGGAACAGGAAAGACTACAGTTGCCAGATTAATAGGGGATATATTTTATTATTTAGGTATTTTAGAAAAAGGTCAATTGGTGGAAGTTGATAGAAGTGCAATAGTTGGTAGATATGTAGGTGAAACTGCAAAGCTTACTAAAAAGGCGATAGATAATGCTATGGGAGGAATTCTCTTTATAGATGAAGCCTATTCTTTAGCAAAGGGTGGAGAAGGTAGTAATGATTATGGGGCAGAGGCTATTGAGGTATTGATTAAAGCAATGGAGGATAATAGAGATAAATTTACAGTTATTTTAGCTGGATATACAAAGGAAATGCAGAATTTATTGAAATTAAATCCAGGACTTAAAAGCAGAATTAATTTAGATATCGAATTTGAGGATTATAAGGATTATGAATTGCTTGATATAGCTAAGAGCATGGCAGATAGTGACTATTACAAGTTTAATGAAGAAGGTGAAAAAGCCTTTTTGGAAAAGATTAAAATAGAGCAAGTGGATGAAAATTTTGCTAATGCCAGAGTTGCTAGAAATATATTAGAATCTGCAATTAGGGAAAAGGCATTTAGAATTGGCGATAGTGAAGTTTCAAAAGAAGAATTAATAACTTTAACTCCAGAGGATTTTGGAATAGATCTTGATTTTAATGCTCGTGATAAGATGAAAGAATTACAAGAAGAATTAGATAACTTAGTTGGACTAGAAGCTGTTAAAAACATTGTAAAAGGAATAATAAATACGTTAGAGCTTCAGCATAGGAAAAAAGAAATGGGAATTGAATCGGAGGATATTTCTTTAAATATGATATTTTCAGGAAACCCAGGTACAGGAAAAACAACAGTAGCAAGAATTATTGGTAAGATTTTAAAAGCTATTGGTGTTCTAAAGAAGGGGCATATGATTGAAGTTACACGTTCCGATTTGGTTGGAGAATACGTTGGACAGACTGCTCCAAAGACTTTAAGTAAAATTAAAGAAGCTTATGGAGGAGTATTATTTATTGATGAAGCATATAGCTTAAATGGAAGTGGCTCCAATGATTTTGGGAAGGAAGCTATAGCAACCTTAATAAAAGAAATGGAGGATAATCGAGATAAGCTGGTAGTTATAATGGCTGGATATACTAAGGAAATGAAAGATTTATTGAATTTAAATCCAGGTATAGATAGTAGAATTAAATTTACAATAGATTTTTCAGATTACAATCCAGAGGAGTTAATGGAAATATTTGAAGGATTGAGTAAAAGGGAAAGCTATGTACTTTCTGAAGAAGCTAAAGAAGAATTGAAGACTAAATTTATAAAGGAATATGAAAATAAAGATAAGAATTTTGGAAATGGACGATTAGTTAGAAAGTATTTTGAAACTATAAAAATGAAACAAGCTGATAGGGTGATTAAAGAAGATATCAGAGATAAGGAAGAAATTCTTAAAATTATTTTAGAGGATGTAATTGAAGTATAAATAATAACCTTGGTATGTGATAGACACCAAGGTTATTGTTTTTTATGCTTTTTCTAAATAATTGGATTTCATAATATGAATAGTGACTGTTTAACCATGAATTTTTATATATGTTTGACATGTTTTTGTAGGAATACTATAATAAAGGAATGTTTTGAATATGAAAAAAATGGTGCTTTATAGAAAGGATATAAACTATATGTTAAATGCTAATGTGAGTAAAAGTTTTATAAAAAGAGACCTTAATAGAACAAAGGATAAGCACAGAAATTTTGAACAAATAAGAACCTTGTATGATTTAAGTAAAAAAAATGAATTTACTATTGATGACCAAACTTGGGATGATTTAATAATGAATGAAGTATTTCATGAATTAGATAGAACTTATTCTACAGAAGGAGAAGCAGCTTTATATAAAATGCTTAGAAATCCAGTGATGAATGAGGAGGAGCTAAAAGAAAGAGGAAAACTAATTAATTTATTTAAAGAAGATATAGAGTTGACAGTTAAGCTTAGAGGAATATTTTATAATATGATTTTTGATAGCAAAAATAGATTATTAGAAATGATAAATGAATTACTTTATATTAGTAAGTTCAAGTATTATTTTTATTCATTCTTAGGATTTGTACCAGTACTTTTAATAGCTGGAGCTATAATATTTAAGGAACCTAAATTAATGATAGCATTAATGATAGATATATTTTTGCATATGTATATACATAATAAAGAAGGAGATACAATTTCTGCAGTTGGTCTTATTTATTTAAGAGATTTAATCGTAGCCGCCAATAGGTTATCTGGAATAAAAAATCAAGAAATAAAAAATTATACCACAAAGATTAGAGATTTATTAAAGGATGTAAGCCATATAGATAGATCAACAAGGATACTTACTGCAATTAATTCTTTTGGTGGTTTGTTAGAAATACTTTCAATTCCGTTTTTAATAGAAGAAAGTACATATTACAGAGTAAGTGAACAATTGAATAAAGAAAAAGATAAGATATTTGAATTATATTATTTAGTTGGAGAACTTGATGCTTTAACTTCAGTTGCAATTTATAAAAGCAATAATGATAAATGCAGCAAACCAAAATTTATCAAGGAAACTTCTTTAAAAATTACAGAAGGAATACATCCACTTTTAAAGAAGCCTGTTGCAAATTCAATTAGTATTTCCAAAAAGGGAATTGTTTTGACAGGTACAAATATGTCTGGAAAATCTACTTTTTTAAGAATGATAAGTGCTAACATACTTTTAGCTCAAACTTTTAATTTTGTTTTAGCAAGGGAATATGAAGCATGCTTTTTAAATGTTGTATCATCCATTAGTCCAAAGGATGACATAGTAAAGGGGAAGAGCTATTATCTTGCGGAAGCAGAAGCTATTTTAAGAATAATAAAAGCTTCAGAAGGAGAAGTTCCTGTATTTTGCCCAATTGATGAAATATTTAGAGGGACAAATCCCCTTGAAAGAATATCTTCTTCAGCTGAAATACTTAATTATATTAATAAGAGAAATGGTATCTGCATTGTAGCTACTCATGATAGAGAACTTTCAGATATGCTTAAGGAAAATTATGATTTTTACTATTTCAGTGAAGATGTAGATAGTGAAAATGGCTTGAAATTTGATTACAAACTTAAAAAAGGAATTTCTAAAACAAGAAATGCTATTAAACTTTTGGAATATGTAGGTTATCCAGAAGAAATTATTCAAAATGCATTTAAGAGAGTTGAAAAGATGGAAGGTTACGTTTAAAAAACTTAGTGGAAAAATGAGTTAAATAATATAGGATGTTGTGAAAATACTTAAAAAGTTATTTTGCAGCATCCTATATTGCTATATGTAGTGTTAAATTAAAATTGGTTTTTTGCTGGTTCAGAAATGTTTTTTAGAGCCTCTTCAGCATTATCTTGTAATGTAGGTTCTACTGAAATATCACCTAAAGAAACTATTCCAACAAGATGGTTATTTTCAACAATAGGAAGTCTTCTTATTTGTTGTTCACTCATTATTTTCGCTGCATCATGAACATCCATATCAGGGCTTCCTGTGACAGGATTTGAAGTCATAACTTCACTGATTTTTTGGTTATTTCCATTGCTACCTGTAGCAACTGTTCTTAAGATAATATCTCTATCTGTAATCATTCCAACTACTTTTTCTTGATTACAAACTGGTATTGAACCTACATCGAATTGTTTCATCATTTGAGCAGCTCTTTCAACAGAATCCTCTGAATTTAAACTTACTATACTATTTGTCATTATATCTTTCACTAACATGTAACTCACCTCCTAAAATAGATTGCCCAGTAATATATTTTTTATTTATGGCATTATAAAATTTATATTTATTTAAACGTTGACAAATATTTTAATATTAAATAATATGAGAGGTAATAAATGATTATATAAGATCTAACAGAAAACTTCTAATTTATGTATTTAACTAGAACCTATATAATAAATATCATTCACGTTATGGTCAAATGAAGAAAAGGAGAGAATTAAATTATGGGAAAAAATATTCTTCTTGTTGATAATGTTTCAAAGATTATAAATAAAAAAAGTATTGTTAAGGATGTAAGTTTTTCCATAGATCAAGGAGAAGTTTTAGGATTTTTAGGACCAAATGGAGCTGGAAAATCAACTACTTTAAGAATGATAGTTGGCCTTTCAAAACCTACTTCTGGGAACATAGAAATTTGTGGTCATTCAATAACTAAAGATTATATAAAAGCAATGTCTAATATAGGATGTATTATTGAGGGACCTGATTTATATAACTATATGAGCGGATTGGATAATCTTAAAATGCTTGCATCTATGAATGAAGGTATTTCTGAAAAAGTTATATACGAGATTATTGAGCTTGTTGGCTTAAAAAATAGAATTAAAGATAAGGTTAATACTTATTCTTTAGGAATGAAACAAAGATTGGGATTGGCTCAAGCACTTATAAATGATCCTAAGCTTCTTATTTTAGACGAACCAACTAATGGTTTGGATCCAGCAGGAATAAATGAATTTAGAAATATAGTGAAAACTTTAGCCAAGGAAAAAAATATATCTGTACTTGTATCCAGTCATTTAATGTCAGAAATAGAGTTGATATGCGACAAGGTATCAATAATAAGCCATGGTTCTATCATAAAGAATGCGACGGTAGATGAATTAATAAATACTAAAGAGGTAGCTTGGAAACTTGATGATAATGAACGAGGTAAAAAAATTTTAAAAGATATATGGAAAATAGATTCACAAATATCAGGAGAAAATCTGGAAGCAGAAGTTGATTTATATAAATTGGGTGAAATAAATAATTCGTTTTTTAAAGAAGGACTTATGATCACTTATGTAACAAATAAAAATAGAACGTTGGAAGATTTATTTTTAAGATTAACTGAAGGAAATGAAATTACTTAAAAGTGAGGTGACAAATTTGTTAAAATTAATAGAAAATGAAGTAAACAAAATGCTATTTAAAAAGAAATTTTTACTTATAAGTGGAATTTTATTAGTTTTAATTTCATTGTTTGCATATGGAGAAAATTATAAATATAACAATACTATTAATAGATATACCCAAATGAATTCCCAAACACAAAGTTATGAATGGCAGCAATTGGTGAAACAGCAAATATCTGATTTAAAAAACAGGCATATTAACGAGTTGAATAAAAAATCAAATAATATTGAAATAGAAAGACTTCAATATTATTTAGACAATAATATAAATCCAATAACTCCAAATGCAGCAAAATTTACAATTAATTTTATGAACCAATCTATATTTTTGTTTTTACCTCTACTTGTAATAATTCTTGCAGGAGATATTGTTTCGGGAGAGTTTTCCTCAAAGACAATTAAATTTCTTTTAACGAGGGCTGTTCCAAGATGGAAAATTCTTTTGAGTAAGTACATAGCTGTCATAATTATGTCAACACTAATGATTATAGAAACTGCTATAATTTGTATTATAGTGTCTACAATCACTTTTCAGATAGGAGGATGGTTTGAGCCAGTAGCTACAGGCTTTAAAGTTGTTGGAGAAAAGCTGGATGCCTCAAATGTAATAAAGATTTATCAATGGCAAAATGCAGTTTTGGTTTATTCTTTAGGATGGATTTCTATGATTACAGTAGCTAGTATATCTTTTATGGTTTCAGTATTAGTTAGAAGTACAGCCACTTCAATTGGAATTATGATGGCTTCTTTAATTACAGGAAGTTTTCTACAATTTTTCTTGTCAGATTGGCCTTTAGTTAAATATTATTTTGCAATAAACTTGAATCTAGCCAAATACTTGAGAGGATCCTATGAAGTTATTCCAGGAATGAACTTTAATTTTTCAATAATAGTATTGTTTTTTTGGATAGGGTTATCTTTAATTGTGAGCTTTAGGAGATTTACTAAACAGGATATATTAGTTTAAGAATTTATTGTAATATAAGATATAATGGAGGAAGTCATGTATAAGAAGATAATTTGGAAGTTAATTTTATTCTTATCAATAATAAGTGCTATAGTTTTTTCTGTCAGTGTTATAATATCTGGTAAAATAACAAATGGTACTAATAAAGAAGAAACATCAGTTAAGAATAATCAACCTGAAAGTAATAATGAATCAACTTTTAGTGATACAGGTGATGCATTTAATATTTTAGTTTTAGGAGATTCATTAGCAAAGGGAACAGGTGATGAAACAGGAGCAGGTTTTGCCCAAGAATTTGCAAAAGCATGGAGTGCTCAAAACAACAAAAAAGTAGAAACTAGCAATATGGCCATAAATGGAGATGTTTCTTCAGGATTATTAACAGTGGTACAAAAAGAAGAAATATTAAAATCAGTAGAATTATCTAATTTAATATTTATTTCTATAGGTGGAAATGAAGTGAAAGCATTTCAAAGCAATATAAAGGATGCAAATGCAGCAGATGTGAAGATAGTTCAAGATAAATATTTAAGTAATTTAAAGGAAATTATGAATTTAATACAAAGTAAAAACAAGAAATGTAAAATTGTATTTATAGGGTTATACAATCCTTTTGGAGAGGAAATTAGTCAAGAAAATTTAAAAACACTATATGAATGGAATTTTAAAACAGAGGAACTTTTATCATTATATCCCAATACAGTATTTATTCCAACCTATGATCTTTTTAAATATAATTTAGATAATTATCTTGCACAAGATAAATTTCATCCTAACTCAAAGGGGTATAAGGCTATTTCTAATAGGATATTAGAAGTAATCAAATAATAACTATAGTTTATAAAAAAATAATATTATTAATTGAAATATGGCATCTTCACGAAAAAGTGAAGGTGCCATATTTTTTTGCAAAAGAATATAAAGGGTAATATTTTTATTGACCTTGGTGTAACACGAAGGCTTATAATTATTTATAATATCAGATATTAATAAAATTTTCCTAGTTAGACGGGAGTTGATTTTTGTGTACACAATAGGAGAAATATCAAAAATAGTTAACGTATCACCAAATACTTTAAGATACTACGATGAAATTGGATTACTTAAACCAAGTCTTATACAAAATAACAATCAATATAGATATTATTCAGATATGCAAATAAAGAAGCTTGTTTTCATTTTAGAATTAAAACAATATGGTTTTACCTTAGGAGAAATTAAAGAATTAATGCGCAATGAAAACAAACAGAAATTTAAACAAATGTTAGAGGAAAAACATATTAAGCTGAATAAGGAAATAGTAAGACTTAAAAGTAATTCTATTCTTATAGAAAAAAGAATTAGCCAAATTATTCATGAGGAGAAATTAAATATGGAGGGTAAAAAAATTCTTATTGTAGATGATTTAGAACTTGCAAGGATTATGATTAAAAATATTATAGAAGATCAAGGATATATATCAGTTGCAGAGGCAGGTAATGGAAAAGAAGCAATAGAGGCATACGAACAATTTAAACCTAATCTTGTTATTATGGATATAGTTATGCCTATTATGGATGGAATAGATGCTGTTAAAGAAATTACTAAAAAATATTTTGATGCAAAAATAATCATGTGTTCAGCAATGAGCAATATTTCGGTAATATTAGATAGCATTAAAGCTGGGGCTTTAGATTTTATTTCAAAACCAATATCAAGTGACAGTTTGATTAAATCAATAGAAAGAAATCTTGAAAATAATCATGTTTTTGAAATAGGTAAATTTGACAATATATTTAATAATATAACAGAAGAAAGTAAAGAATTTATAGTTAATAAGCCTTTGCTGCAAAAAGATATAAATATATTTATTTATGAAATATTACAAAGTGACTTTAAAGATCATATAATTATAGATTTCATTAATAAAATTTGTAGTGATTATATTAAATTCGATAAATATTTAATTAATCAGTCTCTTGAAATTGAAGAAAATATTACTTTTTATTTAAAAGATAAAATAAAAGAGATTTTATCAGACTTTTCAAATTATTTATTTGAGAAAGAAAATAAGAAATTTATGATAAACCTATTAACAGTAGAAAGTATTACTATGAGTGAGTTCAGAACGTTATTAAGCAAAGGCGATAGAATAGGAACAATTAGAGTTAATGATTCTCATTCAAATATTTATGTTCATTTAAATAGTTATATTAATAAAGAAGATGATATTTTAAATGAAATTAATAACTTTATCGTAAGCATACTTAAAAAAACTTTTATTGAAAACGTAAATGCTGATATAATTCCAATCAATAAAACGTATTGTGAGTTAGCAGATGATTATTCGGTTGTATTAGTTTCTTTTGAAATAAAAGCTAATGAAGGAGCTAGAAATTTAATAGAAATAAGTATTCCACATTACCTTTTGGAAGGTTTAACAGAGAGATATAATATTCAATAGGAAATTTACTATGAAGGTTAAACTAAGAAAATTATATGCTTAAATTATGGTCAAAATTGATGCTAATCTAATGTAGACAGAGACGAACCCTGCCTACATTAGATTAAAAAATTACTCTTCTTTTAAATCATAATTATCAGGAGAAATCATATCTTGTGTATAATCAAATTCTGCATTAGATATATTATTAACAACAATATTATCATTTGCTGGATTAGGCATGTTTATTGGAAAATCTACGCCAGTTGCACTTTCTACATCGTCTTCACTTGGATGATAATTTGTTCTCATTTTTGGTAAATATGGATTAACAAATGCATTTTTCTCGTCATCTCTTACATTTGAAGTAAGAGATTTTTTTTCTTTATTCATAATATCACTCCTTAATTAAATTTTCAAATATGAATACAAAGGTTATATTTCACCCTTATATTCAAATTCCTTATCATCTTTATTCATGTTTGAATATTTTGATAATGTTGGAATTTTCTCAGTTGTATCTGAAACATTTTTTGCATTTGAATATAAATCATCTTTTAAAGAGCTATGATTTATATTTCTTAAATAAGAAGAAGGATTTGTTTCAGGTGAATGTATGTCAGTTAAGATTTCCACATCATAATCTCCAGGAGTTGGATTATAAGGTGTTTTTTCTTTACTCATAAGATTAATCACTCCTAACATAATAATTTAGAAAATATATAATATCCTAGACAAAAGCATAGTTAATTTATTTACAGGATTATTATTTGATAAAATAAGTATATTAATACGTAAAATATTCAGGTTTAAAATGTATTAATTTGGATATAATCATTTGAAAGGCTATAAATAAGAATTTGTTTATAATTATATGAAAATAATTTTCTAGCTGATGATAATGTGTTTTTAATAAGAAATATTAATATAAAAGTAATATATTCATAAATAAAAATTAATTATTTATATGCTATAATGTACAAGAAATAATGAAATAAAAATTTTAGTATTTATTTTACAGCACAAAAAGGAGAACAAAATAATGAAATTTAAATCATTTATGTCAAAAGCTATAATATCATCTTTAAGCTTAAGTATTTTATTTACATCCCTTCCTGGGATTCCAGTTTTTGCAGATTCATTTAAATCTGTCACTTTAGGAGGAGATCTAAATGAAGCTCAGAAGAAGGATATGTTAAAATACTTTGGAGTAAGTAAAAATGATGCCAATATATTAGAAGTAACATCTGAGGAGGAGCATAAATATTTAGGTAAGGTTGCCTCAGAAGCTCAACTTGGAAATAAATCAATATCCTGTTCTTATGTTGAACCTACAGAAAAGGGCGGAATAGTTGTAACTACTGAAAATCTTACTTGGGTTAATGATGGTATGATAAAAAATGCATTGATTACAGCAGGAATTGAAAATGCAAAGGTTAAGGCATCAGCACCTTTTAAAGTATCAGGAACTGCAGCACTTACAGGAATCTTAAAGGGTTTTGAAAATAGCACTACAGGGAAAAAGATTGATGAAAATAAGAAGGAAGCTGCTAATGAAGAATTAGTTACTACTGGAGATATTGGTGAAAAAATCGGACAAAACGATGCTACTAACTTAATGAATAATATTAAGAAGGAAGTAATAAAAGAAAAACCAGGAACTGAAAAAGAAATAAATAAGATAGTAGATAAAGCTACTGAACAATATAAATCAAATTTATCTGAAGAGGACATCGCAAATATAAAAGCTGTGATGAAAAAAATAAATAATTTAGATCTTAACTATAATAATTTAAAAGATCAATTAGATGATGTAACTAAACAATTAAAAGATAAATTAAATACTGAAGAAGCTAAAGGTTTTTTTGCAAAATTAGAAAAAATGTTTTCAGAATTATTGGAAACAGTAAAAGGAGCTTTTTCAAAATAATATACTATAAATTTTATAGTATATAAAAATATTCGATTTAGGGAAAAGTTGTCTAAACCTCTAATATTTTTAAGGTCTAGACAATTTGTTTTTATGAAATTATGGTTTTACAGTAATTATTTAAGTGAAAAATCTGTAAAAGTAAACTAATAATATAATAAGAAAGGTAAATTATCAAAAGCAAGCTAAAAGAGTGTTTGAATTCTATTATTGCTAACAATTTTATAGAGTATTATTCGTATGGCTGGTTAATATAATAGTGCAAAGCAAATTTAAAATAAATTGAAAAGTAAATTTATTTTAGAGTGTAAAGCAAAATTATATTATTTAAGGAGGAGATAGTTATGAGTTCAAACAATAGTGGAAGCAACAGAACTTTAGTACCAGAAGCAAAAGCAGGTTTAAACAGATTAAAAACTGAAGTGGCATCAGAAGTAGGCTTACAAGATTATGAAAACATAGATAAAGGTAATCTTTCTTCAAGACAAAATGGTAGTGTAGGTGGAGAAATGGTTAAGAGAATGATAGAAAGCTACGAAAGAGGACTATAGTAGCTAGATAATTAATGGATAGCAGTTATACAGCTGATTAAAAAATTTGCTGTGTAACTGCTATTTTATTGTAGGAGGTTAACTAAAATCAAATTTACTTTAGCTACAAAGAAGGAAACTCTATAATGAACTTATGATGTTCAAGAAAAATATTGCTTTTTGAAAAAAGTTAACGCATTTGGAAGGTTATAGTATATAATTTGATTGTAAAGTATTATCCGTAAATCAATAAAATTTTTATTGGCTTAAGGAGGAAAAAATAAATTAGAAAATAAATGGGATGGAATAACCTTATAAATATAAAATGGAGGCATTATATGATTGGTTTTCAATTAATATTTTTTGTTACTTTAGTATTTATTATTTTTAACTTAATTAGCACATATGTAAAAAATGAAAAATCTCCTGTTATAGCAACAAAAGCACAATTAATTAAGAAAAAAACAGATACTAATATACAAACAGATTCTAATGGAATGACTACAACAACTGAAACCTTGATTTTAATTTTTCAACTGGATACAGGCAGTGAAATTAAATTTGTTGTTGGAGGACGAGTATATAGAACTATTTCAGAAAATGAATGGGGAACATTAACTTTTCAAGGTACACGTTTCTTAAAGTTTGAGTCAAAGATGGGATAATAGAAAAATAAAGTATGATTTTTTTTGTTAAACTTTTATATTGGTGACTGTCACCAAAATTTTGAGAATTTAAGGAGTTATATTTATGGAAAACAAATTTATGGAGGACTTATTTCTTCAAATTGGTAAAACCTTTGCTGAAATTAGTAGTGAAGGACAATATAAGACAATGAAAAAGTATAGGAAGTTATATGGAAATGAGGAGAATAAATCTAAGGAAAGAATAAAATCAAATATTATAATTAATCCGGAAGATAAAGATGTGGTATATAAATATTTTTATAAAGGACTTGATATAATATCTCAAGGAGCAGTGCCAGAATATTTACAAATTGAATTAGACTATGAACTTCATAGAATTGCTTTAAGGTCTGAGATAGATGATGTTAGTCTTAGAGCCTTGCATGTGGTAAAAAGAATTTTAATAGATTATCAAGTTGGAAATTTTAAGTGGGAGGATTTTTCTGCTTTATCAGTATATTTTACTAACCCTAATGTTCGTAATAAATTATTTCCGCTATTTAAGGAAAGTGGTTTCTTTATAGAGGATGAACTAGGAAAAATATATAACGAAGAATGTGAAATAAGCCAAGAATTGACTATTGAAGAATTAAAAGAAGCTAATGAAAGTTTGAACATAAAAATTAATGATGAAGAAGTAAAGGAATGTATAGATAGGAATATCAAAGATTCAAGAATCTTAATAGCACAATATAAAGAAATTGTAATAGGTACGATTGTTTTTAAGGAGAATATAAGAGAGTCGGTAGATAAAGAAATATTAAATTATGATATTAATGATATGAAAATTGACAAGCTATATGAAGGAAAAGGCGTAGCAAAATTTCTGATTTGGGGTGTATATGATAGGTTAGTTAGTGTATCTGGAAATGGCGTTAAGTTCAATATTATTGAACCAGGTGGTACAAGTATTATTATGAAATGTAAAGCAAAAATGAACAATTAAATAATTAAAAGAATCAGCAAGAAATTAAAGAAAATATGAGGGTATGAGGGATATGGTCTATGGATATATTAAAAAATGCACAATATTTAAGAAGTATAGAATTAAAAAGAAATAAGATTGAATGTTTTGAGGAGTATCCATTTTGTATACCATCAATTAAAAATTTAACCAATTTAGAATTTCATCCAAAGGTAACATTTATAATAGGAGAAAATGGTACAGGAAAATCAACAATTTTAGAAGCTATAGCAACAGCCTATGGTTTTAACCCAGAAGGTGGGACTAAAAACTTTAATTTTTCTTCAAGGGATACACATTCAGAAATGCAGCAATATGTAAGATTAATTAAAGGATTAGTAATGCCTAAAGATGGATTTTTTTTAAGAGCTGAAAGTTTTTATAATTTTGCAAGTAATGTGGACGATCTTGATATGGAGGATCTACATAACGGAACATCTAGACTTTTAAGTTCCTACGGAGGAACATCTCTACATAACCAATCACATGGTGAGTCATTTTTTTCAGTATTTATGAATAGATTTTCAGGAAGAGGATTATATATATTAGATGAACCAGAAGCAGCACTGTCTCCATCGCGTCAAATGGCTATGATTTCAAGAATGCATGATTTAATTAAAGCTGGATCACAATTTATTATAGCTACACATTCTCCTATTATAATGGCATATCCTGATTCGATAATTTATGAAATTAGAAATGAAATAAAAACTGTTAAGTATGAAGAAACTGGGCATTATCAAGTTATGAAGAGTTTTATTAATAATACAGAAAGTTTGTTGGACATACTTTTAAGCAGAAATAATAATTAGTTTTAGATTAAAATAAGCTTGAATATATTCAGGGTAAATATATCCAAGCTTATTTGTGATAATTATAGTAAGATGTTTGTTAAATAAAATAATCCATGTCTTACTCTAAAGAGTTTTTTTATATTAGAATATGAAAAAAATATGTATAAAGCAGAACAAGATTATACAATAGTAGCATTTAAAAGTTTTGTTGATAGTTCGCTTAGACGCTGGCTTCCAAGAGATAGCTGTTCTGCTTGAGCAGAGTTCACCTCACCAGTGGTATAAAACTCATTACAAACATTTATGATACTGTTTATATTTTCAGTTATTGTTGCTAAAGTTTCATTTATTTGTCCAGTTGAACTTTTGCTGCTTTCTGCAAGTTTTCGTATTTCACTAGCTACAACAGTAAAGCCTCGTCCATGTTCCCCAGCACGTGATGCTTCGATTGCTGCATTTAAACCCAAAAGGTTAGTAGTATTAGCTATGCTAGTGATATATTGAATTATTGTATCCATGCTTTTAATACCAAGTTGAGTTTGTTCAACTAAAGTATTAACATTGTGGCTATTAGATGTTAATTCATGAGTAGAACTTGCCAATTCTTCAGAAGACGCTGTTAATTCTTCAGAAAACGCTTGCAATTCACTTACAATATCAAATATTTCCTGTTCTTTTTCTTGAGAAACAGCAATATTGATTGTACTTACAATATTATTAGTATCAGGATTAATAACAGGAATACTATAAGCAGATATTGGGAAACCATAAACTTCTTTTGGAATTTTTGCTGATTCTTTTTTTCTAGAACTTAATGCTTTTTGTGTAAGAGGGTCATTGGCGATTAATCCACCTTCTGATATATTAAGCTTAAATGTTTTCGCTTGTTGTACAAATATTAATTTATTTGTATCAGAAATACATATAGCAGCATCAGAATAAAATAAATTAGGAATTACAGTAAATACTGTTTTTAAGGCTGTTAATAACTCTTCATCTTTCATAATTGTTTTGCACGTCTCCTTTTTATTTTAAGCACATAATAATGTTTGAGTTGTTAATATATTTATACTAAGATAGGTTGTTGAATAAATAGAATCTGTAAAAAATAAATAAGCCATTCCTTTGTGA
>NZ_JAABNP010000089.1 GCF_009928485.1 Clostridium sp. C2-6-12 | reverse complement strand
ATGCGAATCAATATTTAAATAAATTTAATATTCTGAAAATACTAAATAAGTTTGTTTTAAATCTCTCTGGAATTTAACAAATTTATGCAGTTAATATATCAGAAATGTATAGCATAAATACTGCTAATTTACCCCATACATGAGTTAAAACACCTTTTAAAGAGCGGACTTTAGATGCATTTTGTAATTTTACTTTTTCATCAATTTGATTAAAAAGTGATTCTATTGGTTGCCTAATGCGACTTACAGATGTAGAATGCAACGATTCAGCTGAATCCAATTGTTTTTGTCCACGTTTTTTCTTTATAGGTGTACGAATTACCGTTCCATTAGCGTTAGCTAATGTTTCTACATCAGAATCTATATATGCTTTGTCAGCATATATATTACGGTTTTCAAAGTTGCTTATAATATCTCTAACTGCTTGTAAATCATGTTCTGATGCAGGAGTTAACAGCGCATATTCTGGATAAGGTGTTGTTTTAGGTCTTATATGTGCAATAACATGCAGCTTGCACCCATAATAATGAAAGTCTTTAGTTGCACAATAACCTTTATTGCATATTAAACTTGCTACTTTTCCTTTATATGAACGCTTATCTTTTGCTAACGCTATCGGATAAGAATCTATGATACTTTCAGTAGATATTGAAAATTTATTTTCAAATAGAGTTGTTAATGTAGCGGTGATTTCTCTAAAAGCTTCATGTAAGTTATTTAGTCTTTTGTTAAAGGCTTGATAGCTCGGTATATTAGGAAAATAATCTATCAAGTGGTTTATAGCATATTTGTAAACATCCTTTTTAGTAAATTGTTTTTGCATTGTAGCCCATAAATATATTGTTATTACTTCCTCATCTGTAAATTGTAGTAAACAATTATTACTAAAACGTTGCACCGAATACGCTATTCTGCTATCATAGATAGCGGAAACATAGCAATATAATTCTATTAGTTTTAAAATAAATTCATTTTTCATAATTTTATTTTATACTAATTATTGCTGTGTTTCTTTTATTATTTTTTTACTGTTGATTCGCAT
>NZ_JAABNP010000120.1 GCF_009928485.1 Clostridium sp. C2-6-12 | reverse complement strand
CTACATATTTATGCCATCCAAAGCTTGTTAATGCTTCTACTGCAACTCTTGCTCTTACTGCTTTTGGCATTACTGATTCTTTGTATGCTTCATCTTGAGCATCGAATAATTCAAATGCTGGCATACTTATAACTCTTGCATCTATTCCTTTTGCTGCTAGTTCATCAGCTGCTTTGTAGATTAATTCTACTTCTGAACCTGATGCCATTAGTA
>NZ_JAABNP010000119.1 GCF_009928485.1 Clostridium sp. C2-6-12 | reverse complement strand
ACTGTCCTGTTCGGAATGGGAAGGAGTGTTACCTCTATGCCATCATCACGAGATTAAGTAAATTCCCAAATCTATGATTTGGTTGAATGAACTTATGCAAATCACTAAAATGATTTGTATTTCTTGTTCTTTCAAAATTGCATATAATTTTTAATGTATTTACAACTTGATTATATTGGTCAAGCCCTCGACCTATTAGTATCAGTCAGCTAA
>NZ_JAABNP010000016.1 GCF_009928485.1 Clostridium sp. C2-6-12 | reverse complement strand
CAACTGGAACACTATATTTTACTGCATCTACAGATATATATGAATCTAAACTAACTTTTCTTTCTTTAAGATTTGCTATTATAAAAGGCTTACTTCTAATTTCAAGTAAATGTGGGAACTCTTCTGCAAAAAATTCGTTAGTTATTCGTAATGTTGTGCTATGTTTAGTATTATTAGATTCTTCAATAAATATCTCAGCGGCCTCATTTAACTCAGTCATAGATTTAAAACTATTACCTTTTACAAACTGCTCTTCAATATACTTAAAAGGTCGCTCAACTTTTCCCTTTGTACGTGCCCTGTAAGGATTACAGGCATTAAGTGATATTCCAAGATAATGAGCTAATCTTAATGCACTAACATTAAAATTTACTTCATCCCCAACAGTATTTGAATCAACTAGTGCTTTGGGATTATCAATAAGCAATTCTTTTGTTACACCACCAAATCTTTTGAATAACAAATGTATTGCTTCATAAATAGCTTCGCCGTCGCAAGACTTAGAAAATACAATAGCTTTCTTACGTGATGCTGATAAAATTAGCGAAAAGCAGTAAATGGGTATCTTCTCATCATCAATCTTCATTGAATAATGAGCCCAATCAAATTGAGCTTGATCTCCTAAAGGAGTTTCAATACGCTTCGTTGCTTTTAAGGGAATTGATAACTTCTCTTCCTTAAGTGTATTTAAGTATCTATAAATTGGTGATATGCTACCTTCATAACCACGCTTCTTTAGTTCACGGTAAATTCTAGTGCCAATAAAGTTATATTCGGGATCAAGATACCATGTTCTAATTTCTTCAATATGAGAATCTATCTTAGTTTCATATTGTCTTTTTTTATACTGTGGTTCTTCATTAAGTTTAATTAATCTTTTAACGGTATTTCTTGATATTTTTAATTCTCTAGAAATTTGTCTTATAGGCATCCCCCTTTCATGCATTCTTTTTACGGTTATCCAATCTTTCACGTCTTTCACCTATGTTTTTCCTCCTAACCTTCATTACAAAGGCTAGGATACTTTATGAACTTAGGTGGGTCAACTTTGCTCGTAAAAGGTGGGTCAGTTTTAATTGTAAATCAACAGTCTTATTTATTTCATTTAATATATCATTACTAGATTTAGCTACATCCTGTATTCCAGATGCGACACTGTTAACAATATTTGAGATTTCATTGAAAGAACCCACAAAAGATTCAGCATGGGCATCGATATCATTACCCCAATCTCTTTTACCTATAGCTATACTACCAATTATTTTTCCATCTCTATTTTTTATAGGTGTTGCTGCAGCTTTTAGTGGTATACCGAAGTATTCTTTTGATATATTGTTAGTTACTGTCCTATTTTCCTTCATACATTGATAAGCAGGGATATCATAAGGCAACAGATCACCTTCTCCATAAGTGGAACCTACACTCGAGTCATGTCTTACTACTTTAAGTATTTTTTCTTTATCAGAAACCATCATACTAACATCGTCACCAAATAAGGAACTAATAAAAGGTAATAAGTAACTTAGGTTATCGAGTATATCTTCGTCTTCAAAATTTTTCATGTTTAAAACTCCTTTTTACTAAATATTTATTATAATAACAATTCTACATTGAAAATATAAACACAAGTAACTATATATTAATTTGATTAATAGCTGCTACTTAATAATTTTGATATTAAAAAATAGCATTATCAAAATAAAATACCATATATGACAATATAAGTTTAAGTGTTAAGAAATGCTATGTCAATAAAAATACGTTTTTAGAACAAAGAGTTGTAAAACGTATTTTTAGACTTAAGAATAATGGTAAAAAGAGGAGGAAAATAGTACATATAAACAAATGAATAAGTATTTCTAAATAAATAAAAAGTTATAACATAATATTTGAAAAGATATGGACAAATTATATGCTTTTGTGTTAGGCTAAATATATAAGGTTGCTAATAATTAAGGGTGTATCTTTATATTAAATTAAGGCAAGATTCAATCGAGAAAAAGTCAAAATATTGTTAGGAGGATTAGATATGTATTTTAAAGAAAAGCATGGTTTCCCAGAAGATTTTTTATGGGGAAGTGCATCGGCGGCATATCAAGTAGAAGGAGCTGCTGAAGAGGATGGTAAGGGAAGAAGTAATTGGGATGAGTTTGTAAGGATTCCAGGAAAGACCTTTAAATCTACTACAGGTGATGTAGCAGTTGATCATTATCACCGTTATAAGGAAGATATAGCATTAATGGCAGAAATGGGATTAAAGACATATAGATTTTCAATTTCTTGGCCAAGAATTTATCCAAATGGTAGAGGGGAAGTAAACGAAAAAGGATTACAATTTTATGATAATGTAATCGATGAATGTTTAAAATATGGAATAGAACCTATGGTTACAATATATCATTGGGATTTACCACAAGCTCTTCAATTAGAGTATAATGGTTGGGAAAGCAGAAGAATAATTGATGATTATGAAAATTACGCAATAACTTTATTTGAACGTTACAAAGATAAAGTTAAGTATTGGATAACATTAAATGAACAAAATATATTTACAGCACATGGCTGGATGCTGGCAACGCACCCACCAGGCAAGAAAAATGATTCTAAGATGTTTTATCAAGTAAATCATCATGCAAACTTAGCTCATGCTAAAGCTGTTCTTGCATTTAGAAAAATAGTTCCAAATGGGAAAATTGGTGCAAGCTTTGCATTTTCACCAAGTTATGCATTAGATTGCAGTCCAATAAACAACATAGCAAAGGCAGATTTTGATGATTTACAATCATTCTGGTGGATGGATGTTTATGCATATGGACGATATCCAAAAGCTGCATTTAAGTATTTACAGGGTCAAGGTGTTGCTCCTAAATTTGAAGAAGGAGATGCAGAGCTTATGAAAGCAGCGGCTCAAGTTGACTTCATGGGAGTAAATTATTATCAAACAGCTGTAGTCGAATATAATCCAATTGATGGTGTTGGAATGGCTGAAATGAATACTACAGGTAAAAAAGGAACATCTCAAGTAAGTGGTACTCCAGGATTATTTAAAAACCCAAAGAATCCACATTTAAAGACTACAGACTGGGATTGGACTATTGATCCAATGGGAATTAGAATGTGCTGTAGAATTATTACAAGCAGATATGATTTACCAATAGTTATTTCAGAAAATGGGCTAGGAGCATTTGATAAGAAGACTGAAGATAATAAGATACATGATGATTATCGTATTGCATATTTAAAGGCTCATATAGAAGAATTAAAGGAAGCAATTAATGAAGGTTCAGAAGTACTTGCGTACTGCACATGGTCAATAACAGACTTATTAAGTTGGCTAAACGGCTATCAAAAGCGTTATGGTTTCATTTACGTAGATCGTGAAGAAGAAGAAGGAGCGCCTATGAATCGTTATAAGAAGGATAGCTTCTATTGGTATCAAAATGTAATTAAGACTAATGGTGAAGAATTATAATTTTAATTTGAAAAGCAGCTAAAAATGATAAAAACTAAAATATCATTTTTAGCTGCTTTATTTTAAATTGTTTTTGCTGTTAAAAAGTTCTCTTGAGCAACGATTCGGCAATTTCTTTTAAAATATACTTTTCCGAAACATCAGGAAGTTTATCTATAAGTGTTAAAGCTTTAGTAGTATATCGGCCAGCTATATTCTTAGCTTTTTTTAAACCATCAGAATTTTTTAGGATTTCAAATACAGAAACACAGTCATTTTCTTTTAAAGCATATAAAAGCGCTTGATTATTATTTTTTATTTCATACAAAACAGGGAAAGTATATATTCCTTCGGCAATATCATTATTTGAAGGCTTTCCAAGTACAACCTTAGGAGATACAATATCAAGGATATCATCAATTAATTGGAAGGTCATACCAATGTAATAACCAATCTTCTTTAATTTATTCACAACTTCAGAATCAGCTTGTCCATCATATGCGCCTAGAGATAAACTTAGTGAAAAGAGAGAGGCACATTTTCCATTTATTCTTCTAAAATAATCACGAATATTTGAATTTAACGAATAAGTAGAAAGAAATTGATTTATTTCACTTTCACATATAAACTTTATTGTTTTTGAAATATCGGAAATACTTTTTTTAGATGCATATTCTGAAAATATAATATAAGATTGTGCAAAGAGATAATCACCCATAAATAATGCAGCTTTAGCTCCATAAAGATTATTTATAGTTCTTTTTCCTCGTCTTAAATTAGAATCGTCGATTATATCATCATGAACAAGAGTTGCTAAATGTAGCAATTCTATACCAGAAGAAAGATTTAATAAACTTTTTCTTTCAATGTTACCAAAAGCACCACCAATTAAAATAAAGATAGCTCGAATCATTTTACCCTCGGTAGCAGCTAAATTATTCAATAAATTTACTGTATTCTTATCTTTATTATCCAAATTTAATTCGATAATTTCTCTGATTTTTATTAAATCATCTTCAAAATAATCTAAATAATTAATTTTTTCCAGTAACATTTTATTTCCCCTTTTCACCATAATATATTTGGAATATAATTATTATTAATAAATATAAATTTTCTGAACCTTTTGTTTCAATTATAACATATTAACTTATAAATTGCTTTTTTTTAACAAAAAGCAATTAAATAATTTTGTATTTATGGAGTGAATTTGATGATTAAAAATATTATAAAGGAATCAAGACCACCAACATTATTTGTCGGATTATTGTCTACAGTTTTAGGCATAATATTAGCTTACAGAAATAACTTTTTCTCAGAAAGTTTAGGGTGGAATTTATGGATAATATTTCTTGTTGTATTAGCAGCAATACTATTACAAAGCGCCATAAATTTAATGAATAATTATTTTGAAGAAGATGTTTCAGAAGAATTATTAAGCAAAAGACAGGATTGTTTTCTAGGATATAAGAGAAGTTATGAAGAGATATTTACATTTAAAACAGGAATAATATTTTTTATAATTACGGCGTTAATAGGCTTTTACTTAAGTTATTATGTTGGAAAACAGCTATTAATAATTGAGTTTGTTGGAATATTTGCTGCATATTCTTATTCTGGTGAACCGTTTAATTATAAAAAATTTGGAATTGGTTCAATAATGTCATTTATAATGATGGGACCATTATTGGCTTATGCAAGTTACTACGTATTTTCAAGTGCATTTTCAATAGAGCCTATTTTATATTCATTTACTAATGGATTATTTATTCCAGCAATTTTAATTGCAAATGAAATTAGAGATTATGAAGAAGATAGTAGAAGAAAAATAAGGACATTAACAGTTAGAATTGGGTATAAAAATGGAATTATTATATATTATCTATTAATAATATTTACTTATATTGATACGCTTTTATTTGTATTTCTTGGATATATGCCAAAATGGTGTTTAATCGTTTTAGCAACAATACCTTTCATAAAAAATATAAAAGAATATATTGATACACAGAAGCATAAACTTGTTCCTTTTACTGCAAAGTTTTATATGATATTTTCTGTTGTATTATATATTATTTTAATATTTACAAAATAGTATAAATATTAACAAAAATATACTATTCTTTATATTGTTGTTATATAATTATAGTGTATAAAGATTTTATGAGAATTAAAAAGGGGAGGTAATAATATGGATAACGTTATTAATTTGGCAAGATGGCAGTTTGCAATAACCACTGTCTATCACTTCTTTTTTGTACCGCTAACAATAGGATTGGGGTTTTATTTAGCCATAATGGAAACTCTTTATGTTAAAACAGGAAATGAAAAGTATAAAAAAATGGTCAAATATTGGGGAAAATTATTTCTGATAAACTTTGCTATGGGAGTTGTTACTGGACTTGTACAAGAGTTCCAATTTGGAATGAACTGGTCAAATTATTCAAGATATGTTGGGGATATTTTTGGAGTTCCATTAGCTATAGAAGCATTACTGGCATTTTTCTTAGAATCCACCTTTCTTGGAATATGGGTTTTTGGATGGGAAAAAGTATCTAAAAAAATACATTTATTATCTATATGGATTGTAAGTATAGCTACAATGATTTCTGCGTTTTGGATTCTAACAGCAAATTCATTTATGCATGAACCTGTTGGATATGCTATAAACAATGGACGAGCAGAGATGACTAGTTTTACAGATCTTATTACAAATCCACATTTATGGGTCCAATTTCCTCATACAATATTTGCATCTTTAGCAACAGGAGCATTTTTCATATTAGGAATAAGCGCTTATCATTTAATTAAAAAGAATGATGCAGCCTGGATTAAGTCCTCATTAAAGCTTGGAATAACAATGGCTTTAGTCTCTAGTTTATTAGTAGCTCTTATGGGAGATTTACAAGGTAAATATTTAGTTAAGAATTTACCAATGAAAATGGCAGCTGCAGAAGCTTTATGGGAAACAAAAAATCCAGCACCATTAGCAGTTGCAGCAATAATAGATGAAGATAATAAAAAGAATGTATTTGAAATAAGTGTACCAAAACTTTTAAGTTTTATGAGCTATAACAGTTTTACAGGAGAAGTTAAGGGGATAAATGAAATACAAGCTGAATATGAAAAAAAATATGGACAAGGCAATTATATACCACCAGTTAATCTATCTTTCTATAGTTTTAGAGTAATGGTTGGAGCAGGAATGTTAATGATTTTAATTGCATTAATAAGTTTGTATTTTTATAAAAAAGGAACACTATCTGATAAAAATAAATTATTAAAGCTTATGATGTTTTCAATAGCATTACCTTATTTAGCAAATTCAACTGGTTGGATATTGACAGAAGCAAGCAGAGCACCATGGATTGTATTTGGATTATTGAAAATTGAAAATGCAGTATCACCAACAGTGTCTTTAGCATATGTGGCTACATCATTGTTAGCTTTTGCAGTAGTGTATACAGTATTAGCAGTAATAGATGTAATGCTTTTAGTTAAATTTATTAAGGTTGTTCCACTACAAGAAAAAGAAAATATGAACAATAAGAAGGAGGAATCATTATGGATTTAGGAATTATCTGGTTTATATTGATAGGAATTTTATTTGCAGGATTTTTCTTTCTTGAAGGGTTTGATTTTGGAGTTGGAATATTACTTTTATTAATTGGAAAAAAGGACACTGATAGAAGAATAATAATTAATACTATTGGTCCAGTTTGGGATGGAAATGAAGTTTGGCTTATTACAGCTGGTGGAGCTATATTTGCTGCCTTTCCAAATTGGTATGCAACCATGTTCAGTGGATTCTATTTAGCTCTTCTTGTAGTGTTAATAGCATTAATACTAAGAGGTGTTGCTTTCGAATTTAGAAGCAAAGATGAAAGTCAAAAATGGAGAAATGGTTGGGATAAAGTAATATTTGTATCTAGCTTGCTTTTAGCTATTCTTTTTGGAGTTGCTCTTTCGAATTTCATTAAAGGAGTTCCAATTGATCAAACAATGAATTATGTAGGTGGATTTTTTGATTTAATATCTATCTATACTCTAGTTGCTGGAATAACTACTCTATTAGTTTTTATATTCCATGGAGCAGTGTTCTTAGCATTAAAGGCAGAGGAATCAATAGCAGAAAAAGCCATAAATATAGCAAAACCTTTTGGTGTTTCTGCAATAATAGTTTCAGTATTATTATTTGTATTAACATTTTTACAAACTGATATGTTTAATAGTAAACTAGCACTGGTTGCAGCTATAGTATCATTAGTATGTCTAATTTTAAGCTGGTATCTAGTTGGTGTGAAAAAAGCAAAAATTGCAATGTTAACTAATGGATTGTCAATAGCATTAGGCGTTGCTGCCTTATTTGCAGGATTATTCCCAAGAGTTATGGTTTCTAGCATAAAACCAGAATATAGTCTTACAATAGCAAATGCTTCATCAACTGTGAATACATTAGCTCTTATGACTAAAGTTGCAGTTATTTTTGTACCAATAGTTTTAGCATATCAAGCTTGGAGCTATTGGATATTTAGAAAGAGAGTTACTACTAAAGACTTAGAATATTAGTGGAGTTTTAAAATTTATGATAAATAAAAGATTACTAAAAGAGAGTAAGTTTAAGCGTTTTTATATAGTTGCAGTTATTATAACTTCTCTCTTTAACTCCTTATTTATAGTTGTTTCTGCATACTTATTGTCTTTTATAGTATCGGGAATATTTTTAAAGACAAAAACATTAGAAGAAATAAAAATATATATTGTTTTATTTATAGGAAATAGTGTTTTAAAAGCATTATTTAATTTTGTAAGTGAAGTATATATTAAAAATTCTTCTGAGGAAATAAAAGAAAATTTAAAAGATAAATTATTTAAGCTGGTTATTTCAGCTAATCCCTATAAGGTAAAAAATGAAAAATTAGGAGAATTAATAAATACAATTACAGAAGGAGTAGAAATGGTAGAACGTTACTATTCAGAGTATATTCCACAATTTTTTTCAGCGTTTATTATTCCTCTACTTATATGTTTGGGTGTAGCTTATGTAGATAAAATATCGGCTTTAATAATGGTTATAACTTATCCTATAATTCCTGTGTTTATGATTTTAATAGGTTATAAATCTAAGGAAGCTAATGAAAGGCAATGGAAAAAGCTTAACGTATTAAGTTCACACTTTATTGACATGCTTCAAGGCTTAAGTACTTTAAAGATATTTGGAATAAGTAATAATCAAGAAGATAAAATATTTAATATTAGTGAAAGCCATAGAAAAGCAACTATGGAAGTATTAAAAATATCTTTTCTTTCAGCTCTTGTATTAGAACTATTTGCAACTATAAGTACTGCAATAGTAGCTGTAAATTTAGGGTTAAGATTGGTTTATGATCAAATAAGTTTTTTAAATGCCTTCTTTATTTTAGTATTAACACCGGACTTTTATCTTCCAGTCAGACAATTGGGATTAAAGTTTCATGCTTCTTTAAATGGAGTAGTTGCCATAGAGAAAGTAGAAATTCTAGAAGAAAAGTTTGGAGAAAAACTTTCAGAAGATAAATTAACAGTTGAGGATAATAAGTTTGAAATAGAAGTCAAGAATTTAAGTTTTGTATATGAGAATAAAGAAGTTTTAAAGGATATAAGTTTTAAAATTTCTTCTGGTGAAAAGATAGCACTCATAGGTGAAAGTGGTAGTGGCAAAAGCACCTTGATAAATATATTAAGCGGTTTTCTTGAAGTGCAGGAAAATATGGTATTTGTAAATGGGATAGACATAAACAATATAAATAGAGAAAGGTATTTAAAGAATATTACTTTGGTTCCACAGTTTCCACATATTTTTAATAGAAGTATAGAAGATAATTTGACTGTAGGATATGAAGGAATAGATAACGAAGAGTTTCTAAATATATACAAAAAGGCTAGAGTTGAAGAGTTTTCTGAGACTTTTGAAAAAGGTTATAAGACCATTATAGGTGAAGGTGAAAGGGTATCCATCAGTTCAGGAGAAGCTCAAAGAATAGCAATTGCTAGAGCTATGATAAAAAACTCTGGATTTATTATTTTTGATGAGCCAAGTTCTGCTTTAGATGCAGAAAAAGAAGATTTTCTTATAGAAACTGTTAAAAAGCATTTTAAGAAAAATACTGTTTTAATAGCTGCTCATAGATTAAATACTATAAGAGCAGTAGATAAGATAATAATGCTTAAAGAAGGCAAAATAAGTGAAGTAGGAAGTCATAAAGAACTTATGGAAAAGAGAGAAGATTACTATAAATTAATGGAATCACCAGAGGTGGAAATATGAGAATTTTAAAAGTAATGAATTCACTTATGAAAAAGCAACTCTTCTTTGTAATATGTTCTTTAATAATGGGAGTCTGTACCATTTTAAGTAATGTAGGATTATTGTCTACTTCAGCAGTATTGATTTCAAGAGCAGCACTTCATCCAGATGTATTAGACTTAATGGTTTTAATAGTAGGAGTTAGATTTTTTGGAATATTTAGAGGTGTATTTAGATATTTTGAAAGAATTTTATCTCATGATGCTACTTTTAGAATTTTAAGTAGTATTAGAAAATGGTTTTATAAGAATTTTAATGAAGGTTATTCTGAAAATATTAAATTTAAGACTGGTGATATATATACAAAAGCTGTAACAGATGTTGATGTCCTTAAAGATTTTTATTTAAGAGGAATTTATCCATTAATTATAGCCGTTTTAACAGGCATAGCAACAGGACTGTTCATTTTATGTTTTAGTGACATTTTGGCTTATATTTATTGGTGCGGTTATATAATTGCAGGATTTATATTTCCAATAATAATATTCAAATTAAATAATAAATTCTTAGAAAAAGAAATCAATTTAAAAAACAGTATTAATTCTATATTGTTAGATAGCTTTAAAGGAATTTTGGAGATAAATATATATCCCTTGAAGCTTGAAATTATACAGAAATTCCAAGGTTTAAGCAAACAATTATCTAAAGTTCAAAAGAAAAAAAATTTAATAAATGCCTTAGGGAGTAATTTTCATTCTATGGTAGCCATTATTTTAATGGGTGCATCACTTATGATTACAGCGCCTTTAGTTATAAACAGAGAATTAGATGGTATATACTATGCCATGCTTCCTCTTACAATTTTAGCATCTTTTGAAGCTTTACTGCCAATGGTTATGGTAATGTATAAATTTAAAGAAACCTTTGAGAGTGGAGAAAATATTTTTAGCATAATAGATAATAAAAGTAATGAAGAAATTCAATTATCTGAAGAAATAGCTGATTATGATATCTCAGTAAAAAACTTAAGTGTTTATGATGATGAAGCAGAAAAATATATAATTAAAAATTTGTCATTTAAACTGCCACATAAAAAGAAATTAGGTATAGTAGGCTTGAGCGGTTCAGGTAAAAGCACTATAGTTAAAGCTTTATTAGGTTTTATTAAATATCAAGAAGGAGATATTTTTATAGGAGAAACTTCCTACAAAAATACAGCTATAGATAATATAAGAAAACTTTTTACGGTTATGGAGCAAAATCCATATGTATTTAATACATCTATAAGAGAAAATTTATTAATTGCTAATAAAGAGGCAGAAGAAAATGAAATGATAAATTTATTAGAAAAATTTCAAATAAACAATTTGATTAAAGAAAGTGATGAAGGATTAGATTCATTATTAGGTCAATTTGGATACAACATATCAGGTGGAGAAAAGCAAAGGCTTATGCTTGTGAGGACATTTTTAAAGCAAAGTAAAATAGCTATATTAGATGAGCCGACATCAAGTCTTGATAAAGAATTAGAGAAGAAAATAGTGGAGGCCATACATGATGAAATTAAAGAAAAAAGTTGTATATGGATAACTCACAGGTTAGTAGAAATGGATAGATTTGATGAAATATTAGTGTTTGAAGAGGGAAAGGTTATAGAAAAGGGAACTCATCAAGAATTAATAAATTTAAAGGGAAGATATTATGAATTTTGGATTTTACAAAACCAATATTTAAATATGTAACTAATTATGAGAAGGGGGATAATTTATGAAGATTTTTGTTATTGGAGGCGGATTTGCTGGTATAAAGGCTGCTAAGGAATTAGGGAAAAGTTTGTCAGAGAATCATGAAATATATTTGATTGATAAAAACGAGTATACAACTATGTTACCTAATTTGCCAGAAGTAGTTAGTGGAAGATTACATCAAGAGGATATAACAGAAAAAATCACTAATCTGGTTCCTAGTAAAGTAAATTTTATTAAAAGTGAGATAAGTGAGGTTAATTTTGAAGATAAAAAGATAGTAACCCAAGGTGATGAATATGAATATGACTATTTAGTTTTTGCACCTGGTTCTACGACAAACTTTTTCGGTTTTAAAGATAACTTAGATAAAGTAAATGTACTGGATTCTTTAGAAGCAGCTCAAAAGGTTAGAAAAAATTTCTTAGAACATATTGAAAATAAAAATGAAGTTAATTTGGTTATTTCTGGAGCAGGTTTTACAGGAATAGAACTTGCTTGTAATTTATATGATTTAGGTGTAAAAAAGGGAAAGAAAGTTAATGTTATTATGGTAGATTTGTGTAAGAAAGTTTTATCTATGGTTTCTGAAAAAGCTGCTGATCATGTAGTAAATAAATTAAAAAAGATGAACTTTAAAATATATACTGAAAATCAAATTGTAAGTTTTGATGGAAAGGATATAGTTTTAAAAAATGAAGAAATTATAAAAGACACTTTTTTCTGTTGGTGTAGTGGAGTAAAGGCACCATTAAAGCCAAATGGTAAATTTGATATGCTTCCTGATGGCAGAATTATAGTTAATAAGTACTTAAACCTTGAAAATCACCCAGAAGTATTTATTGCAGGGGATGCAGCGGCAATAAAGGATGAAAAAGGCAATATGCTAAGGAGAGCTGTAACTTTTTCAGAAATGTCAGGTAAGCACGCTGGCAAAAATATAGCGGCTACTATAAATGGTGGACAAGTAAAAGAATTTAAACCTATTGATTTAGGCTGGATAATACCAATGTATATCACTAGTGTAGGAGTTGTTATGGGAGTTGAGGTAAAAGGACGTAAAGGAATATTTATGCATTATTTTATTTGTGGAATAAAGAACTATAATATTAGTAATTTCCTAAAGGAATTGATTGCAGCTGTAAAGTATCCATTCACGCAATTATAATCAATATTAAAAAGAAGTATATTTCTTTTAGTAAAAAAATATAATTACATTTTATGCGTAAGAATTATAGTAATAACTATATAGAGCAGTTCAAAATTTTAAACATTTTGAACTGCTCTTTTAGTATTTTAACTATTCACATGATTTGTTTAATAATTTCTTATTTAATATATCAAAGAATTTTTACATAAGAAAATAATTAATAATTATCTTCGATTAATTTATTTAAAGTCAAATTGACAATCATTTCTTCAGAATAAAAATGTCCACCCATTATTATTAAAATAACCTCTGATTTTTTGTAGCCTTCTTTATAAAGCTTTAAGTTTTTGGTTATTCTTTTTAGAGTGTTTTTAGGAATATTCAATTCTAAAGCTAATTCTTTAAAAGAGTAATATTCTTTTTTCAGCATATTATATAATTTATTTTGAAGATCCAACTTATATCTAAGATCGACCTCCTTAGATTGATGGGGGCCATATTTTCCTCTATGATGAGAAGGACATAAATATTTATAATTAAGTTCTATATCAAATCCACCTTCACTTCTGTGAACAATATGATGTATATCAGCTTCGGCATTACATATTTCACATAAAGACAATGTTTTTATCCCCCTTAGAATTTATCTCGTAAAAAATTAATTGGCATGTATTATTATAAAGTAATCAATGAAAAATAGCAATTTTATTATACACTTCTAAAAAGAGTGGCTATGCCACAATGCGGATCATTTCGCCTATATAGAGAGCGGTTATGCTCCAATGCGGAACCTTCTAACTACATAGAGAGCATACCCACATATAAAAATATTAGCTATGCACTTATGAAAATGATTTTATCTATAACTATTACTGTTTTCTTTTTGACGACTCAATAACTTTAAATTTGTGAATTAAATTAATTAGAGCTTATATAATGTATATGATAATATTTTTTAAATGAGTAATAAAATAGAATATGATGGGTAAAATAGTAATATATGATTATTTTTCGATAGTTACATTTCAATGAAATCTAAAGATGCAATTAAAAGCACTTTATAATAAATATAATAGTAAACCACAGAAAATATTTAGATACTGTATTTTATAAAATATTGACTGGGAAGGTGAATAAAATGAGAGAAAATTATCATTCGTTTAGTTTTTGGGAAAACCTTATCAATGAGAATAAGACAATAAGAGGGCATATGTTTATGAAAAATCCTCCAACAGAAGATAGTTTTTATTTTCATACAATTATATTTGGAAGTAAAAATGGAATAAATAGTGTATGGGGGTATTGTCCTAATATTAGAGGTTTACTTGGATATATTCAATACTCTTTTTTGCAAGAAGCTTTTTATAAATGGATACATGGTAAAGAAAAATTTGTTGCTAAAATTCCACATTTAACAGTAGATAAAATTGTAATTGAAGGACAAAAATCTAATAAAATAAATAAAGATATTTCTATTAGCATGAGAGATGATTATGAATTCTTAAATAATTTATGGAGATTATCTGATAGTAAGATGGAAGATGAATTAAAGAAATTTACTTTAAAGTTTAACAAGAAATGGATGGGTGATAATGCAGAATTTTTATATATTAGAATTTTTAAAACACCAGAGGAGTTAGGCGAATTTGTAATATCATCAGCGTTGTTAGCAAGTAATTCTGAAGAATTAGAAAACAAATTAGATATGACAATAGATGAATGGAGAGAAGTATTCAGAGCAGCAGAAAAAGATCTAATTAAAGGAGAGCTTTTTAGAAATATTCTATTGAAAAAATTAAAGGAAATCTTTTAATTTATTTTAGGTATAGAATGATTTTTAATTTTAGTGACATTATTAATTATATAGTTGTTAAAAGGTGAAAAATGAATAAATAATCATTTTTCACCTTTTGTTTCTAATTGAATTACATATAATATTTCACTATGTTTAATGAATTATAATAGTTTATATTTTATCAACAGAAGCTATACATTGAGAAGATATACCAAGCATTTTACCAGTAAAACCAAGGCCTTCTTCAGTAGTTGCTTTAATATTTATTTTATTAATATCAATGCCAAGCGCTTTTGAAATATTTTCTCTCATTTGTTCAATGTGTGACATCATTTTTGGTTTTTGAGCTATTATTGTAGCATCTATATTGTTTACTTCGTAGCCAGCCTTTTCAATTAATTTGCCAGTTTCCTTAAGTAATAAAATGCTAGAGATCCCTTTAAAAGCATTATCTGTATCAGGAAAATGTTTACCAATATCTCCCAGGGCACAAGCGCCTAGCAAAGAATCCATTATAGCATGAAGAAGCACATCAGCATCAGAATGACCAAGTAATCCTTTTTCAAATGGAATTTCGACTCCTCCTAAAATTAACTTTCTATTTTCTACTAATTTATGAACGTCATATCCTAATCCTACTCTCATATAGTCACCTCGTTAAAATGTTTTTTATATATTCATTTTAACATATATGCTATAAACAAGACATTCAAGGATAGGTTTTTAATTATTATTTTCATGTCTTTTAATTAGAAATACGTCTATTACGTTTAATTTCAATGTTTTGTGAGTTCCTATTTTTTAGACTGAATTTTTCAGAGAATAAAGAAAGAATCTTATTTATAATAAAATGCACAAATGTTATTCTACGTCTTTTTATAAAATCTACATAGATGATTTTTCTCCTCATAAATAATCTCCAAAATATTGATTTAAAATTATAAGGTTAGATAAAAATTTAGGGATAAATAGCATTATATGCTATAATAACATAGTATGAAGAATATATATTTTTGATAGCATTCTTTCAATGGGTTAATATTTTAAAGAGGTGTTAGTATTATGGAAAATTCAAGCTTTAATAGAAATAAATATGTATTTGCATCAATTCCATCTATGCTATTAGTAGGAGATTCGGCAGAAATTAATAGAAGTAAGCAAATCTCTCTATTTTTAAGTGAATTAAATACTTATAATGTTTTGCTTAAAGACTTAGTAAATTTTCCGCTTAAAGAGATTGATAGAAATTTAGCTTTAAATATCGCTTATTATATATATGATAATGAAGAGTTAATTAACACAATAACTCAAAAAAAAGATTTACCTTTTTCAAGATTAAGCAGATTAACCAAAATAAAAGTTGAATATATAGAAAAGTGCAGAGATTATATTATAGCTTATTATATAGTTTTAACTAACCCTAATTACAAAGGTATACAAGATTATTTTAGAGTTAAGCTTCGAGAAGATGAAAAGGTAAGAAGTATTTCAAATAAGAAAGAAACTATACATAAAGGTGTAGTTATAAAATCATTAAAAAAATCTGCGTACATTTTAACGTCTATGGGTGAATTTATAAAGATAAAAACTAATAATAAAATTAATGTTGGTGAAGTAGCCGAAGGCAAGGAGAAGAAGACATTAAAGTATTATAAAATATATATATCTATTTTGTTATTATTGCTTATTATAATTGGAAGTGGAATAGTAATTCAATATAGAACAACACAAAGTATAATTGTTATAGAGACAAGTTCTAATATAGTAATGCATGTAAATAAATTTAATAAATTGATATATGTTTATTCACCTACAGAAAAAGGAGATAAACTTATAAAAAGTACAAATATGTTGAATAAAGATATTGATCAGGCTATATTAGAAACTTTTCAATACGCATTAAACAATCAAATGCTGGAAATTAATAAAGAAATTCCAGCATTGAGTAAAAAGATATTAATTACAGTAAATGGAGAACCTTTGAAGTACGGAATACTTAGTAAAACAAGTAAATATGTTTACGATAATAATATACCTATAGTTATTAACAATGTAGGAAATCAACAAAAGTTACCACAGCGTTTTGACGAAGATGAAGAAAATAATACAAAGAAATAAAACAAAAAAGTAGCTTAAAGCTACTTTTTTGTTTTATTTAAAAGTTCTTTGAATGTATTCATATTATATTCGGAACTAATATAAATTCTATCAAGAACAAGTGGATTATCATTTCTATCAGATAAACCAAGTTTTGTAGTAAAGCCTAGAGTATAGCCAGCTTCCTTTGCAGCTTTTACACTATTATCATCAAAATCTCCAAAGGGATATGCAATTGAAGTTATTTCTTTTCCTGTTATTCCTTCTAAAGTTTTTTTAGATTCAAGTAATTCTTCTAATTGTTTGTCATATTTGAGCTTATTAAGATGAGGATGTGTTACAGTATGACTTTCAATATCTATTCCATAATCTGAAATTTCTTTTATAGCTTCTTTTGACAAATAATAAGATCCATCTAATTCTGAGGTTATACAAAATATAGTTGCGGTCATATTAAATTCTTTTAATATTGGAAATGCGTTATAGTAATTATCCATATATCCATCATCAAAGGTAATTAAAATACTTTTTTCAGGAATAGGAGAATTATTTAATATATAGTCTTCAAGCTGTTTCATTGTTAAAGTTGTGTAACCTTGCTCATTAATATATTTTAGATGCTCTCTAAGTATTTCTGGTTTTATAGTTACTTCATTATCAGCTGATTCTCTAACTGAATGATAATATAGTACAGGAACACCTCTATTATCGTTAATAAGATTAGATGTTTCAGTTTGTCTGAAAGTAGCTTTATTATCTACATTAGAAGTAATAGGTTCCTTTGAAGTTGTTATATGGGTATCATTTCTATCTTCAGCAACTGTATCATCCTTTTCAGAAGAAGATTTTGAATTAATATTATATTCTTTATCAGAATTGCTTTCATTTAATATTATGTTGCTAGACTTATTTTCTATTCTTTTCATAGAAGATAAGTTGTATGAGACTATGTAAACTAATAAGATAGCAATCAAAAAAAATATTGGTAGATTGAATTTGTCCTTGAATAGAGAAGTATTATCTAAAAAATTATTTATATATATGAGTATTCTTTTTATAGTATTCTTTCTAGACATATTTAAGACTCCTTATAATACGATGAAAAATGCTATTTTAATTATATACCAAATTATATTAGAATAATATGTTGTGGTAAATTTATTTGATAATTTTTAAATAATAAATTATATAATTTTTAGAATAATACTATTAAAAGTGTAGCATAATATTAAATAGTATAACTATTAACATTATCCACAATTGCATGTGGATAACATGTTATGAATATGTTAATATACATAATATTACATGTTGATTTTGTGGATATTAAATGAAAAAAGTCAAAAAAAGCATAAGCAAAGGAGGCATTAAAATGAGTGTTATAACAAATATAACAGCTCTAATTATGGTGGTTTCCATGTTATATACAGTTTATCCACAGAAAATGTGTATAAACTGTGTAGCAAGTATGGAAAATACAATTACAGTTGGGGAAAAATCAATTAATAAAAGTATAGATTATTTCAAAGAAGACATAAAAATGCCTCAAATATTAAATGGAAATGATGAAAAAAAAATAAATTTAATTAATAATGATATAATTAAGGATATTATGCCAAAAGCTGAGGAGGCTGAAAAAACAGCAAAAGAATACTTTGGTATGGAAGGACAAGAAAAGCCAACATTCCCCTTTGAGGTTTATTCAAGATATACATTAGGAGTAAATAATAATTCTATTATAAGTTTGTATAATGATTATTATGAATATTTAGGTGGAGCCCATGGAATGACAACAAGAACTTCTTATACTATAGATAAGCAAAAAGAAAAGTTATTAACATTAAAAGAATTATTTAATGATGGATATTCCTATAGAGATGTAATTAATAAGAGCGTAAGAGAAGAAATTGATAAAAACCCAGATAACTATTTTAATTCAGGGCGTGAATTTAAAGGAATCAGTGAAAATCAAAGTTTTTATGTTGAAGGAGATAAGCTTGTAATATACTATCAGCTATATGAGATAGCACCTTATGTATTTGGGATTCCAGAGTTTAAAATTCCATTAAAGTCATTTGGAGAAAATTATGTTTATTACAAAAGTATTGGTTCATAAGTAATATGGTTAAATAAACTAGTTAGTATTGTTATTTATTCATATAAAATTTGAATCATATAATTAGAACCATCTAATTATTGATTAAACTAATAATTAGATAGTTTTTAATATTTTTAAAGAGGAAGATAATAATAAAAATAGGCTAGTTCCGTAAATAGATTTAATTATATAAAAACTATTAACAGAAATAAGCCTATTATAATATTTAAAAGTTAAAAGTGCTAAAGTTTATCGTTAGCATTAGAATTTTGATTTCCCCTAAAGCCATAGCCATCTGAAATTATTCTACCAATACCAGTGACTTTACCTGTTATGCAGCCTCTACAATGAGCAGGTGTATCACCAGTGCATATTTTACCTGGATATAAGGCATAAAGCTTTCTATATTCTCCTTCAGTAACATTAGGCATTACAACATTGGCACCACTTTGAAGCGCAACTATCCTCCCATTAGGAGCAAGGGATTCCATAGCAGTTGTAGCAGGAATATTTATATCAGGAAGCATTAAACGCGTTAATGCCATAACTTTTAATGCTAAAGTAAGACTGCCACCATCTGCATCCTTTAATGGAGTATCTTCATTTGGGATAAAAGGTCCTATACCAATCATGTCTGCATTGATTTTCTTGAAGAATAAGATATCTTTAGCAATAGATTCTAAAGTTTGATTTGGAAGACCAACAAGGATTCCGCTTCCAACCTCATAGCCTAAATCTCTTAAATTGTCTAAGCATTCTAATCTTTCTTCAAAACTCATATTAGGGTCCATATCCTCATAAAGTTTTTTATCTGTAGTTTCAATACGTATTAAATATCTATCTGCACCAGCAGCTTTAAAAGCTTTGTATTCTTCATAAGTTTTTTCGCCTAAGCTTAAAGTTAAAGCTACACCTAACTTCTTGATTTCTTTTATTATTTCACTCATTCTTTCCTTTGTGAAATAATCATCTTCTCCACCTTGAAGGACTAGAGTCTTATAACCATAGCTAACAGCCTTTTCAGCAAAATCTAATATTTCCTCTTGAGTTAGTCTATATCTTTCAAGATTTTTATTATCTCTTCTAAGTCCGCAATACATACAATTTCTCTTACATATATTTGTGAATTCAATCAAACCTCTTAAGTGGACGTAATCACCCAAATATTTTTGACGTACTTCGTCTGCAGCTTTAAAAAGTTCTTCGTTTATATCATCATTTTGTAATAATTCCAATATTTCGTTTTCATCTAAATCATGAGTAAGTTTTGCCTTTTCAATAAGTTTATTCATGGTTCCTCCTATTGCAAAATAAAATTAGAAATAGTTCTTTTACTTTATCTATATTTTTATAATCGTAGATGTTATTAGTATACTATAGAATTAATAGATATAACAATATAATGACATATGGGTATATGCAAATACATTGTCATATGGTGGAAAAATTTGACTGACAATTAATAATATTGTACTATTTTATATATAGAGATAAATTACATTTGATAAGAGATTACATTTATATTAAGCAAATTGGTATAGTTTTGCTTGGTATAAATTAAGTATAGGGGTTGGGAGTGTTAAAGGGATGAGTTCTATTCTTTTAGTAGAAGATGATTATATGCAAAGAGAGATTCTGAAAAAAATGATAGCTGCTAAGTATGAAGCTATGGTAATCTATGAAGCTGATAGTGAGAGTTCAGCGCTGGAGATAATAAATAAACATGATATTAACATATTTTTAATAGATATTAGCTTGAAGGAGTCTTCAGGATTAGAGCTTGCAAAGAAGATTAGGGACATCCCTAAATATGAACTTAGTCCACTTATTTTCTTAACAACGCATGTGGATTATATGTTGCAAGCATTTAAGCAAATCCATTGTTATGATTATATAATAAAGCCATATAATAAAGAAGATGTACTTGCTATTTTAGATAAATTTATAGTTTATGAAAATAGCCAGTTAAATAAAATTGAAGAAGAGATTATTCAAGAAGATGATAAAGAAGTTATCATAACTCTAAAAAATGGAATATATATAGGAATAAAAATCAATGATATATTTTTTATAGAAGTAAAAGGGAAGAATTGCGATATAAATACTATTAATGGAATGTATACTGCTAACAACATTAGCTTGAAAAAAATATTAGAGATGATTAATTGCGAATTTATTATTCAGAGTCATAGGGCATTTGCAATAAATATAAACTATATATTAAAAGTAGAAAAGTTGGATTTAAAATTAAGCGAAATATATTTTGAAAATTATTCTAAAACTGCTCTTTTGGGATATAAGTTTAAAGATAATATTATGACTAAGTTTAAAAAGGGAAAAGTGATATTATGTTGATTAATTTTATGTTAAATGTAATGGATACCTTTAATATAGTTTATTTATGGATGAATTTGGCTAAGAGAGAGAGGAATTTTCTTAAGTTAATTTCTAGTGTAATTATCATTTCTAGTTTAATTACAGCAACGCAGCAATTAGAATTACATTTCATTAGTGTATATATAGTAGATATCATTGCAATAATGATTATATATAAGAGTGACTTTAAAAATGTTATATTCGGATTAACATTAACAGTTCTTATAATTATGTATGTTAATGCAATTAATATTTTTCACATTTATTAATAAATTTGTTTTAGATTATACAATTAAGGTAATTATTATACAATTAATAATATTTATTTGTGTATTAACTTTTTCAAAATTATCAAATAAAAAGTTTGTTCTTAAAAGAGTAAATAATGGTATTCTAGGTTATTTTATTTTAACATCCTGTATATATGTTCTTATTCTCAAGTTTATTTGGGATTATAATAATAAAATAATACTCAATAACTTATTTACTATTGCAGGAATATTAAGTGCATTAATTATATCTGAAATTTTCACATATTTATATGTGATTAAAGTGATAAAAGAAAGGGAAATTCTAAAGGTTTCCAATGAATATAACCTTGTTATTAATGAAATAGTTCAAGAAATAAAGCAAAGACAACATGATTTCGCTAATTATAGAAATACAATAATTGGTATAGTTGAAGTTACAGAAGATAAAGAAGTAAAAGCAGCAATTAAAAATTATATGAAAGATGAAGATGTATATGATAATAGAATAAATGAACTTATCTATATAGATCATGTAGTTATCCGATCTATAATATATAGAAATATATGTAAAGCAAAAAAGTATAATGTTAATTTTAAATACAACATAGAAAATAATGTTTTAGATAATATATTAACGTATCATGAAATATCTAATGTATTAAATAATTTATTAAATAATGCATTTGAAGAAGTGGTAAAAGATGAGTGTGTAAAAAAAGATGTTGAAATTAAGATTTTTAATGAAAAAGGAACATCTCATTTAATAGTTAAAAATCAAATAGTAGATGCTAAGAATATTAATCTAAATGAGATGTTTACAAGTGGTTATTCCACTAAAAATACAGCAAGTACAAGGGGATATGGACTTTACAATCTACAGCAAATTATAAACCTACATAAGGGATATATAAAATTAAATGTAGAATGCGAAAAAATAATATTCCATATTTATTTTAGTAATTCTTCAGGAAAATCAGGTTCGCCTAAAAAAGTGTGACAACTTGACTTTGATATTAAATTAAATAATTTAATAAGTATGACTGAAAAAACTTTTATTGATTTTTCCATTAAAAACAACTCCTTTCATAGTAACAATGGTTAACTGAATAATTTGTAGCAATATGCTTATAAATATACAGTTAGATACCTGTATATTAGATAAGTTAAAAAATATAATAGTCCAAAAAGTTAGTGATATTAAAGATAAGATTTTTAATATCACTTTATTTTTTACTGGTCTTTTTTCATTACGACATGGAGCAAAAAATAAAGTAACACCGAAGGATATTATAAAGAAAATTATGTAAAAATTAATATTTAATTTTGGTGACAAATTGCTAAACAATAATATAACTATAAAATATAGTATAGTAAATATTAAGCATGAATAAAAAGTTTTGCAATGAATACCTCCGCCTACAGGTCTTGTTGAGATTAGTAGAGTAAAACATAAAAGGAATAGCGGGATTTCATTTAAGCTTAAAAATATTAATAATAATATTATAAATTTAGTTAAATCGCCTAAAATTACTTCTAATGTATATTGAATTTTAAGTATATCTTTTCCGGTTAAAGAATTATTATTTCTTTCTAGACATTGAGTTATAAAAGTTGATAATGACTTTATCATTTTAACCTCACTTACATTAGTTGATGTTATAAATAATATATATATTATATTTATTTATAATTCAATGCTAGTGGAACAAAACGTATATTTTTAGGAATAAAAAGAATGTTTTGAAAGAATTACAAAGATACGTTTCATTCCGCAAAGTATACATTTAATGCTAGTACTAATGAATTGTTACACAATGTAGCATAAACTTTAGTAATATTTTAAGATTAAGAAAAAATTAAAGTATGGAGAAGAAGGAATAAAAAGTGAAAGAAATTTTAAAAAAGATTAGTAATTATTTAAAAAATTTACCTACGGCATATTTTATCATGTCTATGGTAGGAGCTACATATTTAATTATAATACCATTTAGACCTTTATTTTATTTATATGAGGAATATATCGGAGAAATTGGGGTAGCTGCTAGTATGGAATCAGGATCTCTGGTGACCCAAATTATAGTTGGATCAATAGTTGCTCCTATAATAGAAACATTAATTAAGAAAATATTCTTAGAAGCTATAGATTTCAAGGATATTTTCTAGTTGTTATTCTCTGCTGTTTTTTATTAAATTCATCTATTAAGTACGCTAATAAGAACCATTTTATATGACGTTCGTATCGGGCTTGCCCATAAAGCCTTGGATTTTCTAAGTTATATAATCCATTTAATACAGAGAATAATTGCTCTATTTTCAATCTGTTTTTATATAATTTTGATCCGATAGGAGATTGAAGAAACAAGGTGTTTTCATATCGTTTATCAGTAAATGACTCAACACTTTTAGCCTTGCGCATATTTATATCAGTTAACGTTTCTCTAAAATTTTAGTTCTTAACGAGATTGTAGAATAATCTGGCACTTGACTAAGTTGAATTATAGATTGAAACACATGGTCTTGCTTTATGCGGTATTCAAGTTCTCTTAAACTGAAAATACTACTTTTAACTCCATATAATACACATACAACTATTTGTTCGTCTGAATACTTACGTGGTCGGCCTTTAGTACTTTGAATATTTGAATTTAATTTAGCAAATGCAATTTTAACAGATTCAAAAATTTTATATTGGTCATTTTCGCTTTTAATATTTAATGATATAATCATATTTGAGTCATTCCTTATGTGATATATTTAGGTTTTTCGCGAAATTATTATATTACAAAGGAATGACTTGTTTATTTTTTTACAGATTCTATTTATTCAACAACCTAATTATATATAAATCAACCTAATTGTATTAGTTGTACGCCTCAATTTTATATAATCATTACCATTGATATCCATTATCGCCTCCATTCTCATCATTCGTACTATCATACCAAGAATCAAGAAGTTCAAACCAATTTCCAACCTTATTAATTTCAGAATCTTGTCCATCTTTACACCAGCTTAATTTTCCATATAGATAATCTGATTGAATGGTAGTTGTATCTATTGAATTGTACCATCTTTGAGCTTTCCATGATGGATAACTTGCATTTGCAGTCACATCCTTATATAATAAACTCCCATCTGGTAAGAAAATACTTAGTCCATTTTTGCCTTCAGTAAATCCATTAAACTTAGTTCCACCATATGAATACACTATCATATCATCTACGCTATTCATTACATTTATAGCTAAATTCTTAATATTATCACTAAACGCATTGCTAATACTTATATTTTTGCATAAGTCATATAAATCAAAGTAAGGATAATCTAACCACTGATATTTGCTTGTTTCACGAAAGTAATGAATTAAATTTACGTTTCTACCAGTTCCTCTAAGATTTTCAATATCTTCTTTTTTATTTTCATTCCATAGACTTACAGCTAAAGTATCTACGGCTGTTTTTACACTTTCTACTTTGGTAAGGTCATAACAGCCTAAGACTTGATTATTAACTTTTTTTTCATTAACCGAATCTCTTTGTGCTTCAATCATTATGGCTCCTAATTGAATATCTGTAACTTTAGAAGGGTCAAAATATCGTTCTTTTCCTCCAAGTGTTGTATCTTCTAGTCCATTATTCCCCCCTCCAGATTTTAGCCTACTAAATATTTTTTCATAATCATACCCATTGGTCCAAACGTCAGGAGGTGATGCAACCATAACATTTGCCTCGAAACTACCATTTTGTGGTCTGTATTGGTATGCAACTTCTATTGCTCCCATTAAGCAAGCATCATAAACCAATACATTTACAGATTCATTATCAGTTAATATATCTGATATTTCCGCAGTATATAAACAATCATTATCATTTGTCTCATCAAAACATACTGCTTTTGCTTTTTTTATTTGTTCATCTGATTTTTCATCTCTTGCGCCACCACCGTGATTAGAAACAATGAGTACATATTTATTTGCAGGATAATTTTCTTTGCAAGAATCTATAAATTTCTTTAGTGTATGAGCATCTCCCATATTTGCTTCATAATCACTGGTCTTGATTATTTCAGGAAACTTAGTCCCTCCATCAATTCTAATTGCTTCATCTTCCTCAATTTTATACATTCTTGTGTCTGAAAAATCCTCTCCTAGTATATTTGAATCATCAGAATAATCTGGAGATCTATCAACTAAAACAATTACATTTAAGTTTGAATTTTCTACATATCCATCTTTCATTTGTTGAATATCTTGAAGTAAATCCTCTTCTAAATCATTATCTGCATCACAATAAACCATAATTGTTAATTTCTTGTCTGTAGGTTCAACCTTAACTGCCGCCCCAGTGGTCACATTTTCTTCAACTACTATTTCCTTAGATGAATTTTCATTAGTGATATCAACTGCTTTTGCTGGAATAATTTCAAAAAAAGATATAGTTAAAAATAAAAATAAGGCCCCTAATGTGATTTGTTTTAAAATATTTTTCATTTTATTAAATCCTCCTTTTAAAATAAACTTTTAGTATTTAATAATATTATTTTTATCAAAAAATAATAAATATGTAAAAATTAGATATATTATTAATATTTTAATTTATTTTCATAATAATTATAAATTTTTTGTTGAAAATATTGACATGAAAATTATATAATAGTAAACTGAAAGAGACTTCACATGAAGTTTGCTTCATCTTAATTTTAAAAGAGGTGCACTAGTGAAAAATAGAATAAAAGAATTAAGAAATTCACTCAATATGACGCAACAACAACTTTCTGATTTAGTATCAGTTTCCCAAAGAACAATTATTTCACTTGAAAAAGGACAGTACAATCCATCAATTATGTTAGCATATAAGATATCTTGCGTTTTTAATACTACCATTGAAGATTTATATTGTTTAAAGGAGAATTTAGAGAATGAGAAAAAAAATATATGATAAAAAGAAATTTTGTAGTGGTATGGTGTTTTTATTATTGTCAGTATTTGCTATTGTGTCTACAATCATACATTTTAATAATTTAGATACTTTAAGAATTATTGAATATACATTAGTAGTTATTTTTTGTGTTCTATTGGGAATAACAGAAGTATATAGAAGTTTAAGTAGTAAATGTACAAAGGAAGATAAAAAAAACAATGATGAACGAGAATTTTGGGTCAATATGAAATCAAAAAGCAGTGCTTTTAATAGCACATTTTCAATTTGTCTTATCATTACGATTATGTGTATGTTTGCATTGTTACTAACAAAGAATGTTCTATTTGTTGGAATTCTTATTGGCATAGGAGTTGTTCCTGTAATTATGATAATTACTCAAATAATAAGTTATTCTTATTATAATAAGCGAAATTAAATTAATAAAAAATAGGTGGTTAAATCACCTATTTTTTATTAACTAAAGGTGTTAAATTGGTATTATTACCATTATTGCATTTGTTATTGCCCAATTTGCCCATTCTGGCATACCCATCTCTCTAAAGCAACTGTTAAGGAATTCTTCAATACTATCAGATATACCAATGTATTGATCCATTACTTTCATGAAAGCATCTAGCTTAAAGTATTTTTTTACATTGTCTGGAAGTTTCTTCTCGATTTTTTGCCAATTTTTAACTATCCATTTTGCACCTTTTTTTATCCCAGCTGTAGCAGGATTTCTAGTAGTTGCTTTTTGTGAATCAATTTCTTTACATAAAACATTAGCAACATTGTTAAAATCATAGCTTTTTCCATCGATTAAAATTGTATTTTCATCCAATATTTCAACAGTTGAAGCATTTTTAAATTCAGAAAAAGTAATACTTGTACCTTTTTCTGTAGCTTTTTGATCAGAAGCTATAGTTACCTCTGCTGCTGAAGCTGATAATGATGGAGCAATACTACCTCCAATAACTAATAATAGTGCTAATGCAATAGTTTGTGTTAACTTTTTTCTTTTCATCTTTCAAGTCATCCCCTTTCAAACACATTTTTACATAATGACGAAATAAAGTAAATATTTACATCACTAAACGTACAAAACTAGTCATAAACGGAAATAGTTTATATTTTTTCCTAAAAATTTTCAAACTATTCTTTTTGCTTCTTAAAATGTATGTTTAATGCTAATAGCATTGAATTTTTATCCAATATAGTGTATAGAATATAAAAACAATATAACTATTAAGCTATCAATATACCTTAAATTTTCAGATGGTATAACAAATACCATCCAATATGGTGAAAAGATAAAAACTATACTAGTTTATTTAACACAGTATCAATTAATTTCTTATAAGCGTGGAGAAAAAGCTATAGATGAAATAAATGTTTTGCCTAACTTTACCGGAACGGCATTCCAATACTACTTTAAAACTTATAATAAGTATTATAATTGTAATTATTCTCTATGCAATGCTAATATTCTAAGAGAATTTAACTGTGTATTAGAATTAGAAAAACAAGATTGAATAGAACAAATGAAAAATCTATTAATTGAAATAAAGAAAGAAGTAGATTTGAATTGAAATACAGCTAAGAATTTTAGTAAAGATAAAGGTCAGTAATTAGGCAAATATCTTAAACTGACAACAGTACAAGGTGAAATAATGAATTTTCTTTATAGTTTTATTTTAGTTTTAACAATGGGAAGTGTGTTCATGATTTTAGGAAGACTTATTAAAGTTAAGGTTATAGAATGGATTGGGAGAGTAATTGGTATGTTAACGATAGTTGTTCCAGTTGTATCTTTTTTTATGGGTTTTATAGATGAATTTAAATAGCGTTTTATATATTTTAACTTGGGCATAGTCTATTTAGATGGCACTGAAAAATTATAATTTTAAGTGTCCTTTTACGATGTAGAAATTATCGTTTATATCCATATGATGAGCAGTTTTTTTTATGAAGAGTGATGAATATATTTCACAAAATGAAATTGATGAAATAGATAAAATTGAAGTAGATAAAAAACTTAATCGTAAAGCGCTGAATATAGGTAGAGGTACAGGGTATCTATTATATATTTCACCTGCTATTTTGATAACAATTTATATGATTATTTATATTATTACATCTAATTAGGTGGGTACTATTTTTTATTCATTTGTAGTTATGTTATTAAAATATATATTTTTACTATTTGTGATTAAATATATTGACAATCATTAAGTTGAAAAAATATAATAGTTACATAAATTTAATTAAATTAAATGAACTAATTTGGGAGATGAGTATAGTGATAGAAAAATATTTTGAGTATATAGCAAATTATTTATGGCAGCAATCTATAAATAATATAGATTCAATTTTATCAAGTGAAGAAAAGAAACAATTTAATATAACGGATTATTATTACTTAACAACAATATATAATATGGATAATCCTAATTTAGGTGAAGTAGCGGAAAAATTAAAGCTCACTAAACCAGCAATATCCGCATTAGTTAAGAGATTAATAAAAAATGACCTAATAGAAAAAGTCCAATCAAATGAGGATGGAAGGATTTATTATTTAAAGGTCACTAAAAAAGGTATAAAAATAATAGAAGGAGATAATGCGGTTTATTCAAAATTTACTAAATTAATTGGTGAAATCATATCCGAAGAACAATTAAAAGAGTTAGATTGTTTATTAGGAGAAGTTGTTAAGATTTTAAAAGTTAAAGAATAAAATATAACAAAAAAACAAATTTTTTAAGAAAATGATTAAATATATTTAATTAAATGTATTTAATCAGTCGGAGGTGGGGAAAATGAAAGAAAATAAAAAAGGCATTATATTTTACTTTACTGGAACAGGAAATTCACTTTATGTGGTGAAAGAAATTTCTAAAAGTTTTCCACAGTGTGATATAGTAGCAATTCCGCAAGCAATAGATAGAAAAGAGTTTAATTATAAAGATTATAGTAAAGTTGGCTTTGTAATGCCATTATATTTTATGGGCATGCCTGTAATGGTGAATGAATTCTTAAGTAAGCTTTGTATACCAAATGCTAGTTATATATTTTCTGTTATAACAAGAGCATATACAAAAGGTTTAGTATTTACAGAAATAAACAAAACATTAATGAAGCAAGGAAAAACTTTAAGTTATGGAAAATATATAAGTTTTCCAGATTGTTATATTAGATGGGATCAGGCGCATTCAAAAGAAGCACAACAGAAAGTTTTTAAGAAGGCTGCAGATAAATTGGAGATAATAAAACAAGAACTTCTAGAAGAAAAAACATATGTGCAAAAAGAAGGAATGATTTTAAATACAACTTCCTTAGTAATAAATAAGGTTTGGAAAGCGAGACTAGCATCCATAAATAAAACATTTAAAGTAAATGAAAATTGTATTCAATGTGGAATATGTATAAGAACCTGTCCAGCAAAGAATATTAAATTAGAAAATAATAAGCTGGAATGGGATAAAAAGTGCCAAGATTGCATGGCGTGTGTGCAAAGCTGCCCGCATAAAGCTATTTATTTTAATAGCAGAACTAAAAATAAAAGAAGATATAGAAATCCTAATGTTTCAACTAGTGAATTATTTTACTGGTAAGTTATGTGAATAGTAACAGCTCAAAGGTTGGAGATATATTTTAGAATATGAATGAGCAAAGGAGTATTAGTATGAGCAAGAAAATAGGAATTACCTTAATTATCATTTCATTTATATTATGGATATTTATTTTTATGATTTCTTGGTTTTCTATAAGTACTACATTAAAAGCTGCTACAGTTACAATTTTCATAATTTTAGGTGAAATCTTTTTCTGGGGCGGAAGCGTTTTAGTAGGAAAGGATATAGTGAAAAAATACATAAAAAATATTAATCCTATAACATGGGTTAGAAAGAAGTGAAATTTAAGCAACTAGCATTATAAGTAAGATACTAGTTCTAAAAGAATTATATTGTAAACCATACTTTCAACTCTGTTAGAAGTGTTTATAAAGTTATCAATAATTTATATTAAATTAATTAAATTTGGCTTTTTGGATAAACTATCTATAAGTTTATTTGCAATAAGGGATGTGAAAAAATGACAAACAATAATACCATGTACATTTCTTAATAGCCCTAAGTAAAATTGTTGAATAATAAATACTATTATGAGTATGAAAATTTAAAAATAAGTTTTGGAGGTATGGAAATGAAAGTAACCAATTCACAAGAATTAACAAAAAGAATAGAAGAATTAAGGACGGCGCAAAAAGAATTTGCAAAATTTACCCAAGAGCAAGTAGATGATATATTTAGGCAAGCCGCCATGGCGGCTAGTGATTCAAGAATAATCCTTGCAAAGATGGCAGTAAAAGAAAGTGGAATGGGAATAGTAGAGGATAAGGTAATAAAAAATCATTTTGCAGCTGAATATATATACAATCAATATAAAGATACAAAGACATGTGGAATTATAGAAAGAGATGAGATGTTTGGAATAACTCACATAGCAGAACCAATAGGGGTAATAGCAGCAATAGTGCCAACAACAAATCCGACATCAACAGCAATATTTAAAACATTAATTGCTTTAAAGACCAGAAATGCAATAATTATAAGCCCCCATCCAAGAGCAAAAGAATCAACAATAGCTGCAGCTAAAATAGTTTTAGACGCAGCAGTAAAAGCTGGGGCGCCTGAAGGAATAATAGGTTGGATAGATGAACCATCAGTTGAACTATCAAAAAATGTCATGGCAGAATGTGACATTATATTGGCTACAGGTGGACCTGGAATGGTTAGGGCTGCATATTCATCAGGAAAGCCAGCTATTGGAGTTGGGGCTGGAAATACTCCAGCAATAATTGATGATACAGCTCATATAAAGATGGCTGTAAATTCAATTTTACTTTCTAAAACTTTTGATAATGGAGTAGTTTGTGCATCAGAACAAAGTATAATAGCAATGGAATCTATATATGAAGAAGTTAGAAAAGAATTAGATGATAGAGGTGCGTATATTCTTAAAGACGATGAAATAGATAAGGTTAGGAATATAATATTAGATTCAAAGGGATCATTAAATTCTGATATAGTTGGTCAATCAGCATATAAAATTGCAAAGATGGCTGGTGTTGAAGTATCTGAGGCTGTAAAAGTATTAATTGGAGAAGTTGAATCTGTTGAACTAGAAGAGCCATTTTCCCATGAAAAATTATCGCCAATTTTAGCTATGTATAAAGTTAAAACTTTTGATGAAGCATTAAAGAAAGCATCAAGATTAATAGAATTAGGTGGATTTGGTCACACTTCAATACTTTATACAAATCAAGTACAATCAAGAGATAGAATAGAGAAATTTGGAGTGGCTATGAAAACTGCTAGAACTTTAATAAATATGCCAGCATCTCAAGGTGCAATTGGAGATATTTATAATTTCAAATTAGCACCATCATTAACTCTTGGTTGTGGATCATGGGGTGGGAATTCTATATCAGAAAATGTAGGACCTAAGCATTTGATAAATGTTAAGAGGATTGCTGAGAGGAGAGAAAATATGCTTTGGTTTAGAGTTCCGGATAAAACTTATTTCAAATATGGCTGTCTTCCTGTAGCTTTAGAAGAACTAAATGCCATGGGTAAGAAGAGGGCATTTATAGTAACAGATAAAGTCTTATTTGAATTGGGATATACTCATAAAGTTACAGATATTTTAAGTAAAAATGATATAGAATATAAAATATTTTCAGATGTAGAACCTGACCCAACATTAAATGCAGCTAAGAAGGGTGCAGAGGCAATGAAAGATTTTAAACCAGATGTGATTATCGCTATTGGAGGAGGTTCACCAATGGATGCTGCTAAAATCATGTGGGTAATGTATGAGCATCCAGATGTTAGATTTGAAGATTTAGCTATGAGATTTATGGATATAAGAAAGAGAGTGTATAAATTCCCAACCATGGGTGAAAAAGCAATTATGGTTGCAATTCCAACATCAGCTGGAACGGGCTCAGAAGTAACTCCATTTGCAGTCATAACTGATGAGCAAACAGGAATTAAGTACCCATTAGCAGATTATGCTCTAACTCCTAATATGGCAATAGTTGATGCTGAGCTTATGATGAGCATGCCAAAGGGGTTAACAGCAGCCTCTGGTATAGATGCTTTAGTTCATGCAATAGAAGCTTATGTTTCTGTATTAGCATCAGAATATACAAACGGATTAGCATTAGAAGCAATAAGATTAACATTTAAATATTTACCAGATGCATATAATGGAGGAGCTACAAATATTAAGGCTAGAGAAAAAATGGCTCATGCGTCATCAATAGCAGGAATGGCATTTGCAAATGCGTTTTTAGGAATATGTCATTCAATGGCACACAAATTAGGAGCATTTCATCATGTACCTCATGGAATAGCAAATGCATTATTAATAGATGAGGTAATTAGATTTAATGCAACAGATGCACCAAGAAAACAAGCAGCATTCCCACAATACAAGTATCCTAATGCAGGGTGGAGATATGCTAGAATAGCTGATTATCTAAATCTAGGAGGAAATACAGAAGAAGAGAAAATTGAATTGCTAATAAAAGCTATAGATGAATTGAAGAAAAAAATTGGGATACCTAGTAGCTTGAAGGAATTTGGTATTTCAGAAGAGAAATTTTATGCATCAATGGATGAAATGGTAGAGCAAGCTTTTGATGATCAATGTACAGGAGCAAATCCGAGATATCCTTTAATGAGTGAAATCAAAGAAATGTATATAAAATCATATAACGGAAATGTTATAAAGTAATAAATCTAGCAGTTTATCTAATGCTAGAGAACTGATATTTGATTTTGCATATCTAGTGGAAATATGTATGTAGAAAAAATCAAAAAGTAATTTAATAGGGCTATATTAAAATAATCTTTAGTTATTTTGATATAGCCTTATCTATATTTTAAGCTGCTTTATTTTTTATTTTATTATGATTTTTTTCTTGAATTTTTTCGTTTTTGCTTTCGAAAAAATCTCTGATTACTTTAAATGTTTGTATTATTAAAGTTGGTACAAAAGCTAGTAAGTGAACTAATAATAATTCATTACTGCTAAGCGGAGTTATTTCAAATAATCTTTGAAGTACTGGAACTAGTAAAACTATATTTACTAAGAAAACACCTGATATAAAAGCAATCCAGCTAAATTTGTTACTGAAAACTCCAAGTCCAAAGATAGATTTCCTACCACGGCAGTTAAATCCATGGAATAATCTAGCTAAACATAAAGTACTGAAGGCCATTGTCATAGCTAGGCCGTGATTGCCTGTACTTAAACCTATATGGTAAGAAAACATTGTAAATATTCCTATAAGAAGACCTTGAACACCGATTTCTTGAATGAAATCTTTAGTTAATATAGATTCGCTGGCATCTCTAGGCTTATCTTTTAAAACGTCTTTTTTAGATTTCTCCATACCAATTGCAATAGCAGGTAAACTATCTGTTAGTAGATTTATAAATAATAAATGTACTGCTGCAAATGGAACTGGAAGAGCAAGCAATGAAGAATAAAGTACTGCAAGTATTCCTGATGTATTACCTGAAAGAAGGAATTTAATTGAATTTTTTATATTTGCATAAATATTTCTTCCGTTAGTAACGGATTTAACAATAGTTGCAAAATTATCATCTGTTAAAATCATGGATGCAGCATCTTTTGAAACTTCAGTACCTGTAATACCCATTGCAATACCGATATCAGCTTGCTTTAATGCAGGAGCATCATTAACTCCATCTCCAGTCATAGCAACGATTTTACCTTGATTTTGCCATGCTTTAACTATTCTTATTTTATGCTCAGGAGATACTCTTGCATAAACTGAAATATGTTTTAATTTTGAATTTAGTTCATCGTCAGACATTTTATCGAGTTCTAAACCTTCTACAGCTGAATCACCTTCTTGAAGGATTCCAATTTCTTTTGCAATAGCAGAAGCTGTGATTTTATGGTCACCTGTAATCATAATTGGTTTAATAGACGCTCTTATACAATCACTAACTGCACCTTTTGACTCTTCTCTAGGTGGATCAATCATTGAGATTAAGCCTAAGAAAGTAAAGTCATTTTCATCTTCTAAAGTAAGTTCTTTATTTTCATTTAGTTCTTTATATGCAAACGCTAAAACTCTTAATCCTTGTGAAGAAAGTTCCATATTTGTTTTATTTATATTAGCTTTATCTTTTTCTGTAAAAGCGTGAGCTCCGCTTGAAGTTTTAATTGAAGTCACTCTATTCATTAATACATCAAGAGCACCCTTTGTAACCATTACGAATTTTCCATCTATTTCATGAAGTGTACTCATAAGTTTTCTGTCAGAGTCAAAAGGAAGTTCCTTAAGTCTTGGATAAGCATTTCTACATTCAATTTCATTTAAAGAATATTTATGGCCTAAATTTACTAAAGCAACTTCTGTTGGATCACCGATTTCAGCACCATCCTTAGAAGTAGAATCATTACAAAGCACAGAGCCCTTTAATAAAAAATTTGAAAGTGGGTCATCAAAATTTATTTCATTACTATCAATTAATTTGTTATCCACAAATATTTTTTTTACAGTCATCTTATTTTGAGTTAAAGTACCTGTTTTGTCGGAACAAATTACAGATACGCAGCCAAGACCTTCAACAGCCTTAAGCTTCTTTATTATTGCATTTTCCTTTGCCATAGATTGTGTTCCTATAGCTAGTACAATAGTAACGATTGAACTAAGAGCTTCTGGAATAGCAGCAACAGCAAGGGCAACAGCAAACATTAAGGAATCTAAAAGAGGGGTACCTCTATACATACTTAACCCAAATACAATAACACAAATGCCCATTATTCCAATAGCTAATTTTTTAGAAAATTCATCTAAAGAAACTTGAAGAGGAGTGCTTTTTTCTTGTGTTTCTTCCATAAGTGTAGCGATTTTACCAAGTTCAGTATCCATTCCTGTATCAGTTACAAGAATAGTAGCTCTACCATAGGTTACTAAGGAACTAGAGAAAACCATATTTTTTTGGTCACCCAAAGCAACTTCTTCTTTATTGATAACTTCAGAGAATTTATCAACGCTTTCAGATTCGCCTGTTAAGGAACTTTCATTAACCTTAAGAGAGAAATTTTCTAAAATTCTACCGTCAGCAACAACTAAGTCACCAGCTTCTAAGATTAAAATATCTCCAGGTACAACATCTTTAGAAGGAATTTCAATTTTAACACCATCTCTAATTACTTTTGCATTAGGTGCAGATAATGCTTTTAAACTATCTAATGATTGTTCAGCTTTAACATATTGAACTGTTCCTAAAATAGCATTCATAGTAATAACAGCAATAATTACAAAGGTACTTTCCATATTACCAGTCAAGGCAGAAATAATAGCGGCAATAATTAAAATAATTACTAATAAATCTTTAAATTGCTCTAAGAATACAGAAAAGATACTTTTTTTCTTTTTTTCGTTTAAAATATTTTCTCCGACAGTATTCAATATTTCGCTGGCTCTTTCATCGGTAAGTCCTTCTAAGGTCACATTAAATTCGTTTAAGGCTTCTTCTGGGGTTTTGGTAAAATATTTATTCATACAACATCTTCCTTTCAAGTTTAATATATCTCTGAGGAATTTTTATAAGTTCTTAATATAAATATAAAACAAAATTCAATTCTTTGGAATTATTTCAATAAAAATATAATAAATAAGTCGAATCCTCAAAGAGTAAAAGTCTCTATTTAAAATTATTAACAAAAAAGACCTTTAATATAACTTTAAAAAATTTAAAGTTATATTAAAAGTCTCGTTGCCAACACGGGCATATAACACCAGACTATAAAGATAGTCGCGATTGTTGATGCTATATTTATAACTACTCCCTTTTAATACTAATTAAGTATTTATATTAATAATATATTATATTATTAAGAGGTTGTCAATAACATATAAAAAAAGAATTTAATAATATTTATAAGACTAAGGAGTACTGTGATGAAAAATAAAAGCTTCATGAATTTTTATTGATTAGAAAGAAGTAAAAGTGGATACCTTATGAATGAATATATTGCTAATTAAAAGAAGAATTTACATAAAATTAATTATTAAATATAGGAAGTTAGTGTATAGTAATATTAGGATTTAATTTACAATTGGAGTATAATATACTAGTGAAATAAAAAGGGGAGGATTCAATTATGACAGGACTTGTACTTGAAGGTGGAGCATTTAGAGGATTGTTTACAGCTGGTGTTTTAGATGCTCTTTTAGATATAAAAGCAGAATTAAAATATGTAATAGGCGTTTCAGCAGGAGCAACAAATGCATATTCATATATTTCTAGACAAAGAGGAAGAAATCTAGAAATAATGGAGAGATTTATGGATAATAAAAGGTATATAAGCTATGGAAATCTAATTAAACATAGATCACTTATGGATTTAGATTTTGTATTTGATGAAATACCTAATAAGCTTTGCGCTTTTGATTATAAAACTTTTTATGAATTTGATGGAAGAATGCTTGCTGGTGCTTTTAACGTAGAAACTGGTGAAAATGTATATTTTGATAAAGAGCTGTTAGATACAAGAAGCTCAATTCTCAGAGCTAGTATTGCAATACCTTTAATGTTTCCTTTTGAAAAAATTAATGGGCAATATTATGCAGATGGGGGACTTTCAGAACCTATCCCTATTAGCAAATCAATAGAAGATGGAAATGATAAGAATATAATTGTTTTAACAAGAAATGAAGGTTATAGAAAAAAGAAATCTAAAGCAAATGAAATAACATACAAAATTTATAAAAAGAAATATCCAAAGCTTGCTAAGGTTTTGAGGGATAGATATATAAAATATAATGATCAGCTTGATTATTGTAAAAAGCTTGAAGATGAAGGAAAAGCTATGATAATAAGACCAACTGTAAATATGGATATTGATAGGTTTGAAAGAGATAAGAATAAATTAAGAGATATTTATCAAAATGGATATGATTTAATTATGAAGGATAAGGAAAAGATACTTAAGTATATTTAGATATTATAAATGAATATATTTTATAAAAAAGACCTGATATGCATTTTTGTGCAAGTTAGGTCTTTTTTGTAAAAAATTATTTATTAATTGCTCTAAACTTACAAGGAGAGTGTCCACAATATTTCTTGAAAAGTTTACTAAAATAATAAGCATCCGTATATCCAACAGATTGAGCAATGGACTTTATAGGAGATTCGGTAGAAACCAATAAATTCTTTGCTTTTTCTAATCTTAGATTTATCAAATAATTAATTGGAGATTCACCAGTTTGTTCTTTAAATACTTTAGAAATATAAACTGAACTTAAATACATATTTCGGGCTATATCATCCAAAGAAATATTTTTCATATAATTATTTTCAAAATACTCTAAAATAATTTTTACTACATTAGATTTATCATAAAAAGGAAAATCATATCTATCAACCTTCTTGCTATTTTTTACATAGTTAGTTTCCTTTAAAAAGAGTGCAATTAATTTCATTATAAGGCTCTTTAAAACTAATTCCTTACCTACTTCACAAGATTCTTGCTCCTCGATTATATCTAAACAACATTTATGAACCTCATCTTTATATTGTATAAATTCAACAGGCACTTGAAAATTATCCTTTAATATATAGTTAAGAGGTAGTCCATCAATTTTAATGTTGCGAAAACCTATATGAAGCTCTGTGGTTTGTTCTCCTTTGCTTAAGGATTCCTTATGATATACTCCAGGATTAAAAACAAGAAGAGTTTTTTCTTTAACTCTATAAATTTCATCATTTATTTTATAATTAACACTTCCAGATACTATATAGCTGAATTCTATAAAATCATGAGTATGATACTTGCCATCAAGAAAGTCTTTATTATCACACTTAAACGCATACAAAATTTCGGGATTAAAATTTTCAATAGCAATACCTACACACATTATTACACCACCTTTTGATCAGTTAAGAGTTTAGAGTTATGGGTTAAAAGTTTTGGATGAAATTCCTTTGGAATTTCTTTAAAGTTATATAAAAACTTTATTTTATTTATAAGTAACATAGATGAAATTTTAACTAAAAAGTTTCACTTTATATATAAGAATATACATCATGTAAATAGAAAAGTACATTTTTATTTCGAATATTTTATTAGATAATTAAACATGTTAAAAATAATGAAAGAGAAAAAAGGAGGATGAATTAATGAGTAGTATTAAATGGATTTTTGGCTATATTAATAAGTACAAATTTAGATTTTATTTTGCACTTTCAGCAGTATTACTAAGCTCATTAATGGCAATGATAAGTCCCTATTTAAGTGGGAGATTGGTGGATGAAGTAATTCTTAATAATAAGATGGAGCTTCTATTTCCTATTTTAGGGGTAATGATTGCTGTTACTTTTGTAAAAGCAGTTATTAGATATTCTTATCAGATGACCTTTGAATTTGTATCTCAAAATGTAATATTTGAACTTAGACAAAATATGTATAGTAAATTGCAAGAATTAGATTTGGATTACTATAACAAGACTAGAACAGGGGATATAATGGCAAGGATGACAGGGGATATGGATGCAGTACGACATTTTGTTGCCTGGGTTATTTATAATATTTGTGAAAATGTTACTGTTTTTGTATTTGCAATTGTTAGTATGTTTATTATAAATGTTAAATTTACTTTGCTTATGTTTGCATTGACACCTTTAGTTGCCTTTTGTGCATTTAAATTTGCAAAGCAGGCAAATCCAATATTCTTTGGAATAAGAGAACAATTCTCAAGATTAAATACAGTTGTTCAAGAGAACATAAGTGGAAATAGAGTTGTTAAAGCTTTTGCAAAAGAAGATTATGAGATTTCAAAATTTGAAGAGAGAAATCAAGCTTATATGGATGCTAATATGGAGCTTGCTAGCGTTGCACAAAAATATTTATCTACATTAAATGGATTATCAAATATATTTACCATTGTAATGATTTTAGCAGGTGGAATATTTGTAATTAATAACAAGCTTACTATGGGAGAGCTTGTAATGTTTAATGGACTTATTTGGGCAATCAACAATCCTATGAATATGGTTGGATGGCTTATAAATGATGCTCAAAGATTTATAGCAGCTGCAAGAAAAATGAAAATATTAGTTAATGAAGAAACTAAAATAAAGAATCCTGTAGATGGAGTAAAGCCAGAGAAGTTAAAAGGTGAAATTGAATTTAAAAATGTCAGCTTTGAATATGATTATGAACCAATTTTGAAAAACATAAACTTTAAAGTAAAAAAAGGACAAAGAGTTGCGATTTTTGGACAAACTGGTGCAGGTAAATCTACAATAATTAATTTAATAGAAAGATTTTACGATGCAACCTCTGGAGAAATATTAATTGATGGTATAGATATAAGAAAATATGACCTACAAGCTTTGAGAAAAAATATCTCAATATCAATGCAGGATGTATTTTTATTCTCTAATACTATAGAAGAAAATATCAGCTATGGAGTATCAGAGGCAGATAGTAGCAAGATAACCTGGGCTGCAGAGATGGCAGATGCTAATAATTTTATTCAAAAATTATCAGATTCTTATGAAACTGTAGTTGGAGAAAGAGGCGTAGGCTTATCAGGAGGACAAAAGCAAAGAATAACGCTTGCAAGATCAATAATAAAAGATCCTTCAATATTAATATTAGATGATACTACATCAGCCTTAGATGTAGAAACAGAAGCTATGATTCAAAATAACTTAAATACAATATATAAAGGAAAAACTTCCTTTATAATAGCCCACAGAATTTCATCTATAAAAGATTGCGATTTAATCTTGGTTCTAGAAGATGGAAGCATAATTGAAAGTGGAACACATAAAGAATTACTTGATAAGAAAGGACATTATTATGGTGTTTATCAAGCTCAATATGGTGATTATTTAGATGAGACAGATGAAGAAAATTCCAAGGAGGTGGTATAGATGGCAAGAAATAAATATGATGAAGATGAAGAATTAATCACTCCCTTTAGTTGGGAATATACAAAAAGACTATTAAAATATTTAATACCATATAAGAAGGAAATGATAGTAACTCTTATATTTATGCTTATATCCAGTGTATCAACTTTACTTGGTCCTTACTTAGTGAAGATTGCTATGGATAATAATATTCCTAATAAAGATGTTAAAGGACTTATTATGGTATGTGTATTATTTTTTATTACCATAGTAATAAGTGCTTTGTGCATGAAATTTAGAATAAAAACTATGACTTATGTAGGTCAAGAGGTAGTAAAAAATATTAGATCTGATATATTTAATCACTTACAAAAGTTGCCTTTCTCATATTATGACAGCAGGCCTCATGGCAAGATTTTAGTCAGAGTAGTTAACTATGTAAACTCTTTAAGTGATTTATTGTCTAATGGGCTTATTAACTTATTAACAGACTTATTCAGTATTTTTGTAATTTTAGGTTTTATGCTATTTATAAGCCCTAGGTTGACTTTAGTATGTATGATTGGAATGCCTATTCTTGGAATAATTGTAGCTTCTCTTATAAAAGTGCAAAGAAGAGCTTCTCAGGCATATAGCAATAAGCAATCTAATTTAAATGCTTATATACAGGAAAGTATAAGTGGGATGAAGGTTACCCAGGCATTTGCTAGAGAAGAAGAAAATGCGGATAAATTTAGAACTGTAAGTGGAGAAACTAGAAGTACATGGCTAAAGTCTGTAAGTATTCAGCTATTACTTTGGCCAGCAATTGAAAATACGTCAGTATTTACAGTAGCTTTAGTATATTTAATTGGAGTGAGATCAATTGGAGAATCCATAACAATAGGTACTCTTATAGCCTTCGTGGGGTATATATGGAGGTTTTGGAACCCAATAGTAAATATTTCTAATTTTTATAATAATTTAATAATGGTCATGGCTTATTTAGAAAGAATTTTTGAAACATTAGATGAACCTGTAAATATAGCTAATTTGCCAGATGCATATGAAATTCCAGAAATAGAAGGCCGTGTTGAATTTAAAGATGTAGTATTTAAATATGAAGATGAAGACAGAGAAATTTTAAAAAATATATCCTTCAAGGTTAATCCAGGAGAAACTATTGCCTTAGTTGGACCAACAGGTGCAGGAAAGACGACTATTATTAATCTTTTAAGCAGATTTTATGATGTTACCTCTGGAGAAGTTTTAGTAGATGGCAACAATATAAGAAAAGTAACATTAGACTCTTTAAGAAAGCAAATGGGAGTTATGCTTCAGGATACATTTATTTTTTCAGGTACTATATTAGATAATATAAGGTATGGAAAATTAGATGCAACAGAAGAGGAAATTATAGAAGCTGCAAAAGCAGTAAAGGCGCATGATTTTATAATTAATCTAAAAGATGGTTATAATACAGAAGTAAATGAAAGAGGAAGCAGATTGTCAGTAGGACAAAGACAGTTAATTTCCTTTGCAAGAGCTTTACTTGCAGATCCTAAAATATTAATTTTAGATGAAGCTACTTCAAGCATAGACACAAAGACAGAACAAGCACTTCAACAAGGCTTGGATAGATTGTTAAAGGGAAGAACTTCTTTTGTAATTGCACATAGATTATCTACAATAAAAAATGCTACAAGAATAATGGTTATAAATGATGGACAGATTGTGGAACAAGGAAGTCATGATGAACTTATTGAATTACAAGGTGAGTATTATGAACTTTATACATCTCAGTATGAGATGGTTAAAGCAGTATAAAATTAGGGCTATTGGATAAAAATTTTTATATGAATTTAAGAGTTTAAAGCACTATTCTTGATTGAATGGGTGCTTTTTCTCGTTTCCATTAAGTTCTATTATATGAATATCAAGAAAATTAATTTTGATAATTAATTTTAAAATAAAAAGATTGTGTTTTAAAATGTTACTTTTGAATTATGCCATATTTTAGGTACAATATATACATAAGAAGTAGATGATATAAAGTTATTGATGATTCATAAAAGAAAATTTATTACTCAAATTACTATCTTTAATATAAAATCAAACTTGTAAATTAAAGCATAAAAATATGAAGACTATAAATAATAAAAAAGATGAAATGGGAAAAAATTATGGATATAAATAAATTGAACCTAATAAATAATTTGGATTTAAAGTTATATTATTGCGGCACACAGGAGTGTAGTCCTAACCATTCTTGGGGGCCTGCAATTAAGGAACATTTCAAAATACATTATATACATAAAGGTAGGGGGATTTTTAGGTTAGGAAATGAAATCTTTCATTTAGAAGAAGGCCAAGGATTTCTTATATGCCCCAATGTTATTGCGTATTATAAGGCGGATGATGAAGAACCTTGGAGTTATTCTTGGTGTGCATTTGATGGAATTAATGCAGAAGCTTACTTGAAAAGAGCTAATTTAACAAATGATAATCCTATTTTTGAATATAGTAAAGATGATAAAGTAAATAAATGCTTTGAGGAAATGATAGGGGCTACAAATTCTGAAAAGAGCAGTGATTTAAGATTGCAGGGGCTTTTATATCTTTTTTTAGCGACTATAATTGATGAGACTGATTTAGATTCAACTTTTCAAGAAATTAAAACAAATAAGAATATGTATATAAACAAAGTAATTAATTTCATACATATTAATTATTCTCGTAAAATCAGAGTTTCTGAAGTTGCAAAGTATATAGGTTTAGACAGGAAATATATATCAAAATTATTTAAAGATATAGTTGGAGTTACAATTCAAGACTATTTAATAAGCTTTAGAATTAATAAAGCAAAGGAAATGATGAAAGATAAGCAATTATCAATAGGTGATATTTCACGTTCTGTAGGTTATGATAATCCATTAATATTTTCAAAAATGTTTAAAAAAGTTAATGGGATGTCGCCAAGTGAATACAGAGATTCTATTTAATTATATTTTAGAGACATAAGGTGATATTTATCTGACATTATGATATTTATACTACATCCTAACAATGATATTCTTAAGAAGACAAATGAATAATAAACATTTTAAGAACAATTTATATAAACAAGTCACATAAAAGTATTAGTTAAGCAAATTGTTGGGAGGAAATAAAAAATGATATATAACAGATGTGGAAATAGTGGACTTAAATTGCCAGCTATATCTTTAGGCTTATGGCATAACTTTAGTGAAAACGATATTTTTTCAAATAGTGAAGCAATCATAAAAAGAGCTTTTGAGTTAGGGATAACTCATTTTGATTTGGCTAATAACTATGGAAGACCAGCTGATGGATCAGCAGAAGAAACTTTTGGAAGGATATTAAAGAAAAATTATACTTCATATGATAGAGACAAAATGGTTATTTCTACAAAAGCAGGCTATGATATGTGGGAAGGACCATATGGTGATGGAGGCTCTAAAAAATACTTAGTAGCAAGTTTAGATCAAAGTTTAAAACGTATGGGACTAGATTATGTAGATATATTTTATCATCATAGATTTGATCCAGAAACACCACTAGAAGAAACTATGGCAGCCTTAGATCTATTGGTTAGACAAGGTAAAGCTTTATATGTAGGAATTTCAAACTACGGTCCAGAACAAACTAAAAGAGCGTCAGAAATTTTAAAGAAATTAGGAACACCTTGTTTGATAAATCAACTTAGATATTCTATGTTTGACAGACATATTGAGGGGGAGCAACTGGAGGTTCATAAGGAAGAAGGTATTGGAACTATAGCCTTTGTACCACTTGCACAAGGATTGCTTACAGATAAATATATTAATGGAATTCCAAAAGACTCGAGAATAGGCAGAAATAGTTTGTATTTACATGAGAATGACGTAACAGAAGAAAAGATTAAAAAAGTTATTGCACTTAATGAAATTGCAAAGGAAAGAGGTCAAAGTCTTGCACAAATGGCTCTTGCATGGGATTTAAGAGGAGATATAACTTCAGTATTAATTGGAGCAAGCAAACCAGCTCAAGTTGAAGATAACGTAATAGCATTAGAAAATCTTGAATTTACTAAGGAAGAGTTAGATAGAATTGATGAAATTTTAGGATAAAATATATGTAAAACCGTGTATAGATGATAAAGGAAGTATTTATTTATCATCTATGCAGGGTTATTTATTTTATAAAATAAATACCTTCGTATTAATTTTTATCTAGAAAAGTAGAGTTACAAATTCATATCGCTTCTGCTTTTTACATATTGGCTTGGAGTCACTCCAGTTAATTTTTTAAACAATTTACTGAAGTAATAGGGGTCGTTAACACCAACAAGATAGCCTACCTCTGAAAACTTAATGGAGGTTGTGGATAATAAATCTTTCGCTCTATTAATTCTTATAATGTTTAGGTAATTAATTATGGTATTACCAGTGACTTTTTTGAATATTCGGTTTAAATAGTCATAATTTGATTCAAGGAGTTCTTCAATGTCTTGACTGTTAATTGAATTCATATAATGTGCTTCAAGATAAGTTATTATTTCCCTAACCTTAATGAAGGGCTTTGCAGATCCGTTTTGAATGTTTGTGGTAATAAAATTTCTACAAACCCTTATAATTAGTTCATGAAATTTTAAGGATGCAATCTTTCTGTAATTTTCATATTTTTGATAAAAATCATAATCTGCTTTTTCAAGAATAGAAAATACTTCGAAATTATTTTCAAAGTGATAATGTTTTGGTAAGTAGTAAATTGTATCAATTGATTTATCTTCTACATAAGTATCACTAGTAAGAGAATGGTTACGTTTTTTTAATAATTCTTGAGAAATTTCATTAAATGTTTTGTTATTTAAAGTGTATATTCCAGAACTCCTAAAATGAATATAATAATAATGACAGCAAGCTTCTTTATAGCCGGTATGCTTAATATTTGGTTCGAGTAAAAGCATATCCCCTTCTTTTAGTGCATATTCTGTATCTCCTTCCTTTATATACAGTTCGCCGCTTTTTACAATATACATTACATATTCATCTAAGATTCTAGTAAAATGCATCCAAGGCACAGTGTAATTAACATGCCCTAGGAATCTTACATCTAAATTTTTATCTATATCAATAGCAAGTAAACTCATAGTATCCCTCCAGGTAGAAATATTACAAAAAAAATTCACTTTTGTACATTTATTTATATTGTAATACAGATTAAAATAAAATCAAGCAGTAAACGTAAACAAAGCGAAATTTAAAAATGCTTTCTAGAAGTTTTTAACAAAGTAAGTTAAAGATAATAGTAATTTACTGAAAATAAAAGTTTATAAGTAAAGTATCTTTTTTACAAAAAAATCATTAAATCAGTTAGTTAAATTGAAAAATTTTCAAGATGAGTAATGAATTAAAAATATAATTTACAAGGGGGAGATAAAATGAAATCTAAAAAAATCATGTCATTATTTCTAACAGGATTAATATTGTCTATTGTATTTACGGGCTGTGGGAGTAATAAAGCAGTTGAAAATGGAACACAAAAAATAGCAGTCACAGATGAGGTGAGTTTAAAGGGTGAAATTGAAATGTGGAGTACCTTCACTGACAAAGAAAATGCAGTGTTAACAGATAAAATAATACCTGCGTTTAACAAAAAATACCCAGATATAAAAGTTAAAATTACTCCAATGCCTGGAGGAGATGATTACAAAAAGCAAATACTTCAGGCGGCCATGAGTGGAACCACACCTGATTTAGCAAGAACTGATATTGTAGATGTTGCGCAATATGCTTCTCAGGATTATTTATCAGCAGTAGATGAAATGTCTGGTTTTGAAGATTTAAAGAAAGAAACCTTTGAAGGACCAATGAGTACTAATATGTATAATGGACACTATTATGGTATTCCACTAGATACTAATACAAAGGTTGCTATCTATAATAAAGCTATGCTTGATAAAGCAGGCTTGAAAGAAGCTCCGAAAACTATGGAGGAACTTGAAAAATATGCAGAAAAATTACAAGCTAATAATGTAAATGGTATAGGTATTGCTGGCTTAGAGTCATGGGCTATAGCTCCGTATTTTATATCACTTGGAGGCAAGTTTACTGATGATAAGAATACAAAAGCTACAGGATACTTAAATAGTCCAGAAAGCGTTAAAGCTCTTGAAAAGATTATTGAATGGAATGATAAAGGATATGTAGCAGCAAGCTTACTTGGTGGTGAAGGTTCTTGGGAAGGCTTTAATGCGGAACATTATGGAATGATTGATGATGGTCCATGGTGGTTCCCTGCTAATAAGGATCAAAATACAGTTAAAGATAATGTAGTATTTGCTCAAATACCAAAGGGAGCTGGCGGTAGTTTTTCGGTAGTTGGTGGAGAAGATACTATAATATTTAAAGCATCAAAAAATCAGCAACAAGCGTATGTTTTTGCTAAATATTTAGGCTCAGACGAGGCACAAACCATATTTGCAACGGAGTTAGGTATGATGCCAGTTAATAAAATTACAGCAGAAAAATCAATAATTAAAGATAATAAAATGTTAAGTGTATATATGAATCAATTAAATTCAACATGGGCAAGAACTCCAAGTCCTAAGTGGGGAGATATTTCTAATGTAATAAGGGATGATTTTGAAGCAGCTGTTCGAAAGGATAAGGATGCCAAACAAGCATTAGATGATGCGGCAAGCAAAGTTGATGCTCTACTTCAAGAAAAATAGAATTTGAAAGTTAGGGATTAAGGTATAATCTTAATCCCTAATTACAGAATAGGAGGGCGAAGCAATTGGAAAATAGTATAACAAATGTTTCAAAATCTAGTGGCAGCAAGAAAAAATTTAATAAAAGACAAAGAGAAGCCATAGAAGGATGGGCTTTTATAGGGCTTGGCTTTCTACTCTTTATAGTTTTTGTAGCGTTTCCACTTTTAAAGAACATAATGATGGCATTTATGGATTATAGCGTTAATCCTAATAAAGCTAGTACTTTTGTAGGGCTGGCTAATTTTAAGAAGGCTTTCATTGGTGGTGGAGCCATAGATGAAAGTGCAAAATTCTACTTATCACTAAGGAATACATTATTGGCAGTAATAATTACAGTTCCAATTCAATGGTTTTTAGGAATGATAATTGCAATATTTATTGAATCTCTTGTAAAGGGAAAGGTATTTTACAGGTTTCTACTTTATATTCCAGTTATTTCAGATTGGATAGTTGTTGCAATAATGTTTAAGTATATTTTCCAAGACACTAAAGGGGCTTTGGTGAATTCAATATTGTTAAATCTTCATATTATAAGTCAGCCTATTTCTTGGCTGCAAAATGAATGGACAGGTAATATGGTCATCTGGGCTCTTTGTATATGGAAAGGAATAGGCTGGGTAATGATTATGTATACAGCTGCCATTCAAGATTTACCTAAGGAGTTATATGAAGCAGCTGATGTAGATGGAGCAACTAAAAAGCAGCAAATGTGGAAGATAACATTACCATTGCTTGCATCAAGAACTTATTTTATAGTTATTAACCTAATAATAGGAGCCTTCAATATTATGCTTCAAGTAATGCTTATTACTGCAGGTGGACCAATGGGTAAGACAGACGTGCTTTTAAATTATATGTATACTAAAGCATTCTCAAGCTTTGATTTTGGTTATGCGGCAGCATTAAGTTTAATTATGGGTGTTATTTTAATTATTACTTCTATTGTACAGAAAAAAATAGCTAAAAGTGAAGTTCAATTTTAATGGAGGTGAGGTATGTGAATAAAGGTGGAAAAAGGAAATTCTCTCAAGTTTTAATACATTTGATGCTAATAATCATAGTTATAGTTTCATTACTGCCATTTTTGAATATGATAAGTACATCATTATCTGCTAGTACTTATGTTATGCCTTCTAAACCACAAATAATCCCAAAAGAATTTTATTTCGGAAACTATATAGTTGTTTGGAACGGTGAAAATTTTTCAAGATATTTTATCAATAGTGTATTTGTAACAGTTGTTAGCACAATATGTATATTGTTTGTATCATCGCTTTCAGGTTATGGATTTTCTAGATTAAATTTTCCAGGAAAAAAAATAATCTTCAATATTTATATATTTTCTCTAATGATGCCTGCTGTACTTGCTTTGGTTTCACAATTTACTGTTTTACAGGAGTTACATTTGGTAGATACCTATACAGGATTGATTCTTTTATATGTTAGTGGTGGTATAGCTGGAAATACTTTTTTTCTGAAGGGATTTTTTGAGACTATTCCTAGGGAATTAGAGGAATCAATAATTATGGATGGTGGAAATAAGTGGACTATATACAGCAGAATAATATTACCACTTTCAAAACCAGCTCTAGGAACTCTCGCTATAGGTACTTTTACAGGATTATGGATGGAAGTATTTACAGCATTAACAGTAATAAAAACTCAATCAATGAGAACATTGCCTATAGCAGTAAAATTGCTTCAAAATGGAAAGGCAACTCAATGGGGAGTTATATTTGCAGCGGCAATATTGGTTTTAATACCTGTAATTATAATATTTATTATTTTTAATAAACAGTTTATAAAATCAGGTGGAAGTGAGGGTGCAGTTAAAGGCTAATTTAGAATGGAGTGATTCACTTGAAAAAAAGGTTTGTTTTGGGTATTGCACTGCTAGTATGTATTGGAACTATAGCGGGAACTCATATTTATAAATTAAAAACCTTCAATGCAGATAAAGAAACAAAAATTATAAGCGGTGGCAAGCTTATAGGCGATGTATATACAGATAAATCTAGATATAATCTTAAGGATAAAGTCGATATAAAAGTAGAATTAGATAATAAGCTTAATAAAAACTATGATGGCAATTTAGAAATATATTTCAAACATTTGAATAATACTGTTGAAAAGAAAGAATTCAAAATTAATATAGCAAATGATGAAAAGAAGACAATAGATATTTCATGGGATGTACCAGAAGATGATTATAAGGGTTACCTTGTAGAGGTTTATGCAACCCATGGAACTGAGGTTGATGATCATGAAAATTCTGCAGTAGATGTATCGTCAAATTGGGAGAAGTTCCCTAGGTATGGATACATAACCGAATATCCGAAGCAGGATAAGAATAAGAGTGAAGAGATAATAAATCGAATAAACAAATTTCACATAAATGGACTTCAATTTTACGATTGGCAGAATAAACATGAAAAGCCATTACCAGAAATCAAAAATAATAACCTAACTTCATGGAAGGATATTGCAAATAGAGATATATATTTTCAAACAGTAAAAGATTATATTGATTTAGCCCATAGCAAGAACATGAAGGCTAGTAACTATAATCTTATTTATGGAGCATACGCTGATTTTGAAAAAGATGGTATAAAACAGGAGTGGGGAGTATTCAAGGATAACAAGCATCAAATTCAAGATGCTCACAATCTTCCAGCGGGATGGGCATCACCTAATTTATTCATATTTAATCCAGCAAATAAAGAGTGGCAAGAATATATATATAATGCAGAAAAAGAAGTAAACAAGATATTAAGTTTTGATATTTTCCATATGGATACATTGGGATATAGAAAAGATACTTATGATTATAACGGTAATAAGATTAACCTGCCAGATACTTACACTGAATTTATTAATAATGCAAAAAAAGAGATGGGCGTTGGAGTAGTATTTAACACAGTAAACAGATATGGACTTGAGCAGGTTGCAAAGGGAGATGTAGATTTTCTTTATTCTGAGCTTTGGCCTAGTGACTTTCCAAATTATTATTCCTTTAAGGAAACTATTGATAAGGGGTATGAATTAACAAATGGAAAGAAAAGTACAGTAATAGCAGCCTATATGAATTATGGAAAAGCAGCTAGTAAAGGGGAATTCAATGAAAATAGTGTCAAATTAACTGATGCAGCTATATTTGCTTCTGGAGGGGCTCATATAGAATTAGGAGATACAGGAATGCTTGCTAGAGAATATTTTCCTAATAAAAATTTAACTATGTCGGAATCCTTAGTAGCTTCCATGAGAGATTACTATGATTTTCTTGTTGCTTATGAGAATTTATTAAGAGACGGGTTGCAGGACAGTAAAAATGAAATTAAGTTAGAGGGAGGAATTGAGACAAGCAGCAATGGAAGTCAGGATACTGTATGGGCCTTTGCAAAAGAAAAACAGGGCGTTGAAGTAGTTCAAATGATAAATTTTTTAGGAATGAAGCGTTCAAACTGGAGAGATGACGGAGCAAATTATAATGCTCCAGATGAGAAAAAGAACCTAAAGCTTAATTACACTATTAAAGAAGGAAAAGTCAAAGGAGTGTATTTAGCTTCACCTGATTTTAATAAAGGTCAATCCATAGAATTAAAATATAAAGCAAAGAATGATAGTGATGGAACCCATCTTGAAATAGAAGTTCCGGAGCTGAAGTATTGGGATATGGTATATATTGAAAAAGAATAAAAGGGAGATGATACAATTGATTATAAAAGATTTATATCCTTCAAAAGCTCAATTTAATAAAGGTGAAAAAATAGAAATAATTGTAGAGAGCGAAGGCAATGTTTCAGATAATTATATTAGATGTAATATTTATAAACTTCACGAAAATATTATTTCAATAGAAAAGAGTATTAGTGACTTTGAAAATAAAGTTTTATTTGAATTTGATATAAATAGTAATGAAGATTTTATGTCAGGATATGGTGTAGAGGTAGAACTTTTTGAAAATGGTGAAAGGCTCCAGGTTTTAACGACAGCTTTTGATATATTAAGTTCTTGGAAGTATTCACCCAGATATGGCTTTTTAGCTGATTTTTCACCAGATGATTTGGGTGATAAGGACGATTTAAAAGAAATGAATAAATATCACTTAAATGTAGTTCAGTATTACGATTGGATGTACAGACATCATGATTTAATTCCAAAGGAAGATATATTTATAGATCCTTTAAATAGAAAATTAAGCGTACAAGCCATTGAACAAAAAATTAAATTAGCACATAAATATAATATGCAAGCTATGGGTTATGGTGCGGTATATGCTGCAGCTCCAGACTTTTATGAAAAAAATAAGGATCTGGCTATTTACAAAAATAATAGAGAAGTCTATGGATTTGATAATTTCCTTTATATGATGGATATATCAAAAGAAAGCAAGTGGCATAATCATATAATTCATGAATTTTATAAGGCTATTAAGTTTGGGTTTGATGGTATTCATATGGATCAGTACGGCTACCCAAAGGAAGCAATAGTAAACATTGATGAAGAAGAAAAGGTAAGAAACTTAAGAGAAGACTTCCCGATTTTAATTAATGAAACTAGAAAGTATATAGAAGACAAAGGTGAAGAGGTAGGTTTAATATTTAACGCTGTAAACAACTGGCCAGTAGAGACTGTTGCGAAGGCAGGTCAAGATGCAGTTTATATTGAGGTATGGCCTCCAAATGATACTTATCAGGATTTATACAATCTAATATCAAACGCAAAGAAATACGCTTCACAAAAGCAAGTAATTTTAGCTGCTTATATGAAACCTTTTTTACAAGAGTTAAATATTCCAGTAGAGCAAGCAGAAAATGCTACAGTACTTACAATGGCAACTATATTTGCCAGCGGCGGATTTCATCTTCTATTAGGAGAGAATAACGGAGTTCTTGATGATCCTTATTATCCTAAATATAGAACTATAGAAAGTGAAAGCTTTAAGAAGAAGTTAAGAAGCTACTATGATTTCATAGTTAAATATGAAGAGCTTCTTTATGATTTTGATATTATAGATACTTCTATGGTTAATACTGGTGGAATAAATGGAGAGTATGTAATTAGTGGGGCAGAGGTTTCACCAAAAGCTGAGCCAGATTGCATTTGGTCTTTAATAAAGGAGAAACCAGGTTATAAAATTATTAACCTTGTGAATTTTGTAGGTATTGACGATATGAATTGGAATGAGGCTAAAGAAAGAACACCTTCTGAAATAAGAAACATTGAGGTTTCTATGATTACCTGTAACGAAGTGAAATCTGTATATGTAGCTTCGCCTGATTATAATGAAGGAAAAGCATTAGGATTGGACTTCGAGTATATTGAAAGTGAAAATGGAAACAAAGTTAAATTCATAATTCCAGAACTAAAAGTTTGGGATTTAGTTTATATTATACATTAAAAAACAAAGGGAGAATAAAAAGGATGGAAAAGAAATGGTGGAATGAATCGGTAGTATATCAAATATACCCTAGAAGTTTTAAGGATTCTAACGGAGATGGTATAGGTGATTTAAGAGGTATTATTGAAAAGTTAGATTACTTAAAGGAACTGGGGATAGATGTAATTTGGTTATCACCAGTATATAAATCACCAAACGATGATAATGGCTATGATATAAGTGATTATGAAGATATAATGGACGATTTTGGAACAATGGAAGATATGGAAGAGCTTCTTAGGGAAGGTAATAAGAGAGGTATAAAAATACTTATGGATCTTGTTGTTAATCATACTTCCGATGAACATAGATGGTTTATTGAATCTAAAAAATCAAAGGACAATCCATATAGAGATTATTACATATGGAGAGATCCTGTAGATGGAAAAGAGCCTAATGATTTAATTTCAACATTTAGCGGTAGTGCTTGGCAATATGATGAAGGGTCAGGACAATATTATTTACATTTGTTTAGCAAAAAACAACCGGATTTAAATTGGGAAAATGAAAAGGTCCGTAGGGAAGTTTATGATATGATGAATTTTTGGATTGATAAAGGTATTGGCGGATTTAGAATGGATGTTATTGATCTCATAGGCAAGGTTCCAGATGAAAAAATTAAGGAAAATGGACCGAAACTTCATGATTATATTAAAGAGATGAATAAGGAAACCTTTGGGGATAAAAACTTGTTAACTGTTGGAGAAGCCTGGGGGTGCACTCCTGAAATAGCTAGAAGGTACTCAAATCCAAATGGTAGCGAGCTTAGTATGGTGTTTCAATTTGAACACATTATGCTTGATCAGCAGCCTGATAAAGAAAAATGGGATTTGAAGTCATTAGAGTTGTTAGACTTAAAGAAGGCTTTATCAAAATGGCAATTAGAGCTAGAAGGAACAGGCTGGAACAGTTTGTTTTGGAATAATCATGACCTGCCAAGGATAGTCTCAAGGTGGGGGAATGATAAGAAGTATAGAGTAGAAAGTGCAAAGATGCTCGCTACATTATTGCATGGAATGAAGGGAACTCCTTATATATATCAAGGTGAAGAACTTGGTATGACTAATGTAAGATTTGAAGTTTTAGAGGAATACAAAGATATAGAAACGCTTAACATGTACAAAGAAAGAAAAGAAAAAGGCTATAAGCATGAAGACATAATGTTATCTATATATGCAAAAGGTAGAGATAATGCACGTACGCCAATGCAATGGGACGATATCGAAAATGCAGGCTTTACAACAGGAGAACCTTGGATAAAGGTAAATCCTAATTACAAAGAAATAAATGCTAAGTCTCAAATGAATAATGAAAAGTCTATATTTAATTATTATAAAAAATTAATTGAAATTAGAAAATCACATCCAGTAGTTGTGTATGGAAAATATAAATTAATTTTAGAAGAAAGCAAAGAAATATTTGCATATACGAGAACTTTAGAAAATGAAAAGTTATTAGTAATATGTAATTTCACAGGAAACGAAACAAGATTTACCCTTGAAGAACCAATAGAATTCAAAACTAAGGAACTTTTGATTTCAAATTATGATATAGATGTGAGTAAATCCATAGAAGAGATAGAACTTAAGCCGTATGAGGCCAGGATTTATAACCTTATATAAATACAGACGCAAAACATTAATAAAGTTATATATACGTTAAATATAATTCGATTACTTAGGTTTTCTAGTCTAAGTAATTAAATTTATTTAATATAAAGCTCATTTGAACGTTATTTGAAAGAATGATGGTTAATGAGCTTTTTAATTTAAATATTAATATGAACTTTCTTTAGATTTTGAGTATTTATTTATGATAAGGACAATCTCTTATTACATATAAAGGGGTATTATACTATCGTAAATTTGTTATTTATGCATGAGAAATTTACAATAGAGAATATTTTAGTTTATATCGTATGTTGACTTAAATTTAATGTATATGTAAAATGTAACAAGGTATAGCATTGTAACATCATTTAATTAAGCCTTAATGCAATATATTTGTAAAATCAGTGTTATATTAATATAGAAAAGTATATATCTAATTTTAGGAATATTACGGCAAAAGGGAGGTCTGTTACTTGAAGGGAAAGTGTTACTATTGTAATAAGGAACTGACTGAAAGAACTATTAAAAGACATATGAAGAATTGCAATGCAATGAAGACAAAAATAGAAGAACTTAGTAATGAAGATAAAAAAAAGAGAAATCAATTTATGATATCAATTAAATCAAAGTATGATAAAGACGAATATAACATATATTTATCAATTGATGAAAATCTAAGTTTGTTACATATAGATCAATTTTTAAGAGATGTTTGGTTAGAATGTTGTGGACATTTAAGTGCTTTTAAAATAAAAGGGATAATTTATCAAGATTATTCTATGGGTACAAAGCTTAAGGATATATTAAATGTTGCTGATAGATTTGAATATGAATATGATTTTGGAAGTACTACAGAATTAATTTTGGAAGTGGTTGATATAATACAAGTTCCTGTAAGTTTTTCTCAAATTGAAATAATAGCAAGAAATGATGAAGTAATTCATCATTGTGAAATTTGCAACGCAGAAGCGGAATATTTTAATTATGAAAATAACCAGTGGGAATGTAAGAAATGCATTGATAAAAATAATGATATGATTGCTAAATTTGATTATTGCAATTCTCCAAGAGATGGAGTTTGCTGCTATGGTGGAAATAAAAGAGATGAAATTACATATTTGCCAGGGAATCAAAAAAAATATAAGAGTTCAAGAAATAAAGTAAAAAGCACAGAACCAGAAGATGTGCTTTTTTATGAAGATGAAATTTTTGATCAATTATCAGATGTAGATTATGCATTTGATGATTTAATAAGCAAGAGTCAAAGGATTGTTAAGAACAACTTTAATAAAACAGTATATTCCTTCGATATATTGGAACTTATAAATAATTTATCAAAAGACAATATATATGAAATAGCAAAATATCTTGGCATGCCTAAAATATCAAGTTTAAATAAAGCGCAATTAGCTGAGAGATTAATTAATGAGTATGAAATTTTAGTAGAAGAGAAGATGTCCTTGTTTGACGAAGAAAGATATAAACTTTTAAAAACTTGTGCAGATAATAATGGAGTTAGAATTCTTAGTCAAATTGATGAAAAAACGGCATATAAGTTGGCCTATTTCCTGCAAAGTGGTATGATTTTTTCAACAGTTAAAGATGAAGAAGTTATTATGATAATGCCAGAAATAATTCAGAAGTTAGTTAAAGAAAAAAATAACATACAATATAGAGGCATGATAAAAGCAAATACAGAAATAATTAATCTTTATAGAGGCATGAACAAAGCTTATGGAATACTTAAATTAAAAGATATAATGAAAATATTTAAAACTTATGATTTGAATGAGTATAGTAGAATAGAAAAATTACTAACAAGTGCACAAGATTACTATAGAGAATATGAAATTCAAGGAATGTTTTATATAAACTGTTTTATAGATAATTGGGTAGATTTATTGAGAGAAATTGAACAAAAGACAAATATAAATTATGCGATGATTTCTAAAGAGGAATTGCTAAATATGGCAAGTGAAAATTACATTTATGAAGCTGACTTTGGAGATACATTTTTCAAAGAATTTTTAAATATGTTCAATATGGATATAGAAATATTAGAGGGCTTAATGGAATCTTTATACTTAGAAATTCAAGAAAATGATTTTGAAGATGTCATGAATGAAATATTAGAACAATTAGAAGATGACAGTAAAGATGTTAAAGATTTTATGCTAAATAGTGTTGGAAAATTCATTAAAAACATTAGATTATGGAAATTGAAAGGTGCTAATATTAATGAAAGTAGCATTGTAGTTCAAGATGACACAAACCCTCCCAGAAGAAATGATTTATGTCCATGTGGAAGTGGAAGGAAATATAAAGATTGCTGTGCTAAGGATGGAAATGTTATAAAATTATTTTAAATAATTAAGTGAAATAGCAGGTTTAAATAATAAATCTGCTGTTTTATTTTTAATTGTATAAAATTAAATTACAAAAACTCTTGACAATAAAAGAACGTTCGTTTAATATTAAAACAATAACATATAGAGGTGTTTAAATGAGAAGAAAAGACGATGAAAAGCAAAAGAGTATAAAAGAAGCCGTTATTAAGTTAATACTTAAGGAAGGATTTCACGGTACGTCTATTTCAAAGATAGCTAAAGAAGCAGGAGTTTCACCAGCTACAGTTTATATATATTATGAAAATAAAGAAATCATGTTACAGGATATATATCGTGAGTATTCTGAAGAGATTTTTGATTATTTAATTGATAAGCTTAATAATTGTAACGATGGTGAGAAGATTATTGAAATACTTGTCAGAGAATATTATTTATATATTAAAGATAATAGTGAAGTATTTCACTTTGTAGATCAATTTTCAAGTTGTCCAGCATTAGCTAAGCAATGTTCCGAAAGGAATGGGATAAATATTTTAAATAATTTCTTTGATGAAATGAAAAAAAATGGAGTTTTTAAAGATTTCAGAAATGAGAATTTGAGAGCAATACTTTTTTATCCAACAAAATCAATTGTAATGAATTCATGTGTTGAGAATGATGAAAAATCTGAACTGTTAATTGAATTGATTAAAATTATACAAGATATATTGTTAGTCAGATAAAATTATTAAGCGAGAAAATTTTGTAAATATATTATTGCAGAAGCATCTCGCTATTATTTAAATACAAGTATAAATGAATGCTCGTTTATTGAAATGCCCAATGAAAGGATGATTAATATGATGAATTTAGAGAAAAAATATAATGAAGGAATTGCAATTCCGGTATCTGATGCAGTGTTATTACCTGGAATGGTGCACACTTTAAAATTAAATAGATTTAGTGAAAAGGAAATTGAAAAGTTAGCCAATGAGGAAGACGTTAAGATTGCATTACTTTTAAAACAAAATTTTAATCAAAATAGTTTAAAAGAAGAAGATTTTTATCGTGTTGGTGTTTCGTTTAAAATAAATGAAATTGAAAAAACTCAAATAGGATATAAAATTAAAATTAAAGTCTTAGATAGAGTTGAGATAAAAACAATTAATTTTGAGGAAGATTTGATTAGAGTACAATTTGAGTTCGCACCTGATATTGTAGATATTGCAGAAAAAAGTCAGAAAGAAATGGTAGATTATATTAAAAAAGTTTCTCGTGAAATTAGTAATAATTTTAAAGGTACAAAAGATTTTATGGAAAATGTAGAGGAACAAAAGGATTTAAATAAACTTATTGGTTTTTTAACAACTTTTATGCCAATTTCAAATGAAGAAAAATATGATTTGATAGAAACTCAGTCTTTAAAGGATAGAGGTCTTAAGTTTATGGATTATCTATTAAAGCATAAAGAATACGTAGAATTACAATTTGAAATTACACAAAAGTTTAGTGAAAAGGCTAATAAAAGTTATAGAGAATCAGTTTTGAGAGAGCAACTAAAAGCTATTCAAAATGAACTAAATGAAGGTAAAAGTAAAAAATCAAAAAAAGATAAAGATTATTTAAATAAGATTGAAGAGGCTCAAATGCCAGATGAAATTAAGGAAACAGCTTTAGAGGAATTAGAAAAATTAGAAAGTCAAAGCCCAAATAGTTCTGATTATAATGTAATGCGTAACTATTTAGATTTATTAACACAATTACCTTGGAAAAAGAGTGAACCAAAAGCTGTAGATTTAAATGAAGCAAGAAGAATATTAAATGACCAGCATTATGGTCTTGAAAAGGTAAAAGATAGAATAATTCAGCATTTAGCAGTTATGCAATTGAAGAAAGACAAAAAAGGATCTATATTATTATTAGTAGGACCTCCAGGTACAGGAAAAACTAGTCTTGGTAAGAGTATTGCAGAAGCACTTGGTAGAAAATATACTCGTTTAAGTCTTGGTGGAGTTCGTGATGAAGCTGAAATAAGAGGGCATAGAAGAACTTATGTAGGTGCAATGCCAGGTAGAATTATTCAAACAATTAAGAAAGCTGGAGAAACAAACCCAGTTATGGTTTTAGATGAAATAGATAAATTAATGACAAGCTATAATGGTGATCCTGCTAGTGCTTTATTAGAAGTACTAGATCCAGAGCAAAATGATACATTTACAGATCATTACTTGGATTTACCTTATGATTTATCAGATGTATTTTTTATAGCTACAGCTAACTCATTAGATACAATTCCTAGACCGCTATTGGATAGAATGGAAGTAATTCAAATTTCTAGTTACACAATGAGTGAAAAATTCCATATAGCAAAAAATCATTTAATGAGAGCAACTCTTGAAGAACATGGCTTAAATGATACACAATTAATTGTAGAAGATGAAGCACTTCAAAGAATTATAAGTGAATACACTTTAGAAGCAGGTGTAAGAGGACTTAAAAAGCAGTTAGCTACTATCGCTAGAGTTGCATCAGAAAAGATTGTTTCTAATAATGTAGAATTGCCATTTAAGGTTACAGCAAATGTTTTAGAAGATGTTCTTGGAAGAAAGGTTTCAAGCCATGATAAAGCTCAAGATGATAATATGCCAGGAGTTGTAACAGGACTTGCTTGGACTTCTGTTGGAGGAGAAATTTTATTTATTGAAGCTACAGACATGCCAGGAAATGGACAAGTTACATTAACAGGACAACTTGGAGATGTTATGAAAGAATCAGCAAAAATTTCTTTAAGCTTATTAAAATCAAGATTGCCTATGAACGCAGTAAACTTTAAAGAAAAAGATCTTCATATTCATGTTCCATCAGGGTCTACACCTAAGGATGGGCCATCAGCTGGAATAACATTATTTACAGCTCTTGCATCACTAATTACAGGAATAAAGGTTGATTCAAGATTGGCAATGACAGGAGAAATTACATTAAGAGGAGCGGTTCTTCCAATTGGAGGGTTAAAAGAAAAATTAATAGCTGCCCAAAGAGCTGGAATAAAAAGGACATTAATTCCTAAAGACAATGTAATTGACCTAAAAGATGTTCCAGAGGAAGTTAAATCAGAATTGACTATAATACCAGTAGAAACAGTAGAAGATGTTCTAAAAGAAACCTTAGGAATATCATTACCAAAGGTAGAACATATATTTAACCCTAATAATTTATTACAAGGATCATTTAATGCAAATGTAAATTGATTATAAATTAATAGTAAAAATTATATAGACATAAAACCCATGACATTCTGTAAGTAATTATTTAGAAAACTTATAGAAGGCATGGGTTTTATTGCTTGCTAGTATTTCAGCCATTCATTAATTTTTTGCGAAAAGTATAGTTTATAAATATTTATTCCATTTGTCAAATCTAAACCAGTAATTTCACTGATTTTATTGAGACGATATGCCATGGTGTTTCTGTGAATAAATAATTTATCTGCTGCTGCAGATATGTTATTTGCACATAAAATGTATTCATAAATAGATTTGCAGTATTCAGTTCCATTTAATTTATCATGTTTTAATAATTTATTGTATGAAGGATGACAAAATATTTTTAGTTCGTTCTTGTCTTTAATTTTAGAAAATAAGTGAAATAGAATAACATTTTCATAAGGATATAGAAAAGTAGAAGCTTTATTAGTAAGTGTTCCAAGGTCATAAGCTATGGAAGCTTGATGATAGTAGAAACTTAAATTTTCAAATTCAGATTTTGAAAAAATCCTACTAATGCCACCTTTAATATTGTTACCTATTAAAATATCTGTAATATTATTTAGTTCCATATCATATTCTGTTTGCTTATTATAATTAATTATTACTACTAAAGAATCATGATATCTTGCAATCTTAGAAACTGTAGCGCGATATACTAATTTAGTATATAAATAATCCAAAAAGCTTATGCTTTGATCTGATTTGAATAAAGGGATTCTTATAAGGATTAGATATTTTTTTAAAGACCAATTAGCACTACATAATCGATTCAAAAGAGTATTTGTGGTAGGAACTACTTCATTCAATAAGTCAATTATTATATCCTCATAGACTGTATGTGTAATAGCTTCTTCATAAATATCTGTTCTAATTTCAACAGCAAGAATGTCAGAAAATATTTTTACTGCATCAATATCACTTGGAGTGAATTTTTTGTTCATTTCATGAACTTCGATATAACCTAAAATTTTATTCTTTATGACTAATTTATTTGAGATTATGTTATTTTCTTGCCATATTCCATCATTTAATAATACAGGATCATCACTTTCAAGAACTTTTTTATTAATTCCTTCATTTTTATAGCAATTAATAGAATCTTGACTACAGTAACCATGAGTTTTAGCAAATTGCCAAAATGGTTCATCTATATGGATATTTGACATAGCAAGTACTTTATAAGCAGAATTTGTGACAATAATGGGGTTTCCTAATATTTTTGTTCCTATATCAATTAACTCTTGTAGACTATTTCCTTTGATAAGTGCAGAAAAAATTGATGACATATTTGATGCTAATTCTACCTTTCTACGAAATTCAATTTGTACAGTGTTATAAAGAGTTTCTAATGGAACTATTTTATCCCAAACAACAAATTCGCCAGATATATGTATATTTTCTTTTAAAGGAATATCAGGTATTAAAATAAAGCCAACTGTAGATTGATTTATACATAGATTATCTAGATCTGAAACAAAAGCAACATATAAGGTATTATCCTGTAAAGATGAGGATTTAAAGATAGGAGTAACCATAGTATAGTTAAGGGCTTCCTTTTTGTTACTGTGAATTTTTAAGTCAGCCTTATTTATTCTTTTTAATAAATTATGGAATGTTAACATTCAATCAACCTTTCAACACAAATTGTGCTTTTTGCACTTTTTTTGACAATAATGTTTTTAATTCTGCACAATGTATAATAAACTGTAAAATATTATAATATTAAATGGACTGAATATATGAAGGTATTATTGCAGTTAGAATTATTTACTATATTATACCATAACAAGTAAATTACCATAAGAAGTCAAGTGGCTATGAGCTAATTATTTAAAGTGATTTTTTAGAGTACATATTTAAAGTATTTTAATGAGAAAAAGGAGATAAGAATTATATGAGTTTTTTAGGAAATGTAAAAGTTAGAATTAAATTAATAGCGGCGTTTTTAATTATAGCGGTTCTAATTGGGATTATAGGAATAGTTGGAATTGTATCTTTCAAAAATATAGGGAAAGAATCAGAATTAATGTATGCAAATAATTTGCGTAGTGTTTATATTTTAACTGACATGAAAGAAAATCTTTCGGAGGTTAGGACAGATCTGATGTCACTAGTATATAAAAAAATTTCTTCGGAAAAATCAGATTTAAAGAATGATATAGAAGAAAATCAAAAAGAAAATGAACAATATATGACGGAGTATGAAAAATTCGATATAGGTAATGAAGAAAAGAAAACATATGATGCGTTTATAGGTTATTTAAAGCAATATAGAGAGTTAAGAGCAGAAATTGTTAAGCATGTTGATGTAGATGATTATGCTAAAGCAGAAGAAAAATATGCTGAAATACCTAAGGTAAGAAAAGCTATGTTTGAAAGTTTAGATAAATTAATAGAAATTAATTTACATGATGCTAAATTAGCAAATGATAAAATTCAAGCAACGAATGCTAAATCAACTTCAATAATGATTGGAATATCATTTGTTGGTTTTATAATGGCAATTGCTTTAGGTGTTTTCATGGCACAAAATATAAATAAACCACTTCAAAAAATAGTCGAATTCGCTAAAAGGTTATCCTCATATGATTTTTCAACACCAATGAATGTTACGAGAAAAGATGAATTTGGTCAAACTGGTGTGGAATTAAATAAGGCACAGGAAAATGTAAGTGGATTGGTTAAGTTAATTCAAGAAAAATCTGAGGATATAGGAGCATTTAGTGAGGAATTATCAGCAACTGTTGAAGAATTAGCATCTAAGACAGTAAGCATAGATGAAGCTATTACAAGTATTAATGAAAATATGCATGATTCTAGTGCAGGTGCTGAAGAGATAAGTGCATCTGTTCAAGAAGTTGATTCTAGTATAAATATACTTTCACAGAAGGCAATGGATGGAAGTACTAATGCAAATAAGTCCAAGGATAGAGCAAATAAGGTTAAAATTGAAAGTCAAAAAACAATTGAGGATACTAGATTTATATATCATGAAAAACGACAAAGGATGTTAGACGTTATTGAAGAGGGAAAAGTAGTTGACGATATCAGAGTTATGGCAGATACTATAGCTGATATAGCAGACCAAACAAATTTACTTGCATTAAACGCCGCTATAGAGGCTGCAAGAGCTGGAGAAATGGGAAAAGGCTTTGCAGTTGTAGCAGAAGAGGTTAGAACTCTTGCAGAAGAATCTGGTGAGGCAGTAAAGAATATTCAAAACACTATAGTTAAAGTAGAAAACGCCTTTAAAAAGAGTTTGGATACAGGAAATGAAATACTAGAGTTCATTAATAACGAAGTAAATAACCAATTTGAAGCATATAAGAAAACAGGAGAGAAATATTATAAGGATTCTGATTTTGTAAGCGATATGTCAGAGGAGATTGCAGCAATGTCAGAAGAAGTAACAGCAACAGTTGGGCAAGTGAGTCAAGCAATTCAAAATATGGCAGAGGCAGCTCAAAAGTCCACAGAACAAGCAGAAACAATAAAAGCAAGTATGAATGAAACAACTCAAGCTATAGAACAGGTTGCAGTTACTGCACAAAATCAGGCAGAATTAGCTCAAAACCTTAATGAAATAATTGGGAAATTTAAGGTTAGTTAGATATACATAAATATATTCCAATTGACAATCTACATTTTATTATTAAGTATAAATAAGGGGATAGAAATATATCCTTATTTATATTTTATAGCAACTTTAAAAATATATACTTTAATAATATTTAGTTATTGTTTTCGTATAAATTATTATATAGATTTCTTTTCATTAGATATTAATTGAAGAATAATGGAATTAATCAAACTCCAATACCTTTTCAAGTAAAAGATTATCAAAGTGAATTTATAATTTTAGATAATAATAAAGTTGTAAGGAATATTGCTTAAAATTTAAAATTGAAAGGACCAATGCCAGAAGTATTCAAATTGCTTTATAAATGTTATTGAATAGAGACTCACAAATGATTGCAATAAACATATAATGAATTAGTAGCATTACATGGAGTTGAAAATGCGTGATATACGGGCTAATTTTAGCTGGAGGTAAGGGAAGTAGGCTATATCCTCTATCAAGAGCCAAAGAGCCAAAACAATTTTTAAAACTAATTAACGATAAAAGTTTCTTGGTTAATACCGTTGAGAGGATAGTCCCAATAATAGATAGAGACAATATTTATGTTGTTACCAATATGGATTATAAAGAAAAAGTTAAAAATGAACTTGGAGGAATTGCGGAAGAGAATATTTTTGTAGAACCTGCTAATAAGGAAACCGCTACATTCATAAAATAGGTTTTATATATGTGGCAGTTTTTTATTGTAAACTCACAAAATTTAATATACAATTAAGAAAATTTAATTGTATGGAGATATGAATTTATGGATAAAGAGTTTATTGAATTTTTAAAAAAGATTGTACCAGATGGAACTGGTTCAACAAAGGCATATAATGCAGATAATACAATAACTGAAGAAGAATTAACTAAATTATCTAAAATAGGAAGAGCAGATCATGAAACATCATGCACTATAATGAAAGAACTTCTTGATGCAAGGCAAGGGAAGACAATTCCTATGTTGTATAGAAGAACTATTTTCTTCATTGCATATAGTTTATATGATGAATTAAAAACAGAAGGAGTTCAAAATAAAGTAATTGAAGATTTAGGACTAGCTCATAATACATTCACAAAATGGGGATTAGAACCGGTTAGATATTATAGAGAAGGACATGATTGGGGAGCTGATATTGAATTACATAGAGATGGTAAGAAGAGTTTAGACTTGCTATACCTATTTAATGCTATTATATCTAGAGAAAAATATATAAAATTTGTAGATTTATTTGGAGGTTTAGGAGCAGTAACTGCTTCAAGACATATGAGAAAAGGTACAAAGGGATATGTGAATGATTGGGATAAATCTGTCGCAAATTTTTTAGCAGTAATCAAATTCAAACCAAAAGAATTAGAGGATGAATGCAAGAATTTATTACAGGAAATTAAGGCAAAAAGGAAAAAGAAAATATTAGATATTGGAAAGGTCGAATACCAAAAGAGAATAGATAACCAAAGGGAAAAAGGATATAACGCATCAAGGTTTTTGGGGGGTACTGATGAAGATACGAAGAGAAAAAAAGTGGCGCATAAACTTGAAATTTCAGAGTATAGAGAAGAAATAGAATATTCACTGGGAATTTATACAGAGTTTAGGGATGAAATTAAGAAGTATCAAAATTCTAAGACAGTTAATGAAGAAAAAAATGGATTCATATTCGATGAGGATAGAGCTGATGTTAAAAGAGCATTGGAATTTTATTATTTACATAGCTTTGAGGCTATTGGTAAAAATGCTATTACAGGCGTAAATGAAAAAAATTATAAGAAGTTTACAAATAACATATACAGAATTAGTGAATATTCAAAACGTTTGAAAGATGTAGAAATTAGATGTTCTAGTTTCAAGAATGTAATAGAAGATGAAAAAATTAATAAAGAAGATACTTTAATATACTCCGATAGTCCATACTATAGAACTAAGCAATATGATAAAGGATTTACAGATGCCGACCATATAGCATTGCATGACAGTTTAAAAAATTTCAAAGGTAAGTGGATATTTTCATGTAGAGATAGAATAACAAATAATAATAAAAATAGAAACAAAGATAAGAAAATAGGGGAAGTTAAGATTGGTAATATTGTAAGATATTTTGAAATGTATGCAGACATAGCAAAGTATGTCATTAGATATGAGAAACATGAAAATCATAAGTATGAAATAATGATTACAAATTTTGATTTTGTAGCACCGACTGTACAAGGGTTAAAGGCACATAAAGCAGAGTTAAAAAATAAAGAGTATGAATATGTAATAGATGGTGAGAGAGGTATTATAAAGGAAACATATGAAGAGTTTTTAGATAGAATAAGAAAAGAAAATAGAGATATATCATAGAATTAAAGGTACACTTGTTTAGGTGTACCTTTTTGGGGTATACATTTGAGAAAACATTATAAAAAAGTAAAATATTAGTTGACTCTATAAACACACAGAGTTATAGTACATACACACCAAGAGAACGAATGTACGAGTGGAGGAGTTAATAATGAAAACACAAAACTTTGGTATTGAAATTGAGTTAACTGGAATAACAAGAAATGCAACAGCTAGAGTAATAGCAAAATACTTCGGAGCAGAAGTTAAGTTCGAAGGAGGCTCTTACAATATATACACAGTTAAAGATAGCAAAAGCAGAACTTGGAAGATTATGAGTGATTCCAGTATTTCACCCAAGAAAAAGGAGCAAGGAAAAATAGTCAATGCTAATGAAGTTTATAGGGTTGAGATTGTAAGTCCTATTTTACAATATGAAGATATTGAAGATTTGCAGGAGATTGTAAGGTTAGTTAGACACCAAGGAGCATTTGTTACCTCTGATTGTGGGGTACACATCCACATAGATGCTTCAAGGCATACACCTAAAACATTAAAGAACCTAGTTAATATAATTGCTAGCAAGGAAGACATGCTCTATACATCACTTAAAATCCCTTATGCAAGACTTAGATATTGTAAAAAGGTAAATGAGAAATTAATAGAAACAGTTAATAAGAAAAAGCCTAAGACAATTGCTGAACTTGCTGATATTTGGTATTCAGAATATCCACAAGAAGATCGGTCAAGGCATTATAATTCAACTAGATATCATGGATTAAACCTACATAGTACATTTACAAAAGGTACAGTTGAGTTTAGATGTTTTAATTCAACTACACACGCAGGGGAAATTAAGGCATACATACAGTTCTGTTTGGCAGTTTCTCATCAGGCATTAACACAAAAGTCTGCAAGTTCCAAGAGAACGATTACAGATAATCCGAAGTATGCATTTCGTTGTTGGATGCTCAGACTTGGCTTAATTGGAGATGAGTTTAAAACGTGTAGACATCACTTTATTAAGAACTTAGACGGTGATTCTGCTTGGAGAAATGCATCTAGAAGATACTCAGCATAAAGAATTAATGGGGTAGAGAAATCTACCCTTAGGATATAATTAATATGAAAGAAGGTATTATAGTGATGGAAAAGAGATTTTATATAGCTTATGGAAGTAACCTACATTTGGAGCAAATGAAGTACAGATGCCCTACGGCTACAGTAGTTGGCAAAAGTGAATTAATGGGGTATAAATTAATATTTAAGGGAGCACCTACAAATTCCTATGCAACAATAGAAGAAAAAGAGGGAAGTACAGTGCCAGTATTGGTGTGGGACATTAAGCCACAGGACGAACGAAATTTAGATATATATGAAGGATATCCAACCTTTTACTACAAGAAAAATATAGTGATTGAAGTTGAAGGTACAGCAGTTCAGGCAATGGTGTACATAATGAATGAAAACTCAAAACTAGGCATCCCAAGTCAAAGATACTACGCCACTATTCAGTTTGGTTATAGGACAGCAGGATTTGAAGAACGATTTTTAAGAGAAGCTTTAGAGTATAGCAAATCTCAAACAGTTTTGAATAAAAAAGATAGTTAAAATAATATTTCTAGAGCTATTTTATGTTCTACGTATAAACTTTCTATAAAAAGCTTAAAGTGAATTTTTACGTTTATTTTACTGGAGTTATCAAAGTAAGCAAGTAAAATAATATGCAAGATTCTATTATTAATTGGCTAATAATTTTAGGTGAGCTTTTAATATAACATTATTTTGAGATTTTCAACATCATATTTTCATTTCAGTATCAAAAATAATAAATATAGAATGAAGGGATTTAGTACTATAACTTATAGAAATATGGTGAAGATAAAAGCCATTGATAAGTTGTAGTACTATTTTTCTTTAAGATAGATAAATATCTTAACATAATTTTTATGATGTACTTTTATATTAAGCATAAGGAATAATAAACACAGTATCTTATATAAGAATAATATTAAATGTTAAGGTCAAAAAGGTAAATGCAGGTATAGCTACACACCTATAAGTATTTCATTCAAAGCACACATAATGATTCAGCAATATCCTCAACATGTGGGGGATTTCCAAGTCTACAGAATCATCCAATAAATTACATGCTCACATACCACGACAGATTATTAGAAAACTTACGACATAATATCTCAAAGTACAATACCTATTAAAAAATCATTAATACCATAACTTTTGCTGAGATTAATTACTCAGTTGTTGCCTAAGCTTAAAAAATAATATAAGAATTGGGGTATAGATTTATTTAAGGCAAGAAAAATACATCCAGTTCACTATATATACTAAGGTATTAAAAAAGACACAATATATATTTTTACACACAGAGTTACTCATTCTTTGGGGTAAACTTTTATAATAAAAAGCTAAATATACACACTTTATTTATAGAAATTATAATAAACACTAAGAAGATAAACACAAAGACAGTAGATACACAGCCAAAGGGTAAGGCATCGTATCAAATTTGTAGTTTGATAAATTTTAGACTTTAATAATAGAGTTATAGAATAGCATTTAGGATAAAGATATATATTAAATATAAAGAAAAAATCGAACAAGTTAGGTAATATTGAAAAATGATAGATTATGATATAATTGATTTGAGTTTTACATAATTTTAAAGGAGTATTATAAATGAGTGAAATACTTAATTCAATCATAAAAGAATCAAATTATAAATTAACACAATTCACAGATACAGCAATTCAAGCTATTGAGAGAAATATAGTAATGCGTCAAGATAAAAAAGGAAATGACGTTGTTTATGTAAATTGTTTGGTGAGAAACAAAGAAATAAAATTAACGCCGGAAGAGCTAGTAAGACAATTGTATATTTATAAGTTAATTAATGATTACAATTATCCAATAGAAAGAATGGAATTAGAGTATAGTGTTACTTTTGGTAAAGAGAAAAAGAGAGCAGATATTGTTATATTTGATAAAGACCATCCAACAGCTCCGCAAATAATTGTAGAGCTTAAGAAGCCCAAATTAAAGGATGGTAAAGAGCAATTAAAATCGTACTGTAATGCAACAGGAGCAATTATTGGAGTATGGACAAATGGTGAACAGATTTCTTTTTATCATAGAAAAGACCCTAATTACTTTGAAGATATACCTAATATTCCTAAAGCTACGCAGAAGCTAACAGATATTTTGACAGAGCGTTGGACTATTAATGATTTAGTAGCAAAGGATAAATTAGTCAATGAGAGAAAATCATTGAAAAGTCTTATTGAAGAGATGGAAGATGAAGTTCTTGCAAATGCAGGGGTTGATGTTTTCGAAGAAGTATTTAAACTAATATTTACAAAGTTATATGATGAAATGGAAAGTGGAAGAAATAAGAAAAGAACTTTGGAATTTCGTAATTATGGAGATACAGAAAGCGATTTAAAAGTTAAGATACAAGCTTTGTTTGATAAAGCAAAGGAAAAATGGGTTGGAGTATTTAATCCAGATGAACAGATCGATTTGACAAGTTCTCATTTATCAGTTTGTGTGGCTAGTTTACAAGATGTAAAATTATTTAATTCAAATCTTGATGTTGTAGATGATGCTTTCGAATATTTAATGAGTAAGTCTCAGAAAGGTGAAAAGGGACAGTATTTTACACCGAGATATGTTATTGATATGTGTGTTAAGATGTTAAACCCAAAAGAAGATGAAAAAATGATAGATACAGCAGCAGGTAGTTGTGGATTCCCTGTTCATACAATATTCCATGTATGGAAGCAGATGCTTGTTGATAGGGGTATTCCACAAAGTCATTTGTTTACTGCAGAGCGAAAACCACCAGAATGTGAGGATTATGTTAGGGAGAATGTTTTTGCAATAGACTTTGATGCAAAAGCGGTAAGAGTTGCAAGAACATTAAATCTTATTGCAGGGGATGGAAGAACTAATGTTATGCATCTTAATACTTTAGATTATGAACGTTGGGATGATTTTACTAGGGATGAAAAGTGGTTAGATATATATAATGATGGGTGGAAAGGTCTAAGAAAGCTAAGAAAAACATCTAACCAAAATAGAGATTTTAAGTTTGATATTTTAATGGCAAATCCGCCTTTTGCAGGAGATATAAAGGAAAGTAGGATTATTGCAAAGTATGAACTGGGTAAAAATACAAGTGGCAAATATCAAACAAAGGTTGGAAGAGATATTTTATTTATTGAACGTAATCTATCATTCTTAAAAGATGGTGGAAGAATGGCAGTTGTATTACCACAAGGAAGGTTTAATAATTCAACAGACAAACAAATTAGAGACTATATAGCAGAAAGGTGCAGGATATTAGCGGTAGTTGGGTTACATGGAAATGTATTCAAACCTCATACAGGAACAAAAACGTCTGTTTTATTTGTTCAAAAGTGGGATGATGATTTATGTCCTAAGAAGGAGGATTACCCTATTTTCTTTGCTACAATGAGAGAGCCAAGTAAAGATAGTTCAGGTGAAAAAATATATAGAGTAGTAGATGGTGATGAAGGAGCATATATGCTTGATGACCATCATCATTTAGTTGTAAAACACGATTTATATAATCATGATGGACTAACAGAAGATGGAATAGCTGAAGCATTTGAAGAATTTGCTAAGAAAGAAGGATTAAGTTTTTTTCAATAAGCCCATCTATTAGTACATTTGATGAAGTGAAATATAAAAAATTAATGGATGGGTTAGAAGCAACTGAAATTAACTTAAGTATTTGTAAATCAATTATTGATTTTAGAATAGATGCCAATACATATAAAAAGGACTATGTTAAAACAGATAAAATACTTAAAGAGTTAGAATCTATTTCTATTGAAAAACGGATGAAAAATATACAAAATTTTGGAGCTTATTCTTTATGTAATGATATTATTTTTACAGATAAGGGAATACCTTTTTTGATGACACAAAATATTAGACACAATTATATTGATTGGAGTAATCTAAGATATGTAAATGAAGAGAGTCATAAGATGTTGTATAAGTCACATTGTACAAAGAATCAAGTTTTAGTTACAATGGCTGGTGAATATTTAGGAAGAGTGGCTGTATATGATAAGGAGTTTAAGTGCAGTTCTAATCAAGCTATTGCAAAAATTACTTTAAAAAATAATGAAAATCCTTATCTAGTATCTACTTTCTTGAATACAAAATATGGTCAGAATCAGATAAATAGATTTAAGACGATAACAGGGCAACCTAATATTAATATGGCATTGATAAAATCATTAGTTATACCACCATTTTCGGTTGATTTCGCAAATAAGATACAACAGATTATTGAAACAAGTAATAATATGTTGCTAGATGCAAATAAATGTTATAAATGTGCAGAAGAATTACTTTTGAATGAGTTAAGTGTAGATACATATGAAGAGGATGAAAGCTCAAATGTTATTAAGAATTTTGCTGAAACATTTAGTAAATCTGGAAGATTAGATGCTGAATATTATCAAAAGAAATATGATGATTATAAAACCTTAATTGAAGACTATAATAATGGTTATAAATTATTAGGTGATATATGCAAAATAAAGGATAGTAATTTTATTCCTAAAGATAAAGAAAAATATAAGTATATTGAATTATCTAACATAGGAATGTATGGAGAAATTAACGGATGCATTATTGATTATGGGGAAAATTTACCGACTAGAGCAAGACGAATGGTTGCAGAAAATGATGTTGTTATTTCATCAATAGAAGGGTCATTGTCAAGTTGTGCCTTGGTAGAGAAAGAATTTAATAATGCTTTATGTTCAAGTGGTTTTTATGTAATCAATTCTAATATTATCGAATCAGAAGTATTATTGGTATTATTTAAACTTAAGCCTATGCAGAATCTTATGAAGAAGGGGTGCTCAGGTACAATATTAACAGCAATTAATAAGAATGAGTTTGTTAATATTCCATTGCCATTAATAAGAAAAGAAATACAAAAAACAATAGTTTGCAATATACAGGAGAATGCACTTTATAGGAAAAAGAGTAAAGAATTATTAGAAAGAGCCAAGAAAGCAGTTGAGATTGCTGTTGAACAAGGAGAAGATGAAGCAATAAATTATATAAACAGTTAATAACAAATATTATTTAGAAAGTAGCTTACCTAAATTTGAAGATAGGAGCTACTTTTTTTAGTATAAAGAAATACTATTATGTAAAAATGTATCAGTATTTGTATTATGCTTTATTTTGATTTAGGCATTATATATAGCTTATAATATTTTTAAGAAGAAAATGTTATGTTAAGTCTAAAAGAGCGTTTTATATATGTAGAAAGTAATAATAAGTAGAATTTTATTATAGAAAGGAAGAGGAACTTGCAGAAATATTTCGGTAAAAAAAAGGTAATAATTAGTTTAGTTGTGATAGTTTTAGTTATTGTAGCAATTCTATTTAAATATGAGAGTCAAAGTTCAGGAGAATTTCAACAAATCGAAAACAAATTTATTACAGATACAAGTACCAGTGTTTATAATAAGTATTGGGCTGAATATGACACAAAGACTAAATTAGTTTATTTAGAGGGTGATAAATCTTCGTTATCACCACTATATGGACAAGTTGGAGTTGAAGAGCGAGATAAATATAAGAATACTATGGAGTTTAAAGCTGTTGAAGATAATACAATATATACTATTGGACCTAAATCAACTAAAGTATATGTAACATATGATTCAATAACTGGAATTGTTTATTTTAAAACTAATCATAGTTTAGTACCTATTTTTAATAAAGAGGGAATACCTATGATGAAAGAAGAGTTTTATAAAAATCCAAAAAACTTTGACAGATTTAAAGGGGTATCATCAAAGTCAGAGTGTACATATGATATAGGTACAGCGTATCATGATACATCGACTGATATAGTATACTTATTAGTAGATGACAGTATATGTGCTATTTTTAATAAAAATGGAAAAGCAATGAGTTTAGATGAATTTATAAAAAATAACAACAAAAATAGATTTAAAAAATTAGATACTAAATATAACGAACGAAGTGTTTATTGTGATGAAGCAAGTAAGGTTTTATACTTAAAAGAAAATCATTATATGACGCCATTATATAAAACAAGCACAGAAATAATGACTAACACAGACATTTCATAATGTAAATAGAAAAGATTAAATAGTTAATGCGGATTTATAGATTAGTTACTATAGTATGAAATATGCATATAAGACTAAAGTTAAATACACAAATAATTTCTATGTTAAAGAGGAGGAAATAATATGACAGACGAAGATTACTTGGAGGCAGTATTTTATAATGCTGATGGACAGCATCCAGTGAAACGGTATTATACATTGGAACTTTTATATGACACTCAGAATGAAGAATCGTATGATATATATATAAAACCATTTAATGAATTTCTTGAATCAATAAACGTTAATTATGGTATTGGCTGCTTCTTGGGAGTTGACTTCTTAAAATCTGTGGGGGTATATGTTGACAACAAAGAACATGTACCATACACAATCTATTATCCAGCAGGAGCTGATGTAGATATAGTTGAACAACAGGTTCTTCAGACAGCTTTAAAATTTAAGCATAAGTTTAAAGCGATTATAGCTCATATTGATTTAGGAGTTTTGCTAGAGAAAGAGGCACATGGGGAATTAACACTTGGGAGAAAAGGGAAACGTTTGATTCCGCTAGATGAAGATGTGATTAAGCCAAATGATATAAGTAATACAGCATCATTTATGATGGATTGGCTGACAGCTTTGAATGCAAAAAATAAAACTGTTATAATTACGGATAATTATTTATTCACATCTCAGCGTGATTTGGCATATGTACGAGATTTGAAAGTAGTTCTAAAATTCTTAGGGGCTACAAAAATTAACCATTATGGTATGAGGTCGACGTTTAATAGTATATTGTTCAATGATGTTAAGGAAGACTTACAGAGAGTTGGGACAGTACTCGAACATTATGATTTAGAAGATTTTCATGATAGGTTTTGGATAACGAAAGAGACGTATGATGGGCTTGTTTTTGGGACATCTTTAAATGGTATTGGAAAGAAGCTATGTTATATTGATGCTATAAGTAATGAAGATGCAAAAACTGTGATTGATTATATTGAGTAAAAAGATATTTGGGTAAGATAAGACTATTAAATTTTTGATGTAATATTGATATTACTTTTTCTGTATGCTAAAATTGACATTGTAGAAATCAAGAATTTAATAGGAGAGTGTACCACCTGTGGCTATTGGCGTAGACACAGGCAAGGCATGGTGCTTGAACCACCACACAATACAGACTAAGTCTGCGATACACCCACATATATTATAACGGAGTTGTTACTCAATTTCAATATAGTATATGGGGTATTGAAGATTAGATTCTGTTAACCTTTGTATATATATTTAAAAGCAGGGTTAGTGTGTGGACGCGCATACTTAACTCTGTTTTTTCTTGATTTCTCAAAGGGAACTTCAGTAGCAGTATTTTTGCTGTTACTGGAGGGAACTTTTGAGAAATCTAAGTTTATAATCAGAGCAACAGTAAAAATATATTTAAGTTATATGTTTTTACTGGAGCTCTTTTATATTTTATTAATGTATACAGAGGGGGGGGATAATAAGGTGAAAAAAATACGAAATTTATTAATAGTAGCTGTATTTGGGGTATCATTGGCTGTTCCAATAACAGATACATATGCAACTACACCGTGGAAGTCATCAGTTAATATATCCAATAATGGTTCAGTTAATAAAGTCAATAATAAGGTTGGATGGGTTAAAGAAAGTTATTATAACACCATAAGTCTTTCAACAACAGAGGAATGGTTTTATTATAATGAAGATGGTACTAAGAAAAAAGGATGGTTTCAAGATAAAGATGGTAAATGGTATTATCTATCAGCAAGTCTTGATGGTGCTATGGTTAAGCTTCAGTTAGTAGGGCAGTATTTCTTGGGAATGGATGGAGCATGGACAACTAAAGGGGTATATAATGTTAGAATTAATCCAAAATCTCAAAATGCTGATGAGACTTATATGGCTGACCCAACTCCTGAAGGAGGCGCACTTTCTTATATAGAGGGGGCAGGCATTGTATACGACGATATTACATTTAAATCAGCTAAAGCTATGACTAGAAGGATGATAGATGAATTATTTCTTCAGGGGAAAATAAAAAAAGTCGGACATAATACTGAATGGATGGGGAAACCAATATATGCTGATGCTTGGGTATTTTGTGATAATAATTCAACAAAGTAATTAAGTTAATATTGTAGGGGGAAATGAAGATGATTAAAAAATTAATCTTAGGTAGTTTAGTTATTGCAACTACATTTGCAATAACACCAATTAATGCTTCAGCAACATGGCAGCATGACGCAAAAGGAACTTGGTACACAGAGGGGGATTCGTATGCGACAGGTTGGAGGTACCTTGAACACTATGGTGGCTGGCAGTGGAGCCTATTTGATGACAAGGGGTATGTAAAAACTGGCTGGTTCCAAGATGGCGGAAATTGGTACTATGCGGACACTATGAATAAATATATTTTAAGAGATACTTATATTGATGGATATTACTTAAATAAAGACGGTATACTTTCAACCGATACTTCAAATTCAAGAGCATCAGAATCAGCAGTTAAAGCTACGTTAGAAATAGCAAAGAAATTAGAAGATTTAGGTTGGATTAAGAATGGACCTTATTGGAATGATAGAGCAACGCTTTATCAAAAGTCTTATTCAAAAGATGTGAGAGTAAACACAAGATGTGAGATTGTTGGAGGAGTTGCCAAAGTATATGGTGTTACAAAAGCTCAAACTTATGAGGAGTGGAGGAGTCACTTAAATGAAGATGCATTAGTAATGTCATTAGATGACTACTTAAAGTATAAAGCAGATGGACGAATAGCTTCGATAAATTATTATGAATCGAGCATTGGTGGAACTGATAAATTTGGTGTTATTGAAGAGTACCTAAGTAATCAACCAATTAAAACTACTAACACAGCTACTTCAACAAATAAAACCACTACTTCAAAATGGAATTCTCATAGTTTGGAAGAGTATTTAAAGAAACAAAAAGAATTACAAGAAACGGGGAAAAAATAATGATAAAAAAATTAGTTTCAAGTTTACTTGTTATGGCAGTAGTAATAACAATATTTCCTGTATCAGCATCAGCTGAATGGAGAAACGATAGTAAAGGTTGGTGGAACACTGAAGGCAATAGTTACTCAATTGGATGGAGGCAGATTAATGGCTCATGGTACTATTTCAATGAAAATGGTTATATGGTGACAGGAGCAGTAGCTATAAATAATAAGACATACAATTTTGATAGTAATGGTAAGTGGATAGAAAGTTCTAATTCTACATCTGTATCAAGCACTAGCACAGCAAAGAGTATGAAACCTTCAAGTGAAGCATTAAAGTCAGCTTCAGAAAATAGTTGGTTTAAAGAAAATAATAATTACTATTTTAAATTAACAGGAGCTGATTATGCTAAGGATACATGGAGCATAGATGTGGATACGTATTACTTTGATGATAATGGGGTAATGCAAACAGGAGAAGTTTCAGACAATAGTGGAGTAAAATATTTGTTTGGAAGTGACGGAAAGTACATTAAATGTCTAAACAGAGATAACTACAGAGTTTATGCAAGCAATGGTGCAACTACTGGTAATTATTCACCAAATAAAGGTGCATTAGCTAGAGCAGTATCAACAGATTCAAAGATAAAATTTAACACAGATGAATTAAGCATATGGAAAGTGTATTCATCAGACCCTGCAAAAGCTAAAACAACAGTAACTGGTACAGCACCAAATACGAAAACAGTTTACAATGGTGCAAGTATGAAAGGAAATACATTGAAGTGTCGTACTAATGAAACTATACAATTATCTACTTTAGAAGTTGGAAATGTGAATAATTGGGGTACAACACCTAAATTAATAGTAAAAGTTACCTCTAGCAATGATGATATAGCATTTTGTGGATTTGATTTAGCTTATGCTGATGGTTATGTTAGGTTGATATCTCCGTCAATTATTACAAAGAAAGCAGGAAAAACAACAATAACAATTGATGTTAACGGAACTACAAAGTCATTTGATATCGTTGTGACTGATTAATACAACTTGTATTGATGAGGTGATAGAGATTTGAAGAGAATATTTTATATAGTATTAAGCACAGTTTTGTTTAGCGTTTTGCTGATTTCATGTGGAAATAGTAATGTAAAAAATGCAAGTCAAGAAACTAAAACTGAAGCAAGTACTGCAAAAGAAATAACTGAAGAGCCTAAGAGTGAAGACACACCTAAATCCGTATATTTAAAGACAAATCTAGAGAAATTGTTAAAAAACTCTTTGAAATGTATAGAGGAAGGAGCAATAGTTCAAAAACCTAAAAAGGAGATGATAAAGGAGCTAGACCAATATGTAACAAATGATTTTCAGAATTCTGAAATAAGAGCGTTGTATTGCTATACTGATGAAGCTCAACGCCATAAACCAGATGCAATGATTTATGATCAATATGGAGATTGGAATTATTATAAAAATTCTCCAGAGTTGTATCAAGAAATATCTAAGCATAGCAAGATAGGAATAGTTTTGTTAAATACAGATTTGCCTAATCAAATAGATGAGAATCAAAATACATTAAAAGCAACAGCAAATTTTAAGGTGGATTTTATGAATGATTCAGGGGTAAGCGAAAATAAGAATATATACACAAATAATTTTGTTGTTACTGCAAACTATAAATTTAAAGAAGTTGGTGCATATTGGCAATTAGATTCTTATAATATTGAGAGTTTAGATGGTACAAAAAGAAATATAAATGGTTATTTCAATAAGCGGTATTGATTTTAATAAAATCAGTGCTTAGAGAACTTAAGATTAATCTTAGGTTCTTTTTCTTTAATGAAAAATATAGAGTTAAGTTTGGATAAGCCACTACTTCTCAAACAATAATTATTTATAGTATTTTTTTTACATCTATATACTAAAGATGTCCTAACTTTGTATTAGAGACATACTTTAAAAATGTATAAAATACTGCTATTTTAACATCTTTGGGGTATTCTAAAGAAAGCTTCATGCATCTCTCGTTAAAATAAATATACTTCATAACATGCTCTCCTTAATGCTCAGATTTCAAGACTCAAGTATTGAAATATTAAGAAATCTTTACCTGCAGATTCCAGCCAATAAATAAAATTATTTTCCACTAATATAGATTTATTTTATTCTAATATGATCTAGATGCTCTACCAACATAAACTGATTTCATTCCAAGAAAAACTACTTCACTTCTCATATAATCTAGTTGTCTTCTTACAAAAACTATTTTTCTAGCCATATAATATAATTCTCTTCTCAGAAAAAGTATTTCTTCCAATATAAAAATTATATCTAAAAAGATTTTATATTAGGTCTTCTAAGTTGAACTAAAAACATAGTAATATGTTAAATTTTATTTACAGTTCGGGGTATACAATTCATGTAAAAGACTGATTATTGTGATTATAAAGAGACAGCCATACATGCGTTAAATATTTAGTTGAGCTAATAATAATATAAATAATTGTTTAATGGTAAAGGTAAGCAGTAAGTAATTGTTGGACTACGTATTTAAGAGTAATTATATTATATGAAAATGCTTCTAAATTTAGAGATATTCTATTTGGAAGTTAAATTATATTTTAAGGGAGATGATAAAGTTGAGAGTATATATTATATTCAACAAACCAACAAAAGATTTATTATTTAGGTTAGGTGTAACTAAATTACATGGTGAGATATCTATACATAAGGTATATGAAATTAATGATGTGTTGTCAGAGTTTAAGGAAGGGGATACTTTAGTAGTTAGTTCTATAGATGTATTTGATGGAGCTATTGAGCTATATTATGCATTAAATCTTATTTCTTCGATATCTAAAGGAAATTTTATTAGTTTAAAAGAGGAGCTCTTTAGAATAGATAGTGGATGTGTAGAGAAAGAACTTTTAAAAGCAGTTAGTCTTGGAGTAAAACTAGAAGAGGCTTGGTTAAAGAAATTAGAAAATTGTAAAGAGGATGATAAGAAAAAGTTAGAATTCTTACATATGTTAAAAACAATGAGTATGAGTATTTTAAAAGGTGAACTTAAGATTAAAGATATAATACAGTAATACATTAAAAGCAGTACTTATGGGGTATTGCTTTTTTATTAAGTAAAGTTACAAAAAATATAGCAAGCAATCCAAAGCAGAAACTAATTTATGAAATTCAAAGTTTCAAAAACACAATACAAAAAAGATTTCATTGTTGAAATAATTGTATGATTTTTTTTAATAATTGGCATTATAAGCTTTATTATACTAGGCTTTACACAAAATTATATATTATATATAAGTTTCAAGACAATTGCTAAATTAGCGTTTCAAAATATGTATAGAGAAATGTATATTTGAAATTTTTAAGAAAGGAGAGTTAAGGAAAATGGACTCAGTAATGAAAGAACTTGAATTAGCTTATAAGGAAGTGTCCAGTTTTACTAATACAGCAGACAGGGATTTTAGATTAGAAGTACTTGATAAAATAGAAGAATTTATTCTTGAATATGACTGGGGAACCTCAAAAAATATTAAAGAGTTTAAGCGATTCTGTAAGTTATCAAATAAGGAGTTTGCTAGATTAACCAAGCAATCAGAAAATAACGTAAGATTGATACACAAGAGAATGAGTGACAGGATTAGAGAGAAGATTGGCTATAACAAAATTTACACAGCAGTAAACGGAAGCAGAGAAGAAGTGCTTAGGCTTCTTAATTGTATAAATATATTAAAAAGTAACATTATGTCAGATTATTATATTCCATCTTGTATATTAACTAAGGTTAGTGAGCATAGATGTTCAGTGGAATATCTTGTTAGTGATTTAAGTTCAGAGATTTATTTTCTAAAAAAACATTCTAAGCAAAGAATTAATAGGGAGATAAATGAACTTGATAAAGATAAACTTTCTTATGTATTTAAGGTTTTAAATTCAAATGAGGGGTATTTATTAGATAAGAAGGAAGCTATTTTAAACAAGTTATTAAATGATAAGGAGGTATCTAAATGAAGACGTATGCAATAGTAAATAAACTTGACCAACACACTTATACTTTGTTAACCAAAGCTGGGATAAAGTCAAAGGAGAATATCTACAACATGAGTAATGTTCGACAATTGCTTGAGTTATTGGAGCTTAAAGATAAAATAGTAGTTTTAAGTGTAGGAACTTTTGGTACTTGCTCGAATTTAGCATGGATATTAAATGCACTTATTGCAAAACAAATTTCATTTATTAGTTTAAATGAAAGAATTAGGTTTACAAATACTAATCCAATTAAGCATGTTTATAAGCAGTACATAATGAGTGTATTGAACTACGAGCAGAGACTTTTGAATGATGTTGAGCAGATTTACAAGTATCAAGAGAGAACAGAAATAAATAGAAGAATAAATGTTCTTTGCTTAAGTTTGTTGATAGAGACTTTTAAGAATGATGGTATACTTCAGAAATAATAATATAAGCAGTTATATTTAGTTTGTTATGTGTAATTCATATAATGGAACTGATATTAACTGCTTTTTCTTTATTCTGTGGGGTATGGATAAAATATATTTATATTTCTCAATACAAAGGCTCACAGAGGCTCTACAAAAGGCTTTTGGAGGTATTAAGGTTTACTTATTCTACTAAAAGAATTTATTCTGTCACGGTGGCGAATTTCTGTGATGTTTAAAATAAGGGAATTGTATCAATAGGCTACTCTCTAATAGGTCATTTTTAAAAATAATAAAAGTATATCACTAGAATCGGGGTATACTTTTTGGAATATATCATATTCTATAGATGCTCTATTGAAACACTTACTTAAATTTAAGTATTATATAATAATAATATTTATAAGAGTTTATATTAATAAGGGGTGTTTTAGATGAGAGTTGGCTATGTAAGAGTTAGTACATTAGAACAAAATACGGCGAGACAAGAGATTATTATGGAGCAGTTGAATGTAGAAAAGGTCTATATTGAAAAAATTAGTGCTAAGACGACCACTGGCAGAGAGCAGTTACAAGAGATGATTGGGTATATTCGAGAAAATGATATCGTAGTTGTAGAATCTATTAGCCGACTAGCAAGAAACACACGTGACTTGTTAGATATTATAGATAAGTTTGATAAAAAAGGTGTAACATTCATAAGTCAAAAAGAAAATATAGATACCAATACACCAACAGGTAGATTTATGCTCACAGTTTTCGCAGCAGTTGCTCAGCTTGAGCGTGAGTATCTATTAGCAAGGCAAAAAGAAGGCATAGAAATTGCGAAAGCTGAAGGGAAATATAAAGGTAGGAAGCCTATTAATGTTGAAAAAGAAAAATTTATAGTAGTTTATAATCGTTGGAAGGTCGGAGAGATAACTGCAAGAGAAAGTATGAAAGAATTAGGAATTAAAGCTTCAACCTTTTACAGAAGAGTAAAAAAGTATGAAGATAGATAAGATATTTAGTGTGTATTTTAGTTGAAATAAGATTTGATTTAATAATATTTGTGTAATTAATAGTATTTGTGCTATGTTAAGTTGTTTTAAATACATGAATGGTGTTTGCTGGAAAATGTATGATTTATTGTAGTAAATAGTATATAATACTTAATGTGGTATTAATAAAGCCGTTATATTTATATATACACGAAATAAAAGATAATAAATAAATTATATAATAGATAAGGTGGATGAGTAGATGGGGAAAATTAATGCGTTACATCTTTCAGATCTTCATATTGGAAACCTTTATTATGATGATCCAGAAGAGTTGGCAATAGCAATAATTAACGATATAGAACATCAGAGAACAAATTATAGGAAGTTAGAAGCAATATTTGTAACTGGAGATATATTTGACAAAAAGTATGGAAGTAATGAAAAGGAAATTCAAGAAGCCGTAAATTTCTTTAATAAAATACATACTGAAATACGTGAAAGAGAAATTAATATTAATTTTTCAAAAGAAGATTTTATTTTTGTGCCAGGGAATCATGATTTAATCAGAACGGATCAAGGTGCTGATTTTAAAAAATATGATAATTTTCTCAAATGCTTTTATGGAGACAATTATAATGATTCAGGGAGTACAGTTAAATACAATGAAGAGTATTGGTCTTCATTAAAAATATTCCATGAAAAAAAGATATTAGTGATTGGTTTAAATTCGTGCAAAGGTGAAAAAAAAGATGATGAGTGGGATGACTATGGTTATATTAGTTTAAAACAATTAAGTCAGTCTTTCAAAGATGCTAAAAAGTTAGTTGAAAATTTAGATGACTATACTGTAGTTTCCATTTTTCATCACCACTTTTATCCATTTCCAGAAATACAGACAAAACATGGTGATACAAGCCTCATAAGAAATTACGATGAAGTAATTGACATGTTAATTAAGAATAATGTAAAAATTGTTTTGCATGGACATAAACATACTCAAATAGTGCGACCAGTGGTGAATGATAGTTACTTTTATGATTCTAAATCTTTGATTGTTGTTTGCTCAGCTGGGAGTATCGGAAATAAAAGTGTTGAGAATAGAGCGTTTCAAATTGCACATATTTTTGAACCTGATGATGAGACTATAGTTTCTTTAGATAGATTTGAGTACAAGGGTCTAAGGTGCGATAATGTAAGAAAATTTTCATATCCACCACAAAAAGAATATGGAAAGATTATTATTGATTTGCTAAAGATTATTCAAGTTCACGAAGAGTATTTATACATAGATTATCTTGATGAAATTAAAGCAAAGGATGTAATATCGCCAGAATCAGAAAAGATAATAGAGTTTATTAACAAAATATATTCTGAGTTTAAGTCTACAAGAGAAGAATTGCAAAGGAATCCTAAAATAATATATTTAATATTAATTGCGATTCATTATAGGTGTGTATTTTTAGACAAGAATAGAAGTACTAAAACAGAACTAGGATTGCATGATGAATTATTAAATCTATTTAACAATAAAATTTTGAAGTTAGAAGATGAGTTTTATGGGACTGGAGAAAGTAATTATTTTGAAAAAATGATAGAAATTTTGGCATCTAAAACTAATGATGAATTTATTGATAAGTGTGTAAATATTGATAAGATGTTTAAACAACGTGAATTAAAGAAAGTTCAATCTTTCATTATTGCAACAATTTTTCTTACAGATTTATATTTAACGTTGAGAAAATATGGAGAGTTCTATTTTAAGAAGGAAAAAATTGATCATAGAACCAATGTAGTTTTAGAGGAAAATAAATTTAGATTGAACATTGTACCCAATACAATTGAACTATCACCAGATGAGGATAGGCGAGCATTAAAAGTTGAGTTTAAGTGTACAGATCCGACTGTTCATAAGGTTGCAGTATTAATTATGAAGGACTTTGAAATGAGAATACCAAAGATAGAAGATAATTTTAATAATATAGGACTTAAGTTATATTATATACTACCTAAGGTATTTAAAGATAAATATGAATTGGATAATTATAATTTTGAAGCGTATATTCCGAAGTTAATGCCATTGTTAATAGGGGAAAACATTTATAAGGAGCATAATGTATTTATAAGAGAACTAATACAGAATTCTAAAGATGCAATATCTCTTAGAAAAAAACTAAATCCAGAAGATAAATTTGATGAAACCATAATTATTAAATTCGGCTCAGAAAATATTAATGGAAATATAAAAAAATTTATGGAGATTTTAGATAATGGAACAGGAATGGATGAATGTAGAATACAAAGATATTTTACTAGTATAGGTAGAAGTTTTTATAATTCAGATGAATATAATGATATGTTAAGTGAAAAAAAAGCATCATATAATGCAATAAGTAGCTTTGGAATAGGTTTCCTATCATCATTTTTAGTTTCAAAAGAGATAAAAGTATTAACTAATAGTTGTTTTGAAAAAAACAATGGGCTTGAAATAGAGATTCCAAACTATGATGGATGCTTTTTTATAAGAAAACCTAGTGAAAAGGCATCTATAGGAACTAGAATTAGGTTATACGAAGATGAAAGAAAAAGAATTAATTATGCTGAGATTTATCAATATGTAAAAAAGACAATATTAAATATAGATATACCGATAAAGATTATTAATGAAAACATAGATGAAGTTGAGATTGAATCTCATAATTTATATAAGTATTTATTTAAAAAAAATACATTAGAAACACCAATGTTTTTTGTTCCATTTTGTGAAAATAAAGACTATGATTATCCATATGATGATGTTAAAGAAGAGATACAAGAAAATCCTTATGGAATTTTAATTGATTTCTTCAGTCATAGGAAAAAGACAGTTATAATGAATGAAGGACTTTTATTAAAAGAAGAGCATAGAACAATTTTTAGTAATCTCTTTAGTAACACATATGTTAATTATCCACCAAACCTTATTAAATTGGATGTATCAAGAGAAAAGATCGTTGAAAAAAATGAACTTCCCAAAACTGAGGAAGAGATAAAAGATGATATTATAAGAAATATACTTCAATGGATGGAGAAACTAGAGAAAGAGGATAATTTAACGAAATTAAGAGATATTGATAAGGTATATTGCTTTACACAAAATAATAATTTAGAACAAGATAATGAGAAAATACGTTTAAATTTATATGGATTAGAAATTTCTATGTATGATGAAAAAATTTATTTTAAAATAACGAAGCAGGAGAAAATCAATAATAACAGTATTCTTTTAAGAGGATCTCTTATAGATTTTATTAATGAATGTAGGGATAATAAAGAAGTATTTTTTCAATTAATAAATAAAATTACCGAAAAGAAAGACAGTACTGCATTAAGTTTAGAATTTAATCGTGATAAGATTATTCCAACATATAGAGGAAGGAAGAGATATAAAAAAAATTATTCATTGGAATTTGAACGATATATTGAAAGTGCTTTTGAAAAAAAGGCACATATAGATATTAAAAAAAGATTTGAACGAAGTTTTGGAAAAGAATTTGAAGAATTATTTGAGAAGGATTTTGAATATGATTTTGGATCAAGTTTTGAAAAAATTATTGATAAATATTTAGAAGAAAAAGGTTATGAAGAAATAACAGATATTTCAGGTATAGATATAAGTAGAAAAAGATTTAAAAGAGTATTGACAGTATTTTATTACAATCTTCTAGATATTACTGAAGAAAGAATACGAATTTTTGATTTTATCTATAATTTATATATTTTGAAAAATATTATGTTTCACAAGTTATCAATAAATGATCTAAAAGATTGTGAATATGAAACTATAATTTCTTTTGAGCTTTGAGAAATTAACTCATGCGGAAATATATAGGAAAAGAAATGCTTGAATAGTTAAAGCAGCAATAGGAAAATAATCACAGCACTCTGTTGTAGAAATTAAGAATTTAATGTATTAGATAGAGTTGTGTTAGTCAGATTATTCAACATAACAATAAAATATTGTTTGTTTTAATTTGCAAGATAGTAGGTAGAGATGTAAAAACAAAGTACTAAAACTCATGTTATAGGTATAAATATAGTGATCTGAAATTTTATATAAAAAACCTAGAATTTTATAAATTCTAGGTTTTTTATTTATTATTTGGTTGTTGTTTTAGGTTAAAAAAATTATATCTAAAGTCAGTCAATTAAATACAACCATCTTATATACGGGTTAAGTTATATAAAAATACAAATTAAGAGGTTAAGAATATACTAGAAAATGATAGATAGAACATAGATTAAAAGAAGTTAAAGCAAGGTAGAGAAGTAAAATGTAATATCTTGCTTATTTCTATTTTAGTGGAGGGGATGCGATTCTTATTTGGAGATGATGATGGTAGAGTGTGAGTTTCATCTGTTTGATGGTAAGTTACAGGTGGATTCTAAGTTGGTTTAACTAAAATAGACTTGCGTTTTAAGCTCATTTATACATGGCGTGATTAAAATATTGCTTCAAAGAATAGTGAGGCTTTTTTATTCATAAAAATATATGAGTAGTAAAAGGAGAATAGGTTTAATGCCTAAAAGTGTTATTTTTAATTACGTAAGTCATGAATTATATGAGCAAAATGCAAGGGAGCTAGAAGAAGGTGAAATTAGGAATATATATTATGATAATGGGGTACAGATAGATATTAAACGAATTGGTAAGGACGTATATAAATTCATAAATAAATATGGGAAGCAAGAATTCGAAGTATGCTTAAAGAATATGTACAATAATAGATAATGAGTACTGTATTTAAATTTTAATTTTAGTGAGAAATGACTTGAGAAGCAGGTTGTAAAGAGTTATTCTATAAGCCTATTCAAGTAGTATTTGATTGCTTATTTATTGGGTTAATTACATTTTTACAAAAAGGAGTTCTTAAAATTATGAAAAAGAGGGTTGCATTTTTAAGCAGAGTTAGTACAATGGATCAACACAAAAGTGTAGATAACCAGAAAGAAATATTTAATAATTGGTTAGAAAAAAATAAAAATAATTGTGAATACTTCAAAACATATAATGATGAAGGGATAAGTGGAGCGAAGGGATATAAAAGAAAGCAATGGTTGGAAATGCTCAAAGATGGTGGAGAAGGGAAGTTTGATATATTAATAGCAAAGTCATACTCTAGATTTGGAAGGAATCAAGAAGAAACATTAAAAGCTATTAAAGATCTAAGAGAAAAAGATATAAGAATTATATTGTTAGAGGACAATTTGGACAGCGAAACTGATATTGCAAAATTTGGATTGTTTGGATGGTTAGCTGAGCAAGAAGCACAGAAAACAAGTGAAAGAATAAAGATGGTTTGGGAAAGTTACAATGAACAAGGAAAAATGCATTCGTGTAGACCGCCTTATGGTTATGATTATGACAAGAATGAAAAAAATATAGTTGTGAATGAATTGGAAAAGGAGGTTGTGAGAAGGGTATTTGATTTATTTTTAAAGGGACAAGGATGCAAAACTATTGCCAATATTCTTATGAATGAAGGCATATACACTAAAAGAGGTGGAAATTGGGAGAGCAATACTATAAGCAATATGTTAAAAAATGAAGTGTATATAGGAACTTTAGTTCAGGGAAAAACGCAAACAATAGATGTAACTAGAAATAAGACTAAAAAATATGATAAAAGTGATTGGTATAGAAAATATAATAACCATGAAGCAATAATAGAAAGTGACATTTTTGATAAGGTACAAATAGAAATAGAAAAACGCTCTCAAAAAGCTAAAAGTACATATGTTAGACATAGTAATAAATACTTATTTAGTAATTTGCTATTCTGTGGAGAATGTGGATCTGCAATGACTGGGAAATTGAAAAAAAGTTTAAAGTATAAAGTAAAGTACTTTTGTAATAACTATGAAAAAAATGGAACAAAAGTGGGACATAGATCTATAGCAATATATGAAGATGTATTATTGCAATATTTGAAATATAAATTGGATGAAGCAGTCGAAGAAAATTATCAATCATTAAAAGATAAGTTAGAGGAAAAATCGGATGTCGTTGAATTGTTAAAGAAGGATTTGAAAAATGTAGAAAAACAGTTAAATGATAATATTAAACGTGCAAATAAATTGTTAGATTTACTAGTGGATAGTACAATAGACAGAAGTCAATATACTGAACAAAATAAATTCATTGGTAAGGAAATAGAAAGCTTAGGAAAGCGTAAAGACGATATAATTAAAAAAATTGAGAAGAACTATAATAATCAGAATGAAGTAGAAATGCTTAAATCAGGGATAACAGGGTTATTAAATACAGAACTGAAGGATTGGAATAACGCAATGATAAAAGAAGTCGTTAATAGAATGATTGTGTATGAAGATAATACAGTAGAAGTTGAATATAAATACCTATTTTATAAATAAGGAAACTGCTACGTGTATAGGTCTATCAGCAGTAAAGCTCTTAAAACAAGATCCAAATGCAGTGATGGTGGTATTACCATCAGATCACTATATTCAAGGTGAGAAGAATTATATAGATACGTTATCTCAAGCTATAGAGATGGCGAATAAGAGACGATGTATTGTTACACTTGGAATAGAAGCTAATAGGCCTGAAACTGGGTATGGTTATATAGAAATGGGAGAGCGGAACACCGGAAATATACCAACGTATAAGGTTGCTAGATTTACAGAAAAGCCAAATTTGGAGGTTGCTAAAGATTTTATTTTAAAAGGAACTTATCTATGGAATTCAGGAATGTTTGTGTTTAGAGCTGATGTTATCCTAAGAGAAATTGAAAAATATCTTCCTAAATTATATAAACCATTAATGGAGATATATAAAAGCATAGGTGAGGAAAATGAAGAAAAAGTTATAGAAGAACAATATGAACTTATAGATGGAATATCTATAGATTTTGGTATTATGCAGAAAACTAGAAAAGCATATGTTATAAAATGTGATTTTAGTTGGGATGATATGGGGAGCTTTGGAGCATTAAGCAGGCTTCTTAATAATGATAAGAATAACAATATTTCTAAAAACGTTTATATTGATGAATGTGAAAATTGTTCAATATTTGGAGATAAAAATTTAATTATAGGCTTTGGAATTAAGGATTTAGTTGTTGTAGATGCTGGAGATGTGATACTTGTAATGGATAAAAATAAAGATCAGGAAATAAAACATTTGCTAAATAAACTTAATGAGCAAAGCCAATATAATAAATTCTTATAGTAAATAAGCTGTTACACAATAAAAAATTCTGTAACAGCTTATTTATTATTCTTCTTTGTAATTTAAAGGAATTACAGTAACTCCTTTTTCATTAAATTCATGAATGTCAGTTTCGCTAATATCAGAATCAGTAATAAGATGAGAAACTTCATCTATATCACCACTAGAAAAATTATGATGTCTGCCTACCTTTGAACTATCCGCAAGAATATAAACAGGACCACTGCATCGATTGATCATTTCGTGATTAATTAAAGTTTCCTGTAAAACAGAAGTGCTTATACCTGAGTCACAAGCGATTCCACTTACACCTAAAAAACATTTATCAGCAGTTATTCTTGAAAGAATATAAGTTGCAAATTCTCCTATTAAAGATTGTTTTCTTTCATAAACCTGACCACCAGTTAATACTAACTCAACATTAGGTCCAACAGAAGAATTAAGTGCTTTACCATTATTAGTAACAACATATACTCTTTTATTCTCTAAATATTCTAATATTAATAGAGCTGTTGAACTTGAGTTTATAAAAATTGTATCTCCATCATTTATTAAATCTGCTGCATACTTAGCTATTATATGTTTTTTCTTATCATATGTTAAATCAACAGTTTTTTCTTCAGAATCATTATTATTAAGATTTATATCAGAAGCTAATTTTGCACCGCCATAATATCTTACAATTAATCCTTCATCATCTAAAGATTGTAAATCCCGTCTTAATGTAAGTGGGGATATATTAAGTTTTTCTGCTAATTCATTAGTATTTATTGATTCATTTTGGCTTATATATTCCAAAATTTTTTCTCTTCTTTTAGACACTATGCCTTGAGTTTTTTTCATATTCGTCCCACCTTTGTAAATATAAATGCATTTTTAAGACGCTAAAATCATCCATTTTAATTATAAAGAAAGAAAATTAACATTTAAAGAACTATTTATATTGATTTTATATAATTATTATATGATGAATGTTCAGAAAGTTCAATAAAAACATTCAAAAAATAAAAAAGATGAAAAAGTTCAAAAAAATACTTGAATTATTTGAATGTTTGATGTAATATAAAAACATAAACAAACAAAAAGTTCAAAATAAACAAATCATAAAGTTCATAAAATATATTAAGTTTAATTCGAATTAGAACAATTAATCATTAAAATAATCAGAATTTTATAAAAACATAGAAAACTTACGAAAATAAATTATAATGTGTAAGGAGAGATTATAATGTCAAAAGTAAACGAAATCACAAGAGAATCTTGGATATTAAACACATTTCCAGAATGGGGTACATGGCTTAATGAAGAAATAGAACAGGAAGTAGTAAAACCAGGTACATTTGCAATGTGGTGGTTAGGTTGTACAGGTATATGGCTTAAGTCTGAAGGAAATGCTAATATATGTGTTGATCTGTGGGTTAATTCAGGAAAGAAAACAAAAGCAAACCAATTGATGGCATCACAACATCAACATCAAAGAATGATTGGTTGTGTAGCAATGCAACCAAATTTAAGAAATTCAGTTTGTGTTATTGATCCTTTTAAAATTAAGGAAGTTGATGCAATTTTAGCTACACATGATCATAGTGATCATATTGATGCTAATGTGGCTGCAGCAGTAATTCAAAATTGTTCAAAAGATGTTAAATTTATTGGACCACAAGCTTGTATTGATATTTGGTTAGGCTGGGGAGTTCCAGAAGAACAATGTATAGCTGTAAAACCTGGCGATGTAGTAAAGATTAAAGATACAGAAATAGTTGCACTTGATTCTTTTGACCGTACTGAGCTTGTTACAGCACCAAAAGGAACTATATTAAAAGATAAAATGCCAAGAGATATGGATAAATTAGCTGTAAATTATCTTTTCAAAACTCCAGGTGGAAACTTATATCATAGTGGAGATTCACATTATTCTAATTACTATGCAAAACATGGTAATGACCATAAAATCGATGTTGCATTGGGATCGTTTGGTGAAAATCCAAGAGGTATGACAGATAAAATGACATCTATTGATATATTAAGAATGGCTGAATGTTTAAATACTCAAGTTATTATACCGTTCCATCATGATATATGGACAAACTTCATGGCTGATACACAAGAAATTTTAACTTTATGGAATATGAGAAAATATAGATTACAATATAAATTTAAACCATTTATTTGGGAAGTAGGCGGCAAATTCGTTTATCCAAATGATAAGGATGTATTACAATATCATCATGATAGAGGTTTCCATGATGCATTTGCAATAGAACCAGATCTACCATTTAAGTCAATGCTATAATAAAAATTCATAGAGGGTTATTAAACCCTCTATAAAATAAAAATTGGAGGAAAACATAATGTTACAAGAATTAATTGATAAAAAAAGATTTTCGTTTCATGAAGGTTTTGATACTTGGGAGGAAGCAATTGCAGCGTCTTGTAAACCTTTAATAGAGGATGGAGCAATAGAAAGTGCTTATGTTGATGCAATAATAGCAAACGTTAAGAAATTTGGACCATATATAGTAATAGCACCAAATATCTGTATACCACATGCTCAAGAAGGTGTTGTAGGTGTTAATGAAACAGCAATGTGCTTTATGAGAACTAAAAATCCAGTTCATTTTAGTGACAGTCCAGATGAGGATGCAAGATTATTTTTTGTATTAGCTTCAACAGATAACGAAGTGCATTTGCAAAACTTATCAAATATGGTTGGTTTAATTGAAGATGAAGCAATAGTAGATAAATTACTGGATGCTGAATCGAAAGAAGATTTAGAAGCAATTGTTGAGTTATTAAAAGCAAAATGTGTATAAAATTTATTTCAATGTTATTTGAAAATAAAGGTTAAATACAATAATCAAGCAAAAGAAAATAATGATTTATTAAACAAGGGGGAAGTAAAATGAATATATTATTAAGTATTTGGAGTTTCTTTCAAATAAATATTTTGACAAATCCAGCGTTCTTTATTGGTTTTATAGTACTTATAGGTTATTTATTATTAAAACGTCCAATTTATGAAGCGGTAGCAGGTTTTATAAAGGCGACAGTTGGTTATTTGATTTTAAATGTAGCAGCTGGTGGACTTGTAGGAAACTTCCGTCCAATACTTGCAGGTTTAAAAGATCGTTTCAATTTGACGGCAGCAGTTATTGATCCATATTTCGGTCAAACAGCAGCTCAATCAGCTATTGAAAGCATTGGAAGATCATTTTCTCTTATGATGATAGTATTACTAATAGCATTTATTTTCAATATAATATTGGTATTGTTTAGAAAGCAAACTAAGATTAGAACAGTGTTTATTACAGGTCATATAATGGTACAACAATCTTCAACAGCATTATGGATGGTATTATTTTGCTTCCCTCATTTAGTTGATACGCAAGTAGTTATTATGCTTGGTTTATTATTAGGAACTTATTGGGCAGTATCAGCAAATCTTACAGTTGAAGCAACTCAAGAATTAACTGAAGGTGGCGGATTTGCAGTTGGTCACCAACAAATGTTTGGAATTTGGCTTACAGATAAAATTGCAGGAAAGATTGGTAATAAAGAAAAATCAATAGAGCATCTTAAATTACCAGGATTTTTACAAATATTTAATGATAATGTTGTAGCAACAGGTATACTAATGATGTTATTCTTCGGAATTATAATGGGAATATTAGGACCAGACTTATTACATCAAATTGATAAAGCCGGTTTTGCAGCAAATAGAAACTTCTTATTCTATATAATGGAAAAGTCATTAAACTTTGCAGTTTACTTAAGTATATTACAACTTGGGGTTAAGATGTTCGTTGGAGAACTTACAGAATCATTCCAAGGTATTTCCAATAAGATTTTACCAGGATCAATGCCAGCTGTAGACTGTGCGGCAACTTATGGATTTGGTCATGCTAATGCAGTAACAATTGGTTTCTTATTTGGAGCATTAGGACAATTTATTTCAATCATAGGTTTAGTAGTATTCCAAAGTCCAGTTTTAATAATCACAGGATTCGTTCCAGTATTCTTTGATAATGCAACTTTTGCAGTATTTGCAAACAAAAAAGGTGGATTAAAAGCAGCTTGCATAATTCCTTTTGCATCAGGAATAATTCAAGTATTAGGAGGAGCATTTGCAGCTTATTTCTTCGGATTATCACAATTCGGAGGATGGCATGGAAACTTCGACTTTGATACAGTATGGCCAGTGATTGGAGTGTTAATGAAGAATTTTCAATATGTAGGTTTTGGAATTGCAGTTCTAGCATTACTTGCAATACCACAATTCCAATATATTAGAAATAAAAAAGGTTATTTCAAAATTGCAGAAGACTATGATGCATATCTTGAAGAAACACAAAAGGTTTAAAATAATAAATAATTTTAACTATAATTAAATGTCTAAGTTGCAATTATTGCAGCTTAGACAAGAATAAAAAAGTATAAATGAAAAAGTATAAACCAAAAATAAAATGAGATTTAAATAATAATATGTAGAAAAGGATGTGTATGGATATGTTAAGAGTAATAGCAGCTTGCGGAAGCGGTATGGGATCAAGTCAAATAATAAAAATGAAAATAAATAAGGTATTTAAAAAATTAGGCATAGAAGTATCGGTTCAACATAGTAGTGTAGGTGAGGCTAAAGGTCAAGCATCAAACTTTGATGTAGTATTTTGTTCAGAAGTGTTAAAATCTAATTTCGCAAGAGCAGAAGCATCAGGAACAATAATAATAGGATTAAAAAATATATTGTCAGAACAAGAAATGGAAGAAAAAGTTCTAGATCAAATAGTTAATAAGAAGTAATTCACAATAAAAGATATAAGCAACCATAATTGAAATCCAAATAAATTGTTTTATAATAAGTAATTAATCATTTTTTAGGTTCAGATAAAATTTACTAATTAAATTTTATCTGAACTTAAATAATAATAAGACAAAATAAATTAAAAATAGGTAATGTAGGTTGAGGTGAAGTAAATATGAAAATAACAAAAAAACACTTGGATGAAATGTATCGTGCATATTGTGCAAGTTCAATAGAAATAGATGGAGAATTAAATTTACTAGTAGCATCAGAAGAAAAGGGATATCCTTGTTATGCATATAAGGGGAAAGATTTTAATCATCGCCAAACAGTTTGGGAAAATGGTGGAGGATGTATGTCAATTATCCCTATACCAAATCGCAAGAATGAATTTTTAGCTGTTCGTGATTTTTATTTAAAAGAAAGCCCAAGTGGATCACGTTTAGTTTGGGGACATTTAGTTGATGGTGAATGGGTTATAGAAACAGTTATTGATTTACCTTATTTACATCGTTTTGATGTATGGGATGTAGATGGAGAAATCTATGTTGTTACGGCAACTATAGCAGATCTAAAAGCTTCAAAAGATGACTGGAGTCATTCAGGTACTATTTATTATGGTAAACTTCCAGCAGTGCCAACTGATGGTTTAGAGTTAAAAGCACTTAAAAAAGGTTTATTCAGAAATCATGGATATATACGCCATATGGTAGATGGAAAAGTGCATGGAACTTTTGGTTGTGATCAAGGAGTGTTTGAAGTAATACCAAGCAAAGATGGGCAGTGGCAAGTTGAACATTTAATGGAAGGAAATATTAGTGAAGTTGCCTGGTGCGATTTAGATGGTGATGGTCAAGATGAATTAATGACTATAGAACCATTCCACGGAAATTCTATGAAGATTTATAAATTAATTGATGGAAAATATACTGAAATTTATGCTTATCCATATGAAATTGATTTTGCGCATACTCTAGTTGGGACAACTCTTTGTGGAATTCCAAGTTTTGTTGGTGGTGTAAGACGTGTAGATGCAGAATTATTTTATATCCAATGGGTGGATGGAAAATGCAAAGAAACAATTATAGAAAAAGGTGCAGGTCCAGCTAATGTATCAGTAATAAATTTAGAAGATTGCGATTTAATCATTTCAGCAAACCATACAAAAAATGAAGCAGCAGTATATAAAGTAACAAAAGAATAAAGTTATATATTATTAATAAAATCGTATTTCAAGTGAAATAAATAGTTGAAAGATCTAATAATAAAAGAAATGCAAATCAAACTCTGATTAATAAATCTGAGGACTTGATAGGGAGGATAAAATGTTAGAAGAATTAAAAAAAGAAGTTTATGAAGCAAATATGCTTTTACCACAATATAAATTAGTAACATTTACATGGGGAAACGTTTCTGCTATTGATAGGGAAACAGGTTTAATAGTAATTAAACCATCAGGTGTGGAATACGAAAAAATGGGGCCTGAGGATATGGTTGTAGTTAATTTAGCTGGTGAAGTAGTTGAAGGAAAATATAAACCATCTTCAGATACGCCTACTCATGTGAAATTATATAATGATTTTAAGGATATAGGTGGAATTGTACACACTCATTCAAGATGGGCAACTATTTTTGCTCAAGCTGGAAGAAGTATTAAACCATATGGAACAACACAAGCTGATTATTTTTATAATGAAATTCCTTGTACAAGAGATATGACACCAGAAGAAATAAAAACTGATTATGAATACAATACAGGTGGAGTTATTGTTGAAACTTTCAAGGATTTAAATCCAATTCATGTACCAGCTGTTTTAGTTAAAAATCATGGGCCTTTTTCATGGGGAAAAGATGCGATAGAAGCAGTTCATAATGCTGTAGTATTGGAAGAAGTAGCAATGATGGCTTGGAATACAGAAGTTTTAGCAAATTATAATATTGATACTATGCCAAAGGAATTAATAGAAAAACACTTTATGAGAAAGCATGGACCAAATGCATATTACGGTCAATAAATTTATCTTTGGAAAGTTGGTGATTTTATGAAGGAATATACATTAGGATTATATGAAAAATCTATGCCGAATAATTTATCGTGGGAAGAGAAGTTAAAATGTGCTAAAGAATGTGGCTTTGATACTTTAGAGATAAGTATTGATGAAACAGATGAAAAATTAGCAAGATTAGATATGCCTGCAGATGAAAGAAGACAGTTAGTAGAATTAATGTTTAAGTGCGGAACTGAAATAAGAACAATGTGTTTAAGCGGACATAGAAAATATCCTTTAGGCAGTATGGATGCGGCTACAAGAATCAAAGGCATGGAAATGATGAAAAAAGCTATTGATTTAGCTTCTGATATAGGAGTTAGAATAATACAATTAGCTGGATATGATGTTTATTATGAAAAAGGAAATGACCAAACTAGGAAATACTTTGAAGAAAATTTAAAAGAATCAGTTGAAATGGCAGCTAATAAAGGTGTAATTTTAGCATTCGAAACTATGGAAACTGAATTTATGAATACTGTTGAAAAAGCAATGGAATTTGTAAAAATGGTAGATTCTCCATATCTTCAAGTTTATCCTGATTGTGGGAATGTAACTAATGCTGTTTTACAATATGGAACAAGTGCAGTTGAAGATTTTGAAAAAGGAAAAGGTCATATTGCAGCAGTTCATTTAAAAGAAACCGTTCCAGGAAAGTTTAGAGAAATTACTTTTGGAACTGGACATGTTAATTTTGAAGAGATAATAAAAAAATCATGGGAGCTTGGAGTAAGAAAATTTACTGCAGAATTTTGGTATGTTGGAAATGATGATTGGAAAGCTGTAATAAAAGATACAAAAGCTTTTATGGATGAGAAATTTAATAAGGTTTTAACAGAAGTTTAAAAAAATATGTTAGCGTACAAAGTGAAATTTTTTTGAAGTTTTATATGCAATAAAAATACTTATATTAAATTATAAGAGATTTAAGACGTAGATAGGTTGGTGAAATATGAACAAACAAGAATTGATTTCTATATCAAAAGAAATTAAGAAAAATATTATTGAAATGATTTATGAAGCAAAATCAGGACATCCTGGTGGCTCGTTATCTTGTGCAGACATAATAACTTATTTGTATTATGAAAGAATGAATGTAAGTGTGGAAGCGCCAAAGAATGTTAATAGAGATAGGTTTGTTTTAAGTAAAGGACATGCAGCTCCTGCACTTTATTCTGTACTTGCACAAAAGGGATATTTCCCGAAAGAAGAATTAAAAAATCTTAGAAAAATCGGAGCCCTTCTTCAAGGTCATCCTGATTCGAAACATATATCAGGAGTTGATGTCTCAACAGGTTCGCTCGGACAAGGGATATCAAATGCAGTAGGAATGGCTTTAGGCATTAGAAGTCAAAAAAAGAATAGCAAGGTTTATGTGCTTTTAGGCGATGGAGAACTTCAAGAAGGATTGGTTTGGGAAGCATCAATGGCAGCAGCTCACTATAAACTAGATAATTTAGTTGCTATTGTTGATTATAATGGGCTTCAAATTGATGGACCTAATGAAGAGGTGATGGGAGTTGCACCAGTAGATAAGAAATTTGAGAGTTTTGGATGGAATGTTGTATTTTGTGATGATGGAAATGATTATGACAAAATTAATGAAGCCTTTTTAAAAGTAGATAAAGTCCAAGGAAAACCAACTGTAATTATAGCTAAAACAGTAAAAGGCAGTGGTGTAAGTTTTATGGAAAATAAAGCAGAATGGCATGGACAAGCTCCTAATAATCAAGAAAAAGAAAAAGCAATAAAAGATATTATGGCTTAATAGGTATGTTGCAAATTTAATTCTTAGTACAAAAAATTGTCATGGGGATTATTTTTGCAGCATATATAAACTCAAATTAAAAAACATAGTTAAGCTAGGAGGATGAATAATGGGCAAGGCTACAAGAGAATCATATGGTATGGCTTTAGTTGAACTTGGGCATGAAAATGAAAGAGTTGTTGTGTTAGATGCAGATCTTTCAAAATCAACTAAAACAAATGGATTTAAAGCAGAATTTAAAGATAGATTTTTCAATGCAGGAATTGCAGAACAAAACTTAATGGGAATGGCAGCTGGATTTGCCAATGTAGGTAATATTCCATTTGCAAGTACTTTTGCTGTGTTTGCAACAGGAAGAGCTTTTGAGATAATAAGAAATTCAATTTGCTATCCTAAGATGAATGTGAAAATAGCAGCAACTCATGCAGGAATAACAGTAGGTGAAGATGGTGGGTCGCATCAATCAATAGAAGATATTGCGCTTATGAATTCGCTTCCTAATATGACTGTAATAGTCCCAGCAGATCATAGAGAAGCAATGGCTGCTACAAAAGCAGCAGCAGAATTTGAAGGGCCTGTTTATTTAAGATTTGGAAGATGTAACACAGAAGATATATTTGATGAAAACTATAAGTTTGAAATTGGTAAAGGCGTTCAAATAAGAGAGGGTAATGATGTTGCAATTATTGCAACAGGAATGATGGTACAAAAAGCGATTGAAGCTTCTAAAGAATTAGAAAAAAGAGGCATTAAAGCAAGGGTTATAAATATTTCCACTATTAAGCCAATAGATAGAGATATAATTATAAAGGCCGCAAAAGAAACTAGAGGAATAGTTACTGCAGAAGAACATTCAATTATAGGTGGACTTGGAGCTATGGTTTCGGAAGTTGTATGTAGTGAATGTCCAACTCATGTGAAAATGATAGGAATAAAAGATACCTTTGGAGAATCAGGAACACCTGATGAACTTATGGAAAAATATAATTTGACAAGTGAAGCTATTATTGAAGAGGTAAAAGCAATATTTAAATAATTTTTGAAATTATAGAAATAAACTTAAAATATTTGCAGAAAAGTTAATTATATAGGTGTAATTAAAATAGAGAATATTAAACTATATATATGGGAGTGATAATTAATGAAAATATTTGTAGATACAGCTAATATAGAAGAAATCAAAAAAGCAAATGCTCTAGGGGTTATCTGCGGAGTTACAACTAATCCATCTCTTATTGCAAAAGAAGGAAGAGATTTTAAAGAAGTAATAAATGAAATAACTAATATAGTTGACGGTCCTATCAGTGGTGAAGTTATTTCAATGAATTGTGAAGAAATGGTTGTAGAAGCTCGCGAAATAGCTAAAATTCATAAAAACATGGTTGTTAAAATTCCAATGTGTGAAGAAGGGTTAAAAGCTGTAAGTATTCTTTATAAAGAAGGAATAAAAACAAATGTAACTTTGATTTTTTCAGCACTTCAAGCATTACTTGCAGCAAGAGCAGGAGCAAGCTATGTGAGTCCGTTTTTAGGTAGATTAGATGACATTGGAAGTACAGGGATTACATTAATTGAAGACATAGCAGAAATATTTGAAATTCACGGTATAGATGCAGAAATAATTTCAGCAAGTGTTAGAAATCCAATTCATGTATTAGATTGTGCTAAAGCAGGTTCTGATATTGCAACAATACCTTATGGTGTAATAATGCAAATGATTAAACATCCGCTTACAGATGCAGGTATTGAAAAATTTTTGAAAGATTATGAAGGAATGAATAAATAGATAAATAGAAGTATATTTTATAATATCTAAGAGAAAAAACTGTTTATGAATGATCAAAAGATTATTTATAAACAGTTTTGTTATAATAATTAGCATGTTTGGCATAATAATCAATAGAGATTCATATTTATTACAATTTATACAGATAATAATTATTTAAATTATAGGTATATACTATTGTAAATTTGTACTCTGAGTATTATTATTAGTTTATAAAACTAATTTTATTATCGTAATAACTACTATGATTTAAACACAATAAGATATTAAGATTAAATTAATTAATATGCAAGGATGTGATTAGACTTTGATGATTAATACTCACAAAGCTATGGGTGAAAATATTATTAAATATGCTAATACTAAGAGTGTTTATTTAATTAATGATAAAAGATTTATATGGGGAAACGTTAAACCAGATTGTACACCTAAATATAAATTTAAAAAACATTATTTTAATGAAAGTATAGACATGGTGGTTGAAAAAATTATATACTTATCTTCATTAACGTTAGAAGAAGTTTATTATGATATGACGATTGGAAAGTTTAGCGAGGAACTTGGGGTAGTATGCCACTTCTTATGTGATTTTTTCTGTGCCCCTCATTATTATAGATGGGAATTCAAGAGTACAAGTGCTGTAAAACATCATATGATGTATGAAAAAAAATTAGCTAAATTGGCTAAGGACTTTGAGTTGACTGGAATTATAAATAGCGATATAGAGCCAAGTAATGTTAAGTTATTTATTTTGCAATTGCAAAAACAATATGATGGATCTTTTGATTATCATAATGATTTGACATTTTCGTATTATGTATGTGATAGCGTTTTAAATATGATTTTAAATAATGTATTTATAAATGAAAATAAAGCAAGCGAAGTGATTTAAGTTTATATAAATAGGGAGTATCTCAAGATGATGAAGTTGTTATTTTGAGATACTTTTTTAAATGTGTTTTTAGGATTTAAGTTTGTTACATAAACTTTTAAACTAGAAAAAGCTATCATTATACTTGGTAGTATTGGTTAAAGAGATTGGAGAAAATAATAAAATTTATTATTTTAGTGAAATAATTTTAATTACCTTGACATAAATTTATAGAAGTATGGTAAAATTATAAATTATAGTGTTTAGTTAGTGAGATAAAATAAAAAATTCAAATAATTAGCATTTGGATTGTTAAAAAATATACTAATTATGGATAGTATGTTTTATAATGTTAATTATAAAGTTAAACTATTATAAAAATTAAAATAGTTAAATTTATTAAGGTAGGAGAAAATATATATGGAAAAAAGTAAAAACATATCTATGGCAGTTATTAAAAGATTGCCTAAATATTATAGATATCTTGAAGAGCTTCTGAAAAACGATGTAGATAGAATTTCATCCAAGGAGTTAGGGGAAAAGATAGGTTTTACAGCATCTCAAATTCGTCAGGATTTAAATTGTTTTGGAGATTTTGGTCAACAAGGTTATGGTTATAATGTTAAGGAGTTATATGCTCAGATTGGATCTATATTAGGTCTTGATAGAGGATATGAAGCTGCTCTAGTTGGGGCCGGAAATATAGGGCAAGCAGTTTCGAATTATTCAAGATTTGAAAATTTAGGAGTTAAAATAACAGCAATATTTGATGCTAATCCTAAGCTGATAGGAATGAAAATCAGAAATATTGAAATAATGGACATTGATGATATGGAAAATGTTTTAAATGAACATAAAATCGACTTAGGAATTATATGTGTTCCTAGAAAAAATGCTCAAGCTGTTGCTGACGAATTAATAAAAGGTGGAGTAAGAGCTATTTGGAACTTTGCACCAGTTGATTTGGTTGTTCCTGATTATGTAAAAGTAGAAAATGTTCACTTGAGTGAAAGTTTAATGACTTTGATTTATTTGTTAAATGAAAGTGATAATTAAATCATAAAAATAGATATATTTCTATAATTTCATAATGATAAACTTGCTTATTAGGTAATTTTAGTAAGCAAGTTTATTATTTTTTTCACAAACAAAATAGTATTTATACCTTTTTATTGAAAAAATATTGGCTATCTCGGTAAAAAACTTGCAATAAAACATAATATTTTATTGCAAATAAATTAAGGACGTATTATAATTTTAACTAGGGGTTTTAGAACCTTAATATTTTTTAAACTCATTTGTTATAATATTAACAATGAGTTAAATAAATATTAAAAATAGTGAGAAAATTAAAAAAAAATAAATAAGCAAGTTTGAAGGAGGACCTTAACATGGAATTAAATAATGTGATTCTTGAAAAAGAAGGACATTTAGCTGTTGTAACAATCAATAGACCAAAAGCATTAAATGCATTAAATTCAGAAACATTAAAAGATTTAGATACTGTTTTAGAAGATTTAGAAAAAGACAGTAATGTGTATGCAGTTATATTAACTGGTGCAGGTGAAAAATCTTTTGTTGCAGGTGCAGATATTGCTGAAATGAAAGATCTAAATGAAGAACAAGGTAAAGAATTTGGAATCTTAGGAAATAATGTTTTCAGAAGATTAGAAAAATTGGATAAGCCAGTTATTGCAGCTATATCAGGATTTGCTCTTGGTGGTGGATGTGAACTTGCTATGTCATGTGACATAAGAATAGCTTCAGTAAAAGCTAAATTCGGTCAACCAGAAGCAGGTCTAGGAATAACTCCAGGATTTGGTGGAACTCAAAGATTGGCTAGAATTGTAGGACCAGGAAAAGCTAAGGAACTAATATATACTTGTGACTTAATAAATGCAGAAGAAGCTTATAGAATAGGTTTAGTAAATAAAGTAGTTGAATTAGAAAACTTAATGGACGAAGCAAAAGCTATGGCAAATAAGATTGCCGCGAATGCTCCAAAGGCTGTTGCATACTGTAAAGATGCTATAGACAGAGGATTACAAGTTGACATAGATGCAGCTATATTAATAGAAGCAGAAGACTTTGGAAAATGTTTTGCTACAGAAGATCAAACAGAAGGAATGACTGCATTCTTAGAAAGAAGAGCAGAAAAGAATTTCCAAAATAAATAATTATAAAAATCATAAATAATATTTTAAGATTAAGTTAAAAATCTATTTAGAGATTTATATATAGTTTGTTATCAATAGGTTTAATTAACAAGGAGGGTAATTTAATGAATTTCCAATTAACTAGAGAACAACAATTAGTACAACAAATGATCAGAGAATTCGCAGTAAATGAAGTTAAGCCAATAGCTGCTGAAATTGACGAAACAGAAAGATTCCCTATGGAAAACGTTGAAAAAATGGCTAAATTAGGCGTAATGGGTATTCCATTTTCTACTGAATTTGGTGGAGCAGGCGGAGATGTTCTTTCATACATAATCGCTGTAGAAGAATTATCAAAAGTATGTGGTACTACAGGAGTTATATTATCAGCTCATACATCATTATGTGCATCAGTAATTAACGAAAATGGTACTAATGAACAAAGAGCAAAATATTTACCTGATTTATGTAGTGGTAAAAAACTTGGTGCTTTTGGGTTAACTGAACCAGGTGCTGGTACAGATGCTGCAGGGCAACAAACAACTGCTGTATTAGATGGAGACAACTATATCTTAAATGGTTCAAAAATATTCATAACAAATGGTGGAGTTGCTGAAACTTTCATAATTTTTGCTATGACAGATAAATCTCAAGGAACTAAAGGAATTTCTGCATTTATAGTAGAAAAATCATTCCCAGGATTCTCAGTAGGAAAACATGAAAATAAGATGGGTATTAGAGCATCTTCAACTACTGAATTAGTTATGGAAAATTGTGTAGTTCCAAAAGAAAACTTACTTAGCAAAGAAGGTAAGGGATTTGGTATAGCAATGAAGACTCTTGATGGAGGAAGAATTGGTATAGCTGCTCAAGCTTTAGGTATTGCAGAAGGAGCTTTCGAAGAAGCTGTTAACTACATGAAGGAAAGAAAACAATTTGGTAAACCATTATCAGCATTCCAAGGATTACAATGGTATATAGCAGAAATGGACGTTAAAATACAAGCTGCTAAATACTTAGTTTACTTAGCAGCAACAAAGAAGCAAGCTGGTGAGCCTTATTCATTAGATGCTGCAAGAGCTAAATTATTTGCTGCAGATGTTGCAATGGAAGTTACAACTAAAGCAGTTCAAATCTTTGGTGGATATGGTTACACTAGAGAATATCCAGTAGAAAGAATGATGAGAGATGCTAAGATAACTGAAATCTATGAAGGAACTTCAGAAGTTCAAAAGATGGTTATCGCAGGAAGCATTTTAAGATAGGAGGACTTTTAGAATGAATATAGTAGTTTGTGTAAAACAAGTTCCAGATACTACAGCCGTAAAGATAGATCCAAAAACTGGTACATTAATAAGAGATGGTGTTCCATCAATAATGAATCCAGAGGATAAGCATGCATTAGAAGGTGCGCTTCAATTAAAAGAAAAATTAGGTGGGAAAGTTACTGTTGTAACAATGGGACTTCCAATGGCTAAGGCAACATTAACAGAAGCATTATGTATGGGAGCAGATGAAGCTATCCTATTAACAGATAGAGCAATGGGAGGAGCTGATACTTTAGCTACTTCAAAAGCAATTGCTGGTGTTATTAAGAAATTAGATTATGATATAGTTTTTGCTGGAAGACAAGCGATTGATGGAGATACTGCACAAGTTGGTCCTGAAATAGCTGAACATTTAAACATTCCACAAGTAACTTATGTTCAAGACGTTAAAGTTGAAGGAAATTCATTAATAGTAAATAGAGCATTAGAAGATGGACATCAAGTAATAGAAGTAAAAACTCCATGTTTATTAACTGCAATCGAAGAATTAAATGAACCTAGATATATGCATGTTGCAAAGATCTTCTCAACTTCAGATGATCAAATCAAAGTTATGAGCGCAGCTGATATAGATGTAGATGTAGCTGAATTAGGACTTAAAGGTTCACCTACAAAGGTTAAGAAATCAATGACTAAAGAAGTTAAAGGTGCAGGAGAAATCGTTAGAGAAGCACCAAAAAATGCAGCATATTATGTTGTTGGAAAATTAAAAGAAAAACACTACATCTAAGATAATAGGAGGGTAATTTATTATGAATATAGCAGATTACAAAGGCGTTTGGGTCTTTGCTGAACAAAGAGAAGGCGAATTACAAAAAGTATCTTTAGAACTACTTGGAGAAGGTAGAAGAATTGCTGATGAATTAGGAGTAAAGTTAACAGCTTTATTACTTGGAAATAACATAGAAGCATTAGCTAAAACTTTAGCTGAACACGGAGCTGATGAAGTTTTAGTTGCTGATGATAAGAACTTAGAACATTATACAACTGAGGCTTACACAAAAGTTATTTGCGATTTAGCAAATGAAAGAAAACCAGGAATATTATTTGTAGGAGCTACTTTCATTGGAAGAGACTTAGGTCCAAGAATAGCTGCTAGATTATCAACTGGATTAACTGCTGACTGTACATCACTTGATGTTGATGTTACAAATGGAGATCTTTTAGCAACAAGACCAGCATTTGGTGGTAACTTAATGGCTACAATTGCTTGTCCAGACCACAGACCACAAATGGCTACAGTAAGACCAGGAGTATTTGCAAAAATCACTTCTGATCCATCTAAATGTAACATTGAAAAAGTTGATGTTCAATTAGCTGACAGCGATATTAGAACTAAAGTTTTAGAAACAATTAAATCTAAAAAAGATATCGTAGATATAGCTGAAGCAGATTTCATTGTTGCTGGTGGTAGAGGAGTAGGAAGTAAAGAAAACTTCAAACTTCTTCAAGAATTAGCTGTTGCTTTAGAAGGAACAGTAGCAGGTTCAAGAGCTGCTGTTGAAAACGGATGGATTGACGGAGCTTACCAAGTAGGTCAAACTGGGAAAACTGTTAAACCTCAAATATATATAGCTTGTGGTATTTCAGGAGCTATTCAACACGTTGCTGGTATGCAAGATTCAGATTTAATCATTGCTGTTAACAAGGACGATTCAGCTCCAATAATGAAGATTGCTGATTATGCAATTGTTGGAGATATTACAAAGGTAGTACCAGAATTAATAGCTCAAATTAAAGAAGTAAAAAGTGCTGAATAATTAAAATAATTTGTAATATTGATTCTTGGAAAAGTTAATAATATTACATATAGATAATTGATTATATGAATAATTAATCCTTAGTTAAAATAGGTACTTTATTTTAACTAAGGATATCTATAATATAAATTTTGAGGAGGATTAATCCATGAAAAAGATTTTTGTACTTGGAGCAGGAACTATGGGTGCTGGTATTGTTCAAGCATTCGCTCAAAAGGGTTGTGAAGTAATCGTAAGAGATATCAAAGAAGAATTTGTTGACAGAGGAATCGCTGGAATAGCAAAAGGATTAGAAAAGCAAGTTGCTAAAGGAAAGATGACTGAAGAAGATAGAGAAGCTATACTTTCAAGAATTTCAGGAACAACTGATATGAATTTAGCTGCTGATTGTGATTTAGTAGTTGAAGCTGCTATAGAAAATATGAAAATCAAAAAAGAAATATTTGCTGAATTAGATGGAATTTGCAAGCCAGAAGCAATATTAGCTTCAAACACTTCATCTTTATCTATAACTGAAGTTGCTTCAGCAACAAAGAGACCAGATAAAGTTATAGGAATGCATTTCTTTAACCCAGCTCCAGTAATGAAGCTTGTTGAAATCATCAAAGGAATAGCTACATCTCAAGAAACTTTTGATGCTGTTAAAGAATTATCTGTTGCTATTGGAAAAGAACCAGTAGAAGTAGCAGAAGCTCCAGGATTTGTTGTAAACAGAATCTTAATCCCAATGATTAACGAAGCTTCTTTCATCCTACAAGAAGGAATTGCTTCAGTAGAAGATATCGATACAGCTATGAAATATGGTGCTAACCACCCAATGGGACCTTTAGCTTTAGGAGATCTTATTGGATTAGACGTATGTTTAGCTATCATGGATGTTTTATTCACTGAAACAGGAGATAACAAGTACAGAGCTAGTAGCATATTAAGAAAATATGTTAGAGCTGGATGGCTTGGAAGAAAAACTGGAAAAGGATTCTATGATTATTCTAAGTAATATATAGACTTTGAAAAAATTCTCAAAAGAAAATTTCTTTTGAGAATTTTTTTTGTTAAATTATCACAAAATGTAAAGGATTTTAGGGATTAATATAGAAATATATTATGTATGGGAATAGAGGATATAGTCGCCATATTTTCATATTAAAAGTATAAGTTTTGAGGAGGGTTATTAAAATTATGATGAGATTTACATTACCAAGAGATATTTATTATGGAAAAGGATCACTAGAGCAGTTAAAGACGCTTAAAGGTAAAAAAGCAGTATTAGTTCTTGGTGGAGGGTCAATGAAAAAGTTTGGTTTTGTTGACAAAGCCTTAGAATATTTAAAAGAAGCAGGTATTGAAGTTAAATTAATTGAAGGCGTAGAACCAGATCCATCAGTTGAAACAGTTTTTAAAGGTGCTGAATTAATGAGAGAATTTAATCCTGACTGGATTATCTCTATGGGTGGAGGTTCTCCAATAGATGCAGCAAAAGCAATGTGGATATTCTATGAGTATCCAGATTTTACGTTCGAAAAAGCTGTAGTTCCTTTTGGTTTACCAGAGCTTAGACAAAAGGCTAAATTTATAGCAATTCCATCTACAAGTGGAACAGCTACAGAAGTAACAGCATTTTCTGTAATTACGGATTATAAAACTGAAATTAAATATCCTTTAGCGGATTTTAATATAACTCCGGATATAGCAATAGTAGACTCAGAATTGGCTGAAACAATGCCTCCTACATTAACAGCTCATACAGGTATGGATGCTTTAACTCATGCAATTGAAGCTTATGTGGCAACATTACATTCACCATTTACAGATCCTTTAGCTTTACAAGCAATTGAAATGATTCGTGATTATTTAGTTAAGTCTTATGATGGAGATAAAGATGCAAGGGAACAAATGCATTACTCTCAATGCTTAGCAGGTATGGCATTCTCAAATGCGCTACTTGGAATAACTCATAGTATGGCACATAAGACAGGGGCAGTATTCCATATTCCTCATGGATGTGCAAATGCTATTTATTTACCATACGTAATTGATTTTAATAAAAAGGATGCATTAGATAGATATGCTCAAATAGCTAAGAGACTTGGACTAGCTGGAACAACAGATGATGAATTAGTTGATTCATTAACAAGTCTTATAAAAGAGCTTAATAAGAAAATGGGAATACCAACAACTTTAAAAGAATATGGTATTGATGAAGCGGAATTTAATTCAAAAGTTGATATGATTGCTGAAAGAGCAATTGCAGATGCTTGTACTGGTTCAAATCCAAGAGAATTAGATAAAGAAGAAATGAAAAAATTATTTGAATGTATATATTATGGAAATAAGGTTCAATTTTAATTTGTAATATAGTTATAAAAAGGTTCCAGAAGAATTATTCTGGAGCCTTTAATTGTTCTTCAGAAATTTATAATGAAAATTAAATTGTTTAAGCGTAATAATTTCTGAGTTGTTTTTATATGAAGTATTTTATGGAGGCAATTAGATTGCTTTTTAATTATTGCTGAATAATTGATAAGTGATATAATATATTAATAGATAATTATTTTTGATAGGTGGAGTAATTAATGCTAAAAGAAATGGTGAAAAAATATAGAGAAGAAAAGTATGATTTAAATTGTGCGGAAAGTATTATGTATGCAGCTAATGAAGAATATGACCTGAATCTTTCGAGAGAAACTTTGAAGGTTATGTCTGGATTTGGAGGTGGGATAGGGATTGGACATATTTGTGGAGTTATAACAGGAGCAGCAGGTGTTATTGGAGTAATGTTTACGGAAGTAAGCGGTCATAAAAGTCCAAGAGTAAAGGAGATGGCACAAGAATTTATAAGCGATTTTCAAGAGAAACTTGGATATATTAAATGTGATGATTTGAAAAAGGAATATATTAACGTAAAAAGATGCACACTAATAATAGAAACAGGTGCAGAAATTTTAGAAGAAATTATTCTTAAAGAAAAGCAGAATAAAATATTATAGATTTTCAAAGGAGAAAGATATAAATGGATTATAAAGGGATAAAATCTTGTGATGATTATGTGATTATAGAAGAAGTTAAAAATTTTAAATTAAAACATATATTTGAATGTGGACAAATTTTTAGATTTGAGGAAGTTGCAGAGGGGCATTTTATTATAATTGCCTTAGGTAAAGTTATTGAACTTAAAGAAGAGGGTACGGATATAATAATTTACAATTCTACAGAAGAAGAAGTGAAAAATATATGGATAAAATATTTAGATTTAGATAGAGATTATTCAAAAATTAAAGATGAATTATCAAAGGATAGCCTTCTTAGAGAAAGTATTGAATTTGGATATGGAGTAAGAGTTCTAAATCAAGATCCATTTGAAATGCTTTTAAGTTTTATTATTTCAGCAAGAAATAATATTCCATCAATAAAAAAGACTGTGAATAAAATATCAATCAAATGGGGTAAAGAAATTCAATATAAGGGGAAAACTTATTATACATTTCCTAATATATTAGATATAAAAGATGCTAAATTAGAAGAGATACAGGAAACAGGAGCATCTTTTAGAAGTAAATATATAGTAGATACAATACAAAATGTATATAATTCAATAAAGAATAGCTCAGAGAATAATGGAGAAAATTCATTAATAAAATATAATTTGGATTATATTAAAAACTTAAATGATGACGAGTGTCATACCGCACTTCAGGAATTTAAAGGCGTTGGAGCAAAGGTTGCAGATTGTATAATGCTTTTCTCAATGGAAAAGACTTCAGCGTTTCCAGTAGATGTATGGGTTAAGCGTGCGATGATTCATTTTTACGGGGCAGAGGATTCGTCATTAAATAAAATAAGGATTTTTGGAAGAAATAAATTTGGTAAGCTGGCTGGATTTGCGCAGCAATACTTGTTTTATTATGCACGTGAAAATAAAATAAAAATTGATTAATGATTGTGAGGAAGGGGTCTAATTTATAGGTCAAAAGTGTGGTTATTATATAGTGAAACAGGTCTCAAATTGAAAAATTCAGAAAATTTAAACTACATAATATTTGTTATATTTTTAACAATAATGTGTTATAATCATTTGGTGAGAAAAGTTTAGATAAAAATTATTCATGGGAGAGTGTGTATAATGTTTCAATTTGATAATCAACTTTTAAGGTTAAAACATGAGGTCCTTACAAGAGTTGCTGTATTAGCAAAGGAGAATAAACTTAACAAAGAAGAATTAGAGCAAATTCCTTTTGCTATGATTCAAGGGGAAATTGCAAATTATAGAGATACTGTTGAACGCGAAAGAGAAGTAGTATTAGAAAGAGTTAAATTAGCAGCAGGATTTAAGCCTAATGGAAAAAATGCAGAAGAATTAATTAATGTTGAAGAAGAAAAACAAATATTATATGTTATTAAAGCAGCTTGTGATAGATGTCCAACAAAGAAATTCGAAGTAACTGATGCTTGCAGAAACTGTATAGCTCACAAATGTGATAGTGCATGTAATTTTGGAGCTATTTCATATGTTGATGGAAGAGCTTATATTGATCCAGATAAATGTAAAGAATGTGGTATGTGTACTAAAGCATGTCCTTACAATGCAATTGTTGAAGATATGAGACCTTGTAAAAAATCATGCCCAACAGGAGCAGTGCATTATAACGCAGATGATTTTAGTGCTGAGATTACAGAAAGTCAATGTGTAAACTGCGGAGCATGTATGTCAGCATGTCCATTTGGAGCTATAGAAGACAAGAGTTCAATGGTTAAAGTTGTTAATGAATTAATGGGTAAAGAAAATATTTATGCTGTAGTTGCACCAGCTATAACTGGAGAATTTGGACCAAAGACTACTTATGGACAAGTTAAAAATGCAATTAAAGCATTAGGATTTAATGATATGCTAGAAGCAGCTTGTGGAGCAGATGCCGTTACTGTACATGAAAGTAATGAATTTATAGAAAGAATGGAAAATGGGGATAGTTATATGACTAACTCGTGTTGCCCAGGTTTCTTAAGTTATATAGAAAAAGTAATGCCAGATCAAGCTGAAAGAATATCAGGAACTGTTTCACCAATGGTTGCTACAGGAAGATATATAAAAGCAAAAGATAAAGCTGCTAAAGTTGTATTTATAGGACCATGTACTGCGAAGAAAAATGAAGCATTAATAGATTCCATAAAAGATGCAGTTGATTATGTATTAACTTTTGAAGAATTAGTAGCTTTATTTGATGCATTTGAAGTAAATCCAGCAACTTGTGAGGATATTGTAGTTGATGAAGCTTCAATATTTGGTAGAAACTTTGCTGTAGGTGGAGGATTAACTGCTGCAATAGAAAACTACGTTCAAGAAAAAGGTGTTAAAGTGGAATTTAAACCAGTAAAGGTTTCTGGTGGAGCGGAGATTAAGAAGACTATGACTATGGCTAAAGCTGGTAAACTAGATGGTAATTTCATTGAAGGGATGATGTGTGAAGGCGGTTGTATAAATGGAGCTGCTAAGATCGTATCTGCAATGAAGGCAAAAACACCATTTACAAAGATAAATCAACAATCTACAATTAAGAGTGTTTTATCAAATAAATGCCTAGATGAATATCATGGAATAAACTTAGAAAGATAAACGTAAATCTGTTCAGAGTGCAGAGTCAAGAGTTGAGGAACAATATTTAGTAGATTAACAAGAAAAACTCCAATCAGCATTAATTTGTTTGATTGGAGTTTTTTTGTTAAGTTATGGTGATAAGTCAATATGCAGCTATTTTAGAAGATAATATTAAGAAGAAAATTAAATTAGGCATAAAATGAAGAAAATTTAAGTAAATTCAATATAATTTAACATAAAGGGGAATATTCGCGGAATAACAGGATATAATATTAGAAGTAATGTTTGAATTAAATGGTTATAAAGGATATTATATTTATGTTAGCACTCGACATTGATGAGTGCTAACAGAAAAGTTTAAATATTAAAAAAATTATATATATATTTTAAGGAGGGTTTTTCATGAAAATTAAACCACTTGGTGAAAGAGTAGTAATTAAAAAATTAGAGGCAGAAGAAAAGACTAAAAGTGGAATAGTCTTAACTGGAACTGCAAAGGAAAGACCACAAGAAGCAGAAGTGGTAGCAGTAGGACCTGGAGCTATTGTAGATGGAAATAGAATAGCTATGGAAGTTAAAGTTGGAGATAAAGTATTATATTCTAAGTATGCTGGAACAGAAGTAAAAGTAGATGGAGAGGAATATACTATTTTAAAGCAAGAAGATATATTAGCTATAGTTGAATAATAAATATAATTTATATTTAGAAATCAATATTATTGAATTAATAATTAAAATGTATTAAAAGGAGAGTGTTATATAAATGGCTAAGATGTTAAAATTTGGAGAAGATGCAAGAAGATCTATGCAAATAGGTGTAGATAAACTAGCTGATACAGTTAAAGTTACTTTAGGACCTAAAGGAAGAAATGTAGTATTAGATAAAAAATTTGGAGCACCATTAATCACAAATGATGGAGTTTCAATTGCAAGAGAAATAGAATTAGAAGATCCATATGAAAATATGGGGGCTCAATTAGTTAAAGAAGTTGCAACAAAAACTAATGATGTAGCTGGAGATGGTACTACAACTGCAACATTACTTGCTCAAGCAATAATCAGAGAAGGACTAAAAAATGTTACAGCTGGAGCTAATCCTATTTTAATTAGAACTGGTATAAAAATGGCTGTAGATAAGGCTGTTGAGGAAATTCAAAAGATATCTAAGCAAATAGATGGAAAAGAAGATATCGCTAGAGTTGCTGCGATTTCAGCTGCTGATGAAGAAGTTGGTAAGTTAATTGCAGATGCTATGGAAAAGGTAGGAAATGAAGGCGTTATTACTATAGAAGAATCAAAATCTATGGGAACTGAATTAGATGTAGTTGAAGGTATGCAATTTGATAGAGGATATGTTTCGCCTTATATGGCTACAGATACTGAAAAAATGGAAGCTAACTTAGATAATCCATTTATATTAATAACAGACAAAAAAATCACAAATATTCAAGAGATCTTACCAATTCTTGAACAAATTGTTCAGTCAGGTAAGAAATTATTAATCATTGCTGAAGATATTGAAGGCGAAGCAATGGCTACATTAGTAGTTAATAAATTAAGAGGAACATTCACTTGTGTAGCTGTAAAGGCACCAGGATTTGGAGATAGAAGAAAAGAAATGTTACAAGATATTGCAACATTAACTGGTGGAACTGTTATAGCAGAAGAATTAGGAAGAGATCTAAAAGAAGTTACTTTAGATATGTTAGGTACAGCTGACAGTGTTAAAGTAAATAAAGAAAATACTGTTATAGTTAATGGAAAAGGTGATTCATCTGCAATAAAAGAAAGAATCAACCAAATCAAAGCTCAAATTGAAGAAACAACTTCAGAATTTGATAAAGAAAAATTACAAGAAAGATTAGCTAAATTAGCAGGTGGAGTTGCAGTGATCAAAGTAGGTGCAGCAACTGAAACTGAACTAAAAGAAAAGAAACTTAGAATTGAAGATGCTTTAAATGCAACAAAGGCTGCTGTTGAAGAAGGTATAGTAGCTGGTGGTGGAACAGCTTATGTTAATGTAATTAACGAAGTTGCAAAATTAACTTCAGATGTTCCAGATACTCAAGTTGGAATAAGTATAATCGTTAAAGCATTAGAAGAACCAGTAAGACAAATTGCTGCTAATGCAGGAGTTGAAGGCTCAGTAATAATTGAAAAAGTTAAGAACAGTGAACCAGGTGTTGGATATGATGCATTACATGATCAATATATAAACATGATAAAAGGTGGAATAGTTGACCCAACTAAGGTTACTAGATCAGCACTTCAAAATGCAGCATCGGTAGCTTCAACATTCTTAACAACAGAAGCTGCAGTAGCAGATATTCCAGCTAAAGAACCAGCAATGCCAGGTGGTCCTGGAATGGGAATGGATGGAATGTACTAAAATAAAAGTATGAAGTACTTTTAACATAGATATTAGGTAAGCATTATTAATTAGTGCTTACCTTTTTTGTTCTTTAGACCAATTATAAAAACGTTAGATCTGTGGATAACTTTAAAAAGTAGCAGAAACACATACTCTGCGAAGCAGACTTTATTATTAGTAAAAATAATAAACTTTTCCATGATTAATTTAAGTTTATATGATTTTATATTAGTTTTCTAAATAGAGAGTATAGAAAATTATGATCTACAAACCTATATATTATTAAAATTATTTATAGTACTTTGTTATTCAGCAAAATTTAATTTAAATTATTTTACTAAGCAGTGTATAAGAAATAATTAAACAGGGATAATTTAGATAACAAGAAAGTAAAGGAGATAAGAATGAATATATTTGTTATAAAGAAAAACGATGTTGCTATAAGAAAAATTTTAAGTACAAAGAATTTCAAAGGCAAAAGAAAATTAGGTTTTACCTTAATAGAAGTAATTGCAGTAATAGCGATTATAGGAATCTTAGCAGCTGTTATTTTACCTAATGTAAATGGTTATATAAAGGAAGCTAAAAAAGTAAAGGTAGTAGATCAAGCTAGAAAAGTTATAATGGCTGTTGAATCTTATAATTTAAAGCAGGGATCTCAGTTGAATGAAAATCTGAATGTAAAGACGGCTATAGGTAATAAGGGCATAAGCAAATACTTAGAAGGTGTTAAGTTGGATAATTTAAATACAGATGTAACTAGTTTAAAAAATTGTTATCAAATAATAAATGGTGCTGAATTTGATTTTGGAAAAGACAATGATATATTAGACCCATCAACAATATCTTCAGAAACAAATGGAAAAGCAAGTACAGGAGTAAATGCAAAGTCAGAAAATAATTGAATGAAAGAAAAGTATTAACTGCAAAAAGATGAAAAACAATCAGTATAAAAATACAATATTTATTTAAATTGCAATTTTAGTTTCAATTTTGTTGACTTTGGATTATACATACATTATAATAGTTTTAATTTAAAATATAGCGCATTTAAAAACTTGTATATACCTTGAATATGGCAAGGAGTATCTACCGGAAGCCGTAAATTTCCGACTATGAGTGATATTAGTATAGGCTAAATTTATATTTTTATTAGCATATTAACATCACTTAGAGTGTTAATGTGCTTTTTTTGTACATAAAAATAGCATTATAAATGCAGGATAAGTAGTCATAAATTATGAAAAATGAAATAAATAATTCAAAAACTGAGGAGGACTTATAATGGCAAAAATAATTAAGACAGCATATACTTTTGATGATGTATTACTAGTACCCAATAAATCAGAGATACTACCAAGGGAAGTTAGTACCAAAACACAGTTAACTAAAAAAATAAAATTAAACATTCCTTTAATGAGTGCTGGAATGGATACTGTAACTGAGTCAAAAATGGCTATAGCTATGGCAAGAGAAGGCGGAATCGGAATTATACATAAAAATATGACTATTGAAGAGCAAGCAAAAGAAGTTGATAGAGTTAAGAGACAAGAAAACGGAGTTATTACTGATCCAATATACTTATCACAAGACCATCTTATTCAAGATGCAGAAAATCTAATGGCACAATATAGAATATCAGGAGTTCCTATAGTAACTAAAGAAGGAAAGTTAATAGGAATAATTACAAATAGAGATATAATTTTTGAAACAAATTTCCAAAGAAAAATTTCTGAAGTAATGACAAAGGACAACTTAATAACAGCATCAGAAAATACTACAGTGGAAGAAGCTAAAGAAATTTTAAAGAAGCATAAAGTTGAAAAGTTACCTTTAGTAGATAAGGATGGAAACTTAAAGGGACTAATTACAATGAAGGATATTGAAAAAGTAAGAAAGTTCCCAAATGCAGCAAAGGATGATAAAGGAAGATTATTATGTGGGGCAGCAGTAGGTGTTACTGGAAACATGATGGAAAGAGTAGAAGCTTTAGTAAAAGCCCAAGTAGATGTTATTACTCTTGATACAGCTCATGGACATTCAAAAGGTGTTTTAGATGCAGTTACACAAATAAAGAAAGCATTCCCTGACTTACAAGTTATAGCAGGAAATATTGCTACAGCTGAAGCAACAGAAGATTTAATTAAAGCTGGAGCAGATTGCGTTAAAGTTGGAATCGGACCTGGATCAATTTGTACTACAAGAGTAGTTGCAGGAGTTGGAGTTCCTCAATTAACAGCTGTTATGGATTGTGCAGAGGTTGGTAGAAAATATGGAATACCTGTAATTGCTGACGGTGGATTAAAATATTCAGGAGATATAGTAAAAGCATTAGCTGCAGGAGCATCTGTTGCAATGATGGGATCATTATTTGCAGGTTGCGATGAAGCACCAGGAGAAATGGAAATATACCAAGGAAGAAGTTACAAGGTTTATAGAGGAATGGGTTCATTAGCTGCAATGGAATGTGGATCTAAGGATAGATATTTCCAAGAAGGAAATAAAAAATTAGTTCCAGAAGGCGTTGAAGGAAGAGTAGCTTATAAAGGATTTGTTTCAGATACAATATTCCAATTAATGGGGGGAATAAAATCAGGGCTTGGATATTTAGGATCAAAAGATTTTGATACATTATATGAAACAGCTAACTTTGTAGTTCAAACAGCATCAGGACAAAGAGAAAGTCATCCACATGATATTAATATAACTAAGGAAGCACCTAACTATAGTGTAGGACAATAGTTGTCAATTATTTGAGATTAACATCAATAATTACTGTTTAAATAATGCACAATGTACAATTTTAATTATTATTACATAATTAGTAATTAAATGTAATGCACGTTGTGCATTATGCTATTTTATATAATATTACGAATAAAAAGTAGATAAATATAAAAAAAATTCGTATTTTATATTGATAAATTAATGTATTTAGTTAATAATACAAATAGAATAACTTTTTAGGAGGAAACCATGAAAAAAGAATTAATTTTAGTTATTGATTTCGGCGGACAATATAATCAGTTAATTGCTAGAAGAGTTAGAGAATGTAATGTATATTGCGAAGTTCATCCATATACTTTAAGTGTTGAAGAGATAAAAGAAATGAATCCAAAGGGAATCATATTTACAGGTGGGCCAAACAGTGTATATGGTGAGGATTCTCCTTTATGTGATAAAGAATTATTTGAAGCTGGAATTCCTATACTTGGAATATGCTACGGTTCACAATTAATGTCACATGTTCTTGGAGGAAAGGTTGCAACAGCTCCTGTAAGTGAATATGGTAAAACAAAAGTTGATGTTAATGCAGATTCAAAGATTTTTAAAGGTGTATCATCATCAACAATTTGTTGGATGAGCCATACAGACTATATAGAAAAAGCACCAGAAGGCTTTAAAATAGTAGCAAATACTCCAGTATGTCCAGTTGCAGGTATGGAATGTGAAGAAAAAAATCTATATGCAGTTCAATTTCATCCAGAAGTAATGCATACCCAAGAAGGAACAAAGATGCTTTCAAACTTTGTGTATGATGTTTGTGGTTGCTCTGGAGATTGGAAAATGGATTCCTTTGTTGAAAAGACAATTGAAGAAATACGCGAAAAGGTTGGAACTGGTAAAGTATTATGTGCATTATCAGGCGGAGTTGATTCATCTGTTGCAGCGGTATTGCTTTCAAAAGCTGTTGGAAATCAATTAACATGTGTATTTGTTGATCATGGTTTACTTCGTAAAAATGAAGGAGATGAAGTTGAAGAAGTATTTGGACCTAATGGTCAATACAATTTAAACTTTATTCGTGTAAATGCTCAAGAAAGATTTTACGAAAAATTAGCAGGAATAGAAGAACCAGAAGAAAAGAGAAAAATAATTGGTGAAGAATTCATTAGAGTATTTGAAGAAGAAGCTAAGAAAATAGGAACAGTTGATTTCTTAGTACAAGGAACTATTTATCCAGATGTAATTGAAAGCGGTCTTGGTAAATCAGCAGTAATAAAATCACATCATAATGTTGGAGGACTTCCTGATTATGTAGATTTTAAAGAAATAATAGAACCATTAAGATTATTATTTAAAGATGAAGTACGTAAAGCAGGTTTAGAACTTGGTATCCCTGAAAAGTTAGTTTACAGACAACCATTCCCAGGTCCAGGTCTTGGAATTCGTATAATAGGTGAAGTAACAGCTGAAAAAGTTAAAATTGTTCAAGAAGCTGACTTTATTTATAGAGAAGAAATTGCAAAAGCAGGTATTGATAAAGAAATAGGTCAATATTTTGCAGCACTTACTAATATGCGTTCAGTAGGTGTAATGGGAGATGAAAGAACTTATGATTATGCAATAGCACTTCGTGCAGTAACTACAAGTGATTTCATGACAGCAGAATCGGCTGAACTTCCATGGGAAGTACTTGGAAAAGTAACAACTAGAATTGTAAATGAAGTTAAAGGGGTTAATCGTGTAATGTATGATTGCACAGGAAAACCACCAGCTACTATAGAATTTGAATAAAGATATATAATGATATTTGGATTATTACAATAATTAAAATTAAATAAAAATGTAAAAAGGTAAGTATGTTATATTATTGACAGATATATAGCATACCTACCTTTTTTTAATTATTTATATAAAACTTGTAATATATTTTATATAAATTCTATTTTTGACTGATATTACTCACATTTGTTGAATGGTATAAAAAATAATGATACTATTAGTGTGACAGTATAAATATGAAAATCAAAGTTTATTTTTTTATTCGCATAGGTTTTTATAAGGTAATTATATAATCTGATTAATATTGTAGTTAGGATATTTTCTTATAGCTATTAAGTTAATTTTTATTCCAAATTAACTATAGCTATTTAAAATACTGGTAATTTATGAGGAGGCAATAATGATGAGTATTAAATATAAAACACTATTGATGGGATTAATAAGTGTTACAGCAGTGATTGTAGTTACTATCGCAATATTTTATTCCTCCTACTTTGGGTACATAAATAGGAATCAAGAGCAACGTATTAAAAAAAGCTATGAAGTAATGGATTACATAATAAATGAAGAAGAAAAAAGCTTGGAAAGCGTTCTTGTTGATTGGGGACAATGGGATGATACATATAAGTTTATAAGTAATCCAACTGAGGAATATATTGAGTCAAATTTACAAGAAGACACTCTGGAAAATATAAAAGTAAAGAGTATTATTTATTTAGACAATGATAAAAATATAATTTATTACAAGGAAAATAATATTAAAGAAGGAATTAGCAAAATTTTTGTTGAAAAACTTTTAGAAAATAATAAAAATTTTCAAAAGACAGCTGCTAAAAAAACAGGTTTGTTATCATGGCTTGGACATTTTTATGTAATTGGAATTTTAGATGTGACTTCATCTGATAAGCAGGCAAAAAGTAATGGTTATTTAATAATGGTTCGAGAAGTTGACGAGAAATTATTAAATTATATAGAAAAAATTACAGCAGTTAATGTGAAATTTAAAGAAGCTCAAGCAGAAAAATTTAAACAAAGTGAGAATATAGAATATATAAATTCTGATAATGGAATAATTGCATATAATAAAGAAGAAGCTGAAACTGACAAGATAATGAAGGATATTAATGGCAATGATAATATTGTTATGACTACATTTAATATAAACTATAATGAAGAAAATATTACTCATTTCTTCAAAAGTTTTATCTTTCAATTTTTGGGATTAATGGTTGTGATTATAGCTTTTAATACTTATGTTATTAACAAATATATATTGAAAAGAGTTTTTACGTTAACAAACTTTATGGATAAAGTTGCCGATACTAAAGATACTACATTAACAATAAAGATGTCTGGTAAAGATGAAATTAGCAAATTAGCTGATTCTACTAATAAAATGTTATCAATAATATATTCTGCTAATGAAGAAATTTCATTTTTGAGCTATTCAGATAAACTCACAGGACTTAAGAATAGGGCTCATATGGAGAGAATGTTTAGTGCACTAGATAAAAACAAAAATACAAAGTATCATATTATAATGGGAGATCTTAATGGATTGAAGCTTACTAATGATGCATTGGGCCATTTAGAAGGAGATAAGTTGTTATGTATTGTGAGTAACATACTTATTGAAAGCTGCGAGCCAGATGATATTGTTTCAAGATGGGGTGGGGATGAATTTGTAATATTAGTCATTAATAAGGATGATGCTTATGTAGATAAGGTAATAGAAAATATAAAAGACAAGTGTGAAAATGGAATGAAGTTTCATTTTAATATAAGTATAGCTTGGGGACATGCTGCTCCAGATGAAGAAAATCAAGATACAGAAGCTGTAATGAGTTTAGCAGAAAAAAGAATGTATAGAAATAAACTCATGGAGGATAAGAGTGCTAGAAGTACTGCAATAAACTCGCTTCTAAAGACTTTGCATGTAAAGCACAGCGAAACAGAAGAGCATACTGTAAGAATTAAAAATTTAAGTTATAAATTAGGAAAAAGAATTGGGCTTGCAGCAGAAAAGTTAGATGAACTTGAATTATTATCATCACTTCATGATATAGGTAAAATTGGAATACCAGAACATGTTTTAATGAAACCAGGAAAGCTTACGGATGAAGAATGGGCTATTATGAAAACCCATTGTGATATAGGATATAGAATAGCATCATCAAGTCCAGAATTTGCACATATTGCAAATGAAATATTAGCACATCATGAAAGGTATGATGGTACAGGATATCCAAATGGATTAAAGGGAGAACAAATTCCTTTACTAGCAAGAATATTAAATATAGTTGATTCTTTTGATGTAATGACAAATAAAAGAGTTTATAAAGAAGCCTTTGATAAAGATTATGTGAAAGAAGAATATAAGAGATGTGCAGGTACACAATTTGATCCTGAAATTGCAAAAGAATTTATTTCAATGTTAGAAGAAGAAGGATTTTTTGATTAGGAATAAGAGTGTTTTATAATGATATATTATTGTTATAAAACACCTTTTTATTTGTATATTTTAATCAGTTATACTTAAAATTTATATAAAAAACTTGAACTGGTCAGTATAAATGGTATAATATGATTAGATATTTTGGAGGCGATAAATTATGATAAAAAGAATTAATAAAGTTGTTGTATTACTACTAGCTATAACAAGCATATGCGCATTGATGCCAATAAGTAATTTAAGTAAAAATGATAATTTAAATATATTTTATGTAAATGCTAAGGCTGATACTGTACAAGCTCAGGATCCTAAATCTGTATTCTTAGATGAAGAAATAAATAGTTTGGTAAAACAACAATTAAACAATATGGACACAAATCAATTGAAGAATATAATAAATGCTCAATTACAAAGTATGTCAAAAGAACAATTAATTGCAATGATAGATCAACAGTTAGCAGGTATGAGTGAAACACAATTACGAGGAATGATACATCAACAATTATCAGCAATGACAAAAGAACAATTGCTGGCAATGATGAATCAGCAATTATCAGCAATGACTAAAGAACAATTGATAACAATGATAAATGGACAATTATCAACAATGAGCAAAGAACAATTAATAGCAATGATAAGTAAGCAATTATCAGGTATGACTGAAGCGCAATTACGAGGAATGATGGTTAGCTTGGGAGTACCAGCAGCATCAGTATCAACGATGACTAAGGAACAATTATTGGCAATGATGAACCATGTTTTATCAGGAATGACAAAGGAACAACTGATAGCAATTATGAATCAACAATTGTCAGCAATGAGCAAGGAACAATTGATAGGAATTATGAATGAACAATTATCAGGAATGACAAAAGAGCAATTGATAGGAATTATGGATGATCAACTGTCAAGAATGAGCAAAGAACAATTGATAGCAACTATGGATCAACAATTATCAGGAATGAGCAAGGAACAATTGATAGGTATAATAAATCAACAATTAGCTGGGATGAGTAAAGACCAATTAATAGCGTTAATACAACCACAAGTTACAAGTCAAGTGAAATCAAGTATATCAGATGCTTCAAATAAAATTACTGGTGTTACAAATAGCATTAATGATGCTTCGAATAAGGTGACATCGGCACTTGATCAATTAAGTAATTCTATGAATGACTTATCGGATTCTATTAGTGAGAAAAATGATGATGTAGATGATGCTTGGGATAAAGTCTTTGACAGATTTGATAATGAAAAAGGCTGGGGAAAGAGAGACGGATATAGATATTATTATGATAAAGATGGAATAAGTTTAAAGGGAGTTCAAAATATAGGAGGAAAAACTTACTACTTTAATAGAATTGATGGTGCAATGGAAACAGGATGGCAAATTGTAGATGGTAAGAGATGCTATTTTGATAAGAAAAAAGGATATGAAATCTTTAATCAATGGATCGAAGATAATGGAGAGAAGTATTATGTTGGTGAAGATGGAACTGTTAAGAAGATGGAATGGGTTAAGGTTGCAGGTAAAACTTATTATGTAAAAGCAGATGGAAAGATGGCCAAGGGCTGGTTTAAGGTAGAAGATTATTGGTATTATTTCAATGAAGATGGAACTATGGCAACTTCTGCTTGGAAATCAAATAAAGATAGGTGGCACTATTTAAAAGATAATGGACAATCTGCTATTGGTTGGTTTAAAGTAGGAGATAAGTGGTATTATTTTGAAGATCCGTCGTCAGAAATGAAAGCAGGCTGGTTTAGAGCAGATGGAAGCTGGTATTTTGCAGATATAGATGGATCAATGAAAACAGGCTGGGTGGAAGGTTCTGATGGATGGTATTACTTAGATGAAAACAGTGGTAAGATGAAGAAAAATGAATGGATTACTGTTGATGGGAAAACATATTATTTCAATGTTAATGGAAGAATGGTTACAGGATCAAGATATATTGATGGCAAAAAATATGTTTTTGATTCAGAAGGCGTTTTAAGATAATAGAATAATATATCCTTAACTTATTTACTGATTCAAAAATAAACTATTTTAGAATAATAAGTCCTCTACATCAAATATGGGTGTAGAGGATTTTTTTGATAAATGTCCTAGTATATAACTTTTTTTTATAGTACTATAGTTATAGAGAAATATATCGAAAATAGATTTATACGCCATATTTGATGAGATTTATAATATAGATTAATCAATTGATTTATATTGGAGACATAATAAATTTTATACGGGGGGAAGTTTTAATGAAAAGTGATTTTCTAAAGAAAATAATTGCTGCTACAGTTATAACAACGTCTATGGGAACTTTGGTTCCATCAAGTGTATTAGCAGTAGATTTTTATGCTTGGCAAAATGGAATTAGTCAAAGCAATGGATATTGGCAGCAAAAAGGTGATCAGTGGTATTTTTATGACTATTCAGGAACAATGAAAACTGGATGGATTGATGATAAGGGAGCACGATATTATTTAGATAGCAATGGAGTAATGCAAACAGGTGTTGTTCAAGTTGAAGGGAAGATTTATTTATTTTCTAATAGCGGAGCAATGCAAACAGGGAATGCTGTAATTGATGGAAAATATTATACGTTTAATGAAAGCGGAGCTGCTGTAGGGAGTAATGTGCCTACACCTGCTAAGGCTTTTGGAAAATCAGGTGAACCAACGGTCCCTTACACTCCAGAGCAGGTAGTTAGAAATGAAGATTCATCACCAGGTACACCAAATACAGTAGCAAGAGATCCACAAAATCTTGTTAAATATACTTTAAGATTTAGAGATGATGATGGAGATGATCTTAGAACAAATAGTATTGAAAAGGGAGAAGAAGTTTCACTATATAAACCTACTAAGAAAGGCTATGAATTTGTTGAATGGAATACTAAGGAAAATGGAAATGGAACCAGCTATGATGCAGGTGAAAAATTAACTGTGGATCGTAATATAAGCTTATATGCACAATGGAAGGAAGCATCATCAAATTCTGGTAATAGTGGTAATAATGATAATAGTAACCCAGGAAATAAAGTTCTTGCAGAAGAAATTGAAATATCAAGCAGTTCAAGTACTATAACAACTAAGGGTGGAACTTTACAAATGACTGCAAATGTATTACCAATCGATGCAAGTGATAAGAATGTAATATGGTCAGTTGAAAATGGAACAGGAAAAGCAACCATAAGTTCAAGTGGATTATTAACAGCATCAGATAATGGAAGTGTTATAGTTGTAGCTACTTCAGCTGGCAATTCAAGCGTTATAGGAAAATACAATATATCAATTAGTGGACAAGTTGATTCTGGAACAACACCAGGTACTGGAGGTAACACAGGTGGAAACACACCAGGAACTGGAGATAATACAGGCGGAAACACTACTACAGGAGGAAAAATAATTGGAATTGATCCAAATACAAGAATAGCAGATGTTGTGATAAGTGGACCAGGAGATGCTGTAGATTTACCATTATTAAAAACATCAGGAAAACTTCCAACTACAGCTAAAGTTACCTGCACTTTAAGTGATGGAACAACAAAACAAATAGAAATGCCAATAAAGGATTGGTCAGAAGCTAGTAGCAAACCATTTGATGGAACTAAAGCTGATGAATATGAATTAACTGCAACACTAGGGTTACCAACAGGGTATACTAGTTCTGTAAGTCCATTACCAACAGCAAAACTAAAAGTAATAATAACATCATCTGGAATACAAACAGATAATAGAATAAAAATATCAAATCCAACTCAAATACCTGGAAAGATTTTAGATACAAATCAACATATAGTGAATATAGGACAAGTAAATTCAATACTTCCAAGTAAAGTTGTATTAACTGATGATAACGGTAAAACAGTAGAAGTTAATGTAAAATCGTGGTCTGTTGATGGTGGTAGTCAATTTGATGGAAAAGTGGTAAAATCATGGAATATGATTGCAGCCGTTGATGTTCCAGCGGGATATAGATTACTAAGTACTGCGCAAGTTAGTACAACATTAGATGTAAAAGTTCCTCAAACAGCTGGTGTTCAAAGTCTAAAAGAAGTTGTTAGTGCAGCAACTAGTGGATTCACATTGGATTATGCTATAAATGATAAATTAGATCTTAATAAATTACGTATAATAGCTAACTATGCTGATGGTACTTCAAAAGAACTTCTATATAGTGAATTTGCTGATAATGGAATTACGACACCAGGATACTACAATGGATATCCATTGACTACTTCTATTAAAATACCAATAGCATTAAATGGAGATATAGAATTATATACTGAAAGTCTAAATGTAGGCGTAGCAGTAGCTCCTTCAGTGACTACAAGTACGGCTGTAGTATTTAATATGGATTCAGGAATATCAAATGATGCAGTATTTAGCTATACTTTAGGAACTGGTTCAAAGAAAGTTAATGGAGTTAAATCAGTAAGTTTGGGAAATACTGTACTCGATAATACAAAATATTATGAAACTGCAAGTAGTAAGACAATAACAATTAAAAAGGAAGCAATACAAGACTTTTATAATAATGGAACTAAAAATACACCATCTAGTTGTTATGTTAATGTAGTATTTAACTCAGCAGTAGATCCAACAAAAGAAGTAAAAGCAGCTTCAAATCCTCTGATACATTTTATAAGTACACCAGCTACACCAAGTATAAGTTTGGCACCTAGAGAACAAGTAGCAATACCTAAAGATTACACAATGAGATTAACAGGACTAGAAGCTAATGTAAAATATGAATATTGTGTAGTAACTACAAGTGCGAGTGTTACTGTAAATCCAAACTGGACAAATGCAGAATCTTTTGACTCGATAACAACGTATAAAGACTTAACAGATACTGATTTTGTAGCAGGCAATTGGATATATATCAGGAAGAAGTCAACTAGTGATGGTTTTGGAGCTACAAATCCAGAATCAGGAGAACAAAAACTAGAAATATCTGCAACTAATATTTCTAGAACTTTAAGTAGTGCAAAATCAATTACTTCGTTTAGCATAACTGGCACTGATAATAAGGATTATACAGGAACAATAGTTGAAGGCGGTTTAAGTGGAACTATTACAGCGGTTGTACCTACAATTATTGTTACTGATGCTGGCACTGGTACGTATACTAATACTGAAATGGATGTTAGTAACTTAAAAGCAAATATAAAGGCAAGCCCATTAACTACAGTGAATTCAGTGTCTCCAGGTACAGATGGAAGTTTTGTAATAACAAGCAATTTCTTAAATAGTGCAAACCAAGTGACTTATACTGTAAAAGCAGAGAATGGAACAACTAAAGATTACACAGCTACTCTATATAAAACATTATTACAAGGAAAATCAGTACGTTCAGATTTGATAACTTATTCGGATATAGACTCAAATGGAGTAACTACTACTGCATCGGTTCAAATATCTAAGGCATATACAGATGCAGGTATAACCATTGGGGGTACAGAAACACCAGGTTTTGTTAAGATTGGATTTAAGAATATTCCATTTACTGATGAAAACAAGACCGCTTTAGAGGTAATAAGAAAAGCTACTCCAGATGCGAATTATCAAATTGCAAATGTGGAAATGATACCTACTAAACCTACTATGCCATCAACAGTAGTAAGTGTAAAAGTAGCTAATAGTTTAGATGAATTAAAATTAGCAACGGCAATTTCATTAAGTAGCACTACTTCTCCAAATGTGAAAAATGGACAATATTATGAGAAAATTCCTGTAGCTATAAATGAAGATAGTTGGACAAAAGTGTCTGCTAAATCAATAACTAAATATTATCAATGGATAGATGCTAAAGGAAATTCACAATATACTTCATTATTAATTTATATACAATAAATTTAATATACTATCTAAGTTTATAACTGCCTTACATTAGGAAAAAAATTTTTGATGTAAGGCAGTTTCTTTATATATGTTTGAATAATAAAGCTACATATAAACTGTAATTATAAATTTAAATAGGTTTTAGACATTTAAGATCAGGGAATGTTAAAGGCGAATTTTATTAATTATGGAAATAAAGTTAAATTAGGTATAAAATATGTATATAAAAATAGATAAAAGTATTAATTAAAATAAGGTGTATTATTTTATTTTTATAGTTATTAGGTTGTTGAATAAATAGAATCTGTAAAAAATAAATAAGCCATTCCTTTGTGAT
>NZ_JAABNP010000088.1 GCF_009928485.1 Clostridium sp. C2-6-12 | reverse complement strand
AAAAAATAAATAAGCCATTCCTTTGTGATATAATAATTTCGCTAAAAACATAATAAATCACATAAGGAATGACTCAAACATGATTATATCACTAAATATTAAAAGCGAAAATGATTATTATAAAATTTTTGAAGCTGTTAAAATTGCATTTACTAAATTAAATTCAAATACTAAAAATTCTAAAGGACGACCACGTAAGTATTCAGATGAACAAATAGTTTCGTGTATTTTATATGGTGTTAAAAATAGCATTTTTAGTTTGAGAGAACTTGAATATCGTATAAAGCAAGATTATGTGTTTCAATCTATAATTCAACTTAATCAAGTACCAGATTATTCCACGCTTTCGTTAAGAACTAAAAACTTAGAGAAACATATATATTATGGTATTTATGCTATGTTTGTTGAGCTTATAAATCCTGAAACTAGATTATGTGCGATAGATGGAACTGCTTTAAGAAGTTCAAAATACGATAGCGAAGCTAAATCCGGCAAGGGTACCCGTCTTGGTTACTATAAAGGTTATAAATTGCACTGTATTGTAGCAGTTACGGATATTATAATTCCTTTAGTTTTTGATTTGACTACAGCTAATGTTTATGATAATCAAGTTTTAGATTTACTATATGAAGCTAAAATTTATAACCCGTTTTTAATACTTGCAGATGCAGCATATGATTCAGCAGAATGGTTTGAAATTGCTTCTAATCTAGACTTTAATTTACTAACTGATATAAATATGCGTAAGGCTAAAAGTATTGAGTCATTTGCTGATAAGCGATATGAAAATGCTTTATTTATTCAGTCTCCTATTGGTTCAAAATTATATAAAAACAGATTAAAAATAGAGCAGTTATTTTCAGTATTAAAAGGATTATATAATTTAGAAAATCCGCGACTCTATGGGCAAGCCCGATACGAACGTCATATAAAATGGGTTTTATTAGCATACTTAGTAGATGAATTTAATAAAAAACAGCAAGGAATAAAAACAAGAAAATATCCTTGGAATCTATGATTCCTAAGAATATTTTCTTGAATAAC
>NZ_JAABNP010000118.1 GCF_009928485.1 Clostridium sp. C2-6-12 | reverse complement strand
TCAAACAATAAGTGGTACTGCAATTAATATGATGGCTGGAGCATTAACAGTGTTTTTAGCAAGAACTATTACAGGTAGTGGACGCATAAGAATTACAAATGGATTTTACCAAATGGATATTCCAGGGCTTTCACAAATACCTATACTTGGTGATTTGTTATTTAAAAAGACATATATAACTACATGGGTTTCATTAGCAATATTAATATTAAGTT
>NZ_JAABNP010000087.1 GCF_009928485.1 Clostridium sp. C2-6-12 | reverse complement strand
ATTGAAAAATATAAAGCAGCAAATCCAACAATAGATGGACAACCAACTATAGGATTTGAAATTTTATCATATGATACAAAATATTTCTGTTTGGAAAATCCACCTCAATTCTTAGCTGGATATCCTAATGATGGTAAAGCAGTTGTAGATAAAGCAACATTAACAGCTAAGTGTTATGAAACAATTCCAGAAGCAGAAAAATATTATAAAAAGTTAAATGAAGAATATAACAAAGGTATAATAGATCCTGAAACATTTACAGCAAATTACGATCAATATATATCAAAACTTTCTACAGGTAGAGTTCTTGGAATGGTTGACCAACAATGGCAATTTGATAAAGCAGAAAGAGCATTGAAACAACAAAACTTAGATGAAAGAACTTATGTACCATTACCTTTAACACTTGATCCTAATGTTAAGCCACATTATAGAAGTATGCCAGATTATAATGCTGGTGCTGGACTTGGAATTACAACTAGTTGTAAAGACGTAGATGGTGCTTTAAAAGCACTTAATGATTTATTAGATCCTGAAGTAAGAGTTTTAAGATCTTGGGGAGAAAAAGATGTTGACTATAAAGTAGATGAAAAAGGAGTATTCTATAGAACTGAAGAACAAAGACAAAATAATAGAAATCAAGACTGGGTTACAGCAAATATGTGTTCATATAGTTATATCCCAAATTATAAAGGAATGTTAGCAGATGGAATTAATACTGCAAGTGCTGCTGATCAACCAGGGGAATTTAGAGCAACATTAAGTGAGACAGATAAAAAGATTCTTGATGCATATGGATATAAGAAATTCACAGATTTCATGAATGAACCAGAACCAGAAAATGAAGCTTGGTATCCAATTTGGTCATTTACTGGTACATTAACAGCAGATCAACCAGCAGGTATAGCAATGCAAAAAATGGATGAAGTTAAGCATAAATGGTTACCAAAAGTTATCATGGTTGGTACAGGAGAATATGATTCTACTTGGAAGGAATACCAAAAAACTTTATCAACACAAGCAGATTTAAAAGCTTATGAAGATGCACTTACTAAAGAAGTAAGAAGAAGAGT
>NZ_JAABNP010000015.1:16315-126571 GCF_009928485.1 Clostridium sp. C2-6-12 | reverse complement strand
CCTATTGTATTTCCTAAGGTTGAGAAGCGCAATGTTCATATAACTTAACAGATCGACATATGAAATGAGGAGGCGTTTATGAGAAAAATTTTAATTTTTGGTGGCACAGGTTTTATAGGTACACAATTAGTTGAAGAACTTAAAGATGATTGTAATTACTTGATTTTAGCGACTCGAAAGAAAAATAGTGAAAATAAAAAACTAAGTAAGGTAGATAAAATTGTTGAATATAGAGAAGATGAATACGTTGACTTAAAAGAAATTACAGGGATAGATGTTATTATAAATTTAGCAGGAGAAAGCATTAAAGGTTTAAGGTGGACTAAAAAGAGGAAAAAAAGAATATTAGAAAGCAGACTAAAGGTTATGAAGGTTATTGAGGCATTTGTAAAAGAGAGTGGAGAGAAAGTACCACTTTTGATACAAGCATCAGTGTCAGGTTTTTATGGATATAATGATGATATAGTTGTTAATGAAGATTCTATTTGTGGCGAAGGTTTTCTATCAGAAACGTGCAAAGTTTTAGAAGAGAAAGTTTTGAGTCTTAATGGTTATTTTAATAGAATAGCTATAGTTAGGTTTGGAATAGTGTTAGGACAGGGAGGCTTTCTTACATATTTAAATTTAAAATAGGTGTGTCTATTGATGCGGGGAACAACTGGTTCAGCTGATACATGTACATGATGTAGTTAAAGGGATAAGTTTTATAATAGAAAAGAAAGACTTAAAAGGAATTATAAATTTTGTATAGTTTTTCTACGTGGGTTATAATATTAAGGTATAAGGTTTTATTAAATGGAGGATGAGAAATGAAAAAATTATTTATACAGAAAATTTCTGCTGTTTTTATACTTTTACTTATGTTCATAGGTTTATTTGGATGTGCAGCAACAAATAAAGCTACTGTAAATAAGCAGCAAGATAACCATTCGGAAACTATAAAATCAGAAGATAAAAAAGTAGATTCTAATCAAAATGAAGATTCAAAAAATAAAAAAATAATTAACGATTTTCAAGGTGTTGCAGATTATATACATAAAAATGGAACTTTGCCCGATAACTATATAACAAAGGATCAGGCTGATAAGCTTGGATGGAAGCCAGGAGGAGATCTTGATAAAGTAGCACCTGGTAAAAGCATAGGAGGAGATATTTTTAAAAATGCTGAAAAATCTCTCCCAGATGCGCCAGGTAGAATTTGGCATGAGTGCGATATTAATTATAATGGAGGACATCGCGGGGAGGATAGGATCCTTTATTCTAATGATGGATTAATTTATTCTACTTCTGATCATTACAAAACTTTTAAAGTTTTATATAAAGGAAAATAGTTTTTTATTTAAAAGGATGTGAATAGCTTGAATAAAGTAGTAATACAAGGCAGTAAGCTTAAGGATAAAAATATTTTACACCAAATTTTAAAACAAGAATTAAAGCTTCCTGCTTATTACGGTGAAAATTTAGATGCACTTTGGGATTGCCTAACTACTGATGTTCAATTGCCACTTACAATTGAATGGGTTGATTTTCAAAAAAGTAAAGAATTATTAGGTGATTATGCTGAAAATACCTTAGAAATTTTTAATGAAGCTGAAAAATTTACTAAAGGAAAACTTAATATAATTATTAATAATTAAAAAGAACTAATTTACTTAAAGCTTTCTGTTTAGCCCATTCTTACGGAGAATGGGCTATATTTATAGTAATACATATAGGCGTTAGACTTACCGAAATTTTATTGCCACTTTTTTAGTGCATTAAGCATGAAACTTCGTATATCTAAATTATATACCTTTTTCAAATTTTCTCCTGAAAGTACTTCATTAGGTGTTCCTTTGCTTATAATTTGGCCATGATCTAATAATATAACTTTTTCGCCAAACAAATTAACTAAGTTTAAATCATGAAATACACCTATTACAATTTTATTATTTTCCTTTGCCCACAGCTTTAAATATTCTAAAATTTCAATTTGATATTTTAAATCAAGATGGTTTGTGGGTTCATCTAATAAAATAACCTCAGGATTTTGTGCAAAGGATTTTGCTAAAAATACTCTTTGAAGCTGCCCGCCAGATAATTCGCTTATAAGTTTATCTTTTAATTCTATTAAGCCAACATTTTTTATAGATTCTGTAATAATAAAATCATCTTTTTTACTTAAAGAAGATAAAGCTCCTTTTAAATAAGCATATCTACCTAGAGCAACTGTGTCGTAAACTGTATAAGGAAAATATACATCATTTGTTTGAGTCATTAGGGCAATGTTTTTAGCAAATTCTTTACCTGTTAAAATTTTTATATCCTTTGAATCTAATAAGATAGTTCCTTTATATTCAATAAGTTTGGTTATGGCCTTTAAAAGAGTGCTTTTCCCGCATCCATTTGGGCCAACTATACAAAGTATTTCACCTCTTTTAGCTTCAAAGGTAACATTTTTTATTATATCTTCTTGTTCATAGCCACAGAAAATCTTCTTAAGTTCTAACAAAACTTCACCTACTTTGATTTTTTGAAATATATGTACGTAAAGAAAGGAGCTCCAATAAGTGCAGTAATAGCTCCAACTGGTAATTCAGAAGGGACTATAATAGTTCTTGCTATTAAATCAGTAATTACCATAAAGGAACCTCCTAAAAGTACAGAAACAGGAATAACATATTTATGTTTAGCACCAATAAGCTTTCGTACAAGATGAGGAATAATTAAATCTACAAAGCCAATAATACCACTTAAGGCTACAGCACAGCCAGTTAATATAGCTGAACATATAAGTAAATGCTTCTTTACTTTAGTTGTATTTACTCCAACTGATTTTGCTTGATTTTCACCAAAAGATAAAATATCCAGCTCAGTACAATAAAACATAATGCCTACAATTCCTAAAATAAAAAATGGTAATCCAATTTGTACATAAGACCAGCCTTTCATAGAAAAGGAACCCATTTGCCAAAGTACTATACTTTTTATATCTTCACTGTATAAGGCTGTTATAGTAGTAAGTACAGCATTACAAAATAGGGAAAAAACCATTCCTGATAAAATTATAGTTGAAGTTGACATGTGTTTATCAACGCTAGAGGCAAATTTTACAATAATGAGTACAGTTAAAAGTCCACATAAAAAGCCTGCTAAAGGCAATGTTAGTTTTCCTAATAATGGTATTGAAAAGCTTGAAATTATAAGTAAGCCAACTCCAAGAGAAGCTCCAGAAGAAACTCCTAAAGTATATGGGGAAGCTAATGGATTTCTAAGTACAGACTGAACTACAGCACCACTTACAGATAATGAACCACCTACTATAAAGGCTAATAAAACTCTTGGTAACCTTAGATTCCAAATTATTGCTATATCATTAGCATTAATATTTTTAGATAAGGGTATTCCAAAAGCTTTATAGCCGATTATTGATATAATATTTAAAACACTAGTACCAGAACTTCCTATGGAAGTTCCAATACATAAAATTAAAAAGGTTAAAGGTATTAATAATATGATTGCTTTTTTATACATTTGAATATTTCTCAGGGTAAATAGCTTTTGCTATTTGTTTTAATGCTTTCATAATATTTTGAGATGGTCTTGAAGAGGAATTATTATCAATAGAAAAGACATTATTTTCTTTAACTGCCTTTATATCCTTAAAGCCTTCACGTGTTTTTATAGCATCAACAGCATTTTGGGTGGGTTCATTTGTAAGTATTACATCAGGATTAGCTTTTACTATAGCTTCTGGGCTTGGTGATATCCATGAATTTTCATTAGCAAAAATATTCTTGGCGCCTACTATTTCTATCATTTCATTTAAAAAAGTATTATTACCAAAGCTATATAAAGCAGAAGTTGATCCTATTTCAAAATATACATTTTTTTTATTAGTAATTGTATCTCCTATTTTCTTAATAGAATCTATATCATTTTTCATATTATTAATCATTTCTTCGCCTTTTTTTTCTGTGTCTGTAACTTTTGCTATAAAGTCTATATCTTTGTAAAGATCTTCTATACTAGAGCTAACAGGGATATATACAACTTCGATACCAGCTTCCTTTACAGAAGCAAAAGGGTCTTCATTTCCAGTTTTGTTATGACCAGAAGCTATTATTATATCAGGCTTTAAGCCTACAAGAGTTTCAGCATCAGGATTTTTAAAATCTATTTTAGGTAAATCTTTATTTACACCATCAACATCTGCTGAATATTTATCAATAGCTACTAATTTGTCTGACAATCCAAGTCCAACCAATATTTCAGTATTAGAAGGTGCTGTAGATATTATGGTATTTACTTTTTTAGGCTGTTTAAAATTATTGCCTTCTCTGTCTACTGCTGTTGCACTTTTATTTGCACAGCCAATTAAAGTAGTAACAGCCAATACAACTATTAAAATGAGTAATAAGAATTTGTTTTTTAATTTCATAAGGTCCTCCTAAAATTTATAAAATTCAAGGGCAACAAAAAGGCATACCCTTTGAGAGTACGCCAAAAAAAGCATAATAAATTCATTAAATAAAAAAACAAGTTTTATTTAATGAAATACACACTAATCCAATATTCCACCCTCAGAGAATATTAGTTTAAAATTATATAAAGGTATCCCGACTTAACTTCCTCCTACTTTCAAGCCTTCCCAATTTCTCAGTGGCATTTTTGATTTCGTCTGTTTTACGGTTACTGGGGTAGTTGAAGAATTTCACTTCATTCCCTTTTTATTAAAAATATATTATATGAATTATTTCCTTGATTATATTCAATTAATTATGGACTGTCAACTTAATATAATAAATGAAACATTTATTTAAGGACAAATTTTATATATTTTAAGCCATAAATATTTACTTTACTTGGAGGTTGTGCTAAGTTATATGAGGATTTTCTGTATTATTTAAGAGTTAAGAATTTATAGGAGAGGCATTAGTTTTGGCAAGAAATTAAGCATTCCTCTTAATTAATATATATTTTTTAGGAATAGCTTTGCTATTTTAGCCTTAACTTTTATCTCTTACCTATTAATTCTTACCTCTCTCTTATTTATTCAGAAGTTCTAATATAATGGAATTAATTTTGTACAATATATAAATAATAAAAAGGAGCAAAATAATGAGAAAGTTTATTAAGAAAATTTGTTTAGGTATCGGAGTTGTGGCTATAGGTATATCGGCATCATTAACTATTCCAACAACTAAAGCTTATGCAGCAGAATATTATATTTCTACAAATGGTAATGACAGCAATTCAGGAACTTTAAAAGCTCCATTTGCCAGTATAACAAAAGCACAAGAAGTGGCTTCCGCTGGAGACACAGTATATATAATGGGGGGGATTTATAAAAAATTTAATATAGCAAAATCAGATAATGTTTATAACTATGTAAATGATATAACTAAGAGTGGAATTACCTATGAAGCTTATTCTATGAATGATATGCCAACTTTTGATTTTTCTAGTGTAACAACTGATAAGCGTGTAGCTGCTTTTAGAATAGCAAGAGGGGTTAAAGATGTTACTTTTACAGGGATTAATGTTACTGGAGTACCAGTAGGAACTCAAAAACAATCTGAATGCTTTAGAATTGAAGGAAATGCTACTTTTAATAGAGTGACTTGTCACGATAATGCAGCTAATGGATTTTATTTTGTAAATCATGGAACTGGTACATGTTATAGATGTGATTCTTATAACAATATTGGAGTTAAGGGAATATCAATGGGGAATACAGATGGTTTTGGTGCACATGGAGAAGGTGTTACTTTTAAAGAATGTCGTGCATGGAATTGTAGTGATGACGGTTATGATTGTCTTACATCTACTGGAGCAAATACTTTTGATACTTGCTGGGCATATAACATGAATGCTGGTGGAGATTCTAATGGATTTAAGATAGGTGGATATGCAATGGGAACACCACCAGAAGTGGCTCCAGTTCATACCGTTAAGAATTGTCTTTCTGCAAGTAATGGTGCCCATGGTTTTTATGCAAATCATCAACCAGGAAAATCAGCTACTTGGACAAGTAATACTGCATATAATAATAGACTTGGAAACTTTGATATGCTTGAGAGAGTAAGCACAAGTGATGCAACTGATATTCCAGGAACAAGAGAAGAATTACATAATAATATTGCTTTTGGAGGAGTGGCCTTAAAAGATGCTAACTTACCTGATGAAAATATGACTGATAATTCTTGGAATAAAAGCGGAGTTTCAGTAACAGCAGAGGATTTTCAAAGTTTAGATGCAAGCCAAATGACAAAACCACGTGGGGAAAATGGAGAGTTGCCAGTTATTACATTTATGCATCTTAATAATAAAAGTGATTTAAAGGGATTAGGCTGTTTTTAAGTTGAAAAGATAAAAAGAAATAATATGTTTACTACTAGTATAAATATATCATTTGTAAGTTGTACTTATATATTGAATGATAATGTACAATGCTAAAGGATTTGAATGAGCAATTTAAAAATAAGTTGAAAGCTGAATGAGAATAAATATATATTGCAATTAAAATATTTATAAGATATAATTTAACTAATGGATGGTGATCGTGAAAAACGAGCTATACCTATTTGCTATATTTATATAAAATTATTATGTGATTTTATATAAATATAGCAAATAGGTTTTTTTTGTTTAATGGGAATAAAAATTTTATAGTTAATTTTTAATTTTTATTAAAATTGTAATAAACTTATTAGTAAAGGGGCATGTGTTATGATAATATCAAAAATCTTTAATAATAATGCTGTATTAATCAAAGATGAAAATGCTGGAGAGAAAATTGTAATGGGATGTGGGCTTGCTTATAAGAAAAAATGTGGAGAAGAATTGGATGAAAGTAAAATTGATAAAACATTCATATTATCAAATCCAGATGTCAGTAATAAGTTTCAAGAACTAATGACATATATTCCATCTGAATATATTGAATTAGGCGAAGATATTATACGGTATACAGAAAAAACTTTAGGTAAAAATTTAAACGATACAATATATATTTCTCTAATTGATCATATATATGCAGCAATTAAACGTTTTAAAGATGGTATTTCAGTTAAAAATGCTATTTTATGGGATATTAAAAGATTTTATAAAGATGAATTTAATATTGGATTAAATGTACTTAATATGATAGAAGAAAGATTTCTAGTTAGGTTGCCAGATGATGAAGCAGGCTTTATAGCAATACATATTGTGGAAGCACTATTAAATGAAAACGTTGAAGATATGTACAATATAACAGAAGTAATGTCAGAAATATCAAATATAGTGAAATATAATTTTCATATTGCCTTTAACGAAGATTCAATATATTATTATCGATTCATTACGCATCTGAAATTTTTTGCACAACGTTTATTAGGAAATAAGATAAATATTGATGACAAAAATGATGACCTGTTAGATACAGTAAAATTAAAATATGTTAATTCGTATGAATGCGTTAACAAAATAGGTGACTTTCTTAAAAGAAGATATGATTATAATATAACAAATGAAGAAAAATTGTATTTAACTATTCATATTGAACGATTAGTTTATAAGTCAGAATCATGACTGGATGGTGACATTAAGTTGGCTATACCTTCATATTTCATATAAAAATAAAAAGAAAAATGGAGGAATTAAAACATGGGAAAGTATGAATCATTAGCAAAGGACATTATTAAAAATGTTGGTGGAAAAGACAACATTATCAGCCTATTACATTGTGTTACTAGGTTGAGGTTTAATTTGAAAGACGAGAGTCTTGCAAAGGATGAAGTTTTGAAAGATATGGATGGCGTGATCACTGTAATGCATAGCGCTGGACAATATCAAGTTGTTATTGGAAATCATGTACCGCAAGTGTATGAAGAGGTTTGTAAGGAGGCTAATATTTCTTCGTCATCTACTGCATCTATAAAAAAGAAAATGAGTTTAAAAGAAAAATCCTTAGACTTGATTACAGGTATAATGATGCCATCAATTGCATTATTATGTGCATGTGGTATGTTAAAAGGCTTGAATTCTATTTTATCGTATCTTGGATTATATTCTAATGCAGATGGAATTTATTTGTTATTAAATGCAATTGGAGATTCTATATTCTATTTTCTTCCAATTGTAATTGGATATAATACAGCAAAGAAAATTAATATGAATCCTTACTTAGGATTAATCATTGGTGCATCATTATGTTATCCAGCAATTAATAATGTGGATATTCAATTATTTGGACATGTGGTTAATGCAAACTATACATCTACCCTATTACCAGTTATATTAATTGTTGCAATTGCAAAGCCATTGGAAACTTTTTTCAATCGTGTAATTACTGATATGGTTAAAACTTTTATTACTCCAATGCTTGTATTACTGATTTCAGTTCCATTAGGTTTTGTTTTTATAGGACCATTTGCAAATATGCTTTCGCAAATAGTATCTGATGCAGTTTTATATGTGTATAAATTAAATCCAATTTTGGCTGGGATTTTTGTTGGCGCATTGTGGCAAGTATTAATTATTTTTGGAGTTCATATTGTATTAGTTTTCTTATGTGTTTCTAATATTGCAGCGGGTATTCCTGATCCGATTTTGGGATTTACTACATTTGTAACCTTTAGTACTACAGGTATGGTCTTTGCAATTTGGTTAAAGACAAAAGACAAAGCTTTAAAACAAATTGCTTTACCAGCATGGGTATCAGGCTTCTTTGGTGTAACTGAACCAGCAATTTATGGAGTATTGCTACCAAGAATAGAACAGTTCGTACTTTCATGTATCTGTGGTGGAATTGCTGGAGGAATGACAGCTTTCTTTGGATTAAAATATTACACAATGGCAGGAATGGGGATTTTTGAAATACCTGCATTATTAAATCCTGAACAACCAGGAACAAGTTTAATTTATTGCTTAATCATTACTGTTATTTCATTTGTAATTGGATTTGTTGTAGCATTTATTAGATTTAAAGATAGAGCGAATATTGTAAATGAAGTTCAAGAAGATGATGAGATTAAAAATGGAAAAGAAGTTATTTCTGCTCCTATGACTGGTACTTTAAAACCTTTAGAAGAAGTGAAAGATGCAGCTTTTGCAAATGGTGCTATGGGGAAGGGAGTTTCTATAGTACCAAGTAAAGGAAAGGTTATTGCTCCGTTTGATGGTACTGTAATGGCAATGTTCCCAACTAAACATGCAATTGGATTACTATCAGACAAGGGCTGTGAATTATTAATTCATATTGGTATGGATACAGTACAATTGGAAGGTAAATATTTTGAAACACATGTAAAACAAGGTGATAAGGTAAAAAAAGGTGATTTGTTAATTTCTTTTGATAAAGATGCTATTATAAATGAAGGGTATTCATTAGATACGCCTATTTTAGTAACAAATACAAAAGATTATTTAGATATTGTAGTAGGAAAAGATAGTAATTCGGACATTAATGCGGGTGAAGATTTAATAATCGTATTATAATCAGGAGAAAGGAGGAATTAAGATGTTTCCTAAAGAATTTTTATGGGGCGGTGCAGTAGCAGCTAACCAATGTGAAGGAGCTTGGAACGTAGATGGTAAAAAAGAAAGCATATGTGACCATTTAACAGCAGGGTCAATTCATAAAAACAGAAAATTTACGTCTAAGATTTTATCAGAAGAAAACTACCCAAGTCATGAAGCAGTAGATTTTTATCATCATTATAAAGAAGATATTGCATTACTTGCTGAAATGGGTTTTAAAGTATTTCGTTTATCAATAGCTTGGAGCCGTATTTTTCCAAATGGAGACGATGAGCAGCCAAACGAAGAAGGCTTGATATTTTACGATAACGTGTTTGATGAGTGTAATAAATATGGAATTGAGCCACTAGTAACATTAAGTCATTTTGAAATTCCATATAATTTAGTGAAAGAATATCAAGGGTTTACTAGCCGTAAGGTTATTGGATTTTTTGAACGTTATGTTAGGACTGTGTTTGAACGTTATAAAAATAAAGTGAAATATTGGCTGACATTTAATGAAATTAATTTTGGAACTATGCCAATGGGAAACTTAGAGATTTTAGGCATATTGAATCAAGAAGATGAAGAAATAGCAAATCCTTTAGATAATATGCAATTACGATTTCAAGCGTTACATCATGTTTTTCTAGCAAGTGCAAGAGCAGTGAAAATAGCGCATGAGATTAATCCAGATTTTAAAGTAGGATGCATGATTGCACATATTACTATGTATCCTTTAACTTGCAGACCAGAAGATCTACTTCTTCAACAAGAATTAGATAATATTATAAATAACTTTTGTCCAGATGTACAAGTAAGAGGAGTATATCCTTATTATATATTTGATTATTTTAAAAAGAATAATATTAAGATTACTTTTGAAGAAGAGGATGAGAAGATTCTGAAAGAGGGATGTGTTGATTTTTATTCATTCTCATATTATATGAGTAATTGTATAACTACAGAAGAAGGACATGAAACTACCCTTGGAAATTTACTAGGTGGAGTGAAAAATCCATATTTACATGCAAGTGAATGGGGATGGCAGATTGATCCAAAGGGACTTAGATATACATTAAATAAAATTTATGACAGATATGGGATTCCTTTATTTGTTGTAGAAAATGGTTTGGGTGCAATTGATGAAATAGATGATAATGGATGTATTAATGACGAATATAGAATTAGTTATTTAAAAAGCCATATAGTAGAAATGAATAAAGCTATAGAAAGTAATGTGGAGTTAATAGGATATACTATGTGGTCTGCTATTGATATAGTTAGTTCTGGTACAGGGGAAATGAAGAAAAGATATGGTTTAATTTATGTTGATAAAGATGACAATGGAAATGGTACATTTAAGCGGATTAAGAAAAAATCATTTTATTGGTATAAAAAAGTAATAGAAACTAATGGCGAAGATTTAGCATAAATAATCATAATAAGTAAATTTAAAGGAAAAAAATGCTTGACGTAAATGTTGGATTGAGGTAATATTTAGAAAAAATATTATTGCTGTGAAGAGGAATAGTAAATAAAGTGATTTCTTATTAGAGAAGGAATGTTTGGTGAAAATTCCTAGAAATTATTTATTGAACCAGCCTTGGAGTTCTGTACCGAAATAATAGTAGGCTGCAGCGGGTATTCCCGTTATAGATAAAGAGAGATTATAAGATTATTGTGCACAATTTTATAATAATTAGGGTGGTAACGCCAAGAAGGGTCCCTTGTGGATTTTTCTTGGTGTTTTTTTGTATTTAAAAATTAAATGACAGAAAGGAAGAAAATTATGGGTAAAAATAATAATAAAAAATTTGTTGAAGCTATAACAGCTATTGATGAAGATTTTGCTAAATGGTATACAGATATTGTAAAGAAAGCAGAGCTTATTGATTATTCAACTGTTAAAGGATGCATGATTATAAGACCTTATGGATATGCAATTTGGGAAAACATTCAAAAGTACTTAGATAATAGGATTAAAGAAACAGGGCATGAAAATGTATATATGCCAATGTTCATACCAGAAACCTTATTGCAAAAAGAAAAGGATCATGTAGAAGGATTTTCGCCAGAGGTTGCTTATGTTACTAGAGCAGGAGGAGAAGACCTTTCAGAAAGATTAATAGTAAGACCAACTTCAGAAACTCTATTCTGTGAACATTATGCTAAGATTATTCAAAGTTATAATGATTTACCTAAGAAATATAATCAATGGTGTTCTGTAGTGAGATGGGAAAAAACAACTAGACCATTTTTAAGAACTTCTGAATTTTTATGGCAAGAAGGACATACTGCTCATGCGACAGCCGAAGAAGCAGAAAAAGAAACTATAGATATGCTTAATGTTTATGCTAGTCTTCTAGAAGAATACTTGGCAATTCCAGTTCTAAAAGGACAAAAGACTGAAAAAGAAAAGTTTGCAGGAGCTAAGGCAACATACACAATTGAAAGCTTAATGCATGATGGTAAGGCACTTCAAAGCGGAACATCTCATGATTTTGGAGATGGATTTGCTAGAGCATTTAATATAAAATATTCAGATAAAAATTCTAAGCTGCAATATGTGCATCAAACTTCATGGGGAGTTACAACCAGATTAATTGGAGCTATTATAATGGTTCATGGAGATGATAGTGGATTAGTATTACCACCAAAGGTAGCACCAATTCAAGCAGTCATTGTTCCAATTGCTCAGCATAAAGATGGAGTTCTTGACAAGGCTAATGAACTTAAAGATATTCTTTCTAGTGTTGTAAGAGTTAAGTTAGATGCTTCAGATAAGATGCCAGGATGGAAGTTCAATGAATATGAAATGAAGGGTATACCAGTTAGAATAGAAATTGGACCAAAGGATATAGAAAACAATCAAGCAATTTTAGTTAGAAGAGATACTAGAGAAAAAGAAGTAGTTAATTTAAATGATTTAAAGGATAGAGTTTTGGCTGCGCTAGATGAAATTCACAATAGCTTATATGAGAAGGCGTTAAAGAATAGAGAAGAACGAACATTTGTTGCTAAAACAATGGAAGAACTAAAAGATATTGCTGAAAATAAATCTGGCTTCACTAAAGCTATGTGGTGTGGTGAAAGAGAATGTGAAGAAAAAATTAAGGAAGTAGCAGGATTAACTTCTAGATGTATTCCATTTGAACAAGAAGAGCTTGATACCAAGTGTGTATGCTGCGGTAGAAAAGCAGAAAAAATGGTTTATTGGGGTAAGGCATATTAGGATTTCTTTTGTCTTAATCTAAAAGTATGGGAGTACAAAAGTATTTTGTACTTTTAATATTATGGTGGTGAATTTTATGATAAATAATGATAATGGTGTTTATACAATTGGACATAGTAATTTATTAGCAGAGGATTTCATAGCATTAATAAGTAAATATAATATTGAAAGAGTAATTGATATTAGAAGTGTACCGTACAGCAAGTACTATTCACAATTTAACACAGAAATATTATCATTGATTTTGAAGGAGAAGGGGATTAAATACAGTTATGATGGGGAACGTCTTGGAGGAAGAATTTCTGATACTTCATGTTATTTAAATAAACAGTTACCAACACGAAAAACTAATGTTGCAGAACTTATTAATTATGAGGTGTTAAAAACAAAAGACTGGTTTAATAAGGGGATAAATAATCTAATTGAGTTAGCCCAAAATGAAAATATCGCTATTATGTGCAGTGAAGAAAATCCAGAAAGATGCCATAGAAATCTATTGGTTGGGAGAAGGTTATTAGAATTGGGAATAAAGGTTTATCATATAAGAAAAGACTTGTTGGAATATGGAAAATTTGATGAACAATTATCCTTCATGTATACAGAATGTAGTGAAATATGCTTTGTTAATAATTAAAGGATATATTTATGGAATATGGTAAATTAATAGGTAGGGGAAGATAAGCAAAGGTTAAGGATTTGAAGATTTTATTAAATTGAGTATGATTGAATAATGATAATAAAACTAGACATTATTCCAAGTTTAAATATATTCTAATCTAGGAGGAGATAAAATGGCTAGACCAACGAAATTCAGAAGAGTTGAGTTTTTCCCAAAAGATGATTTTTTTGTGCCATGGGGAAAACCTAAATGTGAACTTGAAGAAATTGCCTTAAAAGTAGAAGAACTTGAAGCAATGAGGCTTAAAGATATTGAAGAATTAAATCAAGAAGAGTGTGCTGAAAAAATGGAGGTTTCAAGACAAACCTTTCAAAATATAATAGACAGTGCAAGAAAAAAAGTAGCACTAGCATTAACAGAAGGAAAAGCAATAAGAATAAGCGGTGGGCATTATACTACAAAACTTTGTAAATTTAAATGCGCTGAATGTGGCACAATTTATGAAATAAATTTTGAGCAAGATAGACTTGCTTGTCCTAGTTGTGGGTCCGACAAGGTTATGTGCAGTAAAAAGGCAGGATTTTGTAAGCATTGGTGTAGCGGTAATAAAATAGATAGGGATAATTAATTTAATTCATAAATTATAATTTTTAGGGGTGATTTAAATGAATAATAAGAGAAATAGAACAATGTGGGGAATTAGTTTATTTATTATTTCAATTGTAACTTTTATTAATGCCTTTTCTTCACTTATTGGAATTAAATTACCATATATATTAATAAGGTGTATGGGTGTTATACAGATTTTTGCTCTTCCTGTGCTTGTATATAGTTCTGTAAAAATATTAAAGAATAGTAATAGTTAAATCTCAATTTGCTCAACAATGTTAATTAAAATGCATAGAAATAAAAATAGAGCTCTTTTATAGTAGTATAAAATTTACTATAAGGGCTCTTTAACTATTTTTGTGATTTCATATTTTATGAAATAAAGTAAAACTTAAAGAATATTGTAAGAAAGTATTACCAAATATGTAGTAAATGCTGCATTAAAAGGCTTACAAAGGCTATGCTTATCCAACAGCAAAGGCCTACAACAATTGGCTTTCCACTTGTTTTTATTAATTTTATAATATTGGTATTTAATCCAATCGCGCCCATGGCCATTGTAATGAAAAATTTACCTATATCAGATATAGATTTTGAAGTATGAGAATCGAGATTAAAGACTGTACTTATAACTGCTGCTAATAAGAAAAATAAAATAAACCATGGAAATATCTTTGAGAAATTTACTGTAGTGGCAGCATTTTTCTTAGAACGATATAAAGCCAATATTAATGTGATTGGAATTATTGCAAGAGTTCGTGTAAGTTTCACTATAGTAGCATAATTAAGAGCAATATCATTTCCATGATAACCAGCCCAGGTTTGTCCAGCAGCAACTACTGAAGAAGTATCATTTATGGCAGTTCCAGCCCACATTCCAAAACCTATATCATTAAAGCTTAATAAATTACCTAGAACAGGAAATAAAAATGCAGCTATTACATTAAATAAGAAAATGACAGAAATTGATTTAGCAATATCTTCATCATCAGCATCAATTACTGGTGCAGTAGCAGCAATTGCAGAACCACCGCATATGGAAGAGCCTACTCCAACTAAGATTGAAATATTTGAAGGTATTTTGATTAATTTACTTATTAAATATGCAATAATAAGCGAAGTTGAAATTGTAGAGATTATGATTAATAAGGATTGTCTGCCAACCTTAAAAATATCAAAAAGATTCATGCCAAATCCAAGTAAAACAATTGCATATTGAAGAATTTTTTTTGAAGTAAAGGTTATTCCGCTTTGAAAAGAATCTTTACGTGGTAAAAGTGCAGCTATTAATCCTAATAAAATGGCAAACACTGGTCCTCCTATGATTGTGAAGTTATTTCCAAGTAATGTTGCAAGAATGCCTATTACAAGGCAAAGCAATAAGCCTTGATAATTTGTTTTAATAAAGTTCATAATTATTCCTCATTTCCTAATTTTTTTCTTCGGATTAATACTAGCATATAAGAATGATAAGATAAAATTATTTATTTTTATATAATGATAAAAATATGTTATGATTAATCTGAAGAGGTGAATTTATGTTAGATTTTAGAATAAATACTTTTTTAACTGTATGTGACTATATGAACTTCACAAAAGCAGCAGAGATACTATGTATTACACAGCCAGCCGTATCTCAACATATTAAATATTTAGAAAATACATATGACACAAAATTATTTGAATATGAAGGAAAAAAAATAAAACTAACAAAGGCTGGAGAACTATTATATCAAACTAGCGTTACAATGAAGCATGATGAAGAATATCTTAAAGGAAAAATTAAAGAGGAAAAATTAGGTGTTACGAGCATTAAATTTGGCGCAACTCTCACAATTGGAGAATTTATATTGCCACCTAAATTAAATGATTATTTTAATAAAAATAAAAACAAGAATGCGAATATAAAAATAACTATGATTGTAGATAATACAAAGGAACTCCTTAATAAATTAGAACATGGAGAAATTGATTTTGCTTTAGTAGAGGGATATTTCACAAAAAGTGAATATAATTATGTTGTTTATTCAAAGGAAAATTATATTTGTGTAGCAGGCAAAGAGTATGAATTCAAGAAAAAGCCAAATATATTAGAAGATCTACTTGAAGAAACCTTGATCGTAAGAGAAAAGGGGTCAGGCACCAGGGATATTCTGGAAAAGAATTTGGAAGAACAAAATTTGCATATAAATGATTTTAGTAAAGTCATAGAAATAGGCAATATAAATTCAATAAAATATTTAGTGAAAAATAATAATGGAATTACAGCCTTATATGAAGCAGCAGTCAAAGAAGAACTAGAAAATGGTACTTTGCAAAAAGTTGAAATTTCTGACTTACAAAAAAATCATAAATTTTATTTTATATGGAGAAAGAATAGTGCATTTGAAGCACTATATCTACAAATATTAAATGAGTTTCAATAAATTATAAGGTTATTAATGTATATTGATAGAATAATGGAGTATTACAGGAAAATAGGGAATAGAGGCGAGAGAATTTTAGGGGTTATGGATAAAGTGAGAAAATAAAAATTTATAGATGATGTGCTAAAAAAGATTGATTAATTTCTTATTTTAGTGATGGTTTTAGAAAAAGAACAAGGTAAAAGTTACCCTGCTCTTTTACATTTTATGCCTTATAATTATTCGATGTATTTTTAAGTTAATTATGACATTCATGTTCATGACAGGAATCACCAGAATCTATAAGAGCTCCTTCAAGCCATTTTAAAGCTACAGCTTTTACATCTCCAGAGCAGCCTCGTAATACTTCTATTCCTGAATTATTAAGTACTCTTACAGCCCCATCTCCCATATTACCTGCAAGCATAACTTTAACACCTTTATCAGCAAGTGTTGAAGCTATATTTGACTTACAACCGCAGCCAATTGGTGATTCAACAGTTTCAGATGCAGTTATTTCTTTAGTTTGAGAATCAACTGTAAAAACAGTGAAATATTCACAATGTCCAAAGTGATCATCAATATTATTATTACGTGATGGTAATGCTATTTTCATTAAATAAACCTCCAATATTGTATTATAATAACATAAAACAGCAAGGTTATTGTCATATGCTATATATATTATCATAAACTTATCAATAATAGATGTCAATAATTCTAAAATAGTTTCAGTATTATATAGAAGTTATAGGATTATCGATAGAATTCAGGAGCATTACATAGAAATAGATAATTGTTGTGAAAAAATTTCAGTATTTATAGATAGAATGAAAAAAGAAAAGTTATTTTAATATTAATTGTTTCACTCAATAAAGTACAATAAAATACAATAAAGTTCAATAAAGTTCTTGACTAGAACAGAAAGGATTATTATAATTTGATCATAGAACAATTTTGAAAGGACAGGTTTTATATGGAAAATCAATTTTATACAATAGATAAAATTGCGGAAATATTAGGTATGCATCACAAAACAATAAGAAAGTTTATAACAGAAGGAAAGCTTGCAGCAAGTAAAGTAGGGAAGCAATGGAGAATTTCAGGGCATGATTTAAGCATTTTTATGGAAAAAAATAATGTTAATATAACTGATAAAAATATTGCAGAAGAATCAAATATTGATTTTGTTACTAATGGAGAAGTCAAACATACTGAAAAGAGAAAAATTAATGTATCTACTGTCGTTGATATAAATGATGTAGATAAAGACGAATATTTTAGATTATCAAATACTCTTATAGCAGTAATGAATTGTAAAGACCCTAAAATGGGCCAATCAACAATTAATATGAAATATGATGAAAAAGAAAACAGGCTAAGGATTTTATTATGGGGGAATATAAGCTTCATTGAAGAAATGCTAAATTCTATATCCATGCTTGCGGAACAAAGAGATTTATAAGGAGAGTGGACTTATTGAATTATAGAGTTGTAAACAAAAATAATATTAATTATATTGAAGTTATTTCTGAAACATGGAAACTTTCTTCAGAACAAGATGTTGTAGATTGTATATCTATTTGTATGGAAAAGGACGTTTATACAATTATTTTTCCTTCAAATGTATTATCAGAAGATTTTTATAATCTTAAAACTAAACTTGCAGGTATGGCGTTACAAAAATTCATTAACTATCATGTGAAAGTTGCGGTTATTATTGAAGATGAAGTAAATTATAATGATAGATTTAAAGAAATGATTATGGAAGCTAATAAAGGAAGCAATTTTAGAACTTTTAAGAATATTGAAGAGGCTGAAATTTGGATTTCGAAATTAAGACACTAAGGAGAAATGGAAATAATGTTACATTCGCATAAGATTGCACGACGTTTAGGAAGCTTGCTTCCACATGTAGAAATAAAACTTTTACCTGAAGCTGGACATTCTAATGTTAATGATGATATAAAATATTAGAATGGTTTAATTTTGAGGAGGTGCTGTGTTTACAACACCAATAGATTTAATAATTAATAAATTATAATAGTAATAATAGGAGGAGATTAAATTGCAAAGAATTATTTATGTTGGTATTGGAGGAGGTATAGGAGCTGCACTTAGGTATTTAATTACTAAACATTCAGTAAATTTATTTAATTCTAGTATCCCATTTGGAACGTTAATTGTAAATGTAATTGGTGGTTTTTTAATTGGGGTAATAATGGAATTGAGCATATCCACTGATTTAATATCACCTAATTTAAAGCTGTTTTTAACTACAGGAATCATGGGAGGTCTTACAACATTTTCAACATTTAGTTATGAAACAATTAGTTTAATAAGCGATGGTAGATATGTGGCAGGAATAATAAATGTTTTTTTAAATGTTTTATTAAGTTTAGGAGGAGTTATTTTAGCTACATACTTATGTAAGGCTATTATTTAATATTAAGTTATTTATTAGAATAAAAACTCAAGTAATTACCCCAAATTGGATTACTTGAGTTTTAAATTTATAATATTATTTTGTAAGAAAAAATGAAGCACATTAAGTTCTTTGCACATGCTTCATTTTCAGTATCATTCATATAAGAAAACTATTATTGTTTAGTTTTATTTGAAAATTTCAGAGCCTTCAGTAATTATTGCTAAAGTATCGTTTATTTTAGAAACCCTATCTTCATTAGTAAGTACCACCAAGTAATCTCCTGGATAAATTAAGGTATCTCCCTTAGGGATTATTTCATCTTCGCCACGTCTAACAGCTACAAGTAAACAGCGAGAGGGCCACTTTATTTCTTTTATTTGTTTACCATCTAGTTTAGAACCAATAGATACTGGGTACTCTAAGATAATTTTATTTTTCTTATTACCAATAGTTATTTCATCACCATTATTTCTAAGAATTTTTTCGAGTAGTGCTTCATAAACAGGTTTTGAACTTAAAATATCGGCTACAATATAAGCTATTACAGATACAATGGCTAAAGAAAGCAAGTGGTTAAAGGAACCAGTCATTTCTGTAATTAATATAGTTCCTGTTATAGGCGATTTTACTACTGCAGAAAAATATCCTGCCATACCAAGTATAATAAAATTGTTAATATACATATTATCAAAATTAAATAGATGTACAAGAGTAGCTCCATAGGCATTTCCAATTAAAGCTCCAATAGTAAGCAGTGGAAGAAAGATGCCTCCAGGAGCCCCAGAACCAAAGCTTGCCATTGTAAAAAGAAATTTTACAATAAGAATAATAGCTAAGATAGCAATAGAAAAATTTTTATTAGTTAAAGAAGAGATAAGTTCATGACCTCCTCCTAAAACTTGAGGTAATAAAATGCCAAGGATAGCTGAAATTAGTAAAGGAACTATTATTCGAAATTCTTTTTTTAGCCATGTTTGTTTAACATATAGGTCTTGGGCTTTTAAAAGAGTTTTATTAAAAAGTACTCCTAGAATGCCCAGAATAAGGCCAAATAAAATTATGTAAAAATAAAATCTAAGAGGGACTAAAGCCAGATTTCCAAAATTAAAAACAGGTTTTAAACCTAAAAATCCGCTGGCAATAAAGTCTGCAGATATTGCAGAAGATAAAGCTGAAAGTAAAACTAAGGGTGAAAAATTCTTATGTACTTCTTCTAATGCAAACATGGTTCCAGCTAAAGGAGCATTAAAAGCAGCAGCTAAACCTGCACTGGCGCCACTTGTAATAAGATATTTCTCTTCGATTTTTATTCTCTTGAAAATTTTACTAAAGCCTTGTCCAACAGCAGCTCCTAATTGAACAGAAGGACCTTCTCTTCCTAAGGAAAGACCAGAACCTATTGAAAGGACTCCGCCAAAAAATTTGCCTAGTATTACTCTCCACCAGGTCATGTTTAGCTTTCCAAGTAAAACACCTTCAACTTGGGGAATTCCACTTCCACTAATCATAGGTTCATTTTTAACCATTAAACCAACTAAATATCCTATGATTATTAGAACTAGAATCCAAGGAATTATAATTATATGATTTTTGGATATAGTTTTGTATACAATATCTAAAAAAATACTGGCTTTTTCAAGTGCTAAACGGTATAGCACAATTAACAAGCCGGAGATAATACCTATACATATTCCTTCAAAGACAAGCTTTAATTTAAAACTATGCCAGTGAAACAAAGTATTATAGGTATTGTGTTTGTTTTTTGTTTTCATTTTTATGCCTCCAATATTAATACGAATATTGCTAAACTTTAACTATAAACTTATTAGCATATATAATATTATCATATTAAATGGTGATGGTCACAAATTTGATAGCGGGCGACTGTCACAATTTTTTAATTGATATTTCTGGCAAATAATGATATTGTATAGTAGAAATTATAAAAACTAGAATTTAATAATAAAATGTAGGTTTAATCAAATTTAGTATAAATTCATAGCTAAAGCTTGATTAATTAAAAGGGAAGCAGGTGAGAATCCTGAACTATCCCGTAGCTGTATTAGAGGAGTTTGAGTACATAATACGTCACTTGGAAACTGGGAAGACGTACTTAAATGAAGATTCTTAAGTCAGAAGACCTGCCTATATTTTGCACCATTAAACTCTACGAGCGATGGAGGGGGCGTTTTAATGAAACTTTATTTACTAATTTTATATGAATGAGTATGTTTTATTATTATGTCTTTTTAACACTTTAGTTAGAAGGACTTTTTATTTTGTAAAAAACCTACATGAAATATAGTAAATATACTTACATGAAGTATAATCTTCGTGCATAACTAGTAAGTTTTTATTAAATGTAATAGAATGAAATTTTAAAGGAGATGCAAGATGGGAAAAATTATTATCTTATGTGCTGTATTTATGATAGGTATTGTTTTCTATAAATTTAAATATAAAAGCAAGAATAATAACTCGAAGGCACTTAGTAATAACTATAAAATAAAACATAAACATGGGGAAGGGTATTATATTGATTTTTATGCATATGCATCAAAAATCAGACCTTGGAATTCTACTTTTAAAGTAAGTCTTTCAGTGTTAACAGTTATTTTGTGTATTGTGTTAGACAATCCATATGTATCCATTGTGATAATAATTTCAATGTCATATTTAACGGTCATTAAAGGGGGAATACCAATAAATGAATATTTATCCGTATTAGCAATACCTATGTTTTTTATTTTGCTGAGTACCTTTACCATTGCAATTGATTTTTCAAAACAGCCAATGGGAGAATATAATTTGTTCCTTGGATTTTGCTATATTTTTACCACGATTGATCAGCTAAAAAAAATGGCTTTTTTGATTTTAAAGATTTTTGCAGCAATTAGTGCTTTGCAGATGTTAACATTATCTACACCATCTTCTGAAATTATTTATGTGCTTCGAAAGGCTCGTATACCAAAGATAATTGTAGAACTTATGAGTCTTATTTATCGTTATATATTTATTTTAATAGATGTTTATAGTAAAATGAAAAATTCTGCAAAATCACGTCAGGGATATTGTGATTTTAAAACTTCCTGTTATACATTTGGAAGCATTGCAAGCAATATGTTTATTATTTCTCTTGGAAAAGCAAATGCTTATTATGATGCTATGGAGGCAAGATGCTATGATGGTGAACTTTTGTTTTTAGAGGAAGATAAAAAAGTTGAGATAGGACAGGCTACTACATTTACAGCATATATGAGTTTTTTAATTTTACTTTGGTTATTTACAAGATAAAGAGGAAAAGTCTGAAAGAAACTCTTTCATGATGTTTTACGCTAGAGAAAAGGAATGGATATAATTATGAAATCACTAATATTAAAGATTGAAGATCTTCATTATACCTACGGAAATGGAAAATCAGCCTTAGATGGAGTAAGTGTGGATATATATGAAGGAGAGAAAATTGCTGTTATTGGATCTAATGGTTCAGGAAAATCAACATTTTTCTTGAATATAGATGGCGTTCTTACACCAGAGCAAGGGAAAATAATTTATAGAGATACCGTTATAAATAAAAAGATCTTAAAAGAACTTAGAAAAAATATTGGAATTGTATTTCAGGATGCGGATAATCAAATTATTGCATCTACAGTAAAATCAGAAGTGGCTTTTGGACCTATGAATTTAAAACTTTCAAAAGAAGAAGTGCTAGAACGTGTTGACGAAGCACTTGAATACATGAATATTTCTCATTTGAAGGATCGTCCGCCTCATTATTTGAGCGGTGGAGAAAAGAAACGCGTAAGCATTGCAGACATTATTGCTATGAAATCAGAAATTATTATTTTTGATGAACCAACAGCAGCATTAGATCCAGTAAATGCAATAATGTTGGAAGAGGTATTGGGGAAGCTTGGAGAGGAAGGAAAGACAATGATTATTTCAACACATGATGTAGACTTTGTATATAGATGGGCTGAAAGAGTTATTGTATTCTGTGATGGGAAAATTATTGCAGAGGGAGACCCAATAGAAATTTTTAAGAATAAGAAAATTTTGGAACAGGCAAATTTAAAACAGCCAACCATGTTAGAAGTCTATGAATCTCTTGTAGAGAAAAAACTTCTAGAAGATATTAAATCATATCCTAAAAGTATAAGAGAATTTAAAGAATTACTCGGATATTAGGAAATATATCTTTTTGACGTACAAATAAACTAGTTTTTAATAATATTCAAATTTAAAACTCATACAAGGAGGAGAAAAATGAATAGGAGAGAAAAGAGAATTATCAGTCTTGCTGCTGCTTTTGCTTTAGTTTTTGGAGTGGAGCCAACTGCAAATGCTATGCATATTATGGAAGGGTATCTTCAACCTCAATTTTGCATTATATGGGGATTTATCTGCCTTCCTTTTATAATAGCAGGTTATTTATCAGTAAAGAAAACTTTAGCTAACCATCATAGATCAATTACTATTTTAGCTATGGCAGGAGCTTTCGTTTTTGTGCTTTCATCATTAAAGATTCCATCAGTGACAGGAAGCTGTTCTCATATGACTGGTACTGGACTTGGTGCAATTTTATTTGGCCCTAGTGTGGTGAGTATTTTGGGTATAATTGTGCTTATTTTCCAGGCAATTCTTCTTGCACATGGAGGCTTAACTACTCTTGGTGCAAATACATTTTCTATGGCTATTGCAGGCCCATTTATTTCATATGGAATCTATAAATTATGTAAGGTATTAAAAGTAAATAAATATGTGGGAATTTTCTTAGCAGCTTCAATTGGTGATTTATTTACTTATTGTATAACAAGCATGCAGCTTGCACTTGCATATCCATCTGAAACTGGTGGAGTTATGACATCAGTAGTTAAGTTCCTTGCAGTATTTGCACCAACACAACTTCCACTTGCAGTTATTGAAGGAATTTTGACAGTTGTTATTATGATTGGCCTTGAAACCTATGCGAAATCAGAACTGAAAGAACTTGAATTAGCAAAGGGAGGCGAAAATTAATGACAAAGACTAAAAAAACAGTTGTAAGCTTATTAGTTATTGCAGCACTCATTGCCGTTGTGCCATTGTTTACTTTAAAAGGAGCAGAATTTGGTGGATCAGATGATGCTGGAAGTGAAGTGGTTTCTGAAATTACAGGTACTAAATATGAGCCTTGGTTTAAGCCAGTTATGGAAACATGGATTGGGGGAGAATTACCAGGAGAAGTTGAAAGCTTACTTTTCTGTGTACAAACTGGTATTGGAGTTGGAGTTATTGCCTTTTTTATGGGAAGGTTTGTAGAAAGACATAAAATAGAAAAAGAGAAAAACAATATTAAATAATATTTTTTGTATGTTTAAAATTCAATAAATATGATTAACAGGTAGTATGATTTCAAAGTCGTACTACCTGTTATTTTTTATGTATAAAAAGTTGAAAATAAATCTCAATTATATTGACAAAATAAAATAAGGAGAATACAATGAATATATGAACAAGTATTCATATATTCAAATATTCAGATGAAAAGAGTGATAAACATGGAGAATAATAATATTGAAGTTTGTAATTGTAATGTAATTCATGAAGATATTGTAAGTAAAGTTAGAGAAATTATACCAGAAGAAGAAACCCTTTATGATTTAGCTGACTTATTTAAAGTCCTTGGAGATTCAACAAGAGTAAGAATATTATGTGTATTATTTGAAGCTGAAATGTGTGTTTGTGATATAGCTGCACTTCTTGGAATGACACAATCAGCTATTTCTCATCAGCTAAGAGTTTTGAAACAAGCCAGATTAGTAAAATATAAAAAAGAAGGTAAAGTAGTTTACTACTCTTTAGACGATGAACATGTTAAAAGTATTTTTGATCAAGGATTGATTCATATATCAGAGAAAAAATAAGTTTAGATTGGGGGAAGAATTATGGCAAGCAATATAAAAATAGCTAATAGTCCTGTTAATGCAAAATTATCTCACAAAGAAAATGTAAAAAATGAAAAAAGAGAATTTATATTAGAAGGACTAGGTTGCGCAAATTGTGCAGCTAAAATGGAGAAAAAAATAAATGAATTAGATGGAATAGATTCTGCCAATGTAAACTTTGTTACTAAAACTTTAGTATTACAAGCAAAAGAAGGCAACAAACTAGAAGAGCTAATGGGTTCAGTAAGTAATATTGTAACTAGTATTGAATCTCACGTTAAAGTTATAGAAAAAGTAAAGGGAAAACTTTTAAAGAAAGAAATTTTACTTGAAGGCTTATGTTGTGGAAACTGTGCAGCAAAAATTGAAAGGGAATCAAATAATATTGACGGAGTAAAATCTGCTACAGTAGATTTTATTAAAGCAAAATTAATTATGGAAATAGAAGATACCTCAAAACAAAATCATATTGTTGATAATGTTAAGGAAATTGTTAAAAGAATAGAACCTGATGTCAATGTAGTAGAAATTGATAATAAGGATAGTCAAATTAAAAATAAAAACCAAGAATCAGAAGAAGAAAGTAATAAAAGTGAAATTGTCAGATTTGCTATTGGTGCTTTGATTTTTGGGATTGCAACAGTTATGAAGTTTCCTAATACAGTAGAATTGCTTTTATATTTAGCTAGTTATGTTCTTGTAGGCGGAGAAGTAGTTTTAGGTGCATTAAGAAATATACGCAAAGGTCAAGTGTTTGATGAAAATTTCTTAATGAGTATTGCAACTATAGGTGCATTTGCTATAGGTGAATATCCTGAAGGCGTAGCAGTTATGCTATTCTATCAAATAGGAGAAATGTTCCAAGATATGGCTGTAAATCGTTCAAGAAAATCTATTTCAGCCCTTATGGATATTAGACCTAATTTTGCAAATTTAAAAGTAAATAATGATATTAAAAAAGTAGAACCAGAAGAAGTTAGGATAGGAGATATAATAGTTGTAAAACCAGGGGAAAAGGTGCCTTTAGATGGGAAGGTAATTGAAGGAAATTCAATGGTTGATACTGCAGCTTTAACTGGAGAATCTGTTCCTAGAGAAGTAGGTGTAGGAGACAATATTTTAAGTGGGGTTATTAATAAAAATGGGCTTTTAACAATAGAAGTAGAAAAGGAATTTGGAGATTCTACTGTTGCTAAAATATTGGATTTAGTACAAAATGCAAGCAGTAAGAAAGCGCCAACAGAGAATTTTATAACAAAATTTGCTAGATATTATACTCCAGCAGTTGTTTTTGCAGCATTAGCGTTAGCTGTAATACCACCACTAGTTATAGAAGGAGCAACTTTTTCAGATTGGATTTACAGAGCCTTATCCTTTTTAGTAGTATCTTGTCCATGTGCTTTGGTTGTATCAATTCCTTTAGGATTCTTTGGAGGAATAGGTGGAGCATCGAAAAATGGAATACTTGTTAAAGGTGGAAATTATCTTGAAGCCTTAAATAATGTTGAAATGGTTGTGTTTGATAAGACTGGAACTCTTACAAAAGGTATATTTAAAGTAACAGAAATAAATTCAGAAAACAATATTTCAAAAGATGAACTTTTAGCTTGTGCAGCTTATGCAGAAAATTATTCTAATCACCCAATAGCAACTTCTATATTAAGAGCATATAACAATGAAATAATTCAAGATAAAATAAAAGACTATGAAGAAATATCAGGTCATGGTGTTAAAGTTATTCTTGATGGAAAAGAAGTGCTAGCAGGAAACTATAAACTAATGAATAAGGAAAATATTTCTTATAAGGAATTAGAAACTATAGGAACTGTAGTGCATGTTGCTATTAACAAAAAATATGCAGGTTATATAGTTATTTCTGATGAGGTGAAAGAAGATTCTTCAAAGGCAATAAAAGCTTTAAAAGCTGTTGGAGTTAAGAAAACAGTAATGCTCACAGGTGATAATAAAACAGTTGGGACTAAAATAGCAAAGGAATTAGCCTTAGATGAAGTTCATGCAGAATTATTGCCAGATCAAAAAGTTGAAAAGTTAGAATTACTATTTAAAGAAAAATCCCCTAAAGGTAAAATCGTATTTGTAGGAGATGGAATTAACGATGCTCCAGTTTTAGCTAGAGCAGATATAGGTATAGCGATGGGCGGCGTTGGATCAGATGCAGCTATTGAAGCAGCAGATGTAGTTATAATGACAGATGAACCTTCTAAAATCGCTTCAGCTATAAAAATAGCTAAGAAAACAAGAAGTATAGTAATGCAAAATATAGTATTTGCTTTAAGTGTTAAGCTTATAATATTAGTTCTTGTAGCAATTGGGCTTGGAACTATGTGGGAAGCTGTATTTGGAGATGTGGGAGTAGCACTTCTAGCAGTCTTAAATGCTATGAGAGCAATGAAAGTAGAAAATAGTTAATAAAGTTTCAAATCATAAGGAAGAGTTGGCAAATAATTTAGCCAGCTCTTTTACTAATTTATACAAAAAGGAGAAGAATTAAATAGCCAATTATCCACATTCCATTTAGTTTAAAAGAGAATGTTAAAATAAAATTAATAGGGTTTATTATTATATATTACATGCAATTATTAATTATTTTAATTTACATTTTGTAAATTCGGATGCTCTTACACTTTGTTCAAAAGGTATTGAAACACTCATAATAGTACCATTACTGTCATAATTAAAGGCAACAGGAATTGTGTAATGCTCCATGAAGCTAATATTAAAAATGTCGTAGCATTTATGCTTAAGTGCATATTCTATATTGTTATAAGTTAATGTTAAAATATTTTCTTTCGATTCAATTTTTGCAATTCCATATCCAGGATGCTCATATACACCTATATATTCTTCTAATGAGCGAGAAGGGTGTATGTTTTCTTTTTGAGATTCGATGACTGTATTACTAGCAGTAGTCATTAATTTAAACATTTTTTCAGCTTCGTTTTTTAGTTTTCCATTCCAGTCAGTATATTCACATCCTAAAAGCTTATCATATATATAGTAAGCTATAGGCATAGTACAGAAAGGGTTATCTAAATTACTAAGAATAACTACACCAATATTCTCATCTGGAAGAAAACTTGTATAGGAACAAAAGCCATCAATACCTCCACCATGATTAACATGTTTTCTTCCTCTATAGGATTCAATAAACCAACCTAAGCCATAAGATGAAAATTGAATTTCATCAAATTTCATAGGAAATAGTTGACAAGGTATTTGAGGTGAATGTAATTGTTCTATAGTTTTTTCAGATATAATCTGTGTTCCATTTACTTTCCCTTTATTTAGATTAAGGGAAAGCCACTTTAGCATATCAGTTAAATTTGAATTTATTGAGCCAGCAGGTCCAATTTGATCAAGGTTTCTAAAATTTGTTTGATGTATATCATTTCCTTTTAGTGTATATGGTTGACTATAATCAGAAGAATTTTTTGAATCTTCCACTGAAAAGTTTGTGTTATTCATGCCTAGTGGTTGAAGAATTTTTATATCAACAAATTCCTCCCAAGTCAGTCCAGTAACATGTTCGATAAGATAGCCAGCTGTAGCAAACATTAAATTATTATATTGCCATGCTTCTCTGAAATCTTTGCTAAATTCTAAATATTTAAGTCTTTCAACTAATTCTCTTCTGCTAAAAGAAGTGTTATACCACAATGCATCATGTCTTGGAAGACCAGAACGGTGACAAAGTATATCTCTTAATGTTATATGTTCTTCAGCATACTTGTTTTTCAATTCAAAACTAGGCATGTATTTTTTTATAGGAGTATCAAGGTCAAGCTTTCCTTCATCTACCAATATACCTATTGCCAGTGTAGTGAAAGACTTACTAGCAGAACCTATTGCAAATAAAGTATTTTCAGTTGTATCTAAATTTTTATTAATATTTCGTAGTCCCAATCCACTTAAGTATATTATTTCACCATCTTTAATAATGCCTACAGCCATTCCAGGAATATTCCATTCTTTCATTTTTTTTAATAGAAAATCATTTGATATATTATTTTTCATAATGTTACACCACCTTTGTTTTATTAATTTTTTTTATTTTTTCTCATTCCTTACTATCTCAAATTCCTTTAAGGCTCTTTCTTGAATTTCAGTCGTATCTTCACCAATGTCAAAATCAGCATTTTCTTCAAAACCATCTTGTTCTTCGCCATCAAATTTATATAATTTCTTTAATAGCGTCCACAATATTTCCATTTCTTCAATTGAAAAATCTCTCGAAAGATTTGCAAAAAAGCCCATTGATTTTTCAGCACATACAGTCATAGCCTTTGTACCAGATTCAGTAATCCTAACATTAACTGCACGCTTATCATATTGACTTGGTACAGTAAGAACAAAGCCCTTGTTTTCTAAAATAGTAATCATTTGTTTAACACTTTGTTTTGTCGTACCAAGTTTTCTAGCAATGTTATTAAGGGTTGTTTCATTTTCTGGTAAATGAATAATAGCTACCAAGGCCATAAATTGTCTGCTTGTTATTTGCTCACAAAATTCATCACCTTTTATTTGAAGTTTGTTGGTAAGAGAGAAGAGTGTTGCGTAGATTTGTTGTATTAAATATAAAGCTTTGTAATTGTTCATAAAGACCTCCTTTAAATTAGACATTATACTGTCTAAAAATACGATAGCATAATATTCCAGAAAGGTCAATATACTGTCTAAAATTTCGTTTTAATTATATGCAAGTTACCTATGTATATTTGCAATATACTTGTTCCATAATTGTTATCATAGTTGCCGTGTGCTATTCTTTAATTGAAAGGAGGAAAATTATGAGAATTGAAATAATTGAAGAGCCTTTAATTGATGAGATAGAGATACAAATTAAATGTAAAGAGAAAAATGAATATGTTAACCAATTAGCTTCAACCATTTTTGAAGAGCAGTTAATTATTAATGGAAGAATCGAAAATGAATTTACGCAGATTTGTTCAAGAGATATTTACTATTTTGAATCTGTTGATAATCGAACCTATATTTATTGTAAGGATAATGTTTATGAAAGTGATATGAAGTTATATGAGCTAGAAGATAAGTTAAAAGGAACAAAATTTACTCGTATAAATAAGGCTTGCATAATGAACATAGCAAAATTAAAGAAGGTTAAAGGTCAAATTAATGGAAGATTACTTGCAACATTGTCTAATGGTGAAAAGCTAATTATTAATAGAAGTTATGTACAAGAAGTAAAATGCAAATTAAATATATAATAAAACACAGATTGGAGGAAATTATGAAAAGAATAAATCAATATTTTTTGGGAAGTTGCATTGCATTTACTACAGCAAATATAATAACGATTATTATGCATATTATGAACATGCAAAGTACTATTAATGTGAATTCAGAAATCTTTATGATTTTAATTATTACATTAATAAATATAATAATTTATTTTTTCGAAGATTTGCAAATTAAATCTCAAGTTATTCATATTGTTTTAGAATTTGCTATAGCTACTATAGTCACTTTTGGTATTGGCGTTCCATTGAAGGTAGTTGAAATTGGATCAATATATGATTTTGCTGAGATTATTTTCGTATTAGTACTGGTTTATGGAATGACTATATTTAGTATTTATGTTTCTATTCAAAATGATGCAGAGGATATAAATAAAAAATTATCAGAAAAATAGAAAGAAGGCATTTATATGTATTTGTTTGGAGATTCATATTTTGAAACCGCTTTATTTAAAGAAATTTTTCAAATGGTATTTATAATTTATATTATGGCAGAAATATTTATTTTTGCGTTTACTTCACGCCAGAATAGAAATAATTCACAAAAGAGTAAAGGAGATAAAGGATCATGTTTAATAATAGTAGCTGGAACTATGGTTATAGTGTTATTAAATCTTATTTGTAGAAATAATGATTGGGGAATAATGCCTAAGTTAATTTATTGGTTTGGAATTATATTTATTATCATAGGTGTTATATTAAGAATATATTCAGTATTAACACTTGGAAAAGCTTTCACGGTTTCAGTGCAAGTGGATTCAAATCAAAAAATAATTCAAAGTGGTCCTTATAAATACATTAGGCATCCTGCATATAGTGGAAGTATATTATCATTGATTGGAATATCATTAGCTTTTAGAAGTAGTATAGGGGTAGTAGGAACGCTAATTATTATTGCATGCATATATGGTTATAGAATTAAGATTGAAGAAAACTTGTTAGCAAGTTATTTCAAGACAAGCTATCCAGAGTATAAGAAGCATACTAAAAGGATTATTCCATTTATTTGGTGAATTATATTATTAGTATATTTGACATTAGATACCAGATGATATTTCATTATTTGAACTTTCCATTTGGAATTTAAAGCTAAATTATTTATGGGTAATGATTAACTTAATTTAGCAAATTATTATTTTATGTATATTAATATTGGTTAATAATTAGTATAATAAATATTAATTTATATGATATTAATATGGAAAGAAGGTGAAATTTAGTATAGGCTTTTTCCGTAAAAATAGCCTACACTAAAAATGATATGGCAGAAAAAATAAGTACTATAATTAATGAAATGATTAAATATTATGCAAAGGATCCAAGAAGAGTAAATCACTTTTTAAAGGTATATTCTTTTGCAAAATCAATAGGTGAATTAGAAAAATTAGATAAAGAAACTCAACATATTTTAGAAGTAGCAGCAGTCATGCATGATATAGGTATAAAGGTAAGTGAAGAAAAGTATAATTCATCAGCAGGAAATTATCAAGAAATAGAAGGACCTCCTGTTGCTAGAGAAATGTTATTAAAATTTAACTTTGATGAAAAATTTATAGAAAGAGTTTGCTTCTTAATAGGTAATCATCATACCTATGGTAAAATTGACAAGATTGATTATCAAATATTAATAGAAGCGGATTTTTTAGTTAATATATATGAAGATGAAATAAAAGGCCCTCAAATTGAAAGTATTAAAGAGAAATATTTTAAAACTAAAGCAGGAACTGAATTTTTAATTAATTTATATTTGTAAGGAACTGGAGCGGCTAAAAATGATTGAGTATAAAGAATTAACCAAAGAGCATATTAATGAAATTGCTGAAATTTATGTACGTGCTTTTAATTGTGAACCTTGGAATGATGAGTGGACTACGGAAACTGCAACAAAACGAATTTCCCAAATGATGAATTGCGAAGGTTTCGATGGAATTATTGCTTGTGAAAATGAAAAAATATTGGGGATGATACTTGGAAATCATGAATATTATTACAATGGAATGCATTTTCATATTAAAGAATTTTGTGTTGATTTAAATCTTAGAGGTAGAGGCATAGGTGCACAACTTATTGAAAAGTTTTCAAATAGATTAGCGAGTAACGGAATAGATGAAATAATTTTACTTACAGCTAGAGGAGATGGGACAGAAGGTTTTTATAAAAAGCATGGATTTAAAAACTTTGAAGATATGGTTTTTATGGGAAAGAAAATTTAAATATTTATAAGAGCTTATTTTCATAGATTCCTATGTACCTATAAAACTATATTTATAGGTACATAGGTTTAAATATATATTGAAAAAAATAAACATATTAATATACGTAAATATGTAAATACTTTACTATATAAATATAAAAATAGTTAAATATTTATAGTAAAAATGCTGGCTGAGATCTAAGAGATTAACTTTACTATTTATTATCAAAACTAGAACATCTTGTTTGAGAATATACTTGAACTCCTTCACCAGATACACTTATGGAATTTAAATCACAAAGTTTATTGTAATTATGAGCACAAGTTTCAACATTGCAGGTAAGTGCATCACATTGACCTTTAGAATTTGTATTACTTGTTAAAGTGCTATATAAAAATTCATTTAAAAATGAGCCACAACAAGTTCCGCGTTCACTGCTTGCAGATACACCTCCAATATCAACTCTATTAGAATAGCAAATACCTGATTTATTATGTGAACAATTAGTTACATCACAATTTATTCTTTGCATAAAAACACTCCTTTAATATTATTGTTGTAAGCATGAATATATTATTTGAAATATCTGTCTAAAAGACCTTTAAATGCTCGACCATGCCTAGCTTCATCTTTACACATTTCATGAACTGTATCGTGGATGGCATCTAAATTATTTTCTTTAGCAATGGTAGCAAGTTTCTTTTTACCTTCACAGGCACCATACTCTGCTTCAACTCTTGCACTTAAATTAGCTTTAGTATCAGCTACAACTACCTCACCTAATATTTCTGCAAATTTAGAAGCATGCTCAGCTTCTTCAAAAGCAATTCGCTTATATGCTTCTGCAACTTCAGGATAGCCTTCACGGTCAGCTTGACGGGACATGGCTAAATACATTCCAACTTCAGTGCATTCACCCATGAAATTAGCTCTTAAGCCTTCTAATAATTCATCATTAAGCCCATCAGCAATACCAATTCTATGCTCATCGGCAAAATTTAATTCATCATCCATTTCTTTGAATTTATCAGCACCTGCTTTACAAATAGGACAAACTTCAGGTGGTACATCACCTTCGTGTATGTAACCACATATAGTACAAATAAATCTTTTCATTAAAATACCTCCAAAAATTTTTTTGTTTTTAGATATTATAGAATTCAAAAGATAGTATTTCCTCATAATAGTAAAATTATTAATAAAAATATCTTATTCAAAACAGATATATTTAAAATCAAGAACAGTTCCTTTATGATTTAAAGTGTTACTTATATTAGAATATTTGTAATTAAGTATGGTATAATTTACACAAGAAAAAAGAATACTTTAATTTAGGAGGAATTTTTACTTGAATAATAATTTTGAATACATATTATTTGATCTTGATGGGACCATTACTGATTCAGGTGAAGGAATAACTAAATCCGTTCAATATGCACTAAAATCTTTTGATATTAATGTTGAAAAGCTTGAAGATTTGAATAAATTTATAGGACCACCATTAAAGGATTCATTTAAGAAATTTTATAATTTTGATGATGAAAAAGCGGAGCTTGGATTACAAAAATACAGAGAATATTATGCGGAAAAAGGGATTTTTGAAAATAGTTTATATGAGGGAGTTGTTGAGCTTTTAGAGGCTCTTAAGAAAAATAATAAGATGATTATACTTGCAACATCAAAACCAGAAGTATATGCTAAACAAATTTTAGAGTATTTTAAAGTAGATAAGTATTTTACTTTTGCAGCAGGTTCTGATTTCGAAGAAACAAGAGTAAAAAAAGGTGAAGTCATAAAGTATGCTTTAGAAGAAGCTAAAATATCTGATTTGTCTAAAGTGATTATGATTGGTGATAGAGAGCATGATATTATTGGAGCAAAAGAAAATAATATTAAATCAATAGGTGTCCTTTATGGATATGGTGATGTAGTAGAATTGACTCAGGCAAGAGCAGAATATATAGCAAAGACTCCAGAGGAAATATTAAATATTGTTCTTTAAAATGCGAAGAATAAAATAATATTTAATAATAACTTTGTAACATTGGTTACAGAACTTAAATTAGTTAGGGAATATAATAAGGTCATAGGTAAACAAAAAGTTTAATTTGTAAATTAATAAAAATTTAGATAAATTGAGAGGAGATAGGTAATATGATAACAAAAGATTTAACAATAGGTGAAATCATAAGAATGAAAGAGGATGCGCCACAAATTTTAATGAGTTTTGGAATGGGATGCGTAGGGTGTCCATCAGCTCAAGCGGAAACAATTGAAGAGGCTTCAAAAGTTCATGGTTTAAACTTAGACGAATTATTAGCAGCATTAAATAAATAATTCTTAAGAAATATTGCTCCATTTAAGATAAACAGTTTTGTAAGCAAAGGTTTATCTTAAATGGAGCTTTTTCTGTAATAATATTTTAATAATTAATATTCTGTAAACTTTGTATTTAATGGCTAGCCAATATGATATAAATATATTATGGTATAAAAAATTAAAATTCATTAAATAAATAAGAATGATGAGTATTTAAATAAACTTTTGTGAGGAAGGAGGAAGGATATGAAAATAATGACCTTTAATTTAAAATGTGATCATCCATTATACTTTAATAATAGATGGGATAAGAGGAAACATATAGTTTATGATGTAATTAAAAATTATGATTGTGATATTATTGGTACTCAAGAAGTTAAGGATAATATGCTTAAGGATTTGAATAATAATATTAATAGCCACAATATTATTGGAATTCCCAGGTATAAAAAAATATCGTCAGAAAGAAATAATATTTTAATTTCAAAAAAACATATTATACATGAAGAGAAGACTTTTTGGTTATCAGAAAATCCTGAAAAAGTTGGAAGTAAAAAATGGTATTCATTTTTCCCAAGGATATGTACAACGGCAATAGTAGAAATAAATAATACGAAAGTTAGAATTTGTAATACACATTTAGATCATGTTCTTTCTAAAGCAAGAGAATTTGGATTAAGCAAGCTTATGGAGGTTATAGAAAAAGAAGACCAAAATGAAGAAATTCCAATGATCTTAATGGGAGATTTTAATGCTACACCTGATAGCAAACTAATAAATGATTTTATACAAGGCAAGTTTTCTAATAAAAAGCTGACAGCAGTACAAGAAATTAACAAGGAATTATATAAACAGGCAACAAGAGATGGTTTTAAAAGAACAGAAAAAGGGGTTCATATTGATTACATATTTGTATCAAAAGAAATAGAAGTGATTAATGCAGAAATAATAAATTATAATGTTAATGGAAAGTACCCCTCAGATCATTATCCATTAATGGCAGAAATAAAAATTAAGTGAAGGAAAACTTAGTGGACAATAAATTTCCTTTAAAAACACGAAGATGTATAATATAATAGTATATATTGTAAAATTATTGTATTATATGACAATTACTAAAGGTGTTATATAAGAGAAGGGAATGATTTATTGTCAAAGTTGGGGAAGTATGTATGTTTGACATACATATGTTTAGCAATTGTTTTAGGTGGTGTTTCAGCATATTTTAAGTTCACCTTTGATCAAATGAATCTTAAAGCAATGGCGCAGGAGGACAATAATAAAAATAATAGTAATAATACCACTGAAGAAGATGAAATAATCAAAAACTCTACTCCAATTGAAGCTGAATTGACAGCTTATTGTAATTGTAAGATATGTTCAGAAGCATGGGGATCTCAAACCGCTATGCAGACACATACGAGAGTAGGTATTATTGCAGTGCCCAAAGATATTCAATTGGGTAGTAAAATTTATATTCCAGATTTAAAAGATTATAAAGAAGATGGAATATTTGAGGCTGAGGATAGAGGAGGAGCTGTTATTGTAAAAAATGACGGTACTCACATAATAGATGTGTGGTTAAAAACCCATGAAGAGGTAAAAGAATTTGGTAGAAAAAAAACTAAGGTTTATTTAATAAATAATAAGTAATTTGACGTTTTTAATTAATTCAATTAAAATTAATTGGTAAGACAAGGTTCTGTGAAAAATATTCCAAAATGCGCAGAATTTCATAAAAAGGAAAAGGCTAAGGGGTGAAAGATATCTTATGGCTCAAGTAAAAGAGAATGACAAAATATTTTTAGATAGTGGAGAGATAAACATATCACCAGAAGTGGTGGAGGAAAAAATAGAAGAAATAAATGAAACCTTGCTTCTTTATCGTTCAGCTATAAAAGAGGTTAAAACTAAATTAGATATTTTAGATGACGAACTTAAAATAAGAAGAAAAAGAAATCCAATAGAATATATGAAATCAAGAGTTAAAACACCAGGAAGTATTATGGAAAAGCTTCGACGCAGAGGTTTTGAAATGAGTATAGAATCGGCTAAGAAAAACTTGAATGATATTGCTGGCATAAGGGTTATATGTTCATTTGTTGGTGATATATATGATATAGCTGAAATGCTCATAAGACAGGATGATATTATACTTATAGAGGAAAAGGATTACATAAAAAATCCAAAACCAAATGGATATAGAAGTCTTCATTTAGTTTTAGAAATTCCAATATTTTTTTCAGATCATGAAGAATCAGTAAGAGTTGAAGTTCAAATAAGAACAATAGCAATGGATTTTTGGGCAAGCTTAGAACACAAATTATATTATAAAAAATCAGGAGAAAGTCCTGCGCACATTACACAGGATTTAAAAGAATGTGCTGATCTTATAGCATCAACAGATATGAGGATGCAGGACATACAAAGAGAAGTTGAAAAATTAAGATAAATTGGCAGGTGAATTAAATGATCAAAGATCTTATAGTAAAAAATAGATCCTATAGAAGATTTCATCAAGAGAAGGCTGTTGATATTAATACCTTAAGAGAATTAGTTGATTTAGCAAGGTTATCACCTTCAGGAAGAAATGTTCAAGCCTTAAAATATGTTTTAACTAATACAGAAGAAGAAAACAGTAAAATATTTGAACATATACATTGGGCTGGATATTATAAAGATTGGGATGGTCCAGAAGAAGGAGAAAAACCAAGTGCCTACATAATTTTAGTTAAAGATAATAGTTTAGGGATAAGTATGGCTCAGGATCAAGGCATAGCAGTTCAAAGTATTCTTCTTGGAGCAGTTGAAAAAGGTCTTGGAGGCTGCATAATAGGAAATATAGATAAAGAAAAATTATCAAAAAAATTAAATTTAAATGAAAAATATGAAATAGCTTTAGTGTTGGCATTAGGATATCCAAAGGAAGAAGTAGTTATTGAAGAAATTAATGAAGATGGAGATTTTAAATACTGGAGAGATGAAAAAGAAGTTCATCATGTTCCTAAGAGAACATTAGATGAAGTGATTTTATAGCCAGTCAAGTTTGCTAATTATAATTTATAGTAATGAAAAATAATGGACAGGTATACTAGTTCATTATTTTTTTGCTTAGAAAGCTTAATGAATAATATTTCTTAGATCTTATATAATAAAGTGATTTTGAGCATACTATATGTATGAATTTATATAAAGGAGATAAGAATTATGGAAAGAAAACATTATATTGTAGATGGCTTAGCTAATGAAAACATGAAAACACAAGTAAAAAACGCTTTGGAAAAAATTGAAGGAGTTAATAAGGTTTGTGTAGATCTTGCTCGTGGAAGTGTTGAAGTGATATATAATAATCCTACTATTGAAAAAGAAATACAAAGTTGTATAGAAAAGACAGGACATGAGGTTCAATTAACAGGTAACCATTAACAATTAACAGTTTAGGGAGAAAAGCCTTGCGGCTTTTCAAATATATCAGAAGAAATTATTTGGTGATTTCTTCTGATTTTTTTATTTTACATAATTTTATTTAGAGTTATCCCGCTATAATTTTTACGTAGAAGGTTCTGTCTCTAGGTCCATCGAATTCACAAAAATATATGTTTTGCCATCTGCCTAATATTAACTTTCCATCATTTAAAATAAGAGTTTGTGAGGCTCCTATAGTTGAAGCTTTTAAATGCGCATGGGAATTTCCTTCAAAATGTCTATAGTTTAAATCAGAAGTTGGATATGCTTTTTCATAACCATATATTAAATCGCGAACTACATCTGGATCAGCATTTTCATTTATAGTTATACCTGCTGTAGTATGAGGACAGTAGACAATAACTATACCATCTTTAATAGTGCTAGATTTAATGTCTTCTTTTATGTAAGAAGTTATATCTATCATAGTTTGCCTAGGATTAATTTCAATAGAATGTTTGAATAAATTTGACATATTAAGCCTCCTTAATTTAGTTAATTTATATTTTTTATTAGATTAATTATAACAATATGGAAGTGAATTTAGAATAGTAGTATAAAAATTATACGGATGGATCATAGGATTCACTAATAAAATAAAAGGTTCCAAAGAGAAAATAATATTTATGATTTAGTATTATGCTGTAAAAGAGTGGGTGATATTATAAGTAAAATTTAATTATTTTGTGGAATTTAAGTTATTTTTAACCTATAATTAGGATTAGAGTATAATTTACGTTTTTAGGGGGAAAAATGAGAATAGGGGTAAAAAGTTTTATAAAGGTTACAACTATATTAGTAATGTGTTTTTTTATTATTACAGGATGTGGCAACACTAGGAGTAATAAATATGGGTTAGATAAAAATAATCCAGTGGCAGTTCAAATCTGGCACTATTATAATGGTGTTCAAAAGATTGAATTTGATAAGATGGTAGAAGAATTTAATAAAACAGAGGGAAAAGAAAAAGGTATAATTGTTGAAGCCTTTAATCAAGGTAGTGCAAATGAAATTACCGAAAAAATCTTAGATACTGCAAATAAAAAAGTTGGAACTGGTAAATTACCAGATGCTTTTATGGCCTATGCAGATACAGCTTATGAAATAGATAAGCTGGGGTTAGCAGCAGATTTTAATGATTATTTAACTAATGAAGAAAAAAATGAATATATAGAATCCTATATTGACGAAGGTAAATTAATTGGTGAAAATGAATTGAAAATATTTCCAATAGCTAAATCAACAGAAACTCTTATGGTAAATAAAACCGATTGGGATAAGTTTCAAAAAGAAACTAATGCAGATATAAAAGATTTTGAAACTTGGGAAGGAATTGCTAAATTAGCTAAACAGTATTATGAATGGACCGATAGCAAAACTGAAACCTTAAATGATGGTAAAGCTTTTTTTGGAAGAGATGCTATGGCAAATTACATGATAATTGGCAGCATGCAGCTTGGAAAAGAAATATTTGAAGTTACTAAGGGTAAAGTTAATATAAATATAGATGAAAATATAATGAAAAAATTATGGGATAATTTTTATATTCCTTATGTGAATGGCTATTATGCTTCTTATGGAAGGTTTAGATCAGATGACGCCAAAACAGGCGATATAATTGCATTTGTGGGCTCAACATCAGGAGCTGAATATTTTCCGGATTCAGTAATAACAAATGATGAAAAAAGTTATGATATTGAATCTATGGTTTTGCCAATTCCTAAGTTTATAGATGGTGAAAATTATATGGTTGAACAAGGGGCTGGAATGGTATTAATTAAATCTGATAAAAAGCATGAGTATGCAGTAACAGAATTCCTTAAATGGTTTACAGATGCTGATAGAAATATAGAATTTTCAATCAAATCAGGTTATATGCCCGTAAAAAAAGAGGCAAATAATGAAAATTTAATAGAAGAAAAAACCAAAACAAATAAAAATATAGAGATTTCAGAGAAATCTAAAGCAGCAATTTTATCAGCTATGAATCAGGAAAAATCCTATAAGTTTTATGCAAATAAAGCATTTGATGGAGGAAATGATGCAAGAATTGTTTTAGAAAAATCACTAATAAATAAAGCAAAATCAGATAAGGAAGAAATAAAAAAGCAATTGGTAAGTGGAATTTCAAAAACTGAAGTGATGAAAAAATATGAAACAGAAGAAAATTTTAAGAAATGGTTTGAAGATTTAAAGAATGATATGAAGAATATCCAATAATTTTTACTATTTTGCTAAGGATAAGTTACAATTAGTGGAGGGAAGTTGAGAATTGATTATAAGTAAAAATTCAATAATTAGGAAATTACTTATTCCTATGATAAGCGTCGTAGTGGTACAAGTTGTTTTATTTGTAACTGTAATTGGCTCAAGTGGAATAATTCAAATATTAAAAGAAAATTCATTTAGTATTTTAAATCAAAAAGTAGAATCAAGGGGAAATTATCTTCAAAATGAAATGATTCAGCATTGGAGCAATGTTAGCGAAGCTGAAGGTATAATTAATTCTGATATTCTAAAAAAGCTTCAAAGTAAAGGTCTCCAAACTGAAAATATAGCTGAAGATGGAGAATTGGCCACAGAATTATTAAAAGAAGTTTCTAGTGATTTAATATTTATGCTTAGAAAAAATTATGTAACAGGAGCATTTTTAGTACTTGACAGCAATTCAAAAGAAAAGAATGGAATATATTTTAGAGATTTAGATCCTAACTCAAATCCAAGTGACAATTCAGATTTGCTTATGGAAAGAGGACCAGCATCTATTGCACAAAAATTAAATATACCATTAGATACTTGGTGGAATAATAAATTTATTTTTGATGGAAGAAGTAAGGCTTCATCTCCTAATGAGTTTTTTTATAAACCAATTAATGCAGCTAAGGAAAACAAAAATTTAACATATAAAGATCTAGGATATTGGAGTAAGCCTTTTTCTCTAAGTTCAAAAGATATGAAGATTATAACATATTCAATTCCATTGCTGGATAAAAGCAACAAACCATATGGAGTTCTTGGAATCGCTGTTTCTTTAAAATATTTAAACTCTCTGCTTTCATATGAGGAAATTGATCAAAATGGAAAAGGCGTATATACTTTAGGGTTTAATGATAGTAATAACATGGATTTCTCAGGAATAACTAGCACAGGTCCTATGTTTAATAAGATAATAGGAGATCATGAAGCCTTTAAATTGGATAGGTCGTTAGATAGCGGGCTCATATATGAAACAAATATTCACGATTCAGATAAAAAGGCATATGCAAGTATAAAGTACTTTAATTTATATAATACAAATACTCCTTTTGAAAATGAGAAATGGGTACTTATAGGAATGATAGAAAGAGATATTATTTTAAATTACTCAAATAGATTCACAAGGTTATTAATTATTTCTCTAATAATTTCAAGTATATTAGGAATATCGGTAATTATAATATTAGGAGGCAGGATAACAAAACCTATAAGGAACTTAGCTAGAGAGGTAAAAACAAGTAACCCAAGAGAACCTTTATCATTAAAACAGATAAATATATCTGAAATAGATGAATTATCCTCAGCAATTGTTGCATTAAGCTCAAATGTGGCTGATTCTGCTTCTAAGTTATCTCAAATAATAAAACTTTTTAATATGCCAATAGCAGCATTTGAACACAGAAAAGGTGAGGAGTTAGTACTATGTACAGAATCCTTTTTCGATATTATAGGAATTAAAATTGAAAGTGAACAAGATAGATATTTGAACATACAAACTTTTGAAAAAATAATTGAAAAGATAATCATAAATAAAGAAAAAAACATGGAGGACATTTATAAAATTCAAGTTGAAAAAGATAAAAATAAATGGATAAAACTAAAGATTTTGGATGATGAGTCGAGAATTTTAGGGGTAGTAAGCGATGTTACTCAAGAAGTATTAGAAAAGCAAAAAATAGAATATGACAGAGATTATGATTTACTTACTGACATATTAAATAGACGTGCTTTTTATAATGTAGTAGAAGAAATAATAAAAAATGAGAATTTTAAAATTGGCGCATTTATAATGTGGGATTTAGATAATTTAAAATATGTAAATGATACATATGGACATGATTATGGAGATGAATATATAAAAATTGCTTCTGTAGAATTGAAGAAATTTGAAGAATATGGAGGAATAGTTGCAAGAAGATCTGGAGATGAATTTTATGTATTTTTATATGGTTATGATGATAAAAAAGAAATAAGAAAAATTATAAAAAAAATACATGATAATATTGAAAAATCAGTATTAAAATTACCTGATAACAGAGAATTGAAAATAAGAATTTCAACAGGAATTTCATGGTATCCAGATGATGGAAGAACATTTGAAGAACTTGCGAAATATTCTGATTATGCAATGTACAAAATAAAAAGAACAATTAAAGGAAACATAAGTGAGTTCAATAAAGAAGAATACAATGAGGATGCATTTTTATTAAATAGTCAGGAAAACTTAAATAAATTACTTGATGAAGAACTTATAGAATATGCATATCAGCCTATTGTTTGTTCTAATACAGGTGAAATATTTGCATATGAGGCACTTATGAGGCCACAATTAGAATCACTTAAAAATCCACTTCATGTAATAAAACTCGCAACTGCTGACTCTAGATTATATGAAATAGAGAGAATTACATTTTTTAAAGCCTTAGAAGGTTTTGCAAAAAATGCAGAAAAATTTAAAGATGCAAAGTTGTTTATAAATTCTATACCAAATCACATATTGTCCAATGAAGATTCGGAAAAATTTGAGAAGTTATATGGAGAACATATAAATAGATTGGTAATAGAGTTATTAGAAAATGAAAAATCTAATGAAAAAAAGATTTCAAAAAAGAGAAAACTAATTGAGAAATGGAATGCTAAACTTGCTATAGATGATTTTGGATCTGGTTATAATAATGAAGCTGTTTTATTAGCTATTACACCAAACTTTGTAAAAATAGATATGGAAATCGTTAGAGAGATTGATAAAGACTTAGACAGGCAACAAATTTGTAAGAACCTTATTTCTTATGCAAAGCAAAGAAATATTAAAATTATAGCAGAAGGCGTAGAAACAAAAGAAGAATTAGAAAAACTCATAGAACTTAGAGTAGATTATTTACAAGGATATTACTTTAGCAAGCCGGAATTTATTCCACCGGAAATAAGTAATGAACTAGTTGAAGAAATCTTACAGATAAATGAAAAATTAAAAAATAATATTTAGAGTATAATTTTTATTTGGGGGATAAGTATGGAAAGAGAAGTTGGTGCTAAGGTTGTTAATGGAGAAGTAATAGTAATTGATGGTTTAAATAATGAAGTTATAACTATAAAAGCTAGAAAAAACATAAATTTATTCATTAATGGTGAAAAATGTGAAAACTATAAAGCATATGAAGTAACTTCAAAGGATGAAATAAAGTGTATTTGCGAGAAAACAGAAGCTAGCAGAAAGGTTAATATTACCACTTCCGAAGATAAAATGAAGGCATATATAACAGTAGAATATGTCCCTGAAACAGAATATAAATTAAAAGATAAAGAAGCATTTTTAAACTTAGCAATATCAACTGAAATCCTATCTGAAAAGGAGCCAATTCATTTTAATATAGCAGAATTAGAACGTCTATTAAAAGAAAGTGGTATTACGTATGGGATTATAGAAGAAAACTTGGAAATAGCATTAGAAGGATGTTCTGAGGAGTTTTTAGTTGCAAAGGGAGAAAAGCCAATTAATGATATACCTAGTGAAGTTAAGTTGTTTTTTACTCCAACTCAAATGATTTTTCCTGAGGTAGATTCAAATGAAAAAGTGGACTATAAAAACTTGTTTAGAATTTCAAATGTTAATGCTGGAGATAAAATTGCTGAAATAATTCCTGAAATAATTGGTAGGGACGGAAAAAATGTTTTTGGACAAGTTATAAAAAGAGATTATATAAGAAAACTTCCTATAAATGCTACTAATGGATGTGAAATAAGAGATAACAATATAATTGCACTAATTGATGGAAAGGCTCATATAGCTAATAGAAATGTAAGTGTCAATCCTATTTATACGGTTGAATCTGTAAATATGACTACTTGCAATATTAAATTTTACGGAGATATAGAAGTATATGACAGTGTTGATGACAACATGTCTGTAAATGCTGGTGGATCACTGGATGTAAGTCAAAATGTTAATACTTCAAATGTAGTTACTGGAGGAGAAATTACTATACTTGGAAATGCAATTAATTCAAAGATATTATCTGGTCAAATAGATATAAGAAAAAAAGAATATGCTGATGTTTTAAATGAATTTAAAACTGTTACATCACAAATGATTGAAGTAATTAAAAAACTAAATTTAAAAAATAGCAAATTTGAAAATAGTGAGTTTATAAGAAGTTTAACAGAAAATAATTTTAGAGATTTTCAAAGATTGGCATTAAATATAGTTTCTTTAAACATAAAAAATAAAACAAAACGCAATAAATTGGTAGATTTTATTAAAGAAAATGTATTAGGATATAATATTTTAAATTTAACTTCATTAAATGATTTAGTAACATTAGTTAATATATTAGATAACGAAATAGATTATTATGATAAAAACATAATAGTCCCCCTAGATATAAGAATAGGATATTGTCAGGACTGTAACATAAAGTCAACTGGAAATATTATAATAGGAGGACAGGGGGCTTATGTTTCTAAACTTAGTGCTATGAAAGATATTATGTTTACTAAATCTAACTCTGTTGCAAGAGGCGGTATATTATCTGCAGGACAAAATATTAGTGCTGGAATTGTAGGAAATAACGCATATGTACAAACAATGCTTATGGTTCCTGAATATGGTAAAATAAGTGCAGCAGCAATATTTAGAAATACAGTTCTTTGCTTTGGAAAAACAAAAATGGTTTTAGAAGAAGATTATAAAAATATCAATGCTCACTTTAATTCAGAAGCTAGACGAATTGAAATAGTTAAATCATCAGTATAAAAGAAGTTTGTACAAAAACTTTTCATATGATATAATAAAAAAATAATTTATATAAAAGACTCGTATATTTCCGATATTATGGTTGGAAAGTTTCTGCGTGCATATTAAAACCGATACCCTAAAATACTAGGATAAGATAACAATTCGTAACGTTATTAAAAGTTGCGGATTGTTTTTTTATAAAAATTCCAATTTTATGGATTGATTAGAAGGATCGTAAATTAAGTTTTTGAAAATTAATCGTATTTTATCTTTCATATCTTCAGGACTTGTCAATTTAACGAATTCTAAAATGTTGTTAAATATATATTGTTCATTTCCGTTTGAAATCTGATTTTCTATTTCAGCTAATTTTTCGACTTCAAGTGAGATTTTTAACTTTGAATTTTCATTTGTGAGTTTTTCAATTTTATCTAACAGAGGGAGGCTGGCTTCGGTGGAAAGTAATGCTATTTTATCAACTAAATTATCGATTGATTTTTGATTTTGAGCTATAGTATTCTGTATTTTAATACTGTCATTTAATTGGGTTCTTTCTTTTTTATATGAAGCTAAGAAAAGATCATAGTTGGTTAAATCTAGTAACATGGATTTAACTTCTTTTTCTATTTTTATTACATCAATATAAGCAGCATTTTTACATTTATTCTCTGGCTTATTTTTTTTGCCTTTTGAAGGCACACGGTTTGTACAAACATAATATGTTTTCTTTCCGTTGTTTACAAGAATGTAATTTCCGCCACATACTGGACATTTAATCAATGTGCTCAGCCAGTGAATTTTGCTATCTTTACTAGCAAGTTTTGCACGTTCTTTGTTGGTGTCTAATAATTTTTGGACTTTTAAAAATTTGGTTGATGATATACAAGGAGTATGTTTGCCGACAACAGCAATTGGTTCTCCAACTCTGCATCCATAAGTCATATAGCCTTTTCCGTTGGGTTTTCCTACTATCTCATATCCTGCGCTTTGCAGATAGTAAGAAACTTCTTTGGAAGATTCGCAATAGCTTGGGTTAGTTAATAATCCCTTCATACTGAGTTTAGTGGCTATATTATAGCCTAATTCAACCATACGCTTATGTGTGGCATATAAATTACCGGTTTCTAAGTAAATGTTAAAGGCAGTTTGAATCATATTCACATCTTCTATTACTAAGTAGCTCTTACCGTCAGAGTGTTTTTCAGTTGTGCAACCAAACGGAAGCTTTCCCCCAGTAAATGCACCTTTTTTAGCAATTTGTAATAAATTATCTTTAATTCTTTGAGCTATATTGGCTCTTTCCATATCAGCGAAACTTGCTAAAATCATCATTAGCATTCTTCCCATAGGAGTGGAAGGATCAAAGCCTTCTGTTATAGAAATTAATTTTACATCTAATGCTTCTAGCTCATCATAAATTTTTACAAAATCAACTATATTACGTGCGATTCTATCTACCTTATAAACTGCAACTATATTAAATTTGCCTAATTTTATTTCTTTCATCATACGCTGGAAAGCAGGTCTGTTAGTATTTTTTCCGCTAAAGCCTTCGTCTTCAAATACTTCAATTGTACATTCACCTTTAGATTTAAAATAGTCTTTACACAATGTGATTTGAGTTTCTATACTTTCTGAGTTTTCTACATAGATTGATTTTCTTGTATAAATTGCAATTTTATTCATTTTATCACCTTTCTTAAACTGAATATATTTAAGAAATAATAAAATTTTTCTGTTTTATTATTTCTTATCTCTTTTTTTTACCAAGTATTCCAAATCTGTTTTTAAAGCAACGATTAAGAGTTCTTCTAAGGTTCCTTCAGGATAATTCCCGTTGAATAATTTGTTAACATCGTTAACTAATCCTAGTTCGATTATTTGTTCAGCTGCTTTTTGTATACATTTGAAATCTTCTCTAACATCAATATAATCTTTTTCGTTAACACCATATATCCAAAATTCTTCAGGACGTTCGCTATCTAATGTTAATTTTTCAATAAAGCTTTTTGAAGGAGATCTTTTACCGTTTTCGATTAAATTATAATAACCTTCGCTAATATCTAATCTATCGGCCATCTCTCTTTTTGTTAAACCTAAATCATTCCTATAATTTTGTAGTCTTTCTTGAAACATAAAAATCATCCTTTCTTATAAAATATTATACATTTGCTTTTCAAAAATGTAAAGCTCGTTTTAAAATAAAAAGAAAAGTTTTTGCAGATATAAAAAATGAAGAAATATCGAGAAATACGGAGATAAATTGAATAAATAAGGAAAAATGAGGTAAAAATAAACTTTTCATTTTTGATAAACTAATTTATTATGAAGACATAGGAGGTGGTGCTATGAACCTTGAGCAAATGAGGAAGGAAAGTGGAATTAAAGCTTATAAAATAGCTGAAAAACTGGGCGTGAGCAGAATACAATTTCGTAATTTGGAAAAAGGTCTTTATAATATTAGTGATGATAAAGTTGAAAAGTTAAGTGAAGTTTATGAAAAGTCGAAAGCTGAAATTGAACAAGCTATCAAGGAGGCGCATATAGATGACTGAGAATGAAAAACTTTTTAACAAGCTATTATCAGAATTTAAGAAAAAAAGTGGGGAGAAAAATGAGTGAGGTTATTTGTAAAGAAATGAATGAAAAGCCGATAGAAATAGAATTTAGTGGTGAACTTATTAAGCGTGTAATAATATTAAATCCATCAAAACAACAAGCGGCATTTGAAAGATTTTTTAATAGTTTTCCTCAATTTATAGGGAGAGAAACAAATGATTAAATGGTCAAATAAATTTCGGTGATAGGTGGTGAGGAAAGTGGATAAAAGAGGAGAGCAGCTAAGAGAACAAATGTATGAGGAAATTAATAAAAATGGTGGAAATTTGACTTGTAAAGAAGTTGTACAAGCTAGCCAAAGGTTGGACAGATATATGAATAAGAATTGTTCATATAAAAATTAAAAGTGAAAAATTAGGAAGAGTTTTTTGGGAGGAAGGATGATTATATTATTTTTAATAATGTCAGGAGTTATAGGATTAGCATTAGTTAAATGGTTTACTTATTTTCATGGACTATGTGGAGCAATTCATTATATGGAAATAAATAATATAAAGCCAACAGAAGAAGAACTTGAAGAAGCCACTGATTGGGCTGTGAAAAATACAATCAGTGACATTAAAAAATACATTAGAAAGTTGTTTTAATAACTTCTGCTATAACTTGTGCAGAAATATCTTTCAAAGTGCTTAGAGATGAAGAACCTACTTTTTTGGCAATATCTTTGGTTTTATTCCAATTAGTATCTGTGCGGATATCAGCTAAGAATTGATGGCCAAGAGGAGATAAATCTTGAATAAAACAACTATTGCCACAAAACCAACTTATTTCAGTAAAAAATCCAGATAATTCACATTGATTAATATGATATTGAATTTCTTCATCAGTGTATGGTTTTAATCTCTTATGCTCAATTTTTGGAGTAATACTTGCTTCGTCATCCAAAAGAGATTCATAGATATTTTCAGAAGGTCTATAAGCCATTACAGATGAAGGAGAAGTAGTATCTTCAACAGTAAGTAAAATATCTCTAATACAATCAGGATTTAATTTCATAATAGACACCCCCTTTCAACATAATTTTACCATATGTTGAAAGTTAAAATATCAAAATTTGAGAGGAGAATAAAATATGAAATCAACAGGAGTAGTAAGAAAAGTAGATGAACTAGGAAGAATTGTTCTTCCAATAGAGCTTAGAAGAACATTAGACGTTGCCGAAAAGGATGCATTAGAAATTTATGTAGAGGGTGAACAAATCATTTTAAAGAAGTATCAACCTGCATGTATTTTCTGCGGTGATGCAAGAGACGTAATTAATTACAAAGGAAAAAATATTTGTAAGAATTGCTTAGCTGAGATGAAAAGCAGGTAACTTATGATTAAACGTATGAGTAAAAAAGATGTTATTAGCCAATTAGAATCTTTAAAAATTGAAGCAGATCATATGTGTAGCTGTGAAAAGTCAGATGAAATATTTAAACAAGATGCAACAGCTCTAGAGGCAGCTATATATTATCTTAAAGAAAAGAGAAAGGATGATGTTTCAATTATAAAATATTCACTTGCATTGGCATTTATAATTCAAGCCATAATTTTTATGATTAGCATTTTCAAATAGGAAGTGATTACTATGACGATAAAGTGTATCGAATGTAAATTACATTGGAATGTAAGTGTAAAGAAAACAATACATCCTAAAGGGTATATTTGCCCCTGGTGCATTGCTAAGAGAAGTAATCCGAATAATAAGGACAAGCAGCAAAGACAGGAAAAAGGAAAATGAAATATTTTAACAATAATGACATAAAAAGAAAGTGTTTCATTTGCACTGAAACACTTTCTCTAATACCTAAAATAAGAAATCAACTTAACATAATTATAGTCTTATATAGGTATTATGTCAATTTTTTAAACGGTTTTTAGAGCCGTTATACGGGCTTGTAATGGGTATTAATAATTCAACCACATATTAATAATGAGGTAGACATATGAAAAAGAGACATAGAGATTATGATTATGAAAAAATATTTAATAAGTTACTTAAAGAAGAATTAAGAGAAGAAAAAATAGAAGATCTTAGAATGAACAATAATGTTGTTTATGTAAGAAGAAGAATAGTTAGTGGGAAAATTGTTGAATTGGAATTATATCCAGTTTGGAAATGTAAGCATGATATTCCTAGGAGAAAAGATAGAGAAGAAAGTAAAGAATCTCAAAAAAAGTTAAATCATAAAAATTCACAAAAGAAGGCAGTTAGATTAGTAAATGCTAATTTTGGAGAAGAGGATTTATTTATTACAGTTTCATATAAAGATGGATATTTACCAGATGAAACTGCAGCAAGAAAAGATATGCAAAATTATATAAGAAGATTAAAAAGGTACAGGAAGAAAAATGGACTAGATGAACTTAAATATATTTATTCTATAGGGTATGAAAATGATCCTGGAAAAAGTAAAAAAGTTAGAATACATCATCATTTAATTATTAACAAAATGGATAGAAATGAAGCAGAAAAGTTATGGACTCATGGATGGGCTAATAGTAAGAGATTACAACCAGATGATTTTGAATTAACTGGAGTAGGAAAATATATAGCTAATCAAGGTAAAGACAGATGGAGTGCTTCAAGAAATCTAAAAAAACCTAAAGTTACAGAAAGCAGAACAGGATTCACTAAGAGAAGGGCTTTAAAATTATTAAAAAATCAAGATGCATTTAAGGAAATATTTGAAAAAGATAATCCTGATTGTATTTATAAAGATTTCAGTGCTTTTTATAGTGATGATTGTCCAGGAGTATATATTTACGTGAGAATGAAGAAAAAGGAGTGAATGAAGTTTTGACAGAAGCACAAGAACAAAAATTTCTATTTCAGTGGGCTGGAGTAGCAAGACAAAAATATCCTGAATTAGAGTTACTTTTTCATGTACCCAATGGAGGAAAGCGTGAAAAGAGAGAAGCAGCATCTTTGAGAAAAGAAGGTGTAAAAGCAGGAGTTCCAGATTTGGTACTTCCAGTGGCAAGGGGAGAATATTTCGGTTTATATATAGAACTAAAGGTTGGTAAAAATAAGCCTAAAGAACATCAATTAAAGTGGATAGAAGATTTAAAATTTCAAGGCTATTTTGTTAAGGTTTGTTATGGGTGGATAGAAGCTTCAGAAGTAATAGAAAATTATTTAGAGCAACCCAAAACACAGGTAATTAAATCTATAAGTTAAGAAGGTGTATTAAATGAATATTAGCGATATGACACCTCGTGAACTGGCAGAAAAAACAATTAAAGATATATCAAAAAAGAGAGAATTGAAGAGGCAAGCGGAAAGAGCTGCTCTTGATCACTGCATGGATAATAGGCAAAAGATAAATAAAAAATTAAAAAGATGTTCATATTCAAGTAAAAATTATTAAATTATTATTTCCAATCGCTTGGAGATATGGAGGGAGAAATCTAAAAATGATAGAAAAGGCAATTGAGAAAATTAAAGCTGAAATGGAAGCTAATAAAGACAATGAAGCTGTACAAGTTATAGGAGATTTTTTATTGAAGCAAATAGAGATAAACAAAGATGCAGCTGCAGGTATTCTTCAGGAAGGAAAAACAATACTAAAAAGTTTAGAGGAAATGCAAAAAGAGGCATTGGCTAAAGTTAAGAAAAAAACAGGTACACAGTGTGTGGCTATAGCTCCTGCAGAGGGATTTAAAATAATTATGAAATATTTCAGCTTTGAAGCAGTGCAAGATAAGATTTTAGAAGTTGAAGTCAATGAAATAAAAGAAACTAATGATATTAAGAGTGAAGAGGTAAATAAAAAAGATGTAAGTTTTGATGTAAATCTAGATGATATCTTAGGAGGTCTTTAAAATGAGTGTTCTTTTTAGTAATCTTTCAGATCCTGCAGATGATTTTAAACTAGAGAAATTCGTAAATAAAATATTTAAAGATGAAGAATATTTATTTGTAAATAATCAGGGATATAAAGTTGAAGCTTATTGTTCTGCCTGTGGATATGAATTTGAAGTTAATCATGTAGATCATAATAGAAAAACAATATGTCCTAAATGTAGTGCAAAATTAATTGAGAAAAATGCGAAGTTTGGAAAAAAGAAATTGATGCTGGACACATGTGTATATTGGTTTGAGAAGTCTAAGGACAATCCGGATACGATAATTTGCCAAGGTTTATATGTCACTAAAAATTATATGAATTATAAACATCCCCAAATAGAGTATAAATTAAATGCAGTATATACATTTGATAAAGATGAGGCAAAAATGTACAAGGAATCATACTACTCGGGAGCACGTTCAACAGTTGGTATTTATGATTTCAATGTTGGATGGCTAGCCAATAAGGGATTACATTTTTCGAAAGAAAATTTAAAAGAAACCGTTGAGGGGACAATATATCAATATAATGCACATAATTCATCTAAGGTAAGTATAGTTAGATGGCTAGATTTATACAGAAAATACCCATTGATTGAATCTTTAAGCAAAATTGGACTTGGTGATATTGTAGCTAGTAAGGCATATGATTACAACAAAACATATGGAGCCATTAATTGGAGAGGAGAAACAATTTGGGAAATGTTAAAGATTACTAGAGGTGAACTAAAAGAGATTAAAGAAGCAGAAATAGTTATAACTCCAGCTTTCTTAAAATTATACCAATTATCTAAAAAATATAAGCCTAGGCTATCAGTTAAAGAAGTGGCATTTATTAAAACAAGATATACAGAAAATATATATAGTTTAGATGAACTTATAAATATTGCGAAGAAAATTCCTTTGAGAAAGGCTGCTAATTATATAGAGAAACAGCATAAGAGCTTTGGGAAGCATTTTCATAGTAGAGAGAATATATCAACAACATGGAGAGATTACATGGCTGATTGTAAAACATTAGGGCTTGATCTCAATAATGATAGTATATTGTATCCTAAAGATTTGTATAAGGCCCATCAAGAAACAATAAAGCAAGTTAGATATAAAGTAGATGAAGAATTGAATAAAAAAATAAGTGATAGAGCAAAAACATTGGAAAAGTTTATGTTTGAATATAATGGATTATTAATAAGACCTGCAGTTTCCCAGAAAGAACTTATTGCTGAAGGAGAAAAATTAGTACATTGTGTTGGAGGATATGCTAAAAGGTATGCAAATGCTGAAACTAATATTTTTGTAATAAGAAAAATTGAAGAGAAAGACAAGCCTTATTATACAGTTGAGATAAAAGAGAAAAAAATAATGCAAGTAAGAGGATATAGAAATAAATCTCCTGAGGAAGAGGTAAAGATATTCATAGAAAAGTTTGAAAAAGAAGTATTGAAAAAAAGTAGAAGAAAAGGAGTAGCATAAATGAATGAAATATCGATTAGTAGAACACCGGATTTAATAGCAGCTGAAATTAATCATATAAAAGAGCAAACTAGAATACAGGTTCTAAATAACAGTATTGAGATAGGGAGAAAGCTTGTAGAGGCGAAATCATTGGTAAGTCATGGAGAGTGGGGAAAATGGCTAGAGGAAAAAGTTGATTATTCAAAATCAACAGCCAATAATCTTATGAAAATATTTGAGAAGTATTCAGATGAACAAATGAACCTTTTAGGTAATGCAAAAAGCCAAGCGATTGGAGAATTAGGCTATACGCAAGCACTTACTTTGCTAGGAATACATGATGATAAAGAACGAGAAAAATTCATTGAAGAAAATAAAGTTGAGGATATGAGTACCAGGGAACTTAAAAAGGCTATTGATGAATTAAATAAGGCTAAGAGTGAAAAAGAAGCTTTACGAAAGGAACTGGAGGACTTTAAAGGTAAGTCTAAGGCTGAACAGGATAAGTTAAAAGAAGCTGCTAAAAAGAATGAAAAAGTAGCAAAGGAATTGAAAGAAGAGGCTAATAAACTTCTAGAAAATTTAAATAAAAAAGAAGAGGAAACAGCTGCAGCAAGAAGAGAAGTTGAGGAATACCAGGTAAAAATTAAAGAGCTTGAAGAAAAGCCCATTGATGTTATTACAGCTGGAATTGAAGTTGATGAAGAGAAAATAAAAGAGCTTGAAGAAGCACATAAAAAAGAAATTGAAGCCTTAATAAGCCAAAAAGAAGAGGCAGAAAATAGGGTGAAAGATTTAGAAAAGAATAGTGCTAAACATAATGAAAATATAGTTAAATATAGAGTTCATTTTGATAGTTTGGTAGCTGGGTTTAAATCTCTTTTAGAGGATGTGAGTAATATTAAAGAAGTTGATCCACAAGAGGCTCAAAAATATGCTGATGCATGTAAATCATTAATTAATATGATGACAGAAAGATTATAAGACCTGCAGGACTAGACGGAGCATTAAGGGATTACACAATTTAATGTTAAGGTTACTGCAGAAATAGAAGAGGGCTTTAAGCTCTCTTCAAAATATAGATTAAAAGGTAAAACATATGAGTTATGAAGATAAATATATGGAAGATGCAGAAATATATAATGACATAGAAAAAAGGTACTCCATAATTCAGGAAAATGATATTAAAAGTGCATTTAAATTAATGAAAGATAGCTTACAAGCTTATAACAGATGGAGCTATATAAGAATGGAGTATAGAAAATTACTTAAACGTGGTGAAAAAACAGAAGAAAAGGACAGGCTAGAGGATATGTGCCGGTACTTAAAAGAAGTACATACAAACTCTAGAATGGTTTGGCGATTTGGAAAAGAAGATTTAAAGAATAATGGAGATGCATAGATGTTGTGTAAAAAAGAATTAGCATTTGAGTTTTTTAAAAATAATCCCCATTTTTTATATGATAAAAGTGAAAATGATAACTATAAATTACTAGGTATAAAGCAATCAACTTATAAACGTTATGTATATGAATATAAAAGTATCTATGAAGCAAATGAAGCTGATATAGAGGTTAAAACACAAGAAAATAAAGAGATATATTTTAAGAATAGATTAAGGCAAAAATTTATATTTGATGATACTAGTTTATTTAAATGTTAGAAGGAGAGGAGAGTCCAGATGATTAAATGCAGAAAAGATTGTATTTGCTTGAAATGTAAATTAATTAAAACTGAGCTTTGTGGATATGGTGATTGTCCATGGTGTAAAGGTAAAGATGGAGTTTTTGAGTGCAATTATTTACAGCAGAGAAGTAGTTCTAAATGTGTAAAAACAGAAATTAAGAAAAGTTTAAACAAATATGAAATTCTTACAGATGATCTTAAAGAAGCTAAAGAAAAAGCTATAAAGCTTTCCGAAGGTGTAGATGATGGTGGAACTGCTAATTTAGATTCAACATTCTTAATATTAAAGAACTGGAATGAACAAAAGGTTTTAGAAGCTATAGCTGCAGCTGGTTTGTTTTGTAGTGGTAAAAGAACATGGATAGGATCAGGATATTTTATTTCGATTAATCTTGGCCAAGGCAATATAAGAACAGTAGCAAGAAATGAATTTATAAAAATTTTAGATGAAAAAGGATATAAAACATTAGCCTTTGACAAGATGGATTGATTAAAGGAGTGGAACATGGGCTATAAGCTGAAGTTTAAAATGTATAATAAAAAAACAAATCAAATTGTTGATGATATTAATCGTAGTATTGCTGTGGCAGATGGAACGATTCAATCCTTTGATAGGCAGGGAAATTTAGAAGGTACTGCAGCTAATACACATTTAATACCTATTCAATATACAAATAAAGATGATGTCGAGAAAAGAGAAATATATCAGGGATTTATAATAGACAGAAAATCTGAAGTACCAGGAGAAGAAATAATAGGAGTTGTAGAACCTTTAAAATGTGGTTGGTGGATAGTTAATCATAAAGAACAAAGAGCTGCTCCATTATATTCAGAAACTGCTAGAGATACAATAATAGGAAATATATATCAAAATCAAGAATTAAAGGCTTTAGTAATGTAGAGGAGTGATTAAAATGAATGAAAAATTTGAGTATAAATTTACATTGCCATTTAAGGTTGAAAGTTGTTTGAATTGTCCTTTCAGAAAGGAGCAAATACATTTTGAAAATGTAGAAAGCGTTGATAAGCTTAGTGGAACATGTGTTATTCATAGGAAAGACTCTTATTGTATTTTGAGAGAGAAGCAGATTTTCAATAATGAAAGAGTAGATGGATACAACAGTGAATGTCCATTAAAAAATAATATTACGATTGTTCGTGATAAATAGAGTGGAGGAAAGAGTTATGGGAGAAAAGCACTTACCAATATTAATAGCTAAAAAAGAAGGGGCGAAAATATGTCCGGATGATTATAAAGTTGGTTGGTTAATGAAAGATGATACACAAGGACTTTGGATGATTTGGGGAAGTTGTAAGGATTTAAAAGCAGCTATTAAGTGTGCTAAAGAAACAATTGAGGAAAAAGGAAAAAGGGAAATATATCTTTCAAGCATTGCATTAAATAAGAATTTAACATTAGAGCAGATTTTAAATTTAGAGAATATAACGGTAAGTTTTGGTTTGTAATATGTAGAAAGTGTGTAACAAATAAAAATAATTGGAGGGTTTTTAAATGTATAAAATTATAGAAGTTAATGGAGATAAAGTAAGTTTAGATAATGAGGAATTTAAAGATTATTTAGTTGAAGCTCTAAGAAGCAGAGGGGCAAAAATTGAAGATATTGAAGAAGTTAAGGAAGATATTCACAAGTTAAAAAGTAATGAAAAACATACAGTATACTTTGATGCAAAAGAGGTTTTCACTTTAATCAAAGATGATGCAGAAAAAGAAGATTGGATAGTTGAATTAACTGAAAGTAATAGTGAAATATGGAGTTCCGATATAGATTGTAATAGCAGAGAAGAAGCGATAGAAGAAGGCATGAAAGCCGCTAAAGAAGATGGGTTAGAATCTTTTAGAATTGGTAGACAAGAGTATTGTTCAATGGCTCATATAGATGCAGGCACAGTTATAGAAAATGCTCAAGAGCAACTATATGATGAAGTAGGCGAAGTATCTGAAACATATTTGGAAGATGTTACTGACGAGCAACAGAAGGAGTTAGAAGAAGCATTAAATAATGTATTTCATGATTGGCATAAGAAACATAAACTATTTCCAAACTGCTATAGGATTCTTAATGATGAAGTAATTGAAGTGAGGTAGAGCTATGAAATTTTATGAATTTAATAAAGAATATGAATATTATGCTTTAATTGCAGTGGTTGAAAATGAAGAATATCCAATGGATATTGCTATAAAAGCTTATGCCGAAGAAATTGAAGGTGGTATAGAAGAATATAATGAAAGTTATGAGGATTCAACACCTGAAGAAATGACAGAGCAAGAAGCACTTGAAAGATATAAAAAAGCCAATATAGAAGGGTGCTTAACAGAAGAGGACAAGCTTGCAGAATTTTATAAACAAATTGATTTAGAAAATAAGTTAAGCATTAGTGTTGATGATAATAAATATGTATTGTTACTTATAGATGGAGGATTGATTTAATTCGCAATACTACAAGTGGAAGGTGCTATCAATGAGTATTAGGGAATTAAATAAAGAAGCAGAAAAAATAGGTTTTCTGAGTTCAAGACAAGCCAATCACGTAAAAAGTTTTAAAATTACATCAATATCAAAGGAGAGTTCAAATATGAAAAAATATATATTAAACGAAGATTGTACAATAAGTAATAAAAATAGTGAAACATTAATTCCAAAGGGTACAGAAGTAGTAGATAAAAACAACCATGTAGATGAAAATGGTGGAGTTAAAGCAACAGTTGTTAGTGGAAAGTATAAAGGCATGGAAGTTATATTTAGCATAGGAGAGTTAACAACAGTTTAGTTCGTCATACTATTAATAGGTGAAGCTTAAAATGATTGGAGATAAAGCAATGATAGAGGTAATTAAAATTTTAAATAAAGAAGGTAAGCGTAAAGATGAAACTAATAATGCATGTACTGAAGAATAATCCAAAGGAAAAAATAAATAATGAAACTATATCATTTAGAGAAATAAAAGACAAACTTACAGAAGAATATATTGAATTAACTAAAGCAATAGTTAATTATGGATATGATAAAACATCAGATAATTTGAAAGAAGTTCTAAGAGAAACGTTTGATTTAATTCAAGTGTGCATATTAGTATTGTTTAAGTCGCATAAGATATCTAAAGAATTTGGAGAGGAGAAACTTATAGAGGATATTAATATAGAACATAAGGACAAACTTTCTGATAGAGGCTGGAACTATGAAACTGGTATAGAAATAGATGTTAAAGAATAGTTTGAAGAGGTGAATGATAAATGGAAGTGAATGAAATAATTGAAAAAGCTATAGAAAAATATGATAAAAAGAAAGAAAAAAATCAAAGTGAAATAATAGAGAAAACAGCCAAAGAAACTGCAAAAAATACTGTTATGGAGTTAAAGGGAAACAATTTGATTAAGGGTGAATTAAGTTATTACAAAAAAGTAGAATTATTATTATATAGATATGAAATATTAAAAGATGCTATAAAGCAAAAAGAAGAGGATATTGAATACATAGAGAAACATGGATTACCTCAAGCAAGTAAATCAATTGTAGTATATCAAACAGGAAGAGGCAGCATTAGTGCAGAAGATAGATATTTACAATTGAAAGAAAAGTATCTAATGGAGAAAATGGAAACTGAAAGAGATATGAAGAGGATAGAAAATGCAATAAGCAAAATAGAGAAGGACAAATATTTTTCTATTATTCAATATAGATATTTGAATAAAGAAGAAGATAGAATTGCATCGGATGAAGAGGTTGCAGAAAAACTAAAAAAGGATAGAAGAACTATTGGACGTAATAGAGCAAGGTTAATGAATGATTTAATAACTATTTTATTCCCAGAGAGTTTGAGAGAAATAATATAATGCCCATTTTGTGCCCATTTCGTGCCGTTGAACATATGTATATTATATGATAAGCTTGTATTGTGAAAATTGTTTATAGCTAAAAATGCTTCAAAATTACACCTTTTATTGACACCTATTATTTTATAGGTGTCTTTTTATATTGATGTTACGACTAATAAGTGTGTACAGAATAACCTAATATTAATATAAAGAGGATGTGACAGCATGTTAAAACCACCAATCACACGGATGGGAGGAAAAAGTAAACTAAGAAATACAGTAATAGAAATGATTCCAAAGCATACATGCTATGTGGAGTTATTTTTTGGAGCAGGATGGGTTTACTTTGGAAAAGAACCGAGTAAAGTTGAAGTTAATTATTCTATATCTAGACAAAGCGAAGCTAGAGGCAAGTATGCTGAATTAATAATAACCAACTATTAAGGTAAGGAAGGTGAAGAGGTTGTCAACTTATAAATGTTATACACGATGGAATAAAGGTGAGTTAATATGTTTCTGCAAGATTGACAATCCTGGCTGTGATAGATATAAAACTTGCCATATAGAAAAAGCTAAGATAAATAAGTACGAAGGTATAATGGAATGCTTTAGGAACAGTGAAAAGAGGAAGTAATATGGGTTGTGAAATGTTTTGAAAATGTTGAATAATGTCGAAAAGAAAGCACTAGGTACTTCCCAGGGGGGAGACGTCATGCGGGGCTAGCGAACCCCGGTTTTTATCTCTTTATAAAAATTTTTTTGGGGGTACTTCCTTCCTCTTTTGAGGTTGAATAATAAATTAATTCTTGACCAATATTTGGTACTTGGATTTGATATTTGAAATGAGGAATTTTATGTATGAATGTAAATCAAAAACAACTTGCAAACATACTAGGAATAACAGACAGAAGGGTTAGACAATTAAGAGAAGAAGGGTTCTTTTCTTTTGCTGAAAATGGTAAAAAATATAACCTTGAAAAATGCGTTCAGGAGTATATCGATTATAAGATAAAAACGGAAACGAATAAGGGTACATCTATCGATGTTGAAAAGGAAAGAGCAGAGCATGAACAGATTAAGAAAAATATATCAAGTTTAAAATTAAGAAAGTTAAAAAAGGAACTTCACGAAGCTTCAGATGTAGAACTTTTTCTAAATGAAATGCTAATTAATTTTAGGAATAGATTAATATCAATTCCAGCAAAAGTAGCAGTTCAAGTTCTTGGAGAAAGTGATATAAATAGAATTATTTCATTACTACAAAAGGAAATGACAGAAACATTAGAAGAGTTATCAGAGTATGATCCTGATAAAGTTAATAGAGAAAAAATACAAAGTTACGATGACGATGAAGAAGTTGACGAAGAAGAATTTGATGAAGAGGGGGATGATGAAGAAATATAATTGTCCTTAAGAAGGTGAGAGGGTGAGTAATGAAAAAATACGTTCAAGAAAGAAAACAAGCAATTTATTCAAAAGGGTTTTAAAAAAAGCTTTAGCTAAACCTGAGGAATTAACTGTAAGTCAATGGTCAGAAAAATATAGAGTGCTTGATGAATCATCAAGTTTGCCAGGAAAATGGAGTAACGATGTTACTCCTTATTTAATTGAAATTATGGATAGTTTTAATGATCCATATATAGAACATATAAATTTCTGCAAGCCTACACAAGTAGGAGGTACTGAAGCACTTATAAATGATATTGGATGGATAATAACACAAAATCCAAGTCCAACTATGATTGTTTATCCAACAGATGATTTAGCTAAAGATATTTCAAATGATAAGCTTAAACCAGCATTTAGAAAGAGTCCTTCCCTTAGGGAGCGTTTTTTAGAAAATAATTCAAAAGAATTAGCACTTAAATTTAAAGGAATGAATTTATATCTTAGAGGTGCAAATTCACCTTCAAAGCTGGCATCAAAGGCAATAAAATTTTTACTCTTTGATGAAATTGATAAAATGGGTGGTGCATCTAAAAAAGAAGCATCACCTTATGATCTAGCAGTGGAACGTACAAAAACATTTAAACATTCTAAGAAAATATATACATGTTCAACACCTACTCTGAAAAGTAACTATGTGTGGAGATTACATGAAGCAGCTGAAGATAAAAGACATTATTTTATGCCATGTCCTCATTGCAAAGAAATGATTGAATTTAAATGGAAGCAAGTAATATTTGATAAAGATGAAGAAAAAGAAATGTCAATATCAGAACGTGCTGCTACAGCAGCATATGTGTGCCAAGAATGCGGATGCTTTATTGATAATAAAGATAAACCTAAAATGCTTAGAGAAGGTAAATGGCAGAGTGTAGAGAAAAAATATACTGTAAGGCCTAAAAGCGTTTCATTCTGGATTAATTCTTTATATAGTATCTTTGTTACATGGGAAGACATGGTTAAAAAATTTTTAGAATCAAAAGATGATCCGGAGCAGCTACAAAATTTTATTAATTCATGGCTTGCTGAACCTTGGGAAGATACCAAATTAAAAACTAATGAAGATTTAGTAATGGAGAGACAAACAAAGAATAAAGAATTTGTAGTTCCTCCTTGGGCCAAAATACTTACTGGTGGAGTGGATGTTCAGGAAAATTGTCTTTACTGGACTATAAGAGCATGGGGAGATTTCATAACAAGTCAAAATATAACGCATGGCCAGGCATATTCGTTTGCAGAGGTTGAAAAGATAATGAATTTAGAATATCTAAAAGAAGATGATACTAAGATGGTTGTAAATTTATCATTAATTGACTCTGGTAACAATGCAGATGAAGTATATGATTTTTGTGCAAACAATTCAGAGTGGGCTTTGCCAGTTAAAGGTTCATCTAATCCTATGTTAAGTCATTATAAACTAAGTAAAGTTAATAAAGCAGAATCAAAAGCTTATGGAATGAGTTTAGTATTAGTAGATGGTGGAAAATATAAAGATATGATTGCAGGAAGGATGAGAAAAGAAAATGGTAAAGGTTCATGGATGGTTTATAAAAATTGTGATAGAGAATACGCTAAACAGGTGACAGCAGAACATAAAGTTAATGTTAAAAATGGTAATAAGACAACACAAGTATGGAAATTAAAAACATCACATGCTGATAATCACTATTTAGATTGTGAAGTTTATTGTTTAGCAGCAGCTGATATATTAGGCGTTAGAAGTTTACATCTTAATAATATTGAAGAAAGTAATAATCAGCAACAACAGCCAAAGATGGATGAAGAAAAATATACACCAGAAGAAAATTGGATTAAAAATAATGAAGATTGGATAAGAAGGTAGGTGGATAAAATGTCAATAACTCCAGAAGAAATGTTAAAAGAAGTAGATAACGCTATATTAAAAGTATTAGTTGGAGGTCAATCATATAGAATTGGTTCAAGGCAGCTTACTAGAGCTGATGCAAAGTTGCTTTATGATATGAGAAATGATTTAAATAGACAGGTATCAAGCGGAGGAGGTGATTCATTATTAGATGATACTTATGTGGCTGTATTTGATGGGAGGTGATAAAGTTGAGCTGGTTAGATAACGTAATAGGCTATATATCTCCAGAGTTAGGATATCGAAGAGAAGCATGGAAGCAAAGCTGGGAATCATTAAAGAATTATGATGCTGGAAGTTATGATAGAGGAAATGCTAATTGGAGAGCAATAAACCAATCCGCTGAAATGACAGATAGATTTAATCGAGATAATGTGAGAGCTAGAACAAGAGATTTAGAAAGAAATTCTGACATCATGAATTCTGTTATTAAAGCTTTTAAAAGAAATGTATATGGTGGAGGATATAAGCTTCAAGCAAAAACGGATAATGATAATTTCAACGATAGAATAGAAACATTATGGGAAGTTTGGTGCAAAAAAAATAACTGTGATGTAACAGGAACCCAAAGCTTTAATCAAATTATCAGAATGGCAGTACTGAGAAAAAAAGTAGATGGTGGAATATTGTTTTTAAAAAGATACACAAAAGATGGAATAATTCCATTCAAATTGCAATTGATAGAAGTTGATGAATTGGACATAACTCAAATGGCACCTAAAAATAAAGAAAATAAGGTCATAGGAGGAATTGAATATAATAGCTACAATAAAGCAGTTGGATACTGGATTAAACAATATAGCATTGATGGTTACTCAATAGAAAATCCTATTTATATTGAAGCCAAAGATGTTATTTTTTATTTTTCAAAAACAAGACCATCACAAGTTAGGGAAATGACAGATCTTTCACCAACAGTCACAAGAATAAGAGATGCTAATGAATATATGGTTGCAGTTTCAGTTAAAGAAAGAATTGCAGCATGTCTATCTGTTTTCATAAAAAAAGCTGTTCCAGGAGGAGGAGGCAGTTATGGTAGAAACACTCAACAAGAAACTGGCAGAGAAAATTACAAAGGAAAAACTATAACTCCAGGAATGATAAAAGAACTTAATCCAGGTGATGAAATTCAAGTAGTAAATCCAGCTGGTCAAGGTAATGATGCTACAAGCTACATAAAGCTTCAACAAAGATTAATAGGAGCAGGCCAAGGAATAAGTTATGAGGCAACTTCAAGAGATATGTCTGAAACTAATTATTCTTCAGCAAGACAGGGCTTGATAGAAGATGAACTTACCTATGCAGAGGAAATTGAATTGCTTAAAGAAAATGTACTTGACGAAATATATGAAAGTTTCATTATTTCTGTATATTTAAGTGGTTTGATAGATATGCCAGATTTTTGGGATAAAAAACAAGAATATTTTTGGCATGAGTGGATACAAAAGCCACGTAAATGGATTGATCCACAAAAAGAAGCTAATGCAAATAAAATATCTTTACAAACAGGTCAAAAGACATTTAAACAAATAGCAGCAGAAAACGGTAAGGATTGGAAAGAACAAATTGACGAAATGTGTGAAGTGCTTGAATATGCTAAAAATAAAGGAATAGAGTTGGGAGGTGTGATTTTTGATAAGGAAGAAAGTGAACTGTACTTTGATGCAGAAGAGGGACAAACCTCAAAATCATAACTATACTAGAGAACTATTAAACGTATCTATTAGAGCCATCGATGGAGAAGGAAATGAAAGAAAATTCATTCTCTCTTTTTCTAGTGAAGAGCCATATGAACGCTGGTTTGGAGTTGAAATATTAGATCATAATGAAGGAGCTGTAGACTTAAATAGGCTAAGTGATATTGGCTGTATGTTATTTAATCATAATAGAGATGCAGTTATAGGTAAAATAAATAAAGTATGGTTAGAAAACAATAGAGGTTATGCTGAGGTAGAATTTGATTCTGATGAAGAATCAGAAAAGATATATCAAAAAGTAAAGAACGGCACATTAAAAGGTGTGTCTGTTGGGTATATGGTTGATTCTGTTGAAGAGGTAACAGTTAATAAAACGTCTGCAGATGGAAGATTTCAAGGTCCAGCGACAATAGTTAGAAAATGGACTCCTTTTGAAATTTCAATTGTTTCAATTCCAGCTGATCCTACGGTTGGAGTTGGTAGAGAAATGAGAAATCTTCAAGAAGAAACTAAATCATTAGATTATTTTGAAAAACAACTTCAAATAAATAAAAATATTTTAAATTGAGGAGGCATAATAAATGGGTAAGAAAGAATTAAGACAACAAAAAATACAAAGACAACAACAATTAATTAATGCGGCTAAACAAGGCAATAGAGGTCTAAATACCGAAGAAAATACAGAGTTTGAAACATTGCAAAGGGAAATTGATGAGTTAACACTTCAAATTGGAGCTGAAGAAAGACAGCAATCTCAAAACAATCAAAATCAAGGAACAGGAGAAGAGGGAATCCAAGCTGAAAGACAAAGAGCTTCTGAGATAACTACTTTATGTAGAGAATTTGATATGGATCCACAAGAATATATTAAAAATGGAACATCGGTTGAAGGTGTTAGAGCTGCAATACTAGATAATATGAGAGCAAATGGGTCACCTATAAGCACAAGAGGAAGTGGAGAGGTTAGTGTAATTGCAGATGCTGAAGATAAATTTAGAGCTGCTGCATCAGATGCTTTAGTAATGAGAGGCGGAATTGCTATTGCAAAACCTGCAGATGGAGCAAGAGATCTTATGGGAATGAGTCTTAGAGATTTTGCTATTGAAACATTACAAGGTGAAGGGCTTTCTAATTTAAATAGGAAGAGTAATGAAGAACTTTTTAATATGTTAAGTAGACAATTCTATAATCCAACAGCTGCATTCCCTAGTATACTTGACCAAGCGATAAATAAATCATATGTAGAGGGACATAATAAAGCGCCAGTAACTTTTGATAAATGGGTAAAAAAAGGTACGCTTAAAGATTTTAAAACTGTAGAAAATAGATATTTAGCAGGACCAGCTGGAGAGTTTTTAGAAGTTCCAGAAGGAGCGGAATTGAAACATGACACACCTTCAGATGAAAAGCTACCAACTAGAAAATTAAAGACATATGGACGTCAATTTACAATGAGCAGACAAGCATTTATTAATGATGATATTGATTTCTTATCAAAAATACCAGCTAAATATGCAGCGTCAGCTAGAAAAACTCAAAACAAGCAAGTTTATGAAATTCTTGTTAAAAATCCAGCTATTTATGATGGAAAAGCTTTGTTTAGTCAAGAACATAAAAATTTAATGGCTACAGGTGCAGGCATTACAGCTGAAGCAGTACAAAAAATGTTTATGGCACTTCAATTGCAAACTGACCAATTTGGGGAGGCAATTATAATAAGACCAGCAACAATAATAGTGCCTATTGGATATGCATTTGCAATGTATACAATGCTTCAAAGCCCAACAATTAATACAGCTGGTAACACTCAAGCTGCTAATCCGTTATATATTTATAAAGATTCACTTCAAATAGTAGAAGATCCAACTCTAAATGTTCTATGCGGTGCTGGGGAAATGCCTTGGTTTGTAGTAGGTGATGGAGCTGATACTGATTCACTTCAAGTTGATTATTTAAATGGTCAAGACATACCTACTATTAGAAGAATGGAGACGGCAGGGCAATTAGGATTTGTTTGGGATATATATTTAGACTGGGGTATTAGCGTAATGGATTATAGAGGCATCGTTAAAAACCCAGGAATAAAATTAACATTATAGGAGGTTAAACCATGAAAGCAACATATATACAAAGTGGAGATACAATTGACTATGTAAATACAACAGAAACTGCTATTGAAACAAATACAGTGGTTGTTGTTGGTAAAAAAATTGGGGTGACAAGTGCTCCAATTTTACCTAAGGCACTTGGTGCAATTCATATGGTAGGTGTTTTTAAAATGAAAAAAGTTGAAACAGAAGCAATAGAAGTCGGAACTACCGTATATTTCACTGGAGAAGCAATAACAGCAACGGCAACAGGAAATACATTAGCTGGATATACTGTAAAAGCAGCTAGTGCTGAAGATACTGAAGTTTATGTCAAATTACAAGGCTAGAAGGTGGTTTTATGGCTAAAAAATTAATAGCAACCTACCCAATTCTTCATGAATCTAAGATGTATAAAGAAGGAGAATCGTTGCCAGCTAATAATCATGAAATGATAAAGATTTGGTTAGATTCTAACACAGCAGAATGGAAAGAAGTAAATGAAAGTGATTCTGAAATAGATACATCTCAAGAAAATGAAATAAATCAAAAATTAGAAGATGAAAATCATGAGATAAAAAGCCAATCGCTTGGAGAAATCGAAAATTTAAATACAGAAGAAGATAATAAATTGCAAATTGATAAAGAAATGTTAGAGAAAGAAAATTCTCAAGAAACAAAGTCAAAGAAAAAATAATTAGATTTGGAGAAGAGGTATGGATTTTAAGGAATTACTTAAGGATGATTTGAATGTATTTATTAATCCAGATGAATTTGGTGAACCTCATGTTATTGATGGGAAAGTCGTTAATATTATAGTTGATGAAGAAACTTTAAAAGACAGAAATAAAAAAGAATACGATGGAATTGTCCAAGCTGATGTATTATATTTTGCTAAAGAAGAAGAATTAATGAAAGCACCAAGACCTAAAAGCATTCAATTATTTGATGGAGTTCTTTATGAGATATTTGATGCAAAACTTGATGATGGAGTATATGAAGTAATACTTCAAGCAAATACAAATTAATGTCTATAAATATTAAGATTGATGATAGGGAATTAAAGAAAACCGTTGCTAAATTGGGCGGTTTTCCTAAAGAAATTCCTAAGGCTACATCAGCTGCATTAAATAGAACAATTTCTTTTGTTACTAAAACAGTAAAAAAAGAGGTTACTAAGGAATATTCGATTAAATCTGGTGAAGTTGGTGCAACATTTAAGATAAGAAAAGCAAGTAGTAGCAGTTTATCTGCTTCAATTAATTCCAAAGGGAGAGTATTAACATTAAGTCACTTCCCGGCAAATTTAAAAGCTGCATGGACTAAAGGATCATCAGTTAAAGTTAAGGTTAAGAAATCAGGATATAAGCAAATTAATAGTTCACCAAGTGCTTTTGTTGCTTCAGTTGGAGGTAGTTTGCAAATAGTAAGGAGAAAAACATCAAAACGCTATCCAGTAGAAGTTTTGAAGACATTATCAATACCGCAAATGGTAAGTAATATAAAAATAAATGAAACTGTTAAAAAAGAAGCAGCTGAGCAGTTACAAAAGAGAGTTGAACATGAAGTAGAGTATAGATTAAATAAATTATCAAAATAGGAGGAATATATGACAGATATTGAAGTCCTAAATGGATTAACTGATTTTCTAAAAAATAATGTAGCCAATAAAATAGAATTAGAAAAGCCACCTGAAAAAGGAATTATAAATCAAAAAGGTAGTTATAAATTGGTTAATCCATCAGTATATAAAGGATGGGTACCACTAGAGAATTTAACTGAGTTTGAATACTCTGTTCCATCTATTGTTACAATGATTGATGAAGGAATTGATGATAATGATGATTCAAATATTAAGATACGACTCAAAATTATTACTTATGATCCTGGGCAAACACAAGAAGATGGAATTGTTGATTTAAATGGTAGAGGATATATGGATTTATTAAATGTAATAACTAAAATAAGATTAGAGTTATCACAAAATCCAATAATATTAGAAAAAATAAGCGTTAATAAACCAATTGAATGGAGCATGGACACACAACAAAGCTACCCATATTGGACAGCCAATGTTAGCTTTAGTGTATCTATTGCTCCATTAGTATTTAATATAGAGCAATATTCAAATTATTTATAAGGTGGTGTTAAAAACATGGGATATAAACATGGTATATACGGAACGTTGGTTGCAAGTGGAGAATCCATTACAACCACTAAAACCGTTGTAGTATATGTTGGAACTGCTCCAATCCATAGAGTAAAAACAAGAGTAATAAATACTCCGTTATTGATAAGAAATTTAGAAGAGGCACAAACCAAATTAGGATACAGACCAAACGATGATTTTGACCTTTTCACATTATCAGGAGTTGTATTTGCTCATTTTGAAAATAAAATACAGCAAATAGGACCTATTGTAGTAATAGTATTAGATACAACGAATGGAAGTCAAGAAACTAAAGAGATACCTATTATAAATGGAATAGGTTATATAGAAGATCATGCATTAATAGATAGTATTGAAATTACTGCTGCGGTATTAGGGGAAGATTACAATATTAAATATAACGATTCAGGAAAATTACAAATCACTTCTTTAAAATTAAATTCAACAGCCGAGGTGGTTTATAAAAAAGTAGATCCATCAGCAATTACACCTGAAAACGTAATTGGAAGTTACGATGAAGCAAAGGAAAAAAGAACTGGTATAAAAGCTATAGCGGATGTATATGAAGAGTTAAATTTAGTACCAGCAATTATTGCTGCGCCAGGATTTTCACAAATGAAAATGGTAGAACAAGCTTTAGTATCGTCAACTAAGAAAATAACAGATAGATGGGAGGCTGTTTGCTATACAGATATAGACTCTAAGGCAGCAACTTCAAGAGAGGCAGCAATTAAGTGGAAAATTGAAAATGCATACAATTCAAACTCCGAAAAAGTTTGTTGGCCAAAAGTAAAAGTTGGAGATAAAGAATTGTGGATGTCTATAGTAGCAATAGTAAGAAAACTTCAAACAGATGCAAAAAACAAGGATGTTCCATATGAAAGTGCTTCAAATAAAGCCATAGATATAAATGGATTAAGTGTTAATAAAGAAAAAATTAAGTTTAGCCAAGAAAAAGCCAATGGATTAAATGAAAAAGGCATAACTACAGCAATATATTCAGCTGGTAAGTACGTTCTATGGGGACCACATATGGCGAACTATGATTATATAGAAACAACAGCTCCAGAGGAAATATTTGATGTAAATATAATGATGAATAAGTACCTTTTAAATGATTTTCACCTTAGAAATATAGATTTAATTGATTCTCATATGAATAGACATGATATTGATGCATTGCTTAATTCAGAACAAATGATATTAAATGCATATAAAAGTGCCGGAGAACTATTATACGGAGAAATTAAGTTCGATAAAGATGAAAATTCGCGTTCTGATTTAATACAAGGTGATTTTACATTTAATACACTTGTTACAAATACACCACCTGCTAAATCTATTACACAAAAGGTTCAATATACTTCAAAAGGAATTGATTCATTGTATGGAGAGGAGGAAAATTAATGGCTGATGTAATAAGCAATAAAACAATAGATTATACTGCCTATGTAAGAGAAAATGGTAATGCAACTAAAATACCTGATACAACAACAGTAACGTTGCCATCTATAGAAAAATTAACAGACAAAATCAAAGGATCTGGAATAATAGGTGAAATTGATGTTCCAACTTATGGTCAAATAGGCTCTATGGAAACAGAAATTGAAACGAGAACAGCTAATGAAAAAATGGGATTACTACTAACAGCAAGTGAAATTGAATATAGATGGGTTACTGATAGTTTAGATCCATCAACAGGAAGAATTTCTCCAATTGCACATAAAGCTTTTTTAAAAGTAATAAATAAAAAAGGTGAAGAGGGGAAATTAGAACCAGGGGCTGCACAAGATGGAAAGTATTCATATGAAGTTTTAGCATATAGAAGAATAATAAATGGCAAAGAAATTCTTAATATTGATAAGCTTAATGGAGTTTATATTGTTAATGGTAAAGATATGTTTAGTGACATAAATCAATATTTATAAAAATTATTAGTAAACAGCTAGAAAAACGTTCTGGCTGTTTAATTTATTTAGGAGGAAAATACAATGGAAAATAAGGAAAATGTACTGATTTTAAAGAAACCAATAATGATTGATGGAGAAGAAACAAAAGAAATTAATTATAATATTACCAATTTAACAGGAAATCACCTTGAGGAGATAATTAAAGATTTAGTTAAAGAAGGGTATATAATTACTGTTAATTATGAGCTTGACCCCGTAATAGAAGCTAAAATATTTGCAGAGGCAAGTAATAGAGCATATATGGATATACAAAGATTTTATGCACTTGACTATAGTAAGGCAACTTCATTAGTTAGAGCATATTTGTTTAATGATAATCAAAGAGAAGAAAAAGAGAATGTTATTAAATTAGGCAAGGCGATAAATATAGAGGGAGTAGAAATTACAGAAGTTCAATATGACTTTGACAAATTAAGTGGAAACGCTATAGAAAAAGTATTTAAAGAGGCAATGCAGGATAAGTATTTTGTTACTTCAAGTTATGAGCTAGATCCAATTATAGCTGCTAGAATGTTTGCGGAAGCAGCAAATATTAAATATGAGCATGTAAAAGAATTTGAATTATATGATTATGTTAAGGCGGCTGCATGTGCAAGGAATTTTTTTATGTTAGGCTTGGGTGGAGACCAAGAAGAAAACAATTAAAAGAGATAGTCGCACAAATAACTTTAGAGACCTCAAACTCTAGAAAAGACTGTTATGAAATGACATTAATTGATTTGTTCGAGTATTATGAAGCTTTAGCTGATGAAGCCGATAAAAGAAATTCTGAATATAAGAAAATGATGAATAAAGAGAAGAGGTGAAGTTTTGGCAAAAACATTACAGACTAATATTGCAATAGGGGGTATATTAAATCCAAGCCTTCAAAAAGCATTTGCCGGATTAGCACAGTATGCTAGTAAAACTTCAAATTCTATAGCTAGAATAAACTCTAGAAGCATAGCTCTTGCTCAAAATGCAGGAAGCCAAGTTCAAGGTGTTTCGGGAAAAATAAAAGCAGCATTAGTAACTGGTACTGTTGCAACAGCTGGAACTATGGTTGGTAAATCTATGTTGAGTCAAGCAGCAAGTTTAGAGCAATATAGAAATACATTAAATGTTGTTATGAAAGATAATACAAAAGCAGCTGAAACATTTGCATGGGCAAATGATTATGCAAATAAAACTCCGTTTGAAACTGGAGAAATAGTAGATGCAACAGTAAAACTTACAAGTTATGGACTTGAAGCAAAAAAAGTATTACCACTTACTGGTGATATGGCAGCAGCTATGGGGAAATCTATTGACCAAGCTACAGAAGCTATTGCAGATGCACAAACTGGTGAATTGGAGAGAATGAAAGAGTTTGGTATTACTAAAAATATGATAGTTGCTCAAGGAGCAAAAACTTTAGCTGGGATAGAAATTGTTAATAATAAAGGTCAGATTACTAATCAAAAAGCTTTTAATGCTGCTCTGTTTTCGTTGATGAAAGAACGATATGCTGGATCTATGGAGATTCAATCAAAGTCATTTAATGGATTAATGTCTACAATAACTGGTGTTGCTAAAAATGGACTTGCTCAAATTGCAGGAATAGATCAAAAAGGTAATATAATTGCTGGTTCAGCTTTTGATATAGCTAAACAAAAAGTATCAGGTCTGGCAGATAAATTAACACAAATGCAATCAGATGGTACTTTTGATGCTTGGGCACAAAAATTCACTGGAATTGCACAAAATGTTTCTAATGGAGTAGATTATATAATTCCTAAAATAGGAGAAGTATATAATTATGTTTCGAATAATGGACCACAGATAATACAAATAGCAGAATATGTAGGTAAGGCTTTTTTAGGATGGAAGGCAATAAGTGCAGTATCTTCAGGAGTTCAAGCTATTAAAGGCGTATATGATTCAGTTGTAATACTAAAATCAGGACTTTCAGTATTGAGCTATGCAAAAATGAAAGATAGAGCTGAAACAATATATCTTAATGGATTGTATGCAAAAGATGCAATATTGAGAAAGGGTTCGGCTGTAGCGACAGGTGTTCAGAGTGGAGCGCATAGGATTTTAAATGCATTAAAAGTAACAGAAAGAATAGAGTCGTTAAAATCAGCTGCAATATATGCAAAGGATGCAGTAGTAAGAGGTGTTTGCACAGTAGCAACAGGAGCACAAACTGCTGCACAATGGGCATTAAATGCAGCTATGAGTGCAAATCCTATAGCTTTAGTTATAATAGGAATTGCAGCCTTAGTAGCCGCATTTATTTGGTTATGGAATAATTCAGAAGGGTTTAGAAATTTCTTTATTGGAATGTGGCAGAGTATACAGGTAGGAATCCAAGCGTTTGATTCATGGCTTACAAGTGCAATGCAGACTGATTGGTCAGCTTCTTTTGGAGCTTTAGGTCAGATACTTAATACGTTTTTCTATATAGTAGGTGGAATATGGGATGCTATAAAAATGGTGTTTAGTGGTGTTATCGATTTTGTAAGCGGAGTATTTGCTGGTGATTGGTCATTAGCATGGAATGGAATAGTTCAGATATTCTCAGGAATAATGAATGGTATAGGATCAGTAATGAAAGCTCCACTTAATGCAGTCATAGGATTAATAAATGCTGCTATAGGTGGAATTAATTCAACTATTCAAGTTGATATTCCTGAATGGGTTCCAGCAGTAGGTGGGCAACACTTTGGAGTTAATATTCCAACTTTACCTATGTTTGCGAATGGTGGATTTACTGATGTACCTTCTATTTTTGGAGATGCAGGACCAGAAGCAGCAATTCCACTTAAGCGTAACAATCCAAGAAGTATATCTCTATTAGAAAAGACTGCATCAGCAATTGGGTATTCAGGAAATCAAGGTAATGGAGGAGGACATAAATTTGTTTTTGCTCCTCAAATAAGTGGTAATGTAGACACTGAAACTTTTGAAAAATTAAAGCAAAGCTTTGAGGACTTTAGAGAAATGGTTCTAAATTCTTTAGAAGAAGAAAAGAGGGAATGTTATGGCAGCTAGAAAGTATTATACACATATAACAAATGAAAATGATACTTTTGACAAGCTTGCATTAGATTTCTATGGAGATGAGACATATTCAATTTTTATAATTCAAATGAATCCTAATTATATAGGAGTTATTCAGTTTGAATATGGAATAGAGCTTATGATACCAATATTAGAAGATAGAAATACATCATCGCTGCCACCTTGGAAAAGTAGGTGATTTTTATAAAAATAATTTATGAGAATACTAAAATTGATATTAATGTTTCTGGTTGCGAAGTTATCGATAATATGGGAGGCAAGGCGGATAGCCTTGCTATTACTTTTGCGGATATAAAAAATGAATGTAGAAAATGGGAGTTTAAGAAAAACCACATTGTTGAAGTAATTGAAGAGCCATTCTCGACAGGAAAAATGTACGTTGATGAATTTGGCTGTGGTGGAGGTATATATACAATTAAAGCTCTATCTATTAAGAAAAAAGCTAAAACTAAACGTACTAGAACATGGGAAAATGTAAAATTTTCAACTCTTATTAATGATCTTGCAAAAGAAATAGATTTACAAATAGAAACTTATGGAGCAGTTAAAGATTTTGAATATTCAAGAGTTGATCAAATAGAGAAAAATAATATTGAATTTTTAAATGAAAGATGCCAATTAGAGGGATATAATTTAAAAATTTGTGATGGGAAAGCCATTATTGTGTCTGAAGAATTTTTGAATACTCAAAAAGAAGCATTAACGCTAAATCCAACAGAATTTTTAGGGAAATATTCTTTTAATAGTACATCTAAAAATATATATGGTGGATGTGAATTAAGTTATAGTTCCTCAAAAATAATTAAAAGTAAATTTATAAGAGACAATTATGGAGAGGTACTAAAAATAAATAATTTATTAGTGAATGATAGCTATGAAGGAGAAAGATTTGCTAAAAATATTCTAAACTCTTACAACAAGTATGAAACAATAGGGAACTTTTATTTAAATAAGAATACTAATATTGCTGCAGGTGTAAAAGTCAAAATTGAAAGATTAGATTATTTTAATGGAGATTATATAATAGATAGGGTTTATCAAGAATTAGTACAAGGTAAAACAAAGGTTAAAGTTAGAAAAGTTTTGGAGGAAATATAAATGAATAAGATTGGAGAGATAACAGATCTAAAAGAAGATACAGCAAAAGTAACATTTAAGGATATGGATAATGCTGTTAGCGACTGGCTTCCCATTAATTCAATGAAATGCATTAATTGTTCATTAGGGGCTACATGTACAACCAAAACGGATATTTCTCTTGGAGATACAGTTCTAGTATGTTTCTATAATAATAATTTAAAAGATGGTGTAATTGTTGCAAAAGTGGGGTGATTAGATGCAATTAGGAGGCTTTGCAGGTAAATTATTTGAAGTAAGCTCTAATAAAATCTACACATTTGATGGATACAGTAAATCTTTCACATTAAATGTAGAAAGCCAGGAGGTGGATGGAGATAAACCATCAAGTTATATTAAAGGAAAAGGACTTCAAGATCCTAGCTTTGCTATAAAATTAATGCAAAGCCCTACAATTGATGTTAATACAGAAGTTGAAGCATGGGGAGCAATTTGCGAAGCAGGTGAACCATATATGCTATTTATAGGAGATAATCCTGTAAGTACAAATAAATATTTACTTAAAAAGGTAGATATTTCAGATTCAGAGTTCTTTGGTGAGAAAATGATAAAAGCAACATTGAAACTAAGTTTTGAAGAATATGTTAGAGCAGGTGTTAAGAAAGAAGATAAATCTAAAGAAGGTAAATCTTCTAAAGCAAAAAAGAAAGCAAAATCAAATGGCGAAAATACAATGTCAGCTGAAGATGCAGCAAAAGTTGCAGCACTAGAAAATGACGTTTTTGGAGGATAGTATGGATTATGTAATAAAAAGTTCTGATTCAATTGATTGGAACGTTAAAGGGGATAAGAGAATTCTTCAAAACGTAAATAACATAATAAATACAATTAAAAATGAAGTTCCATATAACAGACTTATGGGAAGAAATCCTAAAAATATAGATAAGACTAATAAAAATAGGAATGCTTTAATTGAAGAAACATACGATTTGATACAGATATATGAGCCAAAAGTTACAGTAAAAAAAGTTGATATAATTGAATCAGAAAATCTAGAGATAAAGGTGGTGGTTAGTATAAATGATTAAATTTGTTGAAATTATACCTCAAAAAATATTAGATGATATGTTAAACACGGTTGAGAGTTACCTTGGAATAAAGTTGAGTGATGGTGATGAAAGAAATATCTTTCTACATTCATTATCTCCCATAATAATAGGATTGTATAATTCTATTAATGACACAGGCAACCAAAATCTGTTAAGGAATGCAAGAGATGATAAATTAAATGGGTTAGCAGAAGATGTTTATAGTACAAAAAGATTAAATGATACAAAAGCGTTTTGTAAAGGGATAGCTAAGCTATCAAAGATTCAAAATCAAGATGTACCAATTAAATCAGGAACAAAAGTGACTCCAGATGGAAATTTAAATTTTTTAATTAGAGATAATGTGGTAATAAAAGCAGGAGAAACACAAACAGAAATTACGCTTATTGCAGCAGAAACAGGAGCAAAATATAATGGCTTTCTTCCCAAGAAAATAAATTATATAGTAGATCCTATACCTTACGTATCAGAGATATATAATACTGAAATTTCAGCAAGTGGTTCAGATGTTGAAAGTGATGAAAGATACAGACAAAGAGCACGATTATATATGGAAAGTCTTAGTACGGCTGGTCCAGAAGGGGCATATCAATATCATGCATTATCAGCTGACAATTCTATCACCAGCGTAAAAATAACATCACCTTCACCCGGAGTAGTAAGAATATATGCACTTGTAGATGGTGGGGAACTACCCAGTAAAGAAATATTAGATAAAATTTATGATGCATGTGCAGCAAAAGATAAACGCCCATTGACAGATAAAGTAGAAACCGCTGTTCCAGATGTAATAAATTATAGCATTGAATTAACTTATTATTTAGATAAGAACTTTTTTGTTAAGGAAGGGGAATGGCGAAAAGCAATTGAAGGAACTAATTTTGATTGTTCTGATGGAGCTATAAGGGAGTTTATAAAATGGCAGCAAAGAGATATTGGAAAAGCAATAAGTCCTGATGAATTAAAATATTTTATACAAAATGCAGCAGCTATTGATTTAGAAGGAACTAATATTTCAGGTGTTAGAAGAATTGAATTAGTATCTCCAATTCATCAAGCTATAGAAGAAAATCAGGTTGCGAAAGTATCTAGCATAAAAATTAAATATGGAGGATTGGAATAATGGATCTCAGTAATTTTAATTTATTGGAACTACAAACAGCATATTTACAGCAAGATCCAATGATACAAGCTCTTTGCGAAGCACTTACTCCACATTTAGAAGAAATAAATAAACTTGTTGAAGAGGTTTTTATATATGGAAGAATAGATGAATTAAGTGAAGAACTTATCGACGAATTAGCTTGGCAATTTCATGTTGATTTTTATGATTATACTTTACCATTAGATAAGAAGAGAGCATTAATTAAATTATCACCTAAACTTCATAAAATCAAGGGTACACCACAGGCGGTAAGCGATGCAGTTTCAGCGATATTTGGAAGAACAGTATTAAAAGAGTGGTTTGAATATGGCGGTAAGCCTTATTTTTTTGGACTTGACATTGATGTAACAGAGACTGGAGCTTCAAAGGAAAGCATTGAAAAATTAGATGCACTTATAAATGCCTATAAAAATAAGAGATCATGGATTGAGTATATTAACATATTTTTAACAACTAAAGCCAAAACAATATATAATACTGTACTTTTAGCGGGCGAAAAAATAACCGTATATCCATATACACCTAAGGATATAGAAAGTAAAGGAAAAGTTAATATAGCGATAGGACAAAATGTTGGTATAGAAAATGTAACATTATATCCATTGAAAGAGCCAGTTACAGATGATAGAGGAAATTATATAACAACTGATACTGGCGAAATATGGACAATGTAATAATAGATTAAGGAGGAGATGATAATGGCTTCAATTAACGAATTTCCATATGGATCACCAGATAGTATTAAATTTTTACCATTTAGCGACCAAGATGATAAAACAAAAAAAGCTCCAGTAGAGGAATTCAAAGAATTTATTGCTAGAGATATGTTAAATATAATTAATGAAAATAAAGACAATTGGAATGATAAGTATACTAAGAATGAAACTGATAATAAATTAAGTGCTTTAGTAACTAGTTTAGATTACAAAGAGCATGTTGCAACTTTTGATGATTTAAGTAAAACTTATCCAAATGCAGAAGATGGATGGACAGTAAGTGTTGATGATAATGATATTACTTATAAATATAATGGTCTTAAGTGGGTTCCGATTTCTGCAAATTCGATTCCATTAGCAACTTCAGAAGTTGATGGGAAAATGAGTAAGCAAGATAAAATAGACCATGATGATATGAATAATAAAAAGCATATTCATGAAAATCAAGGCATTTTAGACGTAATTACTCAAAAATTATTAGATATGTGGAACGCTGCTTATTCTCATATATCGGACGCTATTAAGCATATTACAAGTGATGAAAGAACATTATGGAACACTGTTACGAAAAAATTAGAAGTCACAAATATTAAAGCTGGAGATAATATATCAATTGTTCCAGATGGGAATAATATCACAATTAATTCTTTAGCTTCAAGTACTGCAAGTGATAGTACACTGTTTGAAACAGCAGCAGGAACAGGAACAGCAATAATATTAACACTTGGAGAATTAGTGAATGGATATTCAAAAACATTTATAGCTTCTTCTGACAATAATGGAGGTGCTACAACTATAAATGGAAAGAAAGTGTTTAAACCTGTAACAACCGTAGCTCCAACTTTTAAAGCAGGAAGGGCATATACGATTTGGTATAATTCTTCTGGTGATAATGGTAATGGTTGTTTTTTTATCAAAGCTAGTGCATCTGGAACAGCGACTGCTTCTGACGTACTAGCAGGCAAAACCATTTCTAATGACAATGATACAGATATAGTGGGCACAATGTCTAATATAGGTTCAGTGAACAAATCATTGGCTATAAACGAATCATACACAATATCCAAAGGTTACCATGATGGTACTGGTAAAGTTACACAGGCTGTAGCCACAAAATCAGCAGCCTCATATAATCCAAGTACAGCACCACAGACCGTAGAAGCAGGGCAATATCTAACTGGAGCACAAACAATAAATCCCGTTACAGGAACAGCAAATACAGGTCATGTTTTAAGTGGTTATACATTTGCTAGTGGGAATGGAATAGGACTCACAGGGAATATACCAAATTTTTATAGTAATTGGCAGTATTCTTCAGGAGTAACTCCTGCAAATGGAAGGCTTCACATGTACCCACCAAAAGGATATTATGACCCAGCAGGTGGGTCGGGAGTGTATTATGATGATGCAAATTTTGTGCCTGAAAATATAGTAAAAGGTAAAACCATGTTTGGTATGTCTGGTAATGCTAATAGAGTTGTAACAGATGTATTCAAAGATTTTCATTTTGGTTCTTGGTACTACAATAATAATTTACCATTTACTCCTAGGGTAGTTACTGTAACGGTTACTACTTCTAAGGGAACTTATGTATGGGTGTGGGTGGCACCTAATAGACAGTCTTATTACTACCCTAGTAATTCCTGTTATGCGTCTATAACAAGTACAGATATAGTTGTAACAGGCACCAGCGTCAGAGTAAACATAAATTTAATAGAAAACAACACACTAGTTATTGCTGACCTAAATTTTGTAGCATTCGAGTAGAATTGATATAAATCTGTCATGAAAAATAGGAGGTTATAAATTATGGATACAAAAAATTTAGTTATATATGACAACACAGGACGTATATTCATGCAAATGGCTGGAAGTTATCCTGTGCCCCAAGGTGGTATACAGTTTATAGAAGCTGGAGTGCCAGAAGGTAAGATACTTTCCAAGATGGATACAACAGTAACACCTAATATTCCTATATTTGAGGATATACCAAAGACAGAATTACAAATAGCACAAGAAAAAATACAAATGCTAGAACAAACAAGTGCAGAAGTTATGAATTTATTAGCTACTGTAACAACTTCATCTTAAACGCTTTAGGTGATTAGATGTTAATATCAAAATTTATTAAAAGGATGTGTTTTAAAATGAAATTTAACAAAGAAAGCGGATGTGTAAAAGTGTGGGTAACACTAATAGTAGGAGGTACTTATACTTATGAACAAGTACCTAAATTATTAAATTTAAAAGAGCAAGTTAAATTGGTTTTAGTAGAAATGGGTGTAATGGAAGACATAACAGAATCAGTATAATATCTTAATAAATAGGCAGTAGTAACAAGACTTTTAAAGTCTTTTTTTTATTGTCTATTTTTGTAAATTTAAATGAAAGGGGATATTCTAATGGCAGAGCAATTTTATACAATACTAACTGCAATAGGCAAAGCTCAAATAGCAAACGCTAATGTGCTTGGAAATAAAATAAATTTTGTAAAACTTAAAGTAGGAGATGGAGGTGGAGGTTATTATAATCCGACAGAAGGTCAAACAGACGTTATAAACACAACATGGGAAGGCAATATAAATTCAATTTATATAGATGAAAAAAATTTAAATTGGATAGTGATTGAGACAATAATTCCAGGCGATGTTGGTGGATTTTTCATAAGAGAAGCAGGAATATTTGATGATAAAAACAACTTAATTGCAATTGGAAAATATCCTGAAACTTATAAACCAATTGCAAGCGAAGGCAGTTCAAAAGATCTTATAATTAAGATAATATTGGAAATAAGTAATTCGGAAAATGTCACATTAAAAATAGATCCAACAGTAGTAGTTGCTACTAAAAAGGATTTTACATTGCTAGAGTCTAAAATGCTTGATTTGTCGGGTAAATTTAATTCACATTTAGCAGACAATAGAAGTCATATATATTATGGAGTAGCAACAGGAGAGGCTAATAAATATGAGGTTTCTGTAAATCCGAAACCAATCAAATATGAAGATGGCATGGGATTATGCATAAAAATTAATATTACAAGCACTAGTGCAAGTACAATAAATGTAAATGGATTAGGAGCGAAAGAAATACTTGATAGTTTAGGTAATAAAATAAAGGCTGGTACCTTAAAAAAAGATATACCTTATACTATGCGGTATAATGGTACAAATTTTATTGTACAGGGTAAAGGGGGTGGTGGAAATGCATTACCAAGTCAACTTTTAAAAGATGCAACTTGTACTACAGACGATGGAGAAACTATAGGAACTATGCCAAACAATGGATTTATAAATAAACAATTAGGAATTAACGAGACTTTTGATCTTCCTAAAGGATATATAGATGGTGGGAAAATAACTCAAAATATATCTACTAAGGAAGGTACTATTATTACACCAGGAACAACCGATATTTTAATACCAGCTGGGACATACCTAAAAGGTGATTTGATTATAAAAGGTGATTCTAACTTTATAGCTAATAATATAAGAGCTGGTATAACTATGTTTAATCTTACCGGCAATTATGCAGGAGCTCCACCGACTCCAACATCAGCATCTGGTGAAGGAGATTATTATAACAATAAAATAGCATTACCATTTAACCCTTCTTCTATTAGTGTTAGTGCCACTTTTGGAAACTTGACTTGGTCAAAACTTAATGGAAGTAATAGCGTTGGTGGAAGATCAATTATTGTTTCAGGAAATAGTTTTACAGTAGCTATGAATTCAGGATTTGACAGTCATGTTACATTTACATATGCTGCATATCAATAAAGTTTTTTATTTTGCTTATCTATAAATTAACAATGCAAAAAAATACTATTTTCTTAGATATAAATGTATAAATAACAAGGAGGATAATAATGAATGAAGATTTTCAGAAATTTATAATTAGTTGCGTACAGCTTGGTAAGGAGATAATAGATAAAGAAAACTTAACAGAAAAAGAGGAGGATTTTATTAAAAATTTAGACGTAATGACAGATAAATATTTGGGTTAAAAATATTAAGTAATAAATCGGCACCGTGAAGGTGTTTTTTTATTGCTTATAAAATCCAAGCGATTGGAGATTTGATTAAGAAAGTAGGTGTTTTATGGAGACAATTAGCATTGCTCTTTTATGTTCTGTAATTGGAGTATGTATTACAATAGCGACATTTACTCGAAATAGAACTAAGGATGCACAAACGGAAACAAAAGAGGGAGCTATAATGGCTGCTAAATTAGATTTTATTTCACAAGGGGTAAATAATATACAAGTTAAGATGGAAGCACAAGAGGGAAAAATGGGAACTATGAATGAAAGAATTACACGAGTTGAGGAAAGTACAAAATCAGCTCATAAAAGAATTGATGATATAGAAAAAGGAGAAATGTAAGATGAAAGAAGTATTAATTAGTCAAATTGCTCCTATAGCGGCAACAGCTATTACTGCTATATTATGTGTAGTTATTAAAAATATAGGTAAGGCAGGAATAGAATTATTTGCAGCTAAGAAGAAAGAAGTAGAGCAAAGAATTGAGAACAATGGATATAAATCAACATTAGATAAAGCCCTTGAGGTTTGGAGAATAGTTGATGATAAATTTAGATTAACTCAAAATGCCAAAGAGGTGTTTGGATCAAAAGAAAATTTATTTGAACAAATATTAATAGAACGTATTCCAGGATTAACACAAAAAAATATAGATGATATAAGAGACACGGTATCTGGAATAGTTAATGAAGGCAGACAAGCTTTAACAGAAGATTCAAAAACACAACAACTAGAAGAATTGAAGCAAGTTAATACTGATTTACAAAAAGAAAATGAAGAACTTAAATCTAAAATAAATAACATTCAAGCCTATGTTGCTGATAATGTAGCAACTCTTATAGATACTCAAAATTAATTGGATTCTTAGAGTGGATTATATGCCACTCTTTATATTTTAATAAAGAAATATGGAGGATATATTATGGATATAAAATCATTAGATTATGGTCATTGTTTAAGTGGAGCTGATACAGGAGCAGAAGGATGTGGGTATAAAGAACAAAATTGCACTAGAGAAATAGGGCATTATTTAAAAGAAGGATTAGAAAACAATAATTATGCTGTAGAAGAGGTTGCACCAGATACTGCAGATAGTGTAAATCAAAGTTTATATATTAGATATAGTAGAGTAAATGAATCAGGTGCATCAGAAAGCTATTCTATACATTTAAATAGTGGTGGAGGTACTGGAGTAGAAATATTTACTTATGCAGCAAGAGATGTACTTAATGCTAGTAAAATTTTAGATAATTTATGCAATGACTTAGGATTAAGAAATAGAGGTATTAAAGATGGAAGTAATTTAGCTATGGTTAAAAGACCTACTGTGCCTGCTATGCTTATAGAATGTATGTTTATAGATAATCCTAATGATATGGCAAAGTATGATCCTAAAGTGATTGCTAATGCAATATTAAAAGGAATGTTAGAAAATCCAGTACTAGTAGATGGTGGAGCGGCTTCAACTATTTCAGGAAATTATAAAGTTGGTTGGAATCAGGAACCAGACGGAAGATGGTGGTATGCAATAGATCAAAAAACATACTGCCAAAATGAATGGAAAAAAATAAATGATAATTGGTACTACTTTGATGATGGAGGATATACTGCAACAAATACATGGAGATTCTTAGAATGGGATGGAGTATCAAGATGGTATTACTTTGATAAAGATGGTAAGATGGTTGACTCTGATTGGATACAAACAAAAGGCAAATGGTATTACATGTATGGTGATGGGGCTATGTTAACTAATGCATTTATTAAATCTAAAGCTCAAGAGGGTGTAAGTTATTATGTTGGTAATGATGGAGCAATGAAAGAAGATTGTACATTTGAAGCTATTGATGGGAAAACTTATACAGCTGATGTTTCAGGGAAAATAGTATAGAAATATTAATATGTTCTAAATTTGGAACTTATAATAAGTTCTAATAATATAACTCGTTTCTGAAATATTAGTTTCAAAAATAGAAATTCATTTAGGTGTCGATTTTGGAACTTCATATATTACTTAAGCTTATATTAATTACCTGTCTATACTACTTAGTATTTTAAGTAAAAAAATAAGGTATTAGAAAAATCTAATACCTTATTTTTTCTCATCTACATATTCAACTAAATCCGATACAGAACATTTAAACACTTCACACATTTTATCAAGATGTTCTCTGTTTATATAAAGAAAAGTCTCATTTACATATCCAGTTATTGTGTTCTTAGGTATTCCGGTTAGTTCGTATAATTTTTTTTGTGTCATTCTATTTTCGGCAAGTTTAATATGTAATTTCATATTAATCATAAAATCACCTCATTGATGATATTATATCACTTAAAAAGTTGTGAAACAATGGTATTTATATTAAAAGTTCTTTTAAAACGAAAAAAGCATTTTAAAAGTATTGACAATCGTCTTGAAAGGGATTAATATAATATCAGAAAGAGGTGAACGAAAAATGACTAAAGATTATTTAAAGTTTAGAAATGCAATTAAAAAAGATGAAAACTTATCTTTAGAAGAAAGCTATATGCTTGAACTTATCTATGATTATTACAACATATCTTGTGGATATGCTTACCCATCTTATGAAATATTAATGGCAGATCTAAAAACTAAAAGAAAAGCAAAAGTTTCTAAACTGTTAAGAGCTTTAGTCAAGAAAGGTTACATCTTGATTACTAAGGTTGGGAAGAAAAACACTTATAAATTACTGAAATATTTATTTTTGAATAAACCTGTAGATGGTCAAATTCATTTTGCAGAAATTACAGAAGAGGAAAATAAAATAATAGAACTTGGATTCACACATAAGCAAGCGAAAAGTCTTTTGCAAGTAGCAAAGGATAAAGTAGATAAAATAGTTAAGGCTTTTAATTATGCAAGAGAAAAAAAGGCTGATAATTTGTACAGTTATACTCTATGGGCAATTAATAACATAAGTAAAGTTAAGAATACTTTTAAACCTGCAGAAGATGACGGAGGATGGAGTCCAAAGACTAAGTTTGATAATTTTAAGCCTAGAGAATATGACTGGGACGATTTAGAAAAAAGATTATTAGGATGGTAAGTAAAGAAAGGAAGGTTTTTATGAACTATGATAAAGATCAAGCAAAAGAAATAGAAACTATTAAGGAGCGTACAATCAAGCTCAAACTTTCAGATGCTGATTGTGAAAGAATATCAAATTATGTAGGAAAGCATGGAATTACAGTTTCACAACTTTTCGAGAATTTCGTTGGTGATTTAGTTAGCGGAACATATTCAAACGGTTCAGATGAACGTTACATGGCAGAACAATGGTTTAATAGATGCTGGTTTGGAATGTTTCCAGAAGAAACTTTATTAAAATATCTTTTAGAATACGGGATTAATGTAGAAGATTTTTTAAGCTCTTACGATGAAGTTGAATATTATAAAGCTAACCCTGAAGAATATGTTGATGAATTGGAAGAAGCAAAAGAAAATGGTGAAGAAATGCTAGATTTTGAAGAAGAATATCATGAGTATATAGATGAATTTATTGATAATCATAAGGATATTGATATGGAAAAAGAAATTGAATTGTGTAGGGAATGGCTTGCTGATTTTAAAAATATGAAAGGAATATCTGTAGATGAATTATAAATGGTTTAATACACTAGATGAATTTGTTGAATGGGAAATGAGAGTAAATAAGGGTAGTAAAACACAGATTACTAGAGATGTTATTATTAGCATGTATAAAGAGCTGTACCCAAATTCAGTTGTCAAAAATAGCACAACAAAAGATTTTATGATAGATGAAATATTGAAAAAGAAAAGCCTCAAGGAGATCTATGAGGAAAGAAAAGAATTTGACTTTGGGATAAAACCGTATCATTGGAAATGCAAATTTAAATTAAGTTCATCACAAATGAAAAAGATGATTGAAAAAGGGTATTTACTTCATGAAGTATATTCAGTTTATGAGAAAGTGTTTACTGGAACATATGCTAATGTATCTTATTACAAAGCTGAAGATTATTTCAATACTAAAATTGATGAAGTTGAGAAGTGGAAAGAAGATAACATTAGAGGATATAAAAAGAGAAAATATAATACATTAAAAAAATAAAAAGGCAGCAACTTTAAGCTACCACCATATCTCGCAAATATAGTATAGCTTAAAGTTGCTCCGATATCAAGGAGGAATTTATGAGAATGCCAACACTTAACGAATTAATAGCAGCTGGAGAGGAATTATTTAAATGGGGAATAGGTATAGCAGTGTACTTAATTATAACTATATTAATTGGATTAACAATTTATATTAGATAGGAATCAAGAAGAGGAAGTAAAGAAAGCTGATAACAATGCATTAAATTTTCTTAAAGGACAATTTTCATGATAATAAAAAGCTAGGATTTAACTTTGTCCTAGCTATAATTATATGTATTTCACGATTAAAAAGATACGTTTCACGATTTTAATGTTTACGTTATATATTTATTATAGATATAATTGAATTTATATTTGTTTTGTAGTAGTCAAAAAAATAAACCCTACAATGCCACTAATCCAAAACAACATTGCAGGGATACAAAAGTGCTAACAACTTAATGTCAACTATGTAATTATAGTACATTTATGGAATAATGTCTATAATATACATAAAAATTGCATAATATGTAATTTTTTCATTTGGTTTTTGGCATCTTAAAAAAAGGAGCGGGGAAAAACTAAATGTTTGATAAAATTATGCCACCAGGCAAAAAAATTAAAGAAATTAGATTGTTTCTTAAAGCTACTCAAAAAGAGGTTGCGGATGGAATTTGTACAAAAAATAGAATTAGTCAAATTGAAAAGCATGAAAAAAAAATAAATTTAAATTTAGCCATTGGAATTACTGAAAATTTAAATAGAATTGCACAATTAAAAAAAATAGACATGGTAATTACAGTGGAAGAGTTAATGATGGATGAGGATGATCAATCTAATAATATATTAACAAAAAATATCATAAACCATTTACACGAAGTTAAATCTGTAGAGTTATTTGAAAGAAAATTAATGGAAGCAGAAATGATAATAGGAAATTATATTATTAGAGATGAAATAAAAATACAACTTTACAAATTAGCATCAAATTTTTATTATAATAAAAATAGTTATCATAAAAGTAATGAGATGTGCAGCAAGGGATTAATGGCATGTCTTAGTTCCGAGAATAGATTAGAAGAAGCTCATTTCTATGTAAATAAATCCAGAAATAGTACAAGTGAAAATTATCATGATCAATCTTTAATTCAGTTGATTGAAGCCGAGTTAATAAATAATAAAATATGCAATGAAGATCTTTGGGAAAGAATATTGTTTAATAGAGCTCAAACATATAAGAATATGGAACGATATACAGATGCATTAATTTCTCTAAATGAATTAAAAGATAAATTTAAGTTAGGAAACAAATCAAAACTTTTAACAGTACTTATGCTAATCGCAAATTGCTTGAATGATAATAAGCAATTTGACAAAGCTGAGATACAATATAAAGAAATACTCAAGATAGCTTCAGGATTAAATGATCAAAATTTTATTTCTCAAGCATATAGAAATTTGTCTGAAGTGTATTATAATAAAGAAGATTATGAAGTTGCTGCTGAATATATTAAAGAAGCATTAAAAGAACATCCTCATAATTATTGCTTAAATGAAACATTATATTTTACAGCAAAGGTTCTTAAACATACAAATGAAGATACTGAAATGTATTTATTGCGTTCTTTAGAATTGTGTGAAAAGGATGATCTTGAAAATGTAACTTTAATTGAAGCTATAATTTATGAATTAGTTTTAGTATATATTAAAAGGGATGATAATGTTAATTTAGAGTTGATGTTAAATAAAATCGAAGAATTACAATTAAGCAGTACTTTGATTTTAACAGAATTATCAAAATATTATAGATATAAAAATAAAGAAATGGACACATATTTGTCAGACAAGTTAATAAATCATCATAAAGAGAAAAATAAATACTTAAAATGATAGATAATTTTAATATTGTGATAAAATAAATATGAAAGTATTTTTAAGGAGGTATTTAATATGAAAAAAATCGTATTATCTGTGCTTGCCGCAGCAATTGTTTTATCAAATGGTGCTTTTGCAGCAACAACTGCAAACAAAGATAACAATCAAAAAGTTGCACCTGGTGATAATATAATTACAATACAAACTCAAGATCCTAAGGGTTGGTAAATAAAAAGAACTAGCAATGCTCATTATTGCTAGTTCTTTTTTTTATATAATAATGGCGAAAAGTATCTTTTCTATATATATTTATTAAAATAATATATATAGAAAATTAAATATATTTAAAAAAAATCAGAATAAAAATTTTTAATCGCAAATTACTACAAATGTAAGTAATAAATTGTCGTTATACTGAAATTTTATTTATAATATTATAACTGATAATTGTATACTACAAAGTGAAAAGTACTTTATTAGTAAGAAATAGAGCATGAAATTTAAAATTCTTTTACATAATTAAGCAAAAGTTAAGCAAAATTGAGTCGAATTGGTTAACTTTATAAACTTGTCAAATGCAAGATATATCTATATAATTGGCTTAAGTTGATGCATCAACCTCTTTATATGAGGTACACATTCAATAAATAAAAAAGAAAAAATGTGTAAATAAATAGAAACTAATAGGAGAGAATCCGAATTGGTTTTAGAGATTAGCAAGAAATTAAATTTGTATATAGTTAAAGAAAAGAAGAAATAACATAGAAAGTTATTCTTATAATTGAAAATAAAAAAAGACCCACATTTTAATCATTTAGGTCTTTTGTTTATTTATCTTTAGGATAAGGCTTTCTAGTATATGTTCTACCAAGTAGATAATCGATGCTTGTACCATAAAAGTCAGCGATTATTATTAATACCTCAACAGATGGCTTGCGATTTCCTGCTTCATAGTGAGCATATCCAGAACGACTTATGTGTAATTTGTCTGCTAACTCTTCTTGAGTTAGACCACGTTCTTTTCTAAGTAAAGTTAAAATGGCAGATAACATATAACCACTCCAATACATATAACAAAATTCTAACAATGATTATATTTAGTTATATGTATTGTTACAAATTGGAGAGTTGCAAATGTTATATAAATTTAAATCTATTGTAAACATATGTTTGTGTAAAGAGGAATAACCTGTATAATTACAATAAAAAATAAAAAAGGGGAGGAGAAATATGCTAAAAGAATACGAAACTGATGAAGAATATGTGTTAGAAGCATTAGAAGAAGTAGAAGATAAACTTACAGATGAAATATTTAAAGGAATAAATGATGAAAAGATATTGAGTAAGATGTGTAAATTTATAGCAATAAGAAATTCAATAGAAAAAATTAATATAAAAATTGCTTTGAATAAAAAAAATGATGAAGCTATTTAAAAATACAAAAATAAAGCCCATGATGTTATGTGGGCTTTACATTTATGATAAAAAATCTTCCATAAGAAAGAAATGTAATGTATAATACAAATTAATATAAAAAAGCTAGTTTGTGATATCGGATTGATATTGTAAGCTTCTACCTGCTATCCGTAAATTAGCAGACTACGAGGTATTGTTTTGGTTTTAAATATTATTTTAAATATATTTATCTATGACTACAACACCTCGTTTATTTTGAGGTGTTTTTCTTTTTGGAAAATTTGCTACAAAAAATAATCATTTTACTGATGCTTATAAAATTGATTTTATTAAAAGGTAGAGAAAATTATATATAAATACAGTTTGGTTAAATAATTGTAATTTACTAATGCTAAATTTAATAAAAAAAAGAATGGAGTAGAAAAGCAATGGAAAATTTACTTAAGAGAATATTAGAAGAAGGTCAAGCTTTATCAGATACTGTTTTAAAAGTTGACTCATTTTTAAATCATCAGGTTGATTCACAATTAATGTATGAAATGGGAACATATTTTAAAAATTATTTCGAAAACCATAAGGTTACAAAAATATTTACTATAGAAAGTTCAGGGATTGCGCCAAGTGTTATGACAGCAATGCAAATGAAACTGCCTATGGTTACTTTAAAGAAGCAGGGATCAAAGATCTTGAATGGTGATGTTTATCAAACAACAGTTCATTCGTTTACAAAAGGAGCAGACTATGAATTGACATTATCTAAAAAATTCATAAGCGAAGATGATAATATATTAATAATAGATGACTTTTTAGCTAATGGAGAAGCAGCCCTTGGAGCAGCTCGTTTAGTAGAAGAAGCTGGGGCGAAGGTTGCAGGTATAGGAATTGTCATAGAAAAGTCTTTTCAAAAGGGACCTCAAATGTTAAAAGATAAGGGATATGATGTTTATTCTCTAGCTAGAATAGCCAAATTATCTGCTGGTGAAATTGAATTTGTTAAATAATTAGTTTTATGAAAAATCGTGATTTAATGTCACGATTTTTTTTATCTTTAAATTTGGGAGTATTTTTATAATTAAAGATAAACGAATTAACCTTAAAAATATGAATGTTTTGGAGGATTATATAGAAATTTAAATTTAATAGGTTAAAATTCCCAAAAAGGTTGAATATAATATAGGATGATACTATAATCAAGACGTACGCTTAAATATTAGATTTTTAAAACATTTATAGAGGTAAATAATTAAGATTAAGATAATATAATATAAAAATGAAACGTATATATAGGTACTTTTCAGTTATATATTCTGATCCCTGGATAGTAATCAAATAAAAATATTAAAAACATATAAAGAGGTTACATAGAAATGAAAACGTTAATGAATTGGTTGGTGTTGGTAACAATATCAGTTATTATAGTTGTAATTACAACAATTGGACTTAATTTATTTTTAGATAAAAAAATAAAAGTCTTAACAGAAGAAAAAGACATTAGAGTGCTTGGAAAACAGTGTTTTGATGTGATAAAGGATAAAAGCTCATTAGATAAAAAAATATTTTCAGATAAAGATTATCTATTTATGCTTGGCTCATCTGAATTGGGAATAAGTGTTCCTCAAAATCCTATGGATTTTTATCCTTTTAAAGATGGTGATTATAATCTAACTTCCTTTGGAAGACCATTTGTGCAAAGTTTACAACATACAACTTATTTAGGCGGAGGAGATTTAAAGCCTAATCAAAAGGTAGTTTTTATGCTTTCGATTCAATGGTTTGAGAAAATTAATGCTGTAAAATCAGATTATTTTGCTAACAATTTTTCAGAAGTACAATTTTATAAGTTTATGGAAAATCCTAAAATAAGTGAAGAAAATAAAAAATATTATGCTGAAAGAGTATATGATTTTTTAAGTACTGCTAAAAAGTATCAAGGAGAGGCTTATTATGCAAAACTTTATTTGGACGCTAGTACTTATTCAAATGTACAGAAAATTGTATTAAACCCATATTATGAAATTAAAAAATATATATTAGATACTCAGGATAAAGCATTAATTTATAATAAACTTAAGGAATTACCAAATAAGAAAAATGAACAAAAATTAAGAGAAATAAATTGGAATGAAGAATATACAAAAATTGAAAAAGAAAATGAAAATATTGTATCTACAAATCAATTTAATTTAGAAGATAAATCATATAACATAAATCTAAAAGATAAAATAGATAAACATAAAGATGAATATAAGGATATAAGTATTATGAAATCTAAAGAAATGGATGATTATAAGTTTTTATTAAGTGTATGCAAGGATTTAGGTATTAAACCATATATAGTGGTACAACCAGTTAATGGATGGTTCTATGACTTTGCTGGACTTGATAAGGACCAAAGAGATGAATGGAGTAATACTGTTACAAAGATTGCAAAAGATAATAATTTTGAAGTTTTAGACTTGCATGGGTATGACTATAAAAAATATTTTTTAATAGATAGACAACATTTAGGAAAAGAAGGGTGGCTTAAGGTTGATGAAGGCATTTATAAATATTTTAATAAATAATAAGAGCGTAAAAACAATATCTATTTTAACAATGGTATTACTTTTGTTATTAGGTGTATTTGTTTTTCAGTCAGCATCAGATTTACCATTTGTTTATAGTCAATTTTAATAGCAGGGTTTATCAGTGACGGCTACTTGCTAACTGTTGACTGAATTAAGGAGGAGTTGAAATGACGTTAATTCAATATGGTGATTACTTTTATTTATATATACTTTCAATAGCACTATTACCAGCAATTATTTTAGGAATACTAGAGAAAAATATTAAATATTATGGTGTATTTATATCTGTATTAATGGTAATTATCATAATTGGAATAGAAAAAGCATTTTTAGTATTTTTAATCGGAGAAATTGCATTAATTAAAATATATTCTATTATAAGAAAGAAGACGGATAATAAATATTTATACTATTTGGCTTTATTTTGTTCAATGCTTCCGCTGATTCTATTTAAGCTGACTTCTTTAGAACACATAAATATATTTGGTTTTGTTGGAATTTCTTATATGAATTTTAAAGCTATACAAATGATTATTGAAATATATGATGAAACTATAAAAGACGTAAGCATATTAGATACTATATATTTCTTTATATTTTTTACGACTTTGAGTTCTGGACCAGTTGATAGATCAAGAAGATTTGAAAGTGATTTGAATAAGAAAATAAGTAGAGATGAATATATAAGTGATTACTTGATTTTTGGTGTAAAACGAATACTACAAGGTCTAATATATAAGTTTGTTATAGCTAATTTGATAAGCTCACTATGGATGAGCAAGATTCTCAGTATAGATATGATACATAGAAAGTTGAATCTTCTTATTAATTCGTGGAATTATATGTATGCATATAGTATGTATTTGTTTTTTGATTTTGCAGGCTATACGGCTTTGGCAGTTGGAACAAGTTATATTTTGGGTATTAGAATGCCTGAAAACTTCAATAAGCCATTTTTAAGTAAAGATATGAAGGAATTTTGGACAAGATGGCATATATCATTATCTAAATGGTTTGGAGATTATATTTATTCAAGAATTGTGCTAAATGGAATGAGAAATAAAATATTTAAAAATAGATTTATAGCATCTCATGTAGCTCAGATGATTACAATGTTTGTTATGGGAGTTTGGCATGGATTAAAGTGGTATTATATTTTATATGGTATTTATCAAGGATTAGCTTTAGTTGGAACAGATATATTCCAAAGAAAATCAAAATTTTATAAAAAACATAAAAAAGAGAAGTGGTTTCAATATGTTCAGATAATAGTAACCTTCCATATAGCATGTTTTGGGTTATTATTATTTTCAGGTTATTATGATCCAAAGTAGGAAAAGAGGAATTAACAATTAGAAGTTAACAATTCACAGCTAAGAGTCAAGTTGAAAAAATAGTACTTATTTAAAATTAAAGGATGCATTATAAAAAGATCTGTAAAAAAGAGAAATAAATTTTACAGGCTTTTTTATTTGAAATTTAATTTTTAAGAATAAATATAATACTTTAAGGAGGTTGAATTTGAAATAGTTAAAAAAATAGGTTATATTTTATATAATATGGTAAAATATAATAAAGAAATTTAAACGAAACAAGAATTTATTTTAATGAAAATATGTTTGACAAAAAAGGAGACAAAAATAATGAAAGCTTATGAACGTTTATTAAAATATGTTAAAGTATATACTACTTCAGATGAAAATTCTGATACACATCCAACTACATTAAGACAATTTGATTTAGCTAAAATACTAGTAGAAGAAATGAAGGCGCTTGGAATTTCTGAGGTTAGAATGGATGATAATTGCTACGTGTATGGTCATATTCCAGCAACAGAAGGTTATGAAGATAAGCCAAGTATAGGGCTTATTGCTCATTTAGATACTGCACCTGCTGCAAATGGAAATAATGTAAAGCCTCAAATTATTGAAAATTATGATGGTAACGACATTATTTTAAAAGGGAATAATAGCATTTTATCACCAGAAAAATTTCCTCATTTAAAGACATTAAAAGGAAGAACAATCATTACAACTGATGGAACATCGCTTCTTGGAGCTGATGATAAGGCTGGTATTGCTGAAATACTTACAGCTTGTGAAGTTATTATGAAGGAAAATATTCCTCATGGAAAGATTTGTATAGGGTTTACACCTGATGAAGAAGTAGGCCTTGGAGCACATCTTTTTGATGTAAAAAACTTTGGAGCAGATTTTGCATATACAATTGATGGTGGAGTTGAAGGAGAAATTGGATTTGAAAACTTCAATGCAGCTTCAGCAAAAGTAGAAATCAGTGGTGTATCAGTTCATCCAGGTTCAGCAAAAAATACTATGATAAATGCTTTAAATGTAGCAATTGAATTTAACTCCATGTTACCAGCCGCAGAAAGACCAGAAAATACAGAAGAATATGAAGGTTTCTATTATTTAGAAAGGCTTAATGGAAACACAGATAATGCAGTTATGGAATATATTCTACGTGATCATGATGCAGGAAAGTTTGAAGCTAAAAAATCTATGATGAAGCTTGCTGAAAAGCTTATAAATGAAAAATATGGTGAAGGTACAGTAAAAGTTATATTAAAAGATCAATATAAAAACATGGTAGAGCTAATTAAGCCTTGCTATCACATTATAGATAATGCATTAGAAGCAATGAAGTCTTTAAATGTTACACCAATCATAGACCCAATCCGTGGAGGAACAGATGGTGCAACTTTAAGCTATATGGGATTACCTTGTCCAAATCTAGGCACAGGTGGATTTGCATATCATGGAGAATTTGAACATATTACTGTAGAAGGCATGGATATCTGCACAAATATTATTGTTGAGATTTTAAAAAGATATTCACGTTAATCCATATTTGTATTGCTATGACGCTTGGATTTTTGGTTCTTTATGGAGTAGCATTACGCTTAGAAATCATTCTTTAAGAGAGATTTATAGAAGGAGAAGAGTGCGACTAATGATTGCTTTTAATCAGCAGTTGCACTCTTTATTTTTATTTTCAATACGAAAATTATATTGATGCTGTGATATAAATCACACTAAAAAGTAGAGACAATGGTTATAATATTACTTAAGAGGTTAGACAAACAAAATTAACATACAAGATGAAAATATAGGAGGAATTAGATATGGGAAGTTTTGCTGTAACAATAGATGTTAGAACATTAGAAAAAGGATATAAAAAAGATATAATTTTTAAAGCCTTTGAAGAATTATCAGTAGGTGAAACAATGGAACTAGTAAATGACCATGACCCTAAGCCATTATATCAACAATTTATGCTGAATTATCCAGAAAAGTTTATATGGGAATACCTTGAGCAAGGGCCTGAAATATGGAGAATTGCAATTAGTAAAAAATAAGTTTAAAGATTATTAATAAATATTTTTAGTTTTAAATTATTCTGAAAGAAATGAGGGATTTGTATGACATTGTTAAATGATGAATTGCAACAATTTAGTACTTATATTGAGCCAATTAATCTTACTTTCCATCAATATTTGCTGCTTGGTGATGAACCGTTATTAGTTCATACAGGCAATAGGATTCAAGCTGAAGCCTTGTTGCCACAGCTTAAAGACGTGCTTAAGGACAAAGAATTAAAATATATTTTTATATCTCATTTTGAAGCTGATGAGTGTGGGGGATTGGGAGTAATATTAGAACAATATCCAGAGGCTAAAACAATTTGCTCAGAAGTTACAGCACGCCAATTAAATGGTTTTGGGATTAAGACAGAAACTATTGTTAAAAAAGCTGGAGAGATTTTAAGTGCTGGCAGCTATGAATTGGAATTCATAAGTTATCCTTCAGAAATGCATCTTTGGGATGGATTATTAATTATGGAAAACAAACGTAAAATATTCTTTAGTAGTGATTTAATGTTGGCATTAGGAAAAGAAATAGGTACAGTAAAAGAATCAAATTGGAATATAGAAATAAATAATATTAGTTTAGAGCAAGTTCCTGACCCTAGAAGGCTAGAAGAGTTGAAACATAATTTGTTACAATTTAATCCTAGTTTTATAGCAACTGGTCATGGAGCATGTATTAATCTAAAATAGGTAAAAGGATGTCTTGAAATTTTAAGACATCCTTTTATTTATTTTATTAAAATAATACTTCGCATTATTTTCTTAATTAATTGCAAACTAAATAATGAAGAAAATTTTGAAATTTTGATTTAAATCACATTAATAGAAATGAAATTTGAATAAAATTAACATATAGAAATAATGAATGAGTTGATAATATATGGGAGGAATAAGAATGGATAATATAAAAATAAATAAATTAACTGAGGTTTTAGAAAAATTAAATAAGAATGGAGTCACAAAAGATTTAAGAAAAGAAGCTCTAGATATTGTATCCAATATAAATCCAGTGGAACTTTCAATAGCTGAACAAAACTTAATAGAAAAAGGAATGAACCCAGAGGATTTAAGACATCTATGTGATATTCATATGGAAGTTTTAAAAGGCGAATTGGACAAAATAAAAACCCAAATTGAACCAGGGCACGTTATTCATACACTTATCAGTGAACATGATAGAATACTTGGATTTTTAACAGAACTTGAAGAAATCAATTTCAAGATTCAAAGTTTAGAAAGTTATGATAGTAGTATAGAGGAATTTGAAAAGTTGGAAAAGGTTGTTGATAATATATTAGATGCAGAAAGTCATCATAAGAGAGAAGAAGATGTTTTATTTTCTGAAATGGAAGATAGAAAAATTACTGGGCCAACAAGAATTATGAGAATGGAGCACGATGATTTAAGAGCTAAGAAAAAGTTTTTGAAAGAAGCAGCTCAAGAAGTTTCTAAATCGGATTTTAAAGAATTTAAACAAAAAGTTGATGAAACTGCTAAATATATAATATTTAATTTAAGAGATCATATATTTAAAGAAAATTATATTTTATATCCAACAGCAATAGAATCAATAAAAGAAAAAGATATATGGAACGAAATGAAAAAAAGGTGCGATGAAATAGGTTATTGCAGCTTTACTCCTAAAGAATAATTTAGGATACATAATATTAATTTAAAACCTATTTACAATATTGAATCCTAGCTACATAATTTAATTAGCTAGGATTTATTTTGTGTGTGAGTGATTAAAATTAAATAAAGGAGCGTGATATATATGAATAAGCATTGTGGCAATTGTTGTAATAATTGCAGAGGTGAGCTTTGTGCAAGCAAGGTACCAATATTTGAAAATTTAAATAATGAGGAATTATTAGAAATAGTAAATACTATTAATCATAAAGAATATACAAAGGGAGATATTATTTTTACAGAGGGGAACGAAGCAAAAACACTTTATTTTATAAATGAAGGAAAAATTAAATTATATAAGTATACTAAAGATGGAAAAGAACAAATATTACATGTGCTTTCAGAAGGTGATTTCTTTGGAGAATTAGATTTAATAAAACCTTCCAAGTATGGATTTAATGCTAGTTCAATAGTAAATTCTAAGATATGCACTCTTTCTAAAGATGAAATGAGAAATATAATGATGAAGAATCCAGAGATTGGAATAAAAGTATTGGAGACAATAGGGGAAAGATTATCTAAGGTAGAAAATCTTGTTCAGAACCTTGCAACAAATGACGTTGATTCAAGAATGGCTTATTTATTAATAGATTTAATGGAGAAGTATGGGCAAGCTGAAGAAAAAAATATATCAATAAAGCTGCCTTTATCAAGAGAAGAAATGGCTAATTATATTGGAGTAACAAGAGAAACTATAAGTAGAAAGTTAAAGAAATTTGAAGATGAAAAATTAATTAAAATAATAGGTGTAAAGAATATTGTGATTTTAGATAAAGATGGATTGAAGGATTATATATAAATAAAAATTTATATGGGATATCAATGAACTGGATTAAAAGATAGTTGGTTGATATACCATTTTTATTTTAATAACATTTCATAACATACGTATTATTTTTGAAATATACATAATAATTAGAAGTATTCTTATACTGTAATACTAGGTCTATGGTATAATTTTCATATAATTATATAAAATAAATTAGAAGATATAATAAATATGATCTAAGAAGTGTTGTTTATCAAATTGGAATTATTAAATAAGTAAGAAGTAATAGTGAATATGAAAGAGAGCTAGGAATGAAATAATAGAGTTATTATTAAAAATATATAATTAAAAAAGTTGAAATATATGGAGTGGAATAAATGAAGAGTAATGCAGCGCAAAGAGAATTTAAAAAGTACAAAAGTCAAATAAATCAAATAGAAGAAATAGTAGAACATTCAAAACCTGGAGCTTTAATAGAACATGAAAGTTCAATAAGAAAGAAGCTCATAAAGCTTAATGAATTAGAGAATCAACAATTAAAGGATTTTAAACAAGTATGTGAAAGATATGAAGAATTATTAGAAAATGTTTCAATTAGACTTTTAGAAGCATACAATAAAAGGAACAATACAGATTTTGATTTTTATGAAGTAGTTCGTGGAAATTATAATAGCTTCTTAAATCAAGGTATAATGACTATTCTTACTAAAGAGCATATACCTAAATTAATTGCTAAAGAATTTGAAGAAAACTTTCCGGCTAATCCTAAGGATGAATATCCAAGGGCAAGACATATGAAAAGGAAATTTTATATACATTTAGGAGATACAAATACAGGAAAAACTTATAATGCGTTAGAACGTCTTAAAACTGCTAAAAAAGGAGTATATTTGTCTCCACTTAGAATATTGGCTTTAGAAAATTTTGAAAAGCTTAATAAAGAAGGAGTAATCTGTGATCTTTTAACAGGTGAAGAGGAAATAATAAATGTAGGCGCAACACATACTTCTTGCACAATAGAAAAAGTTAATTTAAAAGAGCAGTATGATATAGCTGTTATTGATGAAATTCAAATGATCAGTGATTCTTTTAGAGGAATGGCTTGGAGCAAATCAGTACTTGGGCTTCAATGTGATGAAATACATATATGCGGAGCAGCTAATGCTAGGTATATACTAGAAACAATTTTAAATGACTGCAAAGATGAATATGAAATAAAAGAATATAAAAGAAACATTCCACTAGAAATTGAGTATAAAAATTTCAGTTATAATGATGTTCAGGAAGGCGATGCTATAGTAGTATTTTCAAAAAAAAGAGTATTGGAAATAGCTCAGGAGTATTCTGGCAGAGGAATTAAAACAAGTATAATATATGGAGATCTACCTCCAGAAGTTAGAAAAATGCAATATGAACAATTTATAAATAAAGAAACAAAAGTATTAGTTACTACAGATGCCATAGGTATGGGGGTTAATTTACCTATTAGAAGAATTATTTTTGTAAGTGTAAAAAAATTTGATGGAGAAGAAGTTAGAGAATTAACTTCACAAGAGATTAAACAGGTTGGCGGAAGAGCAGGAAGAATTGGAATTTATGACGTTGGATATATTGCAAGTGTTGGCGGAAATGCTGAATTGATTAAATCTAAAATTGAAGAAGAGGATGAAGTTATCCGAGAAGCAGTTATTGGACCATCAGAAGCAATATTAAATATTAGAAGTCTACCTTTAAATGAAAAACTTGCTCTTTGGAGTACTCGCACAGAAAAGTTAGATTATTATAGAAAGATGGATGTTAGTGAATACATTTTAATTTTAGATAGGATAAAAAAGTATAAGTTAAATGAAGAAATACAGTGGGATTTACTAAAGGTTCCATTTGATGTTACAAGAGACGAATTAATGAATACATTCTTAGATTACGTGGATGAATTATTTATTAATAAGCAAAAGGAATTATTTATTCCTCAATGTTATAATGGCAATTTAGATGACTTGGAAATATACTATCAAAAGATAAATATGTATTACTCGTTTTCAAAAATATTCAATTTAAAAATGGACGTGAAATGGGTTTATGATGAAAGAATGAGAATAAGTGAAGAAATAAATGAAATTCTTCTTAAAATTTAATAAGAATTACAAAATTAATAATTTTGCAAGGCTATTAATTAGTTATGTTTATAAAAAGCAAATCAAAACAAAATAAGATTTGCTTTTGCAGTTGTTAAAAAAGTTTACATTGAATTGTTGTATGGAAGATGTTAGTATTAAAAGAAAAGGCTTATAAATTAACGACCTAAATATTGTTTCACAATTATTTCAAAATATTACCGAAATATGTTGCTCAGAAACTTTTTATATTGTACTTATTACTAAATATAAAATCAACTTTATATGAAAGAAGTAAGGAGGGAAGTTAATGGATAATAATATTATTAAAATGACCAATATTACTAAAAGCTTTTTTATAGGAAGACCAAATCAGTTAGATATCTTAAAGAACATAAATCTAACTGTTAAGAATGGTGAATTTGTAGCTATTATTGGTGCTTCGGGTTCAGGGAAAAGTACTTTAATGAATATTATAGGAGCTTTAGATAGACAGACTTCAGGAGAGTATTTTCTTGATGGAATTGATATTAGCAAGATTAATGATAATGATTTATCTGAAATTAGAAATAAAAAAATAGGTTTTGTTTTTCAAAGTTCAAATTTGATAGCAAGAACAAATTCATTGCAAAATGTTGAATTGCCAATGCTTTATTATGGAAAAGATAGAAAGACGAGAATAAGCAGGGCTAAAGAACTTTTAGAGCTTGTCGGTATGGAGGACAGAATGAATCATCTTCCTAATGAATTGTCAGGTGGACAAAAGCAAAGAGTTGCAATTGCTAGAGCACTTGCAAATGATCCAGATATTATACTGGCAGATGAACCTACAGGTGCACTGGATTCTGAAACTGGAAGATTGATTATGAATATATTTCATAAAATTCATGAAACCCAAGGAAGGACAATTGTATTAATAACTCATGAAATGAAGCTTGCAAGTGAAACTCAAAGAATAATAACATTGAAAGATGGAGAAATAATTGGAGATAAAAGTAATATCTCTAAGAATATAGGGACTCTAGTATAATAAGAGTTATTAATAAAGTATTATAAAAAAAGTAATATTAAAGTAGAACATAGTATGAATGAATAATTATAAAAATTCATTTATTGCGTTCTACTTTATTTTTTGTACAATTTTCACCACATGATTATTTATTTAATTTTTGGATATTAATATAATGGAAAGTAAATTAAGTATTTAGAATTACGAACAATAGATTTAAATTTATTATGTAAAATATGTCGAAATTAATGTTAATTTTATTTTAGAAGTGTAATATGTAAAGTTTTTGTGTAAACGAAACTCACTCTACAAGGGCTTTGAATAAATTGTAATTTAGAACAAAAATTATATATATGTATAAGAAGATTATTAAAATTTCTATAAATTTGCAAGAAAATATTTATAAATCACGAATTTTAATGTATAATCTAATTGTTTGAGTTTTTTTGAAACTTTTCAGTTGGAGTTTTATACTCTAGTTGAATTTAGTTTAACTTGTATCTCAAGGATTATAAAATACCTTCTAAGGTATCTTATCTAAAATCTATAGTTTTGACACTATTAACTAAAAAAACATGTTGGACTATAGATAATAGATTAAATAATTGTAAAAAGGGGAAAACAAATGAGTGAATTAAATCATGAACTAGGAATAATAGCATTAGAAAGTTGTGCTGAGTTAGGTAATGCTATTGACAAGTATATCCAAAACAACCGAAAATGCACAGAATCCTTCTTAATACCAACAGAGGAAATAAGATTTTCTAATGGTGAAGGAAAGGTGAAAATTTCTGAATCAGTTAGAGGAAGAGATATTTATATTTTATGTGATGTTGGTAATTATAGCTGTACTTACAAAATGTTTGGACTTGAAAATCACAAAGGACCTGATGAACATTTTCAAGATATAAAAAGAACTGTTGCAGCAATAAGAGGTAAGGCGGCAAGAATTACTGTAATTATGCCTCTTTTATATGAATCTAGACAACACAGACGTAAAGGAAGAGAATCCTTAGACTGTGCTTTAGCACTTCAAGAATTAGAAAGATTAGGTGTTGATGAAATTATCACATTTGATGTTCACGATCCTAATATTCAAAATGCTATTCCTTTATTATCGTTTGAAAATATTTATCCAACTTATGATATTGTAAAAGGTATTATTTCTAATGAAAAAACATTAGAATTAGATAAGGAAAAATTACTTGTAATAAGTCCTGATACGGGAGCAATGGATAGAGCAATTTATTATTCAAGTGTATTAGGCGTTGATGTTGGTTTATTCTATAAGAGAAGAGACCATTCAACAATAGTTAATGGTAAGAATCCAATTGTTCAACATGAATATGTTGGAAGAAACGTTTCAGGGAAAGATGTTTTAATTGTTGATGATATGATTGCATCCGGTGAGTCTGTTTTAGATATAGCTAAAGAATTAAAGAAGAGAGAAGCAAGAAATGTTTATGTTGCAGCTACTTTTGCATTCTTTACAGAAGGAACTGAAAAATTTGCAAAGGCTTATGAAGAAGGATTATTATCAAGAATATATTCAACTAATTTAACATATATTCCAGAACATCTTCAAAGTCATGAATGGTTTAAGGGAGTTGACTTGTCAGAACTTTTATCTAGAATTATAAACAGATTAAATCATGGCAGATCAATAGCTAAATATATGGATGCAACTAGAATAATTCAGAGTTTGTTAAATAAATAATATAAATTTTAAGCAGAAGTTATAGTGCAGTAACTTCTGCTTTATTCATTTTATTCCAAATTATAAGATACTTATAATTTGGAATAAACAAAAAAGTTATGAAGCGAATATTACTTCATAACCTTATATTAAGCTTAATAAAAAACTAGTGAAATGTGATATATTATAAAAAAGTTCTTTGAGAAGCTTTTAATCGTAAATCAGTAGCAGTTTCATGATAAAAATTTTGATTAGTATAATATTCATCATGTGCATAACTTGATGATGTAAACAAATAATTCACAAAAGATTTAACATCATTAATAATGTTTTTGAAAATTATTGAAGCTTTATTATGAGTAGTATTTTTATTGAATTGAAAATGAATTAAATTAGATTTGTGTGTTTTAACAGCTCTATAGTTCATAATAATCCCTCCAAATTATAAACGTATTTCATAAACGTTTATTTAATTAATTTCTATATTTATAATATAATACATTAGAAAAATTTTTTCATCTTACCAAATATTGAAGTTTGTTAAAAATATAGGGTGAAAATTGAATAAGTTGATTTTAAACCTTGAAGGATTAAATATATAGTAAGAAAGGAACGAGTAAATTGATAAAATGATAAAAAAATCATAAAAATAAATATTTTTATTGAGATATCAATAAAATGTAAACGATAAAATATAAAAATCATAAAACTGAAAAATAAGTTTAATATATCAGTAGCTGAAATAGATGAACAAGATATTCATAAGACTATAGTTATAGGAATTGCAGCAATATGTGGAAGTTCAGGGCAAGCAGATTCTACAATGGAACATATAATTTCTTTTGTAGAATCTAATACAGATGCTGAAATAATTAATATAAAAGTTATATAATTATGTAAAGAATAAAAGAAAATATTTCAAAACATCTATAAAAATTAGTATAAATTCAATAATTTGTTAGGTTTTCTGAAATATAAAAAGAGTATACAATTTCATATGTAAACGTATTAATAAGGGGGAGATTAAAAATTGTGTACTAGGAGAAAATTTTTTAAATTAATGGGTCTAGCAATTGTCTTTTTTATGTCTTCAGGAATTTATACAACTAGCCAATGCAAGGCTGTAGAAAATACTTCTGCAAGTGGAAAGGCTGCTAACGCACAAGTTAAGGATTATCAAAAGGATATTCCAAAGTTAAAAGATGTTTTTAAGGATTATTTCCCAATAGGAACTGAAGTTAATCCGGGGCAGCTTGATGCCAATGATGTACATTCAGGATTTTTTAAGTACCAATACAATGTATTAGTACCAGGAAATTTTTTGAAAATTGATGCAACTGAGCCAACAGAAAATAATTTTAAATTTGATGATGCAGATAAACTTATTGCATTTGCACAAGCAAATGATATGAAATTAAGAGGACATACTTTGGTATGGCATAGTCAAGTACCTGCTTGGTTTTTCCAAGATAAAAATGACAAAACTAAGCCAGCATCACGAGAATTATTACTAAGCAGAATGCAAAATCATATAAAAAATGTAGCGGGCAGATATGCAGGAAAAATAGATTCTTGGGATGTTGTAAACGAAGTTATTTCTGATAAAAGCGGACTTAGAGGAGATAGTGAAAAATCAAAGTGGAAATCTATAATAGGGGATGTAGATGGAGATGGCTTTGATAGCGATTACATTGAATTGGCTTTTAAATATGCAAAAGAGGCTGATCCAAATGCAAAATTAATAATAAATGATTATGGAATGGAAGGCAGCACAAGAAAAAGAGATGACATGTATGAATTGGTTAAGAGACTTCTTTTAAAAGGAGTTCCAATAGATGGTGTTGGTTTACAAATGCATAATTCTATGTATGGTCCATCAGCTAGTCAAATTAAAGAATGTATCGAAAAATTTGCAAGCTTAAAAAGTATTAAGCCAAGCTTTACTGTTCAAGTTACAGAAATGGATTTATCTATTTATAATAGCGATAGTGAACCTATGAAACAAGTAACTAACGATGTTTTAGTTCAACAAGCAAGTCAATATAAGAAAATTTTCGATGTTTTCAAAGAAGAAGCAGTTAAAAAGAATTTGAGCATGGTAATGTTATGGGGTGGAGCAGATGATGATACATGGTTAGATAATTTCCCAACAAAAGGAAGATTAAATGCTCCAATGCTTTTTGATAGAAATTTACAAGCTAAACCTGCATATTGGTCAATAGTAGATCCTTCAAAAGTTAGTGTGTTTAGACAAACAGTCAAAGCACCTAATTTAACACCAGTAATAGGAGAAAACCAAGATTCGCAATGGATGATGGTTAAACCTTTTGAGGCTAACACATTTGTAAAGGGTTCAAATGGAGCAACAGCTCAAGTAAAAACTTGCTGGGACAAGAATAATTTATATGTATTAGCTGATGTAAAGGATAGTACAGTTGGAAATAATGATAGTGTAGATATATTTATAAATAAAAATGGTAAATTAAAAGATATATATACAATAAAAAGAAATACTAATATAGATACAATTAAGGTAACAACTAAAGCTGATGGATATCAAATACAAGCTAAATTACCAATTGATGGAATTACTCCGGCAGAAGGAAATAAAATAGGCTTTGATGTTAAAGTTAATGATGATAACGGTAATGGAAGCATAAGTTCTTCTTCAGTTTGGAATGATTATAGCGACACTCAAGCTAAAGATGTATCAAATTATGGATATTTAGAATTTAGCAAAGCACCTAAAATTTCAGAGGCTAAATATGGAACTCCAAGCATTGATGGAAACATAGATGAGATTTGGAATAGTGCTAATGTTATAAATACAGATGTTGCAGTTCAAGGAACAAATGCAGCTAAAGCTAAAATAAGAACTTTATGGGATGAAAATTATCTTTATGCACTTTTTGAAGTTACAGATAGTAAATTAGATAAGACTAGCAAAGCTGCCCATGAACAAGATTCAATAGAAGCATTTATTGACGAGAATAATGGAAGAAGCGCAGCATATGATAGTGATGATGCTCAATATAGAGTGAATTATGTAAATGAGCAAAGCGGTGGAGGTAACATAGACCTTAAAAAGTTTAAATCATTTGCTAAAACTACTGAAAATGGATACTTAATTGAAGTAGCTATTCCATTAAAGAATAGTGCTCAAGCTAATAAGATTATAGGATTTGATGCACAAGTAAATGATGCTACTGATGGAAAGAGAACAGGTGTAAACAGTTGGTGCGATCCAACAGGACAAACTTGGTCAAGTACAGCTAATATTGGAAATTTAAAACTTGTTAATAAGTAAACGATACTCATAATAATAGATATGAAGAATACCTCTCATAATATTTTTCATATTGATTTAAAACCATAATTGAATGTAAGGTATAAATATAATTAATAAATAAACCCACCAGTTTTCCTCGAAACTGGTGGGTTTATTTGTATTCCTACAATTCTAGCTTTCTTCTATTACAATGTTATTGCATTAATTTCTCTACTATTATATGTTGATACATATTTAAATCCTATATGCTTTAATAAATCATAAACTAAACTTATGTTTTCACCAACTCTATTGCGACTGTGGGCATCAGAACCTACGGTTATTATTTCACCTTTCAAATCCTTATACATCTGTAAAATTTCCCTTTTGGGAAAAAGTAAATTATTTGATAAACCTGAGGTATTTACTTCGATACCTTTTCCGCGAGAAATTATTGTTTTTAATATATTATAAATGTAATCTTTATAATCTTCCAAGTTATATACTTTACCAGTCTCATAAGCATATCTTTGAACAATATCAAGATGACCAAGTACATCAAAATCTCCAATTTGTACAAAGCTTAAGACTTCTTTAAAATAGGTTTCATAAGTATATTTTACTCCATTTTCCAAAATATTGGTTCTAAGACCAAGTCCATTAAGATTATGTATTGAACCTATTATAAAGTCTAAATTATGTTCTTTAAAATACTTATCAAATTCTTCTTTATAAAGAGGATATTCTCCAATTTCTAAACCAGTTTTTATATTTATTTTCCCAGTATATTTTTTTGAAAGTTTTTTTATTTCATTTTTATAATCTTTAAAATCAAAGAAATTATAACTTTTGTCCTTAGGGTCAAAGCTAATATGTTCAGTTAAACATATTTCACTTATTTCCAGGGAAATAGCTTTAAGTATAATTTGTTCAATAGTTTGATTTCCATCAAAAGAATATTTAGAATGTAGGTGGTAATCACTTAAATATCTCATTATTATTTATCATCTCCAGTATTTTATTCGATTTTATACATAAATGTTAAAATTAAATTGACTACATAACTATATAGTTCTTATTAAATCTAGTCAAGTTAGAAAAAATTATGGAAAAGATTATAATTTTTGATAGATATACAAATTTACAAACGAAATGATAAGTATAGTAACAAAGTAGATGGTTTAAGCTTACTTTAGGGAGAAGGATAGAAATGAAAATAAATGAAGAAAATTTTATTCAGCAATTAAGAAAAAAGAACGAAAAAGCTTTAGATTATGTTATAGATAATTACGAATGGATTATTAAATATATTGTGAGAAAACATCTATATAAGATAATGGTGAATATAAAATAATAGGAGATCCATTTACTATGGATTTAACTTAGTTATAATAATTTAAAAATCGAATAAAATATTTTTTAGTTTATTTTTGTATAAAAGAAATCAGAGTCTGAAAATCATTATGATAAATTTAAGGGGCGATATATAATATCGCCCCTTTTAAAAGTAAAAACATCATCTATAACTATAAATTGTTAACTGATAGATGTTAACAGCCTTAAGCTTGATCTGCGATATAATACAGTAATTTTTCAGTAGCTTCCCAGCCAAGGCATGGGTCAGTGATTGATTTACCATAAACATTATCTCCAACTTTTTGGCAGCCTTCGTCTATATAGCTTTCTATCATAACACCTTTTACTAATTTCTTAATATCGTTATTATAAGCTCTACTGTGTAAAATTTCTCTTACTATACGAGGTTGCTCTGCAAACTTCTTCATTGAATTAGCATGATTTGTATCAACAATTACTGCTGGATATGGGAAGTTATACTCACCATATGTTTCAGCAACCTTCATTAAATCTTCATAATGATAATTTGGAATGTTATTTCCAAATTGATCTACAGCACCACGCATAATTGCATGAGCATATGGATTACCAGTTGTATTTACTTCATTATGTCTATATAAGAAGTTATGTTTTGCATGCGCTGCTTGAATAGAATTAAACATGACAGATATATCTCCACTTGTTGGATTTTTCATACCCACAGGAACATCAATTCCACTAGCAGTAAGTCTATGTTGTTGATTTTCAACACTTCTAGCCCCAACAGCTACGTAACTTAATAAGTCATCACAATACATATAATTTGAAGGATAAAGCATTTCGTCAGCAGGTGTAAGTCCTGATTCTTCTATTGCACGAATGAACATTTTTCTAATTGAAATTAAGCCTTCATGGATATTAGGAGATTTTTCAGGATCTGGCTGATGGAACATTCCTTTATAACCCTCACCTGTAGTTCTAGGTTTATTTGTATAGATTCTAGGAACAATAAATAACTTATCTTTAACTTTTTCATTTACTTTTGCAAGTCTGCTTATATAGTCACAAACTGAAGTCTCATCATCAGCTGAGCAAGGTCCTATAATAACCACAAACTTATCCTTATTGCCTGCAAAGATTTCTTTGATTTCTTCATCTCTTTCAGCTTTAATCTTTTTTAGATTATCTGATAGAGGAGTAATAGCTTTAATTTCCTCTGGAGATGGAATTTTTCTAACGTTTAAAAAACTCATTTATAAAGCCCCCTTAAATATGTTTTATAATACTTATACGTGAAAATTTTAAAACAGTATATACTATTCTTCAAATGATATAGCGAAATGCTATGATTAAAATTTAAATTGTGTATTCAATTTAATGATAAGTGTAATCAAATCTTCAGCATATATATAAATATATAATTATTGAAAATTTTAGTCAAGTTTTAATAAACTTAGTAAGTTATATATTTGCTATATTTTATGTAATAAAAAGAAATTAAACTAGTATCAAAGAATTTTTAGTGAAATTTCAAAATATTGATAGATATGATAAGTTATTAATCGAAGTATTAAATGTAGGAGATAAATAATTATATGCAAGCTTGTTTTAGGAAGAAGGTTAATAATGAAAATAAAAGAAGAAAATTTTATTACTCAATTGAGTAAAAGGAATGAAAAGGCTTTAGAATATCTTATAGATAATTATGGATGGGTAGTAAAATCAATTGTACACAAACATCTCTATAATTTGAAAAATGTTCAAGATGAATGTATTAATGATATATTTCTTGGAATTTGGAATAACATTGATAGCTATGATGAAAATAAAAGTGAATTCAAAAACTGGTTAGCAGGAATAGCTAAATTTAAGTGTATAGATTATAAAAGAAAATACCTAAAAGGTATAGAATATGAAAACATAGAGAATTTAGAAATAAGTGTTAAAGATACAACTGATGAAGTTCTTATTAAAAACGAATTGAATGATGAGATAAATGAAATATTGAATTGTTTAAATGAAAAGGATAGAGCTTTATTTTATAAGTTATATGTGGAGGAAAAGGAAATTAATGATGTAAGCGAAGAAATTGGACTTAAAAGAGATGTTATATACAATAGATTATCTAGAGGAAAGAAGAAAATACAAAAATTATTTAACTTAGCAGAAAGCAGAGGTTTATAATATGAACAATAATATATATAGCATGTTAAATGAAGGAAATATAAATTTAGAAGAATATGAAAGAAAAGATTTTAATGATATTGAAAAGAAAAATATTATGAATAATTTTAGAAAATCAATTTCAAAAAAGAAATCTTGTAAAAGAAATATTGTAGCAGCAGGCCTAGCTGTAGCATTAATGGTAACATTATTTGGGACAAATGTTGGAGTACAAGCATTAACAAAAACATTGCAAATAGCAGGCGTAGAGGACATTGGTAGATTTTTAGGTATACAAAAGAATTTAGATGATTATAAGACTGTAATAAATAAAGTTATAAGTAATAATGGAGTAACAGTTCAATTGAATGAGGTTATATTAGATGGAGATGAATTAACTGTCTCATATAATGTAATTTATGATAAGAAATTAAGCGAAATTTATGGAGAAAACCAAAGTGAAGATAATCAGGCGTGGCATGGATTTAATGGCATTTCCATAAATGGTAAAGAACTAAACACTGGAGGCGGTGGAGGTTCTAGGAGTATTGATGAATATACAATTCAATCCGTATTAACTTATGATATAGGAGAGTTAGACTTAAGTGGAGATTTAGATATAAAACTTTCATGTTCGCCAGTGGAAGTGAATAGAGACATTAATAATAAGAGTAATAAATGGGGATTTGAATTTAGGACAAATGGAGACTTGTTAAAAATAGATACCAAGGAATTATCTCTTAACAACAAATTCATAATGGAGAATGGTACAGAATATACGCTTCAAAAATATACAAGTAACGCTGTAGGGCAAAAAATTTATGCATCAGTATCTAATTTTAAAATGAAACCAACATATGATATTAGTTTAAAGGGAACAGATAATTTAGGGAATAAAGTTGAATTTTATGCTTCTCATAGTAGCAAAGACAATGCATTATTTAAGATAGAAAATATTTACGGGAATTTAAATGAAAATGCTAAGATATTAACATTAACACCTTATGCAGCAAAGTATCCAGAGGAAAGTGGTAAAATGGATGAAGAGTATAAACAAGTCGGAGAACCATTTATTATAGATCTTGCACAATTAAAATAATCAAATTTTAAAGCTTACTTCAGGAAATGTTTAGAATAATTCTAATAATTGTTATAGGCATTTTTGTCGTAGGTATAATTTATATTGATGCATTTTTAAATCTCTATAGGCATAAACTTTATAGATAAAAATGTTTAAGAGGAATTTATGGGAATTTATTTTGATTTTAAGACTATCAATGAACTAACAAATAGTAATTACAGTTACGATAGGGTAGAAAATGAATTTACTATAGAAGAATTAGAAAAATACAATGGAGAGAATGGAAATCCAGCATATGTAGCTATTGAAGGAGTAGTTTATGATGTAAGTAAAATACCTGCATGGGAAAAAGGAAAGCATTTTGGACTTACTGCAGGTCAGGATCTATCTGAGCAGTTTGAAAGCTGTCATGGTGCTATTGATGTTCTTACTAATGCACCTAAAGTTGGAGTTCTTATGGATAATGATTATATGAATTATACTAATAATATGAATAATAATTCAAATTCTGGAATGATGAACAGAATCAAAAGGCAACAGGATACTTCTAAATTTACCCCTGATGACTGGATTAGGTATACAGTACCCTTAGTAGTATATGCACTAAGAGAACCTAATGAGGGGATGAACATACAAAGAACTTATCAAAAAGTTATTTTAATGGGAGTTTTGGTTGGTTTAGGAAGGACTCCTCAGCAGGCTATTAATCAAGTTCAAGAGTGGCAAAACACCGGAACAGCTAAGTTACTGCAAGGCGGCGGAATTACTACCCCAGCTGGAGGTACAACTACAGGAACAACATCAGGAGGAACAGGTACAACTGCGGGAGGAACCGGAGGAACAAGCGGAGGTTTTGGAACAGGAACAACTGGAGGAGGAACCGGAGGAACAAGTGGAGGTTTTGGAACAGGAACAACTGGAGGAGGAACCGGAGGAACAAGCGGAGGTTTTGGAACAGGAACAACTGGAGGAGGAAC
>NZ_JAABNP010000015.1:0-15931 GCF_009928485.1 Clostridium sp. C2-6-12 | reverse complement strand
CTGGAGGAGGAACTGGAGGAACAAGCGGAGGTTTTGGAACAGGAACAACTGGAGGAGGAACTGGAGGAACAAGCGGAGGCTTTGGAACAGGAACAACTGGAGGAGGAACTGGAGGAACAAGCGGAGGTTTTGGAACAGGAACAACTGGAGGAATCGGAGGAACAAGCGGGGGCTTTGGAACAGGAACAACTGGAGGAGGAACCGGAGGAACAAGTGGAGGCTTTGGTACAGGAACTGGGACTGGCAATAGTGGAAGCAGGAATAGATTGAATATTGATTAAATAAAGTTGATTGTAAAAGGATGTGAAGTTTATATCATATCCTTTTTTTATTATATGGATAAAAATAAAAATTTCAACTATTCAAAAAGACATTTGAAATATTAAAATGTATATTTTGGAGGTTTTGTATTAATAAGTTATATTATTTATGATAATTTCTTAATAAAGAGATACAAAATATATAAATAATATTTTAGGGGGAATTATTTTTATGAAAAGAAAGATTATTAAACTAACAAACCTTATATTAACATGCATAACTATAATTTTTATGTTTATTATTATACCGAATAATGTATTTGCAACTGAGCAAAAGGTTTTAGTGAATACAAATACTTCATTAATAAAATCAATGCCATCCCAGCTAAAAGATGCTACATATATAGGAATAACGGATCCAGATAATGATCTAATATCTTATAGATTAAAGGTTACAATGAAAGGTGGAAAGATTACAAATGCAAATTTTTATATGTGTTTTGATGGATGTGAGTATACAGCTGGTACACCAGATTATCTATTAAAAAATCAATGGATGGGAATGAAAAATCCTCAAAGAAGAGCAAGATTCCAATCAATGGAGGAGACTTTTAACAGTAATTCTAAAGCTGCAATGGCTTATAATGAAAAATTAGTTGGACTTAATAGTCCTGATGAATTGCCTAAAACATCAGATAATCAGAAAGTATTCCAAGCATTACAGTTAGCTTGGAATAATATTACAGAAAATCAGCTCATGGTAGTTGAGCATAGGGATGAGAGTTTAGGAGACAATAATAATGTTAACCATAGTTGGAATGAATATATACCTAAATATGTACAAGAGCACCCTAGTATAAAGGTTCCAATGGTTATTGTATTACATGCTGCAGGAAATAATATAGAACAAGCTGAAGGATTAGGATTTCCTTATGTGGGAGCAAAGGAAAATTTTATTACTGTAATTCCATCTTCAACTAAGCCTGGAGTTTGGAATGAATTAAATTATAACTTAACACCTTATAATGATGAAGATTTTCTTCTAAAATTAATTGAGCATGAAAAAAATAATTATTCAATTGATACAGAAAAGGTGTATATGTCAGGAATATCGCTTGGCGCAAGTATGACAGCAGATATGGGGATTTTACATCCGGAAATTTTTGCTGGAATAGATATTGTTGCAGGTGGATTTTCGGTAAATTCCGATTCAGCAACTGATTATGGTAAAAGGATTCAGAAAAAACTATCAGAAGGGTTAACTAGACTTCCTATAATATATGGAGTTGGAACAGATGATTGTACTAATTTTTCAATGAAAACATATGATTCTAAGCGCCAAATAAGTTCTGAGTTTGAACCTTCCTTTAATATATTTAAGAAAATGAATAATGTACCTACGGCCACTTTTAATAATGATTATATATTTGGGGCACCACTTAATAATAATCAAAGCGTAGATAAGTACGGCTATACGCTAAATACAGGCGTGTGGTACAGTAATGATGACCCTTTAAATGCAGATTATATTATGATGTGTACTATTAATGAAATGTGGCATAGTAATCCAAACCCATATTATGCTCAGATGTCATGGGATTATTTGAAAAAATTCAGTAGAAAAGCTGATGGAACATTGATTAATTTAAATAATAAATAAGATAATATAGAGAAAAATCTTTAATTAAAATAAACTGGTCATAAAAGTTACAACCAGTTTATTTTAATTTTGGTATAATGAGTATATATTAATCTGATAAATTAAAAAGGAGAAATAATGAATAATTTATTGATAGAAGCTTTGAATAGTTATGAAATTAGTCAACCTGAAGTAGAATTTATAAGGCATAATGAAAATGCAACGTATAAAATAAAAGACTCGATTTTAAATAAAAAATATGTGCTTAGAATACATAAAGCAATTGAAGATTTTTCTTTAGAGATATTTCAGGATAATAAAAATGTTGTTAAGCACGTTTATGAAGAAATTAATATATTAAATTCAATTAGAGATAATACTCATATAAATATTCAAACTCCAATAAAAAATAAAAATGGACATTATGTAACTTTATTAGCTGATGGTACACCGGTAACTCTTTTAACATGGATAAATGGAGATACAATTGACAAGGTAGAGCTAAATGAGGATATTTTATTTAAGCTAGGAGCAATGGTTGGAGTGTTTCATAGATTTTCTAAAAAAGAATGGCGTGATAGTGAAAATACAAGTCTATATTTATATGATAAAATGCTTCTAAAAAAAATTACTCATAAACTTATAGATGGAGTGGAGTTAAGGATAATTTCATGGGATCAATTTGAAATTATTGATCATACTATTGATGAAATTAGCAATTCGATTTATGAATTGGATTTAAAAAAGAATTTAAAGGGAATAGTTCATTCAGATTTAGGAAAATCAAATATAATTGTCAGTGATACTGGTGAAATAGTACCGATAGATTTTGGACTATGTGGTATAAGCTATTATTATATGGATTTAGGATCTTTATTTAGTCATTTTAATAAACCTGAGCAGCAAAAGAATATATTAAAAGGATATAAAAGTATTATTAAGGATCAAATTGAAATTAAATATATAGAAACCTTTATGGTATATCAAATAATTTTATTTATAGCTACCCATATTGAAAAGGCTCATAAACTTAAATGGTTTAGTAGTGCTATAGATAGATGGATTAATGAATTTTTTAATCCATTTAATAATAAGATTAGATTTCTTATAAATATATAGAATTAAAGCATTTTATGCAAAAACTATAAAGATTCAATATTTTTATTAAGAATGTTTAGACAAAGAAAGGTATAACTGATATAATAAATATACAGAAAAAAGTAATATTTATTCATATGGGGCTAAGTTTTAAATTATAAAATAAGGAAAAGGGGAATAGCTATGGCGGTAAATTTAAGAGGAAGAAGCTTTTTAAAATTATTAGATTTTTCATCAAGTGAAATAAGATATTTAATAGACTTGTCTAAGGAATTAAAAACCTTAAAGAGAACTGGCATATTACATGATAAATTAAGAGGGAAAAATATAGTTTTACTATTTGAAAAGACTTCTACAAGAACTAGATGTTCCTTTGAAGTTGCTGGAAGCGATTTGGGACTTGGGGTTACATATTTAGATGCGGCTGGTTCACAAATGGGGAAAAAAGAAAGTATTGCTGATACTGCAAGGGTTCTTGGAAGAATGTATGATGGAATAGAATATAGAGGTTTTAGTCAGGAGATTGTTGAAGAGTTAGCAAAGTATGCAGGAGTTCCTGTGTGGAATGGATTAACTGATGAATTTCATCCGACTCAAATGATAGCTGATCTTTTAACTATAGAAGAAAAACTGGGAAGGTTAAAAGGAATTAACTTTGTCTATATGGGAGATGCAAGAAATAATATGGGTAATTCCTTAATGGTAGCTTGTGCAAAAATGGGAATGAATTTTACTGCATGTGCGCCTAAAGAATTATTTCCTGCTGAGGAATTAGTAGAAAAATGCATGGAAATTGCAAAGGAAAGTGGAGCTACAATTACTTTAACAGAAGATGTTAAAGCAGGTACTAAAAATGCAGACGTAATTTATACTGATGTATGGGTATCAATGGGGGAACCCGATGAAGTATGGGAAAGCAGATTAAAATTATTACTTCCATATCAAGTAAATAAAGAAGTTATGGATAATGCTAATAAAGAAGCCATTTTTATGCACTGTCTTCCAGCTTATCATGATTTAAAAACTAAGGTAGGAAAAGAAGTAGGGGAGAAATTTAATTTAACAGCTTTAGAGGTTACTGATGAGGTTTTTGAAGGAAAACAATCAGTAGTGTTCGATGAAGCAGAAAATCGAATGCACTCTATTAAAGCAATAATTCTTGCAACTATTGGCGCATAAATAATGTACTATTTATTTATTGTTATCTATTAATATCATAGAGAATTATAAATTAGTAAATGTCATAATAAAAATCCTAAATCACATTTATAGCAATGTGATTTGGGATTTTATAATTGTATTGATTTTTTTATTTTTGTATAAAATTTTGTTTGTAACAAATAATAAACTATATAATGCTACATTTGAAAGTGAAAGTTTATGCACAGGGCATATTTCACAAACAACTATATTTAGGTAAAGTATTATTTAGGTGATTATATGAATAAAAGAGTTGATTTTAAAGACGTTGGCGATAGAGTTAGGACAGAAAGAGAAAAACTCCAAATATCGAGGGAAAAATTTGCAGAAATTTTAAACTTGTCACCATTTTTTGTAGGTCAAATTGAAAGAGGCGAAAGAAAAATGAGCATTAGTACTTTGATAAGTGTTTCAGAATGTTTGCATGTATCATTAGATTATTTGATTTTTGGAGAGGTTTACAAAGTTGAGGAAAATAATGATTTACAATACTTACTCAGCAGCTGTTCTTCAAATGAAGTTAAAGTGATAGAAGAAATTGCAAAAGTAGTTTTGCCATTTGTTTCGAATAAAAAATTATAGGGCATCCAGCGCATAAACAAAGAATATGCTGTAAGCTAATATTTAGAATAGGCTTACAGCATATTCTTTGTTTTTTGCATATGGTATATATTTATAATAAGTGAGAAAAAATGGGAAAAATAATAAAATATAGAACAAGTTGTAAGTAAAAAGATTAGATGAATATAAAGGGAGAGGATTATAATGGTCAATAATAATCAGGGTGACAAGAATGGAATCAAAAGAAATATGGAGAAATTAAGGGAGGTGCTAAATGAAATATGTGCAATGGAAGAAGGAAATAAAACATCAAAAAAAAGGTTGATTTTAAGCCAAAAGTTAGACCAACTTATTGTTGAATATATGAATAGAGATAAAGAATAGTTACGAAAAATTAATATTATTTTATATAATATTATCATGAGTTTAAAGTAATGTAGTTCTTAAATAAAGAAAACTAAAATGTTGAAAGGTAGTGGAATAGATGGTAAAATATATAATTAAGGCTTGTTATATTTTGAATTGAAATGTTAATATGAGATTTGATTATATATTTATGGAAATAAAACAATATACTCCCATATAAACTTGAAGATTTAAGGAGTGTTAGAATATGAAACTTACTTTTAGAATAAAAATATTTATATATTTTGTAGTAATTATTTTAATCACATCTATTCCGATATCATTAATAACTTATAATTATATGTATAATTCATTAAAAAATGATTTATATTCAAATACAAAATCTCAAATGCTGATTATAGATGATAATTTTTCTAATGCAATTAGAAAGGTCAAAGAAGATGTTAAGTTGTTAGCCAATTTAGATGATGTAAAGAAAGTTGATAAATCTATAATTCCTTTATTTAATATACCTAATATTGAAGAAAATCCTAAATATTCTAAACAAATTAAAGGTGTGGAAGGTAATATTTATAAAGATCTTGAAAACTATGGAACTACCCATGATAGAACAACATATGTGTATGTTGGAACAAAGTGGGGAGGATACGTACAATGGCCAGATGGATTGAGCGTAAGTACATTTGATCCTAGAAAGCGTCCTTGGTATGCCCCAGCTATTGAAAATCCAGGGAAAGTATCAATTTCTGAGCCATATGTCTCTGCTATTGATAATAGTAATAATGTTATAATAACTGCCTCAACTACTATAGCAGATGTTTCGGAAAATATTGTTGGGGTAATGGGAATTGACATAAGTTTGGATCATTTATCTAATATGATAAAAGATATTAAAGTTGGTGATAATGGATACATATTTTTGTTTTCAAGAGATGGTACAATTTTAGCACATCCTGATTCTAGTATGAATTTTAAAAATATCTCAGTGTTAAAACCTGAGGCAGAAGAAAGTGATAAAAATTATAAAGAGTTAGTTAGTAATTTTGACAATTTAATAATTGACGATAATGGGAAATTTGAAACTATAATTGATGGAAAAGATGTGTTCGTAAATGTATATACATCTCCTTATACTGGTTGGAAAATAGCTTCAGTGGTTGAAAAGACTGAACTTATTAATAAAGCTGACAGAATGAGGGATTTAATTAGTGCAATAACTATATTCTCATTATTATTTGCAATTGGTCTTAGCTATATTGTTTCTAAAAGAATAACTAGGCCTATTACAGAATTAACTCCTTTAATGAATGCAGCAGGAAAAGGAGATTTATCAGTTAAAGCTAATATTACTGCTAATGATGAGTTTGGCGAATTAGGCAGATCTTTTAACCTTATGATTGGTCAGCTGAGTGCAAATTATGATGAATTAGCTGCTGTATATGAAGAGCTGTTAGCAACGGAAGAAGCTTTAAGAGCTCAATATGATGAATTGTCAGATAGTGAAGAAGCTCTTAGAAATAGTGAAGAAAGATATAAATTAGCTCTAGAATGTGCTAATGATTCTATTTGGGAATGGGACTTAAAGACAGGTGAATTTTTTGTATCAGATAAATTGTATGATATTAGTGGTTATATTCTTGATAAGGACGTTGATATAATAAGTTTTATGAAAGGGAAAATTCATCCTGAAGATGTTGATAACGCATTTAAAGATATTCAAGATCATATTAATAATTTAGCAGCAGTTTATAAATCTGAATTCAGATTTAAAAAGAATAATGGAGAATATGTGTGGCTTTTAGCTAGAGGAATGGCATTAAGAGATCTGGAAAATAAGGCTATAAAGCTGGCTGGTTCTATTACTGATATATCTTATAGAAAATTATCAGAAGAAAAAATAAAATTTATGGCTTATTACGATTCACTTACCAAATTACCAAATAGAACTTTCTTTATTAATAAATTAAATGAACTTTTGGAACCAATAAATAATCAATGTTCAGAAGGTGCTGTTTTATTTATAGATTTGGATAATTTTAAAATTATTAATGATACATTAGGTCATAATTATGGTGATAAATTACTTATTTATTTAGCTGAAAAATTTGAAAATTGGATAAATGAAGAAGATATTATATGCAGATTAGGAGGAGATGAATTTATTTTATTACATCCTAATGCAAATGAGGCAGAAGTTAAATCTTATGCTCAAAGCTTTTTGGAGTTATTTAATCAGCCATGTAAAATTGATGGTAAGCAGATTTATGTTACTGTAAGTATTGGGATAACATTATATCCTAAAGACGGAATTGATGCTGATACTATTTTGAAAAATGCAGATGCTGCAATGTACAAAGCAAAGGAATTGGGAAAGAATAGATTCGAGCTATTTAATCCAGATATGTATTTAAAACTTGAGCGTAAAATGCATATAGAAAGAATCTTGAGAACAGCAATTGAAAATGATGAATTTATAATCAACTATCAACCCCAATATGATGCTGAAAATAATAAGATATTTGGGTTTGAAGCCTTGCTAAGATTAATTAGTAAAGAATTGGGCTTTATATCCCCATTAGAATTTATACCTATAGCTGAAGAGTATGGTTATATAACCAAAATAGGACAATGGGTGATTAAAGAATCTTGTAAGCAGGCTGTAAAATGGATTGAAAAAGGCTATAATTTTAAGAGCATAAGTGTTAATATTTCTTCAGTTGATTTACAACAACCCAATTTCATTGAATATGTTGAAGAAATTATTAATAGTACAGGTATTGATCCTAAAATTCTTGAACTTGAAATTACAGAAACAGTTCTCATGGAATCCTTTGATTTTAGTATAATTGCATTAAAACAATTAATGGATATGGGAATAAGAATTGCTCTTGACGACTTTGGAACAGGGTATTCTTCACTAAGTTATTTGAGGAAGATTCCGATAAATACTTTAAAGATTGATAAGTCATTTATAGATAATATCACTTCAAATCAAAAGGAAGAATCAATTATAAATAGTATTATTGAAATGGCTCACAGTTTTGAATTAAAGGTTGTAGCAGAAGGAGTAGAAACAAAAGAACAACTTTCAGTTCTTGAAAAAAGAAAATGTGACTATATCCAAGGTTACTATTTCAGTAAACCACTTCCATCAGATGATATAGAAAAATTATTTGAAAAAGGTAATGAGTAATAAAAACCACAATAGATTATACTAGACTTTTTAAAGTCTAATATAACGTATTGTGGTTCATTTTTTATATTATAATTTGTTAAAATCACCAGTAAAATTATTTTTAATATATATTTTATATTGAATACACTAGATTAATATAAAATGCAACTTTCTTTTATTTTACCAACAGCTTCATTAATAACTTGAACTGGAAGTACCAAAGCAAATCTTACATATCCTTCACCAAGGCTTCCAAAGGCACTTCCTGGAGTGCAAATCACGCCAGTCTTCTCAATAAGATCCATACAGAATTCATAAGAATTATTGTATTTAGCAGGAATAGGAGCCCATACAAACATTGAACCTTTGCTTTCTGGAACAGGCCAGCCTATACTTGTTAATCCTCTGCATAGTGAATTACGTCTTTCTTCATATTCCTGGCAGTGTTTTTTTACACTATCTTGAGAACCCGTTAAAGCAGCAATTGCAGCATGCTGAATTGGCGTGAAAATACCATAATCTATTTGAGAGCGAAGCATTTTAAAATGTTTTATGATTTCAGAATTTCCTAGGACAAAAGAAATTCTTGCACCAGTAATATTAAAGGATTTTGAAAGAGAATAAAATTCGACTCCCACATCTTTAGCACCTTTATGAGATAAAAATGACCCTCCAATTTGTCCGTCATATACTATATCTGAATAAGCATTATCATGAATTATAATGATATTATATTTTTCAGCAAAGACAATTAATTCATCATAAAATTCTGGTGTAGCAGTTGCGCAAACAGGATTTAAAGGATATGATACAACCATGAATTTAGTTTTATGTAATATATCTTCAGAAATTGCGCTTAAATCTGGAAGATAATTATTTTCAGGAAGCAGAGGATAGTAAGCAATGTCTGCACCTGATAAATATGGTCCAATTTCAAAAATTGGATATCCTGGATTAGGAACAAGAACTAAGTCGCCTTTATTGCATAAAGAGGCTCCTATATGAGTTAAGCCTTCTTGAGATCCATAAATGGACATAACTTCATCATAAGAAAGTGAAACATCAAATCTATTTATATAATATGTACAAATGGCATCTATTAATTCGGGTAAATCGCCTAAAGAATATTTCCAATTGTCAGTATTTTGAGCAGCATTAATCAATGCATCTACAACATGTTTATCTGGTTCAAAATCAGGTGTTCCAACTGAAAGATTATAAACCTTGCTTCCAGCTTTCATAAGTTCGGCTTTTTTCTCATCAAGTATATTAAAAATACCTGTTTGAAAATAATTTAGGTTATTAGAAAATTCAAGATTCATTTATATAGCCCCCCAAAGAAAATTTATTTTTTTCCTATATATTATATCACTGTAAAAGTTAGGAGTATAGTTTGTGGTAAATATAATTGCATACATACCAATCCATATATTTAATGGTAATCTTATTGCGTAAATTATTAGTTAAGGAAAGATTGTATCCGTACAATTGCTACATTTTTTCTTCGATGCTATAATTACATAGTATTTTCATATAGGAATATATTTTACAAGGGGGCTATAATATGGAAAATAAGAACACAAAAATTTTAAAAGTAATTCAAACAGGCATATTGGCTGCTTTATGCTTTGTATCCTTCACATTTTTATCAATAAAGATACCAGTAGGAGCTGGAGATGCAGTTTCTCTTCACATAGGAAATGCATTTTGTGTATTGGCAGCTTTACTTCTTGGAGGATGGTACGGTGGACTTGCTGGAGCAATAGGTATGACAATTTCTGATCTACTTGATCCAACTTATGCTATAGGAGCACCAAAGACTTTTTTCCTTAAACTATGTATTGGTTTAGTTACAGGATTAATTGCTCATAAAATTGCAAAGATAGATGAAAGCAATGATAAAAAATATATAGCTAAATGGGCTATAATTGCTTCTATTTGTGGATTAGGCTTTAATGTGATTTTTGATCCAATTGTAGGATATTTTTATAAGCAGTATATTCTTGGACAACCTCAACAAATGGCTGCTATACTAGCAAAGATGAGTGTATTTGCCACTTCAGTAAATGCTGTAGTATCGGTAATCTTAGTAAATGTAATTTATGCTGCAATAAAGCCGGTATTAACAAAGACAGGATTATTATTACCAGTAAATAAAAGACAATCTTTTAATTAAGAAGTTTGGAAATATAAAATTATGAACTGATTTTTGTAATATGATTAATTAGGGAACAAATAAGAACAAAATAATAAAAGTGCAAACCATCAAAATTTACAAGCTAGAATTTTGATGGTTATTTTTATCTGTAATACTAAAGTATTATGGTCTAAACATGATATAATAAATATGAATGAAATAATTTGGGGTGAGAGTAAAAAAATGAAAATATTAGCGTATAGTCATAGAAAAGATGAAACTAAATTTTTTAAGGAATTTAGTAAAAAATATAATGTAGAAGTGGTATTAACTGATAAAGCACCTAGTATGGAAACAGCAGAATTAGCAAAAGGATTTGATTGTATTAGTGTAATTACAACAATAATAAATCATGAACTAGTTAACAGGTTTCATGAAATTGGAGTGAAATTCATATCCACAAGGACTATAGGATATGATCATATAGATTTAAATGAAGCTGAAAAAGTTGGAGTTCATGTTGGAAATGCAACATATTCCCCAAATAGTGTAGCAGATTACACAATTATGATGATGCTTATGGCAACTAGAAAAATGAAGCTTATTATGGAACGTAGTAATGGACAAGATTATTCACTAATAGGTGTTCAAGGAAAGGAATTACCAAATTTAACAGTTGGGGTTATTGGAACAGGTAAGATTGGAAGAACTGTAATAAAACATTTATCAGGTTTTGGGTGTAAGATACTAGCTCATGATATATATAAGCAGGAGGAAGTTAAAAATTATAGCGAATATGTAGATTTAGAATATTTATTTAAGAATAGTGATATTATAACATTGCATATGCCTGCTACAGAGGAAAATTATCACATGATAAACAAAGTGTCTTTAGGTGAAATGAAAGATGGAGTTTTTATTATTAATACTGCAAGGGGATCTTTAATCAATACAGAGGAGTTTATTGAGGCTTTAGAAAATGGAAAAGTTGGAGGGGCTGCTTTAGACGTAATTGAACGCGAAGAAGGCCTGTATTACAATGATTTAAAAGGTCAGATTTTAAACAATAGGGAATTAGCTATATTAAAATCTTTTCCTAATGTAATTGTAACACCTCACACAGCATTTTATACCGATCAGGCAGTTAGTGATATGGTTGAAAATTCCATAAAGAGTTGTATTTTATTTAGTGAAGGTAAGGACAATCCATGGATGGTAGTTTAAAATTAAAGTCACATGATAAAGATGGCAGATATATTTTTTGGAAAATATATCTGCCATTAATTTTTAGTATCTTTCTTTAAATAGGACGTCTTCATATTCTTTATTTTCATTAAATTCTTTTACTGCAAAGGAACACTGCGGTATTATTTTTTTATTTTCTTCTCTTGCAAAATCAACTACTCTTTTTATTAATTGTCCACCTATATTTTGACCTCTTAATTCAGGTGATACAAAAGTATGATTAATAATAATTGTATTTTCGCTATGATTTATATAAGTTACTTCAGCTTTTGGATTCTGTGAGGAATCACCTAAGTAAAATTTTTTTATACCTTCTTTGAATTCAGCTATGATAATCGCCTCCTAAATAAAATTCCTATATAATATGTGTAATTCTACATTAATTCATGCATACCTTCTTAAATAAGAAAATTAACTGGTTTTTCTTTATTAGAAGTTGGGTATAATATTAATTAAAACCAACTTTATACAAAGAGCACTAATTTAATAAGTATTTAAGGAGAGAAATATTATGAGATATGTAATAGTATGTGTTGTAAAAGGAGAAGCGGGTGAATTTAATAATAATCTTAGAAAAGAATTATTTCAAAAATTAAAGGCAAAATCATCAAAATTACCAGCTCATTTCACAATTAAGGCGCCATTTGAATATACAGAAGAAATTAATGATTTGATTGATTTACTTGAAGCGTTTAGTAAAACTGTCAAAGCTGAGTCCTTTACTATAGATGGCTATGATCATTTTGATGACAGGGTAATTTATATGAAAGTAAATATGTCAAAGGAAGCTAAGACTGTTCATGACAAGTTAATTGAAAATATTAGCAAAATATCATATGTTAATTTTGATAAAAAAGATGGTAAAGATAAAGTTTTTCATATCACTTTAGCATCAAAAAAATTAAAACCTCTATATACTAAAGTTTGGGATTATGTTCATCAATATCCTTGTGAATTTCAAGGCTTATTTAATAATGTAACAATTTATAGATGGGAAGAAGAAACTTGGAAATTATACAGAGAGTTTATTTTTAATGAATATTAATAGAAGCACATTAATCATTTATTGACAGTGATAAGTTTTAAGCGTAGGATAAAAATGAAACATACAGATGGAAACTATTCTCAATGATTTCTATAAATTAGATTTTATAAGGGAATTTGGAGGTGCAAATCAATATGAAACTTTATGATATTTTATTTGGTCCAAGAGAAAAATCTATTTCATTAATATTAATAGAAGGAAATTTAGAAGAACTTAAAAAATATATTGAAAATGGAGCAGATATTAATGGAAAATATGATGGTAAAAGTTTGCTACATTTTGCAATAGATAATTGTGAAAATAATTATTCTGAAATAATAGAATTTTTAATTAATGCAGGAGCTGATATTAACAGCTGTGAAAGCTACTTAAAAGAAACTCCATTACATAGGTTATGTGCAAGAACAAATCCTAGAATGGAAGTAATTCAATTAGTATTAGATAGAGGAGCAAAAGTAAATATAGAAAATGTAGCAGGAAAAACTCCCATATTTTATTGTAATTTTAATTATTCATTAGAACTTTTGGATTTGCTTGTGAAACATGGAGCAGATATTAACCATACAGATAAATATAAAAATACTATTTTGCATGATGATTTTTCAAATTATACTAATGGAGATTTTGAAGAATTTTTAAAAAGACTAATTTCTCTTGGATTTGATATAAATTCAAAAAATAATTTGGGTCATACACCACTTTATTTATGCAAAAATAAATATGTTGATAAGATACTGAGAGAAAATGGTGCAGTAATATCTTAATAGATAAAAGAAGAACCTTTTGAAATATACGGATTTAAATTAGATATATATGAAATTAGCAATGAAATATTATATAGAAAGGAAGTGAATACTTTAATGGGTTTGATACAGAATATATTCTTACCCATTAAGGAAACCATATGACAAAGATAGATATAATTTCAGGATTTCTTGGAGCTGGAAAAACTACATTAATAAAGAAATTAATTCAAGAAGCTTTTCAAGGCGAAAAGTTAATGCTGATCGAAAATGAGTTTGGTGAAATAGGAATTGATGGAGGATTTTTAAATAATTCAGGTATTGAAATTACAGAAATGAATTCAGGGTGTATATGCTGCTCATTAGTAGGTGATTTTGGAGTAGCTTTGAAAGAGGCTATAGCAAAATATTCACCAGAACGTATAATAATAGAGCCATCAGGTGTAGGAAAACTATCAGATGTTATTAAAGCTGTAGAAAAGGTAAAAGATGAAGTTGACATTGAACTTAACAGCTTTGTTACAGTTGTTGATGGCATAAAATGCAAAATGTATATGGAGAACTTTGGAGAATTCTTTAATAACCAAATTGAAAATGCCAATACTATTATTTTAAGCCGTTCACAAAAGCTTTCGGAAGAAAAATTACAGTCTTGTGTATCTCAAATAAGACATCATAATAAAACTGCTGCTATAGTAACTACAAATTGGGAAGAAATTAGTGGAAAACAAATTCTTTCTGTAATGGAAAAAGGAAATTCGCTTGAAAAAGAATTAATTAAAGAAGCAAAAGAGCATTTTGAACATAAACATCACCATGAAAATTGCGTTTGTAATCATGAACATGATGATCATAGTGAGGAAGAATGCGGATGTGAAAATCACCACCATCACCACCACAATCATGAGGACGATTGTAAATGTAATGATAAACACGAACATGCTGAAGAGTGCAATTGCAATTGTAATAATCATAATCATGAGAAGGCTGAAGAATGTAGTTGCGATACTCATGAACATCATCATCACCATGATAGCAATTGCTCTTGTGGACATGACCATGATCATGATCACCATCATGCAGATGAAGTGTTTACAAGCTGGGGAATAGAAACCCCTAAAAAATATTCTAAAGAAGAAATTAATAATATATTAAAGACCTTGGCGGAATCTTCAGATTATGGATTTATATTGCGTGCCAAGGGAATAGTTCCATCAAAAGACGGCGGCTGGATTAATTTTGATTTAGTGCCTGGAGAATATGAAGTCCGTAGCGGTGGTTCTGATTATACAGGAAAGTTATGTGTTATAGGAACAAATCTTAATAAGAAAGAAATAGAAGAATTATTTTTAGTTTAAATAAGGAAGGAAAAAGTTTATGAAGGAAATACCTGTTTTTCTTGTTACTGGTTTTTTAGAAAGTGGAAAGTCTACTTTTGTTAAAGAAATATTTAACGACCCAGAATTTGCAGAAGGCGAAAATATTACTTTAATTGTATGTGAAAATGGCATAGAAGAATATGAAGAAAGCTTTCTAAAGAAACATAATGTAACACTAGTAAATGTAAAAAGTAAGGAAGATTTTACAGATTTGTTTTTAAAGGAATGTAACAAAGAAAATAAACCTAGTAAAGTTATAATAGAATACAATGGAATGTGGGAATATGAGGTTTTTGAAAAAATAGAATTACCTGAGGGATGGGAGCTTGCTCAAACTATAACACCTATTGATGCTTCAACTTTTGAAAGTTATATGAACAACATGAAATCATTATTAATAGAGCAATTTAAAAAATCAGATTTAATCATATTTAATCGATGTACTGAAAATACTAATAAATTAAAATATAGAAATAGTGTAAAAGCCCTAAATGGAAGAGCAAGTATGATTTTTGAATTAGAAAACGGAGAAATTGATGATAGTCCGCTAGAATTACCTTTTGATATAGAAGCTCCTGTAATTGAATTTGAGGATTATGATTATGGAATCTGGTATTTAGATATAACAGAATTACCGGAAAAATATGAAGGTAAAAAAATAAAAGTAAAAGGAGTCGCAGGTACAAATCCTAATTATCCTAAAAACATTTTTGCATTTGGAAGAAATGCAATGACTTGTTGTGAAGATGATATTGCTTTTCTTGGACTTTTATGCCAAACTAAAGAGCCTATCAAACTTGAAGGTAAAAAGTGGATTGAAATTGATGGTGTAATTTGTAACAAATATATAGAACAGCAGCAAAGAAATATTCCTTTTATAGCAGTAAATAGTTATAAGTTCATTGATAAATTGGAGGAGGAATTAGTTTTCTTTTAGGAACTTTAGTGTTGGTGGAATTGGAATTTAAATGGTTTATGGTAATAAGTAAGGGAGAAGATTATTTTAGAGTTTCTAAAGAATCTTCTCCTTTGCGTGTGCCCAGCATGGGCACGTACTAATCGGTGAAAGTCCGTAATGGGGGC
>NZ_JAABNP010000014.1 GCF_009928485.1 Clostridium sp. C2-6-12 | reverse complement strand
CTATTTATACAGTTTTTATTACTGCCTTTGCCTACTAAAATTATACTCTAACTCTTTCCAATATAAATTAGAATTATTTCAACATAATTTTACAGCCACCCCATCACCATCAAACCTATATCCATATAGCTCACAATCACAAATCATAGACCCATTTGAAGAAAGGCAATAATCTTTTCCCTTATATTCTATCCACCCTGTCTTCATAGCTCCAGTTTCATCAAAGTAATACCATTTATCTTCTATTTTCTGCCATCCAGTTTTCATAGCTCCATCTTCAGAATCGCCAAGATAATACCACTTATTATTTTGAAATAACCATCCTGTTTTCATGACACCATCATCATTGCCGCCTAAATAGTACCAATCTTCTCCACTCTTCTTCCAATTATAAAGCATCCAACCATTTGAATCGAATAAATACCAAGAACCATTTATCTTTTCCCAACCCTCTTTAGTGTAGGAACCATCTTCATGCTCATACCACCACTTGCCATCTTTAATAAGCCATTGTCCATTTATAGTAAAACCTACTGAAAGCTTGTCCTTAAAATCATACCATCTTGCCCAATTGTTGAAGCTGAGACTATTAGGACAATTTTTTCTACTTGCATCATAGTGCCTAACTACATTATCAATTCCAATATTATATTTATCCATTAAATATTTTACTAACTCTAAAGTATGACTAACAACAATTTCAGATAAACTTCCATTTGATTCTAAGCACATTTCTATACCAAGAGAATTTCCATTAGTAATATCATATTTTCCCTTGCCGTCTCCACAGTGCCAGGAGTAATAATTATCAGTGTCTATGATCTGAATTATCTCATTACAATCAACAAAAAAATCTGCTGATGCATTTCTATTTCCACCTGCAAAATAGTCCCTTTCATTTTGAGCTGTTGCTCCGGGATCACCAGTATCATGAATCACTATATAAATAGGTTTTAAAATCCTTAAAGTTTTATTATAGTCAATGAATTTCTCTTTAATATCAGTCATAACTAACCCCCTTCAATAATTGTAAATTGTACATTGTTAATTTATTTTAACCTTTCCACCCTAATAATCGCTTTTCCAAATCATCATAATCATATTCCCTGCCTTTAAAATTATTAAATCTAAGGTTTGGTTTTTCTTTTAAACTCTGAAATTCCATTTCCTCATAAGTTTTAGGATAGCCTTCCCTAATCCAATTTTTAAGTATTCCACTAATATAGCAAATATCAGCTTTATTTCTTTTAAGTGCTGCATTTATTGCCATTTTCACATATACCTCTTCATGAATTCCTAAAACCTCTATTAACCAATTTAAATTTAAGCCTTTAATATTTACTTTAGTATCTTCTAGATATTTTATTATCTCCAGAGCTTGTACATTCACATCTTCTTTAAGTTTAGAATCTTCCTTTAAATCTATATTAACCTCATCTTGAGACTTAGTTTCAGTTTCTTTTGTAATTTTTGCTTTGCTTGCTTTTTCATTTAGCTTATCTATTATTTCTCTCTCTTCTTTATCTAAGTTCTTATTCTTTTTCTTAATATCTCTTTCTCTATTCTCTCTCTGTAGCGTTACATTAGCGTTACATTTTTTTGAGTCGCTAATAGCTTCTTGTTTTGCTTCATTAGAATGCCCATTATTACTAGTTTTTTTGCCGCCTCCTATATCTTTATTTTCCACTAGCTTACTTTCTATTTTCTTTTTTTCTCTAAAATTCTTAACTCTTCCTCTTGTTTGTTCTCTTAATTTTTTCATCCCCTCAACATTTTGATGTTTTTCCCAATTAGTTATTTTAATTATGTTATTTTCATAAATTTCAATCATCTTAAAATCTTCAAATATTTTTAATACTTTCTCAATAATAGGTAAAGGTCTATTAAATATTATAGAAAGCATTTCATTAGTGTAAGGTACATCTTCTTTTAAATATATTAGTCCATTGTCATTTACTTTCCCTGCCTGAAGTAATAATCTTATCCATACATAATAAGCTGAATCTCTTATATTAACCATAGCATCAATCAATCTCATTTTTTCATCTTCACACATGCATGTTGTAAGCTTAATCCACTCTATGCCTTTCGTAAAACACACCTCCCTTTTTTCAGTTAAGAATTATGAGTTATTATTTTCATTCACACCTAAATTTTATTCCCTTAAATACACTTATCTTATTATTAATCATATTTCACCTATTATTTAATTTTTAAATCTATGAATATAACAATTATTAAAACACCTACTTTACGCTAATTCTCATAGTTTGTTAACAAATTACTTTGCAACATTCTTTGTTATCGTTTGCATTAAATTCATCTTTTTAGAAGTAATCATTAATTTTAATTTCAAACAAATCTTTAATAAACTCTAACTCTTCATAGGTAAATTGTCCTCCTCTCCCATTTAAAATACTATTTACACATGAATAAGATTTATAAAGCAGCTTTGATAATTCTTTTTGATTAGTATTCTCGTCAAATAAAAGTTCTTTAAATTTATCATATGGTTTTCTTTTTCTCTTAACACATTTCATAATTCCCCTTCTTTCTCATATAAATTTTAACGCTATGTGTCACTATCGTTAATTAAATTATATTATATTATGTTTCTCTGTCAACAACTTTATTGGAAATTTTTCCTAATTTTTATCTTGCTTTTTATATTTTCTGATTGTATACTTAACTTTAGGTAATTAGATAAGGCATAATTAAAAACACCTATTAGTATTTTGACCTGCTATTTTTTCCTATGCCTAAACATTGGAGGAATAATATGGATATTACAAGTACACTTCTTAAAGAATTAAGAATCAAGAAGAATATCACATTAGAGCAACTAGCAATTGAAATTAATGAACAATTTAATGTAAACCTAACCAGAAGCATGCTTTCGAAATGGGAGACAGGAAAATCAAGACCAGTATATGATCATTTAAAGCGTTTAGCTTTATATTATGGTGTTACTACAGATTTTCTTTTAGGCTTTGAGCAAGAGGAAGATATGATTATTAATAATATGGAAAATAGTGAAGCCGATAAAAAAGGATTACGTAATCCTAAAAAACGCAGTATCATTGAGTCTATTAATAACTTAATTGAAGATGAGGAACTTACAAACAAGGATCTTTTACTTATAAAAGATTTCATTAAACTTATAAAATCAAGAAAACACAAAAACCTTAGCAAATAAATTAAATGACATATATTTATATTTTTTCAGCAGCTCTAAAATACAATTAGCTGTTCGCCAAAAATAATAAGAATAGACCATTAAATTAACGTCTTTATCTAATGACGTTAATTTTAGGATCTGGCGAACACTTAATACCCCATTTACATACACACCTAAAATTTTATTCCCAAAATGGTTTATAAAAATCTTAATTAATCATATATTCCTTATAAAAAATAAAATATAAATTTAGGAGGAATTATATGTGGATTATGAATACATCGAAAATTTAGTCATTGCATCTAAGTCTGGCAACCAAAAAGCTAAAGAAACATTAGCTTTAGAATTTACCCCATTAATAAATTCCATATGCAGAAGAACCTTTATTTATGGATATGAACGTTCTGATATAAGGAATGAATGTTTTACTACCCTCTTTTACTGCGTCCATAAATATAAGTTAGAAGCTCATCGTTTTATTGCCTATGCTACAAATGGCATAAAAAACAATATTAATGATTTAATAAAAAAAACTGTAAAGCAAAATGGTCTAAATAATTTTTTGACATTATCTTTATATGATGATGCTTTAGATTTTCTGCCTTCAAATGAAAATAATTTAGAAGAAACTTTATGCCTTTTAAATGATTATAATGAACTTTCTTATGTTATAAATAACAAATTAAATACTGAAGAAAAACAGCTTATTTCATTTCTATTTTTTAACAAAAACACTTTAACTAGCTATGCCAATCATGAAAAGATTTCCTATGTTGCAGCAAGTAAAAGAAAGAAAAAAGTTTTAAATAAATTAAAAAATAATATTGATGGAGGTAATGATTTATGGCAATTAATGATTTAATAAGTTTAATTACTAACAATGGCTTCCCAATAGCTCTTTGTGCTTATTTACTCTTCCGTTTGGAAAAACAGCTAAATCAGCTTTCCGCTTCCATAAATAAATTAAATATAATTATTTCTACTAAATTAGGTGTCGTTATTGACACAACTTCTGACTCAAAATCTGAAGATTCTAAGTTAATGTTATAAGCATAATTATTCTAAGATCTTATTAGTAATCAATAATGTTATGTATGATTACCATAAGATAAGCAAAGTTTTTTCATATATCATAACTGCTATTTATATATTTTATGAAAAATTAAAATTTTTTTAAAAATATGGTTTATAAAAATTACACTTTACCATATATAAATTATGAAAATAAAATTTAGGAGGTTGAAACTTATGGCAGTTACAAAAAAATTAGACACTACAACTTTATGCATTGAGGTTCAAAAGGGGGTAGATAAAGCAGGCGACGCCATCTACAACAAGAAATCCTTTAATGACGTTAGGGCTGCTGCAAATGTTGAGGATGTTTATGCAGTTGCTGATGCAATCAAAGGTGTATTATCCGCTGAAACTAGAAATTATTTACTAAATGAATCCTCTGTCCTTAACAATCAATAAAAAATTATAATCATCATTAAAAATTTATTTTTGGGAGGAATAAAATTATGGAACACATTTTATCAATGAGTTTTACAACTGAAAAAGGAGCAAAAAGCAACATTAACATCAATGGTGTAAAGCCTGATCTTACTCAGGCTCAAATAAACACACTAATGAATACTATCATTCAAAAAAATATTTTCCTTACTTCAACTGGTGCCTTAGTAGGTAAAGCTGGAGCTAATATAACTCAAAGAAGCGTTACAAAAGTTGAAATGGTTTAATACCTAAGACGGGAACAGGGCTGCCTACAAAACCGCAAGTTGGTTTTGTAGGCAGCCCCATCTATGGTAAACCATATTGGAATATGCGTCATTACACTACAGATTTAAGCACAATCCCTTCCTTAAATCCCCACGTTCTTCTCTCTTCTTATATCTAGCTTTACAAACTACTATTTACTATATCCATAAGCTTTCACAAGTCCAAACAATATTTACATTCTATTTAATAAGAAATGATAAAATTATTACAAAAACTGTACTAAGTAAGGTTCCTAACAAATAATACTCAGCTGTTATTTTATTTTTAGCTATCTCATCATATCTAGCTATTGATTTCGCTGTTAATACCAATCCTATAGCAGAATATTGACCAATTACAATAAATATTAAAATAACTATTCTTTCCAAGGTACCTATAAACCTTCCAGCCATATAATCTTCCGTAAAATTTAATTCATTAGTGTTCTTCTTTGGCTTATATGCTGAAATTAAATGCGATATTGTTATATTAGCAGGTTTATGTATTGCTAATAATATAGTGATCCAATATAACATATTGATTTTTGATATTTGCACTATATCAAAAAATACTTTAAAGAAATAACATGTTGTAATCTGATAATTCTCATAGGTCAAATAGCAACTTACAACTACTATACATAAAATATGAATAACTTGCTCTAATACATATATATCTCGTTTCTCTATTGACAAAACTCCATTTTTCTTTTGCTTAAGCTTAACCATTCCAAACTTAATAAACTCTATTCCCATATGAACAGCTGACAAAACTATTCCTAATATAAACACTTCTTTCGAAAACACTAGAATAGAAATTCCTAGAAATGCTCCCCAGTATAAAATGCTGTGTAACAATATCCATTTTACTTTCGTTTCCTTTTTCTTTAGGATTTTTTCACTCTGAAAATAAAAGTCTCCAATTATATGGCCCAGTAATAGCAAAACAAAGTATTCTTTAAACATCCTTTTTTATCTCCTTCAATACATTGCCTATTGTATCCATAGCTTCTTTATATGCATAGTAATTTCCATTAATTAAACTCCTTTGAATTGTGGATTGTGCAACTTTTAATCTTTCTGCACATTTTGCTTGGCTATCATTATGTTTCATAATATCCCATATTATTTCCCTCTGCCTATCTGTCCAACTACATTTTATAACAGCTAGTAATGATAAAATTGTGTTAATCATCATTGATGCTTCACCATTATCACCATCTATTTCAATTCTAATATCTGACGAATGTGTTTTGTTTTTTCTTTCATTCTTTTTAAGATATTCAATTCCTTCTCTTGCTTTATAATACCCAGGGCCATCTGCACCTATTGCCATATCTAAATTAATCTCAGTAGATATTTGTCCAACCCCTATTCCAAAACGTATTTCTACTGGATAAATATCTCTTTGTATTTCTTCAATGATGTTCATAACATTGCTTCCATCATGTAACAATCCTTGAAACTCATCTCCCAAGGTAATTGTAAATTTTGACGAAATATCTTTGCTATATTTTTCATTAATATTATTTAATAGATTTTTCAAATCATTTTGTACAATATTTCTATCACTAAGCTTTTTAGAATTTTTTATATCCCCAATTATTGCTATATATGAATCCTTAAAAAAGAAAAAAAACATAATAAATCCTCCGTAATTTTTTCATAGCTTACTTTACACTATCCTTTTTTATATTGTACACCATTTAAATAATTCATTCAATTTTTATGCACTATTAAATGCATAAAGCAAAAAAATGCATTCTAAAATGCATTTCTCTATTATATGCATTTTAAAACACATTAATTTAAACCACTAAAATTATATCTAATTTTAGGATTTCTAATCATTCTAACTACCTCTTTATGCATTTCATTATTCTATCTTAAGTTCTAGTCTCTCGCCTATCATTAATGAAATCCACAATTTTTTCTATAAGAATATACACCCTTTACAATACAGTTTTAAGCACAATCCCTTCCTTAAATCCCCCACGTTCATCTCTCTTCTTATCCCTAGCCTTCAAAAGTTCCTCTTCACTATAACCTAAACTATCTGCTAGTCCAAATAAAACCTCCATTACATCAGCTAATTCCTCTAAATTCTTATCCTCTAAAAATTCATTGACTTCTTCTTGTAATTTAGCTTCTAAAAGTTTGTATTTTTCATCTCCAACAACAATTGATGTATCACATTCACGTCCATCTGCTTTTATTATTTCTGGGATTTTATCTCTTACCAATTTATTATATGTTTTCATTGCTCTCCCTCGTTTCATAATTTTTTATTACACTCTTATTTTACTTTTTGCTATATAATCATATCTAGCTATTAATTAAGCTAATCATTAATCCTACATACTTATTTTACATCATTTAAATAATTTATTCGAATTTTATACACTCAGAGATACATAAAATAAAAAAATTTAATGATAACTCATAAATTTATATCACTCAATTTACCATATTATTATCAACCGAATATTTGTTTGCATAAAATTCTTTTTATAAGTGAATAATTAAATTAAGACCCACTTGGAAGGAGTTTTAATATGGATTATAATAAAATAGAAGATGCAGTATTCAAAAAGGCAATGGAAATCTTCAAAGATAGCGCCTCAGAATTTTTTGACTTGGATTTAAAAATAATCGCACCAGCAGAAACAGAAATTAAGAACATTGATATAAAAACAAATGCAATGGATTATTTATTTTATACATCTAATGGTGAATACTTACATTTCGAGTTTCAAACCACCAAAAAGAAAGATGATATCTCAAGATTCTTATATTATGATGCCTCCCTTTATTACAAGAGTAAAATGAATATAAATACCATAGTGATATATTCCTCTGAAATTACTGATGTAGTAACTCATCTAAATTGTGGATCAATTAAATATAATATAAAATCGTTTTATATGAGCAAATTTGACGGGGATGAAAAATTACAAATTATAGAACATAAAGTAATAAATAATATAGCTCTAACACAACAAGATATTATGACACTAAGCTTTATACCATTAATGAGCAGTAAAAAGTCAAAAAGCGAAATTACATTACAAAGTATTGAAATAGCAAAGAATATTCAAGATAATAATGGTAAAAATAATTGTCTAATGCTACTTTATGCTTTATTCGATAAGTTTGGTGATGATGTTTCAAAGAAACGATTTAAGGAGGTTGTTAGTATGACAGAAGTAGGCAGAATGATTTATGAGGAAGGTGTAGAAAAAGGAATTGAGAAAGGCATTGAAAAAGGAACAGCCGAAATTTTAATAAAACAGCTAATAAAAAAATTTAAAATGGTACCTGAAGAATATAAAACAAAAATAAGAAATTTACCTCAAGACGTTCTAGAAATTATTGGGACCGAAATATTTGACATAAATTCACTTGATGAACTGAAAAAATATTTTTAATTTAAAATACTTTTTAACAAGATTTATAATTTTCCCAAACCAAAAAGTCTACTTGAACCTATATCCAAGTAGACTTTTTATAAAATAAATTTTATTTTAATGCTTCTTCATATAACTTATTAGCAAAATCCCAATTAACAACACTCCACCATGCTCCAACATAATCTGGTCTTCTGTTTTGGTATTTTAAGTAGTATGCATGTTCCCAAACATCTAATGTTAGTACTGGTTTCAAGCCTTCGCTAACCGGACTATCTTGATTTGCAGTAGATACAACTTCTAACTCCTTATCCTTATTAACTACTAGCCAGGCCCATCCGCTACCAAATCTTGTAGCAGCAGCTTTTGCAAAAGCTTCTTTAAAGGCATCGAAACTTCCAAACTTTGCAGTTATAGCATCTAATAGAGCTCCTTTTTCCTGTCCTCCATTTGGTGATAATAACTTCCAGAATAGAGAGTGATTAAAGTGTCCTCCTCCATTATTTCTAACAGCAGTTTTTATATCTGCTGGAATACTATCTAAATCCTTAACCAATTCTTCAACTGATTTATCTTGAAGTTCTGGATAATTTTCAAGTGCTGCATTTAAGTTATTTACATAAGTTGCATGATGTTTTGAATGATGTATTGTCATTGTAGTTTCATCTATATATGGCTCTAAAGCATTATATTTATATTCTAATTGTGGTAATTCATGTTTCATTTTCTCTACCTCCAAATATTCATTTTCTATGCTTTAATATTATCACAATTGAGAATCTTTATCAATAGCATTTGAAATAATTATTTTGAAGAAGCATTCCAAAAATTGAAATGGCTTAATCTAAAAAATCCCCTCAAATTTTCTGAGAGGGATTTTTTGATGAGATAAACAAAAATATTATGTTGTGTATATATTAATAAGTTATTCTTTGACTATGTAAAACGCGAGAGATAGAATATATAAAAAATATTCAGTCATCAAATAACTTAATTAACCTAAATTATTTATCAGGTGTTTCAACCTTTATTATATAAATTTAATTTACATAAAATTTATCTTAGTGATCTAGTTAAGGAATTAAAAGTCTTACAGCAGCTAAAGCTGTAACTCCTAAAATTACTAGATGAAACAATTTTTCATTTAATTTTTTTATTATAATAACACCTAAAAATGCTCCTGCTGCTATAGCTGGAATCATTAATCCTGTTAAATATAAGGTTTTTATAGGAATGTTATTCCAAAAGAATATTTGTAAAGGTACCTTCGTTAAATTAATCATGAAGAAAAACCAAGCTGAAGTTCCCATAAAATCATTTTTCTTAAAGCCTTTAGCTAAAAGATAAACACTAAATATAGGACCTGCTGCATTACCTATCATAGATGTAAAACCGCACAGCATACCAGTTAATGCATAAAAAATAGTATTTTGAGGTACTTTAAAATTTTCTCCTTTTTTCTCTGTATAAATTAAAATTCCTAGACAAATTAACACTGAAACGGCTATAAAGCCTTTAAACTGTTTATCATTTATGTATATTCCAACTGCAACCCCAAGTATTAATCCTACTAATGTCCAAGGTAGTAATTTTCTTATATTTTTCCATTCTGCATGTCTATTATAATAATATAATGCAAATATATCTCCTACTATAAGCATTGGTAATATTATTCCTGTAGAATCTTTTCCACCAAATACACTTGCAACTATAGGAATAGCTGGCATCATAAATGAACTTATTCCTGTCTTTGAAAAGCCTATAAAAAATGCCGCCAATATTATCCAAAGCCATTGATCTTGTAATAAATTAAATGCATGAAATATCTGCATTTCATCCCTTCTTTTCACTTCTATTATTGCCTTTATATCCTAAATATGAGGAGCTATATATGGCCCCTCATAAATTGAAATCTTTTATTTCCTAAAGATTTAAAATTTCTTTTGCATCAGCTGGTGTCGCAACTTCGTTTCCTGCAACTCTGATTATATCTGCTGCACGCTTAACTAATTGAGCATTAGATTCAGCTAATACACCATTGCTCCAGTACACATTATCTTCCATACCAACTCTTAAGTGTCCACCCATTGCTACTGCTGCAAGCATTATAGGCACATGTTGTTTTCCAATTCCAAGTGCTCCCCATGTAGAACCTTCTGGAATTAGTCCCTTTAAGTATACCAAATTTTCAACAGTTGCAGCGCTTCCACCTGCAGCACCTAAAACAAATTGATAATGAACTGGTGCTTTTAAAACACCTTTCTTTAAGTAGTACATAGAATTGTAAATCATACCAGCATCAAAAATTTCAATTTCTGGTTTTACATTATATTCTTGCATAGTCATTCCTAATTCTTCTAAGAATTTTGGATGGTTAATGAATAAGCTGTTATGCATCCAGTTCATACTTCCACAGTCATAAGAAGCAAGATCTGGTCTACATGTTTTTAAGTGAGCTTGTCTTGTCTCATCTGTTGCATTTAAATCTCCTGAAGTAGTGCAATTGATTAATATATCGCATTTTTCTCTAATTAAAGCTACAGTTTCTTCAAATTTCTTTGTATCCATAGTTCCTTTGCCTTCATCATCTCTCATATGAAGATGGCAGATAGCTGCTCCTGCTTTATAACATTCAAAAACATCCTCAGCAATTTCCTTTGGTGTCATAGGGATATTCGGATTATTTTCTTTTGTTGGCCATGCTCCTGTTGGTGCAACTGTAATAATTGTCTTTTTCATTATATTTTCCTTCTTTCTAACTTTTATATAATATAGACTTAAATCATAGTGCCTTTGTAATGAATAGGTAATGATTAATGATGAATAATTCAGGTTGAAATTACTCCGTAATTTCTTTAATTATATGTATTTTCTGAAATTCCATAGGAATTTCTTCCTCAATCATTCATCATTCATTCTTAATCATTCATCCTTTAACAATTTAAGTTTTCATAAATTTCGCAGATTTACAAAATTCAATAATTTCTATGCTATAGATAAATATTTATTTAATATAAAATTCTGAAGCTTTTAATTGATGAATTAATCTTTGATTAAATTCTTTTTGAATTTTTTCTTTTTCTTCTGGGCTATAATCATAAAAACCAGCCCCTGATTTTATTCCTAGCTTACCTTGCTCAACTTTTTCACGTAAAATTGGATTTGAACAAGTTGAATTATCCATTTCTTTTAATAAGTTATCTCCAACTATGCACCAAATATCTAGTCCACCTAAGTCAGCAACCTCTAATTGACCTGTTGTAGCATAACGGAAGGCTGGCCCAAATTTTAATGCTTTATCTATTTCAGCTGGATCTGCAATTCCTTGCTCAATAAGAGAAAATACTTCTCTAGCAACTCCTTGTTGAATACGATTTGCAACTAATCCTGGTACTGATTTTAAAACTTTACAAGTTTGTTTCTTTATTGATTTATATAATTCTTCTACTTCTTTAAAAGTTTCCTCTGGCATGTTACCGAAATAAGATAATTCAACTAAAGGCATAAGAAGTCCTGGATTATACCAATGATTAACTATCATCTTTGCTTTTCTTTCTTCACTAACCTTTACCATCATATCTTCTAAACTTAAGCTTGAAGTATTACTTGCTAGTATTGCATGCTTAGGTGTAAATTTATCTAAACTTGCAAATAATTCTATCTTTAATTCAATTTTTTCTGGTATTGCTTCAATTACATAGTCACTGTCCTTAGTGGCTTCTTCTAAATCACTGAATAAACTTACATTGTCTAAAGCTTTTTCAATTTCAGCTTCTTTAAATAAGCCACCCTCTACAAGTTCTAATAACTCTGTCTTCATTACACCCTTTACTCTTTTTAATTGTTCTTCATAAGTATCAAATAAACTTACTGAATATCCATAAAGAGCAAATGCTGATGCAATACTATGCCCCATTGTCCCTGCTCCAATTACCGAAATCTTTTTAATCATAATATTTCTACTCCTCCTATCATTAATTCCATCCTTATATATTCAACCAGTTGGATAATCTTTTCAAAAGTATTAATTATTCACTCATTATTTAAAGCAATTTTAATGCCAATTTATTTGAATCCTCCTTATTTTTTACACAATGTTTTCTAAACTCAGCTAAATAACAGCAATACCTTATAAAAAATTTTTAAGGATTTTATTTTTATTAATAACAATAAAATAATAACTTTAACTCTATTGATACAGATTTGTATTACCCTTTATCTTAAAACTATGAAGCTTATTATTATAAAGCTTATTTCTAGAATACATTTTTGTATTGCAATGATACAAAAATGTATTTTTATATAAGTTGCAATTGTTAGTTTATTATTACAACAAGAAAAACAAGAAACCACTCAATTTATGAGTGGTTTCTTTCTATTTCTTTGCATAAAATCCTATTGGTAAATACTCTTTCTTAATATAATCATTATAATCAAAATCCTTAAATCCATTATGGCTAAGAATCTCTATATAAATAATTGTATTTTCTTTGTTTGTAATTGCATAAACAAATCCCTTCTTACTTGAGTTCATTGCAAGCAATTCATAGTTAGAACTAAATCCTTCTGCTCCATAATTACCTATATAATCGTTTGATTTATAAGTTTTTAATCTATTAACTTCATTCTCATATGAACTTTCATCATATTTAACAACTAAACAACTTAAGTATTGACTATCCCAAGGGTTGTCATATACCATCTTATAATCTTCAATATTCATATTCTGTGTGATTTTGTTTGGGAAAATTGACTCATCAACTCCCATTTTATTTTTGTAAGGTTTTTTAGCATTTTCTCCAATATAACTTTGATACTCATTTATGTTTGTATTTACATCTGGGTTTGATATAAAACTACTTATACATAGATATACTACAATAAGGAATGCTATTATAGCACTAACTATAATAAATGGTATTAAACATATCCTTAAAACTGATTTAGGTTTTTCCATTAATATCTCCCCTCAAATCCTATTTCTTTTATTTTTTCATTATTATACCATATTTTTTCTTTTGTTGCCTTCTGCTTCTTGTCTTCCCTATTCATATAAGTTATCTCGTCCTCTTCTTATTAATTAAAAAACATTGCTGAAATCACCTTCATTTTGCATCCTTGTTCTAAACTATATTTTTCATCATAATAGCTATATTTTATTAGTCATTCACAGATTGTCCAACTAATATGATTTCCTAATGAAAAAAAGTTATAACCACTACAAATGTAATGTTTATAACTTTGTAATTATTTATAATTTTAACTCTCTTACAACATTCTCTAGACTAACAACTTCTTCTTGCTTATTTTTATATTCTTTGTAAAGATTCATTTCTTCTTGCGTTGGATCAATCTCTTCTATATTTAACCACTTCTTTTGTAATTCCATATGCTTCTTTTTACTTCCTTCAATTTATGCATTACTTAAGGGAATTCCTAACGCCTTTGCCTTTCTAAATACTGTAGGCTGTGTTACTCCAAGAACCTTAGCTGCTTTATAGGTACTTCCATGTTTTCTTAATGCATTTTCTATCATTTCTTTTTCTAGCATATCAACTGCTTTTTTTAAAGGCATATCACCTTCTAAACCAGGAATTGTGATTTTGTCCATACCTACCATATTAGCTATTTCTGTTGAATTGATGTATGGATTATCATTTATAACTACTAATCTTTCTATAGCATTTTCTAATTCTCTTACATTCCCAGGCCAATCATGATATTGGAAGGTGGCTAAGGCAATATCTTCAAATTGTTTCTTTTTATTATATTTAATATTAAGCCTTTCAAGAAAACCATTTGCCAAAATAGGTATATCATCTTTTCTTTCTCTAAGTGGAGGAATTTTTATAGGTACTACATTTAAACGGTAAAATAAATCTTCTCTAAATTTCCCTGCTTTAATTAATTCACCTATATTCACATTTGTAGATGCTATTATTCTTACATCTAGTTTTATTGTTTTTGTACCACCAACTCTCATTAGCTCTTTTTCTTGAATAACCCTTAATAATTTTGATTGAAGATTCAAAGGCATTTCACCTATTTCATCTAGCAATATTGTTCCCCCATTAGCCATTTCAAACATACCCAGCTTATCTTTATTTAAAGCTCCAGTAAAAGCTCCCTTTTCATATCCAAACAGTTCTGATTCCATAAGGCTGTCAGGAATAGCAGCACAATTAACTTTTATATATGGCATATTTTTTCTATTGCTTTCATTATGAATCTGCCTTGCAAATACTTCTTTACCACTTCCAGTTTCACCTGTTATTAGCACTGTAGCCTCTGTCTTTGAAACATATTTTATTAATTCTTTTAATTCTTTAATTTTTATATTTTCCCCTATTATGCCTTCTGTTTTTCTATATTTATTTTTAAGGGATTTTAATTCATCTAAATATCTTTTGCTTTTATTTTCTGCTTCTTCTAGTTCATCTTTCAGCTTAATAAGTTCTGTTAAATCTCTCATTACTGTTAATACATGAGAAACCTGACCCTTTTCATCAAAAAAAGGTGTTCCCGTTATCAAAACCTTTTTATTATTTTTCATAATAACTGATAAAGAGGAAACCTTCTTTTTCTTTTTTATCACTTCTAAGGATACTGCTTCAGTAAAATATCCTTCTTTAATTAGCATATCAATATTTTTCCCAAGTATATCTTCTTCAGTAATACCAGTTATTTCTGTGTATCCTTTACTTATTGATACTACAGTGCCCTTATTATCAACTACGCATATACCATCAGAAATGGCATCTCCTATAGAAAATGGACTTAATTGTATTCCTTTATAAAAATTTAGTTCACTAATTATTTCCTTTTGCTTCTTAATCGTTTTCTGAAATGAATTTAATAAAGCTAAAGTAACATCATCGACCTCTATAGATTTCTTATCTTTTAATATGGCTACTTCATTTCTTATATCATTTTCTATTTCAAAAACATTCTTATTCATCATTAAAAACTCCATTCAAGAATATTTTAGTTTTCTTTTTTTAGATTATTACACACTAACTATATCAAACTAATTTAATGGATTCAATGACAATTTCATCAAAATTTAGACTTTCATATTATTCTTATTTATACGTTCTATCATTGAACTTAATTTGATTTTAAAAATTATTCTTTTCTTCTTTAAATATTTCTGGAAGTATTTGAGCTAAATGTGAATATTCCTTTATATTATGTAGCAATAAATTTTTAGGTACATCTTCTGATATAGTCATTTCGTCAGTAATACCTTTAATTTCTCTTCCTTCTTCTACATTCCATCCTATCCAAAAGCGAGTTCTAAGCTCTACTCCACCTTCAATTTCCCTTAAAAAATGCGTTATTACAGTTGGAATTGAAGTCTTTGAACCTTCTTTATCAACATGACCTACTCCACAAATTATAGTGCTACAGTCTTCAGTTCCTATCTTGCTCACATTAAACCCTAAATCCTCTGGATTTTTAAAGTTAATCTTTATCTTATCTAATCCCATTCCTGTATCTTCAGTAATTTCATAGGTTGTATTCCATAAACGCTCTCTATAGGATAAACTATTATTATTAATACGTTCTTTTCCAACTATTTCAACTTTATGATGATCTTCTAAATTCCATATTTTATATCTAAGGTCGTCAAGTCCATGCCAAGCAAACCACCATTCAAACATTTCAGCAGTCACTCCAGGCATTATAGTTAAATTAGCTAAGAAGCCTGTCCCATCATCCATTACACAATATCCAATTTCAGTATCCAAATATCCTGGATCAAATAAATCATTTCTGTCTTCAAATTTCAAAGCAAGTGCTGGCTCTATTTGCCCCTTATTAACCATATCATAAAAAGCATCATGTGCTGGTGCCATTTCTAAATTATAATATTTATAATAACTTTTTGATTTATCCTCTTCCATTATTGGAACCTTTTGAAACATATTTTCTTCCATCTGATACTATCCCTTCTTTTATTAATTATTCCTTATTACATATTTCTATATTTTTGTATTACGACCAATACATTATTGTATTGGTAAATTGCAAATAAAAAACACATAAATATATTTTTGTGCTTTCTCTTAATAATTATTTTATTTTTACTCAGTTTAATTTTTTAAATTTTAAGGATACTTCATAGAAGCATCCTCAAAATTTATCTTAAATATAAGGTAACTTTTTGTAATTGGTTTACTTAAAAATTAATCTATCACGTTTAATTAATCATTTATGGTTATTAACTTAATTATTGAGGATCATATTGCTTTAATAATATCTATATATCACTGGATTGAAAAGCCGCAGGCTTTTCTTTATTAATGTTAACTGTTAACTGACTTAAAATCCTCCGTAAGTGTATGTTCTCTCTGGAACATCATTTACATCATCTTCATCTATTTCAGCAACGCAACGAACCATTGAACCATCTCCCATGTACCATCTGATTGGCATACATAAGAATTTGAAGCGTTTTCCAGATACTTTATCTAAATTTCCACCAAGGTTTTCAACACCAACAATACCGTGTCCTAACATTTGCTTATGGCATGGTTCCCAAGTTCCCCAGCAGCCAATTGCTTCTAAATCACCAAATTTAGCATCATATGCTTCTTTACCATGAATTCTAATGTATTCATCTTTATCAAATTCAGCATATGCTTCTTCACCAAATTTTTCTTTGTATTCTTCTGTGATTGGTCTTCCTGAATTACCAATTAAGTTCATACGAGTACCGCCATTATTACCCATAGCAGTATGTAATGGATGGTCTAAAGCTTGCATATCCATAGCTACGCATTTAACTTTATGTTTTACAAACCATTTTCCAGCTTCAACACCTGTACCACATGAATAATGGTAGTATTCTTTTGAATCATCAAATTTACGATGCATTCCTGTATTTAAACAAAGAACCATTCCTTCTAATTCTTCTGGTTTGATATTTGCACGCTTACAAGCATCTTCAAGATGTTCTGGTAAGATTAATCCCCAAGGTTCAATGTTTATTTCTAAACATACTGCATCTCCCATGTATGCATCAACTGGCATTTCATGAGTGTAACGAGCACGTCTTCCGTCAAATTCATATTCCATAACGTGACGTGGAGCATCACAGTGAGTTCCTGTATGTTGAACACAATCTATTCTTTGTGTAAGAACTCCACCTTTTGCTAAAGTATGCATTGAATCAATTACTGGCTTTACGAAATAAGGCCATCTTGGTATATCTGCACTAAAAGGATGTGTTAAGTCTACATATATTTTTTTTCCCATTTTAAATTCCTCCAAATATCATATATATTTATTTTTATATTTTTCTAATTTCGATTTATATTAACTTCGCATTATTATTTACATTATTAGTTGTTTAATTGTTAGTGTTATAGTGTTTAGTTAGTTTTGTTCATATATTTCCCCTAAAAAGATACGAACTGGCTTATTAGTTAGCCCAATATCCACCTTCAGTAGCAACGTTAGCTCCTGTCATAAAGTCACTAGCACTTGATGCTAAGAAGATACATGGTCCTACAAAATCTTCTGGTTCTCCAAGACGTCCTACTGGAAGACGTTTTAAGAAGTTTTGATAAACAGCACTTTCTGGATCAAACATCCATTCAGTTAAATCTGAACGGAACACTGTTGGGTTGATTGTGTTAACATTGATTTTATATTTTGCTGTCCATTCACAAGCAAGTGATTGAGCCATGAGGTCAATACCACCTTTAGCTGTACAATAACCTGTGTAATTTGCCATTCCCATTTTAGAACGTGCTGAAGATACTAATATAACTTTTCCACCCTTACCTTGAGCTATCATCTTTTCTCCAACATATTTACAGAATAACCATGTACCTTGAACATCTGAGTCCATGATTTTTTTCCATTCTTCTAAAGCTTGTTCAACTATTGGTTGTGGGTTATTGTACCCTGCTGCTGTTACTAATACATTGATTTCGCCAAATTTAGCTACTGCATCATTAACAACTTTGATTACATCTGCTTCAACTGCTGGATCTCCTGTAGAATATCCACATTCAATTCCTTGAGCTTCTAATTCACTGCAAAGTTCTTGGCACTTTTTATCACTTCTTCCTGTAACAAAAACCTTCATTCCAGCTAAACCATATCCAATAGATACAGCTTTTCCTAAAGCTCCTGTTGCACCAGTGATTACTGCTACTTTACCTTTTACATCAAATAAATTATTAATAAATTTTGAATCCATTTTTTCTCCACCTTCCTGCCTATTAGGTCTTTGGAAATATATTAATTATTGCTTACAACTACTAAAACAGTAGCTATTTTATTAGTTTCATTAATCATTTCTCTACCTTCATTTGGTCCAATAAAGATAGAATCGTCTTTTTTAAGTACAAAAGTTTCGTCTTTTGATTTTACTGTTATTTCACCATCTAAAACGAAATAGATCTTTTCAGTTGGAGAATCTTCATAAGCATATTCAGCTCCTCCACCTGGTAGGAAATATGACATTCCCATCCAAAATTGTTTTGCACCTGTTTCTGCTTCTCCGTGTAACTTCATAGCTTTCATATCAAAATGCTTTGGAGCATTATAAGGTGATACATTTTTTAATTCTACTTTTTTCATTTAAATCACTCTCCTAAATATTATTTAAACTGCAATGACTCTTAAGTCATCAGGTATAATCAATTCAGCTTCAGTTGCATTTATTACATCTTCAACTGTTAAGCCTTCAGCAATTTCTTTTAATAGAAGCCCTTCTTTAGTAACTTCCATAACTGCCATATCTGTAACTATTAAACTTACCTTACCTACTGCTGTCAGAGGAAGTCTACATTGTTTAAGTATTTTTGACTCTCCTTTTGCAGTATGAAGCATTGCAATTATTACCTTCTTTGCACCGCTTACTAAATCCATAGCCCCACCCATACCAGGAACCATTTTTCCAGGTATCATATAATTTGCAAGGTTACCTTTTTCATCAACCTCTAAAGCCCCAAGAACTGTGACATCAACATGTCCGCCTCGAATTATTCCAAAAGATGTAGCACTATCAAAAAATGCTGCTCCCTTGTTAATAGTCACATACTGTGCTCCTGCATTAACAATATCCTTATCTTCTTTTCCATCTTCTGGAGCATTGCCTAATCCAACAAAACCATTTTCAGATTGAAATATTACATCGATTCCATTTGGAAGATAATTTGCAACCATTGTTGGTAATCCTATTCCTAAATTTACAACATCTCCATCTTTAAGTTCCATTGCAATTCTCCTTGCAATAAACTCTTTAGCATTTTTACTATCCATTAATTGCCACCTCCAACAATATAATCAACAAAAATACCAGGTGTCATAACATGATTTGGATCTAATTCTCCAACTTCAACTATTTTTTCTGCCCCTACAATAACTAAATCTGCTGCTGTAGCTATTAAAGGATTAAAGTTTCTTGTTGAAGCATTGTAGAAAATATTCCCCTTTTTATCTACTACCGATCCTCCAATTAGTGCTATGTCTGCTCTTAGAGGCAATTCTAAAATAAACTCTTTATGGTTTAATTTAAGTTTTTGCTTTCCTTCTTCAACAGCTGTTCCTATGCCTGTCTCAGTTAAAAAACCTCCAATTCCAGCTCCACCGCATCTGATTCTTTCAGCTAAAGTACCTTGTGGTACTAAATCCACTTCCATTTCTCCACTATTCATTTGCTTCCCTGTCTCTGGATTTAATCCAATATGGGATGCTATTACCTTTTTAACCTGCTTATTAACAACTAACTTTCCTATACCTTTATCTGGCAGTCCAGTATCATTTGCAATAATAGTTAAATCTTTTACGTTTTTCTTAACCATCGCATCAATAAGCATCTCAGGAGTACCTACTCCCATAAAACCACCTACCATAATAGTCATACCATCTTTAATATGCTCCATTACTTCGTCGATACTTTTAACCTTTTCCACTTCATACACCTTCTTCTTACTATGTATCTTTCAACGATAATATATAAAGCAATTACCATGCCAACTTTTTATAAAAATTCGAATTATTTTTTTAATATTTATCAAAACCTGTATTTTGCTCGTTTTTTTCATTAGTAAACCTTTTGAATTTTAAATTAAAGCTATAGTTTTATTGCTACTATTGAAAACGTTCTTATTAAAAATCAAATATTTTTAATACAAAAATGTATTAAAAACAAAAAAGAGAAGCCATTAACTAACTTCTCTAAACGTTTTCTCTTTTAATACATTTCTGCATTAATAATACACAAATGTATTAAAGTTTTCTAATACTCTTTTGCTTCTTCTTTTCCTTTTAATATTCTAATAGTTCCTTGAGCTAATGCCAGCATTTCATCCTCTCCAGGATATACTATTACAGGCGCTATAAAGGATATATTATCTTTAATATAATTAACCATAGGTTTTCCAAAGGCCATACCACCAGTTAAAATTATTGCATCAACTTTTCCTTTAAGAACTGCTGCTGCAGCTCCAATATCCTTTGATACCTGATACCCCATTGCATCATGAATCAATTTTGTTTTTTCGTCTCCTACAAGCATGGCTGCTTCAACTACCCTGCCATCATTTGTATTAAGATAAGATACAAAACCACCTTTACCTGTTATCTTTTTTAACATCTCATCAAGAGTATATTTTCCACTAAAACACATACGTGCCAAATCACCAGCTGGAACGCTTCCACTTCTTTCTGGTGAAAAAGCCCCTTCACCATCAATTGTATTATTAACATCAATTACTCTTCCATTTTTATGAACACCAACAGAAATGCCTCCACCCATATGAGTCACTATAAGATTTAAATCTTCATAAGCTACACCCTTTTCTTCCGCATATCTTTTAGCAACAGCTTTTTGATTTAAAGCATGAAAAAAACTCTTTCTCGAAATCTCTGGCATGCCTGATATTCTTGCTATATCCTCCATTTCATCAACAACTACTGGATCTACTATATAAGCTTCTTTGCCAATAGACCTTGCTATTTTTTCAGCAATTATAGCTCCTAGATTAGCAGCATGCTCTCCTTGAGGATTATTCTCCAAGTCATCCAGCATTTTTTTATTAACCTTATATGTACCACTATCCAATGGTTTTAAAAGGCCCCCTCTTCCTACTATTGCATCCAAGTCATTTATATCTACCTTATTATCTTCTAGTATTTTTAATATTACTTCTGTTCTAAAATCCTTTTGATCTATTACTTTGTTAAATCTACCTATTTCTTCTGATGAATGTCTTATAGTATCTTTAAATATTTCCTTTTCTCCTTCATATACAGATACTTTTGTTGATGTTGATCCTGGATTAATTACTAATAATTTATACTTCATATTTCCTCCTCTTATTAATTCTCAAGAAATTCCGTAGGAAAAGTTAATAAGTTCTTCGTTAGAGATAAGTTCCGTATTGTGGCATAGCCACTCCTTTTATAGGTGAAAAGTTCCTAATTGCACTTCGTGCTCCTTTTATAGGTGTATATTTTGTTCTTCGAACTTTCTCTTTAGAGCTTTTATATTTGGAAACCTGAACTTTCTCCCTGGAACTTTCATCATTAATTGTTAACTGTTAATTGAAATATATATTAGCAACTTGTATGCCAAAGTGATTTTAAGCGCTAATTACTTATTTTCAGGGTAATATTATTAATAATGTTATTTTTGTTTCTTTTAATCAATACATTTTAATATTATTTTCAATTCATAATTGTATCAAATATATAAAAAAGCAAAACCCATACTAATGTATCTATAGGTTTTGCTTAAAAATCTCAAATTTAAATTTTTACCTTATTAAAAGTTATTCATATTATTAATTTCTCCAAGTTTTGAATAAAACTCTACTAAGTCCTTATTATTTTCAGTAAAATAGAAATTAAATTTATTTACTTTAGTATTAATAGCTACCATTTCAATATTTTGATGTTCTTTACTCTTCTCAAACTTTATATTATTTATTTTTTCTATTGGTATATATACAAAGCTATAGCTATTTACAGGTTTTTTCCCATACTGAATTGGATCACCTTTATTTATAATCAATAATTCTTTATGATTTAATAAATGTACTGTACTCAAAAGTAGCTTTGATCTAATTAATCCAAGTATTTTTTGCCCTATTCTCTTATTATTATTTAAATTAATAGCAGGTTGAGAAACCATTATAGGAAAAACATCATCTTTTAATGCCATTTCTTTTATAAGGTTTTCATATAGCATGTCAATTTCACTATTATTAGTTTTATTAATTACTGGCACATTTTCATAAGTACTTTTAGTATACTTATTTCTTATTATTTTCATAAGTTCATATATTATTCCTATTGATACAGTATTATATGGAATAACTAATGTACTGCTTTTTAAGTAAATGGTCAGTCTTCCTAATAATAAAGATCTATAATTTTCTATGCTTTCTACTTCATTATAATAAAATCTTATTTCTTCAACTTCTTTTTGGTTACGCTTTAAGATATACCCATAGTCTTCATACATTCCAATAACATAATCATATAAATCCATTTCTGGTTTTGCTTTTCTTCTCTCTATATCTCTAGGTATTTTTATTAGCATTAAATACTCTTGATTTTCTTTATAGTATGGTATAAATAATGGTGGCATTGGATTTTTCTCGGTGATTTTGTAAATCCAAGGACCAAATGCATCATATTCACTAACTATAATTTTATTTGGTTCTATCATTTTAATCAGTACCTCAAACTTTCTCTTTTCCTTCTAAATAAATGTTGATTATACATACACAGTAACTATTTCTTTGTTATTTGCAATAATTGATTCCTTTTTGTATTCTTTATTTCGATTAAAATTAAATACAAGTAAAAATATATTTACTCATATCTTTGTAGGTTGTTCTTGATTTTGAAAGCATATAATTGTAGATTATTTCTTCAAATATTTTATTACTTATTTCGATTCCACTAATACCCGGTTTAAAAATACCATAAGTTAAACCTATGTTGATTAATGGATCAAGCGCATTAAATAATATCATTTCTCCATTTATTAAAATCCTTTTTACTAAGTCATATAATTCTTGATTATTTTCAAGATTTTTAACTATACTTTCAAATAAGGTATTAACTTAAGTCGCCTACCCCTTCAAAGCTTATAGAAATAACTTAATACTCTTCATTTTGGGTTAAGTTTTTTTCAAGCATAAATAATGCTGTTGTCTTCCCATATTGTCTTGGCCTGTTTATTATGAAATATTTCCCTTTATCTATAAGTTTAATAACTTTTTCTAATTTATCAGATATATCTACCATATAATGTATTTCAGGTATGCACGTTCCTGTTACATTAAATTCCTTTTCCATATTTCTCACCATCCCATAGTATTATTCTATCATATATGTATTTTATTTAAACACTCTAGATTGGCTTTTTACCTAAAAAATATCAAAAGCAGTAGTATCATTTTATCTACTGCTTTATCTCACCTATTATATAAATTTGTTCTCTCAAATTGTAATTTATTATGACATTTTTCATAGATTCTGTTTATATTTTATTTTGTAATATTATTTCAATTTGTTTAATAGCCTCCATATCATTATACATAGCTTTATATCCTTCATCAGCAAGAATCTTTCTCATTTTTGGATCTCGAAACTTTTCAAAACCAGCTTCATCAAATGTAAATCCCTGACTCCATAAAAAGCCTCCATATTTTGCGCATTCTTCCCATGAGTTTATCGCTATCTTTAATTCTTCCGCCCACTCAGGATATTTTTCTATAAGAGTTCTATAATATCCTACTATTTGGCCTCGTTGGTTAATTTGGCAAAGTGCATCACAGTATATAATAAATCTATGTTCTAGACTATTCACACCATGCTCATCATTTGGATTATCTTCGGATGGATGAAGTGAGCATTTTGAAAAATCATCATTTTCAAGCTGCCTTAAAAAAGATCTCCATGCTGCAAATCCAACCTTTTTTCCACGTATTTCATTTTTCTTAGAGTGCTCTACAATCCTTTTAAATGCTTCTATAATACAATTTTTTTCTATTTCAGGTTTAGTTTTTTCTGTCAAAATCACGTAGCTTTTGAGTTCTTTTTCCCAATCAGCTCTTATAAAAGGTTCTCCATTACTTTGATAATAATCCCAACCTATAATTTTTTGTCCATTGTCTTCATATCCATAAAAGACACCATAATCATGTTTACAACCGTCATCTGTAATTCCTTGCGCTAAAACTGAAATCCCCTTATTTAATGAATTAACAAAATCTTCCCTTATTTGTTCTTCTGCTATGTTTATTGGTTTTCCATTTTCATCACGCTGAATATCTATTCTTCTAACCTTCCAACCGATTGCATCTAGTAATTGACTTTGAATTTCAAACGGAGTTTCATTACAATTTTCAAAATCTTCATTTCCGAAAATCCATTTACCTTCTGTCCAGCAAAATCTGTTTCCAAATCCGCTATATGCCAACAATTGAGGATTATTAATATCTTCATCTAACCCCTTAAGAGCTCCATATAAAGCTCCAGTAAATGAAGTTAAATAAGCAAAACCATCTGCAGACATTGTAATTAACGGGACATTTGAAATTACCTTTCTTTCCATATTAAAACCACCTCTTATATCTATTTGTATTGAAAGTGGAGAAAAACATTTTAACTTACCCATAGATTTTTTAGCAGCAGACGGTGTAACACCATGAAATCTGATGAAGGCCTTTGTGAAGCTTTCTGCCGTTTCATATCCATATTTCAAAGCAATATAAACTATCTTATTGTCGGATGTGGTTAGTTCACTGCCAGCAAGTGTTAGTCGTCTGTATCGAATATAATCGCCAATTGTTATTCCTGTTACAATACTAAAAATTCTTTGAAAATTTGCGTTTGATGAATAAACACTTTTAGCAACTTGTTCAAGGTTAATATCTTCAAGCAAATTATCTTCAATATAATTAATTGCTTTTTGCATACTTTGAATCCATTCCATATTTATCCTCCCCTCATACAAAATAATAACAAAAAGGTTTACAAAAATCTTGATTTAAAATGCTCCAATGTGTCCGATAATACTTCAATATTCCTGTTCCAATCCGAACATTATTTAAAAACATTATAACCCATATACTTACAGCTAACAAGACACCTTATCACACTCTAAAAATCCAAGTATATATTCTATAAAAATTCATTATTTTTATACTCTCTAAAATAAAGGACTTATGCAAATCAGAATGGTTTTGCATAAGTCCTTTATCAATCTATTTATTTATCTCTATAGTTGGGAATTTTAAATTTTTGTACTTCTCAAACTTTTCTTTAACTACTGCTAAATTTTCTGGTGTATAGAAGCCACCTTGTGTATGCATAATTTCTTTTACATGCTCTGCTCTTCCTTCAGTATCTGTACGATCACGGCTTAATCCATCTTCTTGAATTACAAACTTCCACTTACCGTCTTCTGTCTTTTCTAAATTTCCGCCTGCACCACAAACTTGGCATTCAACTGGGAAAAATAATCCATCCCATTGTTCTTCTCCTAAAATTAATGCATTTGAATGACAATGTGGACACCATCCCATACCTTCATCTCCAAGCCATTCTCTTTCTGCTACTGGTGTATTTAATGATTTCATTATGTTTTCACCCATCTTATGAGCACGTTCAATCATATCATCATGTAATAAGCATTGTTTTGGAGCTGGTACTCTTGTTGCTAAATACATATCAACTACTTTGAAGTCATTTGTAAAGCAAGTAGCTTGCATACTTTCTAAAGCCATTGATTGCCACGAACGAGTAGATCCTCCAACTGCAATTAAACCTGCAACTCTGTCTCTATGTTCAATTGCTCCAATAAATTCTAAAAATGCTGATTCATAAGCTAAGTTTCTATGCATAAATTTTGAAAAAGTTGCTGTTGGCATTAAATCATATGTTGGTGCTGTTGCAATTATAGCATCTACATTTAACATAACCTCCATTATTGCCTCTTTATCATCTGCTTTACTTAATGTACAGCCTACATTTTTACCATTACTCATACCATGTGTACATGCTGTACATCCTGAACATTCTTCAATGTGATAATCTCTTAGATTAATCATTTTTACTTCTGCACCCTGCTCTTGACATGCTAATAATGCTTCCTTTAATAAAATTTCTGAATTTGAATCTTTTCTTCCTGCAGTAATACCTAATACTGTGAATCCCATAATATCTTCTCCTTTTCAAAATTAAATATTTTAATAAAATTTGTTTATACTTTTGGATTTTCTCACTATAATTAAATAAGAATTATATTATTAATCTACAAAAATACACTTTGTTATAATATTAACACTTCATAAAATCGTCTTCATCAAAAATAAGTCTTAAAATATGACTCATAAATTTATATAATTAAGACATTTTTTCAATTTACTAAAGTGAGGAGAACTTTACCATGGATAAAGAAATTATATATAAGAAAAAATACGAACTTTACGACGGTTTATTTTCACAAAATAGTATAGATGGTATTCTTAATTTAGCAGAAAAGTCTTTAAATAATCCTATTTTTATTTTAGATACAAGCTATAGAGTCATTACGCGTTCAAAGCTTGCTAAAGTTGAAAATTCAAGTATAGAAACACGTAATGGTTCTAATTATCTATTATTAGAAACAATAAATTTGATGAAAAAAAATAAGTGCATAGATAATATCTACAAAAGCAATACTTCTTTTTTTCATCATGATGAGCAAAATTTAATATTCTGTTCTATTAGAATAAACGATATTTCTATTGCCTACATAAGTGTTTTGGAAAGTAAACGTAATTTTAAAGAAGAAGATTTAGAATTAACAAATATATTATCAAAAGTTCTATCTATACAAATGCAAAAAGAAAATCTATTTATAAGTAATACAGGTTTAGACGAAGAATATTATTTAATGGATTTATTAGTAAACGGTATAGATAATGTTGAATATGTTAAGGAACGCTTAAAATATATAAATTTTAATTTAAATGATCATCTTTTATTACTTTCAGTCCCTTTTAAACAAAAATATAAAGATTATAGGCATAATTTTGGATTAAAGCAGCTTATAGAAAGCTGTAAAAATATTTTAGGCAATTGTATTTCTACATACTATAAAGATAGGATTATTTTTCTTGTAAGCAGTGAAAATGAAATTGTTATAAATGAAAATACAAAAGAAAATTTATTAGAATTTTTGAAACTAAACAATTTACGTTGTGGTATAAGTATTAATTTTCAAAATTTGTTTTACATAAAAGATTACTATAATCAATCTATTTATGCCTTAGAATTATCATCTTATATGAATTCAGCTGATACTATTAATTCCTTTGAAGATTATGTTGAATATTATTTTTTTTACATGTCTACATCCCAAAACAATGACTTATATAAGGTTAATTTATTAACTTTAATTCATCCTTGGATTAATAAACTAATTAAATATGATGAGCAAAATAAAACAGAATTTTTTAACACTATAAAAACTTATATTGAATGTAACAGAAATGCAAATGATACTGCTTCTAAATTAAATATACATAGAAGCACACTATTTTATCGCTTTAATAAGATTCAGAATCTATTAGATATTTCAATAGAAAATTATAATAACTTGTTTAAATTAGAACTATCTCTAAAAATTATGAATTTCAAGAAATTCGCAAAATAATATAATTGTAATATTATCTATCCTTAATCAATATAAAATCTCTATAATTATGCTATTAATAAGATTATTCAAAAAGTATAATACAAAATAATAAAAAGAAGCTAACCCACACAAGTTAGAGTTAGCTTCTTTTTAGAAATTTCTAAACTTATTATATAAAATCACAAGCTTTTCAGCTATAAACTGATTTAATTTATTTATAAATATCTGAAAACTCAATATTAATACTTTGAACATAAGCTTCTTTTGAACAATCTCGGCTTACATCCGCTTCCTTTTCATCTGGAATAATATTTGCTGGAAGACCTATTATAAATTCAGTTCCCTCTTTATACTTACTCTTAACTTCTATGGTTCCTTTATGAAGCTCTACCAATGCTTTTACTATAGTAAGTCCTATGCCACTGCCTTCATGACTTCTATTTAAAAGCGGATCTACCTGTTTGAACCTTTCAAAAAGCAACAGCAGTTTTTCCTCTGGAATACCTATTCCTGTATCTTTAACTGAAATAACAACATGATCATCTTTATCATACAAATTCACTTTAATGGTATCTCCAGGATTCGTGAATTTAGTTGCATTTGAAATTAAATTAAGTAGAATTCTCTCTAGCTTTTCTAAGTCAAAAGCCATAATTTTTTCTTCTTGATCTGTGTCAAATACAACAATTCTTCCCATAGATTGCAAATAATCAGCGGTTGATTGTATTATGTCCTCTGTAACTTCAACTATATTTTGATTTCTCAACTTAAGTTCCATAGATCCTGAATCTATCCTAGTAATATCTATCAAATTATTTACAAGTCTAATTAATCTGTAACAATTTTGTTTTAAATTGTTTATATAGTTGTTTATTTTATTTATATCTATTGACTCATTTTTACTTATAACCACATCAAATAGTTGTACTGTTGAAAAGATAACATTTAAAGGTGTCCTTAATTCGTGAGACATATTAGCTATATATTCAGTTTTCATCTTATCATATTCAAGTCTTTCTTCTAACAATCTGTTATTTTCCACAAGCATTTTATTAAAACTATCAGCTAGTACACCTATTTCATCATTGCTTTTTACGTTGCATTTTATTTTTAAATCACCTTTTTCTGCTATCTCCATACATCTTTTTAATCTATTAATAGGCTTTACAAAACTACTTGCCATAAATAAGGCTATAATTGCACCTATAGCAATTACTATTGTACCAGTGTATATTGTTGTTTTTACAATCATTTTAGCTGGACTTATTAATTCATCGTAATCAGCAGTAATAACTATGCACCATTTCCAAGGTTCAAAATATTTATAATATCCTATTTTTCTTACACCTTTATAATAGTATTCAGTAGTTCCATTTTTAGTTGAACATATATTTTGAACAAAATCATAATCCTTTACATTTTTGTCTATTTCCTTGGGATGTATTACTACATTTCCATCTGAATCTAATATGTATGCATATCCAGTTTCTCCAAATTTAATGTTTAATAAAGTATCTTCTAGATATTTATTAATAACTATATTACCAATTCCTATTGCTCCAATGATTTTTTTATCTTTATCAAATATAGGTTTCATTCTAGTTATGTATCCATTACCTTCTATATCAATATTTCCTATGTACTCTTCACCTTTAATTGTCTTTTTATAAGCTTCTGAATTGCTCGATATATATGTTCCAATTAAGCTTTTATTCTCTTCAAATAAAGTACTTGAAACTCTAATTAATTTATCGTCGTTTAATAAAAATATAGTTGCAACAGTTCCTGTAGATAATTTTATCTTATTAAGTAAAGCATCATCTAAAGAAATTCTTTGATTTCCTGAATATAAAATAGGTAAATCAAACTCTCCAATCCTTATGTATTCATTATAATCTACTCTAAAATCATTGAAATTATTCAATAAACTGCTTGCAAAATTCAAATCACTATAGGACTTTTCTTTAAGCAAGTCATTTCTTACACTTAGGGTTGTACTAATTGATTCAGTTAAAAGCTGACTTTTTTCATTTACTGCTTTTAAAATTCCACTTTCTGCTTTTTGAGCAATTAAAAAACCTAACACATTTACAGTAAATAAAATCAATACTAAGTAACTAATCACAAGTTTATATTTTATTCTCATTAAAAATCCTCTTCTCATGTCTATAATAAACTTTAAGTCAAAATAAATTAATATAACTTTTACTAAAATACACTTCATTTATTATACCATAAACCTAAGAAATCACACCTATATTTTTCATAAAATTACAGTTTTAACTTTAATAACAATTGTGGTGTATATTAATTTTTTATTGTAGTAAAGTATTTTCTCAATTTTATTAGAAAAAATTTTTTCTTCACTAAAAAAGCAAACTAAATATTTCTACTTAGTTTGCTTTTTTAATTGATTTATTTATCACATATAATATTCAAGAATAACTATTTTATATCACTTTCAACTTCTTTAACATTGTAATTTAAAAATCCATTTAAAACTACGGCTACTATAGAAGTTGTAACTATACCACTGCTAAAAATTGATTTAAATATACTAGGTGTTTGAGCTAAAAAGTCAGGTACCATTGTAATTCCAAGTCCTAAACCAATAGATACTGCAACTACCATCATATTTGTACTTTTGCTGAAATCAACTTTTGAAAGCATTTGTATTCCAGCAACTCCTACCATTCCAAACATTATAGTAGTAGCACCTCCTATAACTGGTTGTGGAATAATTGTAGCTAATGCTGCAAATTTAGGCATTAATCCAAGTAAAACAAGGATACTTCCTGAAGCAATTACAACATAACGACTCTTTACCTTGCTTAAAGCTAAAAGCCCCAAGTTTTGATTGAAAGTTGTATATGGGAAGGAGTTGAATATACCACCTAAAAGTGTTGCAACACCTTCTGCTCTTAATCCACGAACAATATCTTTTTCAGTGATTTCTTTTTCACATACTTTACTAATTCCAATAAATGTTCCTGTTGATTCAATCATTACTACTAACATAACAAAAGTCATCATTATTATTGATCCAAGATCAAATTTAGGAAGACCAAAGTTAAATGGATGAACGATGCTTATCCACTTTGCATTTAATACTACATCGAAATTAACTTTCCCCATAAAAGCAGCAACTATTGTTCCTACTACTATACCATTCAATACTGAAATTGCTTGAAGAAAGCCTTTTAAAAATTTATTAGATATTAGTACAACAATCATTACTACTGCTGCTAATAAAAGATTTTCCATACTTCCAAAATCCTTAGCACCAGCACCACCACCAGCACTTTTAATTCCAACACTTACCAAAGAAAGACCAATCATTGTTACTACTGTTCCTGTTACTACTGTAGGGAAAAACTTTAATATCTTTCCATAGAGAGGTGCAGCTAGTACAACTATAACAGCTGCTACTATTATGGAACCATAAGCTGTTTCCATACCTAAATTTTTACCAATAATAATTAATGGACTTACAGCTGCAAAGGTACATCCTAAGATTGCTGGTAATTTAATACCTACATATGGACCTATTCCAATTGCTTGAATTAAAGTTGCTAAACCACATGTAAATAAATCTGCAGCAACTAAAAATGCTAACTGCTCTGTTGATAAACCTACAGCACCACCAATAATTATCGGAACTGATACTGCACCTGCATACATAGCTAGTACATGTTGCAAACCTAAAGCAGCAAGCTGACTCATTGGCAGCATTTCATTTACTTGGTCTTTAGCCGAAATATTGTTTTTTGACATAATGAACCCCCTTAATTTACTTTTTAAAATAAATTTAATAATTTCATATAAATTTTATAAATATAAACAAACAATTTTCAAAAATAATCTATAACTATACATTATTCTTGTTAATTTATTGTTTTTAGCTCTAAAATTATTCTACCATATTTTTCAGAAAAGTCGAATGTTTTTTTTAGTTTTTAAAAAATTATTCGTGAACTCGTAAAAATCATTTATTTTAATTAGTAAATCAGAAAATATCTTTAAGTAAATATCTCATAACAAAAATTAAAAAGAGCTGCTACTAAAGCAACTCTTTACTACTTAAATATATCATTTAAATTTATTTTTAAATCTGGAAAAACTACAGATACATATTCATCATTATTCTTATATACATTAACTATCTCATATGCTCCATCAATTAATTTATGCTGAACAATAAATCCATTCTGTTCAACAAAATTATATTCTAAAACACCAAATTTCTCATAAGTATCATATTTTCTTCCCTTATCAAATTTGGCTGTAGATTTTGAAAGTATTTCAAAAATTAGTTTAGGAGCCGAAGTGAAACTTTCCCCTTTTTTAGTAGCATCTTCACACATAACAAAGATATCGGGCTTATATTTTCTAATATCATCTTTATAATTAAAAATAACTTCTATTTGTTCATCATAAACTTTACATTTTGAACCCTTTAAATATATTGAAAGTTCAGTTAAAATATTGCTTTTAATTTCATTATGCTTTATTGAGGTGGTTGAACTCAAAAATATTAATCCATTATCATATTCAGCTCTTCCATCATAATGAGATTGAATGTCCTCAAATTCATCTTCACTATAATTATGGATGTAATCGTAATTCACACACTATTCCTCCTTTATTATTTCATTAACACTACATTGTTATAGCTTAATATAGTTAAATTATTAATCTATTCTATAATTATTATATCAAAAAAACTATTAACACTCATTAAATTTAGCAATATTTAATTTACCCGCTTAGCTATAGCTTTTATAATGATACTACAAAATCATAAAATAAACCTACCATTTTTATTTTCTATGGTAGGTTTATTTTAATACAATTTGTTACTTTTTATCACCTAGCATTCCCATAACTATTTTTTCAGCTGTTATAGGCAATGTTCTCACATTAACTTTTGTACCATTATAAACTGCATTTGCAATAGCTGGCGCCGGTGTATTTATTACTATTTCCCCTATTGATTTAGCTCCAAATGGACCCGAAGGCTCGTAGCTGCTTTCAAATTCAACTCTTATAGTCCCTACGTCAAGACGAGTTGGAATTTTATATTGAAGGAAGGTATCATTTCTCATTCTTCCATTTTTGTCATAGCTTACTTCTTCATATAAAGCCATACCTATACCTTGCCCAATTCCTCCTTCTACTTGAATTCTTGAGAGGTTTGGATTTATAACAGTTCCACAGTCAACTACTGCAACGTAATCAATTATATCCACTTTACCAGTTAACTTATCAATTTCAGTTTCAACAAGTCCAACCATAAATGGTGGTGGTGATATTTTTGAATAATGGGATTCAAGGGCACTTAATACTTTACTTCCACCAACAAAACTTGCATAGCCTAACTCTCTTAATGTCATTTCCTTGTTATCTTTAAGTGAAAATACCTTTTGTCCATCAAATTCTACATTTTCTATAGGACATTCAAGTAATTTTGCTCCTTCTTCTACTATCTTATTTCTTAAAGTTTCACAAGCCTTTACTACTGCTCCACCAGTAATATAAGTTGTACTTGAAGCATAAGAACCAGTGTCATATGGAGATTGATCAGTATCCACACCATGAACAACAATATTATCCACTTCACAGTCTAAACAATCCGCTGCCATTTGAGCAAGAATTGTATCACAGCCTGTTCCCATATCAGAAGCACCTATCATTAAAGTATAAAAACCATCATCATTTAATTTTATTTCAACTGATGCAGTGTCAACATTAGATATACCTGATCCTTGCATTGCCATTGCAGCACCTACTGATCTAACCTTACCATTACCCATATCTCTGCATGGATATTTATTATCCCAATCTATCATTTCCTTAGCCTTAGCTAAACATTTATCTAAGGTACAGCTATTAAGCTTTTCATTGTAATATGCAGGCATTACTTGTCCTTCTGCAACCATGTTCATTTCTCTTATTTTTACAGGATCAATATTAAGCTTAGCTGCTAATTCATTTACCGCAGATTCTAAAGCAAATAAACCTTGAGTTGCTCCATATCCTCTATAAGCTCCACTGCTCATAGTGTTTGTATAGACAACATCATATTCAAATTTATAAGCATTAGCCCCATTATATAATGGCATTGATTTATGACCAGATAAACCTACAGTTGTTGGTCCATGTTCACCGTAAGCACCATCGTTAGATAAAGTATACATATGTATAGCCTTTATAATACCATTTTCATCAGCACCTAAACGTACTTTAATTTCCATTTCATGCCTTGGACTTCCAGCTATCATACTTTCTTTACGAGTGTAAACAATCTTAGCAAGCTTTCCTGTTTTCATAGTTACAATTGCAGGGAAAACTTCTGCAACAACAGTTTGCTTAGCTCCAAAACCTCCACCAATTCTAGGTTTAATAACTCTTACTTTTGATTTTGGTAATTCAAGAGCATTTGCAAGTATACGTCTTACATGGAAAGGAACTTGAGTCGAACTTGTAATGTTTAATCTTCCATAAATATCAAGTTCAGTGTAAGTTCTGAAAGTTTCCATCATAGCTTGGCTATTAGCTTTAGTATGATATGTTCTTTCAATTACATGAGCACATTTTTTAAATTCTTCTTCCACATCACCAAAGGTAAAGCCTCCAGTTGAGCAAAGGTTTCGTTTTGGATCATTTCCAATCTCACATAAAGCTTTATAATTATCTTCTGGATGAATTATAATTTTATTATCCTTAGCTTGTCTAAAATCTAATACAGCTTCTAAAACTTCATATTTCACTTTTATAAGTTTTAAGGCTTTATCTACACATATATCATCTGCTCCCGCAACTATAGCAACGGGGTCTCCTACACATCTTAGTCTTTTATCTAAAATCAATCTATCATATGGACTTGGCTCTGGATAAGATTGTCCTGCCATAGTAAATCTAGATTTTGGTACATCTTTATATGTTAAAATACATTCTATACCTGGCACTTTTTCAGCTATAGTTACATTTATATCTTCAATTAATGCATGAGCATGAGGACTTCTAAGTACTTTTACTACTAAACAGTTGCTTGGAGCTATATCATCTGTATACACTGGTTTACCAGTTAAAAGAGACATGGCATCTTTTTTTCTTATTCCTTTACTTACTGCTTTCATCTCTTAGTCCTCCTTCCTATATGCTAAATAATTCTTAACTGCTCTAAGCTGGCTCATATAGCCTGTACATCTGCATAAATTGCCACTTAAATATTGTTTAATTTCTTCTTCTGTTGGATTTACTAATTCCTTTTTCATAGCTAATATGTTCATAATAAATCCTGGACTGCAATAACCACATTGATCTGCCCCTTGATCTGCCATAAATCCAGCAAATTCTTCTACTTCTTCTTTCATTCCTTCAAGTGTTGTTACATGTAAGCCATTTGCCTTAGCTGTTAGTGTACTACATGACAAAATAGGCTTTCCTTCTAAATGAACAGTACATAATCCACAATTTGCAGTATCGCACCCTCTTTTTACACTATAAAAGCCCTTGCTTCTTAAATAATCAATTAATAAAATGTCTGGTTTAATATCATCTTCAAATACTTTATTATTTATCCATAATTTAATTAACATGAGTACCTCCCATAATTTCTTCTATTCCTCTATTTATTAAGGCTTTAGCAAGAATTTGTCTATATTCTCTGCTTCCTCTCATATTAGTTCCAAATTTAACTTCTTTTATTATATAATCTGTCAAAGCTTCAATTTCTTCTTTAGTTGGAGCTTCACTAAGGATTTTTCCTGATTCTTCAACTAATGTGGCTCTTTGAGGTCTTGCACCTAAAACCACCTGCCATTTATCTTCTACTTTTGAAACCGCTACAGCAAGGACTGGAATATCTGTTGCACTCATTCTATGTGTCAAATAAGCTGTTTTTCTAGAATCTTTTTTTATTATAATCCTTACTAAAACATCTCTGTCATAGTACATATCTTTATAAGATGTTAAGGATATAACCCCTCCATTATGAAGTTCTACATAAGTATCTAAGGCCAATAAACAAGTTAAAATATCTGAGAAGCCAAACCTTGAATAAATACTTCCTCCAATGGTTGCACAGTTTCTAAACTGTACTCCTACAATGTGTGCTAGAGCTTTAGCTATAGCTCCATTAAAGTAAGAATTTAAATTTTTATTAGTTTCCATGTCTCTCAAAGTACACATACAGCCTATTTTAAAGCTTCCTTCATCTTCTTCAATCTTATCTAAGCCTAACTTTGATAAATCAATAGCTGTTTGAATGTTACGACTCCCCATCTTTAACCAGCCAATGCCACCTAAAATAACATTGTTTCTTTTTTGATTTAATTCATAAGCCTGTTCCATTGTTTCTGCAACTACATAATTTTTAATTGTAAACAAGTTTTTCCCCCCTATATTTTAGGCACATTCTAAAAAATAATAGATTAATATATCTGCTATTTTCTTTTATGTTCCTTAATTGCTTAAAATGCGTCATTTTACTTTATTACTCATTTCACAAAATAAATAAAAATGGACTAATTCATCAAAAATTGCCACTATCTAGTTTATATTATAAACGAAACTAATTAATATTAATATGAAAATTTATCATTAAAACATCATTGACAATTTATATCACATTAGAAAAACCCAACAGAATCTTATATTTTCTGTTGGGTAGAATTTAACATTAAATATTAAATTTTTGAATTATTTCATTAAGTTTTTGAGCTAGCTCTGCCTGACTTTGAGCTGTTAATGCTACATGCTCTAGTGCTTGAGTGGTTTCATTCATACTTTCTTTTATTGTTTCTGCCTGTTCACTAGATTTTTGTGCTGTTTGCGCCATGTTCTGCATTGCTTCACTAACTTGTCCTACTGTTGCAGTAATTTCTTCTGACATGGCTGCTATATTTTCAGACATATTACTTACAAAGTCAGCATCACTATAATATTGATTGCCTGTTTTTTCATAGTCAACAAATTGTTCTTGTACATTTTTATCAATAAATTCCAATATGTCATTTCCAGTATCAATACTATTTTTAAATGCTTTTTGTACCTTTGTAATAGTTTCTTGAATACTTTTTACAGCTTCTCCTGATTGTTCAGCAAGCTTTCTAACTTCTTCTGCTACAACTGCAAAACCTTTTCCTTGCTCTCCTGCTCTTGCTGCTTCAATAGCTGCATTAAGTGCAAGCAAATTAGTTTGTTCTGCTATACTTGCTATTGCATCTGCCATTTCTTTAACATTTTCTACTACTTTTCCATCTTCAACAGCTTTCATCATCTTTTTTTGTTTTTCATTGAATATTTTTTGAGATTCTTCAATTGCTTTTTGACTATTATCTTTAACTTCTTTAGCCTTTATTTTAGATGTATTAGCATTATTACTTCCTTCCATAGCTTTTTGTGATAATACATTTATACTTGAATCTACTTCTTGAATTGATGCACTTATTTCTTCTGTTTCAGCACTCGATTCTTGCATATTGGCTGCAATATTATTTACTGCTTCATCTACACTAGCTGCTTTAGATGATATTTCTTCTACTGTTGCAGAAAGTTCTTCTGATGTTGAACTCATATTTTGAGAATTATCAACGATGGTTTTAACAAGTTCTATTATATTAACTTGAGCCAGAGATAAGGATCTTCCTGTTTCTCCAAACTCATCTGTTCTATTTACTTCAAAGTTATAAGTCAAATCATAATTAGCTAGTTTTTCACCAAATGCTTTTATTTTTTGAAGTGGTTTATTTATATCGTTTGCTAGTATTAATCCAAGTATAATTGCTAAAATAAAACCACCAAAGCTCATAATTGTAATAATTATATTATTTTTTTCATTAATAGCTATAATATCATCATTTGCTAATTTTGCATTATTTAAATTTATTTCTATTAAATTATCCAGTGATTTAAACATTGGTTCAGTAACTTTAGGTATTTGAAGATATTCTTTTCCGGCTTCCTCAAATTCACCTTTGTCTACAAGACTAAGAACACCTTCTCTTAATGTCCTATATTGTGTTAAATTAGTTTTAAAAGTTTCATATTCTTTCTTTTCATTACTGCTTATATTAATACTTTCAAATTCACTCATATACTTGTTATTTTCTTCTTTATCAAATGCTATACTTTTTTGTAATTCAGCCTTTTTAGAGTTATCTTTCACATATGCCAATTCAGACATATTGCCTCTAATACGTTCTAAATTCGCTTGCATATCTGTTAATATATATACAATTCTGAGATTTTGGTTATATATACCTTCAGCATTTTTACTTACTTCTTTAAGTGATAATATTCCTATTCCACCAACTAAGCCTATTAAAAGTGATACAATCACAAATGCACCTATAAGTTTAACTTTTACTCTTATATTTCCTAAGGATTTCATAATACCATACCTCCTCAAATGAATTTTCTGAAAAGTCTGACAATTTATTTAATTAATTATACAATATTATCTCTTAATTATCAATTTTATCCAAAAATTTTTTTTCGACATTAATTATTTTTTATTTCTTTACTATAATTTTATATATAAAATTCTTATAGCCTCTGGGATAGTTTTTCAAAATAATAGATTTTCTCCATATAAAAAAACACCTTCCCTAATTCCAAATAATTAGGCAAAGTGCTTATACAGCTTATATTCTTTTATAATAATATGAAGAATATTCAGTTCCATCATGACCAATCAAACTGTTTTCAGTAGGTAAGAAACCAAATTTCTTCAAAGCATTTATTCTTTCCTTTGCAATAGGAATAACTTTTGTAGCTATCATATTACATTCAAACAATGAGTAAGTTTTATCTATAATCAGCTTTAAAATATCAACTATACTTTCTTCTTTTTCATAATCGCTTCTTAAATCTAAACGAAGAAGCCCGCAATTAGTGAAATAATCCTCCGCATCTCTATGAAATAATTCTATAGTTCCAATTGCAATATTATAGTTTTTATCTACAATAGCCCATCTTACAAACCACTTTTCATCATATGATAACTTCCAAAAATCCATAGCCTGCTTCATTCTTTCACTTGTAGTATAGTAAAAATCATCTCCATTACAATTATCACTATTAAATAAAGGAACTGCTTTCTTATCGGAATATACTTTTAGAAGATCATCACAATCCTCTATGGAAATAAATCTTAACTTGAATCTTTCATTTTCAAATTCAGGGCAATTAACATATACACTATTCATATTTATTCTCCTTAAATATTAATAATCTAATTTATTTTCAGATTAACTTCTCCAGTTCTTCTCTAGTATCAATATCCATAAGCTCTGCTTCATTATTAATTTTAACTTTCTCTAAATCTTCAAGATGTTTTTTCATAACTGCTTTTCCTCCAACATCTCCATTTAAATTTAATAGCTCCTCTTTATACTTTGCAGAAAATATAGTTGGATTACCAAGTGTTTCGTTATATGCACAAGCCATTCCCTTGTCACTTATTATAAAGCTGCTTATTAATTCTTTAATACTTTCTAAGGATATAAAAGGCTGATCACAAACCATGAACATATATGCATCTGCTTCTAAGTCGGCATTTATACCTAGCTTAATAGAATAAGAAATACCAAGTTCACTTTTATGGTTCAGAACAACTTTTATTGGATAATTAAGTAAAGCTTCTTTAATCACTTCATATTGAGTAACTAGAATTATTTTATTAAATTTTAATTTAATAACCTTTTCTATTACATTCATGTACATTGGCTTTCCATTAACTACCTCTATTAATTTATTACCCTTAAATCTAGTGCTGTTTCCCGCTGCCAATAATATTAGATTTATCTTTTTTGATTTATTCATAATTTTTTTCCTATAACATTAATATTGTTTTTATATTAATAATAAACCAAATTTTAAATAAAGGCTATATTTTTACATAATATTTAAATTCATACATAAAGAAAAAACAATATACTTATAGCTCACTCAAATTCATTGAATACACGATTTTAACAACTAAGTTATATATAGTTTTTCTAGCCTCATTAATTTAATAATCTAGATTAATATTTCTATATAATACACAATCTAGTATTGAATATTATTTCATAAAACAATTATATTAATTGGAGGATTATTAATGAGAATATTACGCAAACTAACAATATTAACACAAGTTATATTAATTATTTTTACATTGATTAGTTCCACTGAAATTAAAGCATATTCTAATTCGAACATAAATACAAGTAATAGAAAAGTAGCAAATATTGCAGTATTATTGTATAGTTTTGATGATCTGTATATGTTACAAATCAAACAAAGTCTAGAAGAAATTGAAATGGCAAATAAAGATAAAGTTAAGTTTACTTTCTATGATGGAAAAAATAATATAAGTGTGCAAAATGAAACAATATATTCTCTTCTAAAAAGCGATATTGATCTATTTATATTAAGATTAGCTGATACAAAAGAGGAATTCATAAAAGATATTATTTTTAAAATTAAATCCAAAAACATTCCAATTATTTTTATGGAAATTCCTCTTGATATAGTATCAAAGTTTTCCCAATACTATAATAAAGCAGTTTTTCTATATTCAACTTCCAGTCATGAAGGCGAATTACAAGGCAAAATTATTGCTGACCAATGGAATACCAATAAGAGCTTTATAGATAAAAATAATGATAACATATTACAATATGTATTGCTAAAAGGTGCTGTTGATAATCCATATGCTATTGAAAGAACCAATGATGTTATTTCTGCAATAAATAAGTCAGATATAAAGACTGAGCAGCTTGCTCTTGTAAATGCTAATTGGTTTAAAGATTTAGCAAAAACTGCTATTGAGAACTTATTTCTTAAATATGATGGTCGAATTGAAGCCATCATAGCTAACAATGATGCTATGGCAATAGGTGCTATTGAAGCACTACAAAAATATGGATATAATCTAGGTGATAAAAACAAATATATAACAGTTGTTGGAATTGATGGACTAGAAGAAGCAAAAGATCTAATTGATAAAGGACTTATGACTGGTACTCTTATTCAAAATACGAAAATGGTAGCTGAAGCCGTATATAATATTGCTATGAATTTAGTTAACAATGAAAATCCTATAGAAAATACACCTTATCAATTAAATAATGGATCAATTATAGTTCCAGAATCCTACCAAGAATATATAAGTAAAAATTAAACTAATACTCCATAAAATTTTTCAATGAATTAAAAAATAGTGCTTGTACTCAATAGGTGCATGCACTATTTTCTATTAAGCATTTTTTCTTGAATAAATTATGCCTTTACCTATAGCTTCCGCTAATCCCTTTGGATTCTCCCAAGCCATAGAATGACCTGCATCTTTTACAATTTCAATATTTATTCCTTGTTTATCTAATTCATTTTTATCATCATCTGGCAAAGATTCTTCCCCAAAGATAAACGTTCTAGAACATTTTAGAGAATATAATACTTCGCGCCATGACGGTATTCCTCCAGCAATTGCTGACTTTGAAATTCTGCTTACTGCTTCTGGAGACCATACAGATAAGGTAGCTGCCCACATAGAATTTTTTCTTGAATTTTCAATAACAACTTCATCATATATGGAATTTACAAAATCCTCTTCTTCATAGGAGCCAAACTCATATGTTGGTGCCCCTGGTTTACTTTTGTCTAAATTTGATTCACTTAAGATAATAGCTTCAACAATATCTCTGCATTTATGCGCAAGTTCAATTGCTACAGGTCCTCCCAAGCTGTGTCCGAAAATAATAACTTTATCAAGCTTTAGTTCTTGAACAAATTCAAATAAATAATCTGCATGTGCCTTCACTGTATATGGAAAGGCCTCTGGCTTATCACTAAATCCACTTCCAAGTAAATCCACTAATATTCTTCTATGGTTAATTAAATCAGTTTGTGCCGCCACCTCGGGATAATCAAAAGAACCTGCACATCCTAAGCCATGAATAAATATTATTGGCGTATCTTCACCTGGAAAATCATGATATCTCATTTTATTATTCAAATTATCTACTACATACTCTTTCATAAAAATCTTCCTTTCTATACATTAACTTTCTCTTATACCCTACATTTTTAAGAAATATTATAAGTTTATAAATTTAAATGTATTTAATTAATGCCTTCAATTTCCGAATATAATCTGCTAAAATATTCATCCATAAATTTAAGTCTTTCTTTGCCTATTTCTTTTGCTTTCTTCGTATACAGTTTATCTGGAACAATTTCTATTATTTTTTTATGCTTCATTTCAATATTCATATACTAAACCTCTTGTAAAATATTTCTACAATATATGATACAGAACAAATGTTCATTTGTCAATTTATTCTATTTCTTCTTTATTCCTTGTTAAAGTACAATGACTTAATAATTTACCTTTCCTATAAAATATATAAAAAAATCGCACCATTCTCACAATAGAACAATGCGATAATTATATTGACTATCTAATAACTATATCTACCTGGCCTTTATCAATAACCTGTCCAATAACTTTAGCATGAGCTGTAAATTCACCTATTCTAGCTAAATATTCTTTAGCATTTTTTTCAGGAAGTGAAATTAAAAGCCCCCCAGAGGTTTGTGGATCTAATAATACATCCTGCATTTCCTGGGAAATATTTAAGTTTAAAGTAAACTTATCTTTTAAATAATCCAGATTATTATACATACCTTCTGGAATAATTCCCATTTTAGCATATTCTAAAGCTTCTCCAATGATAGGAACTGAATCACTGAAAATTTCAATAGTCTTATTACTTCCATTAGCCATTTCGAAGCTGTGTCCAATCAAACTAAAACCAGTTATGTCTGTACACGCATTTACTTCTAGCCCATTCATACATTCTTTAGCATATTTATTTAAAGTACACATTATGGCTGTAATTTCATTGATTTTACCTTCATTAAGCAATTCTGCTTTTGCCGCAGTATTCATTATTCCAAGGCCTAAAGGTTTTGTAAGTATCAAAACATCTCCAGTTTTTGCATTGCAATTTGAAAGAATTTCTCTTGGATGTGCAAAACCAGTAACGCTAAGTCCATATTTAGGTGTTGGATCAGCTATAGTATGCCCTCCTGCAATAACAGCACCAGCTTCCTTAACTTTAGCATATCCACCTGAAAGTATTTCTCTCATAATAGATATATCCAAGCAAGATGGGAAGCAAAGCAAATTCATAGCAGTTGCAGGGTTTCCTCCCATTGCATAAATATCACTTAAAGCATTAGCTGCTGCAATCTGACCAAAAGTATATGGATCATCAACCATTGGTGGAAAAAAATCTACTGTTTGGATAGCTACTGTATCATCATTTATCTTATATACACAAGCATCATCATTAGTTTCAAAACCTACCAAAAGATTAGGATGTTGAAATTTAGGTAAACTGCTTAAAGCCTCATGAAGAATTCCTGGACCTATTTTAGCTGCACAGCCTGAAGTTTTAGTTAAACTTGTAAGTTTTATTTTGTCTGTCATATAGCATTATCCCTCCTAATATATAGGTTCTATCATTAGTTATTTATTTTAATCAATTGTCTATTACCTATTTTTTCTGTCCACTTATATAAAAATATTTATTATCTTGTTTTTTATCATTCATATAACAATAATCAATATGGCGCACTTTTTCAATATTAAAATTGCTAAATAAATTTAAAATATCTTCAAGATTAGCATAAAAATGAGGAACATCATTTTCTGGTCCTTCTTCTTTATTTAATACTGTGTTATCATCAATTTTAGGAAACCCAGACTTACTGAAATCCCAAGATTCTTTAGAACACATTGAAGTATATATTTCTCCGCCTTGCTTTAGAACTCGTTCTATTTCACTTATAATCTTCTTTATACCTTCTGAATCAGCATGTGATATAGCATGATAAACAAATACACAATCAAAGGAATTATCCTCATATGGTAATGTAACCATATCCCCTGTTCTCGCGTCAATATCTAAATTTTCTTTCCTTGCCCATTCTTTCAAGTAATTCACACCATAATCCGATATATCTATAGATGATACATCAAAACCATTTTGTGCAAAAAATATTGAATGTCTTCCTAATCCAGCGCCCAAATCCAAAACTTTTTTATACCCTAAAGCTGACCATTTATTTGCAAGATAATAAACATCCTCAGCTGGTATTAACCAAGGTGATTGGTTTGCTTTTTCCCATTCCCATCCTTTTGAATCAATCATTAAAATCCCTCCAATTAAAATAATACTGAATTAAGTTATAAAATTAAACATTATTTTTCAACTTTTAACTATTTTAATAAGCCTTTCTTTTTGTTCCGCTTGAAAGAATACATCTTTTCATCAACTTCTTTTAAATATTTATCAATGTCGAAATCATTTATGATTTAGCTTGCTTTAATACCTATTATTCCATAAGACAATTCTGATATTTTTGTACATTTTTTAAATTGTTTATTTATTTCCTCTATAAATTTTGTAGCTTCTTCTTCATTTATATTTAAACTCATAATTATAAATTCATCTCCGCCTATTCTAAAAATTAAATCTAAATCCTTTCTTAGAATATCCTTACAAATCACTACAAATTTTTGCAGTAACTCATCTCCACTTGAATGTCCAAATTTGTCATTTACCATTTTAAAATTATCAAAATCAATGGCTGTTAATACTATTACAGAATTATCTTTTCTTATTCTCTCAGCATATTCATTAATTTTTATATTAAAACCTCTTCTATTATAAGCACCTGTTAAAGAATCTAATAGAGCTATATTTTCTAGGGACTTTGTATATTCCAAAAGCTTTGCATTCTGCTTTTCTATAACTCTTTTAGAATTTATCAACTCATTATTCAATCTTGATATTTCAGAATATACTGATTGATCTAAATTTTCATTGTTTAAGTAATAATCTTTTATTTTGCTTCTTAGTTGATTTACATATGAACTATTCATTCTTAAAACATCATTTAAAATTTCATTTAATTCAATATGTGGACATAATCCAAATATAAGAATCTTACTTTTTTCATAAATTCCATTTAAACTCATATACAAACTATTCCCTTTAAAATTAAAATTAACTTCAAAATCAATCACATATCCTTTAGTTCTTATGGCCTTTAGAAAATCAAAATATTTTTCATTAGATTTTGCCTCTATATATTCATATAAATTATTTCCCACATTAAAAATCTTTTCAATATTACCTTTACTTATTATACTTAGAATATTCCCATTTTCATCACATGAAATTGCAAAGTTATTTATATTGTTACATGCATTCATATCATCCTTCCTTTACCATATAACGCTCTTGCTTCTCCACTAATTCATTTCCTATTCTAACTGATTCATATGCATTTTCCCCATACCCATCAGCATTAGTCTTTTTCCAAAGGCCCTTTACTTGGTTAAAAATGCGTCCTCCAACTATAATCTTAATATCCCTTAAAGCTTCATTACTTCTAATATTACTTATTAAATCCGTTGCAAATTGAATATTATTTCCCATTGTTATTGAAATTGCAAGAAGATCAACTTTTTTCTCCTTTAATTCTCTAATGATAGCCTGTATTGGCAGATTTGCTCCTAAATAATAAGTATCCCATCCATCTAATTCAAAAAAATCTGTAACCATTCTAATTCCAATTTCATGTAATTCATTACCTGCACTTACAGAAAACATTACTTTTCCTTTATTAGTGCTATTTTGAAACAAGTATGGATAAATAAGTGATACAATATGTTGAATAAGAGCTGTGCAGTAGTGCTCTTTTGCAATAGATATCTTTCCATTCATCCATAAATCACCTATTTCATAAAGTGCACCTTGAAGGTATTTAATATAAACTTCTCTTATATCTACATTATTTTCTAGCTTATCTAAAATAAATTTAGCTGCCTTTTGCTTTTCAAAATTCAGTAAATAATTCAAAAATTCCCTAGCTTCAATACATATTTCACTATTTTACTCTTCTTCTCTTTCATAAATATCAATTAGTTTTTTAATACTCTCATCTATATATTCATCAACAGTAAAATGATCTTCTAAAATCAATTCGTTATTTAGAACCTGTTTCATACATTTGAAACTAATAAGTAATTCCTCCATAGGAATTTTAATTTTTTTCATTAATTTAGCAAGCCATTTTATATAATTAAGATAAACTTCTTTGCTATCAATTCTTATAGCTGATGATAAAAAGCTTAAATTGGTTTTTATATCTTCCAAAAATTTTTCTTTTTGTATTTTATTATATTTTATTATCAATTGTGGTTGTATTATAAGCTGCAAATCCATAATTGTTTTTGAGTATTCATCCAAATTACTATTTATTTTTTTAGAAAATTTTAAATTCACATTCTTTACCATAGCAATCTTACTCCTCATTAATGTACTGTTTATAAATTAATTAAGCTCTACAAACCTATTATTATGTTTAAATTGTTGGTGAACATTTACTTTTCGATAGTTATTTTAAAATTTTTCTAACCTTATGCTATATTTAATATATTTCTACATCTACATATTTTTTCCTTTATAAATTTACCTTCATTTTCCCTTTATTTCCTTCTTTATTCTACATTTTATGTCATTTATTATTTCCAAAAGCTTTTTAATAAACATTATGCTAAAATTATTACTTTAGCATATAGTGACCAAATTAATAACAACAGAAAAAAAGAGCTATCCACTAATTAGGACAGCTCTATAGGCATACTAGGCTAATATTATTTTATAATCAACAATACTATAATAGACAATAAGTTGGGTATTGAAAATAATAATACATATTTTATTATTTTCATCTTGTTATTTCTGTCATCTTTTGTTTCACTCAAAAAATTATTTCTATACATTTCTCCACTAATGAATGATCCATTTAATATGCCTGCTACAATAAAAGCACCAGCAACAATAATACCCGTTATTTTTAATGTTATAGTATAATCATTTAGGAAAAAACCTATTAAATTTGCTATAATTACAAAAAATAATCCAATTATAAATGATGCTTTCAAAGCCTTCCCCCCATATCAATTATTATTTTTTTAAGAAAGTTAAATCAAATATTTTTAGCCATGATTATATGCTATATGGTCAGCCCCATAAAATTTAGGAACTTCGCTATGTATCATTTCTAAAATATTATCATTTAAAAAATCAGGCATAATACGTATTTTCTTTAAATCGCTAATATTAATCCATTCACTTTTAAGTTGCATATCATCTATTTCTGTAGGACTAACTGTTTCTTTATTTTTTAGTTTGCAAATAAAAATATGATACATTTTATGAATATATTCTGGGTACAATTCTATGGTTTTAGGATTTTCACATATTTCTTCATACAAGGCTGAAAATCTCACAGGTATAACATTATATCCAGTTTCTTCAAGACATTCTCTTATTACAGCCTCATGCAAGGTTTCGTATGTGTCCTGCCCACCACCTGGCAATGAATAATAACTTCCATGATACTCATCAAAACACTTATTTAATAATATTTGGTTTTCATTTAAAATAATTGCTTTTGCTGTACTTCTAATACTCATTTTTGCCTCCTTAATTAATATAACTTAACTATCCAATCTTCACCTAACTTGTTGCGTTCATACATAAATTCACTATAACCATCTGAATCAAAAACTTTTAATAATTCCATAAAATCCTCTACTAACTTATAATCCTTTAAAGAATCTCTATGAATCCATTTCATTTCTCCCTCTTCAGAAGAAGTTAAAGTTCCTTCAAATTTATCAGTCTTAAACAACAAAACAATATACCTTTCATCTTCGTCTGTTTGAAATTGCTTAACTCCACATAGTTTAGGTTCCCTTATAGCTAAACCTGTTTCCTCGTAAATTTCACGGATAATTGCCTGAACAAAAGATTCTTCCTTTTCAACATGTCCTCCTGGAAACGTAAATCCACGCCAATCTTTCTTAATTCTATTTTGTAACAAGATCCTATCCCCGTCATAAACCATTCCGAGTACTGTTACTATGGCTTTTTCAGATCTGCTCATTGTTTTCTCCTTACAAAAAGTTTAATCTAATTTATATCAAAAACAAACCAAACTTTTTTTATAAAATTGTTCTCAACTTGATAAACTGCCACAGCTTTTTTTATCTTACCTTTTTCTAACCCTGTAACCTCTTCATGATCAATAACTTTATTTCCTATTACAATTCTATTTTTAATTTCTGCATGTACCTTTAATACTTCAAATCTTTCTCTATAATTATTTCTTAATTGATCTTTACCCTTTATCATAATTGAATTATCATCTAAATTATAGATTTCAATATTATCATCGTAGGTAGATACAAAGCCCTCTAAATCATGGCTATTATAAAACTCTAATTGTTTTTGAACTAATTCTTCTATCATTAAATTTACTCCTTCACTTACTTAATTATCTATAAATCTTCCCATTATTATCATATCTAAATAGCCTTCATCTGTTTTTATGAACTTCTTTCTTCTTCCTTCTTCAAGGAATCCAAATTTCCTATAAAGCTTAATTGCTGAAAGGTTATTTTCAAAAACCTCTAGCTCTATTTTTTCAATTCCCTCAGCCTTTGTATATTCAATAATCTTTTCCATTAATATACTTCCTATACCTAAGCCACAGTATTCTTTTAAAATAGTTATTCCAAAGGTAACATTATGCTTTAATTTTTTTAAATCACTTCTATCTAAAGTAGCTGATCCAACTATTTTCCCATCTATTTCAGCTAATAAGAAAAGTGCTGTACTTTTCATATATTCTATTTCATTATCAACAGTTATATTAAATTCTTCTGCAGTGTGAGGAAAGAAGCCTGTTTCCTTCATAACCTGTTTAACCATTAATATAATTTCTTCTGCATCTTTTGGCTCTGCTTTCCTTATTTTTAAACTGCTATTCTTAATTTTCTCCATAATTATCCCTCTTTATCATTTATCAAAATTTAAGTTCTGATTAAAAATGTACGCTAATATTATTATAGAAATTCTAAAGGAATTCCACCATTCATTATGAATTGTTAAGATACATTATTAATTCGAACTTATATATCACATATTTTCATAGTTTAATATAAACATATATTTATATTAACCTAGGTTCATATTTTTATATTTACCTAGATTTATATCTTCATATTTAAATATATAAATAGTTAAATATTTATAGTAATAATCAGCTTTTCACGACATTTATACAATTTCTATTAAATAATACAGTAGATATGATGTTGTATCAAATTTAAAATAATAACTAAAGTGTAATAACTTTTGCAGCTTCCTTCATTTGATTTGTTATATCATACATATTGCTCACTTTTCCAACTTTAAGTTTTTCCTCAAGTCCATAAAAATTTAAACAAGCTCCACATACTAATATTTCAACACCTTTATTTTCTAAATCCTTCAAATGTTCTATTGCTTGTTCATTTAATGTAGGAACCTTTACTCCATCATTCATAAATAAAATAGATTTCGGTAATTCCTCTCCTTCTGAAATTGTATAAAAGTACATTTTCATTAATGACTTTCCAAGTTCTTCGTTTCCTGCACCAATAATTTCTTTACCTATAAAAACAGTCCAAGCTCCTAAAGAATTTTTATTTTCTTCTACTTTATTTAATATTTCATTGCATTCTAAACATTCCTCTTTTTGATTAGCTATTTCTGAGTCTTTTGAAAAATAAACTTTAAAATTATTCTTATCTTCCTTCACTTCAGTTATAAACCCTTGACTATTCGCTAATTTTTGAAGATTTTGTACTGCTATATTATTATCAACTTCAACTGCAAAACTTTTATTTCCACCATCAATCTCTTTCTTTGCCATTATTACTGGAATTGGACAATTCTTGCCTTTTGCATCTATTACTTTATTCATTTCATCTACTTCCTTTCTGTACTCTTTTGTTTTAATTTAAGAATATTAACTACCATTCAATTATTTACTTGATTTTTATTTTGAACATAGGCGTACAATTTCATTTTTAATCTTTTCTTTCAGTTCTTTTCTCTGCTCTTCATTTGGTCTTGTAGATTCATCAAACAATTCTTCATTTGACAATTGATATACAGAGCTAATTATTGGAGTATCACCTTTTACTCTCGGATATAAATGCCAATGAATATGCTGACATCCATTTCCAAGTAGTTCATAGTTCATCTTATCAGGTTTAAATACATTATAAATAGCCTCTGCTACAATAGACATTTCTTCAAGATGTTTGATTTTAAAAGAGCGTTCTAAATTATGTAATTCAGGACCATGCTCTTTACAATTAAAAACCGTATAGCCCTTGAACCTCTGAAACCATCCTAAAATCACATATCCTGTTTCAAGTTCCATAATAAAATATGGATCTTCCTTAATGTTTTTTTGCATATCACACATTTTACAGTTCATTCTATAACCCCTTGCATAAAATAATATTAATCCTAATTATTTAAACTCACCAATTTTTCTATATCCAACAACAGCTGCACCAATTGCGCCCACATATTGGCATAAGTCATTAGTTAATACTTTTCTATTGAGATAGCTTTCAAGGGTTTGCCTAAAACTTTCAGATTGAGCAAGTCCACCACTAAAAAATATATCTCCATGTAAATTTAATCTTTGTGCAAAATTAGCTGTTCTTTTGCAAATTGAATGAATTATTCCAAAAGCAATATCACCTCTATGAACATCTTTTGCAAGAAGGCTTATAATTTCACTTTCTGCAAATACAGTGCACATGCTGGATATGCTTACAGGATTTCTATCTTTCACAAACTCATCTATATTTGCCACATCTTCTTCTAAAGTCCTCATCATAACATCAACAAATCTACCAGTTCCAGCTGCACATTTATCATTCATTAGAAAATCAACAACATTTAAAGAATTATCTAATAAAATAACTTTAGAATCCTGTCCTCCTATATCTATAACCCCTCTAATAGTAGGATTAAGAAAAGCAGCTCCTTGGGCATGACACGTTATTTCTGTTATAGCTTTATCAGCTTCTTCAAGTAAAGCTCTTCCATACCCTGTAGTTATTGTATATTTTACATCATTTGAATATAATTCATTATAAATTTTGTATATACTTTCTTTTGGTTTTGCAGAAGTTTTTAAAATTATTTTCTTTATAATTGTACTACCATCAAACAGGACTCCCTTTGTAGTTGTTGATCCTGAATCTATTCCTAAAGTATATTTACTCATTATTTTTCACCTTGTTTTCTATGTTTATTTATATACAAATTATAATAAACTAAATTCTTACAAAAAGATATACCATGGAAAATTTTAGTTGATTAACAAAAATATATTGCAACTTATTTCTGAGTATGATATAGTTAAAACACAATTTAATTGAATTAAATTTAATTTTATATTTTTGAGTTAAATTAAACTTAATTTCACAGAAGCATTTATAAATAATATAATTATAAAAGGAGATTTTTAAGATGGAAAAAATAATTAACTTTTTAGAAAAAAATAATGTAGGTATAGTGGCAACTTCTGAAAATAATATACCTCATGGCAGACCACAACATATTCATTTAATAAGAGATGGTAAGTTTTACTTTACTACTGCTAATGTAAAAAAAGCTTATGCTCAGCTTAAAGAAAATCCATACATTGAATTTATAGTAACTACTCCAGATTACATAACAGTTAGAATGAGCGGAAAAATCGAATTTACAAATGATTTAAAGGAAAAACAACTTGTTATAGATAATGCACCTTTAGTTAAAAAAGGATACGAAACAGCTGACAATCCAATTTTTGAAGTTTTTTATCTTCAACATGGTGAAGCTTCTTACACTAATTTGTTATCTGGTGAACCTTCTGAAAATTTCACTTTTTAGAAGATAAACTTTAATATATTTTTACATAATATATAGCAGATCTTTAATATAAGTAAATCCTATAGCAAGAACTGCTATTTAATAGATTCCTTAAATAGAATGCAAAAAGTGAGAGACTGTATTTATTCTTAAATCTCTCACTTTTATTTTCATTTATTATATTTAAAGCATTTCTATAAATGCAGCCATTCTTGTATTTAATTGACCTATATCATTTGTAGAAAAATCAGTTTCAACACTCATATAAGGTTTATTCTTATCATTATTTACAAATCTTTTTATTGATAAAGTTTCCACATTATATGTATGACAAGCCGTTAATATTACATCAACAACAGCATCCACCTTATATTCATCCATCATTTTATTAAGTAATTTAATTCTATTAGGGTTAGGACTCATACACGAACATCCAATTGATAAATATTTACGTGAAAGTGCATCATAAACATCTGGATTTTCTTCATCTACTAATTCATCAACAGCTTTTGCAACACTGCAATTTTCAAAAGCAACTACATATGCACCATTATCTTCGATTGCCTTTATAACTTTTTCAGCAGCACCGCCAATAGGACATCCTGTAATTAATATACGTGGTTTGGCTTCATATTTCTTTTCTACTTCGTATTCAGAATTAATCTTTTCAATAAGTTCATCCATTTGTTTGGGGATTTCTTCTTTATCAAAGCTAAAGGTTGTCCCATTTATAACTTTAAATATGTCTTGCCCAAGCATTGCAACAGGTTCCTTCTTACCAAGTTCATAAAATTTCTTTAAGGCTCTACGTTCATTATTTTTTACTTTGATAGCCTTTCTTATATGATCTTCGCTTATTTCTACACCAAACATTTCTTCTAAAGTTGCTTTTAATTTGATAATTTCCTCTTTCCATAATTTAAGTCCCCCTTCACTTTGGGAATTTGGAAGCTCCATAACATGTACAGGTTTATAATCTGAAAGATACTCATACATTTTCTTTTTTCCATCACACGTTGTTTCACCAACAATTAAATCAGAAAAGAAAAAGAAAGGACATTTATCAGTTTTAGCAAAACCATAACTTGATTTAATTAATGGGCATAAATTACGTGGAAGATCTTGTTCTGCATCAGCAATTGTTTCATCAGATGTAGCACAAAGAGAAACTGTTGCAGCTCCCATAGCTAATGCTATCTCTTGAGGGAAATAGGTACAAAAAACTCCTATTAGTGGTATATCCTTATCTTTAAGCTCTTTGGCTTTAATAAAGGCATTTCTTCTGCCTTCAGCAAATTCATCAAATATCTCTGGTAAATTCTTTTGTAATTCCATACTTTTCTCCTTACATCTTTGTATAAATCTATTTATTTTCTCATGTTATTTAAATATAAAATAGCCTCCAAAACACCACCACCAATAGAACGCGCCTTATCTGAAACAGTAAAACAATGATCCTTTTCGCATCTTGGATCTATATCTCCACTTTTCATTCCTTTGAATACCTTAATTCCCTCTTGAAGCATTCCTCTAACTATTCCATCTATTTCAGCGTATATTGGAGCTTCATCTACATAAGCAACTATATCCCCTTTTCTCACATAATCCCCTATTTTTGATACAGGTGAAATTATTCCATCGCAAGTTGCCCTTATTAGTCTCTCAGTTGTATAACCTCCAATAGCTCCTGGTACACCTGTATTAGGTATTGCTCCTCCACTATATATTGCCTTTCCTAAGTAATGACCTCTTTTGGTTTCAATAACACAGTGACAGTCAACTCCTGCAGTAAATCCTGGGCCAAGGGCAATTACAATTTCAGCATCATTAATTTTAGTACCTAAATTTCTCTTAGCTATTATTGCATCAACTACTACATCAGGTTTAATTTGCTCAATAATTTCAGCTTTTTTATCTACTATTACTGGAATATTACCTTCTTCTATGGTCTTATATATATCCTGTTTTCCTTGAACCAACACGGCTTTAATTCCTTCTACTTCTATTTCTTTATCATATACAGCTTGGGAAAAAGCTACTGTTCTCCTAACTGTAGTTGGCTCTGAAATTTCTGTCATTACTATATTAAAACCACATTTTTTTAATCTGTGAGCAACTCCTGTTGCTAAATCTCCTGCACCTTTTATTAATATTATCATATGTAAACTCCTTAACATAATTGGTATTCATTATTAATCTGAATTTTTCTTATTTTTATATAGCACATATTAGACTTTAAGACTTAAAAGTTGTTAGTACCAATCCCTCTCCACCTAATCTAGAAATTTCATGAAAGATTTTTTTTCCTATCTCAAGTCTTTCCTCGTTATCTACTTTATTTACAATAACCTTATAATCACAATTTACATTTTTTCTTTGACCTTTATGGCTTAATAATATTTTAGCAACATCACTTTCATTTATAATATGCTCTTCCATTGTTTCTAAAAACTCTGACACTATATTAGGTCTATGGCAAGTTTCTTTAATTGTCTTTCCTATTGCATCAATTCCACATACTCCAACAACCATGTTGCTTCCCTTGAGTATTACAGGTTCATGCTCTGCTGGCATTTTTAACGGTAATCTTCTTGAACCATCAGCTTCAACAAGCACAAAATCAGCTAAATCTATTAAAGTTTCAGCTATCTCCTCAGGTAATCCCATTATTTTAATTTTATTTCTTTCCATATTATAAGATGTACTTTCTGCTTTCAATTCATTAGATTGAACTTTTACCTTTTCTTCATGATCTACCATTCCAGCTGTAATCATATTTTCACTATGTAATAACCTTATAATATCCTCTCTTTTTCCTGTAAGTATTACTTTATTTTCAGGCATAAACATACGAGTAGTAGTTGTTACTATTACCTTCTTCCCTTCTCTGCTTAATTCTTTTCCTAATTCATATATTAAGCTGGTTTTGCCTCCCCCTCCAACAAAGGAAATTATATGCTTTTTATTAGTATCTATTTTTAATGCATCTATAATTAATTGTCTTTCTTTTACTTCTCCATTACAAAACTCAAAAATTTTCATACATCACCTATCAATTTATAATAAAACTTGCCGCTCTCATCCTTCTTAAATTTACAGTATTATAATTAATATAATATATCCATTGGTATTAAAACTCCATTAAATTTTTATTTAGGCAATTTATTGTTTTATAGTAAATTTTAGATCATTTAAAATTACATTACCTATAACCTACTCCATTAAGATCTTATCTCCTAATATATTTCGCAGCTTATTTTTAAATTTCAATTGAACTTTTTCTTTATCTGTATATTCAATAACTAACTCTTAAATATAAGCTAAATTAATTGTATATAAACTTTATGTATTAGTCAAAGACTGTTAAATAATATGAATTGAAGAATAATTAATGATGAAAAATAAACGTTCCAGCTGGATATTCATTTTTCACCATTTTGAATTTGTTAAGTTTTAACAACTCAAAGTTTCATACTTCATTTGTATGTGGAATTAATTCTTATAGCACTAGTTATCTAATCAAGCTTTAATTATAAATATTGATATAAATTAACACCTAGATTTTCACATGGCTAAATATAAATAATGAAGTAGTCTAGTAACATTCATATTATAACTGCATATTCTATTAATCATACATGTTTAGTAGATTTTAAAATATATATTTATTAAGCTTTGAATTTATTGTGAGCTCATTCCCATAATCAACAGCAAATATCGGACAACTATGAATTATCACAATTATAAGTTTAGGAGGCGATCTTTATGAATTTTTATTCCAAATCAGTACATGCAGGTACTTTATAGGTAAGGAGTGATATTAATGAATTATATTAATGATATTAGAGATTTAATTGGAAATACGCCATTGCTAAAGCTCAACCACATATCACCAAATAATAATGTAAATATCTTTGCTAAGCTGGAATACTTAAATCCGGGCGGGAGTATTAAAGATAGAATAGGAATGGAAATTATAAATGCTGCTGAAAAACAAGGTCTTTTAAAGCCTGGTTATACAATTATAGAAGCAAGTGCTGGTAATACTGGTATTGGTCTTGCCATGGCTGCTTTGGAAAAAGGATATCATTTAATAATTGTCATTCCGGAAAAATTTTCTATTGAAAAACAAATTTTGATGAAAGCTCTTGGGGCAGAACTCATAATAACTCCCGCTTCAGAAGGAATTGAAGGTGCAGTAGCAAAAGCCAATGCATTAGCAAAACAAATTCCAAACTCATTTGTTCCAAAGCAATTTGATAACCCTGCTAATGTAACTGCAAATATAAAGACTGGTAAAGAAATTTATGATGCATTAGATGGTAAAATTGATATTTTAGTTGCTGGGGCTGGTTCTGGTGGAACAATTGTTGGAATTGCGTCATATCTCAAAGAAAAAAATCCTGATATAAAAATAGTTTTAAGTGATCCAATGGGTTCCATATTAGGTGGTGGTGAAGAAGGTACTTACAAGGTAGAAGGTATCGGAAATCACTTCATTCCTAGTATTTTTGATATAAATTATATAGATGAAGTTGAAAAGATACCTGATGATGAATCTATGTATTTTGTACGTCTTTTATCACAAAAAGAAGGCATTTTAGCTGGTTCATCCTCTGGTGCTGCTGTAGCTGGTGCTATACGTCAGGCATATAAAACAAAAATAAAAAGTAACATTGTTGTTATTTTACCAGATAGGAGTGATAGATATTTTAGTCAAAACTTATATGATTTTTCTATAAAGTTATCTGATTTTCGTTTTAATGCTCTATTTGATGATTGGGCAGATAACTATGATGAAACTGTGTATAATAAAAACGGGGAGTATGAAGAGGTTTTTAAAAATTATACAGAAATATTAGATGAAACTGTTATGCATATTTCAAAATCTAAAGATGCTAAAATCCTTGATATTGGTGCAGGTACTGGAAATTTAACCTTAGCTGTATCAAAGGCTGGTTATAATGTTATAGGTATTGAGCCAAATGCTAAGATGCGTAATATTGCTTTAAAAAAAGCACCCTTAATACCCTTCCTGCCAGGAACATTTTTATCCTTACCTATTGATGATAATAGTATTGATGCTATTATTAGCAGTTATGCCTTTCACCATCTTACAGACTCTGAAAAAGAAGAGTCAATTAAGTTACTAAAAAGCAAACTCAAGAAGAATGGAACTATAATAATAACAGATACCATGTATGATTCTATTGAAAGTAGAGAATCTATAATAAAAGATAGCTATAGTAAGAACTTCCTAGCTCTAGCTCATGATCTTGAGACAGAATTTTATTCAACTTGTAAATTCTTAAAAAAATTATTTGAAGCTGAAGGTTTCATTGTAACCTTCCAACAAATGAATAAATTTGTTTGGATACTAACTGCTAAATTAATTTAAATTGTAACATGCATATAATGAAAAATATACGTCCATCTGAACCTTCTGTTATTAAAATATTTTCATCTAAAAATCTTTGAGCACTACGTCAAACGGGCTGTAAAATCTACTTTTATAGAAATTTAATTTTGATGAATAAAATTTTATGGGACATATATATTTAAGTAAAGTTTTAATAACTGCAAAAGGAGCTGTTGCAATTGCACAGCTCCTAAATTTAATACTCCATATATATGTCACAGAATTTTTAAGGCTATGGTTATACTTTAAAATTATTAACCATTCCAACCAGCTTATTGGTACTTACACTAACTTCCTTAATTAATTCAACAACATTTCCTGAACTTTCAGATATTGTATTCATATTTTCTGCAATATTATTGGTTCCATCAGCCAAATCACTATTTGAATCATTTATTTGCTTTACTGCATCAACAACTCTAATCATAGCCTCTAGCGTCTTATTAGATTTATTGCTAAATTCTGTTGTCATATCATAAACCATGGATGCATCCTCACTATACTGCTCACCAGTTTTAACAATCATCTCATAATCATTTATTACATCCACATTAATAAATTTAATCATATCTTGAGAAGTAGAAACCAAATTTTCTACTATTCCCATAACAACATTACTAATATTACTTATTTCTGATACAGTATTTTTAGAATCTTCTGCAAGTTTTCTAATTTCTTCTGCTACAACTGAAAAGCCTTTTCCTGCTTCTCCTGCTCTTTGTGCCTCTATTGATGCATTTAATGCTAATAAATTTGTTTGAGATGCAATTTCTAAAATAGCTTCTGATAAAACCTTTATCTTTTCTACTTCTTTAGATTTTTCAATAGCTTCTAACAACTTACTTTGAGTTTGTGAATTAATCTTCTTGGCATTTTCCATAGAATAAACTGCTTTATTTTTAAGTTCGTTAGCTCTATTTTTAATTAGCTTAGAGTTTTCAGCTTCTTTTTTTGCTTTTTCTGCAATTCCTTTTATATCTAAGTTAATTAAAGACGTAGTATTACTCATCTCTTCTGTTGACGCAGCAGTTTCTTCCATACCACTTGATAATTCTTCCGTTGTAGCATAAACTCCTTCAATTAATTCAGATAACTTATCTATATTTTCATTAGTCTTTTCAACTTTATTTTCAACATTTCTTGATTCATTAATAACAACATGGATAATCTGCCTAAAAGCATCCTGCATTAGATTAAAGCTTTTTGCCATTTCACCAATTTCGTCATTGCTATAAAAATCTATTCTTTGAGTCAAATCTCCGCCATTATTAGACATTTCATTAAGTTTTGAGAGTATTGTAGTTATTGGTGTAACAATATTTTTAGAAATATATCTCCAAGTTAAAACAAATATTATTACTAAGGCTAAAACAGATATTCCTATTAAAATTATTGTATTTCTTATATCATTTTCAATACTATTTATAGAAGTTTCAATATTTTTTGAAGCTACTTCATTAAATTTATCAACTTCCTCATTAATCTTTTCTGCAGTAGAATCAAATTCATCCATAGATAAATTTCCTTTTTCAGGACCACCATCTATGTAAGCTTGTGCCATTTTCTTTCCTGTTTCATAATAAGGCTTAAAACTTTTTTGTATGTTATCTAATTCACTTGCACTTTCTGGATTTTTTTCTTTAAGCTCACCCAAAACACGCTCTACACCCTTAGCAAAATTTTCTGCTTCATCGAATCCATCATCAAATCCTTTTGCTCCTCTTGTTGCACTTATGTCTGTAAGCCATTGCTGAACCTGTACAACATCTAATTTTAGTTCATCAGCTTTAGTGCTTGTATAAAAGTACTTATTATTCATCTCCCGTACTTTTTTTAAATTAGTACTTGTAGAGTTAAATTGCATTATCATAAATACTAAAAAAAACAAGCTAAGTGATATTAATGGTAACAATATTTTTAGCTTTATACCTTTTATCATGATACAACATTCCCTTCTTTAATCATATATCAAAGTAAATTTTATATAAAAAAACAGCTTACTTTGTAAGATAAACTTTCAAATCTGAAATGAAGTTTATTATTGTAAGCCACTTATTATTTGATTTTAGTTAATTTTTACTTATTAAGTATAATTATACTGTCGCCTAATTTTCATGTCAACATCGTGCTTATATTATAAATTTTACTAACAAAATTTTAACAATATTATATATTGCTTAATATCAAAGAAATAAAATTCCCATATAATTCAGATTGTTTATTCTCTGATTTATAATAATATAAACCTAGTTAATTTAGCAGAAAACTCGTTAAATTGATAAACAGCAAGTAATTTTGATTTTTCAAAACCACTTGCTGAAACTAAATTTATTTTATATTATTAATAGTTACTTAAAACAGACTTTAATTCATTTTACTTACTAGAATCTTTCTCAAACTTAATTTTTCCTGGACAAACTGCATCTGCATCCCCATGCCATCCACATTTTGGACAGTTAAAGCACTTGCCACTATTCTTTCCTTCCTTGGCGTCATTTGCCCAATTAGGATTTATAAGAAAATTTCTACCAATATCAACAATATCAATACCTGTTTCCTCTAATATTTCTTCTGCAGTTTCAATTGAATGTATTTTATCAACTCCAAATACCGGAATAGAAACTTCTTTTTTAATTTGTTCTGCTGCATAAACAGCCGCAGAGAACTTGTACCCTTCACTTACTTGTATTTCCAATTCACTTAAAAATCCATATGAAATATCAAGAAAATCAATTCCATTTTCCTCTAAAATCTTAGCATGGTTTATTCCATCTTCTATTGTAGGTTCAAAGCCACCTAAACGAATTCCAATTATAAATTCCTTTGAAGTTATTTTTCTAATTCCTTCTAAAATTTCTAATACAAATTTTTCGCGATTTATCCCATATTCATCATTTCTCACATTTACTTTTTTATTAAAAAACTGACATATTAAGTAGCTATGACAGCCATGAAGTTCAATCCCATCATACCCCGCTTCATAAGCTCTTCTTCCAGCTTCAATAAAATCCTTTTGTATAGTTTTTATATCTTCTATAGTCATTTCTGTTCCAATAGTATCTCTAAACTTATATGGACTAGGACATAATGGATTTTCTGATACTCCAACAACTCCTGCATGATGAATTTGTATAAATAGCTTACAGTCTTCTCCATGAACTGCATCTACTATTTTTTTAAGGCCTTCAATTTGTCCATCTTCCCATATTCCAAGCTGTGTTCTTGATAATTTTCCCTCTTTACTAACACATGTAGCTTCTTGAATTATTAGCCCAGCTCCACCTTTTGCTAATGCTCTATAACGCTCTATGTTTTCTTCTGCCACATATCCATCTTCTGTGTATCCAACAACCATTGGAGGTACACAAATACGATTCTTAATTTTCATTCCCTTAATTTTAAATTCTGTAAATAACTTTTCCAAACTCTCCACACTCCCATTACTTTTTTAATCTGAATATACAGATTTAATTAATCTGTAATTACCGATAAATAAAATCGTTAAATACAGATTAACACAATTAAAGTTTCATTACAAGATAAAAATTTTAAAGAGCAATAAATAAAAGTTCAGCAAATTAGGCTAATTTATTTATTACTCTTTTCTTACTTTTCTAATTCAATTTTAATCCATTTAGATATTTCTTTTATGGTTTTTTCATTTCTTCTATAATATGTATATTGACCAATGTTTCTTGACTCTACAAGTTCTGCCTCTTCTAATATAGATAAAAATCCTGATATAGTAGACTGACTGAGCCCTGCTGTCTTTCTTATTGATCCTACACATACACCACCTTGAAAATCGTCCATTACAGATAAATGTATCTGTGGAGCAAAATTCTTTTGTGGATCTTTCAACCATAATAATATATTCAATCTAGTTTCATTTCCTAGTGCTTTAAAAATCTTTACTGCATCCATTTTTTATCCTTTCTTTCGTAAATAATTCTATATTTTATAACTTAATTAATATTATCATATGGTTTTTAATAAATGCAATATACTATTTTATTAGAGGAAAAATAGGTTTTGTAATCACTTTAAATCTTTTAATATGCTTCTATATGAATCCTGCAAAGCAGCAAACTGACCTCCAATATAAAAGCCTGAATCGTATAAGTTCACATGCTGTACTTTAATAAGAGCAGGAATAGTAACCTTATTATATTGGAATGCAATTTCTAGCATATCATTAATTTTAAAATTTATCTCAGATAAAAATCCTATACCATCCATAGAAAGATCTATTCCTTGAACTTCTATATTTGCTTTTTTCATATTTATACTTTCTATCTTAAATTTATTATTATATTTATATCTACCATTTATTCTACGTTCTTTTTTAAATACAAGCTCTTTTTTATTTACATTACTATATCCTTTCATCGTTTATTCCTTCCTTACCCATATATTAATTCCATCTATAATATCTCCTAAGAATATTATAATCTAAAATCAAAAAAGTTTCTCATAAAAATTGCTTTTCTAAAAAACTAACAATTTTATTAATTAATTACTAGTTTTCTAACCAATCAAGCCATAATAAAAACTTGCTAAATATTCACTTAAAGGTTTAAAATACCATAGTCATATCTATTGAACTATAACTATAAATGTGCTATTATTACTTTAAAGAAAGATATAAATTCTTTTTTAATGAATCTAACTTCTGAAATATGCGCTAAGCTCTTATTTTGAACCTACATATTAATTGAGGGAGTTCAATATTTAGATGAGAAAATGTACTTTCATATGATGTCCATATATAATATGACATTGAAAGGGATTGAGTCATCTGTGCGAGCACCCACCTATCTGGGGATAGGTGGCAAAATTGGAGTACCGGTATTTTTGATCTGATTTTTAAATTTAATTTAAACGTTTAAGTCACTGCTTAATTATATTAAGCAGTGACTTTTTGTTATAAAAAAGTTATTAAACTAATTTTAAATTATAAAATTCTATAAATTCCTATAAAACATAAAACACTCTATAATAATGACTTTTCTCACCTCGTCATAATTACAGAGTGTTTCTTTATTTTATGATAATTCAAAAGCTCCTGTATACAATTGATAATACTTACCTTTTTCTGCAATTAAATCATCATGATTTCCTCTTTCAATTATTCTACCTTGTTCAAGTACCATAATTACATCAGAATTTTTAATTGTTGAAAGTCTATGAGCAATTACAAAAACTGTTCTGCCCTTCATTAGCTTATCCATACCATCTTGTACAATTTTTTCTGTTCTTGTATCAATACTTGAAGTAGCTTCATCAAGTATTAAAACAGGTGGATCTGCAATTGCTGCTCTTGCTATTGTTAATAATTGTCTTTGACCTTGTGAAAGGCTTCCTCCATCTCCAGTTAATACTGTATCATATCCCTTTGGAAGATGTTTTATGAATTGATCTGCATTTGCTAGTTTCGCTGCTGCACGTACTTCTTCATCTGTAGCATCCAGTTTACCATATCTAATGTTATCTGCAACTGTTCCTGTGAAAAGATGTGCATCTTGAAGTACAATTCCAAGAGATCTTCTTAAATCATCTTTCTTGATTTTATTTATGTTTACGCCATCATATCTAATCTTACCATCTTGTATGTCATAAAATCTATTTATCAAGTTTGTAATTGTAGTTTTACCAGCACCTGTAGCCCCAACAAAGGCAATCTTTTGTCCTGGTTTTGCATAAAGTTTTATGTTATGAAGTATGATCTTTTCATCATTATAACCAAAATCTACATCATCAAATACTACTTCACCATTAAGCTTAGTGTATGTAGTTGTACCATCTTCATGTGGATGCTTCCATGCCCAAATTCCAGTACGTTTTTTAGCCTCGGTTAAGTTTTCATTTTCATCTTCAGTTGCATTAACTAAAGTTACATAACCTTCATCCATTTCTTTCTTTTCATCAAGAAGTGTGAAAATACGTTCAGCTCCAGCTAATGCCATTATTACGAAATTAAATTGTTGTGACATCTGATTTACTGTTTGACTGAAGGTTCTTGTTAATTGTAGAAAGGTTGCAAGAGCTCCTAAAGTAAATGCTCCAAAACCACTTATGGCTAAAATAGAACCAACAATTGCAACTGAAACGTAATTAATATATCCTATGTTCCCCATAATAGGCATTAAGACATTAGCATATTTATTTGCATTATTTGCACTATTGAAAAGTTCATCATTTAACTTATCAAAGTTAATTTTTGCTTCTTCTTCATGACAAAATACTTTAACAACTTTTTGTCCTTCCATCATTTCTTCTATATACCCATTAACTAAACCTAAATCTTTTTGTTGAAGTCCAAAGTATTTTCCACTTTTAGCACCAATAGTTTTAGTAACTTTAAACATTAATAATATAATTAATGCTTCGACTATAATTAGTGGTAAGCTCAAACGAATCATAGCAATAAGTACACCAATTACTGTTATAACTGCTGATAATAGTTGAGGTATACCTTGGCTGATCATTTGTCTTAAAGCATCAGTATCATTTGTGTAAAGGCTCATTGTATCTCCATGAGCATGTGTATCAAAGAATTTAACTGGTAATGTCTCCATATGTGAAAACATATCATCTCTTATCCTTTTTAGAGAACCTTGAGAAATGTACATCATCATACGGCTATATGCATATGTTGCTATAACACCAACATAATAAACAAATGCCATCATTGCCATCATTTCAAGTAATGGTCCAAAATCAGGAGAACTTTGCCCTAATAATGGTGCTATATACTTATCTATTAAGTCTTTTATAAAGGTTGTTCCATAAACATTAGCAAGCGAACTTATAATTATCATCATTATTACCATACTAAATAGAAGTTTGTATTCCTTCAGTATGTATATCAGCAATCTTTTTAAAGTCTTTAAAGAATTTTTACTCATTTTAGCTCGACCGTGTCCACCACGTCCACCTGGTCCACGAACTGCCTTTGGCTTAGCATTATTTTGACTCATTATTATCAGCTCCCTTCACCTGAGATTCATAAACTTCACGATATATCTCATTATTTTTCAATAAGTCCTCGTGAGATCCAAAGCCATCTATTTTACCATCATTTAATACTATAATTCTATCTGCATCTTCTACTGAAGAAATACGCTGTGCAATTATAATCTTTGTAGTATCTGGAATTGTTTCTTTAAATGCCTTTCTAATTAAAGCATCAGTCTTAGTATCTACTGCACTTGTTGAATCATCCAAAATTAATATTTTAGGTTTCTTAAGAAGGGCTCTTGCTATACATAACCTTTGCTTTTGTCCTCCTGATACATTACTTCCACCTTGCTCAATGTAAGTATCATATTTATTTGGTAAATTTTCTATAAATTCTTCAGCCTGAGCTTGTCTACACGCTTCAATTATTTCTTCATCAGATGCATCTTTCTTTCCCCATCTTAAATTTTCTTTTATAGTTCCAGAAAATAATACATTCTTTTGTAATACCATTGAAACTTCATCTCTAAGAGTTTCAATATTATACTTTTTAACTTCAATTCCACCAACTTCAACAGTTCCACTTGTTGTATCGTATAATCTTGGAATAAGTTGAACTAATGTAGATTTTGCACTACCCGTTCCTCCAATAATTCCTATAGTTTCACCTGAATTAATTTTTATATTTACATCTTCTAAAACACACTTATCTTTATCATTGCTATATGAGAAGCTTACATTATTAAATGTGATAGCTCCATCTTTTACTTCATATATTGGATTTTCTGGATTAGTCAAATCACTTTTTTCATCTAATACTTGAATAATTCTTTCTGCAGATGATTTTGACATAATTACCATTACAAAAACAAAAGATATCATCATAAGACTTATCATTATATTAGTCGTATAAGCAAACATACTCATAAGCTCGCCAGTTGTCATTGAACTACCAACTATCATCTTTGCTCCAAGCCAAGAAAGAAGTAAAATACAAGTATAAACTGCAAACTGCATAGCTGGTCCATTAATTATTATTAATTTTTCAGCTCTTATAAAAAAGTTATATAAAGTTTCTGAAGCTTTATAAAACTTGTTTGTTTCATGCTCTTCTCTTACATACGCCTTTACAGTTCTAATAGCAGTTAAATTTTCTTGTACACTAGCATTTAAATCATCATATTTCTTAAAAACTTCCAAAAAATATGGATGTGCTTTTGTCATTACAAAATATAATACCAATCCTAAGAAAATTATTGCTCCTAAAAATACCAAAGCCAATCTTGAATTAATATAAAAGCTCATTGACATTGCAAAAATAAGCATAAATGGTGCTCTTACAAACATTCTTATTAACATTTGAAAAGCATTTTGAACATTGGTTACATCTGTTGTAAGTCTTGTTATAAGTCCTGCTGTAGAATACTTATCTATATTCGAAAAAGCAAAATCTTGTATATTGTAATACATTCCTTTTCGTAAATTTCTAGCAAAACCAGTTGAAGCACTAGCTGCAAATTTTCCTGATAAAACACCACATGCAAGAGACATAAAAGATGCACCTAGCATTATAGCTCCAAAGCTATATACATATTTCATATTTCCTTTATTTACTCCATTATCAATTATTGATGCCATTAATACAGGAATAATTGTTTCCATTATTGCTTCTAGTGCAACAAATAATGGTGTTAACATTGTGTCTCTTTTAAATTCAGCTATATAACCAGCTAATTTTTTTATCATAATAATCCTCCTTTTGTTAGGTTTCTAACTAATATTTTTTCAAAAAAAATTTGCCCTAATCAGCAATTTTATTGGATAATCTATCAATTAATGAAACTAATTGATCAAACTCTTCATCGCTTAATTCGTCCCTCAAGGATTTATCAAGCTCTAAAATATGGTCATGAACATTTCTTTGAATTTCTTTACCTTTTTCAGTAAGAACTAACTTCTTTAATCTTGCATCTTTGGAAACACTCACTCTTTCTAAGATACCCTTCTTCTCCATTAATTGAAGTACACTTGTCACAGAAGAACGTCTAACATCAAGCTCTTCTTCTATGTCTTTTTGGAATATATCTCTTTTCTCAGAATTATGGCTAATAAAACCAAGTATCCTGCCTTGAACACCTGTTATACCATATTTTGCAGTTTCATTATCCAGTTTCCTACGAATTTTTGCAGATAAAATAATTATTTTTTTCCCAATATGTATTCTTTTATCCATACTTCACGCTCCTGTATAATTTGTTAGACTTCTAACATTTTTTTATTATAGGCTAAATTAAAATTCATGTCAATATGCAATAAAGTAAATTATTTAAACCTAAATTATTTTTAAATATATTAAAGAATATCAAAACATTTGTAGCTTTACTATCCTACTTAGCTTAATTTTCAGAAGTCAAATTATATTATTCAATCTATATTTTCCCTAAATCAATATAAAATATGGTAAAATATATTAATAAGGAGTGAGCATATGACATTAAAAAAACAAACCTACAATATATCCAAAATAATTTTAGTATCTATACTTTTGAATATAATACAAGTAGTTTTTGTCTCATTATTTATTTATTTCAAAAATAATAATCCATATATGATTGAAGGAAATTTTATTATTTATGCTATTGCAATAAGTACAGGCGTTAATAGTATTATTACAGGAATAATATTTTATAGCCTTTTATTTAAGAAAGGCAGCAGCAACTTAATAGATACTATAAATTATCTTGAAAACTTCAATAAAACACTTCGTAGCCAGAGACATGATTATTTAAATCACATTCAAGTTATTTATTCCTTAATGGAACTTGAAGAATTTGATGAGGCAAGAAAATATATTGAACCTGTTTACAAGGATATTGTTAGAGTCAGCAAGGCATTAAAAACTTCTAAGCCAGCTGTAAATGCTCTACTTCAAGCGAAATTGCAAATGGCAGAAAATAATAACATTGAAATGGAACTTGAAATTAAAAGTGATTTAAAATCACTAAATATGGAACCATGGGAATTTTGCAGGGTGATTGGAAATATAATAGACAATGGTATCTTTGCTTTAAAAGAAAAACCTAATGATAGATATATGCTTGTAGAATTTGCAGAAAACTTAGAAAATATAAGAATCAACATCTCAAATAATGGAGATATTATACCTAAAGAAATTATGAATAATATATTCAAAGAAGGTTTTACTACTAAAGATAAACAGGGTGAAGGTCTAGGTCTTGTTATAGTTAAAGATATTGTTGAAAAATTTAATGGTTCAATTTCGGTTATTTCAAACGAAAAAAGAACTTCCTTTGAAATTGTTCTTCCCAAATAAAATAAGCTTATGGTCTATATCTTTTAATTAGTTATATTACAATCTTTATAAATGACATTTCAAATTCAAAAATGTATATTTCAGAAGTTTTATATTACTAAACTTTATTAGAAAGATTATTATACTTATATAGATTGAAAGGAGGAGCAAAACATGAGCGTATTATTACCAGATATAACATTAGTAACAGTTTTACTTTTAATTATAGGCTTTGGGTTAATATTATTAGAAATGCATATTCCAGGCTTTGGTGTTCCTGGAGTAGTTGGAGCTATATGTTTAGTATTAGCTGTATTGCTCACAGCACAGAATTTTTCACAGGCTCTGATTATGGCTTTAGCAATACTTGCTGCACTGGGAGCAATGTTTGGAGTAGTTCTAACATGCTTTACAAAGGGAAAATTTTTCAAACCACTAATTCTTTCTGATGAACAAAAAAAGGAACATGGATATATCAGCTCATCAGATTTAGATTATTTACTAGGGAAAAAAGGGGTAGCCCTTAATGATTTAAGACCATCTGGTTCAGTAGATATTGATGGTGTAAAATTTGATGTAATATCAGAAGGTGAATATATCCCTAAAGGAACTGAAGTAGAGATCTTCAAAGTTAGCGGAGTAAAATTATTAGTAAAAAAGATTTAAAATAATATTTAAAGGAGAGATTATTAATGAATGCAGATTTATTTATGATTAAAATTATTATAGTTATAGCAGTTGTATCTTTAATTGCCGTATTTTTAACGTTTGTACCAATAGGATTATGGGTATCCTCTTTAGCAGCTAATGTTAAAGTAAGTATATTTAATTTAATTGGTATGAGACTTAGACGTGTTGTACCTTCAAAAATAGTAATTCCACTTATCAAATCAACAAAAGCTGGTATGGGATTAACTGTTAACCAATTAGAAGCTCACTATTTAGCTGGTGGTAATGTTGATAATGTTGTTAATGCATTAATTGCTGCTCACAGAGCTGATATAGATTTACAATTTGAAAAAGCTGCTGCTATAGACCTGGCAGGAAGAGATGTTTTAGAAGCTGTTAAAATGAGTGTTAACCCAAGAGTAATTGAAACTCCAAATGTTTCAGCTGTTGCTAAAGATGGTATAGAACTTTTAGTAAAAGCTAGGGTTACAGTTAGAGCAAATCTTGAAAGATTAGTTGGTGGTGCTGGAGAAGCTACTATTTTAGCCAGAGTTGGTGAAGGTATAGTTACAACAGTTGGTTCTTCTACTAGTCATAAAATAGTTTTAGAAAATCCAGATGCTATTTCAAAAACTGTATTAAATAAAGGTTTAGATGCAGGTACTGCCTTTGAAATTCTATCTATAGATATTGCTGACGTAGATGTAGGAAGAAATATAGGTGCTCAACTTCAAACACTTCAAGCTGAAGCTGATAAAAATATTGCTCAAGCTAAAGCTGAAGAAAGAAGAGCTATGGCTGTAGCTAAAGAGCAAGAAATGAGAGCTTCTGTTGTTGAAGCTGAAGCTGAAGTACCAAGAGCTATGGCTTATGCCCTTAGAGAAGGTAAGCTTGGAATAATGGATTACTATGATATGCAAAATGTTATCGCAGACACAAGCATGAGAAGTTCAATATCAAATGCAGGAAACAAACCAAAATCCACTACTTCTGATAAAGAAAATAAAAACAAAAAATAATTCTCCTTGAAATTAGATTCTAAAGGAAATTCCTTCATTATCATTTATGCCTAAAGAAAGGAGTGGATAATTATGAAATTTAACGATGCTTTTAATATATTAAAAACTATTGAAAAAGCTGTAAATGATCCTAACTTCATAGCAGATAGCCTAAAAAAAAGCCAGCTTTTCAGCTTCCCAAATAATAGCAGCTTAAATAATGCCACAGGCAATAATATCTATGCTGAGTCTGTAAATGCCAATAACCAAGTTACTCAAAGTGCTTCTGCTAACAATAATACAACTTATGAAAATAATAATTATGAAAATGCTGATTATTACAATAAAACTAAGACAGCCTTTTCTAACGAACAAGGCTTGTTAGATTCTATTACTCAAGATCTTACTTCTGTAAGATTACAGCAAGCTATTATCCTTTCAGAAATAGTTGGCAAACCAAAAAGTAAAACCAGAAAGAGAAGAAGATATTAATTTTAGGAGACTTTACTATGAATATAAAAGTGCTTATAGTTGACGATGAAAAAGGAATGAGAACCATAATCAAAAAAATCTTAGAGAAATCTGGCGGCTTTGAAGTTGTTGGAGATACAGACAATGGTGAAGAAGCTATAGGCATATTTAAAGAACATCGCCCTCAGGTGGTGTTCTTTGATGTAGAAATGCCTGGTTCTAATGGAATAGATTGTGCTAAGGTATTAACAGATATAGACCCAAAAACAATAATCATTTTTGCAACAGCTCATTCAGAGTATATGTCAGAAGCCTTTCAATTATATGCTTTTGATTATTTAATAAAACCCTTTAAGGTTGAAAGAGTAATGCAAACTTTATATAGAATAAAAACTCTAAATAAACCTAGTTATAGCGATGGTATAGATAAAATAATCAAACATGAAAAAGGACTAGATAAGCTTATGATAAAAAATAAGGATGGCATAAGCTTTGTTGACACTAAAGAAATTGTTTTGATTCAAAGAGAAGAAAGTTCTACTGTTATTTACACAAAAACAGACAATTTTACCACTTCTATTTCTCTATCTGATATAGAGGAAAAATTAGATCCTTCTCAATTTTTTAGGAGTCATAAATCATATATTATAAATTTATCCTTAATCACAAAAATATATCCATATGGTCGCTGGACTTATGTGGTGAAATTAAAAAATACTGATAAAGATGCTTTGCTTACTCATGAAAAATATGAAGAAATAAAAAGACTTTTTAGTTTATAACCCAAAATATATTTCACTTGATATTTTATTTTTCTAAAAATATATAATCAATTTTTAGGAATTCAAAACAATATATTTATGATGAAAATTTGATATAATATTTACTATATAAGTTTAATCTAAGGAGGCTAAATAATGGAACAAGGACAAGAAAAATTTCTAAGTTTTATTTTAGAAAGAATAAAAGAAGATAAAATTGATGAAGCAAAAGCATTGCTTGCAGATAACTTTAAGAAACTATCTGAAGGTAATTTCACACAAGATGATATTGCTCAAACTATACCTAAAATGCTTGCTTTATTAAAACCTGAAAAGGTTGAAGAAGTGCAGGCGATTATGAAACAATTTGCTCAAGATTTTCAACGTTAATAAAAGTTAGATTTGGTACTCCAAATCTAACTTTTATACTATATATTACAAATTCGCTTCTCTTTTAAATCAACAACTATTTATTATAACCTATGCCTCAAATTTATTTATTACTCTTTTCATAACTTTCTGTATCTACAAGTACATAAGAGCTATTTGCAGGAACAATAACTTTTGAGCCACAAATATCTTCTAATTTTTCAACTCCAGCTTTATCTCCATTTACTACTACTGTCCATTTTTCTGATGGTAAGGTTACTTCAACTTGTTTATTACTTGAATTGAATATAGCTGCAACTTTATTCCAATCATCATTTACAGTACTTCCATTCAATGTATATGCAATAACATTATCTCCTTTAAAATCTTTTCCATTTTCTAAGAATTTAAGATTTTCTTTAATATCCTTAGTAGTATTCATTCTGAATACTTTATGAGCGCTTCTCATTTTAATTAATCCTTGATAGTAATCATTTAAATCACGATACTCTTCTATTCTCTCCCAATTTAATTCATTGACACTATCTGGTGCATTATAACTATTTTCATTAAGAGTTCCATCTCTATTGACTTTTGTTCTTGCAAATTCCTCCCCTGCCTGAATAAATGGAATTCCTTGGGAAGTGAATATTAATGCTGCTGAAACTTTATTCATAGCTTCTCTTTCATTGTCAGATTTATTTTGCGCAACCGTTTGCAATTTGTCCCATAAAGTATAATTATCATGACATGATGCATAATTTATTGTTTGATACGGTTCATTTGCCCAAGGCTCTTTTGAATAATTAACTTTACTGTAATCTATTCCGTCGTGCTTAGTAGATGCAACTATACCAAATTTCACAGAATCCTCAAAGCCATTTCCTCCATTTATAAATCCTGCTGATGGCCCATCAAATACATTTCCTTTAATTCCATCTCTAAAATCATCACTAAACATGCCTAATTGCATTTCTCCAAATTTAGGATCATTTGCTTTTAATGATTGCTGTTCCTTTGGTAAGCCACATTGGCCACTAGCCCAGCCTTCACCATACATTAATATTTTATTATCAATTTTATCTAATTCAGATCTTATTTGTTTCATTGTTTCAATATCATGATTAGCCATTAAATCAAACCTAAATCCATCAACATGATATTCTTCAGCCCAATATTTAACTGATTCAACAATAAGTTTTCTAACCATTGAGCGCTCTGAAGCCAATTCATTTCCACATCCTGAACCATTAGAATAAGAACCATCTTCATTTTGACGATAATAATAATCTGGCACTACCAAATTAAATAAAGAATCTTTTGTTGCCCCAGTATGATTATAAACAACATCCATAACAACTTTTATTCCTTGTTTATGAAGTTCATTTATCATTTCTTTAAATTCTTTAATTCTTATTTTTGCATCATATGGATCAGACGAATAAGATCCTTCAGGTACATTATAATTTTGAGGATCATATCCCCAGTTAAATTGTGGAGTATCAAGCTTAGTTTCATTTATGGATCTATGATCAAAGCTTGGCATTAATTGTACTGTATTTATTCCAAGTTCTTTTAAATGAGCTACTCCTGTTTTAATATCTGTGCCTGGAATAGTCGTACCATTTTGCCATACACCTTTATATTTACCTTTGTATTCCAAATTAACACCAGAATTTTCATCTATAGAAAAATCTCTAATATGCATTTCATATATTGTAGCATCTGTTGGACTTTCAAGTTTAGGCCTCTTATCCTCACTCCATCCAGCTGGATTTGTTGAATTTAAGTTTATAACCATTCCAATATTTCCATTAACTCCAACTGCTTTTGCATAAGGATCAGTAACTTCATTTTGCTTTCCATTTACTGTTACAAAATAATTATAATAAACTCCATTTAAATCTCCAGATTGTTTAAGTCTCCAAACACCTTTTTCACCTTTAACCATATCTATCACCTTTTCTGGCGGAGCAATCTTTTTACCATCCTTGCCATAGAAAGCAACTTTCACAGCAACTGCTGTTGGAGCCCATAAAGCAAATTCTGTTTCATCAGCATTGTATATAGCACCAAGTTGTCCTTCATATCCATATAAGTCACTGAATTCTTTAGTATTATATACTTTTCCAAAACTAGAATCCCTGCTCTTATATTTAGGTATTTCTAAAGTGTAATTTTTCTCTAAATCAATTGCTTTGTTAAATTTAATAGTACCGTCTAATGAACTTTCTCCAATTTTTACAGAATATAATTCATTATTAATGACAGTTCCATTTTCTTTTAAAATAATTCCTTCAGTTGCTGAAAGTTTAGAATTTAACTTAAAATTCATTTCATTAATAGAATCTATCTTTAAAGAAATTATTTCTGGTTTTCTTATAGGTTCATTTACACTATAATATACTTTTTCATCTCCTTGAAGAATATAAGCATTAATTTCTCCATTATTATTTGCATATGCTAAATTAACACTTCTATCCTTATCCACATCTTTTGCTTTCCAGTCATTACCACCTTGTCTGATTATAAATGAAATATCTTGTTTAGTTGTTACATTTGTTTTACTAATCTCTGCAATTTTTCCATAATCGTCTTGTTTAGTAAATGCATATCCTGCTGAATCATCATTATTAATCCAAGACCATACATCCCAAGAATCATAATTTTCATCAGCCCTGTAATAGTGGAGATTTAACTTAACTGTGCCAAAATACCTATTTATAGATTTATCTTCACGTGTTGTTGTTCCATTACCTTGAGTAATTACAGTTTCAACATCTCCATTATTTAAATCTACAGCCTCATCTCCTGTTGCTTTTTCCTTCCAATCACCTTTTCTAACAATAAATAGTAATTGTCCGGCTTCTTTAGTAGTTTCAACAACAGCAAATTTTCCTTGCTGATCTTGACCTACAAAATCTACTTGCTTACCATCTTTTCCTTTTTCCCATGCCCAAATATTCCATCCTTCGTAATTTCCATCTGGCCTATTATATCTCATTTTCACATAGACCTTCTCTGATTTTTCTGCTGCTTTTACTAATACAACTGGCATTTGCATCATTGTAACTATAAAAGTAATTATCAGCATTAATACAGAATACTTTTTTAATTTTTTCACTCTAATCCCTCCAGTTAAACATTTTCATAACAATTATAACCTATTATTTTATAAAAGTATCTCACCATGGATTTTTTTATATTTTTTTACAAACATGGCAATATATTATTATACTTTTATACTAAATAAAAATATGAAATTATCAATTCAACTGGGTATATATGTTGTAATACTATTCTTTAATAAAATTTCTTAATATATACTTGTTTCATGTAAATTTTTAATTACAACATATATAATAAATTTTTATTATTAAGTTTCAACTTTATATTCTCATAATACAATATTTCTTATTACTTTTGATTAATACTACTAATGTCCACATCTTCCATATAAATCATATTCGACTATTAACACCTTTAACCGATTATAATACTCCTCTATTTCACTTGGCACTTCAACATGGGCAATGAAATTCTTACCACAAGGGCCATAGCCATTAACATCATCTTTTAGCCTAGGTATTTCTCCCATGATAAGCTCTAAAAATCTTTTTTCCTCCCATATGCCCTCCACGTCTCTATTTATTAATTTTAAATCGTCATCAACTTCTGGAATAAATGGAGCATAATTTATAATCTTTACTTTCTCATTTTTAATATGCTTTTTAAATGAAGCATGTGTTCTTAACTGCATTGTAGGATCTTGAATTAAAAGAAGAGAATTATATGAAATTTGTAATTCTGATAATAATTTAACTGCTTTTAATGCATTGTCTCCACAATTAGTAGATTGATTTTCTACAATTATCTTATTTTCTGGAACTTTATAAATCTTAGTTATAATATCAAAAAATATATCTGCTTCTGCTCTATTATCTACTTGAATATAATTATAACGTTCATCTTTTCTTACTTGATGTCTTAATATTTCCGTAGAATGTCCTATGCCTCCATTAATAAGGATTCTATCACATAAATTATTTTCATATGCGTAAGAAGCGCATTTAATAGTATGAGTAATTGAATTTCCTAATAAAACTAATATATCTACTTTCTTAATTCCAAATGCCTTTTCTAAATCAAATGAATTTAATTTAGGAATACACCTAGCTGCAAGAAATTTAGAAATTTTATTAATAAAATACTTAATTTCATTATTTTCCATGCTTTTGTATCCTCCTGAATATTTTATTGAACTAATTATAAATTCTTCTCAATCCCTGGAAATAATTTATATTAGTTATTTATTTTACTCATTATCTGCTGTGAATACACTTCCACTCTTTTTTCTTGCAATTGTTTGAACTTCTGCTACAGTCAAGCTGTGTTCTATCCTCTATTTTGTCTATCTATTCATATTGTTAATTATTTTGTACACTATCCATAATATCCATTATTTCTATGGAGTCTTTCCAGCTCATAATTTCACTTTCAAGTTTTCCTTGATTTATACACTCAATAACTTCCTTAATTTGATACTCAAATCCATTTATCTCAAAAGGAATTTCTATCTTTTCTTCTTTACCATCAATAAAAATATAAGCTGTATCAGCATTTGAAAATACAGGTACACGAATTCTTCCTTTAGTTCCAATGATATTAGCATCTCTTACAGTATCAAGATTTATTGCAGCATACAACTGAGCTTGTTTTCCTTCTTCATATTCTAAGTTTATTGAAACAGATTCATCTATTCCAGATTTCCCTATATAAAGATTGCTTTTTATATTTTTAGGGTAATTTCCAAAAATAAATGAACTATAAGATACAGTGTAAATTCCTACATCCAATAGAGCTCCTCCGCCTAATTCTTTATTATACAATCTATCTTTTGGATCAAAGACTGAACTAAATCCAAAATCAGCTTGTAATAAGCGAATATCTCCTAATACACCTTGGTTAATAATCTGTTTAACCTTTTGATTTACTGGTAAGAAACGTGTTTTCATAGCCTCCATAAAAAACATTTTGTTTTCTTTAGCAACCTCAATTATTTCTCTAATTTCTTTTCCATTTATTGTAGCGGGCTTTTCACATAATACACCTTTACCACTTTTTAAACATAAAATAGAAATATCTTTATGAAAAACATGAGGCACTGCTATGTAAACAACATCTATATTTTCATCTTTAACTAAATCTTCATAACTTCCATAACACTTATCCTCGGAAACCCCATATAACTTTCCAAAGGCTTCTGATTTTTCTTTATTCCTTGATGCAACTGCTTTAAGTTCCACAGATTCCATAGCATTAACAGTTTGAGCAAACTTGTTTGCTATATTTCCAAGTCCAATTATTCCCCATTTTATCTTTCTCATTTTTGTTCTCCTCATCTTTAAATATAATATATTATTTTGTTTACTTGATTTCATTATAATATTAACACATAAAAACAAACTTTATTACCCTGACAATCTGCCCATATTTTCCCTTTATGAAGTTCTACTATACTTTTTGCAATAGAAAGTCCTATACCTGCTCCTCCTGTTTTATTATTTCTTGATTTATCAGTTCTATAAAACATTTCAAAAATTTTATTTAACTCTTCATATTTTATGGTCGTTCCTTCATTTTCAATAGTAATTAAGACATCTTTACTATTAGAAATGTTTATTTTTATTGTACTATCTTTATTACTATATTTTATAGCATTTGAAATAATATTTTCAAAAACTCTCAACATTTTATTTGGATCAACATTTACTTTAACTTCTTTTTCTGGAGCTTCTAATACAATATTTAAATTATTTTGGTTACAAATAGGCATCATTCCTTCTACTACTTGTCTCATAAACTCATTTAAGGATATATTAATCTTTTCAATTTTCACATCACAAGCTCTGAGTTTTGTATATTCAAAAAGATCATTTATTAGATTTTCTAAGCGCTCTGCTTTATTATCAATTATATCTATATATCTTTTTATGTCATTGTCTAATTTACTATTTTCTTTAATTAATTTTATGTAGCCAATAATAGAAGTTAAAGGTGTTCTCAAATCATGAGATACGCTTACTATAAGCCTATCCTTATTTTTTTCGGCTTCCTTTTCTCTTTCTTTTAGCTGCTTTAATTCCTCCGTCATATAATTTATATTTTTGCCAAGAAGCGATAATTCATCTCTGCCTTTAATTTGAACCCTATAATTCAAATCTCCTTTAGCTATTTCAATTACTCCTTTTGAAAGATAATTTATATACTTCACCCTTCCATAAGTTAATACAAAAAATATTATTAGAAAGATTACTATTCCTAAAGGAAAAATATTAAAATTATCTCCCATGTATAAAATCTGAGTAATTAAAACATATTTGTTATTATCTAAAACATTTACGTAATAATATTTGATTTTTGTATTATTAAAATTAGTCTTACCTTGCTCCTCCAAAATTTTATTTATATCAAATTGTTTCTCAAATCGATTATTATGACTTATAATCACATTTCCTTTTGTATCAACTATAAACACTTCATCTAAATTTGTATCCCTATTTACAATTTCTTTAATTTTTTCTTCATTATTTGAATTTTCTATTATCTCAGCATATATTCTATTACATTCAGAATTAAATTTGCTTATTTGATGAGAATAATCCGTTTGTTTATTCCTCCAAACATCATTTATTATAAGAGCAAAAACTATACTTAAAATTGCAGATATAAGAAATACAAAAAGGAACTCAACTCTAATTCCCCCGAATCTTTTACCCTTCAATTTTATATCCAACTCCCCATACAGTTTTTATATATTTAGGATTTTTAACGTTATCTCCAAGCTTTTCTCTTATATTTTTTATATGAGTCATAATTGTGGAATCTGATTCAAAAAATTCTTCCTTCCATACATTTTCATATATCTTTCTGCTACTAAAAACTATATTTCTATTTTCAGCAAGTAATCTTAGTATTTCAAATTCCTTACTTGTAAATTTTATTTCTTTTTCTCCAATTAAAACTTCATGAGTTTTTGAATTAATGACTAAATTATCAATTATTATTTCATAATTTTGAGGCTTCTTTGTCATGTTAAGATACCTTCTAAGCTGAGCCTTTACTCTTACTACTAACTCTAAAGGATTAAAGGGTTTAGTTACATAATCATCTGCTCCTGTCATAATGCCTAAAATCTTATCATTATCTTCTCTCTTAGCTGACAGCATTATGATTGGAACATCTAATTCTTCCCTTATTCTTTTACAAATTTGTATTCCATCTATATTGGGCAACATAATATCTAGAATCATAAGCTGTATGTTCTCTTTTCGAGCCATTTCTAAAGCTTCTATCCCTTCCTCTGCTAGGATTACTTTATATCCCTCATTTTTTAAATATATTTCTATAAGCTCTCTAATCTCTTTTTCATCATCAACTACTAATATAGTTGGTTGCATCATTTAATAGTCCTCCTTAAATTAATGAATATATGATTATTGCTAGCATCATCAAGGTTGATACAACACTTCTTTTTACTTTCAGCTTATCTTTTCTTAATGTTAAAAGCGTTATGGCCTCACATATACTAATAAAAATCACAAATATGGTTATTGGATCCAAAATTTTATCTCCCACCATAATCTTACTACTAATTCCTGTAGCAATAAACCCTGCTAATACGTAAAATAATAACTTGAAGAAATTTTTTACTATAATCTTAAAAATTTTCTTTTTATCTTTAACATAATTTTTAATAAAAATGAAATGATATACAATAGAAAAAATTATAAACCATACTATAAATCTAGTTCCTAAGTGGATTATATTAGTTAAAAATATTTTAGAAAAACTTTTTTCAATACTACTTGGATCTATATTCCCAGTTATTTTTTCAATCTCATCTTTGCTTGTACTCTTAGTTAATAATTCCATAGTTTTACTGCTTATTCCATTTATATTTAATAATTCCTCACTGCTCTTAAAGCCTTTAACTTTATCTCTGTACAAAATTATTGCTTCTGCATCACTTTTGCTGATGCCATTTATTCTTTCCAAATCTTCCTTTTCACAAATGTTTATATTAAAAATATAAAAAGGATATCTTACACCTCCAAATTGATCAAAAATATAATTAATGTGTTCACTATTACTAATACACCATATCTCTGGTGCACATTCCTCTGTAAATTCATGGCCTGTGCTCTCTTTGAATATACCTAATAACCTGTCTCTTTCTTCTGGATATTCTTTAATATATCCACTAACAAACTGCATTAGCTGAGGTTTATCATTTTTATTTAAATATTTGCTAAAAACATTAAATACTTTATCATATCTTTTATCCAATTCCACAGTGTCAGTGGTTATAAGATTAACAAAAAAATTTGAAATTACTATTTCTGTAGATAAACTTTGTTCTAAGCTTTTAATTTTTGATTTATCTTGTGAAAGGCCCATGTTTCTATACAAAATTGATTTTTCTGTATCACTGAAATCATAACTAGAATTTTTATACTTCCCATCTCCGTTTAAGCCAAGTTCATGTCTTTTTAAATTTTCATAATTTTGCTGCCAAAAAGGTGAAAATTCTCTATAATAATCTAATCTTAGATGAAAAAGAAAATCTCGATTCCCCCCACTTATCATTGGTTTTGTGAAATTTATTGTTCTGTCAATATCTCTATAAATGCTATTTTTAATTCTAGAGTTTTCTTCATACATTCTAGAAACCACTTCAAAATGTTCACCAAAGCCTTCACTAAAAGCAGTGCTATATTCTGTAATAATATTCGAATAATGCATATCTACTGATTTTTGCTTTATTTCTTCATCCTTTGATGTAAGGATTTTTTGTATAACATGTCCCATCTCATGAGGTAATATTTGAGTTATGGATTCTAATGCTCCAAAATTTTTCAATTGCCAAGTAGAAAGTTCAATATAAGGTGATTTGGTCTTATCATAAAGCTGGCCATCTTTTTTTAGATAAAAGCCTACATCACCATAACATCCCGAATTTTCTTTAAAAGCAAAATACAATTTTTTATCTTCTAAATCACAATATTTTTGTGCTTCACTATAAAGTTCTAAAGACTTTTTTATAAACGAATTATGTGTAATTTCAATAAAATCCTTATTTTCCTCCATTGGTTCATAAACTGGCTTTCCATCCTTAGTTTCCCCTGTACCTTTAAGAAGTACAATCTTAGGTACATCCTTTGTAATTTCCTCTGCTGATACTTTTTTAATAATTCCAAGCTGCATTATACACATAATGCAAAACATAACCAAAATATATTTCTTCATAATTTTCTCCTTAAAATCTTATTAAGTCTATAACTTAAAATCTATTTATTCATTTAAGTTGTATTACTTAAATGTTAAAATACATTTCTAATGAAAATTTGGAGTAAATCTGAAGAATTTCTGAAGAATGTAATCTTAGGAATAAATTCGTATTAGAAGTTAAAAATATTTCACATTTATTGTTGACCTAATCAAAAAAAGAGCATCATAAATAATCATAATTATTAATGATGCTCTAAATTCTATTAAAATTTTATCTATTTATTAATCCTTGTAAATGGCAAGTAATTTAGTTATTATTTATATGATTAAACAATACTTCTGAATTTGAAGAAATATGTTCAATAGTAGCTGATACTTCTTCTAATGAAGCAGCCTGTGTAGTAGATATTTCTCCCAATTCATTTATTGTATCTATTATTTGCTTCATACTATTACTCATATCAGCAAGTGCAGCTGAAATTTTCTTAGAAGATTCACCACTATCTAAAGCTAATTTTCTCATTTCACCAGCAACTACAGAGAAGCCCTTTCCGTACTCACCAGCCCTTGAAGATTCAATTGCAGCATTTAATCCAAGAAGATTTGATTGCTTAGCAATACTTTCAATTAAAGTTACAGCTTGACTACTTTCATTTATTAACTTTTCTGTAACTTTTGTATTATCAACCATATAATTTAATTTTTCAGATAACTTAACAGCACTACTAGCAATTTCTGAAACTGTTGAATTTGTTTCTTTAAGTGAACTATTTAACTCTTCACTAGATGATAGGACTTTTACGTATTCTTCTGCGTTAGTGCTAATACCTATACAACCAACAACATCATTTTTTTCATTCATAATAGGAATAGCTATGGATTTTGCATCAAAACCATGAATCTCTTTTTTAAATAAAGAGTTTAAAGTTTTCTTATTTCTAAACACAACTTCTCCGATTCCACTCTTTTCAAGTATGTCTTTTTCAAACTTTTGTCCTTTTTCCATTACAGCTTTGCATTCTTTACCATCTGAACTAAAAATACATCCCTCTTTATCACAAATTATAATTGATGATTTTTCATCAAACATTCTCCTTATTACTGGTGCAACATCAATCATAGATTCTAAAACTTTTTCCATTCCGTTTCCCTCCATAGCATTTTAAATTTAATTAGTAAATATTATGCTGTTTATTGTCATATCTATGTTTTAATTATAACATAATTTTCTTAATATTCATTATATTTCTCTTCTATAGCTAAATATTTACGCAATAGTATATTCTTTGACTACCATTAATAACTTTCGGCTAAAAAGCCTTCAAAACCAGAGCTGCATTATGTCCGCCAAAACCAAAAGAGTTGGATAACGCATATGTTATATTTGCACTTTTCCCTATATTAGGTACATAATTAAGATCACATTCTGGATCTGAAGTTTTATAATTTATTGTTGGCGGCAAAAAGCCTTCTTTAAGTGCCAAAGATGTAATAATAGCTTCAATAGCCCCTGATGCCCCTAGTAAATGACCAGTCATTGATTTTGTTGAACTAATAGCTAGTTCATATGCATGTTTACCAAAGACAGACTTCACTGCTGCTGTTTCACCTTTGTCATTTGCTTTTGTTGAAGTTCCATGTGCATTTATATATCCAATATCAGTAGTATTTATTCCTGCATCTTCAATTGCAAGCTTCATGCATTTTGCTGCCCCTTCGCCCCCTTCAGCAGGTGCTGTCATATGATATGCATCATTTGTACATCCATATCCTACTATTTCAGCTATAATTTCAGCGCCTCTATTTAATGCATGTTCAAGTTCTTCAAGAATGAGAACTCCTGAACCTTCTCCTAAGACAAAACCATTTCTATTTAAATCAAAAGGTCTACAAGCTTCAATAGGATTATCATTTGTAGTCATTGCTTTACTTGCAGAAAATCCAGCTAAAGTTAACCCATTTATACATGCTTCTGCACCCCCAGCTATCATTATATCTGCATCATTTCTTTGTATTACCTTAAAGGAATTGCCTATGGAATTTGTTGAAGATGCACAAGCAGTAACTGTACATTCATTAAAACCTTTAGCTCCAAACTTTATAGCTACAAGACCTGATGCCATATTAGGTATCATCATTGGGACTACAAAAGGACTAACTCTTCTATAACCCCTATCTAGAAATTCTCTATGTTGATTTAACATAGTTTCAATTCCTCCAACACCAGATCCAATTATTACTCCCATTCTATCTTTGTTTACCTTATCCAAATCAAGCTTTGAATCTTCAACTGCCATTTTAGCCGCTGCTAATGCAAATTGTGCAAACCTATCTGTTCTTTTAACTTCTTTTTTATCTATAAATTCTTCTGGATTAAAATCTTTTACTTCTGCTCCAACTTTAACAGGCAAATTGGAAATATCTATTCTTTCAATTGTACTTATTCCACACTTTCCTTCTTTGATTGATTCCCATAGCTTATGAGCCCCAATACCTAGAGATGATATACTCCCCACTCCTGTAATAACTACTCTCCTTTTCATTTTAAGCCTCCTAAAATTATAAAATTCTTCACACTAATTAATTATTGAAGTTATACTGTTATTCAATAAAGAAATAGTATAATTTCATAAAATTAATATTCTTTACTTTAATAACCACATTATATATAATGTTTTTTAACAAATTAATTTTTCCTACAAATACAATTTTAATAGAATTTATTTATTAAAATGAACAGATATTGCTTTTTTTAATAGTTCTATTATTAGGAAAAGGTGTTTAAAATATGAAGGACTTAAAAGAAACTATAATAACAACTATAGATTATATTGAAAAGAATATTTCTGATAGAATTTCTTTAGATGATATCTCTCTTTATACAGGATTATCAAAATATTATCTCCATAGAATATTTAAGTCCCTTACAGGGGAATCTATTATGGAATATGTTCAATCACGTAAATTAACCAATAGCCTTAACGAACTCTTAAATACTAATATGAGAATTATAGATATAGCTTTAAATTATGGTTTTGATTATGAACAGTCTTATATTAGAGCATTTAAAAAGAAATTTGGGGTTACCCCATTAAAAATAAAATCTCAAAAAACCTCTTTAAGCTTAGTTCTTACAGAAAAGATAAATGCTGACGATATTTTTTCTCTAGGAAATTCAATTACCTATACACCAAGCTTTATATTTAAACAAAAATTCAACTTAATTGGTGTTAAACATAAAATATTAAGTAAATCTGGAGATAAAAGTGCTAATTCTTATGGTCGGGATTTCTTTTACAATCATAAAAATAAAATCAGCAATATTGTAAATTCAAATATTTATTATGGTTATACTGACTGGAGCAGTAATGGATTTATATACTACATACCAAGTGCAGAAGTATCTAACTTGGAAGAAGTTCCAAGTGGAATGTCAGGTATTTCAATACCTGCTCATAAATATGTTGTATTTCGTTTTGTTGGTTTTTTCCGCCCTGATGACCTCAACGGAAGACATTTAGGTCGCTTATTAGTCCAATTATATAGAAAATGGATTTTTAAATCAGGTTATAAATTTGCTGATACCTTTAGATTTGAATATATAGATAATTCAATGTCGAAGGATAATTATTGTGAATTATATGTATATCAGCCAATTGAAGCTATCTCTGATACCATATAAATTAATTGAAAATATATTATTTTATAATAAAAAAACAAATACTACCTTTGATTAATTACTTAAAGTTAATCAAAGGTAGTATTTGTCTATAAATTTAATTATTTATTATTTCAAGAATCTCTCTAAAATCTTTTATAGAATAATCAGCAAAATCAATAATAGCTTGATCTTTTCTTTCTTTTTCCAAGAAATATCCTGATAGTATTGTTTTCATTCCTAATCTTTTAGCTCCCCTTAGTTCATCAGAGCCACCATCTCCAATAAAAACTGATTTTTCTGGTATAGTATTCATTTTACCTAATCCAATTTGATATATTTCACTTTGAGGTTTTACATACCCTACTTTATATGAAAATACTGCATCATCAAACAAATTGCTTAATGGAGATTGGTTCCAATACATTACATCTATTACATCTGCATTACTAATTAAACATAATCTTTTGCCACTTTTCTTAATATCTAAAAGAACCTCAAGAATTTTGTAATCCACATCAGTTAATGACTTTTGAAATCTATCTTTTCTTAACTCCAAGATTTCTTTTATCTGCTTATTGCTAGCCTTTATTTCACTTTTTTCAATAATCTTTTCAATTATTTTTTGTGGATTCTTTTCCTTTCCAATAGCTCTTTCTAAATACAAATCATTATCCTCTGCACACTCTTCCCATTGTTCTTTTGATATTTCTAAAACATTATTTTCATTTCTACCATTATTATATTTAGGAGTAATTAAGGTAAAAAACAAATCAAAAAACACAACCTCTATATTATTCTTCATATTAACAAAACCTCTCCTCCAAAAAACAAATTTCTTAGCTTATTAAGCTTTTTTCTTTGCACGGAATGATTCGTTTAAATGAACCAAATGATGCCTTGTCCCAGGCATTAATAATATTCCTGCTACGTTTTTCTTTCCCCAAAAATCTATTAACCAGTTTGAACCTTCAACATCTAAAACAGCACCTTCATCTATTATTCTCTTTAATTGAGCCTTATTAAATTTCTTTTTCATATCCTCATAAGTTAATTTTTTTACTATTTCTTGTGTTTTTCTGCCAACAGCAATTCTGTAATTTTTTAGCTCCTGCATATTTATATTTTTACTAAATTCTAATATTTCCTCTTCATTTAATGCATTACCAGTATCATTTATTATAGAATTTATTTTTTCCTTCCAGTTTCCTGAATTTAATACCTGAGTATCACCCTCAACTAATAAATTCATAGTAATATCTTCTATTCTAGTAGAATGCCATATACCATATGCAATTGTACGTCCTTTTTCATTTGTTGCCGTTTTGAATTTTTCTTCATCTAATCCTTCCCACAATTCATCTTCAAAGGTTTTTTCCCTTATTCCAGACATGTCTGAAGAATGTACCATAGAATGTAATTTTAAGAATAAACTTTTACTTTCCTCTATTTTATCTTTTTTCAAAAGTATTTCTCTTAAATTTTTTAAATTTGAATTCCATGTTTTTAAATCCATTTTATACGCCTCCAATACACTCGCACTAATATGTAGTAGCATCATTACTCTTCTACTGCTACTTATCAAGAAATTTGTAAAAATCCTCTTTTGGTAAAGGCTTGCTATAATAGTATCCTTGTACAAGATTGCATCCTATTGATTTAAGGTGATTAATTTGCTCTTCTGTTTCAGCTCCCTCAGTTATAACTTTCAAATTCAGCTTATTTGAAATATTAGTTATTAGTTCAGCTATTTCTCCATTATCATTTTGAGGATAATCTTTTATAAAACTTCTATCTATCTTTAATTTATCTATATTCAATTTTCTTAAATAACTTAAAGAAGAAAATCCTGTTCCAAAATCATCTACTGCAATAGTTAAACCAAGTTCTTTAAACTTATCAAACTTATTATTAATATCATTTACATCTGTAATAAACGTGCTTTCTGTTATTTCTATTTCAAAATTTGAAAAATCCACCTGATACTTTTCTCCAAATTCTTTAATTTTTTCTATAAGTGCTTCATCTCTAAATTGTATAGGAGAAATGTTAATTGAAATTCTAAAATCTCTGCTTACTTTTTCTCTCATTAATAAATAATCTTTAAATACATTTTCTATAATCCAATAACCAATTTCAATAATAACGCCTGTTTTCTCTGCCAATGGAATAAATACTACTGGAGATACATTCCCAAGTTCTTTGTTATTCCATCTTAAAAGAGCTTCAGCTCCAACAGTTACTCCTTTGTTTATATCAACTTGTGGTTGATAATGAATACTTAATTCATCGTTTTCTACAGCCCTCCTTAATAGCATTTCCATTTTTATTTCATTTTCCATATTTGCTTTCAATTCAGATGTATAATACTCATATTTAGCTTCATTATTATTTAAAGCTTTATTTAAGGCAATATATGCATTACTTACAAGCTCATTTGAATCTTTTCCATCTTCAGGATAACTTGAAATTCCAGCCTTCATATCTAAGAATATTATTTCCTCTTTTTGTCTAAATAGTTTATTGCTTTCATTAAATAATTTATCAACAAAGGTTCTAACATCTTCTTTTGTATTATAAGAAGATATCCCTACTATAAAATTATTTTTAGCAATTTGAGCAATAAAATCTTCTTCTTTAAGTAGCTTTTTAATATTCTTAATTAACGGATTAATAAAAAGTGTATCATCTTCATTAAATTTAAATAAAAGGCTGTTATAGTTTTCGATAGTAAAATATATAATACTAAAATTTATATTTTGATTTTTAATAATATTATTTATTAATAAATTTGTTAAATTTTCATTTGGCAAATTAGTCTTCAAATTATAATTCTTTAGCTTTTCAATATAATTTTCTTTCTCTAAGCTATCTGTTAAATCGCTAAATATTCCCATATACTTAGTAATATTCATATTAGATTTGTCTTTCAATGTATATATGCTAAGTTTTTTAGAGTATAAAACCCCATCTTTTTTCTTATCCCATAATTCTCCTGACCAATAGCCTTTAGTGTTTATGGAATTCCACATTTCCTTATAAAATTCAGCAGATTGTTTCCCTGTTTTAAAATAGTTAGTTTTTAATCCTAAAACATCTTCCCTAGTATATCCAGTTATTTTTTCAAAAGACTGATTTACATATGTTATTTTAGTTTTATTATCTGTAATAAGAACAGCATCATTAATATTTTCAATCATTTTTTGTAATATATTTAATTCTTCTTTATCTTTTTGAGAATAATAAATTATGCTCAAAATTATTAAAATTAATATTGAAACTCCAATTAAGATAAATATGTCTCTATCTCTCATCCCCAAAAAGACTTGTTCATTAACAATAGGCAAATCTTCTAAATTAAATTTAGATACAATAAACCAAGAATAGTTATTTTCACCTGTAAAATCAATGTTATACAATGGCTTTACATTCATGTAATAATATACTTCATTGCCTTTTTCATAATATCCAGAATCCTTTGATTTTATATTTTCCCATAGTTTCTTATCAAAATCATATATCACATTGTTTTTTTCATTTTTCAACGCGAATCCAAAATTTTGCATATCATCTGAATTAAACAAGTAATATCCATCATTATTTATCAATGATGGTTTAATGAAAGTATAAACTGAGTCTTCATATTCTTCACTTAAAACATCTAACATATCTTGTCCTAAATAATTTACAACTAAAACGCCCTTATATATGTTATTAGAGGAATATATAGGTACACATATTCTAATAATAGGTTTATAAGGAATTTCGACTTCTCCGCTTTCCATATTCAAGCCCATGTCTGATATAAAAACTTCATCCTTATTTAATTTACTTGTATTTATATAATAATCACTATTGCTATTATTTTGTAATTTATCCTTAGACACTAAATAAGGCCCTTTTACATCACTGTTAACTCTAATAACCTCATCTCCGTTATTATCTAAAAATCTTATTTGATCAAAATTTTTTTTACTAGTTACGATCCTTAAAAAAAGCTGTTCTAAATCTTCTTTCGTATTTATGTCAGAATAATTAATATAATTTTTTAAATCATTGGAATTTTTTACAACTAATAAATTTTCATAAGCTTCATTAAAATTACTTTGTATAATATATTGAACTGTCTTGGCCTTTTGTTTCTGTACTTCTATTAAAATCTCTTTTGTTTTATCTATTTCACTTTTTGAAAGATAATTATAAATTGATATTGCAATTATAAGTATTGGAATAATTATTGCAACATAAATTTTAATAATTCTTTTAACATCACTTAAATTAAATTTCTTCATAGAACACCTCCATTTATTTTGATGTATTTATTTGATTTATCATATATCTCTAGCTCAATAGCATAATCATTGTAAATTTCATTATCAACTAAAAGTATTTTGTATAATGCGCCATTAAGGATTACTATTCCAATCTTGTTCTATAATGCAAATTATATATGAATAGAACCATAATATTTAAATAAAGGATTTTAAACATATGTTTTATTATATCATATTTAGGTTAATTTTATTTTCTATAATCGAAATATAAAAGAACTAGATTAATATTTAACATGATTTTCACTGGGATATTAGAGGAATTTAAAAAAATCTCAATAAATAATATCCTAAACCTGTTGACTAAAAGCACTTTCTTATAAATAAGAAAATACTTTAAAACGCAATACAAAATACTTTTAAAAGTAATTTATGTTGCGTTTTAAAGTAATTATTAATATAATAGTTAAAAAGCATACTAACAAGGAGGAAATATTTTGGAAGATATAAGTTTAAATGTACCATTGTTACGCCGTCGAATTCCTAATTTAACTGCCGCAGCCCGATCTGTTAACTTACGACCTGCTACGGTTTCGGATCTATGCACTGGAAAAATTCCTATATCACGTGCTGAGGTTCGTACATTATTTGCCCTCGCATCATTAGCTAAGTGTAGCATGGATGAATTAATTTTAAGAGGCGAGAAGACAGAAATGATTGAAACAGGTATAAAAGTTTTAGATTTGTTTTCACCACTAACCAAAGGTGGAACTATTGGATTGGTAGCACGCCCTGGTATGGGGCAGCTTGTTTTGCTTGCAGAAATGTTCTATAGATTAAGAAAAAATGGTTATACCGCCATACTTCTTATGCCTGAAGGAGACCCTATAGAATTAAAAAATGGTATGGAAAATGTCGAAGTTGTTATTCTCCATACTATAGATGAAGTATATGAAGAAATAATAAAGATGAACAATCAAAATGAAATTGTCTTTGCTGCAGACATGTCTAATGTAATAACAGGTGAAATTTATAATTTGCAGGAGAGATTACTAAGTGCTGGTGTTCCTCCACTTTTAACCTTTCTTGTTGATTTAAAAGGAGAGGCTGTTGATGAGGAGTTACCTTATGGTCCTCTCGAGACCTTATGGCGATTTGATGCAGAACTTGCGGCCAGAGATATGTTTCCTGCAATTAACCCATTTTACTCAACATCTTCTATTTTAGAAGGTGAATATTTGGACCAAGTTCATTTTTCTACGCAGCAACGCGCCAAAAAACTGCTTCGTCGATATCGTGAGTTAAGAACTTTAGTAAGCATTCGAGGTGTTAATAGTCTTCCTGCTTCTGAAGTACAAACATATAATCGTGGAGAGCGCCTCGAAGCTTACTTGACTCAATATTTCTTTGTGGCTGAACCATATACAGGTAAAGAAGGTAAATATGTAAGTATTCAAGACATGCTAGCGGATGTAACTAAAATAGTAGATGGAACACTTGACTATACAGAAGTTTCAACTCTACAGTATATTGGAAAACTATTATAGGAGGTAATCACATGGCAACTTACAAAGTAATACCGACCCGTCAAAATATAATTGGTTCTATCTCAGCTGAGTTTAACCCTATATTAACAATCAATTCTGGTGATACAGTACAATATTCATGTTTTGATGCTGGCTGGGGGACTCCAGCTGAAGATGGAAAAAGAATAAAACCTTTAGATAGACGAAAGGACATTGATAACGGACATGCACTTTGCGGCCCAATACAAATTATTGAAGCAAAAAAGGGAATGACACTTGAAATAAAAGTAAATGAAGTTATTACAGGCCCTTATGGGTTTACATCTGCCGGTGGATATCCAAATTGGGAAAATGAAAAACTTGGATTAACTGAATGTAGGGAAATTAATCTTGAATGGAAATTAGATAAAAACTCCATGCTTGGGGAAACAGAAGTTAATGGCAAGAAATTTTCTGTAAGTCTAAAACCCTTTATGGGAATATATGCTATGCCTCCCGAAGAAGAAGGAATACATATTACATGGCCTCCAAGATTTTGTGGTGGCAATATTGATTGCAAGGAGTTAGGCAAAGGAAGTATCTTATATCTACCAATTCCAGTTGATGGTGCTTACTTTTTTGTTGGTGATGGTCACGCTGCCCAAGGAGATGGAGAAATAAGTTGTCAAGCAATAGAGTGTGCCACAGAGTTCGTTGAATTAACTTTTACAGTACATAAGGATATGAAACTTGAAATGCCAATAGCTAATACCCCTAATGGCTGGATTAGTTTCGGATTTCATGAAGATTTGAATGAAGCCACAGTTCAAGCTATGGATGGTATTTTAAACCTAATGTGTAGGCTATTTGACTTAGATAGAGTTGAAGCTATTGCATTAGCAAGTAGCGTAGTTGATCTAAGAATTACCCAAGTTGTTAACGGAGTCAAAGGCGTTCACGCTGTGCTTCCTCATGGTTCTTTGAACTATAATAAATAATAAGATTCCGATTTTCTCATAGGATTTTTAAATTTTTACTAATAATTTAAAAATCCTATGAAACAAGCAATAATATCTTCTAAAAGTGTTTAATATATTTTAAACTCACATCAAAAATCTCGTAGCCCTAATCTCGAAAATACCATAAATTCAATTTTAAATAGAAAAGAATGATCTACTAGGGTGTAATAGATCATTCTGAATACTGGATATTAATATTTTAATAAGGGGCAAATAATGCTTTAACTACTTTATATTTATATATTACATTGCAAAGATGTCAATTAGGTGACAAAAATAATTTTCACAATTTATTTTTAAAATTTATAAATTTAACTACACATATCATAACTTTTAAAATAAAACTATAATCTTCTTTCTTCTTCACTTCTCAATTCTTTACTAGTTCCATAAAAATCAATTTGCTTTAAAATCAGTTCTTTATCCTGAGGAAAGGTTCCTCTCAAAGAAATATAGTTTGATGCATGATTGCATCTAAATATTATAGAGTTGTTTGCATTAATATTCTCAACCAAAATTTTAATTTCTTCTAAAATTTCTTTATCGCTTAAAATTGTAAACTCATTACTTTTTATTTTATGATATAATTCTGTATTTTCTTCTATCATTAATGTTAAAATTCCTAAGTAATCAGGGCACATTTCTGTTATTATTTCACCAGTTTTAATTCCATGACTTTTGCTCTTTTCTCTTCCACCAATCCCAGCTATTACTGTTACCGACAATAAAATGCCTGACTCTTTAACCCTTTGGGCAGCCTTTACTAAATTCTCTCTACTTACACCCTTATTTATATCTTCTAAAATTTCTTCAGCTCCACTTTCAACTCCCATGTATATCATTGAGAGCCCTAAATCTTTAAGAGCTTTTAGCTCTTCCTTAGTTTTAAGTAATATTGATTTAGGGGAACCATAAAGAGTAACTCTATTACATTCAGGAAATATATCCTTAATATATGTAAGTATTTCTAATAAATCTTTTGTTTGTATAATCAAAGCATCTCCGTCAGCTAAAAATATTTTTTCAACATACGCATATATTCTTCTAAAATAATCTATATCATTTTTAATAGCTTCAACTGATCTTACTTCAAATTTCTTTGATTTATACATATTACAAAAACTGCATTTATTATGAGAACATCCCAAGGTTGCTTGTATTATGAGGCTATTACCTTCACTTGGCGGCCTATATAATGGATAATCGTACATAAAATCCTCCCTATATAAGTATAAAACCCAAATCTATGATTTGATTATGGTCATTTCCTTATATTTTACTTACTTTCTTCTATAAGCTTTTTTAATTTATTTTGAACAAGCCATAACTTCTTTTGCTTTCTATTAAAAGCAACCATCCTATTCTTGTTACTTTTATTTTCATCAATTAATCTTATATATTCTGCATCAGCAATCTTAATTGCATCTTCAATTACTAAAAGTTCCTCTTTAGTAAACATTTTATCTCCTCCATCCCATTAGTATTTTTATTTCATATTATACCATATAGACTAAAAATAATTACAGGTATTCAATCTCATGCTCCTATTATATAAATTTCCATTATTTTATAGACATAATAAAAATCTGACATGGATTCCATTCATCCCAAAGTGTAGGAAAACATTCTAATTCTTTAAATCCAAGCTTCTTATAAAAGCCAATTGTTTTGTCATATTCCTCATAACAACCTTCTTTTACTGTTTTAACTTGCATATATAAATACCCTTGATTCTTCGAATATTCATAAAAAGCATTAAATAAATTATATCCAATTTTGTTTCTATGAAACTCCTTTAATACTCCCATAACATAAAGTTCAACAGTATAAGGACTTGTTTCTTTTAAGGTTATAAATCCTCTTACCTTTTTATTTTCTATATCTGCCCAAAATGGCATCTCTTTACTACAATTAATATATTCCTGTGTACTCTCAGGTAATCCAAACCACTCTGGTAAGTCTGATAGTATTTCCATTGCTATTTTTTCTTTTTCACATTTATCAATAATAGTAACTATCATATTTCGCTCCCAAAAAAACATCATTATTTTATTCTTTTTTACTTAATAATTTATCTAAATAAACTGATTTCATTTGTTTACTTGCCATAGCCTTTTTTACAGGTGGAAGCTTTAAAATGGCAGATAAAACCGCTGCCATAGCTCTATGACTGAATAATGCCTTATTATCAAAAATCAATTCCTGAAGCTTTTCTTTTTCAATTGCCTGTAATACTATTCTATGAGTTGTATTAGCTGGAGTTATTATTTCTTTTTCTCTATGTTTTAGATATATGCTCTTTTTAAAGCAATTTCTCACACATATTCCACAGCCTAAGCATATGCCCTCATCCACTTCAGCTTTTTTTGTAATTGGATTAACCTTTATTGCTTCAATAGGGCATGCCTTTGAACATTTTCCACACCCAATACAGCCATCTTCAATAACCTGTGGCAAAAAGGCTGTTGTTTGAATTGGATTTAAATAACCAAATTTCTTAATTGCCAGCATACCTTCGCAGCAGCAGCCACAACAATTACATAAAAAAACTGATCCATCTCTCACATTTTCACCACATTGAACTAAATTATTTTCATAAGCCATATTTAATATTTCTAAGCCTTCTGACACTTCTATCCTTCTACCATATCCATGTTTGCTTAAAGTATATGCACTGTCTCCAAATGTCATACAAGTTTCCATGGGGGCATCACAAGCTTTGCCCAAGTGCTCCATCTTATGCCTGCAAAAGCACATACTTACAGCCATAAACTCTGCATTTTTTATAACATTACTTGCCCTATCATAATCCATAATTTCCAACTGATTTTGACTTGAAAGAACTCCCTCTTGAACAAAAACCTTTCCAAACCTTGTTTCCGTACCTAAGAATAAATCCTTAATAAAATCTTCTTCAACATTTAAGTATTGATAATATAGTTCTGATAACGCCTTTTGGTCTATATCTCCCCTAGTTCTCATAAGTGAAAATTCAAAAAATCCAATCATAGGTGGTGGAAGACAATATTCTTTTTTGCCAGCATAATCAATATCCATTAGAATAGCTCTTTGAGCAAGCTTCTGAAGAATATTTTCAGTTTGAACCTCATCCATTTTCCAGATAGAACTTGCAGTTTTTACTGAGAATGGCTTAATGGGTAACATTGCCACTAGTTCTGCTTCTTTCTCAGAAAAAAGCATACTTAATATTTTATATAAAGTTTTTGATGGCGGTGCTCCTTGTGGAAATCTGTTTATTCTTTCTTCTAATCTTTTGTAGGCTTCTTTACCTAAAATATGCGACATTTTTATCCTCCAAATATTTTATTGACAATTCCCAAGTATATAAAATATTAAATAACTTCATTTTCAAATATTATACAATATAACAGTTATATTGTATAATATTAATATTACTTCTTTAACTTATGTTATTTTAGCTTAATGTTTATTATAGAAATTGCAAAGCTGCATTGCTACACCATTTTCCATCATCTTAAATCCAAACTTTTCATAAAAAACAGCATTTTTCTTGTCTTCTGGCATTATCTCAATGTACAAATAATCTTTATATTTTTCTTTAATCATATTAATCATTGTTCCAGCAATTTTATGTCCTTGATAATCTGGATTTACCAAAACATAATGCATATATGCCATCATTTCACTATCATCTAATACACGTACTAACCCTACTAATTTATCTTTATCCCAAGCTGTTACAACTGTAGATGAATTTATCAATGCCTTATATAGCCGACTTGGATACTGTCCTGACACCCAGCCTACAGACAAGAATAATTGCTGCACGTCCTCTTGGGTGAAAAATTTTTCCTCTGTATAAGTAATTATCATAACATAAATGCCTCCTTTTCTTTATTTATAGTCACACTTTTTACATTGTGCCATTGTATTCGCATTATCTTCCTTGTGATATGCTCCAGACCATCTGCAAATACTCTGCAAAATAGGAATCACAGAATTACCCTTCTCCGTTAAGCAATACTCTACACGAGGAGGAATCTCATCAAATGATTTTCTATTCACAATACCATCTACAATTAATTCCTTAAGCGTTACTGCTAGAACAGCATCAGTTATATTACTCATTTCTTTTCTAATTTCACTATATCGTAAAGTGCCTTTTTCAGCTAAGACGCATATAATTCGTGATTTCCACTTTCCACCAAAAATATCAAGTCCATATTCAAGGGGGCACCTAATATCTTCTTCCATTTTATGTTTATACATCAATTCACCCCCTTACAATATCTATGGCACAATAAAATAAAAACATGCTCAATATAAAATTAATAAGTTTGTAGTTTTTCTCATAAACATTTTGCATCTTAACCCCTAGAAATGCCCATGTTAAACAGGCTACACTTCCAATTATTACTATCCCCACACCAGCTAAGAATAATTTTGGCAAATCTTTAATACTAGGAACAAGATACACTATCAACAAAGTCATAATATAGAAATAGATTTTTACATTTATAAATTGAAGTAAGAATCCTACTTTAAATGATGCTTTTTCACCATTTTTATCCTTTATTGGTTTGCTCAAATAAATATTTATTGCTAACCATACCATATATATGCTTCCAATATACTTTAGAACAACAAGCATTGGTGTCAAAAAATTATTAAGCCCATATGCTGCTAGTGTGCAAATAACCTGTACACAGGCATATCCCGTGCAAATTCCCCAAATTAAGCTTTTTCCTTCTTTCCATCCTAATTGGGTTGTAGTATTTAAAGCTAAAATATTTCCAGGTCCTGGCGTAAAAGAGCAAAGCAACATATATCCTAGCATTGTAAAAAAAACTGATATAGACATTTTCCCCTCCTATGTTCCTTATAATTCTATAATAATTATTAATTGTTGCGCATACACCTATAGATGTAAGACTATTATAGAAGGCTGTCTATATATTAACAAGTAACTATGAAATTTATTAGTAACTCATAAATTCACTGATATATTTTTATTTCTGAGTTCTTAAAATATAATTATACCAGACTCAGGCAGAATAAATGAGTCATATGAATAAATCTGGAGGTAATATTATGAAAGTAAATGCTTATTTAGAAATCACAATGAAAATTGAAAATGTAAACCGTGCTGCTGCAGCAAAAGTTTATACTGATTATCGTGGTCCATTTCTTGACAAAATTACTGGTGCTTTAACAAAAGACCTGCTTATTCGCGATGAGGATGTTCAAGTGCTTCATGGCTTCGATAGTGTAGAACATGCTCAGGCTTATCTATCTAGTGAAATGTTCCAAAATGATGTTTTTGTTGGTCTTAAGCCACTATGGAGCGTTGAACCTGATGTTAAAATTTATAGTGTAGCATAGTTAGCTTATAACACTACATGATTTCTCCGTATATGTTTTTTAACTGTACGGAGTTTTTAATTTAATTAAACCTATAGGAATTTTGTATAAAAATATATATTTCTTCATAAAATCTTCATAACAATTTTGTAAAATTATCTTACAAAATTAAATGGAGGTGTTAATTATGAATATGACACATTATATGTCATTACTTGCTGATAATCAGCCTTGGAATTTAATCATTTTTATGGCTATTCCAGTTATTTGTGCAGAGGCACTAACAATTTCAGAATTTTTTATATTATTTAACAAGAGTAAAAGTGGTGGTTTAAGAACCTTCAATAAAGTAGTTGGTATTTTTGATGGCTTCTATTTTACAGGTATTTTTATTTACTTATTAATAACTGCTGTAATCCCATTAACTACTACAGGTGGATGGCACGGCTTTATAGATGTCTTAGCCGTTGGTTTCTACTTATCAGGTGTTGTTTTCTTACTTCCTATTGCTTTAATGGAACTAGGAGTAATCTACAAAAATAAAACAGCTGATGAAAAAATGAAGCTTCATTTCATCCTTATTGGTGGATTTTTAGTTGTAGCTCATATTGCAATGATCTTTGGTATGGTAAATCCTGAAATTGTATCTAATATGAGTAACATGTCAGCTATGCCTGGAATGTAACAATACACAAAAGATTACAATTACATTTAAATAAACATAACCATAAATAAAACATAATTTTTCTGCCCTAAAAATATAAAGGGATTTTAGCTTTGAAACTTGTCCATTGCTAAAATCCCTTTTATATTTATCAAAACATTAATTATTGTGCATTATTCTTCTTTGCAAAATAAGGCATTATTAATCCTAAACCAAGTAATACAAACGGAGTTATAATATTAAGCACTAATTGGAATGTATCTGTTGAGTACATACCACCAATACATGCAAAAGCAGTAAATGCAAAGCACCATGCTCCAAATATAATTCCTAAAGTTTTATTTTTTATAAAATGATACTCAGCATTAAACTTTTCTCCAGCTTTTTTAAGTGCAATATATGCTGCAAATACCCATAAATATCTTAGTGGCATACATACTGCATTTAATTTTACTAGCCATTTAACTAAAGCATCTACATCTTTTATACCAAAAGCTGGTACAATTATTAAGATTGAAACTATTACTAATATAAGTTTATGACCATTGATATATGCTCCAAACTTATTTTTTACTAGCATTTTTTCTGGTATAAAGTTTGTATCTGCACTATCAAGTAACATACGTAAAGGTGCATCAATTGATATAATTAATACTGCAAATTGCCCAATCATATTTGTAATTGCATATACGATTACAAAGAAATTTCCTAAATGATAATATTCACCAAGCTTTTGGAAAGCATAATATGCTCCATTAGTCATTAAATCCTTAGGAACATTATTTGAATCAAACATCATTCCAAGTGAAATAGTACCTAAAATAGCACATACGGCAACCATAACTGCTAAAGCAATCATTCCTTTTGAGAATCCTTTCGCTGGATCCTTCATTTGATTAACATATGGTGAAATTTTTTCACAGCCTCCAACAGCAAAAACTAAAATAGATAAGCTAGTGAAGAATTTCATATCAAAAGTTGGCATGAATGTTTTTATAGACCAATCTATTGACATTAATTTTGCATCTGTAATTGCAGGCGCTGCTATCATTAATACAATGAATAGGATAGACATAACAAACATAGATGTTCCTGCAAGTGTTGCTAATTTCTTTAATGGATTTAATCCTTTTGATGCTATATAAAGTCCGATTATAAAAATTACTAAACAACATGCTTGTAGTATTATAGGATTCATACTACTAATTCTTTTATCTTGAAAAATAGCCCAACTTGTTGCAATCATAAAACCTGATGGTTTTTGTGAAATATAAGGCATATGTACTACCCAGTATGTCCAACCAGCATAATAAGCAATTTTAGGTCCTATAGTTTCATTTATCCATGAACTAACTCCTCCTCCATGCTCTTTAAATGCTGAACCTAGTTCACCAACCATTAATGCATATGGTACAAAATAAATAGCAAAAATTATGATCCAAGATACAATTGCCTTAAGACCATTATACTCAGAAAATCCATTAATAACGTTTCCAAAGCCCCAAACTGTTGAGAACGCCATAAATGCTAAGCTGTACCAAAGAATCTTTTTATCGTTTTTTTCTGACATAAGCTTTCTCTCCTATTTTTCTTTATATTTTAATATTTACATTAAAATATTATAGTATTTTTCAGCAAATGTATATAAGTTCGACAAAATTAGTCGTTATATTTTAAACAATCAATTACTTTTTACTAGTATTGGAATTTTTATATGTAAAACTTCAGCTATAACAGTTGTTATTTTTTAAACTCAATAGTATAAATTCAATTAGTAAGAATTTAAAGACATTTTTTTATTTTTACTTATCCATTATTAATCTTAGTTAAACTTCATTTTTTCTTTTATAAACTAACAATGGAATCATCAGTAAAATTATTACTCCACCACAAGCGGCAAAACCTATTCTGGCATTGAAATGTTCTGCAAATAGCCCTGCATAGAGGTTTCCAAAAGGTGTAGATCCAGCAAAAACTAATGTATATACGCTCATAACCCTTCCACGATATTCGTTCCTTGAATTTAACTGCAAGGTTGAATTTGCACTTGAAGTGAAAGAAATAAAGAAGAAGCCAGTAATAGCTAGAAAAATCCCTGTAAGCAAATAAACATTTGTATAACCAGTCGCAATAAGTAAAGCTCCTACAATTATAGGTACTAGATATATTATAAACTTTTTAGGGCCAGACTTACTTAGAGTAGCTATAAACATTGCTCCCAAAAAAGAACCAAAGCCCATAAATGACATTAGTATTCCAAAACCAGCTTCATTTTCCTTTAATATCTCCTTTGCAAAAACTGGAACCAATACATTGAAATTAGGGACAAAAGTTCCCACTATTGCCATAACTAATAAGGTGTATAAAAGAACCTTCTTACGATAAATGTATTTTAGTCCATCTTTAATTTCTCCAATTAAATTAGAATTCTCAACATTAGGATTTTTTTGAACAGGGTGTAACTCAATAAAAAACAAGCTTATAACGACCGCTCCGAAGCTTATTGCATTAGCAAAAAAACATACTGCAACTCCAGCATATCCCATTACTATTCCAGCAAGTGCAGGCCCTATAATTCTCGCTAAATTAAATACCATAGAATTTAAAGCAATTGCATTCATTAAATCCTCTCTTCCTACCAGTTCAATTACCATTGATTGACGGGCAGGCATATCTACTGTATTAACTATTCCTAATAATGTAGACATTATTAATATATGCCAATATTCAATCTTTTCTGTCCATACTAATATTGCAAGAATTAAGGTTATTACAAGGGAAGCTGATTGAGTAAACAATAAAATCTTCTTTTTCGAAAACTTGTCCACAAAAACTCCTGCAAAAAGAGCAAATATAAGCATAGGCGTAAATTGTGCAATTCCAATTAAACTGAGTAAAAAAGGAGAATTGGTCAAGGTATATGCCAGCCATGGCTGTGCTATATTCTGCATCCAGGTTCCTATTAAGGAAATGCACATACCTATCCAATAATATCTGAAATTATTATGCTTTAATGCAATAAAAGGATTATTAAATTTATTTTTAACTTCATTAGTAACATTCATATATTATCACTCTTTCATTCTTATAATCTTCTATGTCTAGTATTGTTTACCTTATATATTATGAAAAATAAAAACCGCCAAAGGCTATTAAGGGAATTAATAACATAACTTTACTGAATCCCTTTCCACTAAAACACTATTTATTGTAATATTCTCAAAAGGTTTTTCTGGATTTTTTATTCTTTTAAAAAGAAGCTCTACAGCTACTTCACAGGCATAATCAATATTAAGCTCCAAGGTAGTTAAAGCAGGAATAGATAATGACGACATTTCAGTATTACCACTGCCAATTACAGATATATCGTCTGGTACTTTTATTCCCTTTTCATATAGAAATTTTATAAGCTTTATTGCTGTATAATCCCATTGACAAACTATTGCAGTTGGACCTGTTTTATCACTTATTAAGTTAAGCATCTTTTCTTCAAAATTTTCCTCATATATGAAAAATTCATCTTTTATAGGAAGTTCATAATCCTCTAGAGCTGAAGTAATTCCAAGAACTTTTTCTTTGTTTTTATATACACTGCTATTTCCTAAAAAACCTATTTTTTTATGTCCCTTTTTTATTAAATATTCACATTGCTTATAGCCACCATTATTAAAGTTATACCAAACACTATCACAATTAAAAGAAGGAGAATATCCTGTGTAGAATACTTGATTCTTTACTTTGCTAGAAATAAACTCAACATAATTTGAATTAAATCTACCAATAAATATAATTCCATCAAAATCAACACCTTTTTGAAGCTTATATGGCAAATAAAGCTCCTCTTGATGTTCCTTATCTACAAACTCTAAATCATATTCTGAACCACTCTTTTGTATTGCTTTTTCAATCCCCTGAACCATATGACTATAATTACTAGTGTCTTGTACAAAAGGCTTTTGATGCAAAACTAAAATTTTAATCTCTTCCTTAAGCTTTTCTTTAAAGTACCCCATTTCTTTTGCTTTGCTTATTATTTTATTTCGCAATTCTTCTCCAACTCCTGATTTACCAGAAAGAGCTCTGCTCACAGAAATTGCTGATATTTCAAGCTCTTTAGCTATATCTGAAATTTTTACTTTATTCATTCTTTAAAATACACCTCCAAAAAGTTATTTAATATCTATTTATTTATTTATTTATTTATTTGCTTAATTAATTCCAATTTTATAAACAACATTCCACACATATTACGTTACAAAATATATTTTGTAACGTAATATTAATCCAAAATATTACGTTACTATTTCATAATATCAAATTCACTAAATATAGTAAATGTAAATTTAATACAGTACATTCCTTTATGGAATTATATAAATCAACAAAAAAAGAACCCTATTATTAATAGAGTTCAATTATCTTTTTACATCCATAATTCTATTTCTTCTATATTACCATTACTTAATTCTGGTTTAGAGCTAGCTGCTGGTTTAATTATACCTGCTTTTTCATAATCTCCATGGGCAATAAATCTTAGCTTTTGCAATAACTCTTTTGCCTCAGAATCCTCTTGAAGCTCTTTTTGCAAATCATCAAATGTAAATATCTCTTTGTTTTTAGAAAGCTTTTCTAATATCTCCCTTTGTCTTTTACTAAACATCTTATATGTATTTAATATTTTCTTTATATTAATGTTTTCCATTTACATCTCCCCCTCTCATAATAAACAATTATACAAAAATGTATAAATTCCTTCTAAATTTAATAAATATCTCTCTTATATTTTATTTTTTTACATATTTTATTAAAAAACAAACATACTGCTATAAAATCAAGATCATATTCATTAAGTAAAATTCCAATTATACCACTATACCCCAGATAAACAATTTCCCAAACATATATTATTTGAGCTAAGTTCTAATATTAATGAAGTAGTTTATTCCAATTAATAATTTTTATTTAATAATATACTAAGCTGCTTTAATCCATCAATCATCTTATTTACTTCATCTGAATCAGTATTTTTTATAGCATCAGCTATAAAACCTGTAATAAATTCTTTTTTCATTTTACATATATCATTATTTTTCTTAAACTCTTTTGAAATAGATAACCTTACAATTCTTCGATTATCTTTCGGTATTTCCCTTGTTACAACACCTTGTTTTTCTAAACGGTCAACTATGCCTGAAACTGTACTTTTAGTTAAAAGCATATGCTCACTTAGATCATTAAGAGTTATTGACGGCATCCTATGCAAATGGAATATAACACCTAATTGTGGTGCTGTAAATCCATACTTCTTTGCACTTTCCTCAGACTTAAAGTTAATAGCTTTTTTAATGTTTTTAAATATTTCGATTATTTCATCAGCTTGTTTTTGAGCAACTTCATCATTTACCATGGGTAAATCATTTAAATCCACTAATATTCACCTTCCCAATTTATTTCTTTAGATTCTTTTAGTTCTCATAAAGAAAGTTAAAAACAATGCAGCTGCTACTGCTGCCACTGTTATCATAACTGCATATTGCATTCCCTCTATTGTAGCTTGACCTTTTATAATTTGTGTCAATTTTGATATTGCAGAAGCTTTAGCCATATTTTGAGGCATTCCTGAATACATATATGCTTTTGTAAGTGTACCAATCGTATCATTGGCTGCTTTATTATAAACATTTATTTGTTCTGCCAATTTAGCATAATTATAATCGCTTCTACCTTGCATTATAGTCGATATTATAGTTACAGCAAGTGCTCCTGCAACTTGCCTAATAGTGTTATTAAGAGCTGATGCCCTCGATACTAATTCTGTTTTTACAGCATTCATTCCAGCCGTACTAATAGGCATCATGGCAAGCCCAAGGCCAATTGATCTAATACAAGTAATTAATATTATATGTTCTTTAGTTGTATTTGTATTAATAGTATAGGCAAGTTCATAAGAACTAATACCTAATATTATAAGTCCTGGGATTACAAGAGGTTTTGCACCCATCTTATCAAACAGCTTCCCACTTATTGGCATTAAAACTCCCATTACCAAAGCTGAAGGTAACATAATTAGTCCTGTTTCCATAGCAGTATATCCTCTTATATTTTGCAAAAACATAGGTAATATATAAGAAGATCCCATAAGTGCCAAGGTTAAAACACTTGTTATCATTAAACTTATACTAAAATCAAATAACTTAAGAACTCGCAAATCTAATAATGGATTTGGATGAGTAAGCTCATTTACTACAAATAATATAAGACTTAATATGCCCAAAGTCATTAAAATTGCATTTTCCATCTTACTCCAATCAATAGAAGAACCTTCTCCAAGTACATATAACACACTAACGAGTCCTATCGTACAAGATAAAAAGCCTATTATATCAAAGGATTTTAATGGCTTTTTCTCTGAATCTTTTAATAAAATTCCTGCCATTATTACTCCAACTACCCCTATAGGAACATTTACGTTAAAAATCATTCTCCAGTCCATCTTTTCAATAATAAAGCCTCCCAAGGTTGGACCTATAGCAGGAGCAGCCATGGCTGCAATCCCCCAGAACCCAAGGGCAAGTCCTATTTTTTCTCTAGGGAACAAGCTATATATAATAGACATTCCCACTGGCATTATCATACCACCACCAAGTGCTTGAAGCACACGAAAGGCTATCATTGTTCCGCCACTCCAGGCAAAACCACATAATAAAGAGCCTACAGAAAACATACCTAATGCAAACATATATATTTTTTTAGATCCAAAAGTATCCTGCAGAAATCCTGTTAATGGTATAATTGCACCAAGTGTTAATGAGTAAGCTGTTATAATCCACTTAGCATCGTCTAAGGGCATTCCAAACACAGACATCATCTTTGGAAGAGCAATATTTACTATACTACTATCTAATATAGACATAAATGTTCCAATTACAACTACTCCTAAAGCTAACCAGCTATTTAATAATCCTTTATTATTTTTTTCCATGTTATCACCCCACTACTTAACATGAATCTTAACAACTGCATTTGTTCCCGGAATAATTTTACTATCAAAATCATCAAGTTCGATTTTTACAGCTACTCTTTGAACCACTTTAGTAAATGTTCCACTAGTTGATGCTGGTAAAATTGACAAGGCTGAATTGGAAACTTCTCCTATAGATTTTACTTTCCCATTAAACTTTTTAGCATCATACTGATCTATAGTAATCTCAACAGGTTCACCCATTTTAATTTTTCCAAGTTTTGTTTCTTCAATATCAGCAGTTATATATAGTTTATTAGGATCTATTAAAGTAATTGTACTTTGCCCTACCGATAAAAGTTCTCCAACTGTTCCTTGTTTTTTTACCACTATACCATTTATAGGTGATCTCATCAAAGCTTGTTCAACGCTTGTATCTGGAAGTCCATTCATATCTTGACGAGCTAATATCTCATTTTTAGTAACAGTATCGCCTTCTGTCACATTAAGTTCTAATAATTTCCCTGAAATTTGCGGAGTTACACTAACTATATCAGCACTAACCCTAGCATCATCTGTTGACACATAATATGTATTTTCATACCAATAATAAAACACTATTCCACTTAATGCTACCACAATTGTAATTAAAATTCCAATAATTAAAAATTTACGTTTTTCCTTCATAATTTAAATCACCTCTTCTCCTATTTCTTTAACCCTATTTCCGCAAGCATACCTGGTTTTAACTCAGAATTTGAATCAGATAAACTTACTTTAACCAAAACATTTCTACTTTGAGAATTTAATTTTGAATTAATTACTGTAATTTTTCCTTCAAATTCTTTATTTTCTACATCTGAAATTTTTACCACCACATCTTGTCCCTCTGTAAGCTGGCTTACAATATCTAATGGTGCATAAGCATTTACATATAATGCACTTGTATTAGAAATTGAAATAAGGGGTGAATTAGGTGAAGCCATTTCTCCAACATTAATATTTTTAGCTGTTACTACACCTGAAATTGGTGATGTTATAGTTCCGTTGTTTAGTGATGTTTGAACTGTCTTTAAAGCTGCTTCTGCCTGATCTACTTGTGCTCTATAAACATCTATACTAGTTTGTGTTGCACCATTTTTATGCATATTTAATACTTCTTGAGCTGTTTTTTGTTGAGATTCTGCTGTAACAAACTGCTGTTTAGAAGTTTCAAGCTGCTGCTGAGTTGCTGCGTCTGCTTGAAATAAAGCATTTGTGCGTTCATAATTCTTCTTTGCAACCTCATATGCTTCTGTTGCACTTTTTAAAGAAGCTTCATCTTGTGCTATTTGTTCTGGACGTGCAGTGCTCATTGCATTAGTTAAATTTGCCTTTGCAACATTAACTGCTGCTTGAGCTTGATCAACTTGTGCTTGCAGTTCCTGAGTATCCAACTTTATAATAGTATCCCCAGCATTAACTTTAGCTCCAACATCAACTAATATTTCTGAAACTTTTGCTGAGCTCTTTGCTGCTAGATTAACTTGGTCATTTGCATCTATTTTCCCAGCCATTATATATGTATTTTTAGTTTGCTCTTGTTTATTTTCAATAATTTGTGAATTATTATTTGTACTTTGAGCTGAACTACATCCACTTAAGGTAATTGTTAGAAATAAACAAACTAAAATAGTTTTTTTCATATTATCCCTCCGAATATTAATAATTTGTATGCATATTATTTTTACCGATACAGTTCGTATACCAACAGTTTTGATTATACAACTGTTTTTTTAGATATTCAATAGGTAATTTTCTATAAAATAAAAATAATTATTTCATTAAATCTCTTGTAAACGACTCACTATACTTACCACCAGCTATAGGAAATATCTTATTAAAAAACAACTTAAAAGCTCATCTCGATTCGAGATGAGCTTTTAATATCAAAATTAATTTCTTCTATTATTTTAAAGCATTTAAAACTGCTTCATAATTAGGTTCTGCTGTTACTTCTTCACAGTATTCAACATGAATTACTTTGTCATTTTCATCAATTACAAATACTGCTCTTGTTAATAGTCCAAGTTCTTTAATATAAGTTCCAAATTCTTTTCCAAAGCTTCTATCCTTATAGTCTGATAAAGTTTGAACATTTTCTATTCCAGCATTTCCACACCATCTTGCTTGAGCAAAAGGTAGATCCATTGAAATTGTATAAATCTTTACATTTTCTAATTTAGTAGCCTCTTGATTAAATCTTCTTACTTCTGTATCACATACTCCAGTGTCTATTGAAGGTACACTTACATATACTCTCTTTCCTTTTAAATCTTTTCCCTTAACTTCATTAAGCCCATTATCTGCTACCACAAAATTTGGTGCAGTATCACCTACTTTAACAATGTTCCCCTCTAAAGTTACTTGATTTCCTTGAAATTTAACGTTCATATTTTTTACTCCTCAAAATTTATATTTATTTTAATGGTTTATTAAATATTTTTCTGCTTCATATATGCTAATTGCACCATCTGATGCTGCTGTTAATACCTGCCTAACTGATTTAGTTCTTATATCTCCTATAGCCAAAATACCATCTACATTTGTTTTACAGCTTTCATCTGCAACAATATATCCATTTTTATCCAATTCAACTAGATTCTTAACAAGTTCTGTTGAAGGTGTACTTCCAATTGCAACAAATAATCCATCCATTTTTAATTGAACTTCCTTATTATCTTTATTATTTTTAACTTCAATTGCTTCTAATTTATTTTCACCCTCTAATTTAGTAACTACACTATTCCAAAGAATTTCTACATTACTTGTTTTAAATAATTTATCTTGAGCAACTTTATTAGCTTTTAAAGTATCTCCTCTATATATTAGATATACCTTTTCAGCTATTCTTGAAAGATGAAGTGCATCCTCTACAGCTGTATCTCCGCCTCCAACTACTGCTACAACTTTATTTCTAAAGAACCCTCCGTCACAAGTTGCACAATAAGATACTCCTCTTCCACCTAACTCTAATTCTCTATCTATTCCTAATTTTTTAGGCTTTGCTCCCATGGACAAAATTACTACTTTAGCTTCATAAGTTTCATTATTAGTTATGACTTTTTTTACATCTCCATGAACCTGAATATCTAAAACTTCTTTATATTCCATAATTCCACCAAACTTTTTTGCGTGTTCATACATTACATTTGCAAGATCTGACCCTGTAATATCTATAAATCCAGGATAATTTTCAACTTCATTTGTAGTAACCATTTGCCCACCTTGAAATTCTTTTTCAATCATTAAGGCATCTAATTGTGCTCTTCCTGCATATAAAGCTGCGACTAATCCAGCAGGTCCGCCACCAACTATAATAATATCCTTCATACTCTACTCCCCTTTTGCTGTTTATATTTTCTTATATATTTATATTTATTTTTATGAAATTTATCATTATAAATTTTATAAATGTTTTTTATTTAATTTTATTCAATTATATTTCACAAGATTATATTAACTCTATCTTTAAAGTTTGTCAACTAATTTTAAATTTTAATTAATAATTATTTTCCAAGAAAGTAAATTTAAATTAAGAAAAAGGTTAAAGTAACTAATTATTTTACTTTAACCTTTTTTCCTATTTATATTCTATTATCATTAAATTCAAAATTACACTCATCAAGTGGAACTATTTTAGTCTTTTTAATTAATTTATATCCAACGTATAAACAAATAAATATAGGTATACAAATATAATTTGTTATAAAATCAAACCAACTAAAGGTTTCTGCTTGAAAAATCCATATATTAGCTCCAAATATAACAATTACACACATGATTACAGATATTATTGGCCCAAATGGATAAAATTTTGCTTTAAATTTTAAAGCCTTTAAATCTCTTCCCTGAGCTATATATGCTTTTCTAAATCTATAATGGCAAATCCCTATACCTAACCAAGCAAAAAATGCCATAATCCCAGATGCATTATAAAGAATATAATATATTTTTCCATCTCCAATTAATGATGCAAAAAAAGCAGTACAAGCAACTGCTGTTGTTGCATATAAAGCATTCATTGGAACTCCACGTTTATTTACTTTTCCTAAAAATTTAGGCGCTTTTTTTTCAAGAGATAAAGAATATAACATTCTTGATGCCACATAAAGTCCTGAATTTCCACAAGATAGTACTGAAGTTAATATTACAGCATTCATTACACTAGCCGCAAAAGCTATACCACATTTTTCAAACACCATTGTAAATGGACTATATGCAATATTATCCACACCACCTTTCAGTAGATTTTCATCTGTAAATGGAATTATAAAGCCTATTACTATTATTGCTCCTATATAAAATAATAAAATACGCCAAAATACCGTCTTAATTGCCTTTGGCACATTTTCTTCTGGATTTTCTGATTCTCCAGCAGCTAGTCCAACTATTTCAGTTCCTGAGAATGAAAACCCTGCTACTAAAAATACATTAATAATTCCTATTAATCCTCCAAGAAAAGGTCCTTTATTACCATTTTGATCAGATAATGTCCAATTGCTAAATCCTACAGAGTTATCTCCCAAGATACCTACTATCATAAGTACACCAACTATGATAAATATAATTATTGTTATTACCTTAATACTTGCAAACCAATATTCACTTTCTCCATAAGCTTTAGCTGATAAAATATTCAAAATAAATATAATTGCTAAGAACATTACACTCCACATAGTTCCATTTGTATCAGGAAACCAGAACTTAACAATGAGTGACCCTGCAACTAATTCAGCGGCTACACATATTGCCCAGCAAAACCAATAATTCCATCCAAGAGCAAATCCCAATGCTGGATCAACAAATCTTGTAGCATATGTTTCAAAGGAACCTGAAATTGGCAATAATGTTGACATTTCTCCAAGTGACATCATAAGTAAATATACCATCATTCCCATAACCAAATATGCTAACAATGCGCCACCAGGTCCTGCTGTACTTACAGCACTTCCACTAGCAAAAAATAATCCTGTTCCTATAGAGCCCCCTATAGCTATCATATTCATATGTCTTGCTTTCAAACTTCTTGTAAGTTTTTCTTGCTTTTCTTCTGTATAATCAGTTAGTTCCATTAATATCCCCCACCTATCCTATAAACTTTCTAACAAATAATTATATTGTTTTAAATGTTATCACAGTATCATAATATAAACAATACACTTTTCTGCATAAATATAAATACTAATATTTTTAATTATACCTTCAAACAATTAGTAAATAAACAAATTTAATTGATTGGACTAATGATATAACATATAATATTACTAATAATATGCAAAAATTTATAAAACAATAGAAGCGAGGAAAATATAATGAATCCAATAGAAAATATTTTAAATAATTTTAATTTGATTATTTTAGATGGTGCTTTAGCTACAGAACTTGAAAATAGAGGCTGTGATATTAATGATTCTCTTTGGTCTGCAAAGATTTTAGCAGAAAACCCTGAAATAATTGAAAAAGTACATTATGACTATTTTGTATCTGGAGCTGATTGTGCTATAACTTCAAGCTACCAAGCTACTATAGATGGTTTCATACAAAAAGGTTTTTCTGAAAATGAAGCAATATCACTTATTAAAAGATCAGTACAAATTGCTAAAAAAGCAAGAGATGATTTTTGGAGTAATGCTGAAAATAAAAAAAATAGACCTATGCCCCTAGTTGCCGGTTCCGTTGGTCCATATGGTGCCTATCTTGCTGATGGCTCTGAATATCGTGGAGATTATAATATTAGCGAAGAAGAATTAATTAATTTTCATAGACCAAGAATAAAAATCTTAGTAGATGAAGGTGTAGATATTCTCGCTTGCGAGACAATTCCTAATCTTTTAGAAGCAAAAGCCATCATTAAACTTCTTAAAGAATTTCCTAATGTTTATTGTTGGATAAGCTTTAGCTGCAAAAATGATTTAGAAATAAGTGATGGGACCTTAATTTCCGAATGTGCTAGATATCTAGATAACTGTGAGCAGGTTGCTGCTATGGGCATAAATTGTACTGCACCAGCTTATATAAATTCTTTAATTGAAGAAATCAAAAGTAATTCTAAAAAACCAATAATAGTATATCCAAACTCGGGTGAAGAATATGATGCAAATTCAAAAACTTGGCATGGAGATTCCTCTGGCTGTACTTATGGATGTAATGCTAAAAACTGGTTTGATAAAGGTGCTAAATTAATTGGTGGTTGTTGTAGAACAACTCCTAACGATATTAAATCTATTGCTAAATGGGCTAGACTTTAAACATAAAAAAATACCTTACAAGGTTTTTACATTATCTTGTAAGGTATTTTTATTTTAGCTAATCTAGTGAATAAATTCTAATTAATATTTATTTTGATTAATTTATCAATAATAACAAACAATTGGCGTTCCTGCTTCAATGTTTTCATAAATGGTTTTGGCTAATTCAAAAGGTGAATTTATGCACCCATGAGAACCATTTGTCATATATATCTGTTTACCAAACTCTGTTCTCCAGCTTGCATCATGAATTCCGATATTCCCATTAAAAGGCATCCAATATTCAACAGGAGATCTGTAATCTTCTCCAACCAAAGTAGCATGTCTTTCTTTATAATTTAATACATAAGTTCCAGCTGGTGTTAAAGTATTTGTACTTGCGCCTCCAGTTACAACATCACCTTCAACCACCAATGCTCCATTTTTATAAAACCATAAATGTTGTTTTGTCATATCTATCTCTACATATGTATTTCCAACATCATTACTGCCCTTAACTTTTGCTGTTTGAGAAAATGCTGGTTCTTTTGTTATATCTTGTCCATTTTTCACAGCTTCTATTATTTCTTTAGCTTCCTTACCATTATCCACAATCCACCCATAATTTCCTCCACTTACTTGTATATTATTTTTAGAGGTTGTTACAAAATTTCTTGTGCCTTCATAAGTATTATACATACTTGATATTTTATATACATAATTCCGAACTTTAGCTTCATCAAATGAAATTTCCATCTTATCATTAACACTAAGCCACTTATTTATTGTAGAACCATCTAAAACTTCTGTTTTATTATCCATTTTATATGTAATTTTAGTTCCAATATATTTATCAAGTGTCTTTTTGGTATCTAATACTTCTGGTGAATCTGAAGTATATTGTGGTTTTTCGTAGGCTTCACTTGAATCTAAATTTAGCTTTGGCTGCATATTAAGAATTGCCTTTCCTATAGCTTCATGTAAAGCATCTTTATTTATTTTATTCCCTAAAACTTCTTTTTCAATCTGATAAGATCCATTTTCAAATTTAAAACTTGCACTTTTGGGTGGTTCTATTTTTTTGTCATTTAAGCAATTAAGTTTATCTATAGTTTTATTTAGCATATCATCATCATAATTTACTATTTGAGATCTTTCTGAATCCTTCTTCTTTAAAATTGTAGAAATCCAAGCAAATGGATTTTGTTCGTCTTTTATTTCTTTAATCTTACTACTATCATATTTAAGACCAACATCTGTTGCTTTAATTTCTTCTGTTTTATCTCCTCTTTCCTCCAAAGTTAAAATATATTTATTTACTTCAGCGGATAATTTATTTTCAGCCTCTTCAATATTTCTCCCAGAGACATCTATCCCATTAATTACAGTTCCAAAATTAAAATGATTAATACAAAATAATGACACGCCCATGTATATAGCTGCTAAACTACAAAGAGAAATTACACCGCCTAGCATAACTTTGCTGTTGTGATTGTTGCTTCTTTTTCTTCTCATTAATAATTACTCCCTTCTTGTCTATTATACTAGAAAAAAGTAATTAAGAATATATTCATTTGTAACAAAGTTTCTGTAAAAAATATTAACTTTAATTTCTTCAATTAGAATTCTTATTGAAATATCACCTATTAAAATAAGTCTAGCAATAATTATGCATCAAAAATTTTCACATGATGAAGTAAAAAATTATGTCGTATATGCAAAAAATTGTATCGTGAAAAAGTAAAATATCGTCCTTTTATTGTTTTACGCTTTTATTGAATACGATTACGAAAATCCGGTTAAAAAAAAGAAAAATTTAGTGTATTATTGCATACAAGGAGGTGAAATGTAATTATTTCTGCATCAACAAGTGCGGACAGGTAGCAACACAAATTTTTATCTTAAAATAGGGGATGATATTATGTTTAACAAAAAGTTATTAACATCATTGTTAGTACTGAGCATTTCTTTTACTGCTTTTTCTTTTGGAGGAATTAAAGATGCAAGTGCTGCTGTGACTGCATCAGATTCGTCTTATGCAACTCAATTTTCTTCTCTTACTTTATCAAAAAATTATAAACCTTTAAATCAAGGTAATCCATGTATGACCCAACGCTTCAATGCCGATCCTGGAGTAATGGAGTATAACGGAAGAGTATATGTATATACATCGCACGATCAATACATATATGATAGTAAGGGTGTTGTTCAAAATAATACCTATGGTAATATTCAAACAATTAATTGCATATCCTCTGATGATATGATCAATTGGACTGACCATGGCACAATTAATGCTGCAGGAAGCAATGGTGCAGCTAAGTGGGCAGCAAATTCTTGGGCTCCAACTGCAGCTCATAAAACTATTAATGGGAAAGAAAAATTCTTTCTATATTTTGCAAATAGTGGCGGCGGAATTGGAGTTTTGACAAGTGATTCACCTACTGGTCCATGGATAGATCCATTAGGACATGCATTAGTTACTGGTGCTACTCCAAACTGTTCTCAAATTCCTTGGCTTTTTGATCCAGCAGTATTAATTGATGATGATGGAAGTGCATACTTATATTTTGGAGGCGGTGTTCCTTCTGGTCAAGAGGCTCATCCCAAAACTGCTAGAGTAGTTAAACTTGGAAACGATATGACTAGTCTTGCTGGAACTCCAATTACTATAGATGCCCCATATCTATTTGAGGATTCTGGAATTAACAAAATAGGAAATACGTATTATTACAGCTACTGTACAAACTGGGCATCTAGACCTAATAAAAGTGATCCAGGAATTGCAGCCATTGCATATATGACAAGTAATAGTCCTACTGGTCCATTTACTTACCAAGGAACTTTTCTAAATAATCCTGGAACATTCTTTGGATGTACAGGCAATAACCATCATACACTTACAAAGTTTAATAATAAATGGTATGTATTCTATCATGCTCAATGGTTAGAAAATAAAATGGGTACAAATAAGGGCTATAGAAACACACATGTTGATGAAGTAAACATTAGTAACGGAAAAATCTCTCAAGCTACTGGAACTCTTACTGGTGTACCTCAATTAAAAAATTTAGATCCTTATGCATTAAATAAAATGTCAACTATTGCATGGCAAGGTGGTATTAAGGTATTAGGTTCAGGGAATACAACTGTTGAAATGAATGCTGGTGATTGGGTAGGAGTTTCTAATGCAGCCTTTGGAGCTGGAGCAGCTTCTATTAAAATGAAAGCAGCTTCAAAAAACGGAGCAGTAATTAAAGTTTGTGTTGATGATCCATCTAATACAGCATGTGGATACATTTCTATACCAGCAACAGGAAGTACAAACACATTTACAAATGTGTCAGCAAATCTTTCTAATTTAACTGGAACAAAAAAATTGTTCTTTGTAGCATCTGGAGATTGCGTAGTAGATAGCTGGCAATTTTCTAAAAGCCTTTCTTAGAAAATATAATTTAAGAATATTAATTTATAGTATTAGCTGATTTAATTTGAAATTTCTTATTCTATTAATGTAGATCCCTGGATCTATAACTAATTAGTATATTACGAGGAGGAAAAAATATGAAAACAAAAAAATATCTAAGTGTTATTTTGTCTGCAACTCTTATGATGTCTACACTTCTTACTTCAGGAATTCAGGCAAATGCAGCAACAACTACACCAACTGCTAAGGCGGAGGCAACTAATGCAAATTTATTAAATACTTACGGGAAAGTGTTTGGAAAGGTAGGAACTACATTAAACGGTGGTCAAATTTCAGATAGAAATGCAATAAATGCTACAAAGAAGGAATATAATAGTGTAACCCCAGAAAATGAAATGAAACCTGATGCTATTTTAGGCCATTCTTCAAATGTCATTTCTATATCAGAAGCAAAAGCACTTGGTTACTATATTCCTGATAATTATCCAGAAAATACAGTTCCAAGACTTAATTTTGGAACTGTAGATAATATGCTAAAATTTTGTTATGATAATGGTTTGTCAATGCGTGGTCATACACTTCTTTGGCATTCTCAAACTCCAGATTGGTACTTTAAAACTGGTTATAACCAAGCTGGAAACTATGTGAGTCAAGATGTTATGAATAAGAGAATGGAATTCTACATCAAATCTGTTATGGGACATGTTTTTTCAAGCAAATATGGAAGTGTAATTTATGCATGGGATGTTGTAAATGAATATTTACATGCAGAAAGTGCTCGTGAACTTTCTGGATGGCAAAAAATTTACGGAAAAAATCTTGGTCCAAAAGCTGGTTTTGTGAAACAAGCTTTCCAATATGCTTATGATACATTAAGTTATTATGGCTTAACAAATAAAGTAAAATTATTCTACAATGATTACAATGAATACATGGAAGTAAATGACATTATTAGTTTAATTAATAATGTTAATTCAGGCAAGAAAATCTGTGCAGGAATTGGTATGCAATCTCATTTAACTACTAAATTCCCTTCAGTTGCTTATTACAAAGCTGCATTAGATGCATTTGCAAAAGCAGGCTTTGAAATTCAAATTACTGAACTTGATGTAGGATGTACATCTGAATCAGAACAAGCAAAATATTATTATGACTTAATGACTGCTATTTTATCTGCCAAAAAATCAGGCGCTAATATTACTGCTCTTGTATTTTGGGGATTAAGCGATGATCATTCATGGCGTTCTAGCGAAAAGCCATTATTATATTCTAATTATTCAACACCAAAACAAGCTTATTATTCAGTTTTAAAAGCATATACTGATGCTGGATATACTGTTGGTAAGTAATTTAATTAAAGTGACTTAAATTAAGTTATGATATTCATAACTATTCTGGGTTATTTAACACTACACCTGTTGCAAAATTCATTTTTCATATTTATTTAATTAATATTACACTTATTTAACTCTAACATATTAATCATCATACTTTTATGTTAATTTTGTTACATTTAGATGATTAATTTTGTTAGAGTTTTCTTTAATTTAGTCCAATGTATTATTTGCTATATTCTGCAATACTATTAGCTGCCTTCATGCCAGTACTCAACGCACCTTCTATCCATCCATGAGTTAAAGATATATGCTCTCCTGCAAAAAAAACTTTATTATTATACTCAGGTTGTTCCATTCCATATGAAAAAAGTACCTGCTGCTCTGGTTTGAAATAACAAAATCCACCATAAAAGCCACTTTCTCTATTCCAATCTAAAGTTATAGCTTCCTCAACTATTGAATCTAAATATCCTTCTCTAAGACCATGCACAGCTTCAATTTGTCTTTTTATTTTTTCAAACCTAACATTATCTTGTAAGTTTCCCACACGTATTGCATCTAAATTTAAATTATAGGCTGCAAGTAATACACCTGGACTATTGGGGATTGATACAGGTACATTTTCGTCTTTTATATCATCATTTCCAAAGGTAAAATTATGACTAGGATACCATATAGTCGAAATCGGCAAATCAGTGCTAGAACCTCCTCCAAATATTCTTTCATCTTTATTGCCTTTTTCCCAAAATCGCTCCTTGCACATAAATATGGTTTTTTGTGAGGATGTATAAAATACTTCCTTTATAGCCTGCATCTTTCTATTACTAAACATGGGATATACATCTAAATTTCTAAGGCTAGAAAATGGAATTGCACAAATGATAAAGTCAAAAGCCTGAGCTTGTATTTCTGAAGCTTTTGTATCTTTATATTTAAGTACAACTTTATTATCCTTCTCTTCTCTAAATATCCCCGTTACAGTTTTTCCATTTCCAAAAACTACCTTTCCCAAATCTTTTTCTTTAACGTTAGAATACTCTTTAGGTTTTTCTGATAATAAAGAATAATAAAATGAAAGAGGAAAATTAACCATTCCACCATCAATTTCATATCTATAGGCATAATCCAAAGTGTATTCTTCAATTAAATTTTCTGAATAGCTGTTATAATAAAATTCTCCTAAGAATGGAGCAACACCTGAGATTAGTTCAATAGCTTCTTGACTTAATCCCGATTCCTCAAGAACTTGTCTTATTGAATGACTGCCTATATATTTAATTATTGGCGAATAATCATTTTTTATTTGTATTAATTCCTTCCTTATTTCCGGCTCTATTTTTAATAAATTATTTGCAAGTGCATCTCCAATTAGTTTTTGCCAAGGCGTAATTCTTTCTATTGGTGTTAAATTAAACTCTGGATAAATATTTTCCATAACACTTCTGCCTTTTGAATCATTTCTTGCTCGTTTATTTCTTACATAAATAAATGCATTTTCATTGTTTTGAATAAAAGGTCTTGTTTTTAAGCCAAATGTATTTATATAATGCCAGGTAGTCTCGTGAGAAGCTGGTATTCTCATTGCCCCAAATTCACCATAATACCTTTTTTCTTTATCAAAGTAATGAGTATAAACCCTTCCACCTACACGATTTTCTTGAGTTTCAAAAATTGTAATATCAAATCCAAGCTTTCTAAGTTCAAAGGCTGAAGCTAGTCCAGCAAGACCACCTCCTATTATTCCAACACTAATTCCCTTGCAGCTGCCTGGAGCTCTAATAGTTGTAATATCTTTAGGTGGACTTAAAAGTTCTATTATGTTATAAAAATCTTCTAATCTATTTACTTCTTGCAAAGTAATCTGAATCATTTTATATCTTTCCTCATCAGTTGGATTAATTGGCTGTATATAATTATTTGTTTGCCTAGCCAAATAACTGCAACTCCTTTTTATTGTTTACAGGTTTTATTTTATGACTCAACCAGCTTATTCAATTTACTAATATAATATGCTTAATCATTCTTTAAATTACAGTTATTAGATATAAACTCTCTTAAAATAAAATATATTCTTTTATTCAAAAAGGGAAGGGAGTATCACTCATGATTAAAATCTAATCATATTTGATACTCCTTTCATCTTTGATTTAGTAATAACATACAATCGGGGTATTTTCCTCTATATTGTTAAATATAGTATTCGCTAAATTATAAGGTGCATTTACGCAGCCATGTGATCCATTTGTCATATATATATTACCACCAAAGGCATATCTCCAATTTGCATCATGGATGCCTATTCCTCCATTAAATGGCATCCAGAAACTTACTTGAGTAGCATAATTATCACCTTTTAAAGTTGCATCCTTTTGCTTATATTTTAATTTATATATGCCTGCTGGAGTTGAACAATTGTTATTTACATTTCCTGTGACAACATCTCCCTCAGTAACAAGATTTCCATTTTTGTAAAACCATAAATGCTGCATTCCCATATTAATTTCCACATAAGTATTACCAAGGTCATTATCTTTATGGGAAGCTGCTTTTTGAATATATACTGGTTCTTTTGTTGTTGTTTGTCCATTTTTTATTATATTAATTAATTGTTTTACTTCTTCTTTTTTATTAATTGACCAGCCATAATCTCCACCACTTATCCTTTTTACTGTTTTTAATGAAGTATTAAAATCTCTTGGTTTCCCAACAGTATCATAGATAATAGAAAGTTTATCTAAATATGCTTTGATTTTTTCTTCATCAAATGTAACTTGTAAATCATCATCTACTTTAATCCAATCCTTTATTATTGATCCATCTATTACTTCATTTTTATCTCCAAACTCATAATTTACCTTTGTCCCTATATATTTATTAAGTTCTTCATTAATATCTAAAACTTCCTGTGATTTTGAAGTATAATCAGGCTTTTCGTAGCATTCCTCAGCTTCTAAGTTAATTAATTTTTCACCTTTTAAAATTGCATTAACAACTTTATTATATAAAATATCCTTATTAACTTTGTTTCCACTGATTTCTTCTTTAATAACATAACCACTATTGGTATATTCAAATCTTGGATTTTGTGGTTCTACTATATTACTATCATTAAAACAATTAAGCTCTTCTAAAACTTCCTTTAAAATTTTTTCATCATATGTTACTACATTTTCAACTTCAAAATCTTTTTTATCAAATATTCCTTTAACCCATGCAAATGGATTTTGCTTATCTTTTAATTGTCTAACCTTTCCATTTGAATTATATTCTAAATCTATATTATCTCCTCTTATTTCTTCTATAACATTTCCCTTCTCCTCCAACTGTAATATATATTGTTCGACTTCTCTTGGCATTTGTTCCTCTACTTCTTCCAAAGTTTTTCCTGACACATTAACGCAGCTAACTGTTGATCCAAAGAAAAAGTGATTTCTAAAATACACGGTCATTCCAAAATATAGTATTAGCAAAGTAAAAAAAGAAATTATAATACCTTTAAAAAATTTAATGTGTTTATTTTTTTGATTTTTCATGCTACCTCTCTCACCCCCTTATTATTATACCAAAATATGGAATTAAATATTTATTCTTTCACTCGCCTCTTATTTACAAAAGTTTCGTTTATATAGAAAATTTAAACAATAAATCAATAAAAAAATATATCGAAATTGACACTTCATAGGTAATAACCTTTACATATAATTCTGAACTCTTAACTAATTTACAAATTTCGAATTTTTGTTAATTTTCTATGTAAAAGAAAATAGAGATAATAGCTAATTTAATAACTATTATCTCTATGCCTATATATTTTTAGCTCAAAATATTATTTTCGTGGAGTATTAATATATGAAATTCCATTTAAGTCAGTATAAATCTTAACTTTAATGTTTTTGATTTATCTATATAAATATTATAATAACTAAGTTATTCATATTCTATTTTTAAAAAAGATTATCATATTTACAAAAGTATATTTAATAACTAAATATCTAATTATTTTGAGGGTTATATTTATAATAATTCATTATAGATTGTTCTTCAAATTCACAATCTTTATATAAATTTAGAGCTGTATTATTTTTACACTCTACATCTAATTCAACTGTATAAATATTTTTTTCATTTATTAAATGCAGTGCCTCTTTTAAAGCTGCCTTTCCATAACCTTTTCCTCTAAAGTCAGGTAAAATTCCAAAACCACATATAAAAGCATAGTCTTCACTAAATTCAATGTTAATTTTACCAATAGTATCTCCTTCAAATTCAATTATATATGATGATTCAGTCATACTCTCGTCTTCCTTAAAACTATCTTCCTCTTTTTCGTCATTAAAATATATTGAATTTTGTCTTGCTATTTCTTTTCCATCTGATTTTCCAGCCTTCCTTAAGCTTATTACTTCAATCCGTTCAGGACTAATTTTACTCTCACGTCTCATTCTATATTCTGAAAAATCGTACTTTCCACCTACCGCTTTAATAAAATCACCTCCTGAATTAGATTTTCCATCTGACAATAATAATATTTTATAAAACTTTCTCTTAACACACTCTTCTGCTGCAAGTTCAAAAAGTTTATTAAAAATCCTTTTTCTTCTCCACTTCGGATGAATCATTCCATTAAGTTCACCAATATTCCTTCCAAAACATGATATACCTATATATCCAATTAAAATACCATCAACATAATAAAAAAACTCATTTATATTTTTAATAGCTCCATCGGGTTTCTTTGGTGTATCTAATTTATAATTTAACCCAAGCTTTAAATTTACATTGTCTTGTGAAGTACACAATTCATAAAGAGACTTTATTTCACTATAATCTTTTTCATCTATATATTCCTTTAAACATATTTCATGATTAATTGATTTTTGTAACATCTTATCTTCCCCTCTTCATTTCTTTTTGAAACTTAGATATACTTTTCGATTTATTTTTTTCCTTTAATCTAAGATTTATATTTTCCTTTTGCTCTGCAAATCTAGCTTCTTTCTTTAATTTAATATAATTGTTCCATCTATCCCTTGAAAGTTCTCCACTCTCCAAAGCAGCTTTTACTGCACAGCCAGGCTCATTTTCATGGGAACAATCATTAAATCTACACTTTTTAGCTAATTCTTCAATTTCATCAAAAGCTTTGTCTAACCCCTCTGATACATCCCACATTCCCAATTCACGCATACCAGGAGTATCAATAATCATGCCGTGATTTTTAAGAGTAATTAACTGCCTGTGTGTAGTTGTATGTCTTCCTTTGCTATCATCTTCACGTATTGTATTTACCTTCATTACCTGCTCACCAGAAATAGCATTAACAAGTGACGACTTTCCTATACCAGAAGAATCTAAAAACACTATGGTTTTATGAGGCTGAGCATAATTCCAAACTTCCTCTAATCCCTCTCCAGTTACTGAACTTATTGCTATTGCAGGAACAAAAGGAGCTATTTCGTCCACTTTTTCTTTTTGAGCAGTATAATCATTGCATAAATCACGTTTAGTCATTATAATGACAGGCATTGCTCCACTTTGCCATGCAGCTGTTAAATAACGTTCCGTTCTCTTTATATTGAAATCATTATTTAATGAAAGCATTATAAAGACATAATCAAAATTAGCGGCTACAATTTGCTCTACGTTATTAAAAGAATCAAGTCTTGAAAATTTACTTTTCCTCTCCAGTACATGATAAATAATATCATCTCCTGAAGGATTATATTTAACGAGTACAAAATCCCCTACTGTAGGATATACATTATGAATTTTATCATTATAAAATAATGAACCCTTTAGCTTTGCATTCCTTTCTCCATGTTCTGTTACAATTTTATATTGTTCCTTTTGAACCTCAATTACTCTTCCAGGTATTAAATCCTCCGAAGATACCTTAAGCATCTCAACTTGTTTTTCAAAATAATTATCATATCCGTATTTTTCCATAACATTGTCGTTCATTGATTTCCTCCAAATTAATTAAATATATTTTAGTTTCCAGTTTGATTTTTTTCATATTGCATCTCTCCTTTATTTACTGTAAAAGAAGCTGCTGCACAAAGAAACGCAACAACTTCTTTCACTTAATATTCTCTAAAAATGGGTATAAAAATCCCGCAGATAGAAACCCTAAAATTGGCTGCTATCTGCGGGTAATAAAAAGCTATTCAAATGAATCTTCTATACCATTTGAACTCAATTAAAATCCTTTTATAGTCAGTATATTATGAAAGGTTACTTATAATTGCAAAAATGCACAAGAAACAAAGGGTATATAAAACCCACTTAAATCACATTTTCGCCCATATTTAGTTTTAAGATGCAATCACCATTACACTTAATTCCATATCACATTTCTCCTTTCATAGAACATATTGAAATTTTACAATAAATTCTTTTATAAAACAATTGTACTACTTCCATAAATTTGTGTCAATTGTAACTTTTAACACTTCTAATATTTTCATTATCTCATGTAGTATACAATCTCCTTATTGGAGATAAATTTCGAATTGCAGAGAAGTTCCGTATTGTGGCATAGTCACTCTTTTCATATGTGCATAGCTGCTCTTTTTATAGGTGAAAAGTTCCGAATCGCAGGAAAGTTCCGTATTGCAGCATAGCTGCTCCTTTTAGAAGTGCATAGCTGCTCTTTTTATGGGTGAAAAGTTCCGAATCGCAGCATAGCTGCTCTTTTTATAGGTGTATATTTTGAACATTTAGAACATGCTTTTTATCACTATTTAAATTATACATATGTAATATTGCCATAAGAATTATACCCATAAAAACTACAATAAACACTAATGACCAAACCTTATTTATCCCATAAGAGTCTATGTATCTTCCAACGACAGAAGTTCCTACTGCATTAGATAAGGCATGCATTAAATTATTTACGCCACCAATTCTAGCTCTAAAATTTTTAGGACTGTTATTAGCTAAATATACACCATTATTTGTAGCTGCAATAACTTCCCCGATTGACCATAATATAGTTGAAAATATAAATAAATAAAAAGACTTCCCAATTATCCCTATCATTCCAAAGCCTATCATATAGAATATTCCTGCAATTATTAAATTCACAAGAGTTTTAAATCTTTTAGTAATTGAAATAACTAAAACAGTCAAAAATATTACAGTTATTGCATTTGTACTCATCAAATATCCATAATAAGTTGCTCCATTTTCTTTAAAAACTTTATTCATCATCATTGGAAGTGAAAATATAGTTTGACTATAAGCAAAACTAAAACACATATTTATTAATAAAAAGAAAGTAAGACTTGGCCTTTTTAGTAATACTTCAAGCAAATTACCTGATGCTTCTTTTTCTTTTGAATTTTTCTCTTCCATTTCTCCTGTTTTAGGCTTTGTCTCTTCTACATAAATATAAAAAATTCCTATTGCTATAAATGAAGATATAGCGTCTAAAATAAATAGCAATGAAAGATAATTATTAAATAAAAATCCTGCTATTATAGGTCCTAAGGCTACTCCTATATTTATACCTAAATAAGTTAATGACGAACCAATCTGGCGTTTATTTGGGGACAACACATCTGCTGTGATTGCTGATATGGTTGGTCTAACAAAACCATTAAAAAATGCTGATATTATTATCAATATAATAATTGCTATAGAATTGTTAATAATTCCACAAGTCAAAATCGCTAAAGCAGCTATTCCCTGTCCAAATAAATATGTCTTTCTTCTGCTTATAACATCTGCAAATCTTCCACCTAATAAAGATGCTGGAACTGCAACTAAAGATACTGTCATTACAATTAATCCAGTCATAGAGTAAGTAAAATTTAGTTTTTGAGTCAATAATAATGATAAAAAAGGAATTACAAAATCACCTAATCTGTTAATTATCTGCACACAAAATAATGCATATATGCATTTAGGCAATCCTTTATAAGTTTTAAAGATATTCAATTTTAGCCCCCCTCTAAATTGTCTTAATAAAAAATAAAGCCCACTTTATAAATGAGCTTTATAAATATATTATGTTATTATACAACAACTTCTTAAGTAAAAAAAGCCTTATTTGTATTTAAACGGTAATATAATTTTAAAGGTGACAATCACCACTTTTTTAATATTTATCAACTACATTTCCTATTATTGCATGTTTTATCATAGGATTATTTTGAAGTGCCTTAATTTCTTTAGGACTTCCTACAACAACAATTCCACTAATTTTAAAATTATTTTCATCAATATTTTGTACATCTTGATCATGTCCTATTTCCTTTAATTTTTTAACTGCTTCTTTAAAATCCTCTCTAAACACTCTAGTTCCATGTTCAAATTGTCCTGGCATAACAGAAGCTTTAATTCCAACCACATCATATGTAGGAACTTTTTCCTCAGTAACTCTTTTCTTTTCTTCTTCTGAATTATTATCGACCCAATAAAAAGTTATTAATTTATTATCTATTATATTATTTATATCTTCATATATGTATTCCTTATCAAAAGATAACGCCATTTCAACGATCTTATTATTATCAATTTCATCTAATAGACTAAAGTCGTTTACTTTTGTTTCTTCATCATTTATTAGAATTTTATTTTCATCGCTTGGAAATTGGTGTATATAATTTCCATATGCAACATATGGATATAAAAAATATAATTTTCTTAAACCATATACATCACTATATCTTTTATCTAAAGTATCATTAATCGAATATTGTAGCAATGGCCATCCTTTTATCGATACTCCATTTTTAGAAATTCCACCTAAATAACTATCTGATCCTGCATATATAATCTTACTTCCAAGTCTTTTTCCGTACTCATAAGTAGTTTCAAATTTAAAATATCCTGTTTCTCTGCAGTTTTCTTTTCCTATAAATTCATTTGGGTGTTTAATTTCATATTCCAATAATTTTATCTCATAATCCTTACGATATGAATCGTTAATATATTTTTCACTCGCATAGTTTAATCCAAATATTCCAGTAACAATTATAACAATCGTTGAAATAACTGATATTATTATAAGCTTCAAATTTAATCTATTTCTTTTCTTTTTTATTTCCTCTGTTATTTCAGCTTCCATTTTATCTGAAAATATATCTTCAATATCTTTACTCACAATTTTCACCTTCCCATATTTCTTTAAATTTATTCCTTGCCCTATAACATAAAGTTTTAGCTGAACCTTCTTCAATATTAAGAAGATTGCCTATATTTTTATATGATAATCCCATGCTATATTTTAAAACCAATAGATTTTTTTCACTTTCTTTCAATAAATCTAAAACTCTGTTCATTTCTATAGCATTATCTATATGTCCAATGTTAAAATCACCTTCAATAGCAACTGACAATTCATCTGTTAAGCTTATATTTACCTTACTCTTTTTATATAAGGTATAAAATTTATTAATAGAAACCTTAAACATCCAAGCCTTTATATTTCCATCTATTAAAATATCAATATTTTCATAAGCTTTAATAAAGGTCTCCTGAACTATATCTTCTGCATCCTCTTTAGCAGCTCCTATTGAAATTAGATACTTATATATTAGGGACAAATCCTTTTTTATCAGTCTGTATATATCATCTTTTATGTTTCATCCCTCCTTGATTTCTTTACTAATTAATGGTACCACATTTATATAACTATTGAAGAGGATAAAAGGTGAACAAGCAATTTGAAACTTTTGTTAATAAATTTCCCAAACCTTATATGCATATATTTGTTTTTTGCCAACTAATAACTTCTTCTATCTTCTAAATTACATTTGACCTAAAAAATTAAAAATGTTGTAATTAATTTATTATTGTATAAGTGAACAAAACTATACAGAAAATGTCAAGAATAATGAGTTTAGATTTGATAAGATTATATTCAGAAGGAGGTTAAAGCATGGACTGGATAGAATGTATTCAAGCTTCAATTGACTATATTGAAGAAAATATAGAACAGGAACTAAATAGTGAAATAATATCTTCAAAACTATATGTATCTAGTTATAACTTTCAGCGTATGTTTGCAATACTATGTAATTGTACTGTAGGCGAATATATTAGGAATCGCAGATTAACTTTAGCAGGCTATGAACTTTGGGATAACAACACTAATATTTTAGAAATTGCACTTAAATATGGATATGAAACAAATGAAAGCTTCACAAGAGCATTTTCAAGATTTCATGGTGTCACTCCATCAACTGCAAGAAAAAACAAGCTAAGCTTGAATATATTTTCTCGTATATCTGTAAAATCTAATTTGTCAGGAGGAAAAGAAATTATGAATGATTTTAGTAAAAGAGGTTATGTTGTAAAAGAAACAGGAGCAGTTTATTACACCTTAGATATGGATAAAACATTAAAATGGTTTACGGAAGTTTTAGGATGGTATGGGCAAATTGAGTCAAGGGATGAAAATGGACAAGGAACCTATGGATGTTTAAATAATATTCCAATTGAAATTGAAGCCTTGCATATAGCTCCTTTCACAGGAATTCATATGTTTAAAGGTGAATGCTTACCAATAGTAGTAGGTTTCATGCTCGTTCAAGGCATTGAGCAGCTATATTGCTTTGTAAAGAATAGTGGTTGGAATCAAATAACTGAAGTTATCTCCGAACCATGGGGAGGTAAATCATGTCAAGTAACAACTATTGATGGAAGCATTCTAAGGTTCTTTGAAATATAAAACATAATAAATAGTTTATAAATCGCTTTTTTTGATGAATTAGCGATTTATTAATATACTACAATAGCCGCTTAATTATATTTATTGTAATAATTAACAAAAATAAAATCCTTTAAAATTTTAATCTTTCCCTTTTACAATTTATGTTACAATTTATACATACTAGTAATATATTTTAATTATTCTATGAAAACGGAGATGCACATATATGAATGAATGTTATAAACATAAAGTTCCAACATTAGAAGATGCAAGGCAATTACTAAAGGAAGCTGAAATTCTGTTTCCAGGTCCATGGGTGCAACATTCACTTTTTGTTGCTGACGCAGCAAAACTAATAGCAGAAAATTGTGAAGATATGGATTCTGAGGTAGCATATATACTAGGATTACTTCATGATTTTGGGAGAAGAGACAGCCTTAAATACGGAATAACAACAATGGTACATATTTTAGGTGGCTATAATTATGCTAAAAAATTAGGTTATGATTTATTAGCAAAGATATGCATGACCCATTCTTGTCCGAGTAAAAGTATTTATGATATTGACGATATTGTAAATAAGAACTGTACTGACGAAGAATATGAGTTTGTTGAAAATTATTTTAATAAGGTTGAATATAATGATTATGATAAATTAATACAATTGTGTGACGCATTAGCCTTGCACAATGGTTTTTCACTAATAGAAAAAAGACTGATTGATGTTGCTCTGCGACATGGTGTAAACGAATATAGTGTTCCTAAATGGAAAGCTTTCATGGAACTACAAAATTATTTTGAAGAAAAAATAGGCAAATCTGTATATAGTATATTACCAGGTGTTGTTGAGAATACTTTTAATTTATAAAACTAAATATAAAGTATTGTTTATTATATAGAAATTAGCATTTATTGAAAGGTGGAGTTAACGAAATGGATTGTCCTCATTGTGGTAATACTAATATTGAAGAGGGAGTTTCAATTGGACAAAGTGCAGAAACAGGGAATATTGGACCATCTTATAAAAAAGGTTTATTTATAGGGTCTGTTCAAATGTATTGTGATATATGCCTAAACTGTGGCGAGATTACACGTTTCTATATTAAAGACTATACCAATAAAAAGTGGCATAAAAAGCCTGGTTCATTATTCAGCAAATAAGTTTAAGAAAAATATTTTTCGTTCGTTTATTCTTAAGTCATAATTATTCTAAATATACATATTCAAATTTCAAGAACATAAATAAAGAAAAATCTCTTTACTTATGTTCTTGAAATTTGAATAATCATACAATATTTTCATTAAAAAATCATGGACTATTCATAAAATTCAGGTGCGACCTTTATAGTCTGAAAAAATTCATAGTCATGTGCAAAAAATACTTTCCCGTTATATTTCTTTTCTAGTGCTTTTACTTTATTAACTGACTTAAAAAATGAAAGGCTATCATAAAGTAACCCTGAAACTTTAACTGGAGGTCCATAAATTTCTGAAGTATATACGCAATCTTGTGGAAAAATTAAAGTTCCTTCCTTTTCTAAATGAATTACCAATCCAAGCAAGCCAGGAGTATGTCCTGGAAGATTTATGATTTCTATTCCTTCTTCAAATTCAAAATCTTCATCAATCAAATGATACTGCTTTACTGAAACATCTAAATCTGCTTTTATATACCCGCCATGTGTCAAAGGATCTGGATTAATTCTTACCTGAGTTTGTGCATGCATAAAGTCAGCTTTTGAAACATATATATCTGCATGCTTAAACAGCTCAAGATTTCCTGCATGGTCTAAGTGCATGTGTGAAATTATTACCTTCTTAATTTCTTCTGGTTTAGTTCCACAAAAAGCCAATTGATTTTCTATTCTTTCTTCCTCTGTTTGATATAATGGATATATTTCCTGAAGATTTTTAGGCCAATACCCTTTCATAGCATTTGGATTGCTGCCTAAGTCATATAAGATTTTACCACTTGGATGATCTATTAAAATCGACATAACTGGCAATTTTATCCACTTATTTTTCACATAAGGCTTACTATAGGTTCCTAGAGTTGCACTACCTACAACATTATTTTTATCCGTTTCTAAATATCCTGTATTAAGTATATATACTTTCATTTTCACACCCCATAAAATCTAAAATTAAATTATAAATTATTTATTTGAAATTATATCATTTTAAATTCTATAATCATATGTACTTTACTAACGTATATATTGTGCATTAGGTATAAAAACAAAACTATTATTTTACCCTATTTCTGATAACTAGAAGTTTTGTACAGAATTATTTAAATATTATTCATAACATAGTAAAAGATCCGCTATTTATTAATATAGGGATCTCTTTACCAATTATTTTAATGCATCTTCAAGCAATTTATTAATGACCTCATATAATGAATTATAATTCGTATTCATATATGTATATTTATTATTTTTTGAATTAATTGTTATTTCAAATTCACTATAGCATTTTTCATCATTCATTGCTTTAAATTTTATAACAGAATCTCCATTTAAATAATCAAAATATAATTTCTTATTATCTGGAAACTCAAGTATATTTTTTTCTTTGTGATACAACGCTTTATAATGTAATTTATTTTTTTCAAAATTTTTATTTAATTCTCGTATAATATCCTCACAACTTTTTTCAACTTCTTCATGATTAAATTTAGTTTTCGAATCATTGTCTATACTTTCTGATACTTTTTTAGTATACTGCCCCATCCAACTAGTGTCCATAAATATCACCGCCTTACATATATTAATTATATGTAATTTATGAAGATTATTCAATAAATGTAAATCAACATTCTTTAGCTTATATATCTAAAATATTTTCCATCTAATTTTTAAACAATTCCTTAAATTCCCTTTTAACATTCAAAAAATCTTCTAAGTCATTTAAAAACTGAAATAGCAAAGCCCTATTTTCAAATTCTGTTCTGTTCTTTGGCAATTCCATATTTTCGTATTCCTTTCTTAGACGATTAAGCTTATCAATAAGTTCAACACAATCATTATCTTCATGAATATTTAAAGCCACTTCATTAGTAAATTCTGATAATATTCTAGTCTGCTCATAGGCCATATAAAATCTTGAAAAATGCCTTTTCATTCTTTTTATAGTTTCCAGCTGTATTATTCTCATATCAATATAGCTTATATAATAATCATTACTTTTAAATAAATTATTATTGTTTATTTTTTGAGCTAAAGCTTTGGTTTCCTTAATTAATCTTTCTGCACTTAAAAGTACACTTTGCTCATACATAGGTACAGATTGAGTCATTAGGCTTACTGCCATGTCTGAAATCATAGCTCTAAAATAATCTTCAATTCTTGCTTTATTTTTTTCAAATTCATTTTCTAGAGAAGGAGTATATAAATTAAAAATCAATGCAACTCCAATTCCAATAGCATTTAGCTTTTCTTCATTAATAATCCAAGAAGTATCAATATGAGAACTAATTAATAGATGAGTTGATAATACAGCTCCAACCACCATTCCTTCACTTATATTTAAAGCCTTGGTTATTGGAATAAATATAAGCAAAAATAGACCAAATACAATTGGATTATTTCCAAGAAATACATAAAGCACATAAGATAAAAGTATAGCTATGGTAGATGAAATCATTCTCTTTCCACCAATTAGTAATGCTTCCTTTTTTGTATCTTGAATACTAAGTATTGAAATTATCCCAGAGGTTACTCCAAATTGTAATCCAAAATAATTTGATATGATAATTGCTATTGTAGCAGAGCAAACCATTTTAAATGTTTTTGTTTGTAAATACTTTATCATAAGTTTAATTTTTCTCCCCCTTAACTATTTTACGATCTGTTAAGTTATATGAACATTGCGCTTCTCAACCTTAGGAAATACAATAGGTTTGCGAGGCTTAATAATACCCCCTTAAGAAGGAGAGAAACGTAATGAACAAGACTACTATAAA
>NZ_JAABNP010000117.1 GCF_009928485.1 Clostridium sp. C2-6-12 | reverse complement strand
CCCTTGACCCCCTGCGTGCAAGGCAGGTGCTCTCCCAACTGAGCTAAACCCCCATATCTTTTGAAAGATCTAGTCTTTCAAAATTGAACAGAACAAATACTTTAAGAAACCATCGAGTAAGTATTTTATATTAATCTTGGTACATATTTGTACCGGTACTAGTCAGATGCCATGCTGATCTAGATTTCTCCATAGAAAGGAGGTGATCCAGCCGCAGGTTCTCCT
>NZ_JAABNP010000013.1 GCF_009928485.1 Clostridium sp. C2-6-12 | reverse complement strand
TTTATTTTATCACTTAAATTACGCTACCGCTACGCGTCGATTCTTTGACGCTTACGAATATTGCTATGATTAAAAGATTTGAAATAAGTTATGGATTTAATAGTACGGTCAAAATATAAACACACTTATGTGATTTATGAAATAGTTGAATGTGGCTCAAGGGGGTTTGTATATAGTTTATTTGACTTCTATTTCTAACTTACCATTATCATCAATTTTATTAATAATTATATTAGCGTTACCACTATAACCTTTTTCTAAATATCCTACCACAGATTCTTTGTATGAATTACCTTTATTATCTTTGTATAGTAAAATTATTGCGTTTTCACCTTGAATAATATTAGTATCAATATTGTATTTCCAAGATTTTTTAGGTTCTATTTGTGAAATAGTTTTAATAATACGACCATCATAATATTTCAATTCTAAATGTTCGATTGTTTTATCAGTATTATTGTCAATGGAAATTTTATATCCACTACTAAAGCTGAAGTTGAAAACACAAATAACTAATAATAAAAAAACTACTAAGACGCTAATTATAATTTTATTCTTTTTACTCATAAATCCCTCCAGCTTACCATATTTATACTAAATTATATCATAGAAATAATTTAGTATAATAACTATTTTTACATTGTAGAAAAATAAAGGAAAAATTCTAAAATGTGTTGTATAATTATTGGAGATGAGTTGAAAAAGTGATTTATGCCTATATATGGTATACAAATTCTAAATTATAATCTTAGGTGTGGAAACAAGTGAGTATAGAATTTGATGATTTTTTTGATAACTTGGCAATTTCAGATAAATATGGCTTTATTACAACTTTAGATGGTAAGACAATTAAACATAACTTAAGTGAGGTATCCTGGAAATGAAAGAGTCAATTTACGCCTTTTTCTATGATAGAGTTAATTGAAAATGGAAACTTGTTATATGGTAATGAAGTAAGAGAAAGATTTAAGTATCCTACAAGAGAAGAAGTTATAGAAGCTGTTTCAAAACATTATGAGGTGATAAGAAAATTTGCAGTTGTGACAAAAAGAAATTTATATTCAGCAGGTTGGTTTTTAGATATTGCAAGATGTATTTATACATTAAAGACAGGTAAAATAATATCTAAAACTCAAGCAGGGAAATGGACCTTAGATAGTAATTTGGTTCCAGATATAGATATAATGGAAAAGGTTATAAAAATTAGAGAAGAGCCTAATAGATATAAAAATGATGATGAAATTATGAATTGGTTAGAGCACCTTGGAGATTATGTTCAAAGATTTGCAGATGTTTTAGAGAAAGAAATTGCATTGGCAAAATTAGCAGGTTATTAATAGTAGTTTTTATGTATTGTTTCAATTTAAAATATCGCAAACTACAAAGAGGTGAAGATCTTGATAATTATTATATTAATTATGATACTTTTACCAATGATAATAACTATAAGAGTAAGTAAATTATCTCACAAATTATTATTTTTGGTTCCAATTATTGAATTAGGCATCGTAAGTATATTTAATGCAATCATAAATCATAATGGTAACGGTGGAGTAAGATTTGATATTTTATGGCTGATAGTTGGAGCTATAGTAGGAACTATTTTCCCTTTGATATTTCTAATAATGAAAAAACAAAACGTTATGTTAATATTATCTATAGTTATTCTGCTCTTTGAATTAAGTATGCTTATAAGTGAAAAAAGTAATTCCTATATTGCAGTCAAGATTTTACCATTTTATATTGGAGTTGTTGCATTATCTTTTCAAAAAGATAAAACAAAATAAAAGTTTATATTATATAAATGATAATACATGATAATGTTAGTTATTCTTAACATACCGGAATATGAAACTCATTTATTAATTTTGAAAAGAAGCTTGTAACAAAAATACAATATCAAGGATGTGATTTACATGGATGAAGAATTATTTTCTATAGGTAAGTTTTCGAAAATATGCTCTGTTTCAATTCAAGCATTACGTTATTATGATAAAATAGGAATTTTAAAGCCTAAAATTATAGATAAGGAAACAGGGTACAGATTCTATAGTACTAATCAAATTATTATTGTTATGATAATTCGAAAAATGGCTGCATTAGGTTTATCATTAGCTGAAATAGATGTATTTTTAAATAGAAATGATATGTCAGGAATAAAGGGCATAATTAATCAAAAAAGACAAGAGATAAAAGAGCAAATTAATGAATTAGTTTATGCAGATAAAACTCTAAAATTATATATAGATAACATTAATATGTATAAGAATACTGATTTTTCATGTATAGAAATAAAAAAGATTCCAATGAGAAATGTTATTTTTTTAAGAAAGAGTATAGAATTGAATGAAACTGGATTCACGAAATTATTTAATGATGCTATGAAAATGATTGGAACAAAAAAGTACATAACTTTGGGAAATCCAATGGCTATATATCATGGAGAAAGAGTTTTAGGGAAACCTTGTGATATTGAACTATGTATTGAGCTTGACGAATCATGTATATCAGAAGAAAATTTAAAAATAATACAAGGTGGGTATTACCTGAGCAAAATGCATTTAGGACCACATAATAATAAGCCAAAAACTTACGATAAGTTAATAGAGTATGCCAATAAGAATGACCTAATTATAATAGGAGATCCGGTGGAAGTTTACTATATAGATATTTCAATAACTAGAAATCCAGATGATTTTATTACAGAAATTCAAATTCCTATAAAAAATAATTTGACTCTATAGTAACAATAGACTTTATAATTCTTCTCAAGGAACAAATATATAAGAAATGGAACTGAGGAGGTTATAAAAATATGATATTTTTTATTTTTTGGCTAACAGGAATAATAGTTGGAATTGTAACAACAATAATTAATCCTGAAATAAGGACTATAGAAGCCATAGCTACAAATTTGTTATTTTATCAATTGGTAATAACAATAACTTTAACAGGTATTCAAGGCTTTTTAGGGCATGTATTTAAATCAGATATGGTTGCAGAGTTTATAGGATGGGAAAAGGGAAGTCCGTTTCAAAAAGAATTAGGATTTGCTGAATTAGGGTATGGAATTGCAGGGGTATTTTGTATATGGATGAATAAAGATTTTTGGTTAGCAACAATAGTAACATTTTGCTCATTATTTGTTGGTGCCACAATAGTACATATCAAAGAAATGATAAAAAGTAGTAATTTTAAGCCTGGAAATTCTATAATAGTATTGCCTGACATAATAATACCACTAACGTTAATCATATTATATGTCATATCAGCAGTATAATAATGTAAGTAATAGAGCTATTAATTATCTTTTAAGGAATTGTTATTTAGATAAAAGGTAAGAACTAAACTTCAAAAAGTATAGTTCTGGCATTTGAATATGTTGGTTAAGTAATTGACACTAAATATAATAAGTTATATAATATAAAAAAACAAAGGCTATGAAAAGAAGAGTAATTATGAAAGAATACGCAGAGAGTTTCCATTTGGTGCAAGGAAATTATGAAAGCATAATGAAACAAGTCTTGGAGCTGCATACGGATCTTATAATAATTAATTATAAGTGATGCTATGACGTAAGTTCACGTTACAGAACTAGAGTATGATTTAACCTATAATTTTAGGAACATGGTGTACTTGAAGAGTCTAAAATGGTGACATTTTAGAAAAAAAGGGTGGCAACGCGAAATAGAATATTCGCCCCTGTAGAATTAAATTCTACAGGGGCTTTTTTGACGTCAAAATGTTGGGGTCAGTCCCTTGGTGTTTTTTGGAAATAACTTATAAAGAAGAATATCACTTAGTGCTATATTATTTCTATTATTGAAAAAGGAGTGAAGTATATGATAAGTAAAAGATTAGAAAGAGATGAAAAGCCAATATTTCCAAAGAAAGCTGTAATTACTGCTGGAATGCCATATGGAAATAAAAATCTTCATTTTGGGCATATTGGAGGAATGTTTATTCATGCAGATATATTTGCAAGATTTTTAAGAGATAGAATTGGAAAAGAAAATGTTATTTTTGTATCAGGTACAGATTGCTATGGCTCACCTATTCTTGAAAGCTACAGAAAGTTAAAGGAAGAGGGCTATGAAAATAGCATAGAAGATTATGTTAGAGCTAATCACTTAAGCCAAAAGAAAACACTAGAGGATTACAATATAAGCTTAAATATTTTTGGAGCATCAGCTATTGGAAGAACAGGGGAAGTTCATGATGAAACTTCAGCAGAGATATTTAATACTTTATTTGAAAATGGTTATATTAAAAAGATGTCAGCTCTACAATTTTATGATATGGATAAGAAAACCTTTCTTAATGGAAGGCAAGTAACTGGAAAGTGTCCAATTGATGGATGTAATTCTGATAAAGCATATGCAGAAGAATGTTCCTTGGGTCATCAATATATGGCATCAGAATTAATTAATCCTATTAGTACATTATCAGGAAATAAACCAGTATTAAAAAGTGTAGATAATTGGTATTTTACCCTAGATGATTCTATGGAGATAATGAAAGAACTCAATGAGTTATTAAAGAAGAATACTAATAGAAGAAAATATGAAATTAAAGCTATAGATGAATTTTTAAAGAAGCCGCTAATATATGTTCCAAGAAAATATATTAATGACATTAATGAGTTAGAAGCTAAATTTCCAAAGCATGAAACTATAGATGAAGAAAAAAAGCCTTCAGTAACCTTTGTTTTTGAAAAATTAGAAGATAGGGATAAAGCTAAAGAAATTTTAGATGATTTAAATATTAACTATACTAATGGTAAAACTTTAGTTCCTTTTAGATTATCTGGAAATATTTCCTGGGGGGTAAAAGTGCCAGATAAAGAAGATTTAAAAGATTTAACCTTTTGGGTATGGCCAGAATCTTTATGGGCACCAATTTCTTTTATTAAAGCATATTTAGAGTCAATAGGAAAAAATCCAGAAGAATGGCATGATTGGTGGGAAACAGAAGACTCAATGGTATATCAATTTATAGGAGAAGATAATATTTATTTTTATTCAATTGCTGAAATGGCAATTTTAATTGGCTTAAATATACCTAAAGGTGAAGAGGTAGATATTTATAAAGTTAAGCTTCCACATATTGTTTCTAATAAACACATTTTATTTATGGATAAAAAAGCAAGCAGTAGTTCAGAACTTAAGCCTCCAATGGCAGATGAATTGTTAAGCTTTTATACAAAGGATCAACTACGTATGCATTTTATGAGTTTAGGTCTATCTTCAAAAAGTGTTGGCTTTAAGCCACAAGTTTATATGAAGGAAGAAGAAAAAGTGGGAGCAGATCCAGTCTTAAAAGAAGGAAATCTTTTAACAAATGTATTTAATAGACTTATTCGCTCATGTTTTTATACACTCCAAAGCTTAAATGAAAATATACCTAAAGAAGAAGTAAGTGAAAAAATTAAAGTACTTACAGAAAAAACAGTATTGGAATATGAAAGACATATGTACAATCAAGATTTCCATAGAATAGCATATGTTTTAGACGATTATATAAGAGAAATAAGTAAGCATTGGGCTAATAATATCAAAAGTGATGAATTAAAAAGAAATGTTTTATCAGATTGTTTTTATGCTTGTAAAGTTATAGCAATACTAATTCACCCAATAGCACCAGAAGGCGCTGAAATGTTTAAAGATTACCTAAATGTTGATGATGAATTATGGAATTGGAATAAAATATTTGAACCTATTGCTTCTTACTTTAAAGATATAGAAAGTCATAAATTTAAGTTTCTTGAACCCAAGGTGGACTTCTTCAAGAAAATGGGATATCAATATTAACTTTTTATGCCGATTAAAAAATATTATATTGGATTAAAAAATGGTTATATGAAAAAATATATATAAGTTCTGATTAAAATTCTACATTGAGTAATGAAAACTTAATTTAAAAAATTCTGAAAGAATTTCTACCTTAAATGTAAATTGTAAAATGTACATTGTTAATTGAAATATATATATACTTATAAAGCAATATATAAAAGGATTTATAGTTCTTAATATAAAAAAACTATAAATCCTTTTTTTTGCTTATTAATTCATTATACATACTTGTTGCTCTCCAATAGTATAAAATTTATGCAGCTTTTTTGTTATTTGTTTTGTTATTAGCAATAGTCTTATTTTCCATATTTCTAAGGTCATTAACTAATATTGCTAATTGAGCTGAATTAAGATTTGGATTACTTAATAAACTATATATAGTAGCCTTCTTAAAATTTTCTGGACTGAATATTTCTTTAATTAATTTTATCATAATTTGTTCTCTCCTTTAAATTTAAATTTATTATATTATTATGATAATATTTTTTTCTTTAAATTTCAAATGATGAAAAGGATAGAAATCGTTACAAAATATAAATAAAGTGTAAATAATTTGTGAACAAAGTGTAAAAAATAAATGAAAACAGTTGCACATTAATATGTAAACGTATATAATATATACCTTTTAGAACTAGAGTTTTTATGAGTAGAAAATATAGAGTTGTATCATAAAAAATGTGCATATTGTTTAGTAAAACTTTTATATTTGAATTGATTTGCAATAAAAATATAACATAAAGGAAGCTGAATGAACATTTCCTTATTTCAGATGTATATAAAAAAATAGAAGGGAAGCAGTATCCCTTCTGTTTTTCATAAGTTTAAATATTCTATTCAAGCCCTATAACATCATTCATGTCATAAAGACCAGCTTTATCTACAGTAGCCATATATTCACAGGCTTTTAAAGCACCAACTGCAAAAACTTCTCTTGATATAGCTTTATGAGTTAACTCAATCACTTCACCAGTCCCTGCAAAGATTACTTCATGATCACCAATTATTCCGCCACCTCTAACTGCATGAATACCAATTTCATTTTCTTCTCTTTTAGAGTTTCCTTCTCTTCCATAAACATACTTAGTTGTATCTTTTATAGATTCTTTAGCGGCATCAGCAAGCATTATTGCAGTTCCACTAGGAGCATCTACCTTTTGATTATGATGTTTTTCAACTATTTCTATGTCGTAGTTTCCATAAAGCATTGGAGTGATTTTCTTTAAAAGAGAACTTATTAAATTAATTCCAAAAGACATATTGCCTGATCTAAATAACTTTAAAGATTTACTTTTTTCATTAATTAAAGCAATATCTTCTGGTGTAAATCCAGTTGAACATATTACTAATGGTTTTTGAGTTTTTTCAGTTAAGTTTAATAGATCATGAAGAGCATCAGCTCTTGAAAAGTCTAATAAAACATCGTAGTCAAGATTTAAATCTTGTGGACTTTCAAATATTGGGTATGGAAGATCACCTTTAAATTTATCAATTCCAGCAACTATTTCTAAATTTTTAAATTGAGAAGTACATTCAGTAATCATTTTACCCATTTTACCTGAACAGCCATTTAACACTATTTTAATCATCTTATCACCTACATTAATTTATTGTCTTTTAAAACAGCCTTTAAAAGATCTTCATTTTTATTTTCCATTTCGCAAAGAGGAAGTCTAAGACTTCCAACTTCAAATCCCATAAGATTCATAGCTGTTTTAATAGGGATTGGATTTGTTTCTACAAATAAGGTATTTGTTAAAGCCAAAGTATCTAATTGGATATCTAAAGCTTCTTTAAAGTTATTATTTAGACATTTCTCAGCTATTTCATGAACTTTACTAGGAATTATATTAGCTAATACAGAAATAACGCCTTTACCTCCAAGGGCCATAATAGAAACTATTTGATCATCATTTCCTGAATAAATATCAATAGAATCTCTACATAAGGCCTTCATTTGTACCACCTGGCTTATATTTCCACTAGCTTCCTTTATTCCAACTACATTACTTAATTTTGATAATTCCACTAGAGTGTTAGGAGATATATTAACTCCTGTTCTAGAAGGGACATTATAAAGTATTATAGGTGTTTTTACTTCAGAATTTATAGCTGAAAAATGCTTTACCAAACCCTTTTGAGTTGTTTTATTGTAATATGGCGTAATAACAAGAAGTCCATCAGCTCCAATGCTTTCTGCATATTTGCTCATAGAAATAGCAGAAGCAGTATTGTTTGAGCCTGTTCCTGCTATAACAGGAATTCTTTTGTTTATTACATCAACTGTAAATTTAATCGTATCTTTTTTCTCTTTTTCTGTCATTGTAGTAGCTTCACCTGTAGTGCCACAAATAACAATTGCATCAGTACCTTCCTTTACATGCCATTCTAAGAGTTCTTCAAGCTTTTTGAAATTAACTCCATGTTCATTAAAAGGGGTAACTATGGCTACAGCTGAGCCTTGAAATATTGACATTTAGATTCCTCCAACTTAATTGCTGATAATTATTTATTGTCCTTGATCATTATTTCTGCAATTTGAATAGCGTTAAGAGCTGCTCCTTTTCTTATGTTGTCAGCAACAACCCATAAATTTAATCCATTATCTACACTGAAATCTCTTCTGATTCTTCCAACGTAAACATCATCTTTACCAGACATTTCAAGAGCTGTTGGATATTTTATTTCCTTAACATTATCATATACAGTTACACCTTGAGTGTTTCCTAATAATTCAAAGATATCTTTTATATCAAATTCAGAATTAAGTTCAACATTTATACTTTCACTGTGACCATTAAGAACTGGAACTCTTGCAGTTGTAGCAGTTACTCTTAAGTTTGGCTCATGAAGTATCTTTCTTGTTTCCTTAATCATTTTTTCTTCTTCTTTAGTATATCCATCTTCTAAAAATACATCTATATGAGGTAATACATTACCAGCTATAGGATATGGGAATTTTTTTGGTGCAGCCCCTTTGATTCCATCTTCTAAATCCTTAATACCTTGGATACCAGCTCCAGATACAGCTTGGTAAGTAGAATAAACTATTCTCTTGATTCCGTATTTATCATTTAATGCTTTCATTATAGGCATTGCTTGAATTGTTGAACAATTTGGATTTGCAATTATTCCTTTATGAAGTTTAATGTCTTCTGGATTAACTTCTGGTACTACAAGTGGTACCTCAGGATCCATTCTCCAAGCACTACTATTATCAATTACTACAGCCCCATACTGTGCAAAAACAGGTGCAAATTCTTTACTAGCATCTCCACCAGCTGAAAATAGTGCAAAATCTATTTTCTTGTCCTTTATATTCTTTTCACAAGTTTCTTCAACGACATAGTCTTTTCCTTTAAAAGGTAAAGTACTTCCTTCTGATCTCTTCGATGCGAAAAGATATAAATTATTTACTGGAAAATTTCTTTGCTCCAAGATTTCTAAAAATTTTCTTCCTACATTTCCAGTAGCCCCAACTATTGCAACATTATACACAATAATCCCTCCTAAATTTTTTTATTATTTTTATGTATACAAATACTATAGTTAAATATTAAGTAAATATCAAGTCAATAGGGCAAATTAGTTGAAAAAAATCTATATCATAGTATTAATGTATTCCAGCAATTAGGGAAATGATAAAAAATTATACACCTATAAAAAAAGCAGCTATGCTGCAAATAAGAACTTTTCACCTATAAAAAAAGCAGCTATGCTGCAATACGGAACTTCTCTGAAGTACGAAACTTTACTGAAAATAGACTATACACATATAAAAAGAGTGGCTATGCCACAATACGGAACTTCCCCACAATGCTGAACTTTTCTGCAATACGGAATTTACTTCAAAATGAAAACAGTTCACCTATAGAATTTCCTTAGACTTTTATAGATAATTACTTGAGAAATGAAGATTAACAGATTGATTTTTTATATCTATAAACCGTAAAGATGATATATTATACTGATTTAATGAACAAATATATAGTTTTGGCGAAGATTATATATTGTAAATAATATAATTGAAATCCACATAGTTATTGTAATATATTCTGAAAATAAAGACTTCTATTGAAAACTATACTATAATGTTGTTATTATTTGGAAAGGAGGGATTAAAAAAAGATGTCTTTGTGGGGAATAATGTTAAAGTATTAGAATCACAATGTGTAATTGGAAATATATGAGCTACTTGAAATGAAATAAAGAAAAATAGTGAGGAATAGAAATGAATGTTTATGAGAGAGATGAAGTTAAGAAAATGCTGTTACAATATCATAATTTGGATGGAAATGAGAAACTGATTGGGATAGAGGGCGTTCGAAAAATAATGACGCGACTAGGTAGCATTCAGTACGATCCGCTTAATGTGGTTGGTCGTAATGCGGATCTTGTTTTACAAGCACGTGTAGAGGGATATAGAACAGAATATTTATACTCATTATTGTATGAAGAACATAGCCTTGTAGATGGATATGATAAGGAAATGTGCATTTATAATACAAAGGATTTTACAAGGTTTTCAAGAGTACGTGAAGAGAATGCAAGTGCAACTCTGAAGACTTTGGGATATCGTGGGCAGTTGGGAGCACTTGATATTTTAGATGATGTGAAAACATTTGTATTTGAGCATGGATTGACTGGAACAAAAGATATTTCAATTGGTGAAGTAAGGGAGAGCCGGTGGGGACATAAGAAATTATCAAGTGCAGCATTAGATTTTCTCTATAACAAAGGGGAACTGTGCGTTGCTGAAAAAAGAGGTACTCAGAAATATTTTGACTTAACTGAGAGGATTATTCCATCTGATTATAATAAAAAGGATAACATGTCAATAGATGATTTTCTGGATTGGTATGTTACAAGGAGAATTAAAAGCTTGGGATTAGTATGGGATAAGAATGGTGGTGCATGGCAGGGACACTTCTTAAGTGATAAGGAATTACGAAAAAGGGTATTGGATCGATTAGTTGAAAAAAACGCAATTCATGGGTTTCAGATTAATGGAATTACAAACACATTTTATGCATCCAATGATTTGAATTTTTATTCAAACAGTAAGAAACATAAGGATTATGCACGATTTATAGCACCCCTAGATAATATTATGTGGGATCGAACTATGCTAGAGAAAGTTTTTGACTTTTCTTATCGATGGGAAGTGTATACGCCTGTCTCAAAAAGAAAGTATGGTTATTATGTGATCCCTGTAATTTACAATGATCGTTTTGTCGCAAGATTCGAGCCAGAGCCAATAGGAAAAACAGGATATTTCAGTATTAAAAACTGGTGGTGGGAAACTAATATACACCCTGATGATAGGATGCGAAGGGTAATAATGAATGAAATGAATAGATTTAGTGAGTATTTGGAAGTAGAATGTTCAGAAAAAAATAAGATGAAGATTGGAGAATAAATATGGATATTTATGAAAAATGCCCTGTATTAGAAAATGATAATTTTATAGTAAGATTGATTGAGGAAAACGATGTAGATGATTTATTCAGTGTATATAGTGACAAGTATGCATTACCATATTTCAATAGTGATAATTGTAATGGTGATAATTTCTATTGTTCAAAAAGAGAGTACATGCAGAATGCTATAAAATTTTGGTTAATAGAGTACTATGAGAATAGGGCCTTTGTGCGCTTTTCAATAGTTGATAAGAAAGACGACAAAGCAATAGGAACAATTGAAATGTTCCGAAGAGAATCTGAAGATTACTATAACGATTGTGGGATGTTGAGATTAGATGTAAGAAGTGATTATGAAAATACCCAGTTCCTTTATGATATTCTGTCACTGATTGTAGTTCCATTCTTTGATTGGTTTAAGTGCACTAATATTACAACAAAGGCTCCAATTTATGCCATAGATCGAATAGAAGCACTAAAGAAAATGAATTTCATAAAATCTCCAGAACCACTAGTAGGTAAGAGTATGATATACAATGACTATTGGATAAGAAAAAAATAAATATTTTTAAGATATGCTCATACCATATTTAGCTTGTTGTTGATACATTAAATGAGCATAATGCACAACAGACAAATTTTAGTTTGTCAAGCTGTTATAATTTTTTAGTGAAAAATGGTTTAGAATCATGATGGAAGATTTAAGCACTTTATTTATTTTTAATAATAATTAATGAGAAACAGACTAGCCAAATGAAGTAGTCTGTTTTTTAGTGTCTAAAGTGGATGAATGAGGCATATAAAGTACTTTATGGAAAAAGTAAAGGTTGGTCTAAAAAATAAACATATTCTATTTGGAACATAAATATTTCCATTCATCAGACATAGTGCAGTCACTTTTTTATTAAACTAGCATGATAAGTTAATCTAAATAATAAAAAATCTTATGGAATAATAATAAAAATAAAGGAAACAATAAAATCAGTTAAGAGTTACACCTATAAAAAGAGCAGCTATGCTGCAATCAGGAACTTTTCACTGCTGAAAGGAGCAGCTATTCACTTATGAGAAGAGTGGCTATGCTACAATACGGAACTTTCCCACAATGCGGAACTTATCTGCAATAAGGAACTTAAAATTATTTCACAGTTAAGGATGAAAAGCCTACAGCTTTCATAAAATATTTTGATTGGCAGGGATTGAATATGAGCACAGGAAGTATGAAACGGGTAATTAAGGCAAAAATTAAAGCAAATAAAGAGCTTACAGAAGAAGAACAGCTCAGAGAAAAAATGAAATATGAAATTGCAGAAGAATTAGGATTAGCTGATAAAGTTAAAAAAGAAGGATGGGGAGGGTTATCTTCAGGAGAAACAGGAAGAATAGGTGGAATTATGGCAAGAAGAAAGAAGAATAAATAAACCTTAATATAATGTACTGATTGACTAAGAAAAAAATTACGATATAATATATTAGATGAATTAGTACAATAAATTAAGGACGTGGTATAAGTACATGGCATATAAAGAGTTTGCAAATATATATGATGAATTAATATATGAAGATATTAATTATGATAAGGTTGCAGAAAAAATAATAGGATTATGCACTGAAAATAAAATAAACTTTGATGATTATTTAGACTTAGCTTGTGGAACAGGAAATGTTGCAATTAAGGTGGCTAAATACTTTAAAAATACATATGCAGTAGATTTATCAGATGATATGTTAAATGTTGCTTTTGATAAATTTAAGAAAAATAAAATCAAGGCAAAGGTAATATGTCAAGATATGTGTGAACTAAGCTTAAATAATAAATTTAATCTTATAACTTCTGTCCTTGATTCAACTAATTACATAACAGAAGAGGAAGATTTAGAAGAATATTTTTTAAGAGTATCCGAGCATTTAAAAGAGGATGGGTTATTTATTTTCGATATTAACTCTTATTATAAACTTTCTAATATCCTTGGAAATAATATTTATACATATAGTTCAGAAGAAATTTTCTATACATGGGAAAATTCTTTTGAAGAAGAAGTTTTAAATATGTTTTTAACCTTCTTTGTAAAAAAAGATAATGGTCTTTATGAAAAATTTGAAGAAGAACATTTTGAAAGAGCTTATAAAGAGGAATATATAGAAAAACTTTTAGAAAAATGCGGCTTTAAGCTTTTAAAGAAATTTGAAGGCTATTCTGAAAATAAGGTAACTGAAAATAGTGAAAGAATACTTTATGTAGCAGGAAGGAACTTAGTTAACAATTGAGGAAGAAAAGCCTCGGCTTTTCGAAAAATAATTAATAGAAAACCTTGCGGTTTTCAAGATTAATTGACAATATTGTCAATTAAGAATAGCTATACTCAGGCTTTGATTAAATAAAAATTAGCATAATGAGTTAAACACATAAATATCAAGAAATCAAATAATAATTTTATAGAAAATAAATCATAATTAAAACTGTTAACTGTAAACTGTTAACTGTAAACTGAATTACGGAGATGATATAATGGAAGATAAAATAGTAAGAGCAACAGCCAAAGATGGTATGGTAAGAATAATAGCAGGAATTACAACTAATCTAGTAAATGAAGGTACTAGTATACATGAATGTACACCAGTTGCAGCAGCAGGATTTGGAAGAATGTTAACTGCGGGAGCATTAATTGGAACAACTTTAAAAAGCCAAAAAGAAGTTATCACTTTAAAGATAAATGGTAATGGTGAAGTAAAAGGAATAACTGTAACAGCTCATAGTGATGGTTCTGTAAAAGGTGTAATAGGAAATCCTTATATTGATAGACCACTTAATGAAAAAGGAAAATTAGATGTTGGTGGAGCTATTGGAACTGATGGGCTTTTATATGTAATAAAAGATTTAGGTTTAAAAGATCCATACGTTGGACAAGTGCCAATACAAACAGGAGAAATAGGTGAAGATTTAGCATATTACTTTACAGTTTCAGAACAAACACCATCAGCAGTATCACTAGGAGTTTTAGTTGATAGGGATTTATCTATAAAGGCAGCAGGAGGCTTCATTGTCCAAATGATGCCGGGGGCAGATGAACTTTTAGCAGATGTTATAACATATAGACTAGAAGAAATTCCACCAATTACTACATTAATAAGTGAAGGAAAAACTATAGAGGAAATCTTAGAATACATTTTTGATGGAATGGATTTAAAAGTACTAGAAGATTTAAAACCAGAATATAAATGTGACTGCTCTAGAGAAAGAGTTGAAAAAGCATTAATATCCGTTGGAAAAGAAACACTCCAAGAAATATATGATGATGGAAAAACTGAAGAAATTGTTTGTAATTTCTGTAATAAAAAATATGAATTTACCAATAATGAAATTGGAGAATTGTTAAATAATAGATAAATAAGTAACTGTGGTAAGATGAATTGAAAAAAATTATTTTGCCACAGTTTTTTATTTCAATTAAAACAGCTTAAAAAAGAGAAATACAAATAAATATAAAACAATTCAAGAAAATTAAAAAGATTCAGAATATTTTGCAAAAATAATTGAAAAATAAAAACCATAGTGATACACTGAAATAGTGTTGATTAATATTTATTGCACAAAGATGGACTATTTACCGTTATTAAATTAACAAAGTGTATTATTCTACTATTTGATTTATTATTTCATAGTGGATAAAATATAAAGCTTAATAAAACAGTTAGGTAAATAAGTATTTACACAATTAAACCAAAGGATAAAACATAATGAAAAATTAATAAGGAGGATTAAAAAAACTATGAGTAAATTATTTGATTATAGTAAGCTAGATACTATATTGGAAAAGCATGAATTTAAATCTAGTAATATTATTGCGATATTGCAGGATACACAAGAAATGTATAGGTATTTGCCTAAAGAAGCATTTTTATATCTTTCAGAAAAACTAGGTATGAGTACCGCTAAAATATATAGTGTAGCAACTTTTTATGAAAATTTTTCTTTAGAACCAAAGGGTAAATATGTAATAAAAATATGTGATGGTACAGCATGTCATGTTAGAAAATCAATTCCTATTTTAGACAAGCTGAGAAAAGAATTAAATCTTTCAGAGACTAAAACCACAACAGATGATTTAGTATTTACAGTGGAAACGGTTTCTTGCTTAGGAGCATGTGGACTTGCACCTGCTATGACGGTGAATGATAAAGTATACGGCTCAATGAATCCAGAAAAAGCAATGGAACTTTTAAATAGTCTTAAGGAGGAAGAATAATATGCTTCTTAATAGAAATGATTTAATTAATGCTAGAAATAATTATAAAAATAGTTTTCAAAAAGAAAAGAAGAAAATTCTTGTTTGCGCTGGTACAGGATGTGTTGCAGGGGGTTCTTTAGAAATATATGATGAATTGATAAAAATCATGAAAGAAAAAGGAATAGATTGTGAAGTATCTTTTGAAAAAGAACCTCATGATGAAACTGTTGGAATTAAAAAAAGTGGCTGCCATGGATTTTGTGAAATGGGTCCATTAGTAAAAGTAGAACCTTTTGGATATCTTTATATTAAGGTTAAAGTAGATGACTGTGCTGAAATTATAGAAAAAACTATAATAAATGATGAATGTGTTGAAAGACTTGCATACACAAAAAATGGTGAAATATATAAAAAACAAGAAGAAATACCTTTTTATAAAAAGCAAACTAGACTTGCACTTGAACATTGTGGTCAAATTGATGCAACTTCAATTGAAGAATACCTTGCTATAGATGGATATGCTGCTTTTGAAAAAGCATTGTTTGATATGGAATCTGATGAAATAATTAAAGAAATTGAAGAATCTAATTTAAGAGGCCGTGGAGGCGGAGGATTTCCAGCCGGCAGAAAATGGTCTCAAGTAAAACGTCAAAAGGAAGAAATAAGATATATTGTTTGTAATGGAGATGAAGGGGACCCAGGAGCATTCATGGATAGAAGTGTAATGGAAGGAGATCCACACAGAATGCTTGAAGGAATGATGATTGCTGGAGTTGCCTGTGGCGCACAAAAAGGATATATATATGTTCGTGCTGAATATCCATTAGCTGTAAGCAGACTTTCAAATGCTATTGAACAAGCAAGAAAGTATGGAATACTTGGAAAAAATATTTTAGGTACAGATTTTAGCTTTGATATTCAAATAAATAAGGGTGCTGGTGCTTTTGTATGTGGTGAAGGAAGTGCCCTTACTGCGTCAATTGAAGGAAAGAGGGGAATGCCAAGGGTAAAACCACCAAGAACTGTAGAACAAGGGCTTTTTGGCAAGCCAACAGTTCTAAATAATGTAGAAACATTCGCTAATGTACCTATCGTTATTAATAATGGTGCTAAGTGGTATAAATCTATTGGGCCTGAAAACAGTCCTGGAACAAAAGCTTTTGCTCTAACAGGAAATATTGAAAATACAGGACTTATTGAAGTTCCAATGGGAACAACTTTAAGAGAAGTAATTTTTGATATAGGCGGAGGCATAAGAGGTGGTAAGGAATTTAAAGCTGTACAAATAGGAGGTCCATCTGGGGGATGTCTTATAGCAGAACACCTAGATTTGCCATTGGATTTTGATTCACTTAAAAAAGCTGGTGCAATGATAGGATCTGGTGGACTTGTTGTTATGGATGAAGATACTTGTATGGTTGAAGTTGCGAGATTTTTTATGAACTTTACTAAAAATGAATCTTGTGGTAAATGTGTTCCTTGCCGTGAAGGTACTAAGAGAATGCTTGAAATTCTTGAAGGAATTGTTGCTGGTAATGGAAAATTAGAAGACATAGATTTATTATTAGAGCTTGCAGATACTATTTCTGCTACAGCACTATGTGGTCTTGGAAAGACAGCTCCATCACCTGTTATAAGTACAATAAAGAATTTCAGAGATGAATATATTACTCATATTGTGGATAAAAAATGTCCATCGAAGACTTGCCAAAAGCTTAAGACGATATTTATTGATCCAGATGCTTGTAAGGGCTGTTCAAAATGTTCAAAAATATGCCCTGTGGGAGCAATTTCAGGCAAGATAAAAGAGCCATTTATAATTGATAAAGATAAATGCATAAAATGTGGTGCATGTTTGGAAACTTGCCCATTTAAAGCTATAAAGGAGGATTAATAAAATGAGTGGACAGTTTATGACTATAGATAATGTACCTGTGGAAATAAGAGATGAAAAAAATATTTTAGAACTAGTAAGAAGAGCTGGTATTGAATTGCCTACATTTTGTTTTTATTCAGAGCTTTCAGTATATGGAGCTTGCCGAATGTGTATGGTAGAAACTAAACGTGGTGATATGGAATCAGCATGCTCAACTCCTCCTAGAGCAGGTATGGAAATATATACGAATACGCCAAGACTTAGAAGGTATAGAAAAAATATTCTTGAGTTATTACTTGCAAATCACTGTAGAGATTGTACAACTTGTCAGCAAAGTGGAGCTTGTAAACTTCAAGAATTGGCAAAAAGGTTTGGAATTAATGATGTAAGATTTCCTAATACAGCTAAATGTAATGAAATAGATGATTCTTCAGTAGCTATAGTAAGGAATAAGAGTAAATGTATTTTATGTGGTGACTGTGTTAGAGTTTGCGAAGAAGTTCAAAATGTTGGAGTAATTGATTTTGTTGGAAGAGGCTCAAAAATGACTGTAACTACTGCATTTGATGAGCCAATTGGAAATTCTAATTGTGTTTCCTGTGGCCAGTGTGCTGCAGTATGTCCTACTGGGGCTATTGTAGTAAGGAGTAAAACAGATAAGCTTTGGGAAGAGCTAAATGATCCAAATACAAAAGTTGTAGTTCAAATAGCTCCTGCAGTAAGAGTTGGAATTAGCAGTAAATTAGAAGAAGATGGCAGATATGCAATGGGCAAAATGGTAGCAGCATTAAGAAGAATGGGATTTGATTTTATTTTTGATACTTCTGTTGGGGCGGATCTTACCGTAATAGAGGAAACCAATGAGTTTGTTTCAAAGCTTCAAAAAAATGAAGATTTACCTCTTTTCACATCTTGCTGTCCTGCATGGGTAAAATATGCGGAAAATACTTATCCAGATTTAATGAAAAATGTTTCAAGCTGTAAATCACCTATGGAAATGTTTGGAGCAGTTTTGAAAGAGCATTATAAGGATAATGATAAAAGACTTGTAAGTGTAGCAATTATGCCTTGCTCAGCTAAAAAATTTGAAGCAGATAGAGAAGAATTTAAAAGAGATGGAATACCAGATGTAGATTATGTTGTTACTACACAAGAGCTTATTAATATGATAAATGAATCTGGAATTGCATTTTCTGAGTTAGAGCCAGAGGCATTAGACAGACCATTCCAAAGCAGTAGTGGAGCAGGTGTTATCTTTGGTGTTACAGGTGGTGTTACTGAAGCTGTATTGCGTAAAGTATTAAGTGATACACCAGTTCCTGCATTACGTGCACTTGCATTTGAAGGGGTTAGAGGTATGGAAGGTGTTAAAGAAACAACCATTACAGCTCTTGGCCGTGAAATAAAAATAGCAATAGTAAGTGGATTAAAAAATGCAGATAATGTTATTAAAAAAATAAAAGCTGGTGAAGCACATTATGATTTTATTGAAGTCATGGCATGTCCAGGTGGTTGCATTGCTGGTGCAGGACAGCCATTTGCAAAGGCAGGTGAAAAGTACGGCCGTAGTGTAAGGCTTTATAAAGTAGATAAAATGAAGAGTATAAGTCGTTCTGACGATAATCCATTAATGGATTCCTTGTATTCAGGAGTATTAAAAGGTAGAGCTCATGAGCTATTACATGTACATTACAATAATCATAAATAATATTTATTTTAAGTAAAGGTTATTTTGAAATTTATTGTAATTGTGTATACTGAAAATATTAATATTGCAAATTATATATATTATTTTGCGTATGCAAACTAAAAATCAGCCCCTTTATAATAGCAGTTTAAATCGTAAGACTGCATTATAAAGGGGTATTTTATTATGCAGTTTTTTTGAAGTTTAACAACTTTGAATAAATATTAGAAAAATATGGTATAATCGTAAAAGGGTATTTTGTAATCACAGTATAAAACATTATACTAATGGTTATTTAGAAAAAAGAATTTATACTAAAGAAATATATATTTTTAGCAAAGAATTATATATTAATATGGAGGTAGTTATGGGAAAAATTAGCAAGGCAATTAAATTAAAACTTCAAGAATTAAGAATAGATGATATTTTTAAAGAAGGAATATTAAAATATAAAGAATTAATTTCAAAAGATGACACAAAAATTGATTCAGAGGAAAATATAAATGATTCAAATATAGAAAATAATTTTGGAGGCATTAATGATTCTGAAGTTGATGAGGACTTAGAAATAAAAAACATTTCTATAGAGAATAAAGTCACTGATTCTGCGGAAGAAACTAATGTGGAGATTTTAAAAGAATCAATTGGTGCTTCAAAAGCAGTTGAAAAAAATAATACTATGATGCAATATTTTGAATGGTACTATCCCTGTGATGGATCTTTATGGAATAAGATTAAAGAAGATTCAAAATTTTTAAGTGAAATTGGAATTACAGCCTTATGGTTGCCACCAGCATGTAAGGCAGCTCAAGGTATAAACGATACAGGTTATGGATTATATGATTTATACGATTTAGGAGAATTTAATCAAAAAGAGACAATTAAAACAAAGTATGGAACTAAATCAGAATATTTGGAAGCTATAAATGAAGCTCATAATAACAATATAAAAGTCTATGGAGATGTAGTTTTTAATCATAAGGGAGGAGCAGACGATTCTGAAATTGTATTTGCAAGACCAGTCTCTAGTCTTAATAGAAATGAATTCATAGGTGAAAAGCGTGAAATAAGAGCTCATACAGGGTTTAATTTTCCAGGAAGAGGTGAAAAATATTCTGCATATAAATGGACATCAAGGGACTTTGATGGAGTAGATTTTGATGCAATAACAAAAGAAAAAGGCATATTTAAATTTGAAGGAAAGGAATGGGAGAAAGAGGTAGATCTGGAGTATGGAAATTATGACTTTCTAATGTATGCAGATTTAGATTTGGATAGTCCTTATGTGGTAGATGAACTTAAGAGATGGGGAAAGTGGTATTTAGAAGAAACTGATATAGATGGATTCAGATTAGATGCAATAAAACATATTAAATTTGATTTTTTCAATGATTGGCTTGAAACTGTAAGAGAAAATAGTAACAAAGAACTTTTTGCAGTTGGAGAATATTGGACTCATGATGTAAAAAGCCTTGAATATTACATGAATAAGTGTGGAAATAGTATGAGCTTATTTGATGTGCCGCTTCATTTTAACTTTTTTAGTGCAAGCAATTCCTTTGGGAAATTTGATATGCGCAAATTAGCTGATAACACTTATTTAAAAGTTAATCCAGATAAAGCAGTAACTTTTGTAGATAATCATGATACTCAATTGGGGCAATCTTTAGAGTCATGGGTACAGCCATGGTTTAAACCCCTTGCATATACTTTTATATTAACTAGGAAAGAAGGCTATCCATGTGTATTTTATGGCGACTATTATGGAATACCAAAAGTTAATTATGAAGGAATTAGAGATAAATTGGATATAATTTTAATAATACGGGCTGATTATGCGTATGGAGTTCAACATGATTACATAGATCATGAATCTATTATAGGTTGGACTAGAGAAGGGGACGACATCCATATAAATTCTGGATTAGCAGCATTAATAACTGTTAATTTAGGAGGCGAGAAAAAAATGTATGTTGGAATTGAACATAAAGGTGAAATTTGGATTGATGCTTCTAATCAAATATTCGAAAAAGTTATTATTGATGAAAATGGATTTGGAATTTTTAAAGTTTTAGATGGCTCATATTCTATATGGACAAAAGAGTAAAAAGTTTTTAATAATCAAGTTTAAAATTTTAACATAAGAATTTAAACTTGATTTTTTGGTGCCAATTGTCATATATGACGATATTATTACAATATTGTGATATATTGTGTACTATTTAATAAATATAAACACATATAAGTGAAATCCCATTATAATGAATTTATAAATAAATAAAGGGGGAGAAAAAATTGAAAAAGTTTTGGGATATTATACTAGGGATAGTTCTTTGTTTATATATAATAGCTATAAATATTATGAGTGGGGTAAGGGTTGCTTTTAGTTTGCCAATTATAATTATAGGAATTATATTAATCATATATCATTTTGTTAAAAGAATAATAAGAGAAAAAGAATTGTTATATAAATGTTTTAAATTTATAAGGTTAATTTTATGCGTTGGGCTAATATGGTTTATTGGAATGGAAGCTGTTATAGTAAGTTATCCAAAACATAATGAAAAAAAAGATGATTATATTCTCGTATTGGGAGCTGGACTTAGGGATGGGATATACCCTACTGAAATTCTTAGAAACAGACTTGATGCAGCCATAGAATGTGCAGAAAAAAATGACAAGTCATATATTGTTGTATCAGGAGGCCAAGGAGAAGATGAAGATATACCAGAAGCTCAAGCTATGAGTGAGTATTTATTGGATAAAGGTGTTTCAAAAGAAAAAATAATAATGGAGGATCAATCTAGAAATACAAATCAAAACTTTAAATTTTCTAAGGAAAAAATTGAAGAACATAGTAAAAAATCTTTAGATAAAGTTAATGTAAAAATAGTGACAACAGATTTTCATGCTTTTAGAAGCAGTATTTTAGCAAAGATAAATGGATATGTAAACTTTGATAATTATTCAAGTTCTACAGTTTGGTACCTTATTCCTATTACGTATACAAGAGAAGCTTTTGCAATTGTTAAAAGCGTGATTTTTGATAGATAAAAATAAACACCTATAAAAAGAGTGGCTATGCCACAATACGGATCATTTCACCTATAAAAAGAGTGGCTATGCCACAATATGGAACTTTCCTGCAATACTGAACTTTTCTGTAAATAAGACCGTAAATCTTAAATCATTCAATATTTATGACTAATTAAAAAAATTTATTCTTTAAAAAACTAGCGTAACCAGATATTATGAAATATATAGATAAATTTTGATTACTATAATGGAGGATAAATTTTGCATGAGGATAAATAAATTATTCAGCAATTATGGAATTTGTTCTAGAAAAGAAACTAATAGATTAATAGAAGAAAAAAGAATAAAGGTAAATGGTGAGCTTTGTGTTCTAGGACAATGGGTTGAAGAAGAAAAAGATGAGATTTTATTAGACGGTGAACTTATCTCAAAGAAGAAAAAAATTTATATTGCTCTCAATAAACCTGTTGGAATAACCTGCACTTCAGAAAATGAGACAAAGGATAATATAATTGAATTTATGAATTATCCAGAATATATATTTCCAGTGGGCAGGCTTGATAAAGAATCTCAAGGTTTAATACTTATGACCAATGATGGAGAATTGGCTAATAAGCTTCTAGAATCTGAAAATATGCATGAAAAGGAGTATATAGTTAAGGTAAATAAAGCTTTCGATGATAATTTTCTCGTGAAAATGGCTGAAGGAGTTGAAATTTCGGGACGTGAAAGCTCAGGTGTTAAGAGAATATCTGATGAACTTGGTGTTTATGTGTCTAAGGAAGGACATATAAATGATTTACTAGATGAAAAGTTAAAGGTTGTTCAATTGGCAGATTTAAGGCAAAATAAAATAGAAGGAAAGAATTCCATAAGGACAAGAAAGTGTAAAATATTTAGGGTTAATGAAGATACCTTTAGAATAATATTAACTCAAGGTCTTAATAGACAAATTAGAAAAATGTGTGGAGCTTTAGGATATAAAGTTGTAAGGCTTGAAAGAATTAGAATTATGAATATAACTAGTTCTAAAATAGACAATGGAAAATGGAGAAAACTTAATGAAGAGGAAGTAATGGAATTAAAAAAAGAACTTAGTATTTTATATTGAAAATGTTAAATGGTGGATTTAAATTTATTTTCGAATATAATACAAAATCAGAAAAGTGAGGAATACAAATGGATAAAGAATATATAAATGCAATGGAAGCAGCTGAAAAATATAATTTGTTTTTAAAAGTGGTTACATCTGTTAAAAGCTTTGACTCATATAATAGCTTTTTTAATATTTATGAAGAGTTTGAAGAGCCCTGCAGGAGGATAGCTGTATTAACTAAAAGTGAAAATTTAGAAGAAGTATATGATAAAGATCCTACAGAAACAATAGAAGAAGGAAAGATAGTGGATGGAAACCTATGGGTTAAAGATTATTCTCTGCTTGTGAGTCCGGAAAAAATAGATTTAGCAACTTTAACTGTAAATAAAAAAATAGTTGAGGAATTAGTATGAAAATAAAAAAGAGGCTTACAATCTCTAATATTCTAATGATTGTTATTCCTGTTGTAATTATACTTGTTATTGCTGAAATAATGAGTATACCATTTTCTATGGCTTATGAAAAAAAATTTGCTAGTGATAGGGAACGTGATCCTAATGCGTATTTTATTCAACAGAATTTGAGACCAGATTCAAAGAAACTAAACAATAAAGACGATTTTGAAAAATTATCTGAAGAATTAAGAAATTTTCTTGAACCAAAAGGATACCATTTGATAATTACTTATGACGGAAAAATTGTTTCATCCAATACTACAGATAAAGATAAGGAAGCAATTTCGAAGATAGGTGAAGATATGCTTTTTCAAACACATTCCCTAGTTCTTGAAATGAACTCCATTTCTTTAGTTACAAATAGTTTTATTAAGGATGAAAAAGTTGTAAATATTATTGCAATCAATTCTGCTTATGAACCTATAAGGTTTGATATGAAGCGTGAAATGTCGGCCTTTGTAATTAGCTATATTTTAATAGTTTTTGTTATTTCTTTAATTGTTGTAACAATAACTAATGGTATATTATCTAAAAATATTTATAAGACATTAATAACTCCTTTGGAATTATTGAGTTATGGAGCAGAACAAATTAAAAATGGAAATCTTGATTTTGAAATGAATTATGAAAGTGATGATGAGTTTAAACAAGTTTGTGGCGATTTTGATGAAATGAGATTAAGATTAAAAGATTCTGTTGAATCTCAGTTAAAATATGAAGAAGATCGTAAACAACTAGTGGTAGGAATATCACATGATTTGAGAACCCCTCTTACAGCAATTAAAGGATATGTTGAGGGATTAAGAGATGGAGTAGCAAATACTCCTGAAAGGCAAAAAAAATACTTAAATACGATTTATACAAAAGCATGTGATATGGATGTGCTTGTAGACAGATTATTTCTATTTTCAAAATTAGATACAGGCAATTTTCCCTTTAAGTTTGATAAAATAAACTTAAAGGAATATATGGATAGCTTTTATAAACATATAAAAGATGAATTTGATGAAAAAGATGCTGAGTTCTTATATGAATATAAATGTAGCCATATGTCCAAGGCAAAATTAGATTGTCAGGAAATGAATAGAGTACTTTTAAACATAGTAGAAAATAGTGTAAAATATAAGGAAAAAGATAAGGTTAAGGTAAAAATAGCAGTATTTGAAAAAGAAGATTTAATTAATATAGAGCTTAGTGATAATGGAATTGGTGTAGAAGAAAAAGAACTTCCAAATTTATTTGTAAGTTTCTATAGAGGAGATGTTTCAAGAACAAATCCAAGTCAAGGAAGTGGACTAGGACTAGCTATAGCAAAAAATATTGTAGAAGCCCATGGCGGAAAAATTCATGCCTACAATATGAATGGCCTTACAATTAAAATAACCCTTCCTAAAATTTGAGATAAATAATTGTAAAAATGACTACAACTAAAATCTATAATAAGAATTCTAAACTCTGAACCGTAAATTGTTAACTGAATCAAAGGTGGGATATGATTGAAAAATATATTAATTATAGAAGATGATGAGAGCATTGCTGAATTAGAAAGGGATTACCTTGAAATAACTGGATTTAATACTGAAATTGCAAGAACTGGAACTCAAGGATTGGAGTTTGCCTTAAATAATGATTATGATTTAATACTTTTAGATGTAATGCTTCCAGGTAAGGATGGATTTAAAGTATGTGAAGAAATAAGAGCTGTTAAAGAAGTTCCTATTTTAATGGTTACAGCAAAGAAAGAAGATATTTATAAAATACAAGGTCTTGGAATTGGTGCAGATGATTATATAGTAAAACCATTCAGTCCAAGTGAACTTGTAGCAAGAGTAAATGCACATATTTCAAGGTATGAGCGTCTAACATCAATGGATAAAAATAATGATAACGAAAAGAGTTCAATAATAATTGGAAGAATTAAAATATTGCTTAAAGCTAGAAGAGTATATGTAGGAGAAGAAGAAATAAGATTTGCAAATAAAGAATTTGAATTACTGTTATTTCTTGCATCAAATCCTAATATTGTATTTTCAAAGGAAACTTTGTTGGATCGGATATGGGGAGAAGAATCCTTTGGAGATAGTTCAACTGTAACAGTCCATATTAATAGAATAAGAGATAAAATTGAACTAGATAGTAGCAACCCTGAATATATAGAAACTGTTTGGGGAGCTGGATATCGATTTAATTTATAACAATTAGAGCCGTGTTTATAATACTTTATATAATAAGTAAAGTATTATAAATACGGCTTTTATGCTTTATATTATAAGTATTTCAGCTAAGTTGATTTCTAATTTTATTTATCCTAAAAATTTAACATAAATTTAACATAAGTTTATATTTTGTTTATATTTGTTTTAGAGGCAGGTTAGAATTGAATACTATACTAAAAATAACAATAATAATTATATTTTTAATAAAATTATATGGTTAATTATGACAAATCAAGGAGGAGACACGATTGAAAAGAGCATTTGTAAGTTTATTAATAATGACCTTAACGTTAACCAACATATCATTGGTGAACATAACAAGTGTACAAGCAGCCACTGCTGACAATATTGTAACTACAGATAAGTCGGCAACTACAGATGATGATACATTGATTGTATCATTAGAAAACATAAGGGAAATTGTTATTGAAAATAACATATCACTTAAAATTGCTGATAATAATTTGAAAATAGCAAAAGAAAAACGTGATGATGCCAAAGAAAGTTTTGATTCAAAATCTAAGCCTAGTAAGTCAGATTATACTGATGCCAATACTGGAGTGGTTGATACTTCAGCCTATAACTCAGCTTTGTCAAATTATAATACAGCTAAGTCTAATTATGAAAGTGCTAAAGAGAATCTCACAAAGGCAAAAGATAATTATGATAAAAATGTTGAAACAGTAGTTTACTCAGCACAACAAGCATACATATCATATTTAAATGATATGGCTACAAAAAAGATCAGTGAAGCTACTCAAAAGTATAATGAAAAAAAATCTGATATTTATAAGATTCAATATGAAAATGGATTTATTTCAAAAAATCAATATCTTTCTAAAATACAAGGAGATACTTCTGTTAATGATTTAAATAAATCAAAGGATACTGAAGAGCTTAATAGAATAAAGCTATGTAATACTCTTGGATTAAATCCAAATGACAAGATTGTATTCAACACTGATGTAACTGTGGATTTTAATGTTATTTCACATATTAATTATGAGAAGGACTTAGCAGTAATGCTTGATAATAATCAAAACATAAAAGATAAAAAAGATGCAATCGACAATTTAGATGATCAAGAAGATACTTATGATAATAATGATCAGGAAGATATTTATGATTATGAACAAGACAATGCAAAAATGGACTTAAATCAAACAGAAAATACGGCAGAAACTGATTTTAAAGCATTATATAATGATCTTATGTCTTCATATAATTCTTTAAAAAACAGCTATGAAAAAATAATGCAGGAACAAAAAACTTTTGAAATTACTCAAGCTCAATATGATTATGGTTATATGTCTAAAAATGCATTAGAAAATTCTCAAATAACATTGGATAAAGACAATGCTTCTTTTATTAAAACTAGAAATGAATGTTATTTAAAATATTTAAAGTATACTCAAATGAAAGAAGGTTATTAGTTTGAAACTATCGTTAAAGAATCATTTAATTAACAAAGATATTATAAGTAAGGAAAGTTTCATGAATAAATTACGTAATAAAAAGGTTATCGCTGTGATTTGTATATTGCTTGTTGTCATTTTAGGTTTTACGATTTATAAAGTTAAATTTTCAAAACCAGCTACGACTCAAAGTACTGTAAAATATACTATGCTCAAAAAAACAAATATAGCAACAACTATAAATTCTTCTGGAGCAATAAAAAGTGGAGATTCAACTAATATATATTCAAATTTACAATACAATGTATCGTCTATTAATGTTCAAGTTGGGGATGTAGTGAAAAAAGGAGATGTTTTGGCAACAATTGATACGACAACCTTAGAGGAACAAATTGCTGAAGCTCAGCAAAGTCTTACTTCAAGTGAAACAAAAAATCAATTATCATTAACAAGTGCTAAACAAAAATACGAAAATCTTAAATATTTATATGATAACAATTTAAATACAGATATAATTGATGGTGAAAATTCTCTTGAATCTGCAAAACTCGATTTAGAAAAGAAAACTAAAGCTTATGATTTTAATAAGGTAATGTATGATAAAGGAGAAATATCACAACAAGATTTAAATGATAAAAAAATAGATTATGAAACTGCCAAAAATAACTATGACAAGGCAAGTGCTTCTTTAGAAGCAAAAAAAATAAATGCAAAGCAAAGTTTAGATGAGGCTAAAACAGCCTATGATAATGCAAAAGCTAGTGCTGATGACAAAAGTAACAGACTTGCTTTTGAAGATAAAAAGAAAAAATTAGAAGATGCTAAAGTAATTGCTACAGTAGATGGGACTGTAACTAATGTAAATGCAGTAGTAGGTGTTCAAGCTTCAGGAGCATTGTTTGTAATTCAAGATTTAGGTAATTTAATAGTAAACGCTAGTGTTGATGAAACAGATGTTGGAAAGGTAAAGGTTGGACAAAAAGCTAGAATTACAACAGATGTAACCGGTAATGAAATTATTGAAGGACAGGTTATAAATGTTGAACCAGTTTCAAGCACTCAAAGTGCAAGTAATAGTAGTACAAGCAGTAGCACAGGTAAAACTACAACATCTACAACAAGTAATTCAACAAGCAGTGACGTATCTTTTACTGTTAAAATACAATTAAAAGGTCAAAGTGATAAGGTAAAAGTGGGTATGAATTCAGTAGTAAATATTGTCACTAATGAAAAAGCTAATGTATATGCTGTACCATATGGAGCAATTGTAAATAATAATGGAGAAAGTGTAATTTATGTTGCTGAAAAAACAGGTGATAAATATGTAGTTAAGGAAGTATCAGTAACAAAAGGTATGGAATCTGATACAAGTGTCGAGATTGATGGTTCAGATCTTTCAGAAGGGATGATTGTACTTAGTGAACCAGCAAATTATAAAGTTGGAGATACTGTTACAATCGAACGTGGCAAATTTAATAAATAGGAGGTGAGCTTTTTGAGTGAGTATATTATAGAAATGAAAGATATTACAAAAAGTTTTTATATAGGATCTCCCAATCAATTAAACATTTTAAAAGGGATTGATATAAATGTAAAAGAAGGAGAATTTGTTTCAATTGTTGGATCTTCTGGTTCTGGTAAAAGTACATTAATGAATATAATTGGAGCTCTTGATAGAGCTACTTCAGGAAACTATATATTAGATGGTACAAATATTAATGAAATATCAGATAATGGATTGTCTGAAGTAAGAAATAAGCAAATTGGTTTTGTATTTCAAACTTATAATCTAATTCCTAGAAGTTCAGCTCTCAAAAATGTTGAGTTACCTATGCTTTACCATGGAATGGGAAGAAAAGAAAGAAAAGAAAGAGCAGAAGAGCTTCTTGAACTAGTTGGAATGAAGGATAGAATGTCTCATCAACCTAATGAATTATCTGGTGGACAAAAGCAAAGAGTTGCAATTGCTAGAGCATTAGCCAATGACCCAAGCATAATTTTAGCAGATGAACCAACAGGCGCCCTTGATTCATCAACAGGAAGATTAGTTATGGATTTATTTCATAAGGTTCACGAAGAAGAAGGCAAAACAATAGTATTTATAACTCATAATAATGAACTTGCAGAAGAAACTCAAAGAATAATTACTTTAAAGGATGGAAATATAATATCTGAAACGAAAAATCTAAAGTATTATAAGAGATTTCGAAATGAGGAAAAATTATGTTTATAAAAGAAAATATAATGCTTGCAATAGCAGGTCTTAAATCAAATAAAATGCGTGCGTTACTCACAATGCTTGGTATAATTATAGGTATTGCATCTGTAATTGGAGTTGTATCTGTGGGAAATGCAATGACATCTTCTTTAACAAGTTCAATGGCATCAATGGGAGCAACTAACATTACGGTTAACGTACAAGAAAGAAGTTCAACAAGTACAAGTAATTCTACTTCAAAAAATTTTGGTAATAGTTCTTCACAAAAAAATAGCAGTGGAACTCAAGCTAAAAATAGTTCACAAAATAACAGTAGTGGATCACAGGCTAAAAATGGACAGTCTTCTAATAAGGAACAAGCAAACAGCGGATCACAACAAGGAGGTGGAGCACAACCAGGTGGACCACCTCAAGGTAGTGGAGGAGCACCATCAGGTGGAGGTGGAATGCCAGCAGGAGGAGCTATGAGAGCTGCAAGTGGAGGTGGAATACCTGGAGGTTTTGGAAGACAAGGTAAATCAAGCAGTTCTACTAAGGATACAGATCTTATGACTATGCAGCAGATAAATGATTTAGAAGATGAATTTAGTGATAAGATAAGTGCATTAAGCGTATCAGAAAATGGAGATTCAGGCAAAGTTAAAAATAGTACAACCTATGCTAATATTAGTACAGTAGGTACTAATATTGGATATAAAGATGTTAAAAATCTGGAAATGTCAGAAGGAAGATATCTTTTACAAAATGATATTGATGGAGCAAAAGATGTGGCAGTAGTTTCGGATAAATTAGCTACAAGAATATTTGGATATGAAGATCCAATAAATCAACAAATTAAAGTATATACATCTAATGCAATACATACATATACAGTTATAGGTGTATATAAATATAAATCTTCAGGTGGAAATAGAACAACTTCTGATGAAAATCTTACAACAGATATATATATTCCAATAACAGTGGTAAAGAAAACAGCTACAAATAAGAATTATCAAACTTTTACTATAAAATCTAAGGATGGAGTAGAAGTTCAATCTTTTACAACTGAATTATCAACTTATTTGTCAAAGCTTTATGAAAAAAATACAAAGTTTCAAGCTCAAGCAAGTAATATGGAAAGCATGCTGGAATCCATGACAACTATGATGACTACAGTTGCGCTTGCAATATCTGCAATTGCAGGAATATCACTTGTAGTAGGTGGAATAGGAGTAATGAATATAATGCTTGTATCAGTTACAGAGAGAACTAGAGAAATTGGAACGAGAAAGGCTCTTGGAGCTAAAAGCAGTCATATTAAAATGCAGTTTATAATAGAATCTATTATAATATGTTCTATTGGCGGATTATTGGGTATAGGTTTAGGCTTAGGCTTAGGTGCCCTTGGCTCTAAAATAATGGGATATGCAACAGCAGTATCACCAGTAGTAATTTTAATCAGCTTTTCGTTTTCAATGTTCATTGGTGTTTTCTTTGGATATTATCCAGCTAAAAAAGCAGCAGAACTTGATCCTATTGAGGCTTTAAGATATGAATAATTAAACTAGTTAATGCCCTTTAGAGTACTATGTGGGTAATAAAAATTTCTGCATTAAGAATTAAATTTAATGCAGAAATTTTTTTATGCCTTTTCAAAAGATAAAAATGGCAGCATATCATTTAAGGAGCCGTATAAATTAGTAAATAAAATGCATATTTATAATATATTAATTTGAAGATTAATAATATGAAAATTATATAATATAAGTTTAAATTATGATTTACAATTATTAAGAAAATATTAAGGATATATTAATTGTAACAAGAAATAATATACAGTAAAATTATAAAAAGTAAGGAAGAATATTTATAAATTTAATTTAGAACTTATATATTAATAAATATAATAATTAGGAGATGGGGAGATAAAAATGGAAGATAAAAATTACTTTTGGGGATTCTTTTTAATAATGGTTGGAACATTATTATTCATATCAAAAATGTTTCATATACAGCTTTTTGGAATGGGAAGATTATGGCCAGTGTTTGTTTTAATACCAGGACTATGCTTTGAACTTGCTTATTTTTCTACAAGAAGAGCACCTGGTTTACTAGTTCCAGGAGGAATTTTAACAACAATAGGAGTATTGTTTTTCTTTGAATCAATAACAAATTGGCATTTTTCAGGTTATACATGGCCTATATATCCATTTTCAGTTGCAGTAGGATTATTTCAATTATATATATTTGGAGGCAGAAAAAGAGGCTTGCTTATACCTATAGGAATTTTAACCTTGGTTTCAGTTACTTCATTTGCTTCTATGATTTTTGGAAGTATATTTAGATTTATAAATTCATCACTTGTTATGCCAGCAGTTTTAGTTTTAATTGGAATTTATTTAATAACTGGAAAAAAACAAAAAAATATTGGAGAATAAATCTATGCTCATTATAAGTCAGTAGTAAATCTGTGCTAGAATTTAGGTTATGTAAACAAAAAATTAGTATATAAAATTTGAAGTATAATAAAAATGGGATAGGCCCTAGAATTAATTAATATTCTAGGGCTTATCCCATTTTTATAAAAATTTTGATTTAAATTTTTATTTGAGTAGTCGTGTTACAATATGTTATTGATAAGTTTCCAATAATCCTAAAGTTATTAATAAAATTCCTCCAAATAAATAAAAATGTCTGCCCAAAAAAAGTATAATATTATCTTTAATGTTAAGGTATCCTAAATAAAAAACTATTAATGAAAGAATAAAATTGACAAATACACATATATTAATATTTATGCCAGTGATACCAGCTGAAATGTATATGAGAATATTATTTAGTAAAAATTCTGCTGAAAATTTAATAAAGCTATATATATTAATATCATTTAGGTTATTAATTTCAGGAATGGAAGAAGAGAAATCTAAAAGTTTTCTATAATTTAAAGAAGGTTCATAATAATATGAAGTATCATAGCCAGCAGATTCATTTAATATCCTCATGTATTCAACTATATAATAAACACCAATAAGACTTAAGCATACAGCACCAAAGATATTTCCGACTTTTGGAATAAATAAATTTAAAATCAATCTTCCAGCATACATAAAAACAACAATTCCAATAGATGTTATAATTGAAAACAAAAGAATTATAGATTTGCTAAAATGTATTCTTTTATTTACATATATCAAAGAAAGCACTAATGGAGTTAAATTTAGAAATAAGCATAATAATAATGCTGATAAATAGATCATATGAAACTCCAAGAAAATTATTTATTATATTATATACAAAAAGAATAAAAAAGGGTATTATTTGATAAATTTATAAAAAATAAGTGAAAAAGTTATCAGATCGTTTAAAAATAACCTCAAATGTTTACAACTAGTTAGTAGTGTGGTAGAATACAGAAAATGTTCTAAAAATTTAAAGAGGTGATGTAGGTGGGGTTAATAAGAAAGTAGACAAAAAAATAATATTTATTATTAAGCTTCGAGGTGTAGTGGAAGGGCTATATCTGGAACTCACACAACGAATATAAGCAAAAATAATAATAAATATATATTTTGGAGGGCTAAAAAATGTTAAATTATAAAAAATACAAAAGGTTTGAGACAATAAAATTGAAGGACAGAACATGGCCAGATAATGAAATAACTAAGGCACCTATTTGGTGTAGTGTTGATTTAAGAGATGGTAATCAAGCGCTTATAAATCCAATGACAGTTGAAGAAAAAGTAGAATTTTTTAATTTGCTTGTTAAGCTAGGATTTAAGGAAATAGAAGTAGGATTTCCATCAGCATCACAAATTGAATATGACTTTTTAAGAAAATTAGTTGATGAAAATCATATTCCAGATGATGTTCGTGTACAAGTCTTAACACAAGCTAGACCACACCTAATTGAAAGAACTTTTGAAGCATTAAAAGATGTGAAACAGGCAATAGTTCATATCTATAATTCAACATCAGTACTTCAAAGAGATGTTGTATTTAATATGAGTAAAGATGAAATTAAAGAAATTGCAGTTGAAGGAACTAAATTAGTTAAAGAATATGTTAAAAATTTTGATGGAAAGATATTTTTAGAATATTCACCAGAAAGTTTTACAGGAACAGAAGTTGAATATGCTTTAGAAATCTGTGAAGCTGTTTTAGATACTTGGGGAGCAAGTAAAGATAATAAGGTTATAATTAATCTTCCATCAACAGTGCAAATGGATACACCTAATATTTATGCAGATCAAATTGAATGGATGTGCAGAAACTTTAAAGATAGAGAAAGAGTAATTGTAAGTGTTCATCCTCACAATGACAGGGGAACTGGAGTTGCTGATGGAGAGCTTGCACTTCTTGCAGGAGCAGATAGAGTTGAAGGAACTTTATTTGGAAATGGAGAAAGAACAGGAAATGTAGATATGTTAAATATAGCATATAACATGTTTTCTCATGGTGTTAATCCTGAATTAAATATTGAAAACATAAATGAAATTATTGAAGTATATGAAAGATGTGTTAAAATACCAGTACATGTAAGGCACCCATATGCAGGAAACCTTGTATTTACAGCCTTCTCAGGTTCACATCAGGATGCTATAAATAAGGGTATGAAAAAATATCAAGAAAGACATGATAATATATGGCAAGTTCCATATTTGCCTATAGATCCAAGCGATTTAGGTAGGGAATATGAAGCATTAGTTAGAATTAACAGTCAATCAGGAAAAGGCGGAATTGCTTTTGTTATGGATCATTGTTATGGATTTAAAATTCCAAAGACTATGCAAAAAGAATTTGCTGATGTTATTCAAAAGATGTCAGAGCAAAAAGGAGAAGTTTCTCCATCAGAAGTTATGCATGCTTTTGAAAAGGAATATTTAAAGGTAGAAGAGCCATTTAAATTAATAAAATGTACAATTTCAGATGTATCTGAAGGTGCTGAAGATGGTGATACTAAGGTAAATGTTACAATAGAGCATGATGGAGTTACAAAAGAAAGAGAAGGTATAGGTAATGGTCCTATAGATGCATTTAAAAACTCCTTGGCAGGAAGCAGCTTAATCAATATTAAGATTATTGATTATACAGAACATGCATTAAGTACAGGTTCTGAAGCAAAGGCAGCAGCTTATGTATATATGGAAAGAATTGATAATGGAAATAAGACTTTTGGTGTTGGTGTTGACAGCAATATTACAAGGGCATCAATTAAGTCAATGATTAGTGCAATTAATCGTCTATACGCTAAATAGAAAATATGTTATAATATTCCTATATATTTATATATAGGAATATTTTTATGGAGTTAGAGGGGGGATATTGTTTTGAAAAAAGAAACACCTGCTATACTTTGTGCAGAGTTTATTTAAAGCTTGGGCTTTTAACTTATGTATAAAGTATGATATATAAAATAATAAGCCTGATATATTAAAATAAATTCTGCACCCTTAGATTTAAATCAATTATCTAAGGAGCTGGAATTTAAAATGAAATATATAAGTGCGGAAAATATCTTGCCAAAGGAATTAATTGATCAAATTCAAAAGTATTGTCAGGGACAATATGTTTATATTCCTAGGGAACAAGGGATTAGAAGTGAATGGGGAACAAAATCTGGTGTTAGAAAGGAACTTGAAATCAGAAATAATGAAATTAAAAGAAAATTTCAAGATGGAGAAAGTAAAGAAATTTTAGCTAAAGAGTATAGTTTATCTATTTCAAGTATAAAAAAAATAGTGTATGAAAATTAAAATTAAGCGTGTATCTAGTTGAAGTTAGATATGCGCTTGTTTTAGTTTTTTTTTAGTTCCTGTGAAGTGTAATTAGGATAAAGAATTATACTGTAAAAATCTTTAGCTTGAATAAAATATGGTAAGAAATATATAGTTAGTATATACAATTATGAATGTTAACAGTTAAATAATTTTATTATTTAATTTTGAGTATATCAATTTATATAAATTAATATTTAATTTTGGTCAGCATTTTAAAAGAAATTTTCATAGTAGATAGGAGCGCGGATTCATGAGTGAGGAATTAGAAATGAGCATAGAAGAAATGAGTGAATTTTTTAATAAAAGAGCTAAAACATATAATGAGCATATGTTTGAAACAATTGAAAAATTTGAAGAGTATTATGATGGATTATCTATAACAATGGAAAATGATAAGGATAAAATAAAAGTATTAGATATTGGATGTGGAACTGGACTTGAATTAGAAGGTATATTTAAAAGAAATCCTAATGCAGAAGTTCATCTTATAGATATGTCAGATGAAATGCTTAATGTATTAAAAGAAAAATATAAAGATAAACTTTGCCAAATGGAAATAATAAAAGGATCATATTTAACAATTCCTTTTAAAAAAGATTATTATGATTATGTTATTGCATCTATGACAATTCATCATTTTACAAAGGAAGAAAAAGAAAAGCTATATATGAAAATTCATAGTTCGTTAAAGGATGGCGGAAGGTATATAGAAGGAGATTACTATATGAATTCAAAGGAAGAGGAAAAGAAATGTGTAGAATTTTATTATGATGTTATTAATAAAATACCAGAAGGTAAAAAACAATTATATCATATAGATATTCCTTTTACAGTAGAAACAGAAATTGAATTATTGAAAAGATGCAAATTTATAAATATACAGAAACAACTTCAATTTGGAGAAAAGTGCATATTGATAGGAGAAAAAATAAGTTATGGAACAATTTAAATTTATAACCGATTATATGAATGATAATAAATATAGAAAGAGTTTTAATGAATTGGCTCTTAAAACTTTTTGTCTGGATTTTGATGAATGGTTTAAAAAAGGTTTTTTAGATGATAATTATATAAACTATTCTTTCCTTAGTGGTGACAAAATTGTATCCAATGTATCTATAAATAAATTTAATATAATTTACAATGGAAAGATTAATAAGGCAATCCAGCTTGGCACAGTTATGACAGATGAAGCGTATAGAAATAATGGGCTCATTAAAAAGCTTATGGATATAATTTTAAAGGAATATGAAGCATATGATTTAATTTATTTATTTGCAAATAAGAACGTACTAGATTTTTATCCTAAGTTTGGATTTAAAAAAGTATTAGAAGGAAAATATGAAATGGATATTAGTAACATTACTAAAACCCAATTAAAGTCTAATATTATAAAATTAGAACTTGAAAATGAAGAACATAAAAAAATTGTTGAGAAAATAAGTAAAAATAGAGTGCCTTTATCTCAGAAGTTATGTGCTATTAAGGATAAGTGGCCACTTTATATACATTGTAATTATGAATTTAAGGAAGATTTATATTATTTAAAGGATAAAAATGTAATTGTGATTTTTAGAAGAAAAAATAATATAATTACGCTTTATGATATTTTAAGTGAAAATAATTTTGATTTGGATGAAATTATTGAAAAAATAATTCAAGAGGATGATGAAAAAATTATATTTGAATTTATGCCAGAAAGTAATAAGTATTCAATTGATTTTAAGTTAAATAAGGATACTGTCGATACTTTATTTGTATTAAAAGGGAAAGAAACTCTATGTGATGGAGTAGTGTTTCCAATCACATCCCATACATAATAAAGCTAGTTAATAATTTAAAATCTTTGCGAATATAACATGATCTAAAATATTAAATCAATATATAAATAAGGAAAGGCACTATTATGAAAAAATTGATTATGATTAATGGAACTATGGGTGTTGGTAAAAGTACTGTATGTAACAAGCTGCTTAATTTACTAAGTCCTAGTGTTTATTTAGATGGAGATTGGTGCTGGAATATGAATCCCTTTGTGGTATCAGAAGAAAATAAAGAAATGGTAATAAATAATATTTCGTATTTATTAAAGTCCTATCTAAACAATTCTGGGTATGAGTATATTATTTTTTGTTGGGTAATGCATGAAGAATACATATTAATGGAAATATTAGAAAAATTGAAAGAATTTGATTTTCAGCTTTATAAATTATCCTTAATATGTACAGAAGAGGCTCTCAGAAAGAGATTAAATAAGGATGTAGTTAATTCAATTAGAAAGGCTGATGTTATTAGCAGGAGTATAGAAAGAATTACAGCATATGAAGAGATGGATACTGTTAAAATTGATGTAAGTAGTATTACAGCAGAAGAAACAGCAAATAAAATTTATTCAATAGTAAAGTAAAAAAGTATATATTAAAAATAAATATATTTGCAAGTAAATTATTTTTAAGTGTAAGTTTGTTATAGCCTCATTTTTCATGTATAATATAGGAAAAAGCAATAAGTATAATACAAAAAACTATATTAACATACTGGGGGGCAGGAAATGAGTAAATATTGGAATAATAAAGTAAGAGAATTAGAACCTTATGTGCCTGGGGAGCAGCCTAAGGATAAAAAGTACATAAAATTAAATACAAATGAAAATCCATATCCACCATCAAAAAGAGTTATGGAAGTAATGAAAAATGCAGTTAATGGAGATTTAAAGCTATATCCAGATCCAACTTGCAGTGAACTTATTGATGAATTAGCAGAGTATTATAGTTTAGACAAAGATCAAATATTTATTGGGAATGGATCAGATGAAGTTTTAGCTTTTTCTTTTATGGCTTTTTTCTCAAAAGATAGTAAAATACTATTTCCGGATATAAGTTATTCTTTTTATCCAGTTTATGCACAGCTTTTAGATTTAAATTATGAGCTAGTAAAGCTTGATGAAAATTTCAATATACAATTAGAAGAATTGAAAAAGAAAAATGGAGGAGTCATTATACCAAATCCTAATGCTCCAACAGCAAAATATATTCACATTGAAGAATTGAAAAAATTGGTTGAAGCTAATAAAGACAGTGTAGTAATTATAGACGAAGCCTATATAGATTTTGGTGGAGAATCAATGATTAAGTTTATTAATGATTATGATAATCTTTTAGTGATTCAAACATTATCAAAATCACGTGCATTAGCGGGCTTAAGAGTTGGATTTGCTTTTGGTCATAAAGATTTAATTGAAGGTTTAAATAGAATTAAGAACAGCATTAATTCTTATACAATAGATAGAGTAGCAATTTCAGGGGCAGCAGAAGCGATAAGAGATGAAGAATATTTTCAAGAAATAACTAAGAAAATAATTAATACAAGAAAAAAAGCAGTTAAAGATTTAGAAAGTCTAGGTTTTAAGGTTTTAGAATCAAAAGCTAATTTTGTTTTTGCAAGTCATAAAGAGGTTCATGGAAAAGTGCTTTATGAAAAATTAAAAGATAACGGAGTATTGGTTAGATATTTTAATAAAGAAAGAATAGATAACTTCTTGAGAATATCAATTGGCACTGATGATGAAATGGCTTTTTTAGTAGATAAGTTAAAAATAATATTAGGTGAAAATTAATTAAAATATAAGTTATATACCTTACATAAATTTGTTATGGTATATAGCTTATTTATATTTATAAATTATTGAGCTTTGGAGGTTGCATTAATGAAAGAACAAATAAATACGCAGGTTCAAAATTTTAAAATTAGATTTGCGGAAGAAAAAGATACAAAGTTAATATTAGATTTCATAAAAGAATTAGCAGATTATGAAAAATTATTAAATGAAGTAGTAGCAACAGAGGAGATATTATATGATTCATTATTTGTAAGAAAAAAGGCAGAAGTTGTTATTGGAGAATATGATGGAAAACCTGTAGGATTTGCTTTATTTTTTCACAATTTTTCAACGTTTCTTGGAAAGCCTGGTATATACTTAGAGGATCTATATATAAAGCCAGAAATGAGAGGTAAAGGTCTTGGGAAAATAATGTTATCTTTTTTGGCAAATCTTGCAATAGAGAGAAATTGTGGTAGACTTGAATGGTGGTGTATAGATTGGAACGAACCTTCTATAAAATTTTATAAAGAAATGGGTGCTAAACCAATGGATGAATGGACTGTATATAGAGTCGATGGCGAAGCACTTAACGAGTTATCAAAGAATTTTTAAGATTACTTAGTTAAACTTGATTATGGCAAAGTATTCAGTGAGTAGACAATATATAAAAATAGAAAAGAGGTATAATTATGGAATTAGCAATTAATAAAAAATACGTACTTGATACAGCAAAGGAAATATTAGAATTTCATAGCCCAACAGGCTTTTGCTTTGAAATAATGGATAAGATAAAATGTATTGCAGAAGGCTTTGGCTATGATTTTGAAACAACTAATAAAGGCTGCGGAATAATTACTATTAAAGGTGAATCTCAGGATAAAGTAATAGGGTTATCAGCTCACGTTGACACTTTAGGAGCTATGGTAAGATCAATAACATCAGAAGGGAAATTAAAATTCACTTTACTTGGGGGGCCAATTGTTCCAACCTTAGATGGTGAATACTGCAAAATAAGAACAAGAGAAGGAAAGATATATACTGGTACATTTTTGAGCACAAGCCCAGCAGCTCATGTTTTTGAAGATAGTTCAAGCAAAACAAGAGAACCTAAAAATATGGAAATAAGAATTGATGAAAATGTTAAATCAAAAGAAGATACACAAAAACTTGGAATATGTCCTGGAGACTTTGTGTTTATTGAACCTAAAACAACAATTACTGAAAGTGGGTTTGTAAAATCAAGATTCATTGATGATAAAGGTAGTGTAACTTGCCTAATGGGATTGTTAGAATTATTTAATAGAGAAAAAATAACTCCTCATTTTACAACAAAAATATTTATTTCAATATATGAAGAAGTTGGTCATGGATCTTCATATATTCCAAGTGATATAACAGAAATGATAGCTGTTGATATGGGGTGCATAGGAGAAGATTTAAGCTGCACAGAATATGATGTTTCAATTTGCGCTAAGGATTCAGGTGGACCTTATGATTATAATATGACTACAGATTTAGTAAATTTAGCAAAGGATAATAATTTAAGCTATGCAGTAGATATTTATCCATTTTACGGTTCGGATGTTGGAGCAGCTCTAAAAGGTGGAAATGATATTCGTGGTGCTCTTATAGGACCAGGGGTTCATGCTTCTCATGGAATGGAAAGAACCCACTATAATGCTTTAGAAAATACAATAAAACTTTTATATTTATATTTAACTAAATAATATTGGAGTGTGAAAATTTATGCTATTATTTTATAATCTAAAACAGACTGTAAATAGTAGCATAAATTTTATACAATTTTTTATAAAAATATTGACTAAAAGGAGATAACTCATGAAGGCTGTTATTTTTGATATGGATGGAGTAATTATAGATAGTGAACCAATTCATTTTGAAGTGGATATGAAGACGATGAAGGATTTTGGCTGCAGTATTTCAAAAGAAGAACTAAATAAATATGTTGGAACAACTAATGAGTACATGTTTACTGATATAAAGAATAAATATAAATTGGACAAATCAGCTGAAGAAATAATAAATTATAGATGTGAACTGGTTAAGAGGAAGGTAATTGAATCAGATTTAGAGCCAATAGAAGGAATTAAAAATTTATTAATAAATTTAAAGGATAAAAATATTCCAGCAGCAATTGCCTCATCATCACCTAGAGATTTTATAGAAGTGGTTGTTTCTAAATTTGGAATAGAAAATTATTTCAGCTGCATTTTAAGTGGAGAAGAAGTTGAAAATGGAAAGCCTGCTCCTGATATTTATGTTGAAACTGCAAAGAAATTAGGAATATTACCTGAAGAATGTGTAGTTATTGAAGATTCGAAAAATGGAGTATTGGCTGCTAAGAAAGCAGGTATGAAATGTATAGGTTTCAAAAATGCTAATTCAGGAAATCAAGATTTATCTAATGCTGATTTTATAGTTAATTCTATTGTTGAAATTAATATTTAAGGATTAATTCTAAAAAACAAAATATATTTAATTTAGTATGTAAAGAATTAATTTAGTATGTAAAGAATTAATTTAAATTGTAAAGGTATATTAAAGCTGTATAGTTTTGATATATCTTATTTTATTTATTGTCTTAAGTTTATTTTATTGTATTTAGAAATACATAGGAAATTGCATAGAATAATTTGTGAATATATCCAATAGAATACTGCAAGCGCTTGCATTATAATTTATTGGTAGAAAAAATAATTATTAACAATAATAGTGGTATAAAAATATATTTTAATTTTGGGGGAGAGAAATGAAGAATTTTATTAAATTAAGCTGCTGTGTAATGGTATTTTTTTGTTTTATATTTAATTTCATTGGATGTAGTCAAGTCAAGGAGAAAAGTAAAAAAATTAATCTTTGGCTTAATACAAATGAAGCTGAAGGAAAAGAAATTGAAAAGCTTGCACATAAATGGAGTGAAGAAAATGGAATTGATGTTAATGTACAAATCGATACAATTAACGCTGGTGGAAGTGTAGAGCAATACTTAAATATAACAAATAATGGAACAGATGCAAGGAATCCAAATTCACCAGATATTGAATTTGGGTTAAGTCATGAATTTATGGAAAAATTGGAAAAGTTAAATTTAGCAGAGGAGGTTCCTAAAGATATAATTAATTTTGATAATTATATATCAAAAGATATAATTGATGCTGTGACCATAAATGATAAAATATGTGCATTCCCAATATCTCAAGAGTGTCCGGCATTATTTTATAATAAAAACTTAGTTAGTAAGGTTCCAGAGACAATGGAAGGCCTAATTCAGGATGCAAAAGCCAATGGATTTAAATATGATATTAATAATCTGTATTTGTCATATCAATTTATAGATGCAAATGGAGGATATATATTTAAAAATAATAATGGTACTTTTGATAAAAAAAACATAGGTCTAAATAATGAAGGCGCTATAAAAGGATATAAGTTTCTACAAGATTTAGTTCAAACAAATAAATTAATGGCACAAGATGTAAATGATGAGATGGCAGAAGTTTCATTTTATAATGGGGAAATAGCATATTATATCGGGGAAGCAAAGAAATTAGAAAAGATGAAAAGTACTGTTGGTGATTTAAAGCTTGGAGTTGCACCAATTCCTAAGCTTAATGGTAACACAACAAAAACTTTTAAAGGGATAAAAATGGCTTTAGTTAATCCTAAATCAGAAAAGAAGGAAGAGTCTTATAAATTGTTAAAGTATTTAATTGAAAATTCTAAAGAGACTTTAATTACTTATGGCAACAGACTTCCTGTTTTTAAAGATGCACTGGAAATTAAAAGTTTTAAGAATGATGAATATTTACAAGGATTTTATATGCAGTCTAAGGACTCAGAAATAATGCCTAATATATTGGAAACAGAAGTAATATGGGGACCACTTCAAACCAATTTTAATTTATTATTAACTAATCAAATTACCCCTAAAGAATGCGGTGACCTTATTGTTAAGGAAATTAACGATGGAATCAAGATGTTCAAACAATAAAAAATAAAAGTAATGATGTATATTAATAATAATTGTTGTAATATTAGAAATCCAATTAAATAAAAGCATAAAAATATAATTAACAGATTTGCTGCTGATTATTATCTCACTATAAAATATTTAATAAAAATTTGGATTATTTTATATTTATTTGAGATTATAAAAACAAAATGGTATAATTTATATGTTAAAAAATAAAGGGAGACGATTAGATGCAGCACAATAAATTGAAAAAATTAGTTATACTATGTGCTATTTTATGTATTAATAGCATTCCAACAGCAGCTTTTGCAAAAGAAGTTAAAACATCCGAAGAAATTGTTCAACAAACTAATATTCAAGAAAAGGTTAAAATTGAGGAAAATTGGCTTACTAAAGAAGTTTCAAGCCAATTAAGAAAGGACGTAAAAAATCTTACAGAACAAGATTTTTTAAATATTAAGAAAATTAGTCTTAGATACAAAAACATAGGTGATGATATTCCTAAAGAAATAAAATTGCTAAAAAACTTAGAATATTTAGATTTAAATTATTCAGATATAAAAGGGGAAGTTCCAGAAGATCTTGGTAATTTAGCTCAGCTTAAATATTTAGATTTAGGAGATAATAAATTCACAAAAATACCAAATTCAATTTTACAAAAAGCTTCTAAAGGTAATTATACATATTGCGATTTGGAAGGAAATCAATTTAAACTTGATGAAGGATGGTATTTATTAAAAGGGAAATGGTGCTATTTAGATAGATATGGCGATAGAATAAAGGGAAACAAAAAAATAGATGGAAAAGAATATGAATTCAATGAAGATGGTAATGTAAGAGAAGGTTGGGAAAGTGATAAAGATAAAAATTGGTTTTTTTATGACAGAGAAAAAGGCTTGATAAAAAATGATTGGAAAAAAGTAAATGAAAAATATTATTATTTTAATGAAAATGGAATAATGCAAAAGGGTCTTCAAACAATTAAAGGTGTTAAATATTTTTTAAGTGATAATGGGGACATGCTTACTGGCTGGGTGAAAATAGATAATAAGTATTATTTCTTTTCAGGTAATGGAGCTATGCAACGTGGTTGGTTAGATTTAGATAATAAAACATATTATTTAGATGATACAACTGGAGCTATGGTTGCAGGAACAGAGAAAATTATTAATGGTAAAAAATATAAATTTTTAACAGATGGATCAATGGTGAGGAATGTATGGCTAGATAGCTATAATTATGTACAAGCTAATGGTGAAACTGTAAATACATATTATAATTATTCTCATTCTAATGCTAATTATCAATTATTTAAGTATATGACAGATGTAAATAATCAACTAAGTGTTGATAATACTGCTGTTTGGCTTCATGGAGGAGCAACGGATAATAATTGTGTGTTCTTTTCTTCAGAAGCATTGAGAAGAATAGGGGTTAATATTCCACGTTCAGTTGCTAATACATATCAACTTGAAAATGAATTAAAGGGAAGAGGTTTTTCATATAGTTATGACTTTTCTCAAATAAAACCAGGGGATATTGTGTTTACAAATAATTATAGTCATGTGTATATCTTCATGTGCTGGGATAGAGATGGATATGCATATATTGTAGACAATCAAAGAACAATGTATGGAAATTTAGTACTTCATAGAAGAAAAGTATTAACTGATACTGATATTTCAGACAGATCAACTCATTTCTTCTACTATCCGTCTTAGAAAATAAATATATGAAGTTTTATATACCTTGCAGGTAGATTTTAAATTCTATCTGCAGGGTATTTTTATTTTATGGAATTATTGCTAGGAAAATTTTATTCATATATAAATCCTTAATAAAGTATAAATATATATGAATTAAATTAAGAAGGGTAGTAAAAATGAAAATTCAAGTTGATATATTTTCAGGATTTTTAGGTGCAGGTAAAACTATGCTAATTAGGAAGTTGTTAATTGAAAATGTGTATAGTAAAGATACAATTATTATAGAAAATGAATTTGGGGAAGTTGGTATAGATGGGGACATATTAAAGGAATGTAATATTTCAGTTAAAGAAATTAATTCTGGTTGTATATGTTGCCAAGTATCTGGTGATTTTAGTAAAGCTATAGCTGAAGTGATAAAAAAATATAGTCCAGTTAATATAATAATTGAACCATCTGGTGTAGCAAAATTAAGTGAAATTATTAATTTATTAAAAGAAGAAAACTTGAAAGATAAAATTGAAATTAGAAATATTATTACTGTTATCGATATTAAAAATTATGAATTATATATTAGAAATTTTAAAGATTTTTATGAAAATCAAATTAGAAATGCATATAAGCTTATTTTAAGTAGAAGCCAATTAGTTGATAAACTTAAAATTGAAAATGTAGTTAATTCATTAACAAATTTAAACTCTAAAGCAGAAATAATCCATAAACCATGGGAATATTTGAATGGATTTGATTTAATTGAAATCAAAAGGGAAAAAGAAATAAAAGAAAAAAATATTATTAAGTTAAATGCTAATAAAATAGTAAAAAGAAAAGCAAATAACGAAGTTGATAATATTTTTGAGAGTTATCCTATTGAATTTGATTTTAATATGAATACAGAAGAAATTCAAAAAAAGTTTATATTTATAGAAAGTAGCAGTAAGTTTGGAAAAATAATAAGAGCAAAAGGTATTACAAAAGGAACAGATGGAAGCTATTATCAATTTGATTATGTGCCAAAGGAGTTTAATAGTAGAAAGATTAAATGGGCTAATAGGAAGGTTGTTTCAATTATAGGAAGTGAATTAAATAGAAAAGAATTGAAGCAATTATTTGGAGGATTATAAATGAAGATACATATGGATATCATCTCAGGATTTTTAGGTGCTGGAAAAACAACTTTAATAAATTCTCTTATAAGTGAAAGTAAAGTTGAAGGAGAAAGGATTTGTATTTTTCAATTAGAAGATGGAAAAGAAAAGATTGCAGAAAATTCAAATAATAATTATCAAATTAAAACTAAAAGTATAAGGGATATAAAAGAATTAAAACAAGAACTTATATTTTCCATAGCTGAGTTTAATCCTCATAGAATAATTATAGAATATAATGGCACGTGGGATTTGAATGAATTATTCCTCATGTTAAATGAAAAAATTTATAGAGAAACTTGTAAAGTAAAATCAGTATTTTTTGTTGCAGATGGAAAAACACTAAATGAATATATTGATAATATAGGTGGATTTATAATTCCGTTTATACAGTATTCAGATGTTATGATTGTAAATAATATTGATGAAGCTAATACAAAATCTTTGGAAAAAGGTTTAAAAAAATTAAGAAATATAAATCCTCATGGAAATGTTTTAGAAGTTAATAATAAATTTATTTTAAAATCAGTTCTTAAAGGTGCAAAAGTTTTTGAGAGTGGATATTTAAGAAAGATAAAAATACAATATGAAAGTAGCAGATAATAATAAGAAGGAGTATAGGCTGGAAATGAGGAAGATTTATGAGTAAGAATAAAATTTTAACTTTTGCAGCTTTAAGTGGAATGATTTTTTTACTAGTATTATTTTTTCAAAGAATTATAGAAACTTTAGAGATAAAACAGTTGGGGGATTTTGCAAATATTTTTATAAGTATAATTCTTGAAGCAATGCCCTTCATTATTTTAGGCTCCTTTATATCTGCTATAATTCAAATTTTTATATCTGAAGAACGTATAGTTAAGTTAATTCCAAGAATAAATATATTTGGATATTTTGGAGCAGCATTAATCGGACTTATTTTTCCAGTTTGTGAATGTGCTATAGTACCTATAACAAGAAGTCTTATTAAGAAAGGAATGCCTATTGGAATGGGAATAACATTAATGCTTTCAGTCCCTATAATAAATCCAGTAGTTATAATGTCAACATATTATGCTTTCTACGATAAACAAGTTATGGTGCTACTTAGAGTGGCGGGAGGTTTTGTAGCAGCAATTTTAATAGGAATCATAGTAAATTTACTAAAAGGAAATGAAGAGAAAGTAGTCTTAAATAATGGAGAAGATAATAATTACTATTGCAGTTGTGGCTGTAATAGCTTTTTAGGTAAAGAAAATAAATTGAAAGCAGTGTTTGAACATACTAATAGAGAATTTATAAATATAATGGGATATTTGATTTTTGGTGCCTTTATTTCAAGTGGATTTCAGGTCATACAAGCACAAGGAGGCTTGAATTATATTTTTGATAATAAGCTTTTAAATATAGTTTTTATGATGTTTCTTGGTTTTGCTTTATCCCTATGTTCTGAAGCAGATGCTTTTGTCGGAAGAACTTTTCTAGAAGCTTATTCTTTTAGTGGAGTAGCTGCGTTTCTTTTATTAGGGCCAATGCTTGATTTTAAAAATTTAATAATTCTTCTTGGTGCCTTTAAAAAGAATTTTGTATTTAAATTGGCGATAGTTACAATCAGTATTGTATTTATAATTTGTAGTATGTTTCTTATATGTGGAATATAAACTTAATTATAGTGTTGTTAATAATTCGATTAATCTAATGCAACACATGATTTGGAGCTAGAAAATCTTTTATAATAGATATGAAAAAATGAAAGGAATAAAAAGTTGAGACGATTTAATTTAGATGAATTTTTATGTTTTATAATTTTTATTCTATTAGATATAGCAATAATTTATTTAACTGTTACTGGAAAAATTGATTTCTACGTAGGAAGAAAGATGATTATTTATATTTACATTACTATTGTGATGATAAGTATAATGATTTTATTTCAGTTTCAAAACATATTTACTTTTAAAAGAAATAGTAATTTAAAAATGAAATTATTGCCTATATTATTTACTATAATACTCGGGATAATTTCAATTAATCATCAAGAAACCTTTAAACATAATGAATTAAACAAAGATTTTAAAGAAAACACTTTAAATATGAAATATTTATATGAGCATGAATTAAATTTAGGTGTAAATCAAAAGGAAAATAGCAAAAAAGAAGTTTTAGTGATTAATGAAAATAATCCAATGGTACTTGATGATATAAGAATAGATCCAGAAAAATATATTGGTAGAAAATTAGAAATACATGGTTTTGTATGCAAAGAAAATTACTTAAATATAAATCAATTTATTATAGGAAGGGTTATAATGGATTGTTGTGCAGCAGATTCAAAAGTTGTAGGAATAGTAGGTGAATATGAAAAAACATGTGATTTAAATGAAAATGAAAAGATTATTGCAAAGGGAAAAGTGGGGATTGCAAAAATAATTGATAGCAATAAGGTTAATCATAAAATACCTGCTTTAATAATAGAAAATTTACAGGAAGAAAAGGATTTGAATTTTAAATAAATACAATAAATGAACTAATGTCATAAATAATCTTTTAGGTGGAGATGAAAATAACAAAAAATAAAATGTGCTATAACAAGCGTATAATAGGCTTGTTATAGCACATTATTTTAGTTAATAATAGAAAATTAAGCATCTTGTTTAAGGAAAGTATACTGAGCTGTATACAACTTATGGTAGTATCCATGATTTAAAAGTAATTGTTCATGGTTACCTTCTTCAACTATTTTACCATGAGAAAGGACAAAGATTTTATCACAATCTCTTATAGTAGAAAGTCTATGAGCTATTACTATTGAAGTTCTGCCTTCCATAAGCTTTTTAATACCATCTTGTACAAGGATTTCAGTTTCAGTATCAATATTTGCTGTTGCTTCATCTAATATTAATATTCTAGGATCTGCAATTAATGCTCTTGCAAAAGCTATTAATTGTCTTTGGCCAAGAGATAATCTTGAACCTCTTTCATTTACGTTTGTATCATATCCGTCTTCAAGCTTTTCAATAAATTCATGAGCATTAACAGCTTTTGCAGCTGCAATTACTTCTTCATCAGTTGCATTTAATTTACCATAACGGATGTTTTCTTTAATTGAGGTAGAAAATAAAAAGGAATCTTGAAGCATTATTCCCATTTGACTTCGTAGGGATTCAATATTTACTGTTTTAATATCTATTCCATCGATTTTTACTGAACCAAAGGTTGGATCATAAAATCTGCTTATTAAATTAGTTATAGTTGTTTTACCTGCACCAGTTTCACCAACTAATGCAATTTTTTCTCCTGCTTTTAGTTTGAAAGAAGTATCTTTAAGGGCAGCGCCATCTCCCTTAGAATATGAAAAGGTAACTTGGTCAAATTCAATATCTCCCTTAATTGTAGGAAGATTATTATTAGCAGAATTTTCATCCAACATATCACTTTTTGTATCTAAAATATCAAAGATTCTTTCTCCTGCAGACATACTAGTTACAAAAGCATTATAAAAAGAAGAAAGATTTATAATTGGTCTCCATAGCATATCGATATACATAAAGAAAGCCATTAAGGTACCTAAAGTTAAATTGTTTTGTCTGTTTAATATATAACCTGAAACCAGTAGTATAACAAGGCTTAGTCCACGAAATAAATCTAAAAAAGGCCAAAAGAAATCTTGTGTATAAACGGCAGTCATAAAGCCAGTAGCATGATTACCTATATGATCATCAAATTTATCTTTAGCGTATTTTTTCTTACTAAAGCCTTGAATTACCTTCATACCAGAAAGTGATTCATGAGTGTATCCAATTAATGAGGAACGATGCTCTCTAAAAACCTTCCACTTTTTATCAGCTTTAATTTCTATGACAAACATAGCAATTGTAAGCAGCGGCATTGTAATAAGACATACGGCTCCAAGTATAGGATTTAATATAAGCATAACTGAAACCACCAAGATAATAGTGAAAACATTAGGAATTAAATTTACTATACTGTTATTTAATAAATTTTGAAGAGCATTTACATCACCAACAACTCTGGAAATAATTTTTCCAACAGGTCTGTTATCAAAGAAATTAAAACTCAAGGTTTGAATGTGAGTGTATAAGCTGTGCCTGATATCAACTAATATTTGATTAGTGATTTTAGACATAGCTATTGTTCTAATTCCAGATAAAATCATTGAAAGTATATTGACTAATATTAATGCACCTCCTAGAAATAACAGAGATTTAATATTCTTTTCTGCTACAAAAGTATCAATAGACATTTTCATTAAATATGGTGTTAATGTACCACAAGCCATTACTATAAGTAACAGGAAGATTACAAATATTACTTTCATTTTATATGGTTTTACATAAACTAATAATCGTTTGATTATTTCTATTTTAGAAGATTCATTTGTTATATCATTATTCATATTAATTCGCCTCCAATTGAAGTGCTTCAAAGTCTTGGAATTGATGAGAATAAACATTGTGATAATACCCTTTAGCATTAACTAAATTAGCATGATTACCAATTTCTACAATTCTACCATCCTTCATAAACAAAATAATATCTGCATCTTTAACACCAGAAATTCTATGAGCAATTATAAAGGTAGTAGCTTTTTTCTTATCATTTTTTAGATTTTGAAGAACTTTAAATTCAGTTTCCATATCAAGAGCAGAAGTTGAATCATCAAGAATCAATATAGGTGATTTTCTAATTAATGCTCTTGAAATGGCAAGTCTTTGCTTTTGGCCTCCAGATAAGCCTAGACCTCTTTCTCCAATAACTGTGTCAAAACCGTCAGGCATTTCTTTAATAAAAGAATAAGCAGTACTATCTTTAACAGCTTTTATTAAAGCACCTTCAGATTTATCACTTCCAAAATCAATATTATTTTTTATAGTATCGGAGAATAGGAAAGTATCTTGAAATACTACAGACATATGAGCTCTCAAGGTATCTAAATTCCAATCCTTAACATTCACATTATCTACTAAGATTTCACCTTTAGTAACATCATAATATCTGCCTATTAGAGCAAGTAAAGTACTTTTACCACAGCCAGTAGTTCCCATTATGGCAACAGTGCTACCGTGAGGAATATTTAAATTAATATTGTGTAAAACTTCAACGTTGTTATATGAAAAACTGACATTTTTAAAAATAATATCTCCTTTAACTTCGGTTGGATTGTAACAATTTTCTTTAGAAAAAATTTCAGGCTTTCTGTTGAAGATTTCTTTTATTTTTTCCATAGAAGCTTTATTTTGAGAAAGTAAGTTAATAAGAGAACCTAAATTTCTAACACACCATGAAATATTAAATATATAACTGGTGAAAGCAACTAATCCTCCTAAGCTTAAATTACCTTGAATACATAAATATCCACCATAGACAATCATTAAAATAGGAGCACTATTTGTTAAGAACTCAATTAATGGACCATAAGTACCAACTATTTTTGCTTGCTCAACATTCAAGTCAAAGAATTTTTCATTTACCTTTAAAAATTTAGAAATTTCGTGTTTTTCACGGGCAAAAGCTTTTACAAGTCTTATACCTGAAACATCTTGTTGAACTATAGAATTAATTTCAGCAGTTTGATCACTGATTTGTGAATATACTTTCCAAAACTTCTTGTCCATAACTGTACCAATGTAGGCTACTGGAAGTAATACCGCTAAACATATAATTGTTAATGAAGGATTTAAAGTAAACATTATAACAACAGATATTGAAAATAGTATTATAGCTTCAATAAATACTCTCATTCCAAAAGCCAAAGTATCCCAAACTACATCAACATCTTCAACTATTCTTGAAAGTAGTTCACCAGTATTGTTGTTATCAAAAAATGAAAATTCAAATGATTGAAACTTAGAATATAGGTCTTGTCTCAATTTCTTACATACAACTAAAGCAAATTTATCAAATAAATATTCTTTAAGGTAACCTAATCCACCTTGGATCAAAGCAAATGATATTATAGTTATAATGAACATGAATAAATAATCGTCCATACCACCAAGAATAATATTATCAATAAATATCTTTTGAAGATAAGGGTAAAAACTATCTATGCAAATGCATCCTATCATAGCAGCAATAGGAATAATTAAGAATTTCCAATGCTTTTTAATATAAGTATTAAATAATGTCAAAATAATTCACTCCTTTTAGAATTATTGATGTTTAAAATAAATTGTTATTAGAAATATTTAAAATTATCATTTCTTTTGGCGCCGGTGAAAAATAATAATTTTAAGCACAAAAAAACACAGCCATTCAGAGCTGTGTTAAATATCAATAGAAATATAAATATAAATATAAATAGTTAAATGCTGTATAACTAATATATTTCGTATATCATTTTTCCTTGAGGTTTCACAGATGAATTAATAAAAATATAATTATTTATTTTTAATGTAATTCTAAATATTTTATTAGTTTTCATAGTTTAACCTCCTTAAAAATTATTTTTTAAACATCTGGCTTTACTGTACCACATATTTACAAAATATGCAATATAAAATAAAAAATAAATTAATTTTCTATGGTTTGACGTCTTTGAAATACATTTATTTTAAGACCATGCTCTGAAATATACACACCAAGGAAAATTAAAATAGCTCCAAGGCTTGAATAAAGAGTCATCTTTTCATTTAATATGAGTACAGAAAATATTAATGTAATTGCAGGAATAAGATATATATAATTATTGGTTTTTACTACCCCTAGCTTGTCTACTGTATAATTCCAAACTACATAACAAAGACTAGATGCCACAATTCCCAAAAATAAAAGATTAGAAAGTGACTTGAAAGTTAAAATTTTATCTACATCAAAATTGAAGTCTGATGTGAATAAAAAAGGAATCATAGTAAGTAGAGCATAGAAGAATATTTTTCGTGTTAGGTATAAAGTGTTATATTTACTTCCAAACTTTTTCGTAGTTATTGAATAAATAGACCAAGAAATAGCTGCCCCTAAAGCAAGAATATCGCCAAGTGGGTTAAGTTTTAACATAAAATTGCCATTAAAAATAACTAGAAAAACCCCTGAAATTGCAACTATAAAACCTAAAAATAAATTTTTGCTGAGTTTTTCTCCCTTGGTAAAAAAATGTGCTAGAAGGGCTGTTAAAATTGGTGCTGTTGCAACAATTAAGCTAACATTCGAAACTTGTGAAATTTTCACTGCAGTATTTTCAGTTAAAAAATAAACAGAACCACCTGCTATTCCTGCAATTAAAAACATAAACTCTTCCTTTATGGATTCAATTTTATGAAACTTTGGGTGAATTATTAGCAATATGAAATAAGCTATAACAAATCTATAAAACATTACTTCAAGAGGAGTGAAAGTATTTAAGAGAATTTTACTTGAAATAAAGGTAGTTGCCCAAATTATAACTGTTATTAAGGCTAAAAGATTTAAGAAAAGTTTTTTGTCAGTCATGAAATTTATCTCCTTTTAAATTGTTGAAGGCTAAGGAAAAATTTATCCTTAACCTTTAATTTTATTTATGAAACTTAGATTTATTGATTTTATTATTATAGGATGAACCGCTTTTAGGTGTAATTTGGCTTATTTCAGAAGAGTAATGAAAGTCTTCTAAAACACCTCCAAAAATTTTCTTTTGTTTAAATTCTACATTGAACTCTTTTTCATATTTTTTTATTATATTAAGCTGTTTAACAGTAGCGATACATATAGAAGTACCACTTGCATTTCCTCTAGCAGTTCTTCCAGACCTGTGTAAATATTCATTTAATTTTAGTGGCAAATCTAAATGGAATACATGAGTTACTCCTTCTACATCAAGTCCTCTTGCTGTAACATCTGATGAAACTAGTATTTTAATCTTTCCAGTTCTGAAGCTTTCAATTGCGAGTTTTCTGTCTTCTTTTGATATTTTGCCTGTCATAGCATAACAATCTTTGTTGTGATAATTAAGCTTTACAGTGGTTAATTCAATATCTTCGTTATCATTAACAAATATGATTGCTTTTTCTGGTTTTACAGCAGCAAGAAGTTTTCTTAATGTTTCAAACTTATCACGTCTGTCACATACCACATACATATGCTCAATATTAGGGTTCATAAGAGGTTTATCTTCAGCTTTTATGATTACAGGATCTTTCATTAAATTTTTAGCTGTTTCAAGAGTTTCAGCTTTTATAGAGGCTGAAAACACCATAAGTTGTCTATCTCTCATAGTAGTCTTGATTATATCTTTAGTAATACTAGCTCTTTTAGGATCTAATAAATTATCCCCTTCATCAATTACAATTGTTTTTATAGTATGACTAGTAATCTTCTTTTTTCTGATTAAATCAAGAATTCTTCCAGTTGATCCAACAATTATATGAGGTTTAACTTCTTTAAGTTTTTTTATTTGATTATTTATATTTACATCTCCAATGATAGATAAAGAAGTTACAGGAATGTTTGAATTTACTGCAAGAAGCTTGATTTGTTCTTCAATTTGTATAGCAAGTTCGTGAGTAGGAGCTAATATTATTCCTTGCATTTCTCTCTTTGAAGTATCTATCTTATGGAATAATGGAATAAGATATGCTAAAGTTTTACCGCTTCCAGTAAAAGCTTCCCCAACAATATCTTTATTTTCAAGTGCAGGTCCAATAGATAGTCCTTGAATTTCTGTTGGAGTGTCTATACCTTGTTTTTTTAATGCTTCAATTATATTTGAATTTATGTTTAAATCAGTAAAAGAATTATTCATAATTTCTCCTTTATAGTTTATTTTAAAAAATAATGTAGATAAATAACTAAAACTTAAGAAAGTAAATAGTTTCATATTGTTTCTATAAATTTGAGTCTACACATTTTCAATTAATTATATCCTTTATGTTTACATTTTTCTAGTTAAAATTGTATGTTTATAAATATATGTACTTAATTTAATTGAATTCAATGAAAATTATTTGATTGTTAATTAATGATAATATTATTTGAAAGTTTTAACAAAGAAAAATATAGTAGTTTTTTATAGATCTATTAAAAATAATTTGAAAAATAAAATTAAAAATACAAATAAAATACTAAAAAAGACTTTTGTATAAAAAATATTAAAATATATGTTGCATTTTGTCATAATGGTGATATAATTAAATTAACCCTAATAAATACTAATAAATATCCCTTAACAATTTTTCTCTCTCTCCTAAGCAGTAAATATAACGATTTATTTACTGCTCTTTTTTTATTTCTAAAAAAAGACTATGCAGATAAAATTTTTTTGTTATAATAAAACTTGTAAAATGCATAGTAAATCTATCGGATAAACAAGAAAATGTAAATTCAGATGTAATTTTGTAAGAATTTTAGGAAGTTAATATATTTCAAATGATATATTTTATAGATAAATTAATTATGGAATTTTACTTGACTGGTTTTATTTAATGTTATTAGATTAGTGCTGAAAGGAAGGTAAATTGTATGGAAGTTTATTTTGATAATAGTTCAACAACAAAGATATCAGAAGATGTAATAAATGAAATTGTTTTTGGAATGAAGAATTTTTTTGGGAATCCATCATCATTGCATAACTTGGGATTAAAGAGCGAAAAAAAACTAAAAGAATGCAGAGAACTATTAGCTAAAACAATAAATGCAAAAGAAAATGAAATATATTTCAATTCAGGAGGAAGTGAAGGAAATAATTCTGTTCTTAAAGGAATACTAAAAGATGGAAGCCATTTTATTACAACTCCTTTTGAACATCCATCTATTTTAAATATCATCAAGAAACTTGAAGGCAATAACATAAAAGTTACTTTTTTAAAGATAGATAAGGAAGGAAAAGTTGATTTAGAACATTTAAAAGAATCAATAACTAAAGATACTGCATTAGTTTCAATAATGCATGTTAATAATGAAATAGGTGTGATTCAAGATTTAGAGGCCATAGGTGCTATTGTAAGAGAAAAGAGCAGCAGAGCTAAATTCCATGTTGATGCGGTTCAAGGATATGGAAAGTTCTTTATAGATGTTAATAAAATGAATATAGATTTTCTCACAGTCAGTGCTCACAAGTTTCATGGCCCTAAAGGAGTAGGATTCATGTATATTAAAAAGCCTAATTCATTAAGTCCATTAATTGAAGGTGGAAGTCAGGAATCTGGAGTAAGAGCTGGAACCCAAAATATACCAGGGGTTATGGGAATGACATTAGCTGCTATAGTAGCTAATAGAAATATAAAAGAAAATTATAATAAGGTTTTTGAAATAAAAGAAAGATTTATTGAAAAATTAAAATCTGTAGATAATATAAATATAAATAGTCCTCTGAGTGAAAACTTTTCACCATATATTTTGAATGTTTCGTTTAAAGGCGTAAGAGGAGAAGTACTTCTTCATTTCTTAGAGGAAGTTGAAATTTATGTATCAACTGGATCAGCATGTTCGTCAAAGGAAAGAGAAAAGCATGGAGGAAGTTACGTGCTAAAAGCACTAGACTTAAGTAAAGATGAAATTCAAGGGGCAATTAGATTTTCATTTTCTGATGATAATAATCAGGAAGAGGTTGATTATGTAATAGAGAATTTAAATAAGGGACTTAAATTTTTAAGGAGGAAAAGATAATGAAAGAACTAATTTTAGTAAAGTATGCGCCAGAAATATTTTTAAAGGGGTTAAATAGAAGTAAATTTGAAAAAAAATTAAGAGATAATATTGGAAAGAAACTTGAAGGAATAAAAATTGAATTTATACATGATAGTGGAAGATATTTTATTCAAACTGATGAAGTTTACGAAAGTGTGAAAAGAATCAGTAAAGTGTTTGGAATTTCAGAAGTATGTGTAGTTGAAAAAATAGAATCTGACTTAAACACTATAAATGATGCCGCTCTAGAAAAAGCAAAGCAAGCTAAAAGTAATACATTTAAGGTAGTGACTAATAGAGCAAACAAGCATTTTGAATTAAATTCTATAGAGGTTTCAAGAACTGTTGGCGCTTTTATTCTCAAAAATTTTGAAAGTGAAATAACTGTTGATGTTAAGAATCCTGAATTAATAATAAATGTGGAAATAAGAAATAATTTCACATATATTTGGACCAATAAAGATGTTACTAAAGGTGCAGCAGGATTGCCATATGGAATGAACGGAAGTACAATGCTTATGCTTTCAGGTGGAATTGATTCTCCAGTAGCAGGCTATTTAATGGCTAAGAGAGGTGTTGAGGTAAACTGTGTATATTATCATAGTCATCCTTATACATCTGAAAGAGCTAAAGAAAAAGTTAAGGATTTAGCTAAAATCCTAGCTGAATATACAGAAAAAATAAATTTATACATAGTTCCATTTACACAAATACAAATGGATATTATAGATAAATGTAGAGAAGATGAACTTACTATAATAATGAGAAGATTTATGATGAGAATTGCTTGCAAACTTGCTGATAAATTTGGAATAGACTCAGTTAGTACTGGAGAAAGCATAGGTCAGGTTGCAAGCCAAACAATGGATGGACTTATAGTAAGTGATGCATGTTCAGATAGACCAGTGTTTAGACCGCTAATAGCTACAGATAAGACAGATATAATGGAAATTGCAAGAAAGATAGGCACTTATGAAACATCAATTCTTCCTTATGAGGATTGTTGTACTATATTTGTTCCTAAACATCCAAAGACTAATCCAAAGCTAGATAAAATTGTAAAAGAAGAAGAGAAGTTAGATATAGATAGAATAGTGGAGGAAGCCGTTGAAAATCTTGAAGTGGTGACTTTTTAATTTTTACGTTTATTATTATTGAAATGTAAATATATAAATTAAATATAAAACATATATTGTAAGTGTTATGTAATTTGAATTATACTTAAAATAAGGATAATAATATCATTAAAAATGGGAATTTGAGAGAGGGATGTTAGTGATAATTGTAAATTGTGCGTTAAAACAAGAGGACATAATAAAAATTGTGGAGAATATTGAAATAGAAAGCAAAAAAGTCTTTAAGTATAATAAAAGAGATGGAATTAGAATTTTTTTTGAATGTGACTATAATGACATTGAAAAAGCTTGCAATATTGTAAAGAAGGAAATCTTTAAAACCAAGCTTGGTAAGGCATTATTTTATAATGTTGTTGATGTTAAAGAATATCCTTGGATAAAATAATAAAAAGTACTTTGCTAAGAAAGTTTAAAAGATAATTTATACTCAAAAAAATTGATAAAAGCATAAAAATATGATATATTTATGCAAATGATATGTTTAATTTTGAAATAATTATATAACAAGAAAATAATTACAAAAAAGTTAATTGAATATCATAAAATATTTTTATATAAATTTAATAGAAAAGGGGTATAAATAAATGGTAATAGTAAATTGTGCCTTAAGACAAGACGACATAATATCAATTGTAGAAAATATTGAAGTTGGAGGAGCAAAACCTTATAAATTTATTAAAAAGCAAGGACTTCAAATTCATTTTGATTGTGAGCTTGGTGCAGATCAAGATCCAGCAGGAACAGCAAAAAAAGCAATAAAAGCAACTGAAATTGGTAAAGCTTTATTCTTTAGTGTTACTGCACAATAAGAATATTTTATAAAAATAGGACTGCCACTTCAACATTCTTGTATGTTGAAGTGGCAGTCCTATTTTTGTTTACTTTTTGAAGAAATAAATTTATAATCATCTATTCTAAATAACAACAAAGATATAATTAAGACCAATGAAGCAAACCATATTGATTTAACCCCCAATAATAAAGTTAATAATCCTGAAAGGCAAGCACCAATAATAAAGGAAAAAATTATTGCTATATATCGCTTTGTTTTTAATGCCGAATTTCTGTCTTTTTTTGAAAATGCTTTATAGGCAGCTTGGGAAGCTGTTCTTAAGTTACCAGTACACATAGTTGTGCTGTAAGGTGAATCAACTAATTTATTAAATGAAGCAATTTGCACAGAAGAAACAAATGAAATTGGTAAAGTAGCAAATGCATGAGGCATTGTGCTTGGAATAAATCCTACAATGAAAAGTACAGTTACTTCTATTAGTATAATGATTTGTTCTGAATATGTAACTGAAGCAGAAGAAGGAAAATCAAAGTCTTTAATTTTTTCAGTGACGATAATGCCTAGTATAAATGCTAAAATTGGTAAAAGTGCCATAAATGCTTGGACAAAATCACCTCTAGCCGCATCTAAAGCTACAAGAACAATGTTTCCTGTTTGAGCATTTGCAAAAACACCACCTCTACAAATAAAAGTATAGCCATCTAAAAAACCGCCTACTATTGCAAGAAGAATCCCTAGTCTTATTGATTCTGAGGTACTAATATGTACATCACTTTTGTTATTATAAAAAATGTTATGAGTAATCAATATTAAAACATCCCCTTTTTATAAGTTAAGAATTTAAGAATTAAATATATTAATTCTTAATAAAAATTTGTTAATTAGTATTTCTTACTTACTATCTCTTATTTACTCATTATTTGTACTGCCTTTTAATATGATAGTTAACTTGTTAAAAAAAATCAACCAATATATTATAGAAGTTTTAATAAATGTATTTTTTTATGATTTTTTAAATAAAGAATATTATAATTATAATTGAACCTAGAATTATTGACAGTATATAAAAAATAGTATATTATAAATAAAACATCAATTTAGTGTGCTAAATTGATAAAACGATATAGCGATCAAGTAATAAAGATGGGTGGGCTGGATAATGGATAAAAAAAATGTGCTTCCAGAAGGAACAAGGGATTTAATATTAGACGAATGCATTATTAAAAGGTCGTTGGAAAGAAATATAGATAATATTTTTGAAAAGTGGGGGTATAAGGAGGTTATAACTCCAACATTAGAGTTTTATGAAACTTTTAATCATGATTCTCAAAGTTTAAGAGAAGAAGATATGTATAAATTTTTTGATAATAGAGGCCGCATATTAGTTTTAAGACCTGATATGACAATTCCTATAGCTAGAGTTGTAGAAACCAAGTTTAAAGATACTGAGTTGCCTATAAAGCTTAGATACACTTCAAATGTATTTAGAGTTCATGCAAGTCTTGGTGGAAAGAGAAATGAATATACAGACTGTGGAATTGAGCTAATAGGGCTTGAAGATAAAAAATCTGATTTGGAAATTTTAGTTTTAGCTTTGGAAGCTTTAAAAAAATTAGGATTAAAAGATTTTAAATTAGAAATAGGAAACATAGGTTTTTTTAATGGGGCATTTAAGAACTTGGAAATAGAGCAGCAATACAAAGAAGTTATTGCACAATTTATAGAGGATAAAAATTTAAAAAGTTTAGAGGATTTTTTATCAGGTCTAGATATTAAGGAAGAATATAAGATGTTTTTTAACAAACTACCTTGGATGTTTGGAAATAAAAAAGTATTAGAAGAGGCCAAGAAATTAGCATTTAATAATGATATAAAAGAAAATTTAGAATATTTAGAAGAATTGTATTCTCAGCTTGAAGCCTTAGGTTATGGAGAAAATGTAACATTTGATTTGGGAATGGTCCCAAGACTTAATTATTATACTGGAATTATTTTTAGAGGATATGGTGAAGGCGTAGGAAATACACTTTTAAGAGGTGGAAGATATGATAATTTAATTAAAGCTTCTAAAGAATATGTTCCTGCAATAGGATTTTCAATAGACATTAATTCTGTAATTGAAAATGTTAAACAAAATGGTAGTATTAATAAAAATCAAAATGTTTATAAGATATATTATAATCCTGAAAACAGAATTAAAGCTATTAAAAAAAGTGAAGAACTTAGAATTCAAGGATTTATAGTTGAGTTATTACCTAAAGAAGATATTAAAGAAATCAAAATTGTTAATGGGGGGGAAGAATAAAATGAGTATAAGTATAGCATTAACAAAAGGAAGATTGGAAAAGGAAACTGTTAAGATTTTAGATAAAGCTAATTTTGATCCTTCAGAATTAAAGGATAAAGGAAGAAAGCTCGTATTTAAAGATGGAAAAGAAGATATAAAGTATTTTTTAGTAAAAGCTGCTGATTCAATAACATATGTAGAACATGGTGTGGCTGATCTTGGAGTTGTTGGCAAAGATACAATTTTAGAAAGTGATAATAACTGCTATGAAGTATTGGATTTAGGTTTTGGAAAATGTGGTTTTATAGTGGCATCTCTACCTGAAAGTGATATTTTTAAGAAGGTTGGGCATATAAAAATAGGCACTAAGTATCCTAAAGTAGCCAAAGATTATTTTAAAAACAAAGGTATGGATGTTGAAGTGATAAAAATAGAAGGTTCAGTAGAACTTGCTCCCATACTTGGCTTGTGTGATGGAATTGTAGATATTATGGAAACGGGAACTACTTTAAAAGAAAACGGCCTTGTTGTATTGGATAGGATTTGTGAAATAAGTGCTAGACTGATAGTAAATAAAGCAAGTTTTAAAATGAAACAAAATGAAATTTGGGACTTTATAGATAAAATTAAAAAAGTGATTAATAATTGACAAAAAACGTGAAATGTTGATAATTATAATTAGTATATTTTAAATAATTATTAAAAAATATCTAAGTTGATTAAAAGATTAATTTTTATAATTATTGATATTTTATAACAAAGGGGGCTATTTATCGTATGTTGAAATTTATGGAAATCACTGAAAGCAATAAAAACAGTTTGATTAAAGACCTTAAAGCAAGAAATGTAGAAACAGAACAGGAAGTGATTTTAAGCGTAAGCAATATTTTATCAAAAGTTAAAAAAGATGGGGATAAAGCTTTATTTGAGTTTACTAAAGCTTTTGATAAAGTTGAACTTAAAAGATTGGAAGTTTCTGCTGAAGAAATAGGCGAATGCTTTAATAATGTGGAAGAAGATTTTATTGAAGCATTAAAAGAAGCAAAAGCAAATATTGAAGATTATCATAAAAAGCAAAAAGCAAATGGATTTTTAATGACAAAGGATAAGGGTGTTTATTTAGGACAAAGAGTTCTTCCACTTGAAAGAGTTGGTGTTTATGTTCCAGGAGGAACAGCAGCATATCCATCTTCAGTATTAATGAATGTAATACCAGCAAAGGTTGCCGGTGTAGATGAAATTATAATGGTAACACCTCCAGATAAAGACGGTGGAATTAATCCTTATATAGGAGTGGCGGCTAAGATTTCTGGAATAGACAAAATATATAAAGTTGGGGGAGCTCAAGCAGTTGCAGCTTTAGCTTATGGAACAGAAACTATAGAAAAAGTTGATAAAATTGTTGGACCTGGAAATATATTTGTTGCTACTGCTAAAAAATTAGTGTTTGGAGAAGTTGATATTGATATGATTGCAGGACCTAGTGAGATTTTGGTTATTGCAGACGAAAAATCAGATCCAGCATTTGTTGCAGCAGATTTAATGTCTCAAGCAGAGCACGATAAATTAGCATCATCTATATTAATAACAACATCTAAAGAATTATATGAGAAGGTTGAAGTTGAATTAGAAAAACAAGTAAAAACTCTTGAAAGAGAAGAAATAATAAGAGCATCTCTTAAAGATTTTGGAAGTGCAATGTTATGTAAAACCATTGAAGAATGTATTGATATTTCAAATGCAATTGCACCAGAACATCTAGAAATTATGGCTGATGAACCAATGAAATATTTAGGGATGGTTAAAAATGCAGGATCAGTGTTCCTAGGAAGATATTGTCCTGAACCTATTGGGGACTACTTTGGAGGAACAAACCACGTATTACCTACAAGTGGTACAGCAAGATTTTTCTCACCATTATCAGTTGATAGTTTTATAAAAAAATCCTCATTTATTTATTATTCTAAGGAAGCAATTATAGAAAATGGAGCAAAAATTATAACCATGGCAAATAAAGAAGGTTTGACTGCTCATGCTAATTCTGTGAAAGTGAGATTGAATAGCAATGGGAATCTATAATGAATATCTTAATTCCTATGATGAATATACAATTAATCTAGATAGTAATGAAATTTATCTAGAAATGGATGAGAAAATACTAATGAATATGAAATCTTGCTTAACAAGTATACAAATGCATAGATATCCTACTAATGATATGAAAACTATTAGAGAATTATATGCAGCTTATGCAGGAACAGAAAGCAAAAATATTATTGTAGGAAATGGTTCGGATGAAGTTATAGACCTTGTTATAAGTAAAGTAATTAAGCCAGGTAAAAAGGCTTTAAGTTTGGGACCAGACTTTGTAATGTATGATTTTTATGTATCCAGGTTTGGTGGAGAGCTTATAACTTATGATATTGCTGGTTCAATGAGCTTTAATGTAAATGAATTTATAGAACTTGGAAAAAAAGAAAATGTTGAGTTGATAGTTTTTTCTAATCCTAATAATCCTACTGGTATTGGAATTGATTTGGAAAACATAATTGAAATACTAGAAGCCTTTAATGATAAAACAGTTCTTGTAGATGAAGCTTACTATGAGTTCTTTGGTAAAACAATGATTCCTTATATTAATAAATATAAGAATTTGGTTGTAACTAGAACTCTATCAAAAGCTTGGGGGCTTGCATCCTTAAGAGTAGGTTTTTTAATATCAAATGAAGAAAATGTTAGTGAATTAATTAATTATAAGATACCTTATACAATAAGTTCATTTTCACAAAACTTAGCTTCGATTGTATTAAAGTATCCTCAAAATGTTTTGAAAAATGCTAATTTAATAATAGAGCAAAGGGAAGAACTATTTAAGAATCTAAAAGAAATTGAAAAAAATGCAGCTATGAAGATTCAATTTTATCCATCTAAAGGAAATTATATTTTTGGACGAACACCCCATAAAGAAGCACTTATAAAAGGTCTTGAGAATAATGGAATCGTAATTAGAAATTTTGCAGATGACACTTTTAGAATAACTGTTGGTTCACCAATGCAAAATAGAAAAGTAGTGGATGGAATAAAAAAGATTTTTGTATACTAATAGTGATGAAAGATTTAAATTGAAAAAGTATATTTTGCACAAATTAGCAAAATAAATTTAAGGGGGCTAATATGTTAGATAGATGCTCAAAAAAAGAAAGAGTAACAAAAGAAACTAGTATTAAATTAGAAATAAATTTAGATGGATCAGGGAAAAGTGAAATAAATACAGGTGTTGGATTCTTTGATCATATGCTTAATTTACTTTCATTTAACAGTAAAATTGATTTAAAAGTTTTAGCTAAAGGTGATTTGGAAGTTTGCGATCACCATACAATTGAAGATATTGGTATAACACTTGGAGAAGCTTTTAAAGAAGCTTTGGGTGACAAAGCAGGTATAAATAGATATGGAACTTTTTATATTCCTATGGATGAAACTTTAGTTTTAGCATCTTTAGATATAAGTAACAGACCATTTTTAGTATTTGATTGTGATTTTAAAAGAGAAAAGGTTGGAGAAATGTCAACAGAAATGGTAGTTGAGTTTTTTAGAGCGTTTGCATTTAATGCAGGAATAACACTTCATTTAAAAGTATTATATGGAGAAAATGATCATCATAAAATAGAAGCATTATTTAAAGCATTAGGAAGGGCTTTAAAAGAAGCTAAATTTAGATGTGAGGAAAATGGTATTCCATCTACTAAAGGAAGCATTTAAGTCAGTTAGCAGTTAACAGTGCAGAGTTAACAGTTATTAGGAGAATGTTTCGTTTATCGTTACAACATATATAAAATCAAACAAATGCTATAGCATTTCATCATCAACTGTTAACTGTTAATTGCTAACTGTTAACTGAATTAGCGGGGTGTGTTAATGATAGTTATAATAGATTATGGAATGGGAAATTTAAAGAGTGTAAAAAATGCCTTGGATTTCCTAGGTCTTGAAAGTAAAATATCATCTGATAGAGAAGAAATAAGAAAAGCTGATGGATTAATATTGCCAGGGGTTGGAGCATTTCCTGATGCTATGGATACTATAGAAAAATTATCTTTAGATGAAATAATAAAAGAAGAAGTTGCAAATAATAAGCCTCTTTTAGGTATATGCCTTGGAATGCAGTTGTTATTTGAAAAAGGCTTTGAAGGTCTTGAAAGGGATGGTCTTGCTTTATTAAAAGGGAATATAGTAAAAATGAAGGAAGATAAAAAAAGTAATATTAAGATTCCTCACATTGGTTGGAATAACTTAATATACAATAAAAAAGATCCTTTATTTAATTCCATAGAAGAAGGTAAATTTGTATATTATGTACATTCTTATTTTGTACAGGATTATGATAATGAAGATTTAATAGCTTATAGTGAATATGGTGAAAACAAGATTCCTGGAGTAGTTAGACATAATAATGTTATGGGGGCACAATTTCATCCAGAAAAAAGTGGAGATGTGGGATTAGCTATTTTGAAAAATTTTGGGGAGTTGATTAAATGATAATTTTACCGGCAATTGATATAATTGATGGAAAACCAGTGAGATTGTATCAGGGAGATTACGATAAAAAAGAAATTGTTGCTGATGACATATTTGAAACAGCAAAATCTTTTGAAGATATGGGGGCTGAATATCTACATTTAGTAGATTTGGATGGAGCTAAAAGTGGTAGTAATGAAAATCACGAATTAGTTATAAAAATTGCTAATATGCTTAAAATTCCGGTTGAATTAGGTGGAGGAATACGTTCTTTTGAAACAATTAAATATTTATTGGATAACGGTGTATCAAGAGTTATTCTTGGAACTATTGCTATGGAAGATGAAGCGTTGTTAAAAAAAGCAGTAGATACATATGGAGAAAAAATTGCAGTTGGAATAGACTGCAAAGATGGCAAGGTATATGGAAGAGGTTGGCTTGCAGGCAGTGATTTAGATTATGTTGATTTTGCTAAGAAGATGGAAAGCGTTGGTGTCAAAAACATAATAGTTACTGATATAAGTAAAGATGGAACATTAGAAGGACCAAATGTTGAAATGCTAAAGAAATTAAAAGAAACTGTAAATATTGATATTACAGCTTCAGGTGGAATACGTGATATAGAAAATATTAAAGAACTAATGGAAATAGATGTATATGGAGCTATAACAGGTAAGGCAATATATGCTAAGACCTTGTCTTTAGAAGAAGCAATAGAAATTTCAAAGCAATAAAAATAAAAAGTTAATAGTTAATGGTGCTCAGCTAGCAGTTAAAAACAACTGTTAATTGTTAACTGTTAACTGCTAACTGAATTAACGGGGTGGGTTATGCATACAAAAAGAATTATTCCTTGTCTTGATGTAAAAGAAGGAAGAGTAGTTAAGGGTATCAATTTTGAAGGCTTAGTTGATGTTGGAGATCCTGTTGCATTGGCAGAATACTACAATAAGCAAGGTGCAGATGAATTAGTTTTTTTAGATATAACTGCTACTCATGAAAAAAGGGGCATAATGGAAAAAGTAGTTCAAAGTGTAGCTGAAAAGATATTTATTCCTTTTACTGTAGGTGGGGGATTGAAGAACTTAGAAGATATAAAGTCTATACTTAGAGCAGGTGCGGATAAAGTAAGTTTAAATTCAGCAGCTGTGAGAGATAAAAGTCTTATTAAAGAAGGTGCTTTTTATTTTGGAAGCCAATGCATAGTACTTGCAGCAGATGCAAAAAAAAGAGCAGATAATACTGGCTGGAATGTAGTAATTAACGGTGGACGAATTGATACTGGTATGGACTTATTAAAATGGATTGAAGAGGCAACAGCTCTTGGTGCTGGAGAAATTCTTTTAACATCTATGGATGCAGATGGAACCAAACAGGGTTTTGATTTAGAATTAACTAAAGCTGTTAGTGATATAACTAATGTACCTGTAATTGCATCAGGAGGATGTGGATGTTTACAAGATTTTTATGAGGTATTTGAAACTAACATAGCAGATGCAGCTCTTGCAGCTTCACTTTTTCATTATGGAGAGTTGACTGTTGATGAAGTAAAAAGTTATTTAAATGAAAGAGATATTCCAGTACGAATATAGATAGGGATTTATAATTCCTAGAATATACACATATAAAAAGAGTGGCTTTGCCACAATACGGAACTTTATAATCACAACCAAGAACTTAATCCAAGAACTTTTATTTTGTAAGGATTGAAATATACAAATATGATAAAGATACGTAATTTTATAAAGTGCAGTAATAAGCACAACCAAGAGTCTTTTTAATTTCTATAAAGCATAGGAGATTAAGAAAATTCCAGACTCAGAAAGGAAGTTTCATATGGAAATTTGTGAAAGAGTAGATCAGGTTGATTTTGAAAAATGCAATGGTCTAGTTCCAACCATAGTTCAAGATTATAAAACTAGAGATGTGTTAATGCTTGCATACATGTCTAAGGAAAGTTTGAAAAAAACTTTAGAAGGAGATACTACTTGGTTCTATAGCAGAAGCAGAAATGAACTTTGGAATAAAGGTGCAACTTCTGGGCGCTTTCAATATGTTAAGGAAATAAAAATAGACTGCGATAACGATACTATTTTAATACTAGTAGAGCAAACTGGAGCAGCTTGCCATACTGGTAATAAAACTTGTTTTTATAGAAATCTGTGAATCAGTAAGCAGTGCACAATTAATTTATAATTTGTTATTGCTAGTTGAATTAATTGGAAGTCAACTTTGAATTAAACTGAACATAATTATTTCAATAAATAATATAAAGATAAATAGAAAATATATTATAACTGTTAATTGTTAATTGCTAACTGTTAACTGTTTAAATGGAGGGGTAGAAATGGGAGATACTATACAAGAATTGTACGATGTGATATTAAAGAGAAAGACAGAAGGCGAAGAAGGTTCTTATACAAAATATCTTTTTGAAAAAGGAACTGATAAGATTTTAAAAAAAGTTGGGGAAGAATGTACGGAAGTTATAATAAGTTCCAAAGAAGATAATAAGGAAGAACAAATTAATGAAATTTGTGACTTAACATATCATGTGCTTGTTTTAATGGCTCAATTAGATATTTCGGTTGAAGAGGTATCGGCTGAACTTGAAAAGAGAAAAAATAAAATTAATAATTTTAAAGGTGAAAGAAAACCGGTAACAAATGTTTAGTATGAAAGAGAGTGCTTTATGCAGTCTCTTTTACTTATTCCTAGAAAATTTCAATGAAAATCAAAAGTTTAACCATGGCATTACTTCTGATTTACACTAATTATATTTAATGATAAAATATAATTAAAGTAAGATAATATTTATATTTCACTCAAATAATTTTAATTGATTTATCATACTATATTTTTAATTTTAGTAATTGTTTTAGAGAATATTGTATAGAAATTATAAATAAAATTTTAATAATAATTAATGAGTGATAAACGGTAATGGGATATAAAAAATATAATCTGAGTTTATATGTGTAAAACTAGTATTTATAGCTATCACTCATAAAAGAGTGGTAGCTTTTTGTATTGTTAGTTCAAAGCAAGAAATTATTTTCGAGTAAAAGAAAATAGATGTTAGGATTAGGTATTAAAGAGTGAGAATAGCATAACATATATTTTAGAGAAGGAGGTAAGTGGCTATGAAAAATAGTAAAAGAGTAAAAATTATATTAAGCTGGTTGTTTGTTTTGCTTATAGGAAGTTTTATTGCAGCATGTGGAAATAATTCGGAAAAAGAAAGTGAATATATAACGATTAGTGGTTCTTCAGCTTTATTACCTCTTATGGAAAAGTCTATTGAAAAATTTAATGAAAAATATCTTTATAAAGAAATCGGGGCTCAAGCAGGAGGCTCAGGTACTGGATTAGCTCAAGTCTTAAATGGAGCTGTCAATATTGGTAATTCGGATATGCCAGCAGAAGAAAAGTTAGATAAGGCACTAGCAGATAAATTGATTGACCATAAGGTTATTGCCCAAGGTTTTGGAGTAGTAGTAAATAAATCACTAGGAATAGAAAATTTGTCTTCCAATGAAATTAGAGATATATTTTCCGGTAAGATAAGTAACTGGAAAGAGGTGGGAGGGCCTAATAAAGAAATTCTATTAATTCATAGGACAGCTGGTTCAGGAACAAGAGCGACTTTTGAAAGAACTTTACTTGGGGGAGATAAAACCTTAGAAAATGACTCCATAGGGGTAACTCAAGATTCTAATGGTGCAGTTTTAAGTGTGATTAAATCAAATGATGGTGCAATAAGTTATTTATCTCTTGTATATATGAATACAGGGGATGCTAAGAAGTCATTAAATACATTGAAGATAGATGGAGTTGCATGTAATAAAGAAAACATTATTAATAATTCTTATAAATTTTGGTCTTGGGGCCATATGTATACTAAGGGTGAAGCAACAGGATTAACAAAAGAATTTATTGAATTTATATCAAGTCGAGATAATTATTCAAGTATAGAAAGTTTAGGATTTATTTCAGGAAGTGAAATGAAAGTAAAGTAAGAATAAATGTGTGACCACAATTTTAAAATTTAAAAGAGGAATGCAATGCATTTCTTTTTTTGTTCACATTAGTAAAATCATAAGAAGTTTTTAAAGTAAATAATTTGTTGTTTATTATAACACTATATATAATTTGTGTGATAAAATAATATAATGTATTTCTAAAAAGAATAATTATTAAATAACATAAAATTAAAAGATTGGTGGATTAATAAATGGGAAAATTAAGTGTAATAGGAATAGGACCAGGTAGTATTGAAAACATGAGCTTAAGAGCTTTAAAAGCAATAGAAGATAGTGAAGTAATTGTTGGATATAATAAGTACATAGATATGATAAAGGAGTTGATCGGAAATAAAGAATTATACTCGACAGGAATGAAGGGGGAAGAGGCTAGATGTATAGAAGCTTTAAAATTATGTAAAGATAAAAATGTAGCTTTAATAAGTACTGGAGATGCTGGTATTTATGGAATGGCTGGATTAATCCTAGAACTTAGAACTGATGAAGAAATTGAAATAATTCCAGGAATTACTGCAAGCAGTGCAGCAGGCTCTATAATTGGGGCACCGCTTATGCATGATAATTGTAATATTAGCTTAAGCGACCTTATGACACCTTATGAAGATATAAAGAAGAGAGTAAAGTTGGCAGCAGAGGGAGACTTTGTTATATCATTATACAATCCGAAAAGTAAAGGAAGACCAGATTACTTAAGGGAGTGCATAGAAATAATAAAAGAATTTAGAGCAGACAATACTCCTGTTGCAGTAGTAAGGCATGCACTTAGGGAAGGGCAAAGCTATAATTTATTTACTATTAAAGATTTTGATCCAGAAGTAGTAGATATGATGTCAATTGTAATAGTAGGAAATTCAAAAAGTTATTATAAGGACGGAAGTTTTATAACTCCTAGAGGTTATTCTTTAAATAAATTATAATGTTTATATTTATGAAGCTTTTTGAAATTTAAAGTAGCTTTAGCATATAAACTTATAAACTAATTTATGATTGGAGTAAATATGATTGGATTTATTTTGGGTACTTCAGAAGGAAAAAAGATATTAGAATTAATAAATAAATATACAAATGATATTGCGGTTACAACAGCTACAACATATGGTGGACAAATATTGAAAGAGTTCGACATAAAGGTGCTTAATACTAAACCTTTAAATGAAGAAGAAATGCTAAATTGGTTAATAGCAAATGAAATTAATGTTTTAGTTGATGCATCTCACCCTTATGCAGAGGAAGTTACCAAAATTGCTTTAAAATGTTCAAATACAATTGGAATACAGTATTTTAGGTTTGAAAGACCAGGAGTATTAGAAAATATAAATTTGGATAATATAATAAGAGTTAAAAATTATGATGAAGCAATTGAAGTCATAGAAGAAATTGATGGAAATGTATTAAATACTACGGGTGGAAATAATGTTTCAAAATTCTTGAACTTAGATTTTAAATATAGAGTTATACATAGAATACTTCCATTACCTAAGGTATTAAATAAAATTGTTGAAGCAGGAATAAGTATTAAAGATATTATAGCTATGCAGGGGCCAATAACATATGAACTTGAAAAAGCTTTTATATATCAATATGATGCAAAGGCAATTTTAACTAAGGACAGTGGTATTGAAGGTGGAACTTTAGAAAAATATAAAGCAGTAACAGATGCTGAAATTAAACTTATTTTAATTGAAAGACCGAATTTTAATGGAACTTTTGTGTTTACAAGTGAAGAAGAATTAGTTGAACATTTGGTAAAAGAATGCTGTTTAAATAAATGATAATGTAAATTTGTTTTTAGAAAATGGAATTTGCAGATTTAAAACTATAAATCTAAAAAGATAATATATTTTCTTTAATAATAATTATTGATTAAATAAAAATAATATATTATAATTTCAATATGATTAATTTAAAAAGGGAGTTGTTATAATGAGCGTTAAGGAAAAAGTATTAGAAGTAATGAAGGAAGCTGGTAAACCAGTTAGTGCAGGAGAAGTAGAAAAATTATCAGGTTTAGATCGTAAAGAAATAGATAATGCATTTAAAGAATTAAAAAAGGAAAATGCAATTATATCTCCAGTTCGTTGCAAATGGGAACCAGCAAACTAATAAGATAAATATTTCTGAAATTGAGTATAGATAATTGTAATTGAAAAGATGTGTGAATTTATAGAAACTAAAAATCAAGAGAATTATATGCTAATTCTCTTGATTTTTTTATGAAGTTATAATATAAAAACTAAAGTTATGTTATAAAAAGTTAAGTATAAGATCAATATTTATTGATTAAGAAGACTTGTGTTCATTCCATAAACATTCAGATATTTTTATTTCAGAAAATATAGCATTGAAAGAAGAGTTGGAAGGACTACAAGCATATATTCCTAAATTTATTTCATTATCAGCTTGAAATAAATGAAAAATTCTCATTTGCTTATAATTTTGGCCATCATATGAATTTTCAATGCAAAAGTCGTTATTTCTACGACTTAGTCTATAATACATTGATTTAATATTTCCGCTTATATCAGTAGTTGCCCAATCTGAAAATCCATTGTTAGTAACAACACTTCCTAATCTTTGATATTCATCATTTTCATATTCGATTGAAGCCTTAAACCAATTGTCGCTGTTTTGATAAATGATTACTCCACATTGGTCAAATTGTTTTTTACTATCAAAATTGGTTTTGACTGTAAATGAAAAGTATTTTTCGTCAGTTTTAATTAATAAAGCAGGTGCATTATCATTCCTAAAACCGTAATAAGTTCTTTGCCATAAGTCTGTGTTTGGTTCTGTAGTTATTGTAATGACATCAGCTTTAAGTTCGTATTTTTGTGGTTTAAAAATCCAAAAAGTTTTTTTGAAATCAAAAATAAACATGGGAATACCTCCATTATAAAATAATTAATATAGTTTTACACAGTACTATTTTAAGTAAGAAATTAAAATTATTGTTAATATGTAAATAGTATAACATAAGTAGAACTAACTAATAAGCAATTTGAAAAAATTGTATGAACATCTAAATAAATTAATTTTATAAGGAAAGCAAGATAGTATAAAATGTTTATTAGAAGAAAATGATTTTCTAAACGTAAAAACTTATTAGATGTGATATAATTGGATTTGTTTTTTAGTTTTAATACAAAATTATATTGTTAAGCAGAGTAAAAAAATTGACTTGGAGGATGGCTTTTAAAATGAAAATAAAACAATTTTGGAATAATACTGTAATAATTTTAAAAACAGAAATGGTTTTTACTATTTCACTATTTTTGGCTTTAACTACTTCAATAATAACTAGGCCTAAATTGGAATATATTGATTTTCAGGTATTAATATTATTGATTAATCTTATGATAGTAATATGTGCTTTTGAAAAATTAAAATTATTAGATAAAATAGCAATTAAAATATTAGCTAAAAATAAAAGTTTAAGGGGAATTTCCTTTGTTTTAGTGGGCTTATGCTTTATATTTTCTATGTTCATAACAAATGATGTGGCATTAATAACCTTTGTGCCTCTTACTCTAATTGTTGCTAATAAGGCGGAGTTTGATCCTATAAAGATAATAATATTAGAAACCTTAGCCGCCAATATTGGAAGTAGTCTTACTCCAATGGGTAATCCTCAAAATTTATATTTATATTCTTTTTTTAATATAGAAGCAATAACATTTTTTAAAGCTACTATTTATTTTGTGTTAATTGGTGTGTTGTGGCTAGTAATGTTAAATTATAGAGTTTCTAATGAAACCTTGAAAGTTGATTTAGATAAAATAATAATTAAAAATAAGAATAGTGTAATTATTTTTTGCTGCTTATTTTTGATTATATTACTATCGGTTTTTCATTTATTTGATTATAGAATTGCATTTGCAATAACAATTTTTGTGAGCTTTTTTATTGAAAGAGAGATTTTTAAGCAATTAGATTACATATTACTACTTACTTTTGTATTCTTTTTTGTTGCAATTGGAAATTTATCCAGTATGGACTTTATAAACAATATTATGAGCAGTCTTTTGAAAAGTAGTACAAGTGTATATTTTTCGGCGATATTTTTTAGTCAATTTATAAGTAATGTTCCTAGTGCTATTTTATTATCTCAATTTACAGGGGCATGGAGAGAAGTATTGCTTGGTGTAAACATTGGGGGAATGGGGACAATTATTGCATCATTGGCAAGTTTAATTTCATATAAATTATATGCTAAGGAATACGATGGAAAAAAATATCTTTTTAAATTTATAAAATACAATTTTTGCAGTTTGGTAATTTTTACGACAATATTTTATGTGTTTTTAAAAGTATAAAGTCTGAATGCTATTTATTGGAGTCTATTCCAATGTAGAAATAATATTATCTTGAAAAAGAGAAACCTGATTAGAGTAATGCCAAAAAGGTTTCTCTTAATTTTTATATTAATATGGTCATAACTTGAAATTTTATGTTATATTTAAGGAAAAGGAAATTGCAGATAACTGTAATAATTAGTAGAAACTATAATGTGATTTATTAATTAAAAGGTATTTTAATATTTAGAGGAGTTATTTTATATCAATGAAAAAGAAAAAAAAGAAGAGTTTTGGTAAATTCATTATGGCTATTGTGGCAGCAATTTTTGCAGTGCTAATTGCCATAGAAATTAATGTGATTAATAATGTAAAATATAAGGATATTAATTTGGAACAGCTTAATACTAAGCAATATATACAAATAGCGGATAAAGTTAGTGATGGGAGGCTTCAAATTAATTGGCAGTATATGGCTGCCATTGATGGAGTTAGATACGGAAATGATTTTTCCAAAGCTACTGATGAAAGTATAACTGCATTAGCTAATATGTTTTTAGAAAAAAATAGTACAAGTACAAAACTTAGAGATAATGAGTATAAACTTGTAGACTTAGATACGGTTATTAGTAAATTTGATTTTGATAAAGAAAAAAGGGATAAGGTTTATCATTACATAGACAATTTAAAATTTACAGGAACACAAAAGAATAGTTTAAATAATAGTTCAAAACAGGAGTTTGTTAAGGGACTATATTCTCAGGCAACAGATATATATAATAAATATGGAGTTCTTCCATCTATTACGATTTCCCAGGCAATATTAGAAAGTGGTTGGGGAAAATCTGAACTAAGTACAAAAGCAAATAATTTATTTGGTATAAAGGCAGATAACAGTTGGAAGGGCAAAAAAGTAAAAATGGATACTTCAGAATATTATAATAAGAAAATCACAGATTATTTTAGGGTATATTCAAGTAATGAAGAATCTGTAAAAGATTATTGAGAATTTCTTAAAAATAATAAGAGGTATAGAGAAAGTGGAGTTTTTAAGGCTACTCAGTATATAGAACAAGCTAATGCAATAGAAAAATCGGGATATAGTACTGTCCAAAATGATAAAGGCGAAAATATATATGCGGAACTTTTAACAGAAATTATTCAAGAACAAAATCTTCAACTTTTAGATTTTGAATGCGAGATGAATTTTTTTAATAGTAAATAAATATAATTCATAATAACTTATAAATACGTAACAATATATTTTAAAATCAAATAGTTATAAGTTGACTCTTGATTTTTAATTTATAACTCTTAATGGAGTCTAATTTGGGGGTAACAATGAAGGATAACTTAAAACAATTAAATGAAATTATATACGGAATAAAAGATGTAGATAAGGAAACAATAAAAAAAGCGGAAAATAGAATGACTTCACTTGCAAAGCCATTAAAAAGTTTGGGAAAATTAGAAGAAATATCAATAAAACTTTCTGGAATTACAGGAAAGGTTAAGAACAATATCAATAAAAAAATGGTAATAATAATGTGCTCAGATAATGGAGTTATTGAAGAAGGAGTTGCATCAGCTCCCCAGTCTGTAACTTTAGCTCAAACTATTAATTTTACAAAAGGATTAACTGGGGTTGCAGTTCTTGCAAAAGCTAATAGCACAGAACTTATGGTTGTTGATGTTGGCATTAACTGTGATTTTAAGCATGAAAAAGTAATTAATAGAAAGATAAGAAAGTCTACCAATAACATAGCAAAAGGACCTGCAATGAGCTATGATGAAGCAATACAAGCAATAATGACTGGAATTGAAGCTGTTAAAAATGCGAAAAATATGCAGTTTCAAATCCTTGGTGTAGGAGAAATGGGAATAGGAAATACATCAACAAGCAGTGCAGTATTATCAAGTTTAACTGATGTAAAAGTGGAGGATGTAGTAGGTCGAGGTGGCGGAATTACGGATGAAACTTTTGCATGGAAGAAAGAAGTAATAAAGAAGGCCATAGAAATAAATAAGCCAGATAAAAAAGATCCTATTGAAGTGATTTCTAAAGTTGGTGGCTTTGATATAGCAGCAATGACAGGTGTGTTCTTGGGAGCTGCATATTATCAAATTCCAGTTGTTATTGATGGATTTATATCAGCAGTAGCAGCACTCCTTGCGTTTAGATTAAATTCAAAAACAAGAGATTACATGTTTACATCTCATGATTCAAGGGAATTAGGCTTCAAAGTTGCATTGGAAGAACTTAAACTTAGTCCAATATTAAATTTGGATATGGCTCTTGGTGAAGGTAGTGGATGTCCACTTGCATTTTCAATAATAGATTCAGCCTGTGCTGTTATGAATAACATGGCAACCTTTGAAGAAGCTGAAATAAATGATAGTTATTTAGATGAACTTAAAAAAGTGAGCAAATAATATTAGTGAGCCTGTTTTTGAAATATGACAATTTTGGTAAGGTATGCTATAATAATAATGATATGTTTATATGTTTTTAAATTTTTTAAAGCAAAAGATGTATGAAATAACAAAATTACAGGTATTAACAGTTATTAATTTACGCTTTATTATTTAGAAATATTACCTCTTATAAGGCATATTAATAATATTTAAGGAGTGATGACATGAAACATAAACATAACCATATTTTTACTACTTTAAGCAGAGTTGTTTTTATAATGATTGGAGCTGCTTTAGTGTCAATTGGACTTGAAATATTTTTATTACCTAACAATGTTATTGATGGTGGAATTACAGGGATATCGATTATAGCAAGCCATTTAACTGGTATAAGTTTAGGAATATTCATAGTATTACTAAACTTGCCATTTGTAATTATAGGATATAAACAAATAGGAAAAACCTTTGCACTTTCAACAATATTTGCAGTAATATGTTTTGCAACAGGAGTAAGTATACTTCACCCGGTTCCAGGAATAACACAGGATATACTGCTTGCAACTATATTTGGTGGAATTATAATGGGTGCAGGAGTAGGTTTAATTATAAGAAATGGTGGTTCCTTAGATGGAACAGAAATTACCGCTATCATATTAGAAAAAAGATCACCATTTTCTGTTGGTGAAATAGTTATGTTTTTTAATTTTTTCATATTAGGAAGTTCTGGCTTTATATTTGGATGGGATAGAGCTATGTATTCATTGATAGCATATTTTATTGCTTTTAAAACAATAGATATTACTGTTGAAGGACTTAATGAGTTAAAGGCAGTGATTATTGTATCGGATAAAAATAAAGATATTTCAGAAGCTATAATGGCAAGGCTTGGAAGAGGAATTACAATATTAGATGGAAAAGGTGGCTATACTGGAAATAAAACAAATGTTATATATGTTGTGCTATCAAGGCTAGAAATAACTAAGTTAAAGGATATTGTTAATGGATTTGATGAGGAAGCATTAATTACAATATCAAGTGTAGAGGGAAAAGGGAAAAGGTATAAAAAGAAAGCAATTCATTAATTAGTGAACTGAATTTCAATAATAATTACGGTATGTCGCCTTTTAAAGTTACTAAGTTAGATTATCTAATTTGGTATTAAAAGGGACATATTTTTAATTTTCAATATTATTATAGTTATATTAATATAAAATATAGCTGAGTATAATTAAATAAAAATATTTGATTTTATTATGGAATTAGGAGGGAAACACATATGGAACTAGGACTTATACATATATATTGTGGAGATGGTAAAGGAAAAACTACAGCAGCAATGGGACTTGGAATTCGTGCAGCAGGAAGGAATAAAAAAGTTCTATTGACTCAATTTCTAAAGGATAATGAGACAGGAGAATTAAATTCTATTGATAAGCTTGGAGAAAATTTTGAAATTTATAAAGGAACTCCAGTAAAAAAGTTTTTTAAATTTATGAGTGAGGAAGAACAAATAGAAACTAAAAAGGAGCATGAGGATAGATTTAGGAAGGTCATAAAAAAAGCTATAGAAGAAAAAGTTGATTTATTAATATTGGATGAAATAATTGCTTCAACTAATTTAGGGTTAATACCATTAGATGAAATAGTAGAATTTCTTAAAAAGAAGCCAGTTGGATTAGAAGTTGTTTTAACGGGTAGAAATCCAAATCAGAAACTGATTGAACTTGCAGACTACGTATCTGAAATCAAAGCTGTGAAACATCCTTATGAAAGAGGAATAAATTCTCGAATTGGGATAGAAAAGTAAGGGATTTAAGTAGGGTAGATTAATATTATGAAATATTTAATTATAGGTGGATCAAAAAGCGGTAAATCTGAAATAGGTGAGAAAATATCTTTAGTTTTATCCAAAGAAAAAGTTATATATATAGCAACTATGAAGCCTTACGATAAAGAAGATAAGGAGCGCATAAAAAAGCATATCCAAAGGAGACAGGGGTTAAATTATGAAACCTTTGAAATTGAAAGAGATCTTCATAAAATAGTTAATAGTATAAGTGAAGAAGATACTGTATTAATTGATAGTATTACATCGCTTCTAACTAATGAAATGTTTTGTAATGAGAAAATTATTAAAAATCCGTCACTTAATATATTATATGGATTGGAAAAGATTTTATTTAAAGCGAAGAACACTTTGGTTGTAAGTGATTATATATTTAACGATGCCATAGAATATGATGAAATAACAAAGAATTATCAAAGAGAATTAGCAAGAGTAAATAGAAGATTAGCTGAAATTTGTGATAATGTAATTGAATGTAGCTTTGGCAATGTTAAGTACTATAAAGACAGGGGAGAAAATATTATATGAACGAATTATATAAGGGATTCATAATGTCATTAAGCATGTTTACTATAATTCCAACACCTTATGTTGAATGGGATGATGAAGGTGCTAAAAATATGATGAAATTTTATCCAGTCATTGGTTTAATTGTTGGAACTATATGGAGTCTAGCATATTATTTTATGAAATTTTTTAATACTTCAATAGTTTTAAAAAGTGCAGTAATTATGATAGTTCCTTTTATAATTACAGGGATGCTTCATTTAGATGGTTTTATGGACGTTTGCGATGCAATTTTATCAAGAAGGGATAGGGAAGAAAAGCTAAGAATATTGAAGGATTCAACAATAGGAGCTTTTGCTGTAATAGCATTATTGATATTATTCTTTATGCAATTTGGAGGAATATATTCAATTGTAGAAAAAAATATGCCTTTTTATACATTAGTTTTAATTCCAGTAGTAAGTAGAAGCATAGTTGCATATTTCCTTTTAAGTAGAAAAACAATAAAAGAAAGTACACTTGGAACTTACTTTAAAAAAGGTACTAATATTAAAGATATATTAATTATGGTATTTTCATTATTATTTGCTGCAGGAGTTTCATTTTTATTGTTGAAAATATATGGTTTAATATTGGTTTTTTTAATCATATTTGCAGTTACACTTGCAGTAGAAAAATGCAAAAAGGAATTTGGAGGAATATCAGGAGATGTTGCAGGTTTTGCACTGGTTTTAGGAGAGGTGACTGGAGTATTAGTTTTAGGTATAATAATATAAATTTGAGGTGAAATAAGTGGTCTTGATTTTTGGGGGAGCTTATAATGGCAAATTAGATTTTGTAAAAGAAAAGTATAATTTAGATGATGAAGATATATTTTTTTGTAAAAACGAAAATTTAAAGCTTAATAAAAAGGTTTTAAGTGGATTGCACATATTTACTAAAGCATGTGTTATAAATAATGTTAATTCTTTAGAAATTTTAGAAAAGAATATACACATTATAAAAGATAAAATAATAATTTGTGATGAAATAAATTCAGGAATTGTTCCAATTGATAAGTTAGATAGAGAATGGAGAGAAGAAACAGGTCGAGTGTTACAATTGTTAACTAAAAATGCGGATACAGTTTATAGAATATTTTTTGGCTTAGAAGAAAAATTAAAATAGATAGCTGTGAGTAGTTTGGATAGATTTAATTAAAAATATGTTATTAGGAGTAATTTATGAATGATGAAATTAAGTTATATTTAATAAGGCATGGAAAAACTTACTGCAATGAAAAGAATCTATATTGCGGAAAAAGTGATGTTGAGCTAACTGAAAATGGGATATGCGAGTTAAAAGAAATTCTAAAAAAGATTAAATATCCAAAGTGTGATTTTTATTTTACAAGTGGAGCTAAAAGAGCAAATGAAACTTTGGAGATTCTTTGCCCAGAAACCAGGTATACTAAATTAGATAAGTTTTTTGAATATAACTTTGGTGATTTTGAATTAAAGTCATATGAAGAATTAAAAGTAATTAAAGAATATATAACTTGGATTGAGGATGAAGAAGAAAAAGTAAAATGTCCAAATGGAGAAAGTAAAGGCGAATTTAGAAGAAGAATTGTAGAAGGATTTAATGAGCTTATAGAATATTGTATAGAAAATCATATAAAAACAGCTTTAGGAGTTACACACGGAGGCACTATTGGAATGATACTAGAAATGCTCTATGATAATAATAAGAAGTTTTATGAATGGCAGCCTAAAAATGGAGAGGGTTATGAATTAACTATAAAAATAAATGATAATAACAGATATAAAATAGAAAAAGTAGTTGGGAGCAATAGATGATTGAATTAATAATAGGTTATATATTAGATATGGTAATAGGAGACCCTAATAATCCATTACATCCAGTTAGAGGAATCGGATATGTTGCAAGTAAATTTGAAATTATATTTAGACGTCTTTTAAAAAAGAATTTAAAATTAGCTGGTTTTGTAGTATGGGCATTGACAGTAGGGTTAACATTTATAATTACTTTTGAAATTATCAAAGAAGCACGATTTATTAATATTTATTTTGGAACTATTTTAGAAGGAGTTTTAATATATTTTTGTATATCTTCAAAAGGATTAGTAGTTGAAGGATATAAGGTAATTAAATTTTTGTTAAAAGAAGACTTAGAAGAAGCACGGAAACAGTTATCATTTATTGTTGGACGAGATACGGGGAGTTTAAGCAAAGAAGGTGTAGTAAGGGCTGTTATTGAAACAATAGCAGAAAATATGGCAGATGGTATTATAGCTCCACTTTTTTATGCAGGAATATTTGGAGCACCTTTGGCTTTTGCATATAAAGCAGTTAATACCTTAGACTCTATGTTTGGATATAAGAATGAAAAATATATAGAATTTGGATATTTTCCTGCTAAATTAGATGATGTTTTTAATTATATTCCTGCTAGAATAACTGGATTATTAATTATAATTTCGTCTTTAATACTAGGGTATGATTATAAAAATAGTTTTAAGGTATATAAAAGAGATAGATATAATCATACAAGCCCTAATAGCGCTCATCCTGAAGCAGCAATGGCAGGAGCACTTGGTATAAGGCTTGGAGGAGCTAATTACTATTTTGGAAAACTAGTAGAGAAACCAACAATTGGAGACTCGGCTAAGGAAATTGAAATAAGTGATGTTAAGAAAACAGCAAAAGTTCTTTATTTAGCTTCTTTTATTGGTGTATTAATTACATTGGGAATTAGAGAATTGCTAATAATTTTAATTGGATGAGTAAAATTAAGTATTTAGTTTAAACCATCATAACTTAATACTAAATTACTTTGTGATTAATGGAGGTGATAAGGATGGCAAGTTTAGGCCATGGAGGAAATGCTAAAGAAATAAGTAGAAGTAATAATATGGATTATGATAAAATAATTGATTTTTCTGCTAATATAAATCCTTTAGGAATGCCAGAAAGTGTTAAGAAAGCAATTGTAGAAAACTTAAGTGAAGCAGAAAAATATCCCGATATAACTTATTATGAATTAAAGTCTGCAATAAGCGAATTTGAAGATGTTACTTCTAATAATATAATATTAGGAAATGGAGCAGCGGAAGTATTATTTAATGTGGTTAGAGGAATTAATCCAAGAAAGTCTCTTGTACTTGCACCTACTTTTTCTGAATATGAAGAAGCAGTAAAAGCAATAAATGGGGATATTATTTATTATTACCTAAATGAAGAAAGTCAGTTTCATATTAAAGAAGATATTTTAAATTATATTAAAGAGGATTTAAATTTACTTTTTATATGCAATCCTAATAATCCAACAGGAGTTATAACTAAACGAGAATTATTAATTAAGGTTTTAAAGAAAGCTGAAGAATATAATGTGTTTGTGGTAATTGATGAATCCTTTCTAGACTTTATTAATGAGGATTTATCTATGATTATGTACATAAGTGAATTTCAAAATCTAATTGTAATAAAATCCTTAACTAAGTTTTTTGCACTACCAGGTATAAGGATTGGATATGGTATAAGTGGAAACATCCAATTGATGAAAAAAGTTGAAAGCATATCTCCAGCTTGGAATATAAATATTTTTGCAGAAATTGCTACAAAAGCGGGACTAAAAGACGAGAATTATATTAGAAATTCTATTAAGTACATATCTGATGAAAAAGATTATTTGTATAGAGAATTAAGTAAGATTAATGAATTAAGAGTATATGAGCCTAGTGTAAATTTTATTTTACTTAAAACTTTGACTAAAATAAATTTAAAGGAAGAACTGCTAAAATATGATATTTTAATAAGAAGCTGTAGTAATTATAATGGATTCACCAATAATTATTATAGGGTTGCAGTAAGAAGTCATGAAGAAAATTCTATATTAATAAAGAGTTTAGTAGACATATTTGAACAAAATCATAATAAAGAGTAATATAATAAGAGAAAGTTTATATGTTATTTATATTTATATGGTAAAATGTAAAATACATAATTATATAAATAATATATTGAATAATAAAGAAATAAAGGAAGTCAAAAATGAATAAAGAGAAAGTTGTAATATCGTTTAGTGGTGGCAAAGATAGTATGTTGTCTTTGTATAGAATGTTGAAAAAAGGATATGAAGTAATTGGATTATTAGTAACTTTTGATGATGATAATGCTTCGTGCTTTCATAAGATACCAAAAGAAATATTAAATGAAGTTTCTAAAAAGATAGACATTCCAATGTTTGAAGTGGATTGTTCAGGAAAATCTTATGAAGAAGAATTTGAGAAGACATTAATTAAAGCAAAAGAAAAAGGTGCTGATATTTGTGTGTTTGGAGATATAGATATAGAGCATCATAAAAAGTGGTGTTTAGATAGATGCAAGGCTGCTGAAATTAAAGGTATGTTTCCTTTATGGCAAGAAAACAGAGAAGGTCTTACAAATGAATTTATAGAATATGGATTTAAAGCTGTAATTAAAAAGGTTAATTTAAATTTCTTGGGTGAAGAATTTTTAGGTAAAGAGCTAGAAAAGGATGTTATCAATGAAATCAAAAATTTAGGATGCGATCCAAGTGGTGAAAATGGAGAATACCATACTCTAGTATTTGATGGACCTATTTTTAAAGAGCAAGTTAAATTTAAAAAGATTAGTAAAGAGATTTCTGGAGATTTTGGATATTTGACAATTGATAGTTCAAATATGTAATATAAATATTAATATTTAAGGATTTATTGTGACAACATACATAATACTTTAATTTTATTCACACAATTGGACATCGAAATTAAAGGTGATAGGAGGATAAAAATGAAAAAGAAGAGCATAATGTTTTTGGGGACAGCGTCTTCTGTTGGAAAAAGCACTTTAGTGACAGCTTTATGCAGATATCTAAAAAAACAAGGATTAAGTGTAGCTCCTTTTAAAGCTTTGAACATTTCATTAAATTCATATGTTACAAAAGATGGTTTAGAAATGGGGCGAGCACAAGTAGTTCAAGCTGAGGCTTGTGAAATAGAACCAGAAGCATTAATGAATCCTATATTACTTAAGCCAAGCGGAAATTATACTCAAGTAATAGTAAATGGGAAAGTTCATTGTAATATAGAACCTTACCAATATAAAGAATTGAACAAAGAGCTAAAAGCTAAAGTTAATAAATCTTACGATAAGTTAAGTAAAAAATATGAAGTGATTGTTTTAGAGGGTTCAGGAAGTTGTGCAGAAATTAATTTAAAAGATAGTGATATTTCAAATATGTATATGGCTGAGGCTTCTGAATCACCTGTTATTTTAGTTTCTGATATTGATAGGGGAGGAGTATTTGCATCTATTGTAGGAACACTTGCATTACTGTCTGAAGAGGAAAAAAGCAGAGTTAAAGGAGTAATTATAAATAAGTTTAGAGGTAATATAGATTTATTTAAACCTGCAATAAAACAATTAGAGGAAATTATTAATATACCTGTTTTAGGAGTTATGCCCTATGAAAAATTTGATATTGAAGATGAAGATAGTGTAACTGAAAGAATTAAAAATGAAAAAATAGAAGGAAGTTTGGATATTGCTGTAATAAGGCTGCCACATATGTCTAATTTTACTGATTTTAACATATTAGAAAGAGCAAAAGGGGTAAATGTAAGATATGTTACTGAACCTGAGGAATTAAAAAATCCTAATTTGATAATAATTCCTGGTACCAAAAGTACTATTGAAGATTTAAGAACTATAAAAGAAAATAAATTATATGACAAAATAAAAGAATTAAAGGAAAGTGGAGTTTTAATATTTGGAATATGTGGTGGTTATCAAATGCTTGGAACTTTAGTTCTGGATAAACTAGGAGTGGAAGGGCACATATCTCAAGAAGAAGGTTTTGGTTTTTTGGACATAAAAACAAGATTTAATGAGAGAAAAATTACGAAACAAACGAATGCTGAGATTTTATGTGATTTAAAAACAGTAAAGTCTATAAAAGGTAATACTATAAATGGTTATGAAATACACAATGGTATTAGTAAAGTAGGGAAAAAGTCGATTCCTTTTATAAAGGATAATGATGGAAATATTGTAGGGGTATGTGATGAAAATAAAATGGTTGCAGGAACCTATCTTCATGGTCTGTTTGATTCAGAAGAATTTATAAATTTATTTATAAGAGCTTTAAAGGAAAATAATAATATGACTATATCAGAAGATGCAATCATAGAAAAAGTAAATGAGTATAAAACTAATGAATATGATAAATTGGCCAAGAGCTTTGAAGAAAATATAGATATAAAGAAACTAATGGAAATAATTAATATTTAATAATTAGGGGTGGGATCTAAATGCTTACAGCTTCAGAAGAAAGATTATTGAAGTATATAGAAGATTGCGCAAGAAAAAATGTTGAGGGAAAAAGTTTTTATAAGATGACAGATATATTAGAACATGCTTTTTGGATATCAGAAGAAAAAGCCTATGAAGTATTAAAAAATATTATTTCCAGAAAAGATATTGGTAATTCTAAGAATGAAGTTATAAATGAGTATATTGATATGTTAAAAAAAGGATATGGTTCGATTCAAGAGCAAGTAGAGGTTTTTGGAGGGGATAAATATTCAAGTGTAGTATATACTGCAGAAAAAAGATTGAAAAAATATGGAGGTGGATCATTTTATGATGTCCTTAGAGAAGTTTATAAAGTTTCAGAAGAGGATATTCCAGAGCTAGTTGAAAAATACTTAACTTTTTTACATTCTGCATCCTTTGTATTTAGATTGGAAAAGGATACCTTTCATAAATTTTTACAATCTGATTTAGATGAATTAAATAAGCAATTTGAAAGATATGTTAAATTGTAATAAATTAGTAGAGAGTACATAAGGAGAGAAGTTATTATGGCATTGAGCAATCAGGAACTATTAGAATATATTGAAAAGCGTGCAAAGTACAATGTTAAAGATAAACAATTTTTTAGGAATACAGATATACTAAAAGAAGCATTTTTAGTATCAGAAGAAAGAGCATATGAAATTTTAAAAGATATTATGCTTAGAAAGAACATTAAAAATACTAAAGAAGCTATTATAAATGAATATTTATCTATGTTAGGAAATGGATATGCTTCATTAAAAGAACAATTGGAATTGTTTGGTGGGCATAAGCTTACTGCTATAAAAAAGGAAGCAGAAAGAAGATTAAAGAACTTTGATAAAGGATCAATTATAGATATTTTTAGTAAAGTGTATAATGTGGATGAAGAGGAAATTTCAGATCTTCTCATAAAATATATGAGCTTTATAAAAGCTACAGATTTTTCTTTTAAAGTAAATGAATCAACTTTTAATAAATTTTTAGAGGATAATTTTGAAGAAATAGATAAACAAGCTAAAAGATATGGTTTTTAGTAACAAGAATCCCAAAGACTTATAAAGTTTTTGGGATTTTTGTTAAGAATTTCTGTGCATATATAAGCTGTTTTTAAAATTTTTAATTTCGTTACTTGCATTATCATAATCGAAAATATTTATAAACGATTTGGTTTTTTCAATAGATGCCATTTCATATTGAGATAAATCATAATGAAGTAAATGATCTAAAGATTCATTGATTGCATCTAAATCAAAATTATCAATTGATTCTAAAGCGAAATTCGCTAAAGCATTTAAATCTTCAATAGTATAATTTTTATTTTTTTCTTTAATAACTAAATGTTCTTCAGGAAGAACTGATTTTATATTATTTAATAATTCATCATAAGAAGCAAGAAGAAAATCAACATTTTTTAAAATAAAGGAAAGATTATTATTTGTACCTGCAATTTCATGACGTTTTGATAACTGAGCTAGTTTATCATGACCGATTAAGTTTGCTACAGTTTTTAGCGCATGAACTTCAATTGTATAATTTGTAATGTCTTCTTTTAATGCATAATCCTTTATTAATTTAATTTTATTTTTACCATCATTATATGCAACTGAAAGCAAAGAAAGGTAATTATCTATAATCCCGCCACAATTTTGAATAGCCTTTTTTGTATCTACATCTTTTATTAATATTTCTCCTAATCCGCTTTCTTTATTATTAAATAATTTTGTTTCTATAATATATTTTCTTGGTAAATAAGTTCGAAGAAAATCATTTAATTTGAAAGTATTTATTGGTTTTTCTAAAAAATCATTAAAGCCATTTTTTATATATACAGAGTAGATATTGGGAGCTATGCTGGCTGATAAAGCAATAATAATAACATCTCTATAATAATCATCCTTCATTTTTCGAATTCTTTTAGTTGTTTCAATTCCATCCATTTCTGGCATTAAGTGATCCATAAATATAATGTCGTATCTATTAGCATTAAGTAAAGCTATACATTCTTTGCCACTTTTTGCAGTAGTTACATCCACACCATAAGATTTCATTAAGTTTTCTTCAATTTTTAGTGTTACAATACTATCATCTACTATTAATACTTTTGCTTTTTGATCAGTAAGAGGTTTATTATTTTCATTCATTTTCAATAATCTCCACCTTTTGTTTATATATTTCTGATATAACACTAAACTTATCGCTTATGGATTTAAATGTATCTACAATACAAGGTTCAAAATGAGTTCCAGAACCGCTTAAAATTATTTCAACAGCTTTTATGTGTGAATATGGCTTTTTATAGGGGCGTTCAGAAGTTAGAGCATCATAAACGTCAGCTAAAGCCATAATTCTTGCACAAAGAGGAATATTATATTTTGAAAGACCTGATGGATATCCAGTACCATCCCATTTTTCATGGTGACAAAGGGCCATATCCCTAGCTACGTATAAAAAATTTTCATTAGCAGTAGCATCGATTACTTTTTGAAGAGCCATACCTCCAAGAGTTGTATGCTGTTTCATGTAATCGCGTTCATTTTCATCAAAACTGCCTCTCTTAAAAAGAATTCCATCAGAAATTCCTATTTTACCTATATCATGAAGTGGAGCAGAACGTATAATGTCATGAATATATTCTTCTGTTAATTTCTCAGAATATACTCCTGCTTCTTTCATAGCATAAACTAAAATCTCAAGATATTTAGCAGTTCTTTTTATATGGCCACCAGTTTCTCCATCTCGGCATTCAACTAATTCAGCAAGACCAACAACCATACTATCTTGAAGATTTTCTATAGTTTCAGTTTTTTCACGTACAAGAAATTCGAGATTTTTTCTATAATTTGAAAGTTCTAAATGGGTTTTTATTCTACTTAACATTAATTCGGGAACAAATGGTTTTCCAATGAAATCTATAGCTCCAAGCTTTAAGCATTTTAATTCACTTTCAATATCGTTTAAAGCAGTTAAAAAGATTATTGGTATATTTTTCAATCTATCCATAGATTTAATGGTTTTGAAAATTTCATATCCATTTACTTCTGGCATTTTAATATCTAGTAATATTAAATCTGGTATATTTTTTGATAAAAATTTCATGGTTTGCATAGCAGAAGTTAGTAAAGTAACTTTATAATGTGGTTTTAATGCTTGCTCTGCAAATTTTAAATTTGTTACATTATCATCGACAACTAAAATATGTTCCACTAATCTATCCCCCTCATTAAAATGACATACATTCCCTTTAAATATTAAAATAAATTATTATGTTAATTTTTTATAAACAAAATTGCTATTAAAAGATTTAAAAAGTTGAATTTTGGTATAATAATTTTAAATGTTAATAATATCCTATTAATATTTTAACAGAAAGATAGAATTAAGTAAAAGATAATGTAATTTAAAAAATAAAATCAATAATTTCTTATAATTTGTAATAAAGAAATTATTGACTATATATTATTTTCTTATTACATACTTTGTAGTTTTGAATTTGAAAAATTAATAATCTATCATAAATTATATGAGGAAATTGTGCATCTACATCTAGGTAAAATTTTATGGAAGTAATTTATTTTATAATTCTAAGTATGGCTAGTAGGATTAGAAGGAAGCCAGAAAGCCATGATAACTCAAAAGGAAGTTTTTGAGCAAATTTTCGGCCAATCAATACTCCCAGTGATACACAAAGAACTCCTATAATAAAACATAATATTAATACTTCAAAATAGTTAATACTACATAAGCTGGAACCAAATCCAACTGCAAGACTGTCTAATGATAATGCTATGGCCAAATAAAAAGACTCTTTAATATTTAAGCATTTAGAATTATCAAAATCAGCTATAATTTCATTTGCATACACTTGTAAAACAAATTGAAAATCGAAAAGTTTAAAAGTTAATGGTTTATCTGATTTGGAATATTTAGAAATGTATGCTTTAAAGATACACTCAAACAATCTATATATTCCGATTATCATTAAAAGGAAAAATCCTAAAAACATAGGAATTCTACCTGGAAGGATGCTTTTAAAAATTGATCCCATGAATAATGAGCAGGCAAAGGTAATGGTACAGACTAAATTTATTATTATTACAGATAATGGAGGTATTCGGATTTTCGAGGTACCATAAGCGATGCTTGCAACAAAGGAATCTATACATATTGAAGCAACTAATAAAAGAGACTCAAGCATAAATATAACCTCATAAGTTTTAGATATGATTCATAATATGAATAAAAACTACTATTAGTTACAAATTTAGATGATTTAGAGTATTTTATATAAAAAGTAATTGGGTTAAATTTAAATTATATTGCATATTCCACTATTAAGTTAAAAATAATTTTATATGATAATTAGTGATATTAAGTATATAAATTTCATGATATAATTTAAAGAAGCACAATTGAACAAATGGAGGAATAATATGTATAAATTAATTGCATTAGATATGGATGGAACGTTATTAACGTCAGATAAAAAGGTATCTGAAAAAACTGAAGCAGCAATTAAGGCGGCTGAAGCAAAAGGAGTAAAAATAGTATTAGCATCAGGAAGACCACTGATTGGAATAAAGAGATATTTAGAGGAACTTGAACTTACAAAAGGTGAAGATTATGTTTTAAGCTTTAATGGGGGATTAGTCCAAAATACTAATACAGCAGAAATTGTGTCTAAGGTTTCTTTAAAAGGAGCGGATTTAAAATATATATATGAAATAAGTAAAGAACTTAATATTAATATTCATGCCTTTTCAGCTAAGGAAGGGTTAATTACTCCTAAAAACAGTCAATACACAGAGCATGAAGCTGAAATTAATGGTATTGATATTAATATAAAGGATTTTAATGAAGTTGATGATGAAGAAGATATTATAAAGGTAATGATGATAGATCCACAAGAAATATTGGATCCAGCTATAGAAAAATTACCAAAGGAAGTTTATGAAAAATACAGTGTATTTAAAAGTTCACCATTTTTCTTAGAATTTACTCATAAGGAAGTTGATAAGGGACTTGGCCTCAAAAGACTTGGAGAATATCTTGGAATCAAAAAGGAAGAAATAATTGCATGTGGAGATGCAGGAAATGATTTGTCTATGATTAAATATGCAGGTTTAGGAGTAGCAATGGATAATGCAACTAAAGAAATTAAAGAAGCAGCTGATTATATAACTGCTTCAAATGATGAAGATGGTATTGCTAAAGTAATAGAAAAATTCATTTTAGTTTAAATTTTACAATTATATCTTAGTAAATTAAAGTAATTTAAGGCATTACCGATAATAAAATAGTTGGAGAATGCAAAAATTTACAAGTATGCAAAAAGAAAAGGTTAAAGGCAAAAAGTAACAATTGGTATTCAAGACTTCGGTTATAACATAAATGTATATTAAAGCTATAGGAGCTGATAGCAAAGTTTAGGGGGAATATAGGCTAATGAGATTGGTTCCAATTGAAAATGTAAGACCTAATACAGTACTTGGGAAAACATTATATGATGTTGATGGACGTATTTTACTTAGAGCCGGGGTAGTTTTAAGAGAAAGTACAATAGCAAAAATAAAACAGATAAATATTTTATCAATATATATAGTGGATAAATATAGTAATGATGAAATTGAGGATATTATAAAACCAGAATTAAGACAAAAAGCAATTATAACTATTAAAGAAGCTTTTTCTAATATAGGAAGGCTTAATAAGGGCAAACCTGAAAAAAATGGTGAAGCTGATTACTCATGGCAGGAACAAAGCTATTTTTATAATATAGGAAAAATGGCAGTAAGTTTAATTGACGATATATTAAATCGCAAAGATGTAATGCTTGCTTTAGTTGATATAAGAAGTATGAATAACTATATGTTTTCTCACTCAGTAAATGTGGCAGTAATAGCCCTAACAATAGGAATAGCTTTTAAATTTCCTAAGAAAAAATTAGAGGCCTTATGCATAGGAGCATTAATTCATGATATTGGAAAATCTTTATTACCAAAAGATATTTTGGATAGAGAAGGATATTTGAATGAAGAAGAAAAAGATATACTAAAGCAGCATCCTAGGATTGGATATAAGTATTTATCTAGTACTTATAACATTAATAGTTTAAGTAAGTTAGTAGTACTTCAACATCATGAATGCATTAATGGAAGTGGTTATCCAGATGGATTGTCTAGAGATAATATTCTTGATTTAAGTAATATTGTTAGTATAGCCGATACATATGATAATTTATCTACAGATTTGCCAGATAAGAGGGCAATGTTTCCAAGCGATGTCCTAGAATATTTAATGTCAAACGCTGGTACCAAGTTTGATTATAATATTGTTAATACTTTTTGTAGGATTGTAATTCCATATCCTCAGGGAACTATAGTAGAAATAAGCACAGGAGATACTGCAATTGTAGAAGAAACAACACCAGGATTTCCATTAAGACCAAAGTTAAAAGTAATAGACAGTCCAAGAGTAACTAGAATTGGTGAAAAAGTTGATTTAATTAAGGAAATATCCATAGTTATTACTAGGGTAAAGTACGATTTAAATTAAAGGCATATAACTTTTTGGTATATTTTAAGTTAAAATCGAGTAAAAAAATAGTTTTTAGTAAAAGAGAGTGTAATAAAACAATCAAAAATTTGATAGTTCTATTACGCTCTCTTTTATTATGATAAAGCATTTAAATGATTGATTTAATAAAAATAAAATTTTGTTTAAATTTTATTTTATTCTAATATATCTATAAATTTAAAGTTAACAACATCAAATAGTCCTTTATCTGTAATTTTAATTTCAGGTATCACTGGCAGGGACAAAAAGGATAGTGTTAAAAAAGGATTAAAATCAATTTGAGGAGCAATTATTTTAACTGCAGAATGAAGTTTTTCTAAGTCTCCTTGGATTTCAGTATATTTCCTGTGTGTCATAAGGCCACCAATTTCAAGCTGAATATGAGCAAGAACCGTTTCGTCCTTTACAACAATAATACCACCATGAAATTTTTCTAATTCTTTAGCTGCAAAAAGCATATCTTTGTCATTAGTTCCAGCTAGAATTAAATTGTGAGAATCGTGAGCAATTGTAGTTCCAATTGCACCTTCTTTAATCCCTAATCCTTTTAAGATTCCAAGACCTATGTTTCCGGTAGCCTTATGTCTTTCAACAACAGAAATTTTAATTAAATCATCCTTAGGAGAACATTTGAAATATTCATCTTTACCACTTATTAGTGTATCAATATCAGATACATTGACTTTTAAATGCACACTTTCTAATTTATTTGGAATTATTTCTATTACATTTAATTTTGATGAAATCTTATTTGAAATGTGAATTTTAAAACTATCTTCATTCAAAGCTGGAAGATTTATTGTATTAACAGCTGAAGATTTTAAGTTTGAAACATTTACTAAATCATCATTTGAGTTTACGAGTATTCCATTTTCAACAACAAGTATTCCTTCTTTGTATACTCTAAATATATTAAAGTCTTCTAAATTATCTAATAAAATAAAGTCAGCTATATAGCCAGGAGCAATTGCGCCTTTATTGTTAATTTTGTATAAAGTAGCTGGGTTAATTGTAGCCATCTGAATAGCTGTTTCAGGCTTTAATCCATTATTAAAAGCATAGACTATTGAACTGTTAATTGAGCCGGTATTTATCATGTCATCTATATGCTTATCATCAGTGCAGAAACAAAACCTTGAGCTATTTTCTTCAGTAACTGCAGGTAACAGTTCCTTAAGATTTTTGGCTACACTACCTTCTCTAATCAATACATACATACCACGTTTAACTTTTTCTAATGCTTCGTCTGCATTATTACATTCATGATCTGTTAGGATATTAGCAGCTCTATATACGTTTGTCATCATAGGTGTAAGACCAGCACCATGTCCATCAATGACTTTATTGCTCTTAATAGCATCATAGAGTTTATTTATCATATTATCTTCACAATTTGAGACAGCTGGAAAATCCATTACTTCAGCTAACCCTAAAATTTTATCATTTTTATAAAAATCATATAAATCCTTAGCAAGGAGAGTAGCACCTGAATTTTCAAAACTAGTACCTGGAACACAGGATGGTAGCATAAAATAGGTATCAAAAGGCAAGCCTTTAGAAGAATTGAGCATTAATTCTATCCCATCAGTTCCCATTACATTTGCAATTTCATGAGGATCAGCGATAGCTGAAGTAACTCCATTTAATAAGGCGGCTTTATAATATTCAGCAGGAGTTACAAGACTGGATTCAATATGGCAATGAGAGTCTATAAGTCCCGGACATATATACTTATTTGTTCCATCTATAATTTCTGTTCCATCATAATCACCAATTCCAACAATATATCCGTCTTTGATACCAATACTGTCAACAAAACTACTTTTATTAAAAACATCAATTATTGTTATATTTCTAATTACTAAGTCGCAGTCTATAGTTTTGTTAGAAGCTTTTACATGATTTATTAACTTTTTCTTATCCACAATAAGTCCTCCTTTTGTCTAAAACTAGTATTATGTTTATATTTAAGATTTATTTTTACCCTATTGTAGCAAATGTTATTATGGCATTAAATTTTTATGCTTTACACTTCTTTTATATGTGAAAAGTTCCGTATTGCAGCATAGCTGCTCTTGCTATAGGTGTTTATTTTTTCTATTATATTTAAGTTAAACAACAATGTCAAAGTAAAAAAGGTTTACACTAAAAAATAATATAATTTTTACTGAAAATAATTTAAAATATATGTAAAATGTATATGAGTTTTGTAAGTAAAACGAAAAAATTGTATATATTTAAGGTTATACTGCTAAAAGTATTAAAAAAGGCTGAACAATAAGATTAATTAACTTAATGTTTCAGCCTTTGTTTTATTTAGAATTATTATGCAAATTCAATACAAATAGGAGTTGGAATATTTTCTTCCTTAATTAATTTTAATATTCCTGTTGTTTGATTGATAGAGAATATTGTAATGGTGTTAGAGTTTTCATTTGCGCAAAGCAAGAAGTTACCTGTAGGATCAATTTGAAAATCTCTAGGTGAATCCCCCATACATGAAAGGGTGTTAATGTGTTCTAAGGTTCCGTCCTTAGAACTAATGTAAAATAAACTTAAAGAATTATTTCCCCTATCTGAAGTATAGAGAAATTTATTATTTTTGTGAATACGTATAGCTGCACCAGATTTCTTACCTTTATATTCTATCGGTAAGCTGCTTAATACTTGAATATTCTTAAAAGGAGTTTTTGATTTAGAATCATACTTAAAAACAAAAATTTCAGAAGTCAATTCACTTATAACATAATAAAAAGGCTTATTGATAGAATATGTTATATGTCTTGGTCCTGTTCCTGGTGGGAAAGAATAACTCATATCATTTAATTGAATCAGCTCATTATTGTTATTTAAAGTAGAAACAATCATTTTATCTATTCCTAGATCAATTGACAAAATGTATTTTTCATCAGCTGTAAGTATAGAACAATGGATATGAGGTTTTTCTTGCCTTGTTTTATTTATACTAGAACCTTTATGGCTTCCAGCAATTGGTGAATTTAATATTAATCCATCTAAAGTACTATAAATAAGCATTTTATTTTCATGATAATTTGAAGTAATAGCTTTTTGTTTATTATTGCTTAAGCTTACGTGACAAGGTTGTTTTTCTTCTAAAAGGATGGAATTTATTAAATATAATTGATCTTTTTCTTGCCAATACTTAAAAGATGACAAGCCAGATTTTTCTCCAATTTTACAACTTGAATAAAGTATATGTTTTTCTTTATCAATAGATAAATATGTAGGATTTTCAATTTCATAACCTAGACATTGTTTCTCAATGCTACCAGTAACTGTGTTGAAATTTATGCGATAAATCCCCTTACTATTATTTTTTGTATAGGTTCCGACAAAACCAATTAATATATTAGATTTTAAAACCATTATACATGCCCCCTTTTTATAAATGTATATTTATAAGTATAGCATAATTGTGATTATAATAGTTGTTAAGACTATTCGGGAGTAATGAATAAATTTAATTATTTGAATGTTTAGAATAAAAATATAAAAAGTTTAATAATTATGCATGCAAATTAATGTTAAAAAAATATTCTAAGGTACTAAATTTTTAGAAATAGTTAATTGGATATTTTAGGATATGACATATTATTTACCATAAAATATGAAATTATTCTAGTAGTGTCTAATTAATTGCTTTAAGAAAAGCGATAATGTGATTTTATTTTATAATTAATTCAGCTCGTTACTTTGATTAATATAGCTACAATATATTTATTTTGTTGATAAGAAATAGAATTTTGATATAATAGTTATAATAAGTTTTAGCAATAGCAATTATAAACAAAAATTTAGACAGAAGGGGGACTTTAGGAATGCCAATTAAAATTCCTATAGAATTACCTGCATTTCAGGTTTTATCTAATGAAAATATATTTATAATGAATGATGAAAGGGCTAATACTCAGGATATAAGACCATTAAAAATAGCAATTCTCAATTTAATGCCAAAAAAAATTGTAACAGAAAATCAATTACTAAGATATTTGTCCAATTCACCGCTTCAGGTAGAAATAACCTTAATACAAACAAAAAGTTATGTTTCACAAAATACACCTTTAGAACATTTAGAAAGGTTTTATTGTTATTTTGATGACATTAAGAACCAAAAGTATGATGGGCTTATAATAACAGGAGCACCTGTTGAACAAATGAAATTTGAAGATGTTACTTATTGGGAAGAACTTAAAAAGATCATGGAATGGAGCAAAACCAATGTATTTTCATCGCTTCATATTTGTTGGGCTTCTCAAGCAGGATTATATTATCACTATAATATACCTAAATATGATTTAAAGGAAAAAATGTTTGGAGTATTTTCTCATACTGTAAATGATGAAATGGCTGATCTCACAAGAGGGTTAAGTGATATTTTTTATGCGCCTCACTCAAGACATACAGAAGTTAGAAAAGAGGATATAGAAAAGGTTTCTGATATAGAAATATTATCTGAATCTGAGGAAGCAGGCGTATTTATTGTTGCTTCAAAAGATAGAAGAAAAGTATTTATAACAGGTCACCTTGAATATGATAGAAACACCTTAAAAGATGAATATGTAAGAGATTTAGAAAAGGGAGATAAAATAGCTATTCCAAAAAATTATTTTAAAAACGATGATCCAACTCAAACTCCATGGCAAATGTGGAGAGGAAGCGCTAATATAGTTTTTGGAAATTGGCTGAATTATTGTGTATATCAAAATACACCTTTTGATCTTAACACACTTTAAATTCATTAAATTAGACATGCTTTGTTTAAATAATTTCATAAGCATGTCTAATTTGTTTTATATTGATTAATTTAGTGTATACAAAATTTATAATAAATAACAAAGGATAAAATAAAAAGAATTAAATATATATGAAATATGATACAGAGGGAACAATAATGAGAAAAGAGTTTTTTAACAAGATATTAATTATTAGTATATCAATAATTTTGATTTTATCTGCAGTTAATTGTCATGACTTATTTACATGGTTTTTAGAGGTTTTACCAGTTATTATAGCTGAAATAGTATTAGTAGTTACATATAAAAAATTTAAATTCACAAGTTTTACTTATATGATTATATGGATCCATGCACTTATATTAATAGTCGGCGGACATTATACTTATGCAGAAATGCCGTTGTTTAATTGGTTAAAAGATATTTTTCACCTTAGTAGAAATTATTATGATAGGGTAGGGCATTTAGCGCAAGGATTTGTACCGGCAATTGTTATTAGAGAAGTATTCATTAGGAATAAAATGATAAAAAACAAAGCATGGACTAATTTTATTGTAATCTCCATCTGTCTTGCAATTAGCGCTTCCTATGAATTAATAGAATTTGCAGTTGCAATGATTACAGGGGAGGCAGCAGATGCCTTTTTGGGGACTCAAGGAGATGTGTGGGATACCCAATGGGATATGACATGTGCATTAATCGGATCAATTTTTTCAATAATACTATTAAGTAAATATCAATATAAAATATTGGAAAAACTTTAAATTGTTCTAATAAATGATGTTGATTAGATTAAACTGAGTTATTAAACATTAATAGGAGAGGACAACAATTAATTGGTGTTTCCAATATCTATATAGCACTGATTATTTAATAATTAAAATATAGTACAATTAATCCGATTTGAATAAAGAGTATAAATGGCACACCATACTTAAATTTCACATGCTTTGTCTTGTGTCTAAAAGCAGACATGCCAAAGAGCATCCCAATAGAGCCTCCTGCTATGGAAATACCAATAAGAGTATTTTCGGGTATTCTCCATTCTTTGTGAACAGCTCTTTTCTTGTCAATAAGCATAATAATAAATCCAACAAAGTTAATTATAAGTAAATAAGTTATAATAATTTTAAGCATAAGTTTCACTCCTAAATAAGCAATGTAAATTAACATTATAATAATATACTCTATTTTAAAGTATAAATCTATTTAAGTCTATGAAATTAATGCATGAGAAAGTTTGTAGATGTAAAGATAAATCAGAAATAGAATGATGAACCTTTAAGTATAAAAAGGAGTTTATGAGAAAGATATGTTTTTCATATAAACTCCTTTTTACTATATTATATGCGTTTTTTATCCACCTAAAGTTACGTCTTGCTCATTGTACCAGTTTAATGCTTCATAAAAATCTTTTTCATTAAAATCAGGCCAGTAATTATCCAAAATATAAAAATCAGAATACACTGATTGAACGGGTAATAAACCGCTTAACCTTCTTCGGCCTCCCCATCTTATTATTAAATCTATTCTAGAAATATCTTTTGAATGTAAATAGGGTTGAATTTGTTTATTTGAAGAATTACAATTCTTTATTAAATTTAAGTCCCATTCCCAGCCGTAATTAATTAAAAAATTTGCTTTAATTCCCCCAGAACCAAATTTTTTTCTTTCAGTAAAAGGTAATAGTTCTTTAGGAAAGCAATTGGAATCGGTATTTCCCAAAACTAATATTTCGCAATTTTCTTTTGTTAGAAGCATAACAGAATTTATACAAGCTTTTGTAAAGGCCTCTTTTTGTTCTTTTGGGCGCTTAGTATTATCTACTGTAAAGCCATAAAAGGTCACTTCTTGAATATTTTCTTTTTGGCATAATTTAAAAACCTCAAGCCCTGGATTTATTCCATGATTATATCCTTTATCCTTAGTTAATTCATTAGCCAAAGCCCATCTTCTGTTACCATCAGGAATTATACCTATATGTTTTGGTATTCGCATAATTTTAATTCACCTACTCATCAATATAAATAATTAATTAATTAACATCACCTCTTAAGTGTACCCATGTTTTGAAAAAAGATACACACCTTAAAAAAGAGCAGCTATGCTGCAACCAAGGAACATTTCACCTTAAAAAAGAGCAGCTATGCTGCAACCAAGGAACATTTCACCTTAAAAAAGAGCAGCTATGCTGCAACCACGGATCATTTCACCTTATAAAAGAGCAGCTATACTGCAACCACGGATCATTTCACATATAAAAAGAGTGGCTATGCCACAACCACGGAACTTTTGCCCCCTTAAAAGGCTGCACCCCCCAATAAGAACTTTCCTACAATAAAGACCGTTTCATTTTAATATTCCATATAAACAAAGAAATATAAAAATAAATAACAGTTTAAAAGTTTAATAAGATATATTTACAAATTATGCTATAATTAGAAAATAACAAGAAATCAGATTTGTTTTTTCATCTAAAAAATTAGTAAAGAGTTTATTATTTAAAATATGATATCAAAAGGAGAGAAAAAAATTATGTTAGAATTTCCTGAAGTCTTGACTATCGCTAGGCAATTAGAAAAAACTATTGTAGGTAAAAAGATTAATAAAGTTTTGCCACCATCAAAAGTGCATAAATTTTGCTGGTATAATGGTGATCCTACTGAATATGAGGCTGCTATAAAAGACAGTGAGGTTATATCTGTAGCTGGGTTTGGAATATACGTTGAAATAGAATTTAGTAATGGTTATAAGCTTTGCTTTAATGATGGTGTAAATGCGCGAATTATGAACAACAGCACAACATTAAAAGGATATCAACTTTTGATTGAATTTGATGATGAATTAGTATTAGTTTTTACAGTAGCTATGTATGGAGGCATCATTCTTCATAAAGGGAATTATGATAATGAATATTACATAAAGAGCAGGAGTGCAGTAGATATATTTTCAGCAGAGTTTCCAAATTATTATGAGAAAACTCTTACTGAAGCTAAACAAAATCTGAGTGCAAAAGCTTTTATTGCAACAGAACAGAGATTTCCTGGCATTGGCAATGGAGTGCTGCAGGATATTTTATTTACAGCGTGTATTCACCCTAAGCGAAAAATTAGTACATTTGGAAAAGAAGAAAAAGATAGGTTGCTGAATAGTATAATTGAAGTTTTAGAGAATATGGTTAAAAATCATGGACGTAATACAGAAAAAGATATATTCGGAGATAATGGTGGGTATAAAGTACTATTATCAAGGAATACAGTTGGTGATGGCTGTCCAAAGTGCGGGAGTCAAATTGTAAAGGAAGCTTATTTGGGCGGAGCTGTTTATTATTGTCCTTCGTGTCAACCATTAATCAAGTAATAAGTGTAGTTGATCATAGTATTAAGAGATTAATATTATTGATAAGGAAAAAATTAATACTTCGTAGTTATATATGGAAAAACTATGATGGAATGTGGAAAATGCTTTTTCATCAAAGCACACCAACTTCTAAAATATTGAAATAAAATAAAAAACGGAGGATGAGTATGTTAATTGAGTCGATAACATCAATATATTTTTCACCAACAGGTACAACTAAAAAAATCATTAATTCAATTATAAGAGGAATGGAGATTGAGAATAATCAAATAATTAATTTGACTTTTCCTGAAGTAAGAAATACAAGTATTCCTTCAATTAGTAGTGACATGGTATTAATTGGTGTGCCTGTTTATGAAGAAAAAATTCCTGAAATAATATATGAAGTTTTAACTAATTTAAAAGGTAATGGAAAACCAATTGTACTTGTTGGTGTTTATGGAAATATTGGTGATGGTATAGTTTTAAACCAACTTGATTTCATAGCAAAAAATTCAGGCTTTAAGGTGGTTGCAGCAAGCTCTTTTATAGGTGAACATTCATTTTCAACAGATGAGATACATATTGCCCAAAACCGCCCCAATAATGATGATATAAAAAAGGCTGAAGAATTTGGAAAAAGCATAGCAGAAAAAATAAAGAGAACAAAAGATTTAAATGATATTTTAATTAAAATACCTCAAGGAAAATTACCATTGATGGCCAAGATAGTTCCTAAAAATAGTGCAAGATTATTTACGAAAACTCCTATAGTAGATATGAGCTTATGCACTCATTGTAATATATGTGTAAAATTATGCCCTTGCGGTGCTATAAATAAGGAGAATCTACAAATAAAGGAAGTACAATGTCTTCGTTGCTTCAGCTGCGTAAAAAGGTGTCCTAAAAATGCTAGAAAAATTGTTTATACTCCAAGATTTGTAGTTTCAAAAGTTCTAAAAATGAAAAATAAAGTTATAAAGGAACCTAAAATATATTTATAGAAGAGTACGTATTTTTGTACAGATTTAGACAAGGAGTTATTTGTGAAACTAAAAGAATAATACTTAAATACTAATTTAACATGTAATTAGTATTTAATACATAAATTTTGAGAGGATTATTATGATAAGAAAAGCAGAAGTAAAAGACGCATCTAGACTAGCAGAAATTTTAATTTTTACAAAAAGAATTGCTTACAGAGAAATATTTAACAATGATAAGGTTTCATTTAATGAAATGCAGGTTTTAGATTTGGCATTGGATTTTCGTGATAAGGAATCACAATTAGAAGATTTATATGTTTATGACGATGGGATTTTAAAAGGGTTGATTAGGTGGAGAAGGATTGACGATATAGATATAGAAAACAGCATTGAAATTTTTGAACTTTATGTTGAGACTTTTTTTCAAGGACAAGGCATAGGTAACATTTTGATTAAGGATTGTATTGAATATGCAAAAAAGCAAAGTGTTAATAAAATATTTCTATGGGTGTTAGAAAAAAACTATAATGCAAGAAAATTTTATGAAAAGCATAATTTTAAGCAAGATAATATTATTAAGTTTGAAGATGGTACTTCAGAAATACTCTTAAGATATAAACTAGAAATATAGAATCAATTTTAGAGGAGGACATTAATAATGAAAATTGAATATGCAAGTGAGCTAGACTTTGAATTTATACTTAATAATGATAGGCATGTTTCAAAGCAATTAATAAAAAATAAACTTAATGAAAAGGAAGTAATTATAGCAAAAAATCATAATAACGAGATTATTGGGTGGTTAAGATACAATTATTTTTGGGACAATACGCCTTTTATGAATATGTTGTATCTAGATGAAAAACATAGGAGCAAGGGAATTGGAAAGGAATTGGTTGGGTTTTGGGAAAATGAAATGAGAAGTTCAGGCTACGAAATGGTCATGACATCTACCTTAGCTAATGAACAAGCACAGCATTTTTATAGAAAACTAGGATATAAAGATGCTGGTAGTTTATTATTAGATGATGAACCTTTAGAAATAATTTTTACTAAAAGTATATTAATATAATTTATAAGATAAGGAGTAGCAGAATTAATATGAAGCTCAATATTACAGATAAGATAAAAAAGCAAGATGAAGAAACTATTTTTCGTGGATTATTAGAATATAATTTAGCTAAAATAGAAGATAAAAATCCCAAAGATTTAGGTGTTTATATGCAGGATGAAAATGGGGATATGATTGCAGGCTTGATTGGAAATACCCATGGCAATTGGATGACTGTAAAATACTTATGGGTAAGTGAGAAATTAAGGGGACAAAATATTGGAAGTCAGATATTAAAAATGGCTGAAGACACAGCTAAAAAGAGAGGATGTAAGTATGCATTTTTAGATACTTTTAGCTTTCAGGCACCAGAATTTTATAAGAAATATGGGTATAAGGAACAATTTGTACTCGAAGAATATCCAGTGGAAGGCAAACGTTATTATTTTACAAAAAAATTATAGATACTAAGAAAATAATAATTTGATATATTCATTTCAAAAATAATATTAATATTAAAAACGAGGAGATTTATAATGGAAAATAGTTACATAAAGGAAAGAATACCTTCTTTAGAAAAAGCAAAATTATTATTAAAAGAAGCGGAAGATTTAAATCCAGGACCTTGGGTAATGCATTCTATGAATGTAGCAGAAGGTGCAAAATTAATAGCAGAGCAAACTGACAATTTAAATCCTGAGGTTGCATATATTTTAGGAATGCTGCATGATATAGGAAGAAGAGAAGGTGTACATGCTATGAGACATGGAATAGATGGATACAAATATGCAATTAGTAAGGGTTATGATTTGGTAGGGAGAATTTGTTTAAGTCATACAGCATTTAGATATAATAATGAGGTCGTTATTGTAGGAAAATGGGATGGTACTCTTGAAGAATTAAATTATGTAAAAAATTATTTATCTAATACGGAGGAAACAGATTATGATAAATTAATAAAATTATGTGATTATTTATCATTGCCAAGTGGGTTTGTATTAATCGAGAAAAGAATTGTAGACATTGCATTAAGAGGAGGTATTAATGAATATACAATCCCACGATGGAAATCAACATTTGAGATTAAAAAGTATTTTGAAGAAAAGATAGGAAAATCAATTTACAGTTTGTTACCCAATGTGAAAGAGAATACTTTTGATTATTAAAGAATAGGGATGATATTATCAATACTGTGATAATTAATAAATTTAGAAGTAGTATCAATATTTATGCAGGAGAGATAAAGTATGAAGGTTACTAATACGGATTTAAAAGGTGTTTTGATATTTGAATATGAAGAAGGAGAAGATAGTCGCGGCCCCAAGTATTCAACTTTTTCTCAAAAGGAACTTATGAAATTTGGAATTGATTTTAAATATATTGAAGAAAATATATATTGTCCTTTAAAAGCTGGAACTTTATATGGCATCCATTTTCAAAATAATCCCATGTCACAGGCTAAACTGTTATATTGCATTGAAGGAAGTGGAATAGATTATGCTGTTGATTTGCGCAAAGAATCTCCAACCTATTTGAAGTGGACATCAGTAAAATTAAGCACGGAAAATCGCAGACAGATTTTTATTCCTAAAGGTTTTGGACATGCTTTCCTATCATTAGAAGATAAAACAAAAGTGGTTATGAGAATAGATAACTATTTTGATTCAAGGTATTCACGTCAAGTAGCTTGGAATGATTCAACTATAGGAATAAAGTATCCAGTTGATAATCCGATTTTAGCACAGCATGATATTAGAGCACCTAGATTAATAGATTGTGATATTAATTTGTAAAGATATAATATCCTGTAATATGATTAAAAGAAAAGTTATAACTTTTGAGGAGGTACAAAAATGATCAAATTAAGAAATTCTCTCTAATCATTTATTATTACTGAGAGGAGAATAAGAAAATGAAAATAACATATAAGATTAATGTAGTTCCTAAAGTTGAAGAGCTAATACAATTATACAACAATATTGGATGGCATATTTATACTCAAGATGCGAAAAAATTGGAACGTGCATTTATAAACTCTAGTGTTATTGTTTCAGCCTGGGATAATTATAAACTTGTTGGAGTGCTAAGAGCTGTTGGCGATTCTGAAACTATTATGTACATTCAAGATATTTTGGTAGATGAGATATATCAAAGTAAAGGAATTGGACGTCAGCTTATAGGTGAATTTATGAATGAGTATGAAGATGTAAGACAAATAGTTTTAATAACAGATAAAACACTTAAAACCATGCATTTTTATGAAGTATGTGGTTTTGATAAGGTTGAAACATATGATGGAATTGCATATGTTAAATATACAGTTTAATTGGGATAATGATTAAGTTTATTTGGTGATATAGAGTTGATGGAAGTAATATTTTAGTAGGAGTGGTTGTAATGAATAATGTTGTTAATCATGTTACAGATATGTTGGTATCCAGTAATTTATCATTTACGAAAAAGCCTATTCTTATTGGGGGGATGGCTATGGAGTTTTATGAAATGCGAAAAGCAGGTGCAGATATAGATTTGATAATAACGGATGATGATTATCAAATTCTAGCAGAAAAATACCCCGATAATAGAAAAGATTTGTATGGAGATTTGGGAATGGTAATAGGAAAATTTGAAATATGGAGAAGTATTGCACACCTAGATTATGATTTTTTCAAAAAAGATGCTATTGAGAAAGAGAATATTCTAATTGTATCAATAGATAGACTTTTATGGACTAGAGTGTGTGCAATGGAAGTGGAAAAGTATAGAAATGACCTAAAATTACTAAAAGAATATTATTATAAAAATTATACCAATTCAAAATATCATCAAGAAGCGTTAGCTCATGAAAAGTCTTATTTGAAAATGAATGGTGCGGTTTTTGCTGGTAAATATGATGATTGATAGTATCATATTCTAGTGATAATCTGATTTAAGTAAGTAGTTAAAAAATACAAAAAAGCTAAGTATAAGATAGGGAGGCTTGTACTTAGCTTTTTTGATTCTATAATTTACTATTTTATATTTAATAGGGGTAAATAATTAACTACTTTATGATATTATTATAATAGAGTTTTGTGTCAGAAATATGTCAAAGACAGAATAAATAATAATATTTTAAAGAAAAAATTGATATTACCTAGAATATATTATATATTTACTTAAGTAGATAACCAAAATCTATGATTTAGTGTGAATTAGTTAAGACAGATATCTAAAATCTATGATTTGATGATGATAGCTTACTCAATGAATAATTAAGAGGAGTAAGTCTGTTTTATAATATTACGAAGTTAAAAATATGTGAGGTGACAAGCATTGATAGGCTTAATAGGTATAAGAAAAAATACACCTTTAGAAGTTAGAGAAAAATTTATTATAAAGCCAAAAAAATATAATGAATATGTACAACAATTACTTGAAGAAATGCAGGAGGTAGTTATTTTAGCTACTTGTAATAGAACAGAAATTTATTTTAATGCTTCTTTTAATGAGGAAGAATTATTAAAAAAGATTTTTGGGATTTTCAGCTGGAATTATGATTATAAGCAATATGTTTTTATAACTAAGGAGAAAGATGTTTACAGACATTTATTTGAAGTTTGTTGTGGTTTTCATTCTAAAATATTAGGAGAAGATCAAATTTTAGGGCAAGTAAAGGATGCTTATGAACAGGCTTTAGATATAGATGCAGTTTCATTGGAATTACATAGATTATTTCAAGAGGCAATAACCTGTGGTAAAAGATTTAGGAAGGAAGCTAAATTGTTTGAAATACCAGTATCTTCAGCTTCCATAGTGGCAAATGAAGCTTTTAATCATGGATGTACTAAATATATGGTTTTAGGATATGGAGAAGTAGGAAAGCTTGTTTTAAAATATCTTCTTTCTCATAATATTAAACTTGTCTATTTAGTTGTGAGAAATAATAAAATTAAAGAAGAGATTACTGATGAAAGAGTTAAAGTAATCAGTTTTGAAGAAAAAAATAAATATATTGATGAGATTGAATGTATTATAGGATGTACTTCAGCTCCACATCCAGTAGTAAAAAAATCAGATATTAATGAAGAAGGGCATAAGCTAATAATATATGATTTATCGGTTCCAAGAGATGTTGAAAAAGAAGTTGCAGTGTTAGATAGAACTGAAGTATATAATATAGATACTATAAGTTACATAAATGATAAAAATAAAGTACTTAGAAAAAACAAAATGGAAGAGCATAAATTCATAATGAATAAATATTTGAAGGAATATGAAGAGTGGCTTAAATTAAGAAGTATTTCACCTGAAATTAAAAGATTAAAAAGTTTGGGTAACGAAATATCTCAAAAAAGAATTGAAACTTTTAAGCATAAGAGCAGAAATGAAAAAGATGTTCCATTAGCTGAAAAATTAATTAAAAGTGCTTCGGATTTTTATATAAACAGGGCTATTGAAGTTATGAAAGAAGAAACCTTAAAAGGGTGTGAAGAAGAATGTTTGAAAATAATAGAGAAGATATTTCAAGTGAAGAAATAAGATATTCATATATTTCATTTATATCCAATAAACTTAGAATTGGTATAGTTGGAGGCGGAAAAGCAGGGACAATTAAGGCAAGGCATTTTATTAAGGATAACGTCTATGTTGAAGTTTTATCTAAGACTTTTACAGAGGATTTAATAGAGCTTTCAAAAGAATCTGCAAAAAAACTTAAACTTATAAGTGAAGAATTTAATTATGATTTTTTAAAAGATAAACATCTTATAATTATTGCAATAGAGGATAAAAATGTAATTGATAAAATAAAATATTACTGTGAGGATAATTTTAAAATTTATATAGATTCCTCTGATTTTAAGGGTGGAATGGGAGTTATTCCAATTGAAAGAGACACTAAAAATATAAGTTTTGCATTAAACACAAAGCAAGGAAATCCTAAAGGTGCTGTTTTAGCAGCAGAAAAAGTAAAAAGCTTATTAGAAGAATATGATGATTTCCTTAGTTTTATGGGTAAAATAAGAACTAAAGCTAAAAAGTATCCAGAATATAAGAATTTGATACTGAGTTTTATAGGAAATGACGATTTTAAGATACTTTTTGACCAAGGAAAAGCAGAAGAAGCATTAAGGATCAATTTCCCAAAGGAAATCATAGATGATCTGTTAAAATTATAGATAGAACAAGGTGGAGGTAATAATAATTTATGAATAAACTAATTATAGCAACAAGAAAGAGTAAATTGGCTCAAACACAAACAGAAATAATAATGAAGAGTTTAAAAGATCAATTTAACATAGATAGTGAAAAATTACTCATAGTTACTGAGGGAGATAGAAAATTAGATGTTTCTTTAGCTAAAATAGGAGGAAAAGGATTATTTGTTAAAGATATCGAATTGGCACTTTTAGATAAAAAAGCATCTGGAGCTGTTCATAGCATGAAGGATGTTCCTTATGAATTAAGTGAGGAATTTGAAATTGCTGCTATAACAGAAAGAGAAGATATAAGAGATGTGCTTATTTCAAAGGATAATATACCTTTTAAAGAACTAAGAAAAGGCGCAGTTATAGGAACTAGCAGTATAAGACGTGGGTGTCAGCTAAAACTCCTTAGAAATGATTTGGAGATAGTTTCAATAAGAGGAAATGTTCAAACAAGACTTGAAAAAATGAAAAGTCAAAATTTAGACGGGATTATTTTAGCTTCAGCAGGCTTGAAACGATTAAATGAAGAACATTTAATAACAGAATATTTTGATCCAACTGAATTTATACCAGCAGTTGCTCAGGGAGCTTTAGGAATAGAATGTTTAAAAACAAGTGAAGCTAGAGAAGTTTTTAGAAAATTAGAAGATCCTAATGCAAAGCTTACAGTAAATGCTGAAAGAAGCTTTATGAAGAGCTTAAATGGGGACTGTCACAGTTTAATTGGAGCCTACTCAGAAATTCAAGGAAATGATTTATATATGATAGGAATATATGATGTAGGTGGAAAAATAATTAAAAAAGATATTTTAGGCAGCAAATATGATAATCTTCAATTGGGAGAGAAACTAGCTAAGAAAATATTAGAAAGTTAATTTAGATTTGTGGCAGTGTATAAAAAACTATAGATTTAGATTATTATAATGATAAAATTTAAGTAAGATTATTGAAATAGGAGAAAAAAGATATGAGCAAAGTTTATATAATTGGAACAGGCCCAGGAGATGAAGAATTATTAACACTTAAGGCCGTAAGGGTTTTAAAAGAATGTACAGCTGTATTATATGATAGATTAGTTTCAAATAATGTATTAAATTATTTAAATGAAGATTGTGAAATTTATTATTGTGGAAAAGAGCCAGGAGCTCATTCAAAAACTCAAGAGGAAATCAATGAGCTTATAGTTAAACTTGCAAAAGAAGGCCATGTAGTTGGAAGAATAAAAGGTGGCGATCCTTATGTTTTTGGAAGAGGTGGAGAAGAAGTTCTTGAAGTAGTTAAAGAAAATATTCCATTTGAAGTAGTTCCAGGAGTAACTTCACCTATTGCAGTATTAAACTATGCAGGAATTCCAATAACTCATAGAGGAATGGCACAAAGCTTCCATATTGTAACAGGGAAATCAGCACAGGATTTAAATGTTAATTTTAAAGCTTTAGCTGGGGAAGAAGGAACTTTAGTTTTCATGATGGGCTTAAGCAATTTAGAGAATATAGTAGGTCAGTTAATAGCTAATGGAAAATCTCCATTAACACCGTGTGGAGTTGTTATGAGAGGTACTTCAGCTAAGCAAAAAAAAGTTATAGGAACTTTAGAAAATATTTCACAAAAAGTAAAAGAAGCAAATTTAAAATCACCTTGCATAATAGTAGTTGGAGAAGTTGTGACCTTAAATGAAAACTTGAGCTGGTATGAAAATAAACCTCTTTTTGGAAAGAATATTTGCATTACAAGAACAAAGAAACAATCAGAGAATCTTAAAAATAAATTAGTAAAATTAGGAGCAGAGGTTACAAGCTTTAATTCTATAGAAATAAAAAGCACTTCTGATAATTTAAATGAATATATAAATAAATTAGAAAATTATGATCATATAGTATTTACTTCAGCGAATAGCGTAGATACATTTTTTGATTATTTAATTGAAAAGGCTTATGATATAAGAAAGCTAAAGGCAAAAATTTCAGCTATTGGCAAGGCAACAGCAAATGCATTAAATAAAAGAGGAATTGTATGTTTTGCTAAGGCTAAAGAATTTGTAGGTGAAGGTTTAGTAAGTATTCTAAAGCCTCATTTAAAAGAAAATGAAAAGCTGCTTTTACCTTGTTCAGCTAAGAGCAGACAATATATATATGAAGAATTAGCTAAAACAGGTGTAGAAGTAGATAGAGTATTTATCTATGATACTGTTTGCGGAAATGTAGCAAATAAAAAATCCTTTGAAGAAGTTGATGTGGTATTTTTCACAAGTCCATCAACCGTGAAAAACATGGTAGATATGCTTGGAATGGAAGAAATAAAAAAGAAACAAGTTATAGCTATAGGACCAAAGACATATGAGCCATTAAAGGAATTGGGAATAGAGGCTTATGTATGCAAAGAACATTCTGAGGATGGTTTTCTAAAGGAAATAGAAAACTTATTTATATAATCTTAACTGTCCAAAGGATATCATAAGGGCTAAATTACCAACTATTAACTGAATGAATGGAGATGAGTTAGTGAGCAATAATAAGAAAGCCTTTGTTTTAGGAATGGCTAGAAGTGGTTATGAAGCAGCAAAGTTGCTGGCAAGCAAGGGATATGAGGTTATTGTTAATGATGCTAAAGATGAACAAAATTCAGAACAAATTCATGAGCTGCAATCAATTGGAGTAAAAATTGTTACAGGCAGTCATCCAGATAATTTATTTGATAATACTTTCGAAATGATAGTTAAAAATCCAGGGATTTCAAATGATCATGAGTATATAAAGAAAGCCATAAAATTAAATATACCAGTTATAAATGAAATGGAATTAGCATTTAAATATTTTTGCAAAGGTATAACAATCATTGGTGTTACAGGAACTAATGGAAAAACAACGACGACTACATTGATATATGAGTTTTTAAAGAATGCTTTTAAGAGTGCATTTTTAATGGGCAACATAGGATACCCAGCATGTTCTTTTGTATCAAAATTGAAAGATGGAGACATTGCTGTTATGGAAGTTTCAGATCATCAATTATGCAATGTGATAGATTTTAAGACTAATATATCAGTATTAACCAATTTATCTGAAGCACATCTTGATTTTCATGGCACATATGAAAATTATAAACTTATGAAAAAGAAAATTTTTAATCATCATACTGAACTAGATATAGCCATTATTAATTTAGATGATGAGAATGTAATTGAATTAACCAATGATATTGAATCCACTAAGAAATATTTTTCATTTAATTCATGTAATAAATTAGGCTGTTCAATAATTGATGGATATATTTGTTATAATAATAATAAAATAATAGATTTGGATGAAGTGAAAATTAAAGGGAAGCATAATTATGAAAACATTATGGCAGCTATTGCAGTGGCGAAAGAATTTGATGTAGATAATGATGTTATAGTTAGAGTTTTAAAAGTTTTTGGTGGCGTAGAACATAGATTAGAATATGTTAAAACAATAAAAAATATTGATTTTTATAATGATTCTAAAGCAACTAATATAAAGTCAACTCAAACAGCCTTAGCTTCTTTTGCTAAACCAACAATATTATTGTTAGGAGGATTAGATAGAGGTCAAAGCTTTATTGAATTAAAGGAATTCTTAAAAAATGTAAAATTAATTGTAGCTTATGGTGAAGTTAAAATAAGAATAAACGATTTTGCTATGGAGTGTGATATTTCTTGCGAGGTTGTTGATAACTTAGAGGAGGCTACTAAAATAGCGTATAATTTTGCTAAAGAGGGAGATGTCATACTTCTAAGCCCTGCATGTGCTTCATGGGATCAATTTAAAGACTTTGAAATACGTGGAAATATGTTTAAAGAATATATAAATAATTTATAAAGAGAGGAAGTGTATCTTTTAGTGAGAAAATAATATTTGTTATTATTTTATAGTCGCTAAAATTAAATTATGATTAAAAGAGGAAGAAGACTTAGAGCAAATTCAGCCATTCGTGATATGGTTAGAGAAACAACATTAAATTCAAAGGATTTTATATATCCTATTTTTGTTGTAGAAGGAGAAAATATTAAAAATGAAATTTCTTCTTTAGAAGGAAATTATCATTATTCAATAGATAGACTTCATGAGGTTATAAAAGAAGTTAAAGATGCTAATATTGCAGGAGTATTGCTTTTTGGAATACCAGAACATAAGGATGAATGTGGTTCGGAAAGTTATAATGATAATGGAATTGTTCAACAAGCTATAAGAAAAATAAAAGAAATAGATAAAGATATATTAGTTATAACTGATGTTTGTATGTGTGAATATACTTCACATGGTCATTGTGGAATTATTCATGGTTCAGATGTAGATAATGATGAAACTTTAGATTATTTAGCTAAGATTTCAGTATCTCATGCAAAAGCTGGTGCAGATATAATTGCTCCATCTGATATGATGGATGGAAGAATTGCAGCTATAAGAAATGCATTAGATAATAATGGTTTTAAACATATAAGCATTATGAGTTATTCAGCAAAATACTGTTCAGCTTTTTATGGACCATTTAGAGATGCAGCAAATTCAGCTCCACAATTTGGGGATAGAAAAACTTATCAAATGGATCCAGCAAATAGGATGGAAGCAATCCGTGAAACACAAATGGATATAGAAGAAGGAGCAGATTTTATTATGGTTAAGCCAGCTCTTTCATATTTAGATATAATTAGAGATTGCAGAGAAAACTTTAACCTTCCGTTGGTTGCTTATAATGTAAGTGGAGAATTTGCAATGGTAAAAGCAGCAGGAAAGCTTGGACTTATAGATGAAGAAAGAGTTATGATGGAAACATTGACTTCAATTAAAAGAGCTGGGGCAGATATAATTATTACTTACCATGCTTTAGAAGCGTCTAAGGTTTTAAAAAAATAGATACCAATAAAAAAGCAGCTATGCCACAATATGGATCTTTCCTGCAAATAAGAACATTTCACAAATAAAAAATAACTGTCATGTTAATAAGAAATTTTTGCATGTCTGTAAAGTTATTATAGTTTAATATTTAAATATTAATAAAGATAGCTATATAACTATAAACATATAAAAATACTTTAATATAAATAAATTTATCTAGATAAATATAAAAAAATAAAAATAGATAGATACTTAAATATGAAAAAATTTAAATATATAAAAAGTTATCTATTTAAATATATAACTATATAAATATTTATAGTTATTATGCGGGCTAAGGAGGAATTACAATGAAAAACCTTGATATATTTAAAGAATCTGAAAAGTACATGCCAGGTGGAGTCAATAGTCCAGTTAGAGCATTTAGAGGAGTGAATTTAAATCCTCCTATTATTAAGTCAGGTGAAGGTGTAATTATTAAAGATGAAGAAGATAATGAATATATAGATTTTGTATTAGCATGGGGTCCACTAATTCTTGGGCATTGCGATGAAGATGTGGTTAAGGCAATTCATGAAACTAGCTCAAAGGCTTTAGCCTTTGGAGCTCCAACAAAATTAGAATTAGACTTAGCAAAATTTATGTGCTCAAATTTAGATAGTGTTGAGATGATAAGAATGGTTAATTCAGGAACAGAAGCTACTATGAGTGCTGTTAAACTTGCAAGAGGTTATACAAAGAAAAAGAGGATAATAAAATTTGCAGGCTGTTATCATGGACATTTTGATGGATTTTTAATTGAAGCAGGTTCGGGTGTAATGACAGGAGGGATTCCCGGTTCTTTAGGCGTTCCAAATGAAAGCATAGAAAATACTTTGATTGGAATATATAATGACAAGGACCAAATAAGAAAGCTTTTTGAAACTTATGGAGATGAAATTGCAGGAGTTATTATTGAACCTATAGCTGGAAATATGGGAGTAATAAAAGCAGAAGAAGATTTTATGGAAACTTTAAGAGAACTATGCGATTCTTATGGTGCATTACTAATTTTTGATGAAGTAATGAATGGATTTAGGGTTGCATTTAAAGGTGCTCAATCTTTATTTAATGTAAAGCCAGATTTAGTTACTTATGCTAAAATAATGGGTGGAGGACTTCCTTGTGGAGCATATGGTGGAAGAAAAGAAATAATGGAAAACTTAGCACCACTTGGTGGTGTATATCAAGCAGGAACTATGTCAGGAAATCCAATTGTTATGGCATCAGGTCTTGCAACCTTAAATAAGCTCAAAAACAATTTGACATATTATGATCATATTGAAAATATAGGAGCTAAACTCGAAGCAGGAGTTAAAAATATATCAGAAAAATATAATCTTCCTGTTGTAATGAATAGAGTAGGTGGAATGATGACCATATTCTTTACTGAATTAGAAGAAGTTAGAACTTATGAAAATGTTAAGACATGCAATGTAGAAAGATTTAATAGATATTTTGAACATATGATAAAAAGTGGAATAAATATAGCACCATCTCAATTTGAAGCAATTTTCTTAAGCGTAAAACATGAGGAAAATCATATTGATACCTTCTTAAAAGCTTTTGAAGAATTTGCAGTTAATGAAAGTAATAATTGAATTAAAAGCAAATAGTTTTTTGATAGTACTCTATTGTATAATGATTTTTTTAATATTAATTTCGGTATGGATATTATTGGGGAATATATAGAAAAATAGGTTTGTTAATTGTATACTTAAATAAGTGGAATAAAAAGGTTGCTAATTAACTTTGTTAAATGGAAAGAGAAATATATGAAGCAAGTTTAAAATAAAAAAAGGATATATGATTATAGATCCAAAATCGATTTGTTCATGTATATTTAGAATAGCAACGATATTATAGAATGGAGTGTGTTAATCATGGCAATTGGAGAATGGTTAAAAGAGCAAAAGGATAAAACAGAAGTGAGTTTAAAACAGTTTGCTAATAAAGATTTTATGGAAGCAACTGCAGCAAGTTGTGCATTGATTGCATGTGGTGATGGAAATATTAGTTCAGAAGAAAAAGAAAAGATGGTTAGATATATCAATCTTAATGATTCATTAAAAGTATTCGATTTAGATGATGTTTTAACTAGATTTAATCATTATGCAGATATGTTTGAATTTGATTATAATGTTGGAAAAGCTGAAGCTATGAATGCAATTGTTAAAATGAAAAGTAAGCGAGAGGCTGGAAAGGCATTAATAGCATTATGTTGCTCAATAGGTGCCACTGATGGCGAATTTGACAAAGCTGAAATTGCTTTAGTGAAAGAAATGTGCACAGCACTTCGTGTAAAGCCAAAGGAATTTAATCTTTGATAATATATAGGATAAGTATCTGAGTGAATTATTTATAGTACCATATGTCCAATAGAATGGACATATGGTACTATTTATTAAAGGAAGTTAATAAATTGCTATTGAAAATAGGAAATTAATGTTATATAATAGAAACATTAAATTTTAGGAGGAAATATTATGAAAGCATTTAATTTTAAGATAATTAATTTTATACACCATCATCATCAGTAAGACTTGGTCTGTTTAAAGGCAGATACAAGTCTATAAATCGTAGGCTTGTATCTGCTGGTGATGACGAATTAAATGTTAGTAATAATTTGTTGAACCATGTGGGATATAAACCTGCATGGTTTTTTTGCATATAAAAATAAGTAAGTTGTAAGATTTTATTGATATTAACTAATGAAAATGAGGAAAACTGATAAATTTAAATAATTAATAGAAAAGGAGAAAGTTAAAATGAAAAATAATAAAATACAACCAAGTATATTACCAGGATTTATGGAACTACTTCCAAAGGAGCAAAAAATATTTAATGATATAGTAAGAAAGATTACAAATATATATGAGGAAAATGAATTTCAACCAATGGACACTCCAATAATAGAAAAGGCAGAAGTTCTTCTTGCCAAAACAGCAGGAGAAACAGAAAAACAGGTTTATAATTTTAAGAGAGGAAGTAATGATTTAGCTTTAAGATTTGATTTAACAGTACCTTTTGCAAGATTCGCGGCTCAATATTTTAATGAGCTAACCTTTCCTTTTAAAAGGTATCAAATAGGAAAAGTTTATAGAGGTGAAAGAAATCAAAGAGGAAGATATAGAGAGTTTTATCAATGCGATTTAGACATAATTGGAAATGGAAAATTAAGCATAGATAATGATGCGTTAGTAATAAGCATAGTATCAAAAGGTTTTAAAGCTATAGGGCTAAAAGATTATAAATTTCAAATAAGCAATAGAAAGATACTTTCTTCAATTTTAGAAGAAATAAACATTGTTCCAATAAATGAAGTTATGATTTTAATTGATAAATACGATAAAATTGGTGAAGAAGAGTTTAATAAAGCTCTTGAAATGTTAGTTGGAAGCGAAAAGACAAATTTTATTAATAAGATTATAAATATAAAAGGAAGTAATGACGAAATAATTACTCAATTAAAACAATTAGAATTAGTAAGTGATAAATTAATAACTGGAATAGAAGAAATAGAAACGGTAAGAAGAGTATTAAAATTTTTAGGAGTAGAAGAAAAAGAGTATATAATAAACTTAAAAATTATAAGAGGCTTGGATTATTATACAGGAACAGTTTTTGAAACTTTTTTATTAGGCAACGAAAGCTATGGTTCTATTTGTTCAGGTGGAAGATATGATAATTTAGCTCAAAATTATACAGATAATATTTTACCTGGCGTGGGCATATCTATAGGACTTACAAGATTATTTTTTGTTTTAAAAGAAATAGCTTTTATTGATAATTATAAGATGGAAAACTCAGTAGAGTATTTAATAATATCAATTGGAAATACTTTAGAGTATTGTAGTTATATTTATAAGAAATTTCAAGACAAGGGTAAAAAAGTTGAGATTTATTTAGAAGATGATAAACTGAAGAAAAAATTAAATTATGCAAATAAATTAGGAATAGAAAAAGTAATATTAATTGGTGAAGAAGAAGTTATAAAAAATGAAATAAAAATTAAAGATATGCTTAGCGGAAAAGAAGCTATATTAAGCTGTGGAGAAATTTAAAAATACTATTTTGTAAATATACAATTGATATATATAGTGGATGTGTTAATATATAGATTGAGAATGAAGAATAGTAAATGGAGTTGGGATTGATTTTAAGATAGTTCAAGTTTCAGAGGAAAAGAGATTGATTAATAATAGAAATATTTTCGGTGTTTATATTTAGTTAACAGTAAAATATAAATAGAATTTTCAAATATAAAAACATAAGAAGGAATGAATTACACATGAATAAAATTAATTATCAGAAAGAATTAGATTTACTAATTGAAGGTTTAATAAAAGAAAATAATACACCAACACTATTACTTCATAGTTGCTGCGCACCTTGCAGTAGTTATGTTTTAGAATACCTATCACAGTATTTTAAAATAAGCATCTTGTTCTATAATCCTAATATTTATCCTCTGGAGGAATATTCAAGAAGAGTAACTGAGCAAAAAGGTCTCATTACTGCTTTAAAGGTTAAAAATCAAATAAATTTTATTGAAGGAAGATATGATACAGAAAGTTTTTATAACTTATCAAAAGGATTAGAAGAAGACAGAGAAGGCGGCGAAAGATGCTTAAAGTGTTATGAACTAAGACTTAAAGAAGCTGCTGTAATTGCTAAAGAGCAGGGGTATGATTATTTTACAACTACTTTGTCAATAAGCCCTCATAAAAATTCTCAAATTTTAAATGAAATTGGAAAGAAGCTATCTGAACAATATGGGGTAAAATACTTGTATTCTGACTTTAAGAAAAAGGAAGGCTATAAGCGTTCAATAGAGCTTTCAAAACAATATAATTTATATAGGCAGGATTATTGTGGCTGTGTATTTTCTAAAAGAGAGAGTATGAATAGATAAAATATAAAATTTCTGTGAAATATAGCATGAATAGTATAAAAAGTGGTATATTTAATTTATACACAATGAAGAGAATAATATAATGATAGGGTTTCATGTTATTTTTTTAAATTGTATTAAGAATATTCTAATATGGAAAGGTTGGATTGATATGTCTGATGAGAAAATAATAGATTTTAATGAATTAAAAAACAAGGCAAAGGATAAAGACATAGATAAGTTCGAAGATTATATATATTCTTTGTACTACAAGCTTGCTGAAGGCAAAATGAACATGGCTGATTTTTCAAAGCATATAATGACATATATGCAGGAAAATGATATATCTCAAGATAAATTAATCAATATACAAAAAAAATTCTTAGAGAGATATGGTTTTGATTCTGCATCAATAGATGAACAGTTTAAAATTCCAGGCTTTGATATGAGTGGGATTGGCACAAATTATGAAGCTATGAAGAAAACACTTAGCTTTCAAGAAAAGTATAAGAGTAGAATAGCAGCAAAAGCCATGTCTGAATATTTCATTAAAAATGAGAGAAATGACCTTAAAGTATTATTAGACAAAGAGGATGTATTATTAATAAGTGAAAAAACAATAGATTTAAATGATAATGAATTAAATGAATTTTTATGCTCATATAAAAAGGTTATTGAAGATAAGAAAATAAATATAAGACTTTGCGAAAATACGAAGTCTTATGAATATTAATATTAGTATAAATAAAGGGTACTGTATTGTAGGGTAACATTACAGTACCTTTTATTATTTAGGTTTGTCCTAAAGAGGTGAATTAAATATTATAAACTTTATTAATCCTTTAGAAATAGCAAGAATATCATCATTAGAAATACTTGATAAGTCATGAGCAGTACTATTTAAAGTAATTAATTCAGCATTAGCCTTTTTTGATATCAATTGATCATATAGTTTTTTAGAGCTTTCATAAGGGACTAATGAATCCAAATTGCTGTGAATTATCAAAGTATTTGGACTTTTAGAATTTATATAATCTATAGGATTATATTTTTGGAGCAGATCATTTTTGTCTTTTATTGAAGTAAAAATTTTAGATAAATCGTAATTTAAAGCACTTGTATCTAAAAGGCTTAAATCTGTTGGACCTGCAAAATCAATTAAATATTTTATATTTGAAGGATACTTACTTAATTCAATATCGTCTGTAAAATCAGTATTACTGCTGTAACCAGCCATAAGTGAAAGGTAAGCACCTGAAGATATTCCTATAACACCAATTTCATCAGTATCAAAATTGTAATCAGTTTTATTTTTATATATCCAGCGAAGGGTATCTTTAATATCTGAAACCTGCTTATTAAAACTTTCTTTATTTCTCATAAGCTCATAAGAAGTGCTTATGATTGTATAGCCTTGTTCCCTGAAAGTGTCTAATATTGGAGTTAGGGTTTCAGGAATATTTTTATTTCCATAAGCAAAACTTCCACCATGTACGTATAAAAGTACTGGAGATTTCTTGTATACTTGTTTCAGAGGAGTATACACATCAAGAGTTAATGGAACATTATTAGTATTTTTATAAACAACATCTCTATATTCCATAGAAGTTGCAGATTTCTCTATATCTACTTCTTGGGTTGTCCATATGTTGTTTTTTAAAGTAAGGTATTTATTCACAATTTCATAAGATAGAATTATTCTCTTGTGAAATACTATGAGTAAAACAATAGTTGTGACAATGAAAAATAATGAAAATAATTTTATAAACTTCTTCATAATAAAACACATGCTTAAGAGTAAAATCTATATTATAAGTTTCAATTAAGATTAATTTGATTAGTAATGAAAAAAATCCTTTTGTCATTAATAGAAATTGATTAATTGGAGCTTATATATGTCAGATTTAATTAAGCAATCTCCTTTCTTTAAAGACTTTATATAATAAAATTATAGCACAATTAATTAAAAAAACTCGGAAATTAAGAAATTTGTAATTTTTTAGAAAAAATTTATGGAAAATATTATTTTGAATTAATGATTATTATTAAGAATATACTATATAAAGTAGATTATTAATAAATATGTTTGTTATATATAATATTAATACAAGAAATATTGTTCATCAAACTAGAAGTTGATTAGCAGTTAAGAGTTAAGGGTGAAATCTCAAAAAGGGATTTCAGGAAAGTTCCGTTGTTGTGGCATAGCCGCTCTTTTTATTGGTGTATAATGTTTTTGAAAGGGGTAATCATGAATAATCCTTTTGAAATATTGATTTATTTAGATGAAAATTTAATTAGAAATTTATCTTCAATTACATTAACTGGTTTTATAGAAACAATAACTAAAACTCAGGCCTTTGATAGAACTTTATCTACAGGGGTGCATGAAGGCAACAGGCTTGATAGCTTTAATGAAAATCGCATTATTAGAAATGAAAGAGAAGGTTATAAAGACAAAAATAAAACAGAAGGAAATAATAATAATTTAAATCATCATATGGATAAGGATATTGATTTGAGACAATGTATAAAGGAAGAGGAACAAGTGAAAACAACTTATACAACTTTTATGTTAAATCAAAAGTTAATTCAACAGCTTAATTCCAATCAACAACTTTTGCATAAAAATCAGAAGGATATAGAAAATAATAATATTTTTTCAGGAGATATAATAGAGATTGAAGGAACAATAACCAATCAAGGTGTTGTGCCATATATTGATGCACTAATAAATTTAATAACCATATTTGGATGTGAATATTTAGATGGTTTGTTTAAAGAGTTCAATGAAAAGTTCAATTTTTCAATTTCACTAAAAATGCTCACATATTTAAAAAGCATTTTAACTTTAAATAACACTCAGGATTTAATTATGAAGACAGAAAATGGAATGATTGTTTTAACAGTGAACAGGGATAATTTTATGGGAAGTAGATGTAATTTATTTGATAATATTAACTGCCATTGTAAGGTTATAGGAAAAGTTATAAAAACCTGCAGTAATGGGGAGTGTATAAGTCTTCTTAGGAAAACAGGCCAAGAACAATTTTATGAAAGCTTTTTCGAAAAGTGCAAAATATTATTAGAATGTTTGAACAAAAATGAAATTATTGTACCAGAATGTATGGATTTAATAATAAAAAATAATGCAGTGCAAATAATTCCTTTAAATATTTACATGTAAATATTTTCAGAAAAATATTTTTCGTGTATTTTACAGAAAAACACTTGTGTATCTATAAAATACATGATAATATATATTACAAGTCAAATATGTTTTTATATATTAATTTTTGTTAATAAATATAATACATTCATATTTAATACAATTTTGAGGTGAGAAAAGATGAAGTTTAGAAGTACTAGGGGCTTAGAAAAAGACATAGCTTCAGCTAAAGCAATAATTAATGGAATTTCTAAGGACGGTGGGCTATACGTTCCAGACGAATTTCCTAAGGTATATGATGATTTAAAGAAGGATACTAAAGTTAAATACGAAGATTTAGCATTTAAAGTTATCAATGAATATTTTACGGATATTGATGATGCAGAATTAATGGGGGCAATTAATGATGCATATAATGATAGATTTAGCGTAGAAGTAAAAAATAACTTCTTAGAGTTATATCATGGACCAACTTGTGCATTCAAAGATGCAGCATTATTGTTTTTACCACAAATTATGAAAAGGGCTAAAAAAATATGTGGTGTTAATGAAGATATAACAATACTTACTGCAACCTCGGGAGATACAGGAAAAGCTGCACTTGAAGGTTTTAAGGATGTTGAAGGCTTTAAAGTTGTAGTTTATTATCCTAAAAATGGTGTGAGTGCAATTCAAGAAAGACAAATGTCAAGTCAAGAGGGGAACAATGTTAAGGTCATTGGAATAAAGGGGAATTTCGATGATGCTCAAACAGGAGTAAAAGAAATATTTGGAGATGACAACTTTAGAGCAGGGCTAACTCAAAAGGGATACATATTATCATCAGCAAATTCAATTAATATTGGAAGACTTGTACCTCAAATAGTGTATTATTTTTATGGATATTTCAATTTAGTAAATCAAGGGGTAATAAAATTAGATGATGCTATAAATGTAGTAGTTCCAACAGGTAATTTTGGAAATATCTTAGCTGGGTATTATGCAAAACAAATGGGATTACCAATAGATAAGTTTATTTGTGCATCAAATGAAAACAAAGTTCTAGCAGACTTCTTTGAAACTGGGGTATATGATAAGAAGAGAGAGCTTGTTTTAACAGAATCACCATCAATGGACATACTTGTTTCATCAAATCTTGAAAGATTATTGTTTGAAGCAAGTGGAAGAGATACTGCAGTTGTAAGTGAACTTATGAAGGATTTAAATACTAAGGGTGTTTATGAAGTAAATGATAAGATTAAAAACTTCATAAAAGAATTCTATGGTAATTTTGCAGATACAGAAGAAGTTTATACAGCAATTAAAGAAGTTTATGAAAAAGATAATTACTTAATGGACACTCATACAGCTGTAGCATATGTAGTTAAAAAGAAATATGTAGAAGAAACAAAGGATAATAAACCAGCATTGGTAGTTTCAACAGCAAGTCCATTTAAGTTCCCAAGAAGCATTTGCAATGCTCTTAATATTGATGTAGAAGGAGTAGATGATTTTAAAGTACTTGAAAAATTATCGAAAGAAACAAATAATAAAATACCAAATAGCTTAAGTACATTAGAAACAGCTAAGGTATTACATGATGAAGTTTGGGATAAGTCAGAGATGAGGGATGCTCTACTTTCTTACTTAAAGTAATAGGGGAATTTAAGTATGATTAAAGTTAGAGTACCAGCTACATCAGCAAATATGGGTCCAGGGTTTGATTCATTAGGCATAGCATTAAGGCTTTATAATGAGTTTGGGTTTAGGGAATTAGAAGAAGATGGATTAAAATTTAATGGGATGCCAGAAGAGTTTTGTAACGAAAATAATATAATATATCAAGCAATGAAATTTTGTTTTGATAAAGCGGGCTATAAAATAAAAGGTTTAGAAATAAGTGAATTAACACAAGACGTTCCAGTATCAAGAGGTCTAGGAAGCAGTTCTACATGTATAGTTGGGGGACTAGTAGGTGCTAACGAAATCTTGGGGAAGAAGTTTTCAGATGAAGAGTTATTGGAGATGGCTGTAGAAATTGAAGGCCATCCAGATAATGTTGCACCAGCATTACTTGGGGGTATGGTGGTTGCAATAGTTGATGAAAACAAGACCTACTATGATAAAGTAGACGTTAAAAAAGGAATTAAGTTCGTTTCGATAATTCCTAATTTTAGATTATCAACAAAAAAAGCTAGAGGTGTTGTTCCGCAGCAAATAAGCTTAAAAGATGGAGTTTATAATGTTTCAAGAGCAGCATTAATGGTAGCATGTTTTTCAAGTGGTAAATATGACTTGATTAAATATGCATGTAAAGATGCCTTTCACCAAAATTACAGGGCGAAATTAATACCTGGTTTTGAAGAGGTGTATAATAAGAGCTATGAATTAGGAGCATGGGGGTGTTACCTAAGTGGTGCGGGACCAACAATCATGGCAATTATTAACGAAGAGGACGAGCGCTTTAGCAATAGGCTTAGAGAGTATTTAAAAATAAAAGGATTGGAATGGGATATATTAGAGTTATCTATAGATGATGCGGGGGCAACCATTATAGAAGGTAGAAAATAATGAGTGGAGATTATTTAGTTATAGATAAGCGAGTTTTACCAGACGTTTATGAAAAAGTTCTTTATGCCAAAAAATTATTAAAGGATGGCAAAGTAAAGGAAATAACAGAAGCTGTAAAAATAGCAGGCATAAGCAGAAGCGTATATTACAAATATAAAGACTTTGTATTTGATTTTTCAGAAACTTCAAGAGGAAGAAAAGTTACTTACAATATCATATTAAAAAATGAAAAAGGAGTCTTATCAAATATTAGTAACTATATAGCAGAAAAGGGCGGCGACATTTTGACAATAAATCAAGGTATCCCACTTAATGGATATGCGAACTTAAGTATAACGATAGATCTTTCCACAGTAGATGGGGATATTAAAACATTAACGGAAGGTCTGCTTAATCTTAGAAATGTAGAAAAGGTAGAGTTTATCGGGATGGAATAGAGAGGGAAACCTCTCTATTTTTGTGCCAATTAGCATTTTAAGCAGATAAACATTATAAGTTATGTGAAATTTACAGTTTGTTTATTGTTATTTCATTAGAAAAATATTACAATAGCATATAGATGGAGGTATTAAACTATGCTCAATATAATAAAGAAACTTAAGTATCTACTAATTGTAGTAGTTTTTTCTGCAATGATTTATGGCTTTATTTATTACTTTTTACTAAGTAATTTCAAATAATAAATTTAGGTGAATATGACCAACATATAAATAATAATAAAAAACAAAAGCAAGGGAGATTCGAAAAATTCCCTTGCTTTTGTTTTTTGAGGTATATATATGGTTACAGTAAACAATTTAATAGTTTTATTTTGTTCTTGTGATTTTTACTCAGTTGGAACAAGAATATTAGATGAATTAAAAATAACAGCACAGACAAATGAGCTGATTTCTACACAATGTTTTACATCCCAATGTATTGAAGCATCCCCCTTAATGTAATTAAGAAGAGTTTTATCAATTGAAGCTTTTATTGAAGCTAAGTTGTGTAATTTTGTATTTATATTATTAGATTTATTATGAATTTGAGTTTTTAATGTATCGAAATTTTCTAATAAATATTTTTGTAAATCACGTTCATATTTTAAATGATAAGAAACATTTCCAATTGAGCCTGTAATATGAGAATTACAACAGAAATCGCAAAGGTAATGAATAACTATTCCAAGCTGTAATGAATGGTACGCATTAAATTTTTTTATGGAAAGCAGCTTTTCTATTTTCTTATTAATGTATCCAAGAGATTTTTGTATATAGTGAGGATGAGTTTTGATAAGCCAACTTTGATCAACCATTACAAGACCAAAATTAAACATAAATTTGGAAAATCCCTTTGGAATATTAGTTAGATTCTTAATTAAAGACAATTCTGCCAATTTAACATGGGTTCTTACTTTCATATAATCCTCCTTGCAACAAATAAGTTGTTATTATTTTATATAAATTAGTAAAGTATTCTTATTTAAATATTTAAATTTATTATAAACTACAACTATAAATTTAAATTAAATTAAAAATAAACAAAATATTAATTAAATTACTCTACATAAAATTCTTATAAAAATACCAAGGTTTTATAGCAACATATAATGAAAATGGAATTTTATTTTAGAATTGAAAGGTATAGATAAACTCTTACAATTCAGGGGTTTGACTGCTAATATTGTAAGAATAAAAAGGAAATCTATATGACAAAATTACATCATATATACTATAAAATAAATATAACACATTAATATTTCAAATTACAACTAATAAAAGCAATTTGTCGATAAAAATCAGAAAATTAACATGATTTTAATAAATCACCATTATTTTTAATATACTTCCTTAAAGTACCTAGTCAGATTGTTTGGGTATTAAGCGAAATGTATATTGTAAATCAAAAGTTTTAATAAAGTATGATTGGTTTACATGAAAATTATAAAGATTTTCTCATAACCTTAGTTTGAAAATTAATACTGAAGATAAAAGTCATCTAGATGCATATGGATGATAAAAAATATTAGGAGGGATTAATGGTGGAAAATGTTTTGATTAAAAAATTGGAAGAATTAAATATTAATGAAACAGCTTTATTATTAAATGAAGATGTAAATTTATCAGTAGACTATCTTACTAGGAAACGCATTGAGAAAGCAGTAATGAAAAAAACTTATAGATACAGTAAAAATAATATTTTAATACATAAGATGAATGACATATTAGGAGGAATTATTATGAAGAAAAAAATAGCATTAGCATTATCAGCAGGAGTGATTTTTAGTTTAGCAGGAGGAACTTATGCATATGCTAAAACACCAGTAGCTTATGTGAGCGTGGATATTAATCCAAGTGTAGAATTAGGGGTAAATGCATTTGATACAGTAGTATCTGTTGAAGCATACAATGAAGATGGAAAAAATGTTTTAGAAGGAACAAATTTAGTAAATTCAAAAATTGATGATGCAGTTAGTACTGTAGTTACAAATGCAATCAAAGAAGGTTATATTAAAGAAGATGGGTCATCTGCAATAGAAATTACTACAGCAACTGATAAGGAAAAAGTTGCAGATGAGCTAGATGAAGAATTAAAAGGAAAAGTAGATAAAACATTAGATGATAATAATAAAGAAGCAAAAGTTGAAAGCGAAAAAGTTGCACTTGCAAGAAGAGATGAAGCAAGAAAGCTTGGAATAACGCCTGGTAAGCTTAATCTTATACAAAAACTTCAAGAATTAGATCCAGCAATAACTGTTGAAGAGTATAAAGATAGTTCGGTAAAGAATATTCAAAAGAAATTTAAAGAACTTAAAAAAGACATTAAGAATGATGAAAAAGCTGTTAAAAACGAAGATACAAATATAAATACAACTTCAGATAAAAATACAACTGTTGAAGAAAATATTACTCATAAAAATAAAGTTGAGGATACTAATAAAGAAGTGAAAAATATTTCAAAAGAGAAAAAAGAAGATATAAAAAATGAAAAAGCAGAAGAAGCTATTCTTAAACATGAAAATAACTCTAAGCAAGGGAATGGAAATAATACAAGCTCACAAGGAAATAGTAATAAGGAAAAAAATAAGAATAATTAATTAAGCTAAAAACTATTAAGCATAATTTATAGCCATTCATATGAAATGAATTTATCATGTATGTGTTAAGGTATATTCGTTCTATGAATGGCTATAATTTTATATTAATATAAAGTTATTCTATACAGAACTAAATTCGAATTTTTAGAAAAAATAAATGAAATTATTAATTTTGTAAATATTAATTATAGAATTTTCAATAATATTATTATCATATAACTAATAAACAATATATAAGAAAAATATAGAATAAAATAATTTTTTTGTGAAGCTTGTCAGATTTTTTTTTACTATTACGAAATATTAAATATAAAGAAGGATATATTCTTGGAAAGAAGGTGCACTTTGATTTCAGATATAGAACTACTTAACATATTAATTCATAAGCCTGAAGCAGGCTTAAAGAAGATGATGGATGATTATATGGCGCTTGTATACACAATCATTTTTAATCAGCTTTCTAATAGTTATTCCAAAGAAGACATTGAAGAGTGTGTAAGTGATGTGTTTTTTGAAATGTTTAATAATAGAAATAAAATTGATCTTACTAAAGGATCAATTAAAGCATTTTTGGCAGTTATAGCAAAACGAAAAGCTATAGATATGTACAGAAAAAACAAAAGTAAAAATCATATTCCAATAGAAGATGTTGCTGAAAGTTTATTTACACCTTCAGATGAGGTACCAGATTTAATATTAAAAAAAGAAAGCAATTCAGTATTAGTTGAAGCAATTAAATCTTTAGGAGAACCTGATAGTGAAATAATCATAAGAAAATATTATTTACATCAAAGTTCAAAAGATATTTCTAAGGATATGGAGATAAAAGTAAATACAATTGATAAAAAGGTATCCAGATGCATGCAAAAGTTAAAAAAAATACTGGGAGGTAATGTATAGGTGGAAGATAAATTATTTGAAAAGTTAAATGATTTGAACATGAAAGACACCAAATTATTGCTAGAAGGAAATATTGATTTATCAATGGAATCAGCAGCTAGAAAACGTATTGAAAAAGCAGTAATTAAAAAAGCTGGATATAATGAAAAGCAGTCTCAAAATAAAATAAATCATATTTTAGGAGGAATTCTTATGAAGAAAAAGATAGCATTATCCTTATCAGCAGCATTTGTTTTAAGCTTAGCAGGAGGTGGATATGCCTACGCTAAAACTCCAATAGCATATGTAAGTGTGGATATTAATCCAAGCGTAGAATTAGGAGTAAATGCATTTGATACTGTAGTATCAGTAGAGGCATATAATGAAGATGGAAGTAATATATTAGCAGATACTAATTTGCTAAATGTTAAAGTTGATGAAGCAGTAAGTACTGTAGTTACAAATGCTATAAATGATGGTTATATTAAGGAAGATGGTTCTTCAGCAATTGAAATTACGACCTCTACTGATAAAACAAAGGTTGCAGCTGAGTTAGATGAAACCTTAAAGGATGTTGTTGATAAAACCTTAAATAATAATAATGTAGAAGCAGAAGTAGAAACTCAAAATGTTGCTCTCGCAAGAAGAGATGAAGCAAGAAAATTAGGAATAACACCAGGTAAATTAAATCTTATACAAAAGCTTCAAGCTTTAGATCCAGCAATTACAGTTGATGAATATAAAAATAGTTCTGTTAAGGATATACAAAAGAAAGCTAAAGAAATAAGAAAAAATGGTATTATTGAAACTTCAACTCAAGATAGTACAAGCGCTGCAACTACAGCTACTGATGCAACAACTAGTACAAGTGATAATACTACTACAACTAATACTTCAGAAAGCACTGCTGAAGCTAAGGCAGGAGCAACTGTTTCAACTAAAGCAAGTACGAATGAAGAAGCAATTACACAAAAAGAAAATAAGAAAACTACAAATGATAAATCAAATAATGGAAGCAGTAAAAAAGAAGAAATAAATACAAGCCAAGAGAAAATATCAGAACCTGTAGTAGAAAAACAAAATAAGAGCGAAAATTCAAATTCACAAAGTTCAAATAATTCATCAAAAGAAGATAAGAATGTTAATATAAAGAGCGATAGCAGTAACAGCAACAGTTCATCAAAGCCAGAAAATATCAGTAAAGGAAGTTCATCAAAATCAGAAAATAATAGTAAAGAAAGTTCATCTAAGTCAGATAATGGTGGCGGAAATTCTTCTAATTCAAGCAATAGTGGAAATGGGGCTTCAAGCTCTCAAGGTAAAGGAAAAAAATAAATAGTAAAATTAATAATATGTGAGTGTCGCAAAATGATTTAATCAAGAGCGATGCTCATTTTATTTTTTACAAAAAAAATTAGCTGCTACAAAACTAACCTAACTAGCTTTGCAACAGCATTTTATATTATATATATTCATATTATAAAAATGTTCTTCTTGATGATATTAATTTTAGTTCAGTAGTATCAGTTACATCATAAACCCGGTTTCTATCATATACATAATCTCTATTGGAAAATATTGTGCTAGAAATAAAATTAAATACTTTTGATAAATGTAATTTGTTATTCATACTAATCCCTCCAATTTGTTATGTTTAATAATAGTTCGATAACTTTTTTTACTATACTTATAATATAAATGAATATTCTGAAAATTTCACCTCTTTAGTATTTCCTATTTAGCAAAAAAGTAATCAAATATCTGAATAGATATAGATAAAAGAAAATCCTTTTTGTTCATATTATAATAAGATGTTAGAAAAACTTAAGAATTAATAAAAATAATAGAAATTATAATATTTTAAGTTAAAATTATAGATTCAAATAACTAGTTAAAAAAGAATTGAAATTATAAAGTTTGTCATTAAATATAGAGAAAAGTGTATTAAGTATGGAAGATATGTTATAATTTTCATAATTGCATAATATTACATATATAGTTTTGAGGAGAAATAAGTTCAAATGTTTATAATTAAAGAAGTTAAAAATAATAAAAAAGAATATCTACAATTTCTAATACTTGCAGACCCTTCTGAAGACATGATTGATTTATATATTAATAAAGGTGAAATGTATGTATTAGAAGAGGATAACAATATTATTTGTGAAGCTGTTGTTGTGAAAGTATCAGATACAGAATGTGAATTGAAAAATATCGCAACAAGTGAAGAATATCAAGGAAAAGGTTATGGGAAAAAGTTTATGAATTACCTTTTTAATATGTATAGCAGAAATTATAAAGTCATGTCTGTAGGAACTACAAGTTCAACAGCACCTTTTTATAATAAATTAGGATTTGAATATTCTCATACAGTGAATAACTTTTTTACAGATAATTATCCAGAACCAATTTTTGAAGGTGAGATTCAGTGTGTCGATATGATATATCTAAAAAGAAAATTATAGCATGTTAGTTGTTTGAAAAGAATTAAAAGTAGTTTGGAGGTAATATTATGGGAATAAGGATGATGCATCATGTTTGCATTCAAACCAACAGTTATAATGAATCCTTAGAATTTTATACTAAAGTTTTAGGTTTTAGAATTGTACAGGAAACTAAGGATTTTCACAACAGAGAATATAATACCTGGTTAAATTAGGTGATTTTTTTATTGAACTGCAAACAGGTAAGAAAGACAAAAATTTAAATAATTGGAGTGAATCAAATGAAGGAATAGTACATATGTGTTTCTTAGTTGATAGTGTACAGGAGGAGTTTAATAGAATAAGAGAACTAGGCTATAACAAATTTAAGATAAAAAATGGTGAGCCTATTTATAAAGTTGAAAATGGGTACTTATTTAAAATTAAAGCTCCTGAAGGTACAGAAATTGAAATAAGGGATGGGGACATATAATGGAATTCAGAGAAAAAATTATCTTCCCTATGATAATTAATCCTTTGCGTAAAACAGTTGATTACATTAATTTTAGAAAGAAGAGATTATTAAGTGGACAGAATGACTAAGTTAATAATATTAAGAGGTAATTCTGGAAGTGGTAAAACTTCTACTGGTAAGGCGTTACAAAGAAAATTTGGACATGGTACAATGCTAATTTCACAAGATGTTGTTAGAAGAGAAATGCTATTTGTGAAAGATGGGCCTGATACAGAAGCAAGTCAGTTATTATTGGAACTTGCACTATACGGAAAAAAGCATTGCAATATAGTGATTTTAGAAGGCATTTTAAATTCAAAATGGTATGAAAGATTATTCGAAAATTTATTATGTGAATTCAATAAGCAAATTTTTGCATACTACTTTGATATACCTTTTGAAGAAACTTTAAATCGGCATAAGTTGAAACCCAATGCAAATGAATTTGGTGAAAAAGAGATGAGAAAATGGTGGAATGAGAAAGATTTATTGGGTATTATTCCTGAAGTTTGCTTGCAGAAGGAATTATGTTTAAACGAAATAGTAGATATGATCTATCAGGAAGTTATAAAGTAAATAAAATAAATTTCATTGTAGTCTCCGAAGTATAAGTGAACCAGTGCTGCAGTATTTTGTAATTATGGGGATATAAATTATAGTAATAATTATGATGTATGAGATCCTTAGAAGATTAGTCATTACAAGATTTCTGTTTGGAATTAAGAAAGGAAAGAATAAATAATGATTATTGAAAAATTGAAAATTGAAGATATAAAGGAGTTATTAGAGTTATATAAAAAACTAGCTCCTTTTAATAATTTATTAGAAGAATCAATTGAAATATATAAGGAAATGCTTAAAGATGAGCAATATTTAATTTTAACAGCAAAAGAGGAAGGAAAAGTTATAGGTTCAGTATTAGGAATATGTTGTAAATCTATTGCAACAGGAGGAAGGCCTTTTTTGGTTATTGAAGATGTAATTGTGGATGAAAATGTAAGAGGGAAAGGAATAGGAAGGAAATTAATTAGTGCAATAGAGGCGTTTGGTAAAGAAAAGCATTGCGCTTATGGAATTCTTGTATCATCAGGTTTTCGAAAAGAGGCTCATAAGTTTTATGAAAGTTTAGGCTTTGTTGAAGATGTAAGAGGCTTTAGAAAAATGTATGATTAAAGTTTAAGAGGCGTAAAGCTTTTTACCTGATGGATATGAATTTTAGACGAAAAAGAAATTATATAGATGAAACAGAGCGCGTTATAATTGAAAAATATATTAGCGTATGCCTTGAAAATTCAATTATAAAAGCTTTATAAAACGGAGTTGAAGAAAATGATATTAAGAGAAGAACAAGAAGTTTATTATGTTCTAAATTTATTAAATATTAATTATACAAGGTATGAACATAAAGCGATATATACAGTGAATGAAGGAAAAAAATTAGAAATATCAATTTCAGGAAAGATGTGTAAAAATCTTTTTCTTAAAAATAGTAAAGGAGATACCAATTATCTTCTAATTTTAGATGAGGATAAGAGTGTAAATTTAAAATTACTTGCTAAACAAATTGGAAGTACACGATTATCTTTCGCTTCAGAAGATAAATTATTAGAAAAGTTAAAGCTTACTTCTGGATCTGTTACTCCTTTTGGATTAATAAATAATGCTGATAAGGATGTTGTAGTTTTAATAGATAAAGAATTAAAAAATGAGGAAAAAGTAAATTTTCATCCTAATACCAATACAGCAACAATAGGAATATCATATGATGGTTTGGAAAAATTTATTAAATGGCATGGAAATGAATTCTATTGTGTTGAAATATAGTGATTACTAAAGTAAATGATTACTATTAATCATGAATGGACTCATAATATGAAGTGTAATTTTATTGTTTTATATTTGTAGTAATGATATGAAGATGGTAATTGTTTTATGAAGAATTACTTAATTAAGCAGTAGCAATTCGTGGTGAAATTTACAGTGTATTTAATATTAATAAGTTTTGATGTATAACCGATGTGAAAAGAAATTGTATAATACTCAAGCAAAAGTGATAACAAGTTATTTGGAGAAAAGGAACTAATTTTAAAATCTATCTTTAAAATCACATATGCAAGAATTTGCGAAAAAGTATGGAATAATAATACATAAGTATAATTTTGTAAATTTATACAGGTAAATGTTTACAATTATATTTCCTAGTAATATAATTAAAGCATGGTATTAAAAAAGTATAAATTTCATGAGGGGGTCATATTATGTATTTAAGCACATTAAATGATTTAAAATATTATGTTGAAGAGCTTTCAATTAATAGCGATGAAAGATTAATGATTTATGTTGGAGATGGTTGCGAAAAAGAAGTACAGGATATGATGAACTATCTAAATTCAAAAAATATATTATTTTTTGGAGGAATTTATTCTAAATTATTAGTAGGTGACAGAAGTTTGTCAAAAGGTTATATAGTAAATAAAGTCAAGCCGGTCTACTGCTCAATAGTATTGCCAAATTTAATGAGGTTTAATAAGGAATTAGATAAAAATGAAAATTATACAGCATTAGTAATAGCAGATGGTCTTTCAAGCAGTTTTAAAGAATTAACAGATACAGTATATGAAAAGCTAGGGAATAATGTTAAATATTTAGGCGGAGGAGCTGGTTTTTATAATTTAAGCCATAAACCATGTATATTTGATAACGATGGGATAAGTATGGACACATTATATTTATGCATCATTAAATCAGATACTAAAATTGCAGTTGAGCACGGATGGAATATACTAAAGGGGCCTTTTAACGTTACAGAAGCTAATGAAAATATACTTTCAGAATTAGACGGAGAAAGTGCATTTGAAAAGTATAAAGAGATCTTAGAAGATGAAACTGGACTTGCCATATATAGAGAAGATTTTTTTACATATGCTAAGGAATACCCATTTGGAATAATGAATGGAACTAATTTAGAATTAGTAGTTAGAGATCCTATATCTGTTAACGATGAGTCAGATATAGTATGTGTAGCGGATATCCCAAAGGATTCAAATTTATTTATTCTTAGTGGAAATTCAAGAACTCTATTAGAAGCATCATTAACTATTGCAGATAAATGCAGCAAGATAGCACCGAAAAAATATAAATCATTATTATTTGATTGTATTTCAAGAGGTATGTTTTTGGAAGAAAACTTTGCAATAGAACTTGCTAATATACAAAATAGAATGAATTGTACTGTAGAAGGTGCCTTATCAATAGGAGAAATAGCTTCTAAAAGTGATGGAAGTATAGTTATACACAATAAATCTACAGTTCTTGGTTTGATAGAACGACAATAATATATATCCTATGGATTAAAGTATAGAAAAATTTTATTCCATAGGATATTTTTATATAAAATTAGCTAAGTACACATAAAATTCATAATTTTATGTTAAGTTATTATAAATAGCATATTTTAATATAATTGAAAAATAAGTTTGACTCATAATAACAATTATATTAACTATATCTATAAACATTATGTAATATATTTGGAAACTAAATGGGGTGGAACAAATGAACAATATTTTAATAATTGAAGATGAAAAAAGCGTATCAGAAATTTTAAAGGCTTATTTAGAAAAAGAAGGCTATGGAGTTTATGTTACTGAAAGTGGAATTGAGGGCGTAGAAATATTTCGAAAAGAAAAAATTAATCTTGTAATTTTAGACTTAATGCTTCCGGATATTGAAGGGGAAGAAGTTTGTAAGATACTTAGAAGAATTTCAGATGTGTATATTTTTATGCTTACAGCTAAAAGTTCACTAAGTGATAAAATAGAAGGATTAAATATAGGCGCGGATGAATATTTAACAAAGCCTTTAAGTCCAAGAGAGCTTACAGCGCGTGTAAATGCTTTGTTTAGAAGACTTGGAGGTAAAGACAATAATATTCTTTTGGTTGATAATAATATGATAATTGATTATGATAAGAGATTAGTTAAACTAGAGGGAGAAGAAGTTAATTTAACTCCAAATGAATTTGATATATTATATCTTTTGGCATCAAACAGAGGAAAAGTATTTACGAGAGAAGCAATAATAGAAAGAATATTTGGTATTGATTTTGAAGGATCTGATAGGAGTGTTGATGTTCACATTAAGAATCTTCGTAAAAAAATTGAAGAGGATAGCAGAGCACCTAAGTACATTATTACAGTTACAAAAGCTGGTTACAAGTTTGGTGATGAAAGATGAAGCATAGTATTAGAGAACGCTTAAGTATAATAATTATATTTTGCACTATAGTATCAGTTTTATTGTCTGCTTTAATAGTTAATATGGTAGTAACAAATACATTTAACAAATATATGGAGGATATACAAAGTAAAAGAAATATAAGGCTTGTGCAATATTTTCAACAGATTTATAAAAGAGATGGAAATTGGAATTCATCTTCTGGAGAAGAAATGATGCATGAAGCTTATATGAGTAATTATTGTTTAAGTTTATTGGACGAAAATGGCAAGATAGTATGGGAAATGAATCCTAACGATATAAAATATAAAAATCATATTATGATAAATGGTGCTGAAGAAAAAGGTGTTTATACTACTAGCGCTTTTAATATAAATGTAAATGGGAAAATTGTTGGATCTATCTTAGTAGGTCAATATTCTCCTGTTTTATTTTCAAAGGAAGATATTAATTTTAAAACTGAAATTAATAAAGGGATTGTATTTAGTGGATTATTAACCATAGCAATTGTAGGAATAATAAGTATTATTTTATCAAGACAATTCTCAAAGCCACTAAAAGAAGTCTCGAAGACATCAGTGCATTTATCAAAAGGTAATTATGAATCAAGATCAAATATAAAAAGTAATATTGAAGAAATTAGAAATTTGATTGACAGCATAAATTCTTTAGGAGAAAAACTTAATAGTCAGGATTTGCTAAGAAAAAGACTTGTATCAGATATATCCCATGAAATAAGGACACCGCTTAATGTATTACAAAATAACATAGAAGCAATGATAGATGGTATTATTCCAGTAACAACAGAAAAACTTAACAATTTAAATGATGAAGTAATAAGATTTGGCAAACTTTTAAATAATTTAGATGCTTTAAAGCAAATAGAATCAGAGGAAATACCTATTAATTTAGGGTTGGTAAATATTGAAGAGCTTCTTTCTTCAATAATAAGTGATTTTTCTTTTGATGCTTCTGAAAAAAATATAAAATTAATTATGGAAAAAGATGAAAAAAAGAAATTTATAGTCATTGGAGATTATGATAAGCTAAAACAAGTATTTATTAATTTAATATCTAATGGTATTAAATTTACAAGTGAAGAAGGTTATGTTCATGTAAGCTTAAAAAGTAATGGGGATTTTGTTGTAATTGGAATAAAAGACAATGGAATTGGTATTAAGAAAGAAGATTTGCCTTTTATTTTTGAAAGGATGTATCGCAGTGATAAAAGCAGGCATAAAACAGAAGGCAGTGGTATAGGATTAACTATTGCAAAAAAAATATTATCACTACATTCAGCTTCTATAGATGTAGAAAGTAAGGAAAATAAGGGGACTACATTTATTATAAGCATACCTAAAAGCAATGAATAAAATTTGTCACCGTCACCAGTTTTACAATTGATTATATGGAGATTTTTAATAAAACGTATATATAATTTTCGATTGGGAAAATCTAAAAAGAGGTGATATTTATGACGAATAAAAGAAAAACTACAAAAAAGCAAATGGCTTCACTTGGATTAAAAAAAACTCAAGATGGTGACTATACTTATATAAATCCAGAAGACAAGAATGGATCATATAAACCTGTAAGAAATAAAAGCGAAAAGTAATTATTATGCTGTCTTAAAATGAATTAAATTTCTTTTAAGGCAGTTTATTTTTAATGTATTCATAAAATCTTCATAACTTTTAATTATAATTAGTATATATAAGGACGAATTATTATTATAGTATATTACCAGAGAACAATATGGTAATAAGATGGAGGAAAAATGAGCATTAAAAAAGTAAATATTAAGGTTTATGATATGACATGCACTTCTTGTGAGCAAAGGGTAGAAAGAGCAGTAAAGAAGGTTTCTGGAGTTTTAAATGCAATGGCAAGTTATAGTGCTGAAAGCGTAACTATAGAATTTAATGAAGATATTTGTACTAAAGAAGAGATAAAGGAAGCAATTAATAGTGCAGGCTATAGTACAAAAAAATCAAGTAACCTAAAATTTGCTGGATTTTTTCTTATAGTTGCAGCAATTTTATTACTTGGTAATTCTACCTATGGATTTGACATGAGCGAACAATTAAATAATGCATCTTACTTTGTATTGTTTATTGTTGGAATGCTTACTTCAATACATTGTGTGGGAATGTGTGGGGGAATAATGCTTACACAAAGTGTATCTAAAAATAACAATATAAATATAGAAAAGAATCATTCTAAAAATTTAATGCCTGCAATTTTATATAATGCAGGAAGAGTTACTTCTTACACAATAATTGGAGGCATTGTAGGGGCTTTAGGTGCTGTGTTATCTTTATCACTTAATGTAAAAGCTGGATTTCAAATATTTGCAGGAATTTTTATGATTGTAATGGGAATAAACATGGCTGGATTTTCTTTACTTAGAAAATTTAATATTAAATTGCCATGGTCTACATGCAAAATTAAGCAAAAACCCAAAACACCGTTCCTAATTGGAATGTTAAATGGATTAATGCCATGTGGACCTTTGCAAACCATGCAGCTTTATGCGTTAGGTACAGGTAGTGCCATCTCTGGGGCCTTATCTATGTTTTTATTTTCACTGGGAACTGTTCCTCTTATGCTATTATTTGGTTCTATATCAAGCATTTTGAGTAAAGGATATACTAAGCAGTTATTAAAGTTTAGTGGAGTATTAGTAATAATACTAGGAATCATAATGGGAAATAGAGGACTTGCTCTTGCAGGAGTTTCGGTTCCTAATATGATGGCATTAAAGCAAAGTATTTCAGGAACTGAAGCTAGTGCAGCAACTTCTAATATATCTAAACCTACTATTGAAAATGGAGTACAGGTAATAAGAATGACAGCTGATAATAATGGTTACACTCCTAATGCTTTTTATGTTGAAAAAGATAAACCAGTAAAATGGATAATTACAGGAAGTCAGCTTAATGCATGTAATAATGCAGTAGTAGTACCTTCATTAAATGTAGAAAAAAAATTGAAGTCTGGTGAAAATATAATAGAATTTACGCCTAAAGATGGAGATATAAACTTTAGCTGTTGGATGGGGATGATAAGAGGTGTAATAAAGGTTACTGATAATCTTGATTCTGTAGATATATCACAGGCTGATTCATCAATTCCGGCACCAAGTAGCGGAATGAGTTGTTGCACTGGAGGTCCAGCTGGAGGCGTTCCTCAAACACCAAGTATATATGGGGATGACTTGAGCAAAGTGAGTACAGATAGATTGATTAAAAAAGCTGAAATTTCAGGAAATTCCCAAAGTGTGAGTATAAAAGGAAAAGGCTATGAGTTTGAACCTCTTGTAATAGTGGTAGAAAAAGGATTTAAAACTAAACTTTCAATAGATTTTAATGACTTTGATGATGTTAATGGAAAATTTATTATAATTAATGCTGAAAATAATAATGAAATTACTTCATTCACAGGTAAAAAGGGAATTGTCAATGTAGAATTTAATTTAGATAAAAGTGGAACGTATCTAATTGTTAGGGATAATGTAGCTGTACTTGGAATTGAAGCTGCAGAATCAATAAAAACAGTTGATTTGGAGCAAGTTCGCAAAACTTATTTAGGGTAGACTATTTGCTAGAATTGTATATATATGTCTAAGAAATTATGGAGTCTTAATTTGAATCACGAATTAAGACTCTAATTTCATTTCTAAATTAAATTATACTTAAAAAATATTAATATAAAAATTATTGACAATAAGTGAATGATCGTTTATTATAGAATTATAATAGAGGTGTTATATATGAGAATAAAAGATGGTCAAAAAGAAAAAAGCATAAAAGAAGCGGTTATTAGATTAATACTTCGAGAAGGATTCCACGGTACTTCTATTTCAAAGATTGCAAAAGCTGCTGGTGTATCTCCTGCTACTGTTTATATTTATTATGAGAATAAAGAAGTTATGTTTCAAGATATATATATTGAATATTCTGAAGAAATTTATGAATATTTGTTAGATAAACTTAGGAATGTCAGTAGTGGAAAAGAATTTATAGAGACACTCGTTAAAGAATATTATAGCTATATTAAGAAAAATGATGAAGTTTTTCATTTTATAGATCAGTTTTCAAGCTGTCCAGCACTTATAAGTCAGTGCTTAGAGCAAAAGGGAACACGTAATCTTATTAATTTGTTAGAGAAAATGAAAGAAAATAAAATATTAAAGGATTTTGAAAATGACAATTTAATAGCAATACTTTTTTCACCAATAAAAAATATTGCTATAAATAAATATATTGATGAATTGCAAAAGATAGAGCTAATTAAGGAAATGACTATAATCATGCAGGAAACGTTGCTAGTATAGTTTAGGCGAGAGAATTTTGAAAAATAATATCAAAATATCTCGTTAATATTTTTAAAATAAATAAATGAACATTCGCTTAAAAATCGATTGAAGAGGGGATGATTTAAATGATGAATTTTGATGAAAAAATTAAAAAGGGTGCAGTAATGCCAATATCAAACATGGTTTTACTGCCAGGAATGATCCATGTATTAAGACTTAATAAGATGGGAGCCGAAGAGCTTGAAATATTAAGTAAAGAAGATCAATATAGTATTGCATTGCCACTTATGAAAAATTTTGAACAAGGTAATTTAAAAATAGAAGATTTTCATAAAGTAGGAGTTTTATTTAAGTCTGATGGAATTGAAAAAACAGAAAGAGGATACAAAGTAAAAATAAGGGTATTAGAGAGAGTAGAGATTAAAGAAATAGCAATAGGCAATGATGCTATTATAGCTGATTTCGAAATAGCACCAGATATTGTTGACCTTACTGAAAAGAGCCAAGAGGAAATGGTAGAATATATTAAAAAGGTTACTAGAGAAATCAGTGAAAACTTTAAAGGTTCTGAAGAGTTTATGAAAAAAGTAGATGAGCATAGGGAATTAAATAGACTAATAGGGTATTTAACACAATTTATGCCTCTTTCAAACGATGAAAAATATGATTTGTTGGAAACTCAATCCATAAAATCAAGAGGTCTTAAGTTTATGGACTATATGCTAAAACAAAAAGAAACATTAAGATTACAGTTTGAAATGACAGAAAAATTAGCAGAAGCAGCTAATAAAAATTATAGAGAATCTGTATTAAGGGAACAATTAAAAGCTATACAAAATGAATTAAATGAAGGCAAGAGTAACAGCAATAAAGTGCAAGATTATCTTGCTAAAATAGAAGAAGCAGAAATGCCAAAAGAAATAAAGGAAGCAGCTTTAGAGGAATTGGAAAAATTAGAAAACCAAAGTCAAAATAGTCCTGAATATAATGTTATACGTAATTATTTAGAATTATTAATTCAACTTCCTTGGAAGGAATCTATACCTAAGATTCCTAATTTAGAAGAAGCAAGACATATTTTAGATGAACAGCATTATGGTCTTCAAAAAGTGAAAGACAGAATAATACAACACTTAGCAGTAATGCAGCTTAAAAAGAATAAAAAAGGATCAATTTTATTATTAGTTGGTCCTCCAGGAACAGGTAAGACAAGCTTAGGAAAGAGTATTGCAGAAGTTCTTGGTAGGAAGTATACAAGATTAAGCTTAGGCGGTGTACGGGATGAAGCTGAAATAAGAGGACATAGAAGAACTTATATAGGGGCAATGCCTGGTAGAATCATTCAAAGCATAAAAAAAGCAGGAGAAAAAAATCCAGTAATGATTTTAGATGAAGTTGATAAGCTTATGGTTGGTTATAATGGAGATCCAGCTAGTGCATTATTGGAAGTGTTAGATCCAGAACAAAATGATACTTTTACTGATCATTATTTAGATTTACCATATGATTTGTCAGAAGTATTCTTTATAGCTACAGCTAATTCTTTAGACACTATTCCAAGACCTTTATTAGATAGAATGGAAATAATTAATATATCAAGTTATACAATGAATGAAAAATTTCATATTGGAAAGAGACATTTGATTCCAGAAGTATTTGAAGAACATGGATTAACTGAAAAACAATTGATTATTGAAGATGAAGCATTAGAAAGAATTATAAATGAATATACTTTAGAAGCAGGTGTAAGAGGCCTTAAAAAGCAAATAGCTACAGTTGCAAGAATAGTTTCAGAAAAAATTGTATCAAATAAAGTAGAATTACCATTTAAGGTTGCTGTAGAGGATTTAAATGATTTACTTGGTAAAAAAGTTTCTACTCATGATAAAGCTCAAGAAGATAATCCGCCTGGTGTTGTTACAGGACTTGCATGGACAGCTGTTGGTGGGGAAATATTATTTATTGAAGCGACAGATATGCCAGGAGGTGGACAAGTTACCATAACTGGTCAGTTAGGAGCAGTTATGAAGGAATCTGCAATGATTTCCTTGAGTTTATTAAAATCTAGATTACCAATGAGGGCTGTAAACTTTAAGGAGAGGGATCTCCATATCCATGTTCCTTCAGGATCTGTACCTAAAGATGGACCTTCAGCAGGAATAGCATTATTTACTGCATTAGCATCTCTATTTACAGGTATAAAGGTAAATCCAAAGCTTGCAATGACAGGAGAAATTACTTTAAGAGGTGCTGTACTTCCAATAGGAGGGCTTAAGGAAAAATTACTTGGAGCACAAAGAGCAGGAATAACAAAAATCTTAATACCAAGAGAAAATATAGTTGATTTAAAAGATATACCTGAAGAGGTTAAAAATGAATTGACTATTGTGCCAGTAGAAACTGTGGAAGATGTGTTAAGAGAAACTTTAGCAATATCATTACCAAGAATAGAGCATGCATTTGATCCACAAAAGCTTATTGAAGGATCTTATAGTGTTACTCAATAAATGATTAATTGAATATTAGAATCTAAAGACCTCTATCCGTATATGGATGAGGTCTTTAATCGGTTAAGAGTTGCGCATATAAAAAAATGAATAAAATAATACGAAGTTTAAGTTTGATTGAAAGATCAGGGACCAAGAAACTTTTGCTTAATGTATTAATAGCAACAATTAATTAATGTGTGCTATAGTAAAAACTAGTATTAAGAATTATTTTATTTAGATTTATCTATAAATGAAATATATTTACAGAGTTAGAGTATAATTTTAGTAGGCAAAGGCAGTAATAAAAACTGTATAAATAGTGA
>NZ_JAABNP010000116.1 GCF_009928485.1 Clostridium sp. C2-6-12 | reverse complement strand
AGAAATATATTCTTTGTGAATGATTAATATAACCAGTTTTGTAATACAAAACTTATAAGCGAAGCTTAGTGGTGGCAAGAACGAGGAAGCAAATATTTTTTGCACGGAACGCACTTTGCGTACGTGAGTACAAAAAATATGTAGCTGACGAAGTTATTGACTTCAATAAGCAAGCGAAGGTCAAGCTACAAAGGGCGTATGGTGAATGCCTTGGCATCAGGAGCCGATGAA
>NZ_JAABNP010000115.1 GCF_009928485.1 Clostridium sp. C2-6-12 | reverse complement strand
TCATGAGTAAACTTGAAAAGAAGATACAAGACAGAAGATTGTTATCATTAATAAGGAGGTACCTCAAAAGCGGAATTCTCATTAATGGGATTTCAGTAACAAGTGAAGAAGGAACACCGCAAGGTGGTCCATTAAGTCCATTATTAGCCAATATAATGTTAGATGAATTGGATAACGAACTTGAAAGACGAGGTCACAAATTTTGCAGATATGCAGATGATAATAATGTAT
>NZ_JAABNP010000114.1 GCF_009928485.1 Clostridium sp. C2-6-12 | reverse complement strand
ATACATTATTATCATCTGCATATCTGCAAAATTTGTGACCTCGTCTTTCAAGTTCTTTATCCAATTCATCTAACATTATATTGGCTAATAACGGACTTAATGGACCACCTTGCGGTGTTCCTTCTTCACTTATTACTGAAACCCCATTAATGAAAATTCCGCTTTTGAGGTACCTTCTTATTAATGATAACAATCTTCTGTCTTGTATCTTCTTTTCAAGTTTACTCATGA
>NZ_JAABNP010000012.1 GCF_009928485.1 Clostridium sp. C2-6-12 | reverse complement strand
ATCAGCCCCCATTACGGACTTTCACCGATTAGTACGTGCCCATGCTGGGCACACGTATAAAAAAAGTACTTGATAATATCAAGTACTTTTCAAAAAATATTTATATCATTGCATATTCAAATATAAGGTATCTTATGTTTTGTTAATTTATTAAATCTTCCTCACAAATTAGTACAGCTAAAAGCGTCCATCCAGGAACATATGCTGTCCATATAATATTAGTAAGCCATGTAGAATTAGTTGTTGCTAAAGGCGGATAAAATTTAGAAAATGCTACTCCAACATCGCAGATAAACATTAAACAGCCAGAAGCGGCTATAATCCAAGAAGCTTTTTTTGTAAAGTAATTCCGAAAAATAGTGCATACAGATGTCCAAGCCATATAAGTTAATACAATACCAAATATTATAGTTCCTATTTTCATTACTGAGTTATAAATATATGGTATCAATAAACTAAATAAGCTAATAAATAGAATGACAAAAGGTATTGCAACGAATATTTCTGATACTCTTAATCTAAAATTTTTATTATATGCAACAATCAGACAAATATAAGCACATAAAAATCCCAAAATTCCAAATGGATCTAAATTCATTTTTAAATTATCTATTGTACCTGAAAAAACTAAAAAGAAATCAGCAATAACAAGGAAAAATAAAGATAAAGCCATAAGCTTTTGCTCCATAAATTTCTTCTTTATTGTTAATGCTGATAAAAAAAGTGTAATCATAGTAGTGTATTTAAGATACAAAATCATATTTTCTTTAGGATAATAATTATCTAAGATAAAAATCAACACTGTTATTGGAAAATATATAGCTATTAGAATTCTTTGAGTATTTCTCATTAAAATCCCTTCCTTAAGTTATGTAAGATTGCTTTTAATAGTTAATGTTTTACTTATGATTTATTATAACCAAATTACATAATTTAAAACGAAAACATTTCTATAACCAAAGTATCTAAAAACTAATGAATTCCCTTACTTCATTTAGTATTCTTTTTGAACTTTCAAATTGAAAGGCATCCATTGCTTCCTTATATGTCATTAAATAAGCACCTTCTAATTCCTCTTCTTGATAACGTATCTGTTGATTATCATACTCTGCAAGAAAATATACTATTCTTTTAATAACATCATTTTTATTAGGAATTGTATGTTCATCAGTTGTCCTAAACCCTGCAATTATTTGTGGTTTTATACCAATTTCTTCATATATCTCCCTTAATGCAGTTTCTTCTTCAGTTTCATTTCCTTCAATATGCCCTTTGGGAAATCCATAAAATCCTTCTAAAGATTTCACAATAGCAAAATAAATTTCATTGTCTTTACGAGTAAAAACTATCGCTCCGCATGATACTTCATATTTCATAATTTACCTCCTTCTAATTACTATTTGTAATACTCAATATAAAATTGGACTTTATCTAACTATTTCTAATAATTCATTTAATGATTTAATCTCAATAAAATTTTTATTATTAATATTAGTATCTTGTTTACGATTTATAAAAATTGGCGTAAATCCAAAGTTTTCAGAACCAAGAACATCAGCTTCAAAGTTATCGCCAATAAAGTAAACTTGTTCCATTTTGATGCTATTATCATACTCTTTAATATCATCAAATACGATTTTAAATAGACCTTTATGTGGCTTCCGTATATTATAATCTGCACTAAAATATGTATTAATAAAATACTTTTCTAAATCATATTGATTAATGAATTTTCTCATTATGTTCTTTTTAAATATAGAATTACTTAATAAATATACAGGGATTCCTAATAACTTGAGCTGATTTAAAGTTGCAATAGTATCAGTAAATAATTCAGTAGTATTTATTTCAAGTGCACAATTAAATAAAATTTCTTCTAGTGGATAATTTACTTTAAAGCCATATTTATTTTTGAAATCTAAAAGTTCATCTTCAAATGCTACCTCTGAATTATTCTCGTTTCTTTTATCATAAAGTTCTTTCCAATATGTATTTGCATAATCTAAAAATTCTACTCTATCCGTTTCTTTTGATAATATATTTTTATGTAGATAAAGTAAACCTGAATTGAAATCAAAATTAATATCACGGACTAATGTCTCGAACAAATCAAAGACAATGGCTCTAGCTTTTGGCATAATGCACCTCCTTGTATAATCATAACTTGTACACCTTTTAATAATATTGCAAGTCCCTAAGTAATAATTCTTAATTTATCTTTGCTGATATATCATGCAATAAAAAAAACTTAGAACTTTTTATTTGTATATACATACTTATTTGCTTCTCCTGTTTTCTTAAATCCTACAGATTGATATAACAATTGAGCAGCATTGTTATTAATTGATGTACTTACATAAACACATTGTATACCTCTCTTTTGTAATTCTGAAAGTCCAAAATTAAGCGTACGTTTAATAATTCCACGCCTTCTATATTGCTCACAACAAGCTACTGGCTCAAGTAGTGCAGTACTACTCTTTTGGTCTATCCACCATGTTGTAAAACCAATAAAATTATTTGTTGATACATCACGGATTACATAGTCTAATGTATTATTGTAGTCATTGGATTGTAGGTAATCCTGAAACATTTTTTCAGTAATCATATTACCTGTTGGAATAGAAGCATGCTTAATACGCTCTGGAATATCTTCTGTTGTTAAAAAGCTTATCCGTTCTTCCAACCATTCACTTTTTTCTATTGAATAATTATTAAGCTCTAACATTCCTTGAAAACGTATTTCATTTTCCTTTCTATATCCATTATTTATTAATGATTTACATAAATTCTCATTGAGGCTATTCGCAATTATAAACCATTCTTCACAGTCATCGTAAAGCTTTCGAACTAACTTTATTATATCATCTATATATTGCTCAAAATTTGGCATAATTCTAAGTGAGTATTCCCTTTCATCAATGTATGCTAACAAATATCCAATTGGTGTTTCATCAAGGTAAAGTAATTTTGCATATGAGAATAGATCTGTCGCTCCATTTCCAAACATATATCTATCAAAACTTAAGCCACCTATATGCGGATGCCAAGATTTAAGCATATTCGCTTTACATATATTACTTTCAATACAACACATTATACTATAATCAATTTCATTTATAACGTCTCTAAGTGTAATCATTATAACACTCCTTGATTTATCTTTACTTACACATTAACTTACTGCTGTTAATTAAAACTACTCTATAATTGAATTTTATAGTTCAACTAAAATAGATGAACCTTTAGACTTATCACCATTTAACCATTGCCATTCTTCATGTAATTCTAATTTACCACTTTCCAAAGTGTATGAAATACTATGACACTTTCCAATTCTTTGTTGACCTTGTTTATTGATGTGTTACAAAAAAATCTACTGCTCCTTCTGGATAATAATGAGAATATATAGTTTGTATTGTTTTATGTGTTATATTTTTTACTATATCTAAATCTTCCTTTGTGGCTTGTCTTATATTCATGCTATACCCTCCAAATTACTATTTATAGTACTCAAAATAAAATTGAAATTTATTTATATATGTTCTTATTTTGATAAATTTTATTAACTATTAAATCATCTATTTGATTTCCATATAAAGAAACTGAACCAACCACTGTATTATTAATCCATAGAATATAGATGTTTTTTCTTTTAATCTCTTGAATAATACCATTTTACAATTTGCTATTTATTTTTATGATTAATGATATAAAGAAAATTGCGTATTAGTTAAACTTCTTAATAAATATCACAAGTTATATAATATAAATCTAACAGTAATCCAAAATCCAATTAACTGCCTGTAGCACATTTTCTGCAATGTAATCAGCTTCGTAATCTCTCCAAGTATCTCGGAATTCCTCCATACTGCCTTTGCCAACACCAGTTAACACCAAAATGCCCTTTGCCCCTATTCTTTTTGATAAAATAATATCTGAATTACCCATGTCACCTACTACAAAACTACTTTTTAAATCTATGTAATGTTCTTTAGCAGCTTTTTCTACCATCTCTGTTAATGGCTTTTTACATGTGCAATTGTCTTCTTTTGTATGTGGGCAACAATAAACCCCATCAAAATATGCTCCTTGTTCAGCTAAATTTCCTTGTAATATAGATAATTTGTTATCAAAATCTTTTTTCGAAAGATAACCTCTGGATATATTACTTTGATTTGTAATGATTATAGCAGGAATCCCATTATCATTTAACTTCTTTATGGCTTCTATAGAGAAGGGGTAAAACTCAAAATTGCTGATATCATCTACTCCATTTCCACCTAGAGTGCCCTGCATATCTAAAAATACTGCTTTTTTTAAACCATTCATAATTATAACTCCCCCTTATATTTCTCCCAAGTAGCACATAGACCGAAATGCAGTACATACCTTACCTGCGGTTTGATACTTTTCAAAAACATTTTGAAGTTCAAGTATAAATTGGTCATAGTTTTCCTCATCAGGTTTAGGTGTAAACGAGGCAGATAGTGCTCCCCCTTTGATACCGTCAAAGTTCTGATAAAGCTCATGAGTAAAAGATAATGTTTCATACTTATTATCTCTAAAAAAATCATATACCATTTCATCTCTCGAAAGTTTTCTACCATTATTTTCTGGTTTATCATTTCTGTACTTAGATAAAACATTTCTGTATTCAGTTGAAAAATCGTTGTAATCACCTACAAAGTCATCCCATACTATAAAAACTTTCCCATTATCTTTAATAATTCGTTTAAATTCCAATAGACACTTTTCTTTATTAAACCAATGAAATGCTTGGGCAACAGTTATCAAGTCAAAACAATTATCTTCAAGACCTGTCTTCTCTGCGCTACCAGCTATAGAAATGAAGTTACTAAACTGTGATAATAGTTCTTCAGCTTTTGCACGCATTTCATTATTTTGTTCAACTCCATAAACTGTATTTCCTTTCTCAAGCAAAAGGCGAGTAAATCTCCCTGTACCAGAACCGATATCAGCAATTACTGAATTATCATTAATAATATTATTTGAATAAAGAAATTTCATTATTTCAGCAGGAAAGCTTGGACGGTATTTGTCATAATCTTCTGTTTTGTTGGAATATCTTTCAGCACCAAATTTCATAGTATACCTCCTAAAAATTATTTCGTGATTATTTACTATTCCATATCAATTATAGCATAATTTGTAAAAATCGTATGATTTAATTTTCAAAGAACATTTATACAATTTAATACGTCAAATCTACATATTATCTGTTACTGTCTGCTAAAAGTTTTAACATTTCCTAATAAGGTCATTTTTTTATTATCAATAATTATTCCACCAGTATTGGTAATTGCATATACATTTTCTTTTTTCTCAGCTAATACCTTATTAATATATTTATTTTGAATTTCAGTATCTTCATAGTGAACTTCAATATCAAAATCTTTAATTAAATTTAGTCCTGTATTATATGTAAATGTATTATAATCTTCATCTGGAGTAATGTGATATTCTGATATTTGAATCATTGCTCCTGCGCTACTGCCAATAATAACACCTGTAAAATTTTTAATATCATCAATTAAATTAAACTCTTTTAAGCGCAACATCATTTTATCTGGAAAACCACCAGTAAAAAATATTATATTGCTATTTTTTATTTTAACTTTTGCATTTTCCTTTGTATCCTTAAAATAATTTATCCAATTTATATTTTCTTCTTTAACTCCGCAATTCAAAAATGGTATAACAACACTTTCATAATATTTACCATTATTATTGCTATACGCCTTCTGCCAATCATTATCACTACATATATCTTCACCAAATGAAAATGGAATTATTAAAACTTTATCATTAGAATTTATGTATTTCGATACTATATCTTTTGCCCAACTTTCGTGAAAATTATATAAACTAAATAACATATTTACCATAAATATTCTCTCCTTTATACAAAATATCCTTGTCCATAATTTACTTATACTATAACTTTGGAAGAATATCGCTCCATATTACACGCAATATATCCTTATGATTGATTTCATTATGGGCTGTAACAGTAATAACAGCATTATAATCAGTCAATACCACACACATTTGACCATACATGCCGTCTGCTCTATAAGTGTTTGGTGGCGTACACTTCCAAACCTGGTATCCATAACCCCCTCTTGTTTCTGGGTCATTTTTGGAGGTAGTATCTACCAAATCAGAATGCAGTAGATTTACATAATTAACAGGAACAATTTGTTTATCCTTATATACACCATTATGTAGTAAGGTTATCCCAATTCGAGAAAACTCTTCTGTAGTAAGATACAAACCTCCTGAACAGGATGTATGCCCATATTGGCAGGTATTCCATTGAGGATTTATAATTTCCAACATATCGAACATCCGAGGCTTTAAATACTCTAGCATTATTTTGCCGCTCACTTTTTCTACAAGCCGACCAAGCATGTAAGTACATAAATCCTCATAATAAAAATTAGAACCAGCTTCTTTTTTCATTTCAGTAATAAAGAAAAGCTCTGCTCTGTCTTTAGAATTATATTGACTAAAATCTTCAAACATATGTCCAGAGCTCATCTGTAACAGATGCCTAATACTTATTTTTTCAGAACCTGGATATGCCATCTCCTTGTATTCTGGAAAAAAATCTAGTACATAATCTGACAACCTTAAACGACCTTCATTTTCTGCTATACCAATTCCAACAGATGCAAAGGTTTTTGATGCGGAATAAAGATTTTCTCTATCATTACTCCGAAATCGATATTCATCCAGTGTTTTTCCGTTTTGATAAAGATGAATACCATATACACCCAAATTCCTTTCAATTACAGAAAATCGAAAATCCGATAACAAACCCATTTAAATACCTCCATATTAATAAAATATCATTTCCGCTACTTATTATTGTTCCATGCTTGATAAAAATTTACTAATAACTATTAATCTATATGACGTTTCATATAATCTCTTATTACTGCTACACTTGCCAATATATCAGCAATATTTTCTTCTGTTTTATAATTATCTTTAGCATAAAAAAGTATTTCACGAACTGTGGATAAAGAATTTTCAAATTTTTCATCCATCCATTCATATCTAGGAAGCAGCCATAAATGAAAATGACCAGACCTTTCTTCTTGAATAATAGATACTTCTTTAATATCTTTTATGCTTTTTAATGCCATCCTTGCTCTATAAACTAAATCAAAGAGTTCTTGTGATTCTTCGAAGGTAAGTTGTGAAAGTGATTTAACATGTTTTTTTGAAGCAATAATCAAAAATGCCTTAATTGGAATTTCTGGATCTTGGTGAAGAATAAAATTTTCCGTACTCAATATTATTTCACCTGGAGGTATAATTTCTCCATTTCCTATAGAACATCCAATACATTTACAATTTAGTTCCTTACCTAAAATGTCTTTTATTATCATAATTTTATCTCCTCACTAATTTTATACAATGGAGTAATTTATCAGTATTCAATTAGGTTATAATTTTCACAATTGTTATAATAAAAGTTACTTGTCCATAATATCTTTATAAATCTTTTTTATTTTCAATATTGAGTTTTTAACTGTTTTTATTCGAGAAATGTATTTAATAAGCCATATGTGAGGCTTATTAATTGTTTCAGTACTCCATCCATTAATCTTGCTAAATATTTATTTACAAATTATACACCCTTAAAGAAAAGCACGTATTAAATTAACTTAAATTGTTACTTGCATTCAAATATCTTGTATTATAGTATTTAACAGAAGTTTTCTTCTATCATTGCTTAAATTATGATATACATCTTCTTCCTTGTAATCAGGTATTATAAAACTGTTATTAATATTCATTAGATTTGCTAAATATCTATAAAAATCATAATGGCTTACTGGTTTTTCTCCCGATACATTTACTATTCCCGTAAAGTCACTATATGAAAGTTCAATTATTGCATTTGCTAAATCCTCTACATTAACAAAACTCGCATACATATTTGCTGTTCTTGAATACTTTTTTCCTGTTTTCGAAATTTCAAGTAACCCTTTCATCCTACAATCCATTTTGCCATCATAATCATACCCATATATACTCCCAGGTCTTACAATAACATAATTCGGATGATTTCTTACTATTTTTTCACCTTCAATTTTACCATTAATATATTTAGGTAAATATTCATCAGGTTTACGTTTATTAGGAATTACATCTTCACTTTGGTCTTTCCCTTTTCCAACTGTAGTAGAAACATAAATTAATCGCACATCTTTAGATATATTATTAACTATGGCATTTAAGCCTATTTCTGACAATAGCATTTCTTTTTCTGCATCCATAATGCTCCAAATAATTATATCTGGTTTCAATGAGAGTATTTTATCTATGTCTATCCTATTCAAAATGTTAATTTGTATAAGTTCGTGATTACTTGAGGTATTACAAGTTCCATAAACTTCGTTATTACTATATTTCTTAAGTTTCTTATATATTGTATTTCCCAAATATCCACTTGCTCCAATTATCAATAATTTCATAAATGTTCTCCTTGTCTTTCTAAATTTCATCAATATTGCATCATAATTTACTTTTATGTATCACTAAATTTCAAAATCTGGAATACTTTTTTCATTATTGAACCAGTGCAACACATGAGCACTGGCGAGAATATCGATGCTGTGATCTGGGAGTTTTGTGGCTTCAGCGGTGTCATCTATAATCTTTGAATTTGAAAAAGGCTAAAGTGTAATGGCAAGTTGTTATCGCATATCCGCATTTGATTCTACGGCAAATACAGAGTAGCCACCCTTCGCTAGTTTCACCGTGAACTTTCCATCCCCGCACCGATATGGGCAAATACTAAGTATAATGGCGCAAGTCCGAAGATTGTTTCAATAGAAGCCTTGGGATACCCAGGCAGTCCTTTGCATATGCATCTGCCTTTCCTGTAAAATTTTCTATATTCACTTTATTCCCTCCAAGTTTATAAATTTACGTTATAAATTTTCTACCTATGAATTACTTACCATTATGTATAAAGTATAGCATATTTTGTAATCACTGTATTATTATAAATTAATTTAGAGAAAACTGAACAACAAATTGGGACGGTTTTGTTAATTTGCTTAATAAAAAATCCCCCAATTAAGGGAGAGTATAGAAAACATCATAAAGAATTTGTAAATTTTTCTTCCAATCTTATCTTGGTAATAACCATAGATGAACATGATACTATAGTCAATTTCATTTAAACCGTTTCTAATTGTAATCATTATAGCCTTCCTATAATTTTTCCATTCAAATATTTTTAGTGCATATTAAGAGAAAATAGAGAACTAAAAATATTAATATATATCTTCAATTACATAAAGTTTTTTTGTATCAGTAGTTAATATTAAGTATATTTTTGAATTATCGTCTTTGCCTATAGTGTAGTATTTATAGTTGTTCTGGAAATTGGGCATATTTTCTTGTGGAACATTAAACATAGATAGAACTTTATCAATTTGTGTTTCAATGGATTTATTTTTATTATTTTCCCAATTCACAGATTCATTAATATCACTTTCTTTTGCATATTGAAAAATATGATATCGCTCACCATCTCCATGAAAACTAGCTTCACTCTCCATTGAATAAATTTCTTTATATGTGTCTGGTAATTTAATAGACCAATTGATATCAATAATTTCAGTATATGGTTTGTTTATTTGTACATATAAAAATACAGAAATTAAAATTATAACTACTAATAAAAAAACACCTATAATTTTAAATAATTTCTTCACTGTTTTACTCCTTTAAAACAATTTTATATAAATTCTTTATCCTATTAACTCATGCAATTCCCATATTCTTAATTATGTATTTATCACCTTGTTTAATGACGGTTACTTCTGTGTATTTATCCTTAATCCAACCATCGGTTGTTATTTCTCCATTTCCTGCAACCCAATCTGAATTACTGCTTACAGGTTTAACAGAATATACTACTCTAAATGTGAAGCCTGTCATAGTATTCTTAACATCCCGTACTTCCACAACTTTATAATCTGATAATATTATATTCTCCTCAGTTGCGGCAGACTTATAATCATTAAAATACTCATTCATTAGCTTTAAACAAATATCCTTTTCTTGCATATGCTGTACGTATAAAATAGTAATAAAAATAGCGACTATTAGTAATAACACTTATATAAATGTTTTATTTCTCATAAACTTTATTTCCTCCTGTATTTAATTTTTTCAAAAAGCGTCTCTTATAAAATATATTACGATTATATATCACTAATTTTTCAAAATCTGCAATACTTTTTTCATTAATATAGCAAATTATTTTCCAAGCTTCAGCCATTGCTTTTTCATATCCATTTTTATTGCTACTGCAACTTACTTTTCCATTCTTTCTATTCTTACTACAGAAATATTATGCTCATAATTTACGCAATCCATTAACCCTTATATCATCTAATTCTTCAGCAGTTAATGCTCCTGCTTCATAAAGCCTTAAATATTCTTTAGATACAGGGCTATCAAAAATCAATATATCATCAGAATTAATCGTAACGTTAACGCCTGATTTATAAAGCATCTTAATTGGATGCTCAGCCAGTTTTGATACTCGTCCTAATTTAATATTGCTAGTTGGAACAATATTTAAACGTATATTATTATCTACTAAATATTTAATTACTTGTGGAGATTGAGCTGCTGCAATTCCATGCTGCACTTCATCCAAGCCTAAAATTTGCACACCTTTTAGAACATCTTCTGCTGTTCCCCATTCTCCAATATGAGCTTTTAATCTTAATCCTTGTTCCTTAGCCTTCTTATAAATTGACTGGAAGTTTTCAATAGGTTGTGCAAATTCGTCACAATATAAATCTATAGAATAAAATTCTCTGCGCCCCCAAAAATGTTCTAAACATTCCTCTAAGTAAGAAATTTGACAATGTCTTGATAATCCAATTTGTAAACGCAATTCGATCTCAGGTGCTATTTTTTCATGTGCTTTATAAAATGCATCAATTAATGAATCAATATCATTATTAAAATATTCACCTAAGCCCCAAACATCTTCTCCAATTTCTAATATGGTTACACCATCTATTTTTGCTTGATAAAAGGTAGCTTCTATCAATAATTTTCTCATTTCACTGTTATGAAACTTTTTCCCCATGTATTTGTTATTCCAAGAATCCATATCATTCATTGAACATAATACACCATCAAAATAAGGAATATCTATTCCTGTAACCATTTTTATATATTCTCGATTTCCGCCCAAAGAAAAATGATTATGTAAGTCTGCTTTGGGAATTGTTTTTATTCCATTAAGGTCTTTTGATTCTAAAGAACTTATAAATTTATCCGAGTAAAAATCATTCATTTTGTTTCTCCTACGTCATACGTAATTAATCTATATGACGTTTCATATAATCTCTTATTATTCCTACACTTACCAATATATCAGCTTTATTTTCTTCAGCCTTATACTTGTCTTTAGCATAAAAACTTATTTCACGAACTGTCCATAAAGAATTTGTAAATTTTTCTTCCATTCATATCTTGGTAATAACCATAGATGAACATGACCAGACCTTTTTAGTTGTTTCACTATTTAAGATATATATTTATTAAGTTGTAGATATGCTTATTAGCGATACTTATTAATTGTTTCGTCACTCCATACATGAGCTTCAATATATCGTTCCGGACCAAATTTCCCATCATCATTCCAATCTTGTGGCAAACCATATTTTTCAATAATTTTTAGTATTTCATCATATGTATAGAGCTTTTTTCGATACTCTTTCCCATCATTAATTTTCGGACTAAATGTTGGCATTGAATCACCATATGTAAATGAAATAGTTTTTATTTCAAATTCCTCAATAGGAATTTTTATAAAGGCGCTGTTTTCAAACCAAGTGCTTAGCCAAGGGCTATGTCCAACTACCATATAATGAGGTGCTGTCCTATTTATAACTCCACCTTTCTTAGCAAACTCTGATCTAATTATATTCTCGCAGTTATGTCTGTATTCAATATATTTATTATGCCTTTGTGCACCTTGAGAATTTGGTTTTGTTACTTTTATATTATCAAGAATAGATTTTGCTTCATCAATTGGCAAGTCTGATAAGTTGACAAATGGACCGATTGTTTTATCAAAATAATGATATAAATACATTACAATCACCACCAATTACATAAATTTTCTACTTCACATTCATATACAATAATTTAATTAATTTTTATCTACCTAGAGACTCTACAAGTTTATAAATTTCGAACTTTCTCTTACCAATCGTTTGTTTCTCTAATCTCTTAAAACGGTTATTACCTATTTTCTGATTTTTATTCATACAAATAGCAATCATTGTTTCACTACTACAGATTTTTGCTAAAGATTCCATTAAGCTATTTATCTCATCTGTTCCCTCTTGCCAATCTACTAAGTTACCATAAGGTACATCAGTAATAATAATATCTGGTGTAATGTCAATTTGAATATTTTTTAAAGCATTTGCTTGAAATAACTGAATATTAATTTCTTTTTCTATAAGAGTTAATAATTTTATTGCACTTTCTTTTGCATCTCTATGAGATATTTTTTTAAACTGTTCATAAAGTGAATGAATTTCATCTATTCTTCGGTTAATACCCTTTTCTGATAATAATGACAGATTAAGTTTAGCAATTTCAAGCATTTTATAATCAATATCACTAGCAATTATTTTTGATATTGATTGTTGATTAAGTAGCCCCAACACTGTTGTGGAATATCCCCCGCCACAACAACAGTCATATAAACATATATCTTTCTTCTTGCTGGAATATTCTAAGCATCTACCATATATCTCATTTATAAGCCTAACAGGGAAATTGGGAACCCCATTAACATGATATAAAACCCTTCCACTTGCAAAATCTTCATAATTATTATTTTCTGCATATTTGTATTCCATATAATTTACTTCCTATTCTTTTCACTACACTATATTTAGTCTAATGATTTTATCTATTTTCTTTCCAACTTCCCCTGAACTCATATTTTAATCTAATCTTATTTAACCTCATAATGAAGTTCAACAAATTGATTAAACCTCCTTGTCCCCTTTAACCTTAATTCTAACTCAAAATCATTATTATTAAATAAAGGTATTCCACTGCCTATTATTATAGGTGATATAGTAATAATAAATTCGTCAACTAATCTTTCTTTAATAAAAGAATTTAGAAGATTACCACCACCAACAAGCCATATGTTTCCTCCCTCTAATCTTTTGATTTTATTTGTAAATTCAACTACATCTTCATTGATAAATTCTACATTTTCATTCTTACCTTTTTCTGACCTAGAAAATACATAGCAGTTTTTATTTTTATAAGGAAATTTACCTTCTTCCTTTTCCATAACCCAATCATATGTTCTTCTTCCAATTAGAATAGTGTCAACTGTGTTATAGAATTTAGAATATCCATTATCTCCTTCACCTTCTATTTTAAACAACCATTCTAAAGAATCATCTTCTGTGGCTATGTAACCATCTAAACTTGTTGCAATAAATAAAACTAATTTTCTATTGTTTGACATCGTTAAACCTCCCTATTTATTTACTTTAATGAATATAATTTACAATTGCAAATTAAATTAAATTTCCTTTATTTCTTTCTCACGAAAATATTCCTTTATTCTCTTTGCATATTCTAATCGTTCTTCAGGCTTAGAATTAACTCTATCTGCTTTATATAAATTATCATCTCTATATCTAGGAAATACATGAAGATGATAATGCCATACATCTTGACCTCCACAAGGTTCATTGTGCTGTCTTGAAGATACACCATCACATTTATACGTTTCTTTTAATACAAATGCAATTTCCTTCTCCATATCATGAATTCTATATGATAACTCAGAAGGTAAATCATAAATATTTTCTATATGCTCATTAGGAATTATTATAACATGCCCTTTATTATTCTCCCACCAATCAGATGCAATAAACACAGTAATATAATCATCTCTATACACTATATCATTTTGTTTAGTATATAAATGTTCATTTTCAATCCCTCTAACTATTAGACAAAAAGGGCAAGTATAATCCTTTGGCTCATGATTGTACATAGGTTTCCTCCTATTTAACTAGTCCCATTGTCCTGGGAATCTAAGTTTTTTTAGTTTTGGGAATTCTTTATTATATTCTTCTACTTCTTCTTTAGGAAGATTTTCAAAGGTTTCTGATTCATAGAATTTTCCTTTTATACCTTTCATACTAGCTTCAGCTAATTCTATTCCCATAAATGCATCGAAATTTTTACCTTCAGCAGTTGTAATATTAAAATTATCACAGGTTTTAAATCCTCTTAGCGGATAATATTCTGGTTCTCCAAAAATTACAATGCCTTTATATCCTTTATTGGCAGCTAATTTCATAGTTTCTCGTAGTAACAGCTCACCAACTCCAGTTCCCTGCCATTTAGGCTCTACACAAAGAGGACCAAAAGTTATAATGTCATGTGTAACTGCATCATCAACAACTCGTGCCTTTGAATACATTATGAATCCTATTACCTGTCCATCTTTTACTGCTATTCTGCTTAGCTCTGGAAGATAGTCTTTATCCTGACGTAATTTATGCACAAGGTAATGTTCATCGCAACCAAGATGATGTTTATTCCAAAATGCATGTTGTGTCATTAACTCTACATTGTAAAAGTCATCTTCTGTTTCCATTCTAATTTCTATTTCTTCAGGAGATAATTTTTTCTTTTCTTCTGGAAACCATCCAAATTCTAACCTTACTTCTTTTCTTTGCAAATCATTATTCTTGTAGCAGCAAGTATCCATACCAATCAAAGTAAAACCTTCATGCTGATAAAAATCTACTGCATTAACATTACAAGATTGTGTTTCAAGTATAATTGCACGACGACGTTCTCTCCTTGCTTGTTCCTTTGCCATTTCAATTAGACTATGGCCTATGCCTTGTTTTTGATATTTTTCCGCTACCCAAAGTTCAGTAATTCTTAGACGATTAGACCATAATTCCTGATCAGTTTCAATAGCAGCAATTAATTCATCATCAACTAACACGCCCCAAGCATAAGCATTCTCCCAGTGATCTGCATATAACTTATCTGGGAAATCATATTCTTCTGGAGTATGAGCTACTGGCTCCATAAAATCTTTCTTTTCTATTTCAATAGCATAGCCTTTATCTGTTTTATTAATTGAAACATCATAATACTTATTAGTTTTGTACCCTATTGGAATTATAGTTCCCTTCCATTTATCTATTGGTAAATGTATAATTTCAAATTCCACTATTACTATCCTCACTTTCTATATTATTCATTAATTTTACTTCCAAAAAAATTAATCTTACTTTATTATTATTTTCATCTTATTATATATATCTTTTTTTATTTTTGGGCAATTACACAATCATGGAATTCTCCTGTCAATTCTTTTGATGACCAAATACCATATTTTATTTCACTAATTAATAATTCATTCTTCCAATAAAGTTCTTTGACCATTTCTTCATTATGTGCAAATCCATATTCAGGGGTTTCTTGAACTAGACAATAGGAATTTTCATTAATTTTATATTTTATATCTAGATATGCTTTTCCCATTTTAATTTGGTTGCTTATATATTTGTTATATAAATTAAAAGAAGATATAAATAGTCCACCTTTTTTTAATACTCTATGAATTTCTTTTAAATATGAATCTATATCCTCTAGATACATATGGGTAAATACAGACCACATTATTACAATATCTACTGATTCATCTTCTATAGGAAAAACAATATCTTGACATTTTATTTTCCCTTCTTTTGAATATGCTCCATTGTATGCATCTATAAATTTAAATTTAAAATTGTTGTTTGTTACAGGTATATTATCTATACAATAAGAAAGCAAATTCTTGTTACTATCTATTCCAATATATTGACCTTGTTCATTTAAATAATTCAAAAAATGAATGGCTATTCTCCCGCAACCACAACCAATATCTAATATTTTTTGGTCTGGTTTTATAGATAACCACTGAATAATTTTTTCTGATTGCTCTTTTCCTAAATTAAAATAATATTCCTCATCATCAAAAGGCCCTGTCCAATTTCTAATCTCTGGAGCAGGAATAAGTTTCTTAATTTCCATAACTACCTCCATATATTGTTAATGCCATAATAATGATATTTTAGCCACACATAATTTATACTAGAAATAATATTTACATATATTTGTAAATAAAATGTTATCTATAATCTCTTCATATTCTTTGGACTTGCTCTATGCTTTCTTTCAGCATCATATTTTTGCCAATAAATCCTTTTTTCATTATATTGTGTTCTTGCCTCTTTAAATTCAGCAGGATAACCAAAATACACCACGCTCATTGGAATAACGTGGTCTGGAATATTTAAAGCTTTACATAAAGGTTCACATTTTCAACTTCTCTTTCAATGTATTTCCTAATGCTTCGTCTTTTGAAAATCGAGTCTATAAGACTTTCATATTCCATATTTCCATCTCCAATCTTTTGAGATACCTAATTTACACGTAAATTATAAGCGCAAATTTTAATCAACACAATTGAAAAAATAATTATAACTATTCTTTCTCAAATTTATAAAAGGCTTCTATGGGTTTCAGGAACATTCTTTCAATTTATAAGAATAAAAGTTGGAGAAATTAGATGGTATAAATTAATTAATTTTTCCTAATTTTCAATAGTTATAAACTTTGGTTTAATAAATTCAACCCCATTATCTAAAACATGATTTATGATTTCATAAAAATAATTTGGATAAATATCATCTGTTTGTGGGTGATCATGAATCACAAAAATATTTTGTGCATTTGACGCAAGCAAAACTCCACCTGTTTTAGGGTTTTCATTACGAATTCCTTTAAAAATATCTTCACGAGTGAATCCATCATTTTGTTGTAATCTATATTCTTGACAATCAAATGTGAAAAAAACATCATAATCTTTGTAGAATTCATGATGATTATACCACTCACTTGTAATTTGACTATCATCAATTCTACTAAATCCATTATTTATTAAATATTCTTGTAAAGCCTTTTTGTTTTTCCCACCCTTATCAGCATAAGGGAAGCGAAATAGCTTATATTTTCTTGGCACACCTGCATCTTTGTACAACAAATCGATTTGTTCCTCTTGACGTTCAATTTCAGAAATGCATTCTTCCAAATCAAGTTTCGAAAAATGTGGATGTGTGTACGTGTGATTTCCTATTATAGCTCCATTTTGAATTGCATATATGCCGTCTTCTCTTGATTCCCTGATCTTTTCACCACAAAAGAACATAATTGGAGTTATATCCTTACTATTAAGAAAATCAATATATGCTTTTGTATCCTTAGTTGGTCCATCATCTATTGTTAAATATGCTTTGCTCATATTACCCTCCTGTTATGTATAAATTATTATATTAAACTTTAAATTTATCAATTATCCTATCTATTTGATTATTAAATTCAAAATAGAAACTTTCATTAGTTTTAGATCTTTTTATGCACCACCCGATTCTAGTAAAGGCAGTCAAAAACTTATAGAAAGGAAGAGTATTATCCAAATCAGGCAGTTGTTTTATAGATTTATAACCCTCTAAGAAACTTTCTCTAGTCCCAGCATAAACATTGAATACTTCATTTTCTAATATTGAAAAGTCTTCGTCTGCAACTCCACCATTTGCAACTTCAAAATCTATAATTCCAACTACTTCAGAACCATTCACCAATATATTTCCCATTCGATAGTCCGAATGAAGTAAACACGGTTCTCCTAGAATCGGTAATTTCTCATGATAATAATTAAATATTTCATCGCATATACTTAGTTTCTTAGGATCCATAACCTTCTCGCAGAACACTTTATTCTTAGTGTACATTATTTTAAGATTATCAAGATAAACCGACTGCTTGTCTTTCTCTCCTTCAGTTTCTATTTTTCCATACTTCTTTAAGTGTATATTATGGATTCTAGCCAACATTATGCCCATTTGATATGCTAATTCTTCTGTAACATTTCCAGCAAGAGGCGTTCCATTAATATATGATATTAATAATGCTCCAGGTATCAGACTATCACCATTATAATATTTAATTACTTTTGGAACAGAAACTTTTCCACTCAATAATTCTAAAGCTTTTTTCTCACGCTCAAATTTTTCAGAATTAAAAGGTATTTTTAATACAACCTTTTTACCCCCTTCCAATGTTAAGATATAAACATTGGAACTATTTGACTCTGTAACAGTATCTACTCTTTTCACATCTAACTCAAAAATATCATAATAATTCTTAAGTTTATCTTTCAATTCCATATTTCATTACATCTCTTTCACCAAAATTTTACCGTTTTACTAACTCAAGCATATGTTTAAGGTCGGCTTCGTATCTTTTAAAAAGAACAATTCTATCATTTGAAATATCATTCATTAATTTATTAGCAACATTATAGGCTAAATTATACTGATCCTCATTAATTACTTTCGTATCTCTTGCTTCAGCTAATTCATCTTCGTCCAATAAATAAATCTCTAAAGGTGGCAAAATAACAATATCTAAATATAAATCATCATAAAAAGGTATTCCATCATTACCTATTCCATTTCTATATGTAATATCAAAATACCATTGAATTAATCTATTGTTTTCATCAAAAAATGCCGTTAGTGTATAATTCTCATTCAAAGGAACATATTGCATCATCTTGTAACCATTATTAATAATACAAATATTCTTCTTTCCATACTTAATAATACAATCTTGTGTCACTTTATTTATCTTAAAAAGTGTAATATACCCTTTAAAATCATAATCATCAACATTGATAAAAATGAAATCTCGATCAATAACTCTTTTCAAATATGTTCTATCTGTGGACTTTGTCTTCATTATTTATCCTCCAAATTCAAAAATCTTCAATTATAAATTTATCTTAATCCATCTATACGTTTCTTCTAGCATTTCATTTGTTACCGTATGTCCAATATCCTCATATTCAATAAACTTAAATAATTCATTTGCATTTTCAAATTCATTTATTAAAACAATTATCTGCATAATTCTTCCTGACCTATTATGTTTTATTAAGAAAATACTCCACTTTTTTAGAAGTCTAGCAAATTCTCTAGTAACAGCTTCTCTTTCTAAAGCATATTCAAGAACATTATGACATAAAATAACATCAAAGGATTCATCTTTTAAAATATTATTCTAATCTTTTAAAAAGTTTACATATTGATTTTGTAATAAAATTTTCATATTATTCATTAAGTACAGTTCCCAAAAAATTATTCTTATCCAATCGTATCTTATTATTGTTTTCATCTGTTAGAACTAAATCTTTAACAGTATCTGAACCTCCACCATTTTGTGATACTCGTCCTCCAGATATTTTATAATCATTTAAATTTATCCTAAAAACCATAGTTTCATTGCCTTCTAATTCAAAAACAGCCTTCTCCCCACCCCTTGTAAGTACATCAATACCATTAAGTCCATCTTCTTTATAATCAAAATCATTTATTATCATGTAAAATTGTTTTCTTTCATTTCCGTAATTAGTCATTTCTATTTCAGAATTAAACTTTGTATAACTCATATCTTTTGATTGATATTCAATTTTACTTTTTTCAAAATTATAGCCTATAGTTCTTAAGCCATCAGAATTCTTCTTTAATTTGATTACTGTTGCATCAGTTATATAATTAAATATGTTTACAAATACAAAAATCAAAATAAAAACCCATCTCTTTTTTATTTTCCATTCATCTGCAACAAACCTAAAAACTAAAGCTAACAGTACTATTGTTAATATGCCAAAATAAATAACCGCTAAATGCGTCCCACTAAAGTTACCACTCCAGGATTTTAGCCCAATAAATTCAAGTACATAATCTCCTAAAGCTCGTGTATAAGTGGTTGTTAACATCATATAAAATGAAATTGATAAAAAAAAGATTAATGATACTCCTTTAATGCTATTGTTGGTTATTGTTTTTTTCATCTAAGTCCCCCTCCGAAGTAATTCCCTCAAAATTGGTTATATTGAAATTATAAACATATTTATTATTTTATTCTATAATGAAATATAACAAAAATTTGCTTATTAATTTCTGTTTAATTTTTATTGCCAAACATTTTTCTAATTTTGTTTTCATAATATCTTAGTTCCTAAACGTAATTTATACAATTGAAAGACTTTGGCCTGCTTGATCCATAGTGAAAAAAACATCTTGTTCCATAACTAACAACAAGATGTTTCAATTTTATCATTTCAGCCGAGGCTTATATGAAAACATTGTACTATTATGATTAATTTCCTATTTAGCTACTTATTTAACTAATTTAATCAACTTTTATTTTGAAATAAAATAAAGAGGAGAACCCCTAAATCTGGACTTAGTTCTCCTCTGTTACTTAAACGAATTATTAAGTTCTCTTTTAACTTGTACAAAAAGGATTAGAAATTAATTTTCCAAAAGTCCATTCTATCTTGCCACCATTTTGCAAGTAAGGCTTTAGATTTTTTTGTAATAAAGTATCTTCTGGTAATACATCTAATGGAATGTCTTTGTTTCCATATACCCAGTCCATAAAACCTAAACTATCAACTTCCATGCGTTCAACATGGAAAGCTTTCTGAAATTGTAAGATTTTAGAGTTCTCAGGCAAAACATACTTTAATGATGGAGCAAGTAACCAGGAATTACAGACCATATCTGCCCCTTTAAAATCTGGATAATACTTTTCAAAAAAATCTAATGCTTCCAAATATGAGTTTCGTAGCTTGTCTATTGTCATATCAGCATCAGCTGGAATATGAATATCAATCAAATGTCGACCATTTTCCATTTTCATTTCATATTCAAGTTCTCCAATTCGAAATTCTACCATTGAAATTTGACGAACTGACCACCATGCCCAGATATAACGATAGTTTCCATGTTTATCCTTATAATCTTCCAGAAATCTCGAAAAAAACTTCATGGTAGCAATAAATATTTCTTTTGATATACCAAGCTCTTCATATTTAGCATAAGTATCACATGCGCATTGCAATTGGCAGGCTAAAATTTTCATTCCATCATCATCAGAACCTAACAAGCATTTCAAGCTCTCGAGTGCACTGTCCCAAGAATCTGGTTGCTTCATTTGCTCTATCTCATGTTCCATACTTTTAAAATCTATGCATTTCTCAAGCTCTATTATTTTATCCTTAACTTCATTAGCTATCCCTAAAAGGTTACAAATCTCTATTGTCTTCACAATACTTTTCCTCCAATTCCTTTTTGCAAATCTGTTTAATGTGCTCCCCTAAAGTATCTCACATACTGTTTTCGTCAGCCTATTCATTATCATTAAGTCAATAAAACTAATTTTCCCACTTTATATAGAATCATACTTATTCTTATTAGATTTTTTACCTAAATACATGAGCTTATCAACATAGTTGATATATTCATCAGATCTAAGTGTTTGCGTAATAATATTTACTATTAGGTTTTATTAAAGCATTGGGAATTATTTATATAGCCGATAGTAATGAGTAGTTTGTTCTATATCAAATCCAAGACTTCTATATAAATTTACTGCTCTTGTATTGCCATCTACTACAATCAACTCAATATTGCTATTTCCGTTGTTTAATGCCTTATTTATAGCAAATTGTGTTATTATCTTTCCATAACCTTTACCTTGATATGATGGAATTACAAATAAACCATCTATAAAGCCGTTATCATCAACAGCTACTGTAGCTATAAGATTTTCATTATTTAATAATAAGAAAGTATGATCTTTATTACTTATTAATTCATCTCTTTTTTTCTTGTCTAATTCACAGCATAAATGAGGTTGAAAATCATATGCCTTTCTCATTTCATAATAGCTTGTTCGTTGTCCTTCTACATATTGTTGAAAGTATTTATCCTCATAAGATACAAAACTTAAATTTGATTTAGGTTGTTCTTCCCCATTGTAAAACAAATCATACTCTCCATACTACTTTTCATAGCCTAATTTTTTATAAAGTAAAGTGGCATCATCTTCATCTACCCTAAATCTTGTATTAATAAATTTGAGATTTATTTCAGCTGTATACTTCATTATTTCATTGTACAACAAAGTTCCAATTCCTTTTCTTCTTGAACTCGGAACTACATATGTATCTACATCTGCCTTATTTTTATTACTCATCCATAATCTAAAGCTACTAAATCCTATAATCCCTCTTTCATTATCATCATATACAATTATTTTAATATCTTTATTAGTAATATAATTATTAATATCTTGATCTCTAATAATAATTCCTTGTTTAACTATTTTAAACAATTGCTCCTTGTCTTCAATACTAAACTCTCTTATCATTTTTTCTCCTTATTCAATCAAATTAATATAAACTTTATATTAGATATAAGTTGTTTATTATTTTAAAAAATCACAAATTAAATGTGTTTTTAATAACGCCCGCTTCTGCAGTATAAATTGAATGTTGCGCATCTCCCTTTTATAAGTCGTTATGTAAATTACTACAATACAAATGTATAACTTAAGCTGTAAATTTCATACCAATACCCATTAATAATCAAATAATCTACAACCACTCATAAGATATAATCCATATAATGTTTATTATAACATATATTACAACGCATAAGATATGTCATATATTCCACTAATATATATTTATTTCAAAACATTTTAATAACAAAGCTCTATTTATGAATACAGACCTATAAAACTAATTAGGACCCTCCGTAAAAGAAACGATTGGTCCTAATTAGTTTTATATACTATTCATTTAAATTAATAACCTAAAATAAGCCTATTTCTACATTCTGTTCTTTGCTCTGGTGCCATTTTTAAAATATTTTGTTCCATCCATTTTCGCTGAGGATAAGAAAACCTTGTCCCAAAAAACAACATAAATTGATTATGATGCTTTTCTCCATGAACTCCATAAATAGATTGAGTAAATTTAATAAAGCCCAATGCTTCTAGCAAAGCTGTATCATGTAGAAAAATCTTTTTTTCATCATCATATAATTCTAATCCTAGATCTTTTTCTAATTTAGAGGCTAAAAGATTATGTTTGGATTCACCGCATTCATAAAATTGTCCTTCTCTAGATAGCCAACCACATATACCTGTTTTACTCATAAACTTCGCAGGATAGATATTTAAAGCTTTCATACAAAACTTTAAATGTATCTTCCCACTCACCTCTCTTTCGTTAAAAAATTTAATATATAAGTTATAAATTAATTGTCCTCTTAATTATATTTTAATATATATGTTGTAAATTTAAAATATTTAATGACAAATTATTCTATTTTATTTTATTTTTTTCAATTATGCCTTATAAATAGTTTTCACATATATAAAGGTTAACTCTGCTACACCCCAAAACGTTTCTACACTACCAAGCTTTTCACCTATCTAATGAGTAGCTATGCCAGAATGCTGAATTTCTCTGGAATAAGGAACTTTTCTACAGCATACAAATTCTCTTCAGTATGTAGCTTTCCTACAATAAAAAGCATAAATTTAAATAAGAGTTATGGAATCCATTTTAAGTATTTCATCCATAACTCTTATTTTTTAGTTTTTATTTATTAACTTATTATCAATTTCTACTTTAGCAATAGGATAATTAACATAATATATATTTTTGAATTACTTTTTATTTTTATACTTATTGTTGACCAGCTAATCTCTTGTAAATTTCTAATCTTTCCATTGCTTCTTTTTCAGTTTTTTCAAATAATTTTTCAGCTTCTTCTGGGAAAGCTTTTGCAAGAGATGCATATCTTACTTCACCCATTAAGAAATCTTTAAATTCACCTTTTGGATCTTTCGAATCTAAAATAAATGGATTTTTCTCTCCTGCTAGTTCTGGATTATATCTATAAAGATGCCAATATCCACAATCTACAGCTTTTTTCTCTTCTGCTTGAGTATTAGCCATTCCTACCTTAATACCATGATTAATACATGTAGAGTATGCTATTATAAGTGATGGACCATCGTAAGCTTCTGCTTCTTTTATTGCTTTAATAGTTTGATTTTTATCAGCTCCCATACATACTTGTGCCACATATACATATCCATAAGTCATAGCCATTCTTCCTAAATCCTTTTTCTTAGTTCTCTTACCAGAGGCAGCAAATTTTGCAATTGCTGCTGTTGGAGTCGATTTTGAAGATTGACCTCCAGTATTTGAATAAATTTCTGTATCAAATACTAAAATATTTACATTTTCATTCATGGCAATAACTTGATCAAGGCCGCCATATCCTATATCATAAGCCCAACCATCACCACCAAATATCCATTGTGACCTTTTAACAAAATATTCTTTATCCTTTAATATTTCCTTAGCTATTTCGCTATTGTCATTTTCTAAAACTTCTATTAATCTTTTTGCTCTATCCCTAGTTCCTTCTCCAACATCTTTATTATCTAACCAATCCCTTAATACCTGTTTAGCATCCTCCGACATATTTGTTTCAAGTGCTGCTGCTACATTATTTGCAATTCTTTCCCTAATTGTCTTAACTCCTAAGTACATTCCATATCCGAATTCAGCATTATCTTCAAATAAAGAATTTGCCCATGCTGGTCCATGACCTTGTTCATTAATTGTATAAGCCATTTCATATGAACCTGCTGCCCAAATTGAAGAACATCCTGTAGCATTAGCAATCATCATTCTATCTCCAAATAATTGAGTTACAAGTTTTGCATAAGGAGTTTCGCCACATCCAGCACATGCACCATTAAATTCAAGTAATGGTCTTTCAAATTGGCTTCCCTTAAGAGTATATTTATCCATTGGGTTTTTAGTTTTTACTTTTTCTACTTTATAATTCCATGCTTCAATTTGCTCATGTTGACTATCTTGGGATTTCATAACTAAAGCTTTACCTGGTGCAGGACATACTTGTGCACAATTTCCACAACCAGTACAATCAAGAGGTGTAACACCAATTGAAAAATACAATTTTTCATCACCCTTAATTCCTTTTGATTCTCTTAATTTAACACTTTCAGGTGCCTTTTCTTTTTCTTCTTCATTTAATAAAAATGCTCTTATAGTTGCATGAGGACATATAAATGAGCATTGATTACATTGAATACAATTTTCTGGTATCCATTCTGGAACATTAACTGCTATTCCCCTCTTTTCATAGGAAGTAGTTCCTGCCATAAAGGTACCATCATGTATTCCTGCATTTATAAAGGTTGATACAGGCATGGAATCTCCTTCTAATCTATTCATAGGTCTTGTAATTTCCTTAATAAATTCTGGGAAATCTTCATTATGTTCAAGTTTTTCATCCAAAGCATTATTCCAATCATAAGGAACATTAATTTTAATTATTCCCTCCAAACCAGCATCTATAGCCTGATGATTCATATTTACTATTTTTTCACCTTTATTTCCATAGGACTTAACTACAGCTTCTTTTAAGAATTTAATAGCATCTTCTACTGGAATAATTTTTGCTATTTTAAAGAAAGCTGCCTGCATTATCATGTTTATTCTTCCACCTAAACCTATATCTTGAGCGATTTTAACTGCATTGATTATATAAAACTCTATATTGTTTTTAGCAATATACCTTTTTATGTTAGCAGGTAATTTTTCTTCTAATTCTTCTGGTGTCCAAATGGTATTTAATATGAATTTTCCATCCTTTTTTAATCCTCTAATAACATGATATTTGTATACATATGATTGATTATGACATGCAACAAAATCAGGACGATCTATTGGATATCTTGATTTTATTGGTTTATTGCCAAATCTTAAGTGAGATACAGTAAGACCTCCAGACTTTCTTGAATCATAGTCAAAATACCCTTGGGCATACATATCAGTATTATCTCCAATAATCTTTATTGCACTTTTATTTGCACCAACTGTTCCATCAGAACCTAAGCCCCAAAACTTACATGAAGTTATACCATCTGGGGTAGCATCTATATCATCTAAGGTTCTTAAGGAGGTGCTTGTAACATCATCAATAATTCCTATTGTAAAATTATTTTTAGGTTCATCTAAAATTAAATTGTCAAAAACAGATGCAATATGAGCTGGAGTTGGATCTTTTGAACCAAGACCAAATCTTCCTCCAACAATTATTGGAGCATTTTCTTTTCCAAAAAAAGCTCTTGAAACATCTAAGTATAACGGTTCACCTACGGAACCTGGTTCTTTTGTTCTATCCAAAACTGCAATTTTCGTAACAGTTTTAGGAATAACCTTTAATAATTTTTCTACTGAAAATGGTCTAAACAATCTAACTTTTACAAGACCTACCTTTTGCTTATTACCATTTAAATAATCTACGGTTTCTTCTACAACATCATTTACTACACCCATAGATATTATTATTCTCTCTGCATCATGAGCTCCATAATAGTCAAAGCAATGATATTCTCTACCAGTAAGTCTTGTGATTTCTCGCATATAATCTTCAACTATATCTGGAATATCATCATAATATTTATTTACAGCTTCCCTCATTTGAAAATAAATATCTGGGTTTTGAGCTGTTCCTCTTATTACTGGATGATTTGGATTTAAAGCCCTTTTTCTAAAATCATCAATAGCCTTATAATCTATAGCTTTACCTAGCTCTTCAGGTTCAATTATCTCTATTTTTTGAATTTCATGTGATGTTCTAAAACCATCAAAAAAGTTCATAAAAGGCATTCTTGCTTTTAATGTGGCTAAATGAGCAACTCCGCTTAAATCCATTACTTCTTGAACTGAGCCTTCTGCAAGCATTGCAAATCCTGTTTGTCTTGCAGCCATAACATCTTGATGATCACCAAATATGCTTAATGCCGATGTTGCAAGAGCTCTTGCTGCAACATGCATAACACAAGGAAGAAGTTCTCCTGCTATTTTATACATATTAGGTATCATAAGCAATAGCCCTTGTGAAGCTGTATAGGTTGTTGTTAATGCACCTGCTTGGAGAGAACCATGAAGAGCTCCTGCAGCACCTGCTTCTGACTGCATTTCAACAACTTTTACAGGCTGACCAAAAATATTTTTCTTACCTTGTGCCACCCATTCATCAACATGTTCTGCCATTGGAGATGATGGAGTTATTGGGAAAATTACTGCAACTTCTGAAAAACCATAAGATACATACGCTGCAGCTGTATTACCATCCATTGTTTTCATTTTTCTCATAGCATTACCTCGTTTTCTTTCTAAGGCAATATCAAATAAATAACAAGTCTTCTTGCTAGCCTATTTTCGACTTTTTATTTATTTTCATGTGCCTAAACTAAATATTTTTACTTTTGTATTATTTGTAAAGAATCAATTCATTATTCATAAATTAATTGGTTAAGAATTGAGATTGAGAGTTTTAATCAGAAAGTTTATATTATCAAATATAAAAAAGTGCAGCTGTATAAACCATTAAGGTTTTACTGCTACACTTCTTTTATCAAAAGTATAAATATATAATTTTAAGATTAATTTAGTTCTAGATTATCTGTTGATTTTAGCATATCTAAATTTTCATTTCTTGCGCATTTAGGGCAAGGATAAGTTTTGCACTCAGAACAACTTGATAAATTTTTTGATTTAATACACTTTCTAGTTTTACAAACCTCAGTCATTTTCCATTCAGACTCTAAACAACCTGTACAATGAATTTCTTCTGGCTCAAAAGAACATTCTAAAGTTGACCATTCTTTTGCTAATTTCTTCTTTTCATTAATATCACCAGATAAAGTTACAATATAGGCTGGACAGGTTTCACAATTAATTCCACACGGAGATATCACTTTATCATCCTTCTTTCTTAAAATTATAATTTATTATAATAAAAATAAATAATTATTTCATTGCAGAATTCTTACTTAATCAATTCTTTCTATGGCAAGCCCTACTAAGCCTGATCCAGTATTTACACCAAGAGCTGGTCCTATAGTTCCTGCAAACTTGCATTCCACTACATTAGGAAGATCTTTTATTGCTTCATGTAAGCTATTAACCTTATCTAATCCATCTCCATCTAAGATCCAAGCCTTATATTTTCCTTTTTCTAAGTAGCCTTTAAATATTTCTACTAATTTGGATACAGCCTGTTTAGAACCTCTAGCTTTAGCAGCTGTTCTGTAAGTTCCATCATCTGCTACAGTTATAATAGGTTTTAAATTTAAAAGTTCTCCAACTGTTCCTGCAACCTTGCCTATTCTTCCACCTTTTTGTAGATATTCTAAGGTATCTATCGTGAAAAATAAATCTATTTTATCTCTATATGCAGGTAAAATTTCAGTTATTTCCTTAAAGGATTTACCTTCCTTAATTAATCTTGCTGCTTCTAAAACCATTGCTCCTTCTGCCATTGTTAAAGTTTTAGAATCAAAAACAAAAGTTTCTAATTCAGGGTAATCTTCACTTACTAATCTGGCAGCATTGTATGTACCTGAAAAAGCAGCTGATATAGTTATTATTATTACATGTGTACATCCATCTTCAATTGCTTCTTTAAATGCTTTGTTCATACATTCTATGCTTGGCAGTGAAGTTTTTGGTATTTCAGTTTTTAATCTTTCATACATCATTTGGGGAGTTATTTCTATTCTATCCTCATATTCTTTATCTGAATATATAATTCTAAATGGCAATAGTTTTATGTTATTTTCGGCTAAAAGTTCAACACTTATATCCGAAGCACTATCTGTCATTAATGCTATTTTTTCCATTATCTTTCCTCCTAAATAGAATTATCTTACAATTTATTATAACACTGTTAATTCGTTATTCAATATACTACAAGTACAGAAAATTTTTACAAGTAAATTGATGATAGTAACAAATTAAAATTATTATTTAACTATAAGTCCTAAAAGCCTTGATAATTCAACTGCCTGAAGTGGTGAAACTATTGCATCCTTTAATTCTCTGCCAGTTAATAATATTTCTGATATATCACTATCTCTAAAATCTATTTGTTTTAATGGAGTGTTAGTAAACTCTGAACTACTTAAATTACATTCTTTATATGTAAGTTTATTAACACTACATTCTAAGAATATAGCCCCTTCAATATTACATTCCTTAAAATTAATATTTTTCATTTTAGAATATCCAAAATTTACATATCTTCCAAGAGCTTCTTCAAATAATACATTTTGAAGATTACCTTCACTAAAATTAGCACCTACTAGTTTGCAGCGCTTAAATTCAACTCTATGAATACTTCCTTCTGAAAAATCCACATTTGATAAATCACAATTTTCAAAAACCACATCCAATAAATCAATATTTTTAAAGGAGCATTCTTTGAATACCACATTTACAAAACGGCATCCGTTTATTTCTACTTTTTCTTCATTAATATATTGAACAATACTGTTTTCTACTAAAGTATTTCCCAAATACCTCTCGTTTAATAAATCACTTTCAATATCATCTTTTTCTTCTAAAAAATCTTCTAATTTAGGTTTTAAAATTTTATTTAATTCTGCCATATATAGTTTCTCCTTGTTAATCACTTTATACTCTAATACTTATAAGGTATATTATTTTTCTAATTAAACATTATGCATTCTCACATAAGTCAACAGCATAATAGCTATTTACTATTCTTGTTTTTACGAGCAAATAATATCTAATTATAATTATTATATTTTACTTATTATAGCATATTTATGAAAAAAGAGATTGCCTTTAAATTAAGCAATCTCTAAATTAATTATAGTTTAAATAGAATGTACTTTATAAATTTCTTCAACTCTTTCCCAATCAATTACATTCCATATGTTTTTAACATATTCAGCTCTTAAATTTTTATACTTAAGGTAATAGGCATGTTCCCATACATCTATAGTTAAAATAGGAAATAAACCATAAATTAAAGGAGAATTTTGATTTAAGGTGTTCATAATCTTTAATTTTCCATGTTTGTCCATAACAAGCCAGCCATATCCTGAACCAAATTGTTTTATAGCTGCTTCACTTACCTTTTCTTTTAATTTTTCTAAAGATCCGAAGGTTTTCAATATTTCTTTAAGCAAATTTCCTTCTGGCTTCTTTTTAGGATTTGGTGAAAGTATAAAAAAATATAAATTATGATTATAAACTCCTCCGCCTTGGTTTATAACCTCCTGCCTAATCTTCTTAGGTATCTTATGAACATTAAGCAATATATCTTCTAGAGTTTTTCCTTTAGTAAATTTTTCATATCCTTTTAATATGCTGTTTAATTTATCTACATACCCTTGCAAATGCTTAGTATAATGTATTTTTACAGTTTCTTCATCAATATATGGCTCTAATCCATTAAAGGAGTATGACAATTCTATTTTGTCATAAAGCAAATTAATTCACCGCTTTCACATATTACTGGTAATAACAATTAACTATTCCCTCTTCTCTATTACTTTATTCCAAAATTATAGTTTTGTTACTTAAAGGAAATTTCCAATCTAGCGCTCTAAGCCGAAAGGGTCTCCCCATTGCCATTTATCACTTCATCATCACATACATTTTTATTAGACACTTGAGCATTTCCACAAACTCTAGCTCTATGAGATACTATTACATTATCATAAATTACAGCAACATCGCAAACAACTGCCTCATCACAGACCTGTACATTCCCATTTAATCTTACATGTCCATATATCTTTGCATTTCCTGATAAAATAACATTTCCACTAGCAACTGCACTATCAAAAACAAGAACATTATCACAAACTCTAGCGCTTCCTGATAATTTTGCATTATCATATATACAAGCTTTACCTGATACTATTACATTATCGGATAATTGAGCATTATCGCTGACTACCGCATCATCATGAACTCTTGCGTTTCCTGATATTTTCACATCTCCTGCTATAACTGCATTTTCAGATATTCGTGATTCTTCATATACCATAGCATCATCATAAATCCAGCAGTTTCCATCTTGAGAAAGGTTTTTAACCCCTTCAACATATCCTCCAAGCTCACCCTTTTCTACATCACTGAAACTTTTTAATGCAACAATTTGATGTAATCTTTTTTCTGTGCCTTCTAACTCAATATAATTTTCACTTAACTTGTACTTCTCCATAATAACCCCTCCGATTTTCTCATAAATTTAATAGTATATATTTTTTGTACTGAGAGTACAAAAATAATTTAAATACATTATATCACTATTTTTATGAAAAATGTAAATTTTTATATATTTTTAACTTTAGTAATAAAAATAATTTAAATTTATTAAGCATATAAAGTAAATTTAATGACTTTCTTTAAATTCTTAAGTCATATTTTCAAAAATCTTTGGAACATTTAAAATTCCATATCCCCAATATGGATTTGGAATAATATCTCCACTTCTAGAAATTGCACCTTTTGCAAGATATGCTTTAACTGTTTGTGCATACAAATATGGATCATTCCCATCAACAATTCCCCATTGAAACAGCATAGCACAAACACCTGCCACAACTGCTGCAGAAACACTGGTTCCATTAACTATGGCTATCTTATTATCTGGTGCAACTGTAATTGCATTAACTCCTCCTGCTGCTACATCAATCCTATCTATATATGAATCTAAAAATGACATACCTGAATAATCAACCAAATTATAATTATTTTGATTATAAGCTGCTACAGTTACTATATAAAGAGAGTTTCCTGGATTGGTTATTGTGCCAAAAGGGTCTGGAAAACTAAACCTAGTACCTCCAACTGTCAATCCACGCTGCGGAAGCCATGCATCATATCTACCACTTAAAATATAATTTGCTACAACTCTAAGCCGCCATATACCTGGCTGTAAATTATAAAATCTAACACGTATTAATTCATCTCCTGTAGTTTCTTCAGGGAAAAAATAATTAACTCTAACTGATGTTTTTTCAAATATAAAGGTATGCTTTTTTGTGTAATTTAATATTATGGGTATTACTCCCGTACTTTCTCCAGATGGGGATACAATTTCCAAAGACATTATATTTGGCAGTTCTACCCAGATTTGAACCCATATATTTTTTTGCTGTGGTTCTGCTTCCAATTCTATAACTCCAGCACCAGGAGCTTGAAGTCCACTTATTTCTGCAACTGTTCCAGAGGCATGACCTCCTGCATTTCTTTGATTTCCAGTTCCAGCCACAATAATGATTCCACTTTTAGTAGATATATTTTCCATAAACTCTTCTAAAACACCTTCTCCCCTATGATTTCCCAGTGTACTGCCAAGAGGAAAATATATTACCAAAGGTTTTTTATTTGCTAATATATATTCATATAAAAATTGAAGAGCTGCAAAAATAGCTGTTATATTAAATACTGGAATTTCAGTATCTGGAAACTGGATTTCATATGAAAAATCTTCTATTAATTTTACAACTACAAAATTGCAATCTGGAACAACACCTCTTAATCTTGGGTTCTTTCCTGAGCCTCCTATTATTCCAGACATATTCGTACCATGTCCAATTTCATCTTCAGTTGGAACAATATTACCAGGGGTACGCCCTTCATTTTTTGCTCTTATTGCTTCATTTATTTGTTCTCGTGTATATATTTCTCCAAAAGGAACTTCACTTGCTTCATTTTGATTCATAGTAAGCACACTTTGATCCCAAATCAGTTCTATTCTAGTATTTCCTTCTTCATTCATAAATTCTTCATTTAAATAATCAATTCCCGAATCTATAATTGCTACATTAACACCTCTACCTGTTAAATTTAATGGCGAACCAGCCTGTAAAAAACTAACCTGAGAAGCCTCAATTGGAGAAATATCTTGGAGGGTATAAAATTCTGATGGGATAACATATGCAACAGACTTAAATAGAGCTTCTTTACTAATGTTAATTTCTATATCTTTTGGCACTGATACTATAGCAAATCTCTCATTGATTATTGTCACATAATAACCAGGGTTTTGTGATATTTCCTCTTCAATATTACCTTGATATTGGACTACATAATTATCATATCTAATATCATGAAAAATTTTTTCATGTTCTATATTTTTTTTCATTATGAACTTCCCCTTTATTCTGTTAGAATTATGAGTATTAAATATATTATCTCTTACTTCTTATCTTTTACTTGCTATTGCTTAAAGCTCTTATTAACACTTTTATTTAGGAATTCTAACGTATAAATTATTAATATAATACTCAACAAATTCATCAGATTGCTCAAAATAAACACTTTGTCTATAGCTTCTACTTATAATATTAAATGTACCTAATAAATCAAAAAATCCAAAACCAATTTCTCTATTGGGATATCTATAAATAAGATTACTTCTATCTGCCCCATGAATCAAATAAGCTATTACTTTTGTAGAATACATCGTTATATCATTACCTTTTACAATTCCCCATTCCATTAATAATGCACAAGCCCCAGCTACTATTGCAGTAGCTGCCGAACTTCCTGAAACTTTAGTAACTCCACCTAATGGTTTTGTAGTTAATATATCTACACCTATTGTTGCTATATCTGGATTAGTCAACTGCTCATTAAGGCTAAATCCCTTCCCTGATGCAGCAATTAAAGCGTTATTATTCCCGTAATATGCTACTGTGACTACCTTTCTTGCTGTGCTAGGTATGGTTAAGGTAACCAATGGATCTGACTGCAAAAATCTAGTGCCCTCTGGCAATGTTTTTTGTGGTGAAAGCCAAATATTATATACTCCATTTGTTATATAATCACCTCTTAGCTGAAGAGTCCATAAGCCGGCTTTTATATTAGTAAAACTAACATCAATGACTTCATGACCTGTGAAATGCTCTGGAACAAAATATCTAACTCTCATTTGAGTTTTATAAAAAACATAATTAATTGTTTGATCTTCATTATTTTTAGCTTTAATAAAATTTGATTCATCTCCATTAGGAGAAATTACATTTAATGATGCTATATTAGGTTTTAATACCCATATCTTAAAGGAAAAATATTTCATTTCCTTTGGTATTCTAATTTCAATTGGAACAACACTTCCTACCTGCTGAATAAAACCAGAAGCATGCCCTTCTGCAGCTCCTTCATTTCCAACACCCGCAACTATAACAATACCCCTGAGACTGCTTATAGAAGTTATATATCTCGAAATAATATTATTGCCGTCATGACTTCCCTCTGTTGTGCCAAGTCCTATATATATAACCATAGGTTTATTTTGCTTTATTGAATAATTTTTCAAGTAATCTATTGCTGCTAAAATCTCAGAAGTATTATAAACTGGTGTGTATGGAATATTATTTGCTTCTAACTCATTTTTAAAATTTATAGATTCAAATAGCTTTACAACTACAAAATCACAGCCAGATGCAACCCCTTGAATTTCTTTATTAAAACCTCTTCCACCAATAATTCCAGCCATTTTAGTTCCATGTCCATCCTCATCTCTTGAAGGGACAATTTCATAAGGATTTTGGTTATTTCTATAGGCTTTAATTGCATTATTTATCTCTTCTGTAGAATATGTTCTTCCCATATATACTGATGATTCAGACATATCTTGGATAGTTTGATCCCATATATTAACTATCTTTGAAGTATCATCTTCTCGAATAAATTCCTCGTTTAAATAATCAATTCCAGTATCCACCATTCCAATTAATATCCCACGACCAGTTAAATCTAAGTAAGGGTTAATTTTTATTGCACTAATATTGTCAACGCTAGAGGGTGATATGTCCTGTAGCACATATTTACTTCGTGGATCAATAAATGTAATTGCTGGCACATCTTTCATTAATTGTCCTAACAATTCAGGAGAAGTCGATATAACTCCAATAGTTTCAGTAATTATATCTCCACAGGCATATGATATCTTATCTATTTGTTCTTTAAAATTGCCTCTATATTCAACTAGGTAATTAGGCGAATTTACATAATATAATTTGCACTGTCTAAATTCAGACACCTTTTACTCCTAAATAGTATTCATATTAAATAATATTTGTAATATATCTAATTTATTCAAAAAAAAGCAGCATAGCAGGAATTAGGATCTTTCAATCTCTAAAAACAGCTATGCTGCAGCCAAGAGCTCCATAAGTAAAATACAATATACTTTTGTAAGCTTTGAACTTATTCTTTTCTTTCACCACTCTTACATGGATAAGCTATTAAATAAATCAGTACTATATTTTTGAACATCTAATAAGTTGGTCATATTATATTTTTCCTTTAATCCCTTAAAGTATATTCCAATAGAATTCTTCTCAATTATATTATTTTCAGCATTTTCTTGAATATGATTGTCCTTAATTGTTTTAGTTCTAGTAAGCATCCATGGTGCCTCATTTTTAACCATTTGTTCTAGTATTTTTCCACTGTAACAGCCAAAAAATTTAATAATGCTTTCAACTGCATTTCTTTCTGCATCTTCTAATTTTAAATTTTCATTTGAAAGTATGTCATTATTAATTATTTCAAAGCCAAAATGTTCATATCTTTCTTTTACACTAGCATATATAGGACCTTTTACTGAAGCTTCACAATCTTCCTGGAAAATAAAATTATCTGTAAACATATAATAAAATCCTTGTACATAATATAATAGTTTTTGAATCGTTAAAGGTGTTATATCTTCACATCTTATTAAAATATGCTTTATTACTGCATCAATCTTCTCCTCTGTTATATCCTTATTTAAAACAGCCTTAACTGCTTGTCTGCTTTTATTGTAATCTACTGGATTAATTCTTCCCTTATTAGTTTGTAATAAGATTGAATAATAATTAGTATTTTTATACATCTTCTTAAGAATATCTGAATTAGAGCTACAAATCATGTCTCCATCTAAATATCTACCTATAGTTTCACAGCCCCAGCCAAGTAATAATGATAATGCTTCTTCATTAATACTATATTTAAGAATAATCCGTTTTATATCCTCAATCTTTATAATATTATGCAAATTTCTATATTCTTCATATGAGCTGTTTAAATTATAATCACATATTTCTGAGACGAAGATTTCATTATTACATTCACAACAAACAGCTTTTTTAGCTATATAACTTATTTCTTCATCCTTTATAACAGACATTTTATTTACTTCATTTATTTCATATTGAATTTCCCTCATACAATATTCACAAAAAGCTAAACGTTTCATTAAAACTCCCCTTTAAATCAATAGTATTAATAAGTAATATATAATAAGTAAGAAGTATGTTTGAAATTATATAATTGGGTTTTTGTTAGCCAATCAAGATTCTTATCTAAACAAATATGTTATTGGTTTATTTCTTTTATGCAGAGATACTACTAATCTGTATTCTTCACCTTTATCGCATACTACATTAAACTTTAAATATATATCTACTTGCTCTTTTTTTTCTTCAAAATTATATAATTCTCTTTCAATGCAAAACACATACAAATCATTTAATTCTATGCCATCTTTTAAATTTTGAAGTCCGTAACAAAAATTCTTATAGTCTAAATTAAATAATATATCAATACGTTTCTTTTCATTTATGTTATATTCTTCAAGAAATTGCATATTTTCCATTTTATTTTCTTCTAAAGATATGGTAAACCTATTTTCCCTTACACAGTCTTTAATGATTTCAACTAAGTTTTTTATCTGTTCCTCAGTATAATCTTTTAGTATCAAATTTTTCACCCCTTATGAAAATAACGTCTAATAATATAACAAAAGGGTATCATTTTAAACAATTCCTGTCAATAAAAGCCAAGTGCATATACACTTGGCTTTTAATTATAGCTTAATATAAATATTTAGTTTTTAAATATTTATATTAATTCTTTATTTTATCAACTCTATTAGTTTTTATTAACCAATTTCTATAATCCATTAAATTTTCTTCAAGAATTCTCATATCTATAATTATGTAATTAAGTTTATGTCTTTCCAAATGAGAACTTTTTACTAAATTCTCCATTGTTTCACTTCCTTTATGGCTGTTTCAGCTAAAAAAACTTTATAAGTACATTTTACAACTAATATCATTATTATTATACAAAAGTTTTCTTAATTTTTACTTAATTTAAACATAATAAATGTTAAATTCTTTAATTCTAAATTACACTTTCTTAGTAATCCATGCTATTTTGTTTTTAGGAAAGCTCCATATTATGGCATAATCACTCTTTTTATAGGTGAGAAATTCTTATTTGCTGGGAAGTTCCGCATTGCAGGAAAGTTCCGTATTGTAGCATAGCTGCTCTTTTTATAGGTGCATAAATAATATTAAATTCTTAAGTTCTATTATTCTTAAGTTCTATTCTAACCTTCTTGAGGGGCGTATTCTGCTTGCTCTGTTTCTGCTTTTACTTCCGACATTAGAGGATTAAATGCACTGACTAAAACTTCTTGTATCGCTTCATCAGTGGTTTTATATACTTTACTTTGTATAATGTTTTTGTATTTTCCGCTAATTCCATCATTATATATAGTTCTTATTGCTGCTAATACTTTAGGATTATTTCCTGTTATTTTATTAACGTCATATCCTTCTTGAAAACTCCATATAGCAATTTGAGTTGCAAAATAAGCTTGATTTTCAGTATTTAAATTTAACTGTGCAGGGGTTCTGTTTGGATATCCTGCGCCAATAATATTGTTAATTTCCTCTCCACTGGTTCCAGTTAATAAAAAGTTTTGTCCTGAAGGATAGTTTTTATCTAGCTCTAAACAATATACAATATCATCTCTACCTTCAATTTTAATTTTTTCTACATTTAAATCGTAATTATTATATTGAACTTTATCTATAATTCCCTTTTGTGTAATTATTTTTACTGAACTTGGCATATCTGCACCTGTAATAAAGCCCGCAAATAAAGTTACAAAAAATAAATAAGTCATCAATCTAGTATATTTTTTTAATTTCATAATTTCACTCCTATCTTTTTTATTTAAAGATAGTTTTTGTTTTAATTACCTTATATATTCATTAAATTTTTAGTCATAGCTAAAAATAGGAATTAATAAGTTTAAAGTGACAATGAACCTTATAAATTGTTCATTGTCACTCAAAAGCAATATTAGATTATCTATTCTCTTATACGGTTTTAGCAACATAGTTCAAGTGATTTGTATCATTTAATGTAACTAATGCAGGATTTAGATCCTTATCAAAGGTTAAAGTATTTATACATGTATTTCCAAGTCCAATTTTATGATACATAGTCATGTCCCATTCAAACAATCCAATAAGTGCTGCCTTTATAATCCCACCGTGAGCTACAATTGCAATTTTCTTTCCTCTATGTTCATTAACTATTTCTAAAACACAATTTTTAGCTCTGTTAGCTGCATTAAGTATACTTAAATCCCCACCACATATTTTACTTTCTATTTTATCATTTCTCCAATCAATAAATTTTTCTGGATAATTTTCAGCTATTTCATGTACAGTTAAGCCTTCCCACTCTCCAAAGTTAATTTCTCTTATTTCCTGTGCTATATTAACTTTTTTGTCTGTATTAGCTGCAATTATATTAGCAGTTTCAAATGCTCTGCTTAAAGGACTTGAATATATGAAATCAAAATCTCCATTAAGCCTGTCCTTCAGTAATTTGGCTTGTTTAATACCTTCTTCTGACAATTCTATATCTATGCAGCCTTGAAACTTACCTAAAGTATTCCATTCTGTTTCCCCATGTCTAATTAATAATACTGTTGTTTTCATGTGTTACCTCTTTCTTTAATAATAAATATTACTAGAATAATTATAATTTGACTGGATCCTAGCAATTTATATACACTGGCATTATAAACTTATATTTCAATATTAATAGTAAATTAATTACTATATTATCAATATAAAATCTTCAGTGCAACTTATGTCAAAAAATTAAACCCATAGAACTAAAATCCTATGAGTTTATTTTATAATTATCTTTTATCTACCGTCTAGTATATTTCCAAACATTCCAAGTACACTGCCTTCACCTTTACTTTGTCCGCCTCCACTTGGTGCAGCTGCAAATACACGTTCTGCTAATCTACTAAATGGTAAGCTTTGTATCCATACTTTACCTGGTCCTGATACTGTAGCAAAAAATACTCCTTCACCACCAAATAATGTGTTTTTAACTCCGCCTACAAATTGTATGTCATAATTTACACCTTGAGTCATAGCCACTAAACAGCCTGTATCTATTCTTAAGGTTTCCCCAGGCATAAGATCTCTTTCAACTATAGCTCCGCATGCATGAACAAAGGCCATTCCATCACCTTCTAATTTTTCAAGAATAAAACCTTCCCCTCCAAAGAAACCTACACTCAATTTTTTTCTAAAATCAATTCCTACTGATACTCCTCTAGCTGCACATAAAAAAGCATCTTTTTGACATATTAATTTACCGCCTAACTTACTTAAATCCATAGGTAATATTTTTCCTGGATAAGGTGCTGCAAAATATACTTTTTCTCTATTCACTCCTGCATTAGTGAAGGCTGTCATAAATAAACTTTCACCAGTAAGCACTCTTTTTCCTGCTGAAAACAATTTATCCATAAATCCGCCGCCATTACTTTGATGAGAACCATCTCCAAATATAGTTTCCATTTGTATACTTGGATCCATCATCATCATAGCACCTGCTTCTGCTATAACAGTTTCAGCTTGATCAAGTTCAATTTCTACATATTGTATGTCGTCCCCGTAAATAGTATAGTCAATTTCATGTGAATTCATATTTTTTTCTCCTTTATCCAATATTTTTTACATTAATATAATTTCCAAAATTCATACTTCTTTATTACATATATTGAAGAAATAGTTTAAGAAATTTATTTAAGTATTATATCTAATTTTATATTATTTTTTATACTTATACAATATATAATAGTTGAAAAAGAAGTAATCATAACCGCATAATTACTTCTTTTCTTTAACTTTATTATTGATTATTTTAATATTAAATACTTAATACTAAGTATGATAAAATTACAAATTTTATTTTAATTAATTGGTTTTAAATTTACTAATTTCAGCTCCTAAGTGTTCTGCTAAAACTTTAAGTTCATTAGAATGTTTTGTAAGCTCTTCCATAGTTGCAGTTATTTCTTCAGCTGAAGCTGTAACCTCTTCAGATGCAGAAGCTGTTTGTTCTGAAACAAATGAAATATTTTCAATCTTAGATACTGTTGATTTTTTCTTTTCCTCTATGTCCAAAATAGATTTTCTTACACTATTAACTTTACTTAACATTACTTCAATTGATTTTAATATTTCACTAAATATTTGTTGAGTTTCACTTACAGCAGCATCTTGTTCATTTACTACTTCTTCAGTTAATCTTATTGATTCTACTGCTGTTTCTGATTTCTTTTGAATGCTTGCTATAATTGATTTAATTTCTTCAGTAGATTTTTGTGATTCTTCTGCAAGCTTTCTTATTTCTTCAGCAACAACTGCAAATCCCTTTCCGGCCTCACCAGCACGAGCAGATTCTATGCTTGCATTTAATGATAAAAGATTAGTTTGAGCTGTTATTTCTCCAATTGTTTCAGAAATAGCATTTATTTTTTTAGTACTTTCGTTCATATCTTGAACTATTTCATTAACTTTATTAGTTGCACTCTTGGTTTTACTTGATTTCTCAGTTAAAGTTTCTATCATATATAAACCTTTAGAACCTAATTCTTTAGTATTATTTGAAATCTTGTCCATTTCATCAGAATTAATACTTATTTTATCTATACGTTTTGATAAATCTTCCATTTCAGAAGCACCTTGTTGAGCATTTTTAACTTGATCTGCAGCGCCTACAGAAACATCTTCTATTGCCTTTGCAACTTCATTTATTGAAGCAGTTATTTCCTCTGACATGCTAGCAAGGCTTGTTGATGTTTCCAATACTGTATTTGATGAATTGGTAACACTTTTCATAAGTCCCGAAATATTTTCTATCATAGAATTAAAAGAGTTAGCTAAATCCTTAAATTCATCATTTGTTGAAGCTTTTATAGAAACTGTTAAATCTCCATTTGATGCTTTCCCAAATACCTCCTTCAACTTACGAATGTTATAAACTATCCTATTACTTAATATAAATGACATAATAATTGCAATTGCTGTCATTACTAATATAATTATTAAAGTTGCTTGCAATATTGATTTAGTATCATTTGTCAATTCACTTTCATCTATTATTGCAACAAGCTTCCAGCCTGTTAGTTCATTTGTATCATAAACACCAAATTTATTTTTCCCATTATACTCATAATTAACAAATCCATTTTTTTCTGATTTAACTTTGTCCCAAATGCTTAATTTAGAAGCCGCATCAGTATTAACAACTGTTTTATCTGGATGACCTAATACTTTTCCAGACAATTCTGTAATATATACATATCCTGTATTACCTATTTTCTTAGTTGCTATTCTATCTGCAAGTGTAGCTAATGTGCAATCTACACCTATTACTCCTATTACTTTTCCATCCTTTTCTACTGTTTTGGCAATACCAACAACATTTTTTCCAGTTCCTGCATCTTCATATGCTGGTGTTATTACAACTTTTCCCTTATGTTCCATAGCAAGCTTATACCAGCCTCTTGATCTTGGATCATAGTCATCTGGTAATTTTGCTGAAGGATACATGAACATCTTTTTTGTTTCAGTTCCATAATAAATGTCCAAAATATCATCATCGCTGTCTTTTACAGACTTTATAATATCATTTATGGCATCTGTATTATTATCTGTTTCAACATTAACTATAGCTGGATTTTTTGAAGTCATAGTGACAATATCTGCAAATCCTCTAAAATAATCCATTAATCCAGTATTTACTTCAGCCAGTGTTTGAGTACTTGTAAGTGTTAACTTATCACTTAGAATTGTCTTGGATCTGTTGTAAGAAGTTATTCCTGTAATAACTAATGGAATAACGCAAATGGCTACAAGACTCACAACCAATTTAGTTCTAATCGTGTTTATTTTCATCCTTTTAAATCTCATATTAAGTCCCCCCTTATACTTTTCTCCAATTAAATTGTATGACAATTTTTGTCTAAATTCAATGTTTTTTATAATTTATTCAATATATTTCCTAAAAATTTGATAGATTTTTAACAAATTAATTTAATAAAATCAAAACTCATTATATCATTTGTATTTATGGTCATAAATCTCAGTACATATTGTCTAGTTTAAATTTTTACATTTAAAGATATAATCTTCAATTAGCTATGTGCCAAAATTGCCCTTCAATTCATAGTTTTATATAAAACCATATTACTTACTAGACTTACGAACAAATAAGATTAATATTTAAAATGTTTAATAAAATAGAAAAAGACAAGTAATTTTAATGTTTTTAAAATTACTTGTCTAATGTAAGTTAAAATTTGTTTTTACAAGATCTTGTTTACATTTTAAATTGTTCTGCCTGAGTCATCATTTCCCCTGTTCGAATTTCTAGATTTTTAGCAGCATCAGAAACTTCTATAGAAGATTTATTCATTTCTTCTAATGATGCTGATAATTCTTCCTAAGCAGCGGCCGATTCTTCTGAAATTGCAACAATATTATCTATCTTTAAAATTATATTATCTTTTTGCTTTGTTATCTCTTTTGAAGAATTAGTTATATTTTCAGATGAAACTTTTGATTGTTCTGCAAGTTTTCTTATTTCATCAGCTACAACTGCAAATCTTTTTCCAGATTCGCCTGCTCTTGCTGTTTCTATTGCTGCATTTAATGCTAATAAATTTGTTTGTTCTACAACTGCATTTATCATAATTCTATTGCAGCCATTTACTTAATCATTTTATTTTGATTTTCTAATCCAAGCTCTTCAATTACTTTTTTGCTTCGCATAAGAAAATATCCATCAGTCCCAATTCCATGCAAATATTTGTCGAAAGAATCTACATCCTTTAATAATTCTACATATTTATCTTCTGAAAAAATTTCAACTTCACTATGCTTAGCTACAGAATTAATAATAAGGTTCAACTCATCATTTGCAATTTTAAGTTTTTCGTCAGTAATAGTTACATTATAATCATGAATTATTTGACTAGCGTATTTTGCTCCATTTATACCATGTTCTTCTGTTTTTTTAGTGATGACAACTGCTACATCATGTAAAGCTGCAGCTATTGCGGCAATTTCCAAATCTAAACCTCTTTTCATTGCTAATATTTTAGCAACCTGCAAACTTGAATATAAATGCATAACATCCCAAAGAACAGGTAACTCTCTACCTTCATTTATTAATACATTCATTTCCTCAAATAACATTTCAAGTATTTTGTTTAGCCTTTTCATATTCATCATAAATTACACCTCATATTACCCAAATATTTCTTTTATCATAATTATGTATCATCTTATACTTAAATTATAACATTATATTTTATCCATGTTTAAGTAAATTTACATTTTCTCTATTTATTCTTGCACTTACTTCCATTTTTTCATTTTTGCTTAATATGTCTGCTCTTTCTTCTTAAATTCAAAAATTCTAATTTTATTATTTACTAAAAATAAAAGAGCTAAAGAGATTTTAATTTCTCCTTAGCCCTATAACTTTACTTATATATAACTAATCCAGCTAAATATCCTAATACTCCTGAACTTAATATAGCTAATATTTTTAATACTGGAATGTTAATTTTTATTTCCATTATTATTAAACCTCTGCTTTCTATGTAAAAATTTTAACAATTTAATTATAACATATTTTTTAGCCTTATACATATAAAGGTTTGTTATAATAAACTCTATTTCAAACTTATATTATACGAAAAAATAAGTGACAAAATGCTCCTAAGTATTATAATTTCAATACCATTTCATATTGTTTAACATTTTGTTCAAATCCTAAATTTAATAAAAAATTCTCCATTGAAGAGCACTTGCTCTCTACATTTAAAACCTTTATACTTTGTGCTTCTGTGCTGTTTAATAGCTCTGTAAAGATACTTCTTCCAATACCCTTACCTCTATATTTTTTATCTACTGCTATTTGTGGAATATCTCCAGTACTTTTTTCAATAATACCATACCCTACAATTACATTCTCTATGTTTACCATACAATATACGAATTTATCTGATACAGCATTAATTGAATCAATAGAATTCTGCCAAGAAGGTTCAAAATCCCAAAACTTTTTAATTTTTTCAAAGCAATCTTCAGTAATTTTATTTATGCGTTGAATCTCATATGTTTTTATAGAAGTATACTCGTTTTTATCTAAACTATAACATTGGAAATCTCTTAAAATTTCAAAGCCTTCTTTTTTATATAGATTAACTGCAGCATTATTTGATTGAATTACTTCAAGTAAATATTGTTCCACTCCTATTTTTTTTAGTATTTCCTTTGAATTTTGAAACATATTACTTGTTATTCCCTTATTTCTAAAATTCTTTATAACTCCTGTTCCTGTATCATAAGCAGTCATTTTCCCTTTCCATTGCCTAATTCCATTTAATATGAAGCCAATTAATTCATTATTGTTAAATGCTCCTACTGAACCTTTTGCAACATAACCTCTTCTTAAAAGCATCTGTTGAAGCTTTAAAAGGGGTAAATCAATTTTTACTTGATAATCTGAAAAGGCATCTAAAAATGTTTTATGTATTTCTTCAATACTTATATTTTCAAATGTGTTGTAATCAAACATCTTATTATCTCCTGACCCAAATTATTATATACATTTATATATTTCAATATATTAATCAATTATACCATACTTTCACAAACTTTTCCAAATTATACTATATGTGTGCTATAATATTCCTACGAAGCTCAAAAAATATTAACCAAATATTAATATATTAGGAGGCAGATAACATGGAGAATATAAGGATAATCAAAATACCTCAATTAAAAGTAGTAAGTTCTGGAGCCATATCTACTATGGAACAATTAGAAGCATTTGATAGCTGGTGGTCATCAATAGATATGAACCACTATATTACACCTCGTGACTTTATGTGGTATAACAAAAAAGAAAAATATATGGAATGGGTTGTTGCTGTCCCTGAAAATTATAGTGATCTTGGTAACTATCACTCAGTTGATTTTCCAGGCGGTCTATATGCTGTGGCAACCTCCAAAGACACTGAAGAAGATTGTAATAATGTAAAAGAAGAAATTCGCAAATGGGTAACTGATAGTGATTGTTTTAAATTATCAACTGATAAAAATGATATTACTCCACGCTATACAATGAATCATGTGTTAACACCAAAAATTTTTAAGGAAAAGATGGGCTATCATCTATGTGATATTTTTGTACCAATCTTAACATTATGATTTTTGTTCTTAACTGAATAATGAACTAAATATTTATCAATTAAGCAGAGCAGATTTAGTTCTGCTTAAAATATAGTATAAAAGAAATCACATAAAACTCAACCCAAAAAATAAGTATAATAAAGATTTTACTCTCTATTATACTTATCCAGAAATAATGCTTAAAAAGGATATTGTAATTATCCTTGGGAGTTAAAATTTTGTTTAATGCTTGGAATTATATTAACATATTTTTATTTCTAATACAAGACTAAAACTATCAGATTTATCTGATTCTAAATTTCTTTGTTAAAATATATAAAAAAAGTTCATAAGTATTGTATTATTATATAGTTTTATAGATTATCATATTCTAATTTTCATCATTAAGGGCTTGTTATTCCTACTCTATTAATTTTCTTATTTCTCATATCTCAATGCCTCCATATTTCAAATTGCCCAAGTAATATCAAGTTCCACATTACTATTCCGTATTAATTATAACATAATTTGTAAATATACCTCGCTCAATATTTAAAGAATATTTATATATTTTGCTAAGTCAAATTTACATATTCTTCATAAAAAGCCTAATTAATCCGCCTCAGTAAGTAAAATTGTGCAACAAAAAACACCTCATTTTCATTATTGATATGAGGTGTTTTCAATCTTATATATTATTACTATTAGCAATATATATAAGATTTTGTGTATATATTTCACATTGCAATTCTACTTTTTAACTTTATCCTTTTCGTCTTCTAATTGTTTGAAAATCTCTTTATCACAATCATCAAATTCACTTATATCCTCAGCTTGTTTTAAATCCCCATTCTCGTAATTAACCTTAGTATATCCTTTTTCACCTATTGTATAAGCAAAAGGCTTAATATCTTTATAATTATCAATTATATCAATTCTACCTTTATTATCTTTTTGATCGTAAAAGTCCCAATACTTGCTATCTCCTTTATAACCAACTAAAACTACATATCTAGCATCTCCAAAATATGCTACGGTATCTTTTCCATACTTCGGATAAGCGCCCTGCTCTTGGCAAGACAATAAGGTTAAAGTAGTAAAAATGGCCATAAGTATAACAATTAGCTTTTTCATAATTATTTACCTTAATCCATTTCTTTATAATCTCACATTGTAAATTGCTTATAACATTTTTCTAGCTATTACTTTATTCAATTTAAAAAAACATTTTTATTAATAATTTCGTCTAATAAAACCATTATTTAACACACTACAGTATAAGCATTTTCATGCCAAATAGTTTATTTAAATTTAGAATATAATTGCAACCTTTATTATTATCCAATTTTCAATTTAAATTTTTGGACTGCTCTTTCATCATTTACTGGAATTATATCAATGTCAGCACCTAAACTGCTTAATTTATCAATAATACCTTCATATCCTCGTTCAATATATTCAATTTGTTCAATTTTAGTATATCCATCTGCTACTAATCCAGCTATTATCATTGCAACACCTCCACGCAAATCTAAAGCACACACCTTAGTCCCCATTAATGTTGATACACCTTCAATCATAGCTATTGTACCATTCTCTACTCTAATGTTAGCACCCATACGAATTAAATCTTTAACATATCCAAAGCGACTTTCAAAAATCGTTTCATCAACTGTACTTGCACCTGAAGATATTGCTAATAAAGTAGTAATTTGTGGTTGAAGATCTGTTGGAAATCCAGGATAAGGCAACGTCTTTACATGACTATTTCGTAGCTTACCTCTTGCACTAACACTAATAGCATTGTCAAATTCTTGGACCTCAACCCCAATCTCAATCAACTTAGCTGAGATAGCTTCTAAATGTTTTGGAATGACATTTGTAACTAGTACATCTCCTTTTGTTGCAGCAGCTGCTATCATGAATGTACCTGCTTCTATTTGATCTGGTATAACACAATATTCGCTGCCGTGAAGACGTTCTACCCCTTTAATTCGAATGGTATCTGTACCAGCGCCTTTAATGTCGGCTCCCAAACTATTTAAAAAATTTGCTACATCTACAACATGTGGCTCCTTTGCAGCATTTTCTAAAACTGTCTGTCCTTCTGCCATTGTAGCAGCTAACATAATATTAATAGTAGCTCCAACGCTTATTCCATCAAAATAAATATAGTTTCCAACTAATTTATCAGCTTTAGCATCTATAAAACCATATTCAATTTTAGTATCAATTCCTAATAGCTCAAAACCTTTAATATGATAATCAATAGCTCTTGTTCCAATATTGCAGCCTCCTGGAAGTGGAACTTTAGCTCTTTTTTGCTTTGCAATTAGTGCACCTACAAGGTAATATGAAGACCTTATTTTATGAATTTCTTCATTATCAACTTGATAGGTATTAATTGTACTCCCATTGATTTTAACTGTATTTGCATCTATACGTTCAACAATTGCTCCTAATTCTTCAATAGCCTTCAATAAAGCTGCAACATCATTTACATCTGGTACATTGGATATAGTTACCGTTTCATCTGCCATAATTGCTCCTGCTAAAATAGGAAGTGCAGCATTTTTACTTCCACTAATTTTAACTTCACCTTGTAGAGCTTTCCCACCCTTTATAATATATTGTTTCATAAAATACCTCCAACATTTGATACTTACTTTTTGTTTTATTTCAAATTCAAGTTTAACCATATATTCAAAATACTTAGGGTTGTTATCAAACTCTAAATATCCCTTATTACTTTTCCACTACAACAACCTTTATTCCTTGTTTTTCTAGTCTATGCAATTCTTCATCAGCTGCATCCCAATCTGTTATAAGTACATCAATTTTATTAGCAGGACAAATGCTTATAATTGATTCAAAGCCTATTTTCTCTGTAGGATACAAACCAATAGAACATTTTGAACTATTAATAATTGCATTAATAAATTCAATATAAACAGTACGTTGTATTGATAATCCAAATTCAGCAGATATACTAGCTGAAGTTATAAAGGCTTTATCAAAACGCATTCTCTTAATAGCTTCTACAGTAAACGGATCATAGAAATTACCCTTACTATCCATTTCACCACCTGTAACGATCACACGGATATTATCTTGCTTTCTTAATTCTTCAGCTATGATTATGGAATTAGTAACTACTGTAATGAAAAGATCTTTTGGTAAGTTTTGCGCCATAAAATAACCTACTGAGGCAGAGGTAATAAAGACTACATCACGCTGCTTTATCATAGACACCGCCTTTTGTGCTATAGAAAAATAGTTTTCCTTGATTTCAGTTATATCACGAGCTGTAATTTTAGGTGGCTTTGAAAAACCTATTTGACGTATAGGTATTGCACCTCCATGTGTTCTTTTTAACAAGCCCTTTTCTTCAAGAATTCTTAAGTCTCGTCTTGCCGTATCAAATGATACTTGAAACATATCCTGTATCTCAGTTGCTGCTATTCTGCTATTTTTTTCAATATATTCTAATATAGCCTGATGTCTTTCCTCAATAAACATGTATAAACTCCTTGTAATTTTTGTTATGGATTGGATTTCTTATATTTTCCATATTATCACACACTTTCACACTTATCAATATAAAACTGTGAATATATATGACATTTTGTTTATTTGTGTGAATCTATCATAAATACAGTAATTGAAATTTTATATCTACCTAGTGATTTCCTATAATAGCAAATTACTTCTTTGTTATATAACTTTATTATATGCAAAAAGAAAACTTATTACTTAAGTTAATAAATATTACTTGATATAAAAAGATGTTTAAAAAAATCGTATATTCAAACATTTGAATATACGATTTATGAATTTGTTGTTCAATTTTATTGATTAATAATTAATGAATATTGTTAACGATATGAAAATTTATTTCTTTTTAAATAATGATGTCCACATAAAATCTAAGCCTTGTAAAGTACCTTCTATTCCATCTTTATATTTTTTTATCTCTACAACCTCAAAATCTTTAGAAAATATTTGCTCAAGTTTTTCCTTGGTAAAGGCAACACCTACACGATGTTTTTCATAATACTCCCAGTCTGTAACTTCATCTGCACACTTTTCTCCCCAAGCAAAACATGTTAGACCAAAGTAAGAACCTTGCTTTAACGAGTTTCTTAATACTTCCACATATGAAATTCTTCTGTGTGGAGGCAAGTGATGAAAGCAACCACTATCATATATAAAGTCATATTTTTTGCTATCTAATTCAAATATAGATTTGCAGATAAAATTAACACTACAATTATTGTTTTCAGCAAATATCCTAGCGTTAGCAATTGCCGATTCAGATAAATCTACTGCGGTTATTTCACTGCCTAACTTAGCCATATATACAGCATTCCTTCCTTCCCCACAACCAAGTTCAAGAACGGTTTTGGGAGTGATTAATCCACTTGTAAAATACCTTTTTAGATTTTCATCAAGCAGCTCAGGATTTACTATAAATGGAGCATTAGCCCGTCTCTCTGAGTAAAAACTGTTCCATAGTGTTGCTTTATCAGCAAGTTTGGAATCTAACATATTAAATACATCCTCAACATTCAAAATATCTTGATTAACCATAATATTTTCCTCCTAATTAAAACTTATTAATCAGTTCCTAAAAACACATGAATTTGTTCACCAAATTATTTCTATTATTTATCAATGTTGTATACATGGACTTTAAGGTTAGAAATATCTGCTATTTTCCTCACTTATCTCCATCTTTTTATTCCTAATCTATAATAATAATTTTGCAATTTAATTTACAAGCTTTAACACTGTTTGTACTGCTTGATCATTATAAATATCTGAATTAATGGTTGCAGATACTTCAATATCAGGCTCTGTTTTCTTCTCAAAGTTACAAGTTCCATCTGAAACTAGTCCCATTTCTTGTGTAAATCTAAATATATATCCACTGTTAGGAAGAGCACATACTGCTGGGTCAAAACCAATACCATCTCCACCTGTTTTTTCTCCAACTAAAGTTGCAAAGCCTGTACTTTTTGCGAAAATTGCCAATGCTTCGGAAGATGAAAAAACATATTTGTCTACAAGTAAGTAAACTTTACCATTAAATCCAACTGAATTTTTAGGTTCATACTTACTTGTTATTTTTAGATAATATTTAAAATCTTCTTTTAATTCAGGAGGTAAATTCTTAAGATTTTCATTATAAATGTCTGAAATATGCGCAAATTTTTCATAACCACCCATTCTATCCATTACAAATGGCTTTAGAAAATTGCCTCCTCGATACACCAAATATAGTTCCTCTTCTAAGGGTTTATTAATAAGCATTGGCACTATGTTATCTTCCCAATACTTGGTGTCACCTCCACCATTTCCTCTTATATCAATTATTAAATCCTTATAATTTTTAATTTGTTCCAAATAAGGTTTAATTGTCTTCATATCTTCATCTATATTAAAGGTATTAAATGAATGTATAGCTATATATGCAATCTTTCCCTTTTCCAAATCCATTGTTTTAACATTATTAGATCTTATCTTTTCAGATGAAGAATTTAAATTTCCTTTTTCACTAATAGAAGAATATCTTTCAATAGTTTTTTGATTATTTAATTGACTTACCCATGCCTCATTCTCTTCAGAATACTTTTCATAAATACTTTTAAAATAGGAATAATTATTTTTATCTAGCATTTGTGTATGCCCATTTTTAAGCTCTAATAATATCTGGTTCATTGTGTTAAAAAAACTTTCATCATTATAAGTAGCTTTTATTCTATTAGTATATTCCTCTTTCTTTGATAACCAATCTATTCCATTTAGTCTCTTGTTTACTTCAAAAAAAGGATAATTTTCTTGAAGCGTTTTATACATATATTCGAAATCCTCTATTTTTTCCTTTTCGGTAAGTTGTTTAGTGTTGATATTACTATTTTCCTTTGAAGGTTTACTATTATTCACTCCACATCCACTAAGAATAAATATAATGATAATCAAAACAATGCTTAATTTACTCTTTTTCATCTTCTTCTCCTATTTACATAAAATAATTGTTATATGTTTTTTACTATTTTTAATTAATTATAACATATACTGTAAATTATTCCTTATTTACTTTCTAAGGAATATGACCAACTAACTAATTCGTCATGTCGATATATCATTAATTACCTCAATGAAAATTTGAAATTTATAGCTCCCTCCACTCTCTTTTCAGAATTGCATATTGGTAGGTATTTTCATAATGTGGAGTTCCGTCTGTATTGTTCACGAAAGATATGAATTCCATAAAAAGTCCTTCTTTTCTCATTCCAAGTCGCTCACAAAGCTTTTGAGATGGAATATTATCATCTTCAGCATAAGCATATATTCTCCTTGCATCATTGTTGAAGAGGTAGTCGATTAATGCTTTTGCTGCTTCAGTTGCATAACCGCTCTTTCCATATTTTAAGTTGAAATTCCAACCAACGCTATATGTATCAGGCTCCTCTTTTATGGCAAAAAGATCCCCAATAATTAAATCTGTATCAACCAAGCAAACAGCAAAATGTTCACTTTCTTTGCCTCTTTTCTCAACTTCTTTTTCTGCTTCATCAAGGGAATTTAATTTTTCACTCATAAAACAATGTACAGTTGGGTGTTCAAGGTATTCATATAATCCCGCAGCATCCTTTTTCTCAAAATCACGAATTATCAATCTTTCTGTTTTCAAATGCATTTTTTTATTTCTCCTTTAACTTCTATTTTTTTACTTGAGTTATATCCTGCTTTTTTTAATTCTAATTTGGTAATAAACACAGCAAAATACAATCGGTATTGCTATTATAATATGGTATATTGAACCTAAAAAAAGTGGAACAAGATCATTTTAGATCCTATCCCACTTAAATAATCTTTTGATTACAAGTCCTCTGATAAGGTTAATTAATTATATCATATTTAGAGAAAAAAGCTTTCATATTTTGCTATTTATTTTTGTGATTCATAATTTAAAAAGAATTGGATTTAACTCTGGCAGATCTTCATCAAACTATTCTCCAAATGTTCGAGAATCATAGGCCATGCTTGTTCATGTCCATTCTTCGAATCTTCATCTAGAAATCCTGCATGAGTTAAACGTAATACTGTTCCATCCTCACCTCCGTTCAATTCTACAGTCACAATTGTTTCAGCACCTTTAGTCCCGCCAGTACCTGTTATCCATGTAAGCTCAACCAATTGGTCAGGAACAAGTCTAAGAAAACGTCCATAGTGTGGATAGCGATTCCCTTCAAAAGCTGTTTCAAAGAAAAAAACAGAGTTGACTTCTCCTTTCATCAAAACTGAACCTGGTTCTGCAAACCAGAGGTCAAACTGTTCTGTCCAAGCTCTATATAAAATATCGGGTGAAAAAGGCATTGTCCTATTTACAGAAAGACTAAATGGTCGTAATGACAAATCTGGAACACAGATTGGTACTGATTGTTTCATAGTCTAATCTCCTTTAATTTAAATTCTTAATTTTACTAATAATATATTATGCTATCATTTTGAATCACTTTAATCTTAAATATACCAAATTAAAAATTACAATACTAACAGTTTGATATAAATTGTAATATAATTTTATTTGCAATGGTTATTGCTCATTATTCATAATGTTTTATTTGAAATTTATGAATTAACGTATCTTATTATTTTATCTATATTCTTCCTATCGGTGAAATCTACTTCCTTGTCATATATAGCAAGCATACCTATTTCATCAGGAGATAGCTCTTGACGCTTTTTACTTTTTATTTTCCATTTTAGTAGATTCATAAGAAATTTATCAAATAAATTTAGCTTTTTATAATTAAATCCACCTCTTAAATAAAAAACTTTTACATTTTCTTGCTCTTTTTCTGTAAAATTTTTATCTATTACTTCTCTTATAACATTATCTCTTGAAGGTGAAGCTCCAGTTGCAAAAACCACTAACTTTTTGTCTTTAAGTTTGCTAATATTTTTTTTAATTAATCCTACTCCAATAATACCTACAGCATATAAACTTCCACCATAAATTATGGTATCATATTTATCCAACATATTAATATTAACCTTTGACACTTCAAAAATATCTGCTGCCAAATCTTCTGCAATCCAATTAGCATATTTCTTTGTAAAACCAGTTTTAGATTTATATATTACTACTGTTTTCATTATTCACCTCTATATATCTACTTCTCTGTAAATAATTCTTTCATATATTTTTCATTAAAACTACTCTATAATAGAAATTTATAAAGCATATATTATACTCATAATAACATTTCAATTGCTTTATCAACATCTTTTTCTGTAAGTCCTATTTCTGGATTAGTTCGCACTTGCCTAATAACAAATCAATAAAATTCTACTTAACTATATATAAATAATTTCTACTACAAATTATAATTTATAGCGGTTTTTGTGCAAGATATAATGCAATAGTATCATTAATAATTATTTTATTGCCAGCATCTATAATAGCCTTTCTTACTCCCGTATAATATTTAGACTTATAAGGCTCTTCTAAAGTTATATGCTCACAATGTGTACTAATATATGAAATATATTCATCAGCATTAAGTGTTCTTACCTTTTTCCAGTCTTGATATTTGTAATTAACAAAACCATAATTTACAACATTATCATATTTCATTTTACAATTATATTTCTGCTTAACAGAAAAGTGTTCTTTATATACATCCTCTATTCTATTGTACAATTCTTCATTTGCACTTTTCTCATCTGAACGGGTCATAAACATTGCAAGTATGCCGCCTGGTTTTAGTATATTGTAAGCTTTTGAGAATGCTATTTCTTCTGGTATCCATTGAATTGTAGCTGCTGAATATATTAAATCAAATGTTTGATTTCCAAAATTGTATGTTTCAAAATCAGCATTTACAATATCAAAATTACTATAAGTCTCATATTTGTTTTTCAAATATTCTGTAAAGTTCTCCCCAAGTTCAATCGCCTTATAATTACAGCCAGTTTTTAAAATAGGCTCTGTTGCTTGTCCTGTCCCTGGACCAATTTCAAGTACATTTTTGCTTGGATTCAAATCAGATACAGTGATAATTTCTGTAAAAAGTTCATCACAATATCGGGGTCTATATTTATCAAATGTTTCTGGTATTCGGTCAAATGTCTTTCTGAAATCCATAAGTTATACTTCCTTTCAAATTATAATTTATATATCTTTTGTGAAAATTATGTAGAATTAATTTTACTTATATTAGTATTGCTCAGTATTGTACGGTAAAAAACTCCTAACTAAGCCTATATTATTCATTCAATTGTTACTTCTTTAACTCCCAAAATAAAAACAATGGAATCTTCTGTAGCCAAGAGATTGGCACAGAAACGTTTGCTTGTTCATCTGTTGGACGAGGTTCATTCATGTCCACAATTGTTAATCCGCATTTTATAAATGCTTTAACATATTCTTCAAGTGTTCGGTGTCTCCATATAACAGAAGTTTTGCCTTGTGGCAAAGGCGCTTCCCATTCTGCTGGTTGAAAGTAGTTTTTGATAACAACTTCTCTATTAATACCTTTACCTTGCCTTACAATACCTATTTCGTAATTTCCATTAAAACAAGGGTGTAGTATACTAACAAAAAATTTACCTGCTGGTTTCAATACTCTTGCGACCTCTTTAATAGTTCCATATAAATCTTCACAATCCATTAGCATCATAGAACAAAGGACAATATCAAAGGTGTTATCTTGAATCTCACACAAATCATTACTATTATATTTGTAATGCATAATGTTCAAGCCATTCATTTGAGCTTGCTCTTTTGAATAATCAATAAAATATTCAGAACAGTCAATTACTGTTACCTCTGCACCCATTTTAGCTAATTCCCTTGAATACCCGCCTTCGCCACAACCAAGATCTAATATGCATTTACCTTTAACATCTCCTAATAGTCCCAACATATAAGGCATAATAAAATGTATTCTGCTTTCCCCCTTCTGTGCTAATTCAATCCATTCTTCCACCATTTGATTCCAACTCTTTGTTGAGCTATCTTGCTTCATAGATAAACCTCTCTGTATCATAAAATTAAATAATCTCTGCTCCACGCTTATTTACCATTATAAAATAATTATAGCACAAACTGTAAAATTACATTGTTCAGTTTTTTAAAGAATATTTTTATAATTCGCTACGTAATATCTACAAAATTACACAGTAAAAAATCGTAAATTCAATCTCTTGAATAATACGATTTTAAAGTTTATTATTTATTTTTAGTGATTCATAATTAAAGAATAGTGTGTCATAAATTAAACGTTCATTTTCTTCTTTTAAAAACAGCCACAACTTCTCTTGTTGTCCCTTGCCCTAAACTTGTTGTTAAGCAAGATACTAGTTCCCAACCTTGTTCCCCAAATTTATTAAGTTCATAATTAAAATCTTCAATTTCTAATATACCACCCATGAAACCTTTTGTTTCAACTTTAATGCTTGTGTATTCCCATCTTTCCAACGAAATTCCCTCCATTTAATTCCATCTACTTATAATTTGAGAAATATGTGAACTTATCTATTATATTAAATGTAATTTTATCTTTCTATCTCACGTTTTTCTCAAAGTTAGTACCTTTTTTAATAACCAGTTCACCTAAATCACTTTCTTTTTCATTGTATTATTTATAATCCATTTATATAGTTCTTTGCTTTCAAAAATCTTTGTGCATAACTCATGTCCCATATTAGGAATTATCATTAAGTAAATATAACCTTCTTCAATTTACAAAGGCGATTTATACAATCTAATTTAACATACTTTTCAGCACAAACTCTCTCAATAAGTTATTAATTATCATCAAATAATTTTTTTATATATTCTCTATCATAATCTAATATCCATTTATTATAACTTTTATAAAGTGGATAAATTGTTTTTTTCTTTTCAGAAACAATATCTAATCCTCTATCATCATAATAATGAAATAATACATTCAAATTCGTATCAAATAGAAAAGTAGCAGATACAAGTGCTGAAAATCCACCAAGATCAGCTCTACTTATCTCTTCTAAAAGTTTATTTATATTTATATAATTTGTTCTCAAATCCCAATAATAAGATATCCTTTCTATTTCCTCATCACTATCATCTAAATAAACCATTTCAGAATATTTTTCCTGTGGTAAAGGTAATTCTGTTATTTCCATGAAATTCTGAAGAAAATCTCTACCATAATGATTATATTCATTGGGATATGTTATCCAAAGAAGAGTATCAAATTTACATGGCAAGCTCTGATATATAGTTAAAACCTTTTTATAAGTCTCTTGTAAATATTTTGGATTTAACTCGTCATTACAATATACTTCACCCAAAGGTTCACTTATTTCAAACCTTATTCCTACAGGACTATTATAAAAAATAGGACTTTCAAATCTTTTCATGCCTATTTTTTCAACAGATAAAGAAATACGTTCTTTCAGCAAATTTTCACGCCCCTAACCAAAAAATCTAAAAGCCTTCAAACTAATAGGATTTCGTTATAAAAAATATTAGCAATTTTTCCCCTGTCAATCAACTTCTAAATTAAAGGCTTTTTTATACAATGCAATATTGGTATAACAATCATAATATTCACCTCTAAAAATATAAATTATATCCAATAAAACAAAGGAATGCCTTTAATACATATCAATTGTTAGCTTTTCTATTTGCCACAATTACTCCTACAAGCGGATGTAACTTATGTACTTCAACTGTAAATCCAAAATTCGAAAAGCATTTTTCTAATTCTTCTACCCTTGAAGGATAATCCACTTGTGGACCATAACCTACTTCAGAAAATTCATTTTTATAGTCTTCAGGATTTTCAAAAAACATTAAGTCACCAATAACAATACTTTGCAGACTTTTTCCACCTATGCTAATCATTTTTTCTATCGCTTTTTCCTTATATGTTGTAGTTAAATGATGTAAAGCATAGTTAGATATGATTTTTGTAATACCTTTTTTATTTAAATCTACATTTAAGTTAGGTTCTTCAAATGTTCCTATATAAAGTTCAATATTTTGTATACCTTTATTTTCTATATTCTCTTTAGCTTGTCCAATCATTCCTTCACTAATATCTATGCCAATTCCTAATTTAATATTTTGTGATAACTCAACAATTTGTTTTCCAGTACCACAGCCTAAGTCAAGTAAAACATCATTATCACTCGGTTTAACTAATTCATTTATTAATTCTGCTGATTTAGACCTCCAATAATAGCTATCTGTAACATAATGTTTACTTGCATTATTAAATCTTTGTTTTGCTCTTGTTTCCATATTTGTAATCTTGGTAATATCAATAAGTTGCTGAACTTCTAGAAAACCCTTCTCCTTTATTTGTTTCTTAGCTTTATTCAAAGCCATAAGAACCACTTCAATATGTTTTTGATTTTCCTCCAAAGCTTTTGTTTGAATATCAATTATACTTTCTAAATTTTCACTTTTTTTATTTAGTAGTTTCTTTATTTCTTCAAGTGATAACCCAATAAATTTCAGTGTAGTAATTTGTTGCAATTTAATAAAATCCTCATCACAATAAATTCTATATCCTGTATCTGTCTTTATTGAAGGTTGTAACACCCCTCTCTTATCATAGTAACGCAATGTTTTTACAGTTACCCCTGATCTTTTAGCAAACTCACTGATTTTCAAGACTTCACCACCTTTCTCAATTAGTTTAAAGCCTCCCCTTAGTGGAAAGTCAACACTAATTTTTACACTTTATTAAATCCTTGCCATAAACCAAACTCAAAACTTAATATGAATATAACAAAGCAATAGATATCACATTATTTTACGCGCCAAATAAACTTCATGCTAAAAAGTGTGTGTAGTATTTAAATCTTATATGTACCCATAATTGTAAAGGCATTTCTAAAATTAATTTTCTAACCTTTACCACTTAGTATTATTGTGAATTTATTTCTTCGAACCTTTTTTCAGCTGCTTCAATAGCCACAACACCTGTTTTACACAATACATTAATACCTTTAACCATAGTTACAATTACAAATGCTTCCACTAACTCTTCCATAGTTAATCCTGCTTCTATAGCAGCAACAGCATGAGCCTTTGCACCACTGACTTCATCATCTAAACTATCTAATATAGTGAAAATTAATTCCCTAGTCTTCTTAGGCAAATTTCCATTTTCAATAGACTCGCGCATTACTAAATATCCTTTTAATCCATCAGGAGAATATTTAGAAAGAATATCAGCAAATGGTGGATTCCATTTCAGTTCATTTTTATAATAATTAAGTATACTTTCAAAATCTTTCATAAATAAATCCTACCTCTCATTGCTTATACTACACAAATATACACCAACGAACTCCGTATTTGTCGATTAAATCAACCATTAAAGTACTATATTCACAAGGGCTTAAAGGGTAAATAATTTTAGCACCATCTTTAAGTATGTTATATGCTTTTTGAACCAATTCTTCTTTACCTTCCCCAAAATGCAAACAAAATTGCATAGTAGTTCCTGTAATTCTTTCTTCGTCTTTAACTGCTTCTGATATTGCCAATATCTGCCCGTATACATTCAGTTCCGCATGCATAAAAGTTCCATCAGAATTAGGGTAACTTGCTACTAGCTCAGCATCAAAGGCTTTTTTATATAGTTCAACAGCTCTGTCGCTCCCTTTCACATATATTTGCATCATTGTTCTATACATCTACTTTATACCTCCATCGATTTGATTTAATTATTTCTATTTGATTATAATACATTAAGCTGACAACTATATTTACGACTATATGTCATAGTTAAAATATACATAATTGGCACTACCCAATCATTTACTATTCTGTATTAATTATAGCATATTTTGTAAAAATCGTATTATTGAACTAATAAAATAATGAAGTATATCCATATTATAATGAAGCTTTATAATATGGATGTGCCTCCAATTTATTGAAATATCTTTCAAAAAACAAATTGAACACTTAAATAATCCTATCTCCTCATAATGCCTTATAGTTCTACCTTTATGTTATAATTGATTCATAATAGTACCATATGGAGTAATACTAGTTTTGTGGAGGTGCAGCTTTGAATTCAATAGGTATATATATTATATTGTTTATTGGATTTGCAATGATTCTTGGAACTTGGGTTGGAAAAAAATAATTAACAGCATGCAAAAAGATAGGTTTATTAAATTGGTAGGTATTCTCATGACAGCTATCGGGCTTCAAATGTTAATTTTTACATAAAACACAATTCCCTATAAGTGTGAATAAAACTAGTTACAATGAAGAGAGGATATGAATAATGAATTTTACAGATAGAGCAAAAAAATTGAAATCGGATATACCTGCCTTATTTATTGCTTTGAATAAAAAAGAAACACCAGTAATAGCAAAGATTTTTGCAGCAATTGCAATTGGATATGCCTTGTCACCTATTGACTTTATACCTGATTTTATACCTGTAATAGGTTTATTAGATGATATAGTTTTAGTCCCAATACTTATAGCAATAACAATAAAATTTATACCACCAGAAATATTTATGCAGTGTAGAGTTGAAGCAGAAAACCTATGGAGTGATGGCAAACCTAAAAAGTGGTATTTTGCTATTCCTATTGTTTTAATATGTGTGCTATTAATATTTTTAGTTATAAGATTAATTGTTACATAATATTTATATTGTATAGCATATTTTATACAAAAAATATCGCGCTATTCTGATCAATATGCTCCCTTTACGGTAGACAGATTTAAGAATAGTGCGATATCCTAATGTACCATTAAATTTTTAAATATAACAATAACATATCTTCAAATTAATTTGTATATATTATTTCACTTTTATTCTAGCGAATTGCTCCATTTTTAAAGTTATCATACCACTGCTCCAGTTCTTCTTCACTGTCAATTTCTAATAATTTAAAAATTTCATAAGCAAATTGAACAGCTGCAGTTTCATTTGCAGTAATAACTTTATTGTCAACAACTACTTGTGCTGGAATGTAAAATTCTTCTCCCGTATATCCTTCTTGATTTTTGAATAATTCTAAACTATCACCTGTATGCTTAACATTGTTAACTAACCCATGCTTGCATAAAAAAGTGGTTGCACCACAAATAGCTGCTACAGGAATGTTTAATTTAATTAACTTTTTAATAAATTCTGCAATATCGTCATAATCATTTTCTTCCCAAGAAAGACCACCTGGGAGAATGACCATAGCAATATTACTAAAATTCTTATAATCCTTTATACTGTAGTCAACAGATGCACTAATACCACCCATTGACTTCTTTGGGATATCATCAACTGCAATTGTTTTTACCTCATAATCTGAAAAAGAATTAATAACTGCAATTGCATAACTTGCTTCCCAATCATTCCATCGCTCTGTCAACACAATTAATACTTCATTTTTAATATTATTCATCCTATCCTCCTGTACTTAGAAAGGCTAAAACATAACCACCCTTCTCATGTTTTTAATATTAATAAATTTATACAAGTTCATATATATCAGCTCCTTCCTTAACAATAAAATATATGAATAATAATTTTTCATGAAACACTATTTTTAAATATATATTTCAAATCACCATGCATATCTAACTCATTATACCATATTTTTCAAATTGTAATACTGTTAATTTTCAAATAATATTTTATAATCTACTTCGTCAAATCTACATTTGAAGCATAATTATATGAATTACTTTTTTTCATTTACACATCACTATTTTTTTGATATCTACGGTATTCATTAGGTCGCATATGATAAAATTCCTTAAATTTGCGGCAAAAATAACTGGAATTAGAGAATCCTGATTCTTGCGCTATGGTGGAAACAGACTGTTCTGTCACTCTCAGTTGTTTGGCAGACTGGGTTAAGCGATATTGTATAAGGTATTCAACCGGTGAAATATGAATTCCAGATTTAAAAATCTGCAAAGCACTACTTTTACTGATTGATGCGGAAGAAGCAATGTCTAAGAGTGAAAGTTCCTCCTTATAATTATCTCGTATAAATTGAATCATTATTTGCAGCTTATACTGCTGAATGTTACGTTTTTGTTCCAATGGCAAATCGGAGTAAGCATCTATATTTTTAATAAGAATATCCCAAAACTTTAAAAGAAGCTGTAAAGTATGAAACTCAGATGCATTTATTTGCTCTTGATGCTTATAAATAGTGGATAGGACTTGAAGTATTTTATTTTGCCAGTCAGTTTCCGGTTTGAAGATTTGATAAGGGATATTTGATTGTATAAAGGGACGTATATACTTTTCATAAATAAGGCTATTTTCTGGGGATAGCAGACTTGGGGAAAAAACGATATTCGGCATAATAGCACCATCCGTAGTTTCAAATCGGTGCATAATACCACTATTAATGAGGACGCTGGACCCCTCCTGAAGTTTGACTTCTTCTGAACCAATCAGGCAGATAATTGTACCCTGGGATGCGGTTACAACTTCTATTTCATGGTGCCAGTGCCAGTCAATATAATGAAAATCGAATTTCCATATATCATCAACGTAGTAGGCAAAAGGAAAATCAGGACTTCCATGTTGTACGATTTCCCTTAATGTATCATCTGTGGTTATTTTGTAGAACTGCATATTTCACACCTCCTTGGGATATTGTACAATATAATTGTGATTTTGTGCAATGAAAAATGAAGAAGCATGTGATATAATCCTATTTAAATAATATAATTGGAGGTATATTAATGGAATTCAAATGGTTAAATGAAGGAGAAATTTCTAAGAAAGAGAATCGAATTGAAATCAAAGCACCTGCACAGACAGATTTCTTCTGCGGAAGTATTGATGAATGTGAGGAAGGATTTCTACCTGAATCACTTTGTAATGCTCCATACTATTACACGGAGATTGATGGTGATTTTGTACTTAAGGTAAAGGTATCCCATGAATTTAAAGATACATACGATTCGGCATCTGTAATGGTTATGAAGGACCTTAGATGCTGGGCAAAAGCTTGTTTTGAATTAACTGATTTTGACACTCATGCGGTGGTTAGTGTTGTTACTAATGGAGATTCAGATGATGCTAACGGATGCAATTTAGATGGAAATTCAGCGTGGCTTCAGGTGTGCAGAGTTGGAAATAACTTTGCTTTCCATTATTCTATAGATGGTGAAAACTTCTATATGATGAGATATTTTCATCTCCCAGTTGAGCCTGTTATTAAGGTCGGACTTTTAGCACAAGCTCCTGTTGGTAGTGGTGGAACAAGAGTTTACGAGGATTTAATCATCGAAAAGACAACTGTTAAAAATATAAGAGTAGGAAAATAAGTATTTTGAAAAATCAATACAATAAAACAATTACAGCCTGTTTTATTGGTTATATAGTTCAGGCAATCGTAAATAATTTTGTACCACTATTATTCCTAACCTTCGAAAGATTATACGGAATTCCATTAGCTCAGATAACATTGCTTGTAACCATCAATTTTGCAATACAGCTTCTTGTAGATCTGCTGTCAGTACAATTTATTGATAAAATTGGATATCGTGCATCCATGGTGATTGCTCATGTTTTTTCAGCAGTTGGATTGATACTTCTTACCATTTTGCCAGAAGTGACACGTCTTCCACTTACTGGAATCATTGCTGCGGTAGTGATTTATGCTATTGGAGGTGGTTTGCTAGAAGTATTAGTAAGCCCAATAGTGGAATCATGTCCATCGGACAATAAAGAAAAGGCAATGAGTATGCTACATTCCTTTTACTGCTGGGGACACGTAGGAGTTGTCGCAATATCTACTCTGTTTTTCTACTTGTTTGGTGTAAACAACTGGAAGGTGCTTGCAATTATCTGGGCAATTATCCCACTATGTAATGCAGGTGTATTTACAAGAGTTCCCCTATTACCTCTGCTCCCAGAAGGGGAATCTGGGCTTCAAATGAAAGATTTATTTAGAATGAAACTCTTCTGGATACTCTTTATTATGATGATATGTGCAGGTGCCAGTGAACAGGCAGTCAGCCAGTGGGCATCTACTTTTGCAGAACAGGGACTTGGAATTACAAAGGCGGTTGGAGACTTAGCAGGACCAATGGCTTTTGCAATCATGATGGGGATTTCAAGAGTATTTTATGGAAAATACGGAGACAGAATCGATTTGGATCAATTCATGATTTTTAGCAGTATGCTATGCATTTTATCTTATATTGGAATTTCACTAATACCAATACCTGAGGCTAGTCTGATAGCATGTGCAGTTTGTGGATTATCTGTTGGAATTATGTGGCCTGGGACATTTAGCAAAGCTTCGGCTGCATTATCAAAAGGTGGAACAGCGATGTTTGCACTACTTGCGCTTGGTGGTGATGCTGGCTGCTCAGGTGGTCCAACTTTAGTTGGTATGGTATCCAGCAGCCAAAATGATAACTTGAAAATGGGAATTCTTGTTGCCAGTATATTTCCGATTCTTTTACTATTAGGAATACTAATTTGCAAGAGAATGAAAAATAATAAAAATATATAATGCACTCATACTGATATGCTCCCTTTATAGTAGACAGTTAAAATAATAAAACTGTCAGTATGGAGGGAGTATATTTTTATTATCTATTATTCATTTTTAGTGATTCATAATTTAAAAACATTGTATATAAAATCTTCTGATTATAAAATATTTCTTAAATCGCTTAAATCATAAATCATCTGTATATTGTTAATAGTCAATTTTTCTCCCTTTCGATTTAGCCAAATACCATTCATACCAAGATTTTTGCAAGGAATAATATCTGTCTGTAAATCATCACCAATATAATAACATTCTTGCGGTTGCTTATTAACCCTGTTACATGCTATAGCAAATAATTTTATATTAGGTTTTGAAATACCAACTTCTCCTGCGGTAATAATATCAGTAAAATATTGTTTAATATTCATTTTTTCTAACTTTAATGATTGTTGCTTTAAATCTCCGTTACTAATAATTCCAAGTCCATATTTTCTTGATAAATGCTTTAAGCAAGGAATTACATCATCATAGGGCTTCCAATTGTCTTCATAATTGCTTAAATATTTCTTGAATTTAATTATAGCATCTTCATCTGTAAGTTTGATGTTTGAATAACTAAATAACTCTTTTACTCTTTCAATGCGTTGTTGGCCAAATGTTAGTTCTCCCTTTAGGTACTTATTAAAATACTTATCTGATACTTGACACCAAAACTTGTAAAATACATCTTTTTCAAATTTAAATAAATCTTTATATTCTTCATAAAATGCTTCCACTCCAAGTAATTCAGCGCTTTTATGGTCTAATAATGTACCATCTAAATCAAAAAAAATCATTTTTACCTCCATTAAACCCTATTAAAATTATTTATAAATCAGCATACAATTATTTATGATTCTTCATTAATTATAGAAAATTATAAAATCGCTCGTTTTTCTTAAATAATGAGATTTTTCAATTTAAAATTTAATTTTATTAATCTATAATTTAAGAATATTACTAATCATTTTTTATTTCTTTTTATTAGAATATACTAACGAATCAACCATTGTACCTACTAGCATACCTAATCCCATACCAATATTTAAATTTCCAAGTGTTTTTCCTAAAATCATTCCTAACGCCATTCCTATTAGCATATAGAAAACTTTATATTCACCATGATTATTTTTTTCATCCATTAACTTAACCTCCCATCTTATATAACATAAATTACAAGATTCTAACTACTATAAATCTTTATTATTACATCTCTTAATAATATTATTACCATTCTATTATTTCTATTTTGCTGGATACCAATACAAATTAAATCTTGAAAATTGCACAAAAGCTTTGTTAGGCATTTGAGTTATTACTCTATAAACATGATAAATATCTCCACAGCCATTTAAAATATTAAATGTAGAAAAGGTAAATAATATTTTTGAAAATTCACCAGAATTAAATGCTGTAAAAATCCATATTATAAAAGGAATAATTCCCAAAATAACAGTAGGTAAAAGACCTATAAAAATAAACCTTAATTTTGAATTTTTACAGTTAAAATAAGTAAATGGCATAATACTTTTAACAGAATACCAAATTTGAACATCCGCATTTTTAGGGACAGCAATAGCATGAAGAAGTTCATGTGGAATAATAAATAGGAAACTTAACATTGCTCCCCACAAATTAAATAATCCATGCGTATTTGTCCCGAGATTCAATTTTCTTTTTAAATATACAAAAATTGCAATAATAATTATTGATAAAATTGCGAACAAACTAGATTCTAACATTAATCTAGTAGTATTTTCTGCACCTTTAAATTTTACTGCATTATCTGGAAGATTTCCAATTAATAATTGATTTTCATTAGTATACTTACCTTTCCAAGTTAATTTCATAATTAATAAATTCCTTTCTAAGTTGTTTAATTATTAACCTTATTTCTCTAAAGTTTTAATATATATTTATTTCATAATATCTTACAATGACGCATTAAAAAAATCGTAAATTCAATCTCTTAATTAATCGAGTTTACAATTGGTTGTTCAATCTTATTAATTCACAATTTAAGTACATTGACAATTAATAGTTAGAAATACTTCACTTATTTTTATGTAATATAAATTTCTGTAGTGGATAGTCAAATTCAGTTACAAATTCATCTTCCTCAAATCCAAACTTCTTATATAATGGTCTTGGTTCAATTCCTTTTATATCCTCTTCTCTAAATGTGGTAACTGTTATATATGTATCTTCTGGGAATAATGATAGCATCTTTTCTATCATTGCAGATGCAATCCCTTTCCTACGATGATTGGGATGCACTGCCATGCAAGAAAGACATTTAGAGTTATGAGAAAATAGCATAACACCAACAACATCACTCTTATGTTTTACACAAATGGCAGTTTTTCTTTTTATATTCTTAATCACAGTTTGTCTATAACCATCCATCTTCTCAAATGTCTCTAATCCTGGAAACTTATCACTAACAATATCAACCATTTTCATCCATGAATCTATATCTTTCATTTCTGCATAACATAATAAATATTTCTCAGTTAACATAGTTCCTCCCATTAATTCTAATCATTTATAATTGTAATTATCTATCTTACCTACATTATTCTTATTTTGCTTAATCAGTCTAACTTGAGTTTTTTATACTAACAGACCTCTTTTAATTTTATTATCTACCTCCCATAAGGCTACTTTATTACTGTCATATCTTAATTTTTCTTTAGCAGTTTGATAATCCATCCATTCATAATCAATATGTTCATTAGAAAGTTTTATTTCATCACCCCTAATATTCACTGCGAATGTATATTCAGGAATAACAAGACACTCTTCTCCCCATATGCTTCTGTGTACTTCAAAACATTCAGTTGAAATACTACAACAGGTTTCCAAAGAATAGTATTTATTATCAAACAATATTCCAGCTTCTTCATAAGCTTCAAGTTTAGCAGATTGAAGTGGTGTTTCTCCATCTTCACCACCACCTGCAATAAACTGCCAAATTTGCATGTCTGAACGATTAAACACAGCATATTTAATCGTCTCATCTTGAATTATATACGGTATAACTAAAACTTGATATTTCGCTCTAGCCATTGTTTCTCCCTTCGGCTACCTTAATATACCAAGTAGCTATACAAATTGATATATCTTCTCGTGTTACTGGTTTAATTTTAATATTATTCATGCGCACACAAATCCTTAATATATGTATCCATTATAATTCTCCTTTTAAGTTAGGTAACTCTTTAATACCAAATGATACATTAAGCTTTCCTTTTACTTCTATATTATTACCCTCAAAACAAAGTTCTAATGTACAGCAAAATGGTGTCCCAATAAACTGCGTATTAATAACAAATGTATTTTTATTGCTCCAATAACCATAAGAAGATACTAAACTAAAATCACCAATTAAATCAATTTTACATTCTAACCTTTCCCCTAATCCACCTACAATTTTATACTCGCCTTTACTATGAACTACAGTTAGCTCAAACTGACAAGCTTGAAAACAAATTGATACTTTCTCAAATCCAAATTCATTATCCTGTAAGTTATAATATTTACCACTTATTTCACTTTCCTTTGCAGAAGAATCAAAACTATTAACCAAATTACAATCTTTAATCATAGGTAACTTTAAGTTTAAGAGCTTTTCTTTAAGTTCCATACAGCATTCACTATTATCTGTAAATACTTCTTCTCCCATAGATGGAACTAGATGTTTCCAAATCAGATTTAACACAACTTGCATATCCTCTACACCACCATTTATTGCAACTACAGCATCCTGTTCAGGCATAACTACACAATACTGACCAAACATACCGTCTCCTCTATAGGCATTATGACGGCACATCCAAAATTGATAACCATAGCCTTGTTGCCAATCACTATCTTTGTTACTTCCATTGGATATGTGGCTTTGAGTTGCTTCCTTAATCCATGCTTCAGGTATCAAAGCTTTCCCATTGTATATACCTTTTTGAAGATACAGTTGTCCAAACTTAGCAATGTCTTCAGTTTTTATGCTAAGTCCAAATCCGCCCATATTTATTCCTTTGGGGCAAGTTTCCCAAGTTGCACCTTCAATACCTAAAGGTTCAAAAATTCGAGGTGTAAGATAATTTAGTAGTGTGTGACCTGTTACTTTTTGAACGATTGCTGAAAGCATATATGTAGCAGCGGTGTTATAAACAAAATGTGTACCCGGCTCATGCTCTACAGGAAGTTCAAGAAATGCCTTTACCCAGCTTACTTTTTTTTGAGAAAATACACGATCTGAAGTGTCATTATCATGCCCTGTAGACATTGACAATAAGTGCTTTATTTTCATTGCTGAAAGATTTTCGCTTATATTTTCTGGTAGTTCCTCATCAAAGTAAGATATTACATTATCCTCAACTGAAATAAGTTCTTCACTAACTGCAAGTCCAACTGCTGTTGAAGTAAAGCTTTTACTAAGTGAATAAAGCATATGCTTAAATTTAGAGCTATAAGGTGACCACCAGCCTTCTGAAATCACGTTTCCATGCCTTAACAGCATAAAACCATGAAGTTCAACTTTTTCTTTCTCTATTTCTAAAAGGAAATCCAATATAGCTTTAGAAGGCATACCCTGCTCCTCTGGTGTGCTTCTTGGAAGTTTTTTGTTACAATTCATAAAATTCACTCCTTCCTATATTCGTTAAATAGATTTTTATAATTCAAAATATTTTTTGCTATCTTAATCATATTGCCACCTACTTAAACAACAATTAATAGTTTTAATAAAATAACTCTATCACTATTATCCCCACTTAGTTGGACGTATGTAATTAATTATAGTATTTAGGAAAACTATATTAAATGGAAAGATTGTTTATAATCATATTTTCCTAGCTTTTGGTAAATAATTGTAAAAATCGTAAATTGACTCTCTTGAATAATATGATTTTACGATTTGCGCTTTAATTTAGTGATCCATAATTTAATAAAAATGATAATTAAGTAAAAAAAAGAATTTACTTAATAGCCTTTACATTAACGAACAATATTAATGCAAGTATTATAAATAATTGATAACATATACCTATAATACTAACAACCCTTCCTGATTTAGCAAAACCCAGACCCTTTTCTTTTGAATTGTTTATCTCTTTAACAGATTTACATGATATAATTATTCCAAAAGCACTAAGTATTAACCCAATAAAAGGTAACAATATTGATATAAGCCCTAATATTAATGAATATATTGACCTTTTGTTTGTTTTTTCCATTTTACATTTCCTCCTTCTTCACAATAATTTACTATTGTTCATTAAATTATAGTTGTTGATAACACTTATTATAACATAATTTACAAAATATTACACACAATATACATTTATTGGCTCTCTATATTTTAAGTCTTTTACTTTGATATATGAATGTGCTACATTGCTTTGAACTATAAAGTTTTTAGCCTTTATTATTTCTTTATATGAATCAAATATTTGAAGCCATTTGAACCTTTTAATATAGTTACTGATATATTTTTTGTTGCAACACCATTAAACCAATTTATCCATTTCCAACACTGATTTAAAACATATCCAATTAATAATATATGTAGGATCTTATTTAATTATGAGTCACTAAAAATAAATCACAAATTGCAAAATCGTATTATCCAAGAGATTGAATTTGCGGTTTTTTTAATGCATTATAATACTAAATTAGACATCAATTGTAGATTTGACGTAGAAATTATAAAACGTTCTTAGAAAATTAAATAATGCTATATTTACAATTTATGTTATAATTAATTAGGAATAGTAAAGAAATGTAAACCAGTAATTATTAAAGTTAATTAATAAATTTGGAGGCTACGCAATGAAAAAAGAACAACAATTAGATAAACGGTTATTAACAGAAACACTGGCCGTTATAATAACTACTGTTTCATTGTTTTTGATATTTAATAGTCTTACATCAATTATTCCTTTAATTTCTATAATATATCTTTTGGTTGAAAAAAGAAAAAGACATCGTTCGTGGTCAGACATAGGATTCAATATAAAAACTATTTTATCAGATACAAGGAGTAATTGGCATTGGATTTTATTAGTTGGAGTTATTTCACCACTTTTAACATTTTATATAGGAAAGCATTTTATACCAGGGTATATTGACTACGTAAAATCACGATTACCAATGGATGTAGAGGTAATAATACCTGCAATAATTACTGTTACAATTGGTACGTTTTTAGAGGAAATTATTTTTAGAGGATTTGTTCAAGGAAGGTTAGAATGGTTTATAACACCATTTAAAGCTATAATTATTTCATCACTTCTTTTTGCGTTTATGCACTATTCACATGGAAGTATTAGTATTACAGCATTAGATATGTCTGGAATATTTGTAGATGGAATAATATTGGGAATTATATTTTCAAGAACTAAAAACATATTTGCTTCATGGATTGGACACTATTTAAGTGACGTTATTGGTATAGTATGTTTATTATTTCTTATATAATAAATCGATAAAATTAAATAACAAATTGTAAAATTGTATTATTCAAGAGATTGGATTTGCAATTTTTTTAGTGCGTAATTCCACAAATTTATGAATGAATTGTAGATAGGACGCAGAAAATTATAAAAATGTTTTTTGAAAATTAAATAATAGGATTTTTACAAAATATGCTATAATTTATACAGAATAGTTTAAAATTGTGAGAAGTAAATAAGAAAATATAGGTGGGGTAAAATGGAAAACTTCAAAGATATATGGAGTCAAAAACAAACATATGAAAAAGTGCTATCTGTGATTGGGATTATTTGTTCCATAAGTATAATAATATTGGCTGGGATGCATATTTTAGGTATCTGGGAAAATTCAATAAATGTATTTCAACCATTAATGGGTCTGTTGATGTTGATTCAAAGCATTCAGTATTGGAAGAAATATAAAATAGTTGCAATATTTAGTTTGTGTGTTGCACTATTTATTTTTTTGATTTCAATTTCTATATTTGGGATTAGATAAAATCCAATTTTTATAGGTGATAAAGATGTTAATGCAAAACCTACCCCAGAAATGATTTGAATGAGGAAAGAAGTCTGGAAAGATTTTAAAGATAATTTAAGCCCAAATGGGAAGATTAGCAAAGAAGTTATTGCATATACTTGAACAAAATAAGAAAAATGTCAGTTCAATTGATTCAAACTATTAATATGAATCATAATTGTAAATTATTACGAAATATATTTAAGGAGGATTATGATGGGCATTTCCGTTAATGAACTTTTTACATTGAGAGAATTAGACGCACAAGCAATATTTAGAGGGGTTAAACATCCTTGGGAAGTTCTTACAAAAATTAATACCTTCATTCTTGAGTACGCAAAAACCCTGCCAAATGATTTTGAAAGGATTGAGGAATTTGTATGGGTTGGAAAAGGCACTACTATTGAAAAAAGTGTTATGATAAAAGGTCCGGCAATTATCGGTTATATTGCGAAATCAGGCATTCAGCTTATATTAGAGAAAATGTTATCATTGGAAATGACGTTGTTATTGGAAACTCAACTGAAATTAAAAATTCAATTCTCTTCAATAAAGTACAGGTTCACATTATAATTATGTTAGTGATTCAGTATTAGGGTATAAATCCCATTTGGGGGCAGGAGCAATAACCTCTAATTTAAAGTCAAATGGAACTTTAGTAAAAGTAAAATATGGTACAGATATTATTGAAACTGGCCTAAGGAAATTTGGTGCAATTTTAGGTGATTCATCAGAAGTAGGATGTAATACAGTTTTAAACCCAGGTACAATATTAGGTAAAAGTTGTATTGTTTATCCATTGTGTTCTGTGAGAGGTTATATTCCAGAGGATAGTATTTTGAAAAATAATGGTGAGATTGTAGATAGAAAACAAAGTTAAGTAATCAGAATATTTGTCGATAATTTCTCTCTATATAGGTTTTTCAAAGGATTATATTGATAAGTATTTAGATTCAGGAATCATTAAACATAGAAGTGAGATAGAACAAAAAGAATTTGATAATTTGTATATGAGCAAAGATAATTTTATTAAATATCATTTAGAGCTCAAAGAACTCTGTAAGAAGAATAATTCTAATTTTTTTGAGATCAATGATGATTATGCTGGAGAAGTGAATAATGTATACAAATGGATTGATGAACAAGTAGAAAAACTAAGGTAGTTAATAACCCTATTGGAGCATAATAAAATATTATCATTAAGCGTAATAGTAATTTATTGTTCATCAACTAAAAAAGGCAGCAATGCCTATATATATGTGCATATCTTATCTAATACCAAAATTTGTTATGAAAATTGCTCATTTATAGAATTAGAATAAAAAATGTAAAGCGTTGGGAGGGAAATATGAAAAAATTATTAATTGCTGTACTAATACTTGGAACTATTAATTTTACAGGATGTGCCCCCAAAAGTGCAGACGATAAGGCAGTAAAAGAAACATCTGGATCTACAACTACTACAGAGACTAAAACAAACAATGATAAAACTAATGCTGCTAAATCTGATACAACAACCACTACAGCTAAAACTGATACAGCTAAAGCAACAACTAGTGATGGCAAACAATTAGGTTATGTAAAAAAGTTGTATGAAGAAAGTGGAAGTAAGTATATTTCAATACAATACGTACAATGGTTGTCAGGAGAAGAAGCTATTAAGGCTATAATGGAAGATGATAAATGTACAAGAAAAGAAGCAGATTCTAGATATACTAATGATTATTATATAAGAGATAAAAACAAAGAAGTAAAAAAAGTAAAAGTTTCAAATAATGCCACTTATAGTATAATTAAAACTGGTACTGAAGCAACTAAATCAAACTTTGATGAAGCAAAGAAAGAGCTTGGAGAAACAACACAAGGTATTTTATGTGATGTAACTATAAAAGACAATCAAGTTACAGATTTGAAACAAAGATATCACCCATAATAAATTATAAAGTTAATTTGCTCTATAATATAGTAACAATCAAACTTCCAATTCTCGAGTTTGATTGTTACTGTTTTTTTAGATGTGAATATTATTTGTAAATGAGCAGATAAATTGTAAATTTGTTGTGGAGATTTATTTATATGTAACTAATTGAAAATATATTTAGGAAAGATGTATGAAAGTAATTTTTTTAGTCTGCTCTTTGCTATAATTAAAAAAATTGAATTTGTAGTAGAAATTATTTATATAGTTATAGTTAAGTAGAATTATATTTAGGAGATATATTATGAAGGTAATTTTTTTAGATATTGATGGAGTAATTAACTCAAATTTCTGGATGGAAAGCCATCAGAAAGAAATTAGTGATGGAACATTAATCGATAAAGAAAAGATAGAATTGCTAGCAAAAATAGTACATAAAACAGGTGCTGCACTAGTTATGCATTCAGGATGGAGATTTTGGTTTAATAATGATATGCAGCCAATTAGAAAAGAGGCACAGAATCTAATTGATTTGTTACTAGATTCTGGTTTAAGCATTTATGCAATGACTCCAGACCTAACTACTGAAGAAATCAGAAAATCTAAAATGTTCAGTAAAGTGAAAGCATCAGAGATATTTTTATGGTTAAAGCAGAATCCTAATATTGATAAGTGGATAGTTTTAGATGACATAGATTTGCATAATGATGAGTTAGCTATTAGGCAAATACGAACTAATCCAGAGATAGGAATTACAGAAAAAGATGCTGATAAAGCAATTGAAATGTTATTATAAGTATTGTGGGGAAGCTTGGTATGATAGAAATATTAAAATGTATTGTATTGTGATCCTATGCTTAGTAAAAAGGCTACATGAAAATGCAAGGTAGATCGGTTTGGAGCTGAGTTTTGATGATATAGAGATTAATATTAATGAGATAAAAATGCCGCTTATATTTTTGATAGTATGGACAATTTTATTACAGAATTATTTATGAACTATATAAATTATGAGATATGACGTTATAATTTGATTGTAAATTAATAGAAATCAAATATGGGGATGAGCATATGAATACAAGAAAAATAAAAATAGAAAATATTCCAGCTATTTTATGGGGAGAACTTTCAGATAAAATATATATATTTGTTCATGGAAAAATGTCAAACAAAGAAAGTGCACATGAATTTGCAGAAATAGCAGTTGAAAGAGGATATCAAGTTCTTAGCTTTGACCTTCCGGAACATGGTGAGCGAAAAAATGAAAATTATCTATGCAATGTTTGGAATGGAGTACATGACCTTGAAATAATTGGAACATACGTGCAAAAAAATTGGAAGAATATAAGCTTATTCGGATGTAGTCTTGGTGCGTATTTCAGTTTGCTTGCATATAAAAATCTTTCAATCAAGAAATGCTTATTTCAGTCACCAATTCTTGATATGGAACACTTAATATGTAAAATGTTCAAATGGTTCAATGTTACAGAAGAATTACTTAGAGAGAAAAAGGAAATATTTACACCAATTGATACTCTTTCATGGGATTACTACTGCTATGTAAAAGAACATCCTATTGACAAATGGAATATACCTACTGCAATTATTTATGGGACAGAAGATAATTTGCAAAGTCGTGCTGTTATAGATAGTTTTGCAAAAAAGTTCAATAGCGACTTAACAGTATCACTCGGCAGTGAACATGATTTTCATACAAAGGAACAATCACAAGCTGTTACACAGTGGTTAAGAAAGTACATTTAAAATGATAATAGTATTTGCAGTTTACAAAATCCAATTTATCTGCTAAAACAAAATATGAAAAATGTCAGTTTAATTGATTCACATTTATTATATGAATCATAATTGTAATTATTATGTAAAGGAGAGATTATATATGGAAAAGATTCTTCATTCAATACTTGCGGTGTTTCCTACGCCTAATATCGAAGAAACCGCTAAGTATTATAATGAGATTATGGGATTTAGAATTGTTAAATATTTAGATGTAAAAGAGCCACACATATGCCTTTACCGTGATAGTGTGGAAATAGTCTTGACTAAAGCAAATACTAAAAAAATTTATACGAATAGAGAACTTTACGGTTATGGGGAAGATTCTTATTTTATTACTGACAATCAAGAAGCCTTACAAAATGAATTTATAAGCAAAGGTGCTAAAATTGTTCGTCCACTCCATATGACTGATTATAATAATATGGAATTTGTTTTAGAAGATATAGACGGACGGTGGATTGCTTTTGGAATGAAACAAAAATAACACTTCTGCAAATAAGCAATAGATGAAATAACTCATATCCATGTTTAGAATACCAAAGAAAAAATCTCAACTACATTTAAATATCTCTGTTAGGCTTTTTCAATTAACTATCCCTTCTGTCATCATACTGAAGAATTAATTTATAACATAAAAAGCCACACTACTTAGCTTTAGTGCCAGTAATACGACTTTTTCACATCAATTTATCTCATTTTCATAAATATCTATTTCTAAGTTATTAATATTAAATTTAGAACCAAAAATGCTTTTAATCATATGAACCTCTTCATTATCCAAATGGCTGATAGAAAACATTGTTTGAAAATCATAAACTCCTAATACCATTGATTCATAATCATCCTTATTCGTAAAAAACATAATTTGATTGCAATTAAGTTTATAAAGATGATCTATATTAGAATAAGAAAAATCAGTTAATAAGCCTTCAATTAGTTTACTATCTATAAATGAACTATAACAAGTAACATTATATTCACTAAAACTCTCTTTAATTATTTCTTCTAAACATAACGGATCTTTTGCCAAGTCTTCATCATATAAATTTTCTAAATAAAATGTGGAATCTTTTAAATCTTCACATGTATAAGAGTTGAAAATTTTAGTTAAAATATCTACTTCAGGCTTTTCTAATTTTTCAGGGTTATATATTATTTTCACATAAACACATTTTTTTAATTCTAATAAGTATCTATATAAATCCGTAATAAATTCACTATGTGAATTTCTTTTTAAGTAAAAGTCAATTGATAAGTTTTTCATAAAATAACTCCAAACCTTCTAATTTGTTAATAAATTTTCAGATATATGTCCCATCTATTCCATTTAAATTCATACTTTTTCTAAGATGATCAATCCATGTAAGCTATAGCCTAATAAACTTTTATCTTCACAAGTTTTTAAATGAAATTGAATCCATTTATCAAAATCTTCTTTATTAGCTTGATTTATCTTGTCTGAAAGAAGGTATCCTATGCCATCTGCTGCAATATGAGCAACTATCTTAGCATTGTGCTTTTGGGCTATTTGCTCAATTTCTAATGGTGACATATTTAAGAATATTCCATCTCTTGTTTTGTTATTATAGGAAGAAATAGCTTGTTCAATATTTTCAAGTTTATTACTTGAATTTAATGAATATACTGAAACAGCCATATTGTTTATATATGAAATAACTAATAATCCTTTTGGCTTTAACACCCGTAAACATTCTGACATTGCAATATTTCTATCTTCATTATCAATATGATAAAAGGCTCCCATACACAAAACAACATCAAACATTTCATTTTCAAAACGCGTTAAGTCAGTTATGTTTCCAGTATAAATATCCTTCAATATAGGATTTGTATTTTGCTTATCTCTAATAATATCAACATTATGTGGAACAATATCTCCTGCAATGACCTTATGTCCTAACTCTGCCAATTTAAACGAATAATTACCTGTTCCAGCACAGCCATCTAGTATAAATGATCCCTTTTTAAATAATTTTTTAAAATATGTCATTGAAGTTATGATTTCTATTTGATGTCCATTATTTCTAAAAAATCTTCCATCTTCATCATAAGCATTATAATAATCAATTATAGCATTTTCCATTTCTTACTCCTATTCCTCAACTTACTTTGCTTTATATTGTCCATATAATTTAAATCTTTATCAAATCCTGATTATATATTTCAATGTTAATATATCATATTTAGTAAATGTACTTTTATCAAATATTGCTCTTTTTAAATGTGTATAATTTATAATGCTTAACTTTAACTCCAAATTTGTTCCACTCTGTATCATACTCATTATATATTCTTAATAGAAAATAAAAAATGAGGTATATCCAAACCACGATAATGCTTGATAAATTTCTCAATACAAGTCATTCCATTTCTTATTGCTACATTTTGAGATGATATATTTGTATCTCTAATAATAGAATATACTTCTTTAGCCTTAAGCTTATCAAAAGCATATTCTTTGCAGGCAATTGCCGCCTCACTTGCATATCCATGATGCCAGTGTTCTTTTTGAAAAAGATATCCTACTTCCATTAGCTTGCCACCATTGTAATCCTGCATTGACAAGCCACATTGTCCTATCATTTCACCTGTTTCTTTCAAAACAACTGCCCATAGACCAAAACCATATTCTTTATAACGTCCTAATTGTTTATCAAGCCATCCTTGAACCTCATTACTACTAAATGGACCCTCATATGCATACATTACATCCTCATTCTGTAAAATTTTACAAAGAGCAGTGAAATCTCCTTGTGTCATTTCTCTTAATGCTAATCTTTTAGTTTCTAGTACCACGGTTATTACCTCCTTATAAGAAATCTGTCATTTCAAATTACTTAATTCAAGCAAGTGCTCTTGCCCATTTAAAAAAATAATCTCTCTTTGATTATTAGCTACTTTCCACAGATGAATACCTGTATCTCCTGAATTTATAGAATACTCAGTATTAAATGGTAGCTTTATAAAACTAGCAAAAAGATTATTAATAGGGAAATCTGCTCTCCCCTCCATTCTACCTTCTATATCAGCAACTGACTGTCCATGTCTTATTACTAATATCTCCATTTTTCTCCGCCCTCTTTTCATTTCCATCCTTATATTAATTAATTTAACTTATTTTCCTTTTTGTATTTAATAGTTGCTAATGTACCATTTATTATTGTTACTAAAAGTAAAAATAACTGAGAAAATAATTTAAACAATTTCCCAAATCACTGTCACCGTATCACTTGTAGATAAATCCTCTGCCTGCAAATCAATAGTTTCAATACTTGATTCACAACAACTCATACTTTCATATAACACCTTATCTTCATGATATATATTAATATCATTCCAGCTATAATCAATATTTATAATTTCACCTAGTGTTACACCTGCTGCTTTTGATATTATAAGTGCTTTCTTCTTAGCATCTTCCACTGATCTTTCTAACAAAAGTTCCTTCATATTTGAATAATCTTTCATCTTATACTTAATCGAAAATTCTGGCTTTGAGCTACACTTTGATAATGCATATAATACTTTTCCTAATTTTTTATTATCATTATCGAATTCAATACTTAAATCATTTTTATAAATATATCCCACAAAGTATCTTACATAATCACCAGATTTATTTCTTTTGCTATCAAACTTAGAATTAATGTTAAAATTCGTTGTCTTTATATCCTTCTTATCAAAACCTAAAGGTTTTAAGACTTTTCTAATTTCTTCTAAGGATTCAGCTGCTGCTTCCATTGATTGTTCATAGGTTATATAATTTTCTGATAAATTAATATTTATCTCAATGCAATCTGGTGCCATTGAAACTGTTCCTTTGCCTTTTACTCTGATTACTTTTTCTTTCATTTAAACCTCTCTTTTAAACTGTTATATTTCCCACTTTTAGTATATTATCTGTATTAAACTTATATTAATTCTTTTTTTTAACAAATTCAACATATAAATCCTTATAAAATCTATTTAATCCAAGCCACACTCTCATCAACGCTAAATCCATCAGTAGTTACACAATCCCTATACATTCTCCCATCTTCTCCAAAAGCATAACAGCCACCATCAATCCACTTCCATAAAGGCTTATCATTCTCCCCTCTAACCATCTTGCAGCTTTCATCAAAGTAATACCAAGCCTTATACCCCTCATCATAATACCAGGCACTTTGCAAAGCATATCCCCTGTTATCAAAAATATACCACTCACCCTCAATTTCCTTCCATCCATTATCAAAAGTAAAATAAAATTTATTTATAGGATCAAGGGAATACCACCATCCAATAGAATTACAATTCCAACCATATTTCCATTGACCATCACTTGAACTCTCAGCACCAACTAATCCATTAACAATAGCTCTTGCAATGACTTCAGCATTATATTTATCTGCATCCTCACTATCAGCAAACAAACACTCAATTAAGATTGCAGGCATAATAGTTTTATTAAGAACAATAAGATTTCTTGTTTTCGCACCTCTGTTAGGTAAATTTAAGCTACATGCCAAAGCATTACAAACCTTAACGGCATATTGATTTGCTATTTCTGACTTACCTGTAACACAAACCTCTGGCCCTGTTCCTCCTCCTGCATTAATATGAATTTCAACATAAAGCTCTATGTCTAAACTTTGTGCTATTTGATTTGCTTGAATTGATCTTACATAACAATCTTCTGAGCTGTATTTATTCGCCTCATCAATTCTAAGCAAATTAACTCCATGACCTTTTTCCCGTAGAAACTCTACAACTAAAGCTCCAATTTCCCTTGTACAATTACTTTCATCAAGTTTATTAATAACCCCACATCCAACATTACCACTAGCAGTATGACCTGCTGCAATTATAAAATTACTCATAATCTAGCACCTCCTAAAAACAAATTTGCCTCATAAATTATCTTTTAATAAAAGCCCTGCAACATAGTAAAAAACTATTTTTTATTTCTCATATAAGAAATATTTATTATTACTATGCATCACATATGTAAAGATGATATTTTCACTTAATTAAAACTATTTTAAAAAATAAGTTGAAATACATTTTAAAGCATTATATGATGATTTCAGGCATCGATGTACTCTATTAATAAAGAAGGTAAGTTATGAATATTGATATTGAAATGATACCAGCATATAAAATTGCTTATATTAGAAAAATAGGTCCTTATGGTCCACAAAATGTAGAAGTGATGGAACAATTAAAAAGTTGGGCTAAAGAAAAAGACTTAATTGATGAAGACTCAATAATATTGGGCATAGCACAAGATAATCCTGAATTTACAGAACCTAAGGCTTGTCGTTATGATACTTGTTTAGTTGTTTCAGAGGAATTTAAAGCTGATGATAATAATATTAATTTGGGGAAAATCATAGGTGGAAGATATTGTGTATTTACAATAAACCATACAGCTGATGCTATGGAAAAAGCATGGAGAGAGATATTTTCAGAATTAGCAAAAGCAAATTATGAGTATGATGCTGGAAGGCCTATTCTTGAACGATATGCATTGAAAATGATAAATAAACATCTTTGTGAAATTTGTATACCAATATTGTAAAAATATCTATGACTTTTAAAAGCAGAGTTATTACAGTAGATTCTAAAGATAATTACAGATTGGAAAAGTTCAAATAAAAATTCTTTATAAAAAATGGCAGCAAACATAATGTTTACTGCCATTTTTACTATGCACATTTACCAGAATCATCATTTTCAATAATGACTCCAAGCTTTGCTGATATTATGGTATTTAGTTTATTAATAGATGTAGATAAATTATTAATTTGCTTTTCTAAGCGTATTAGCAAATATGCTGCAACAGCTATAGCAAATCCATTATTAACTACTAGATTTATTAATTCATTTACTTCCATAATCCTCACCTCCTCATATTGGATATATGTTGAGAAGTTGAAGATTTCATATTTATAGTAATAATCTTTACAACTATTTTTTACTGGTTTTGTTTCAATTGGAACTTATAATTAGTATTCTATTTATATTTATCTAACTCTTCTAAGCATCTGATGATTTTCATTGAATTGAACTAAATCCCATAAGTTTCCGTATAAATCTTTAAATACTGCAACTATTCCATAATCCTGTCTTTTAGGTTCTCTAACAAATTCTATTCCTACTTTTATCATTTCATTATAATCACGCCAAAAATCATCAGTTCCTAAGAAAAGAAACACTCTTCCTCCTGCTTGATTTCCTATGAATTCTTCTTGCTCTGGCTTAGATGCTCTTGCTAGTAATATTGTTGTTCCATTTGAACCTGGAGGCGATACTACTACCCATCTTTTCTCCTGCTCTGGCTGATATGTATCTTCAACTAATGTAAAATGAAGTTTTTTTGTATAAAATTCAATTGCTTCATCATAGTCTTTCACCACTAAAGCAATATGCACAATTGATTGAATCATTATTTATACCTCTATTCCACTTAAATTAATATACTAATTAACTAAAAAATATCAATATATCTTTTGGTTAATTATAGCATGTTTATAAAAATAAAATAATTCTTTAAATAATAAAAAAATCTGTAATTCAATCTGTAATCTTCCCTTTCCACACATATATCCTATATGAAAATCAAATGAAAGGAGTTGAAAAGTATGGCTGTAAATAAAGTTGCTACTGGAACTTCAATGACAATTGAAGTTCAAAAAGGTACTGATAAGGCTGGGGATCCTGTATATAGCAAAAAGTCTTTTTCTAATTTGAGAAATGATGTAGATCCTCAAAATGCCTATGATGTTGCAGAAGCTATTAAAGATCTTTTAGAAGCAAATTCTAAAAATGTAGCTTTAGTAGTAAGCTCTGACTTAGTCAAGGCTTAATGCAGTTAATTGTAAAAATATTATAAGGAAACTCGAATCACATACGTTCGCTGAGTACTCACAGAGTAAGCGACCATCATCAAATCATAGATTTGGATGTCTGCTTAACTGACTCACACAAAATCAAAGATTCGGGTTCCCTAATTAAAATGGAGGTGAAAATATAATGGAATATGTGTTACAAATGGTTTTTTTAACAGAAAAAGGTGCAAAGTCCACTTTAAGCATAGCTGGAATTAAATCTTCAATTACTGAAGCACAAGCAAATGCTTTAATGGACACAATTATATCAAAAAACATCTTTTTAACAACAACAGGTGCTCTTACTCAAAAGGAAAGTGCTCACCTAACTGAAAGAAAGATCACTAAGTATACTGTAGCTTAGATTCATTATCAAACAGAAGCTTGTCCTACCAATATGGATACGGACAGGCTTCTATTTTTATTTTATGCTTAAAATTAATTAGCATAAGTTTTTGTTGCTATATTATACGCCAGAGTTAATAAATTTAGGAGTTTCGTCAAATATAATTATCTCTTCCAAATTGCCTTTATATTTTTCAAAAAGTTTATCAATATCGTTGTTCTGAACAAAATTGTATTCCTCTTTAGTTATAGGAATTATCCATAACAGGTTAATTCTTTCATCCATAAACTTTTCATATTTAGGTGAATCAAATTGAGGAAACATATTATTATTTATAAATAACACAGCCTCAAAATTCTCAATTGCATTACAAGGAATTGTATGCCCATTTCCTAACCATGCTATTACCTGCCATGGAAAATTAGTCTGTCCACTTATATAACCTAATAACTTCATATAATCATCACTTTTATTTTTAAAACCATCACGACATGCAAATCCTAGTTCTATTCTTCTTTGCTGCTTTGCATCACCATATTCAAAAAATTGTTCAATTTTAGGCTGACATAATACACTTACTCCAGCTGTAAATGCATAATTAACTTTATTCTTATTTCCTGTAATCAATGCTTTAGAAGGAAACTGATTATTATCTATAGCATAATAATTTTCATATTTCCCAAAAAAACTTTCTAGAGCTGATAAATGCATATTCTGAACTTCTTTAAAATAGCCTTCCTTTAAATAATCCCAATATTTTTTACTCTTCATTACCCTTTTATAAAGATTATCTTCAGCCTCAGTTAATTCCCATGCAAATGGTCCAGTTCCTTTAGCATATCTTGAATATCCATAAAATCCATTTTCAGCCCAGCCTGGTATTACAGCCAAAAGTTTATTATTTTGAAGCAATGCTGCTGCATCACCTTCCTCAAACCAAATAATTGATAAATTCTCTTCATCAATATCTATTCCTTTACTGCTATGACTGCAATATTCTAAAGGCATTCTAGGTGCTATTCCATTATCCATTTCTTTATAATCAATGTTTTTTTCATCTGCAGTATCAATATTACATACCCAACATGGCTTAATTATACTATTTTCACTTCCTGGATTAACCCATAAATAAAAATAAACTGTAGTTTTGCTTTTCTCAACAAAGGCCTGAATATTACAGACTGGAGACCAGCTCTCTATTAAAATTTTATTCTCCTCTGTTTTAACTTCTTCTGGTTCACTTCTATCTTGCTTATTGAATAATTTCTTAAATATGCCCATATTTAATTCCTTTCTCATTTATTCTTTCAACAAATTACCATATAATTTATTACTAGTTGATTATAGCATATTTTGTAAGGCACACATAAACGTTTAATACGCAATATTTATTATTATGTATTTTTTATTGTAATAATTTCTTTTTATATATAGAATACCTATCCTATTATCATATATCCTATATATATACATAATTGTGGTGACTGTCACTATTGTTGAAAAGAGATTTTCTTAACAACTGTTAATTATTAATTGATTTAAGGGTGGTGTTTTATGAATTTCGAATATATAGAAGATCTAGTTACAAAATGCAAAAATAACGACAAAACCTCAAAAGAAAAATTAGCTGAAGAATTTAGACCTTTCATTATTAATATTTCAAAAAGAACCTTTATTGACAGGTATGATATGCAAGACATTCAAAACCAATGTTATGAAACTCTTTTTAAATGTATTCAGCTATATGATTTAAATAAACATAGATTTGTTGGATATGCTGTTAGTTCAATTAAAAATAATTTAAATGATTTAATCAAAAAAACTAAAATAAGAAACTCTACTGATGGCAACGATGCTCTAAGTCTACATGCTGATGTTGAAAGTGAGTTGATTTGTCAGGATATTAGCTTAGAAGATTTATTTTCTGAAGAATGTGACTATGAAGAGCTTAGATTTGCACTTAACAAATTAAATGAAGAGGAAAAGGCTCTTATTGATTTTATTTTTTTCAAAAATAATACCATAAGAACTTATTCCTATATAAAAAATATGTGCTATTCAACAGCTTGTCTAAGACGTGATGTTATTTTAAAGAAACTCTTTAAAGCTATAAATCAAGCTCAATAACATTGGATTCAAATGAATAAATTTTATGCTTTAAGGTACTCTAATAATATGTGTTTTATTAATTATAGGAGGCCTGCTATGAAAAAATTAAAGTCAATATTATCATTTATTATAGTTTTTAGCTTTTTGTTATATACATCACAATATAAAACTTATGCTCAACAAAATTCAAACACCAAAGCCCCAATTAATGTTGCAGTTTTCTTATATGATCTTGATGAATTATTTCTTTCTAATGTAAAACAAAGCTTAGAAAACATCCAAAAAGAAAAGCCTAATAAAATTCAATTTACCTTTTTTGATTCAAAAGGAAATCAAAGTACTCAAAATGATAATGTTAGCAAAGCACTTACTAAAAATTTTGACCTTTTTGTAGTTCAGCCAATCACTCAAAATTTGGATATTTTAAGCAATACTCTCAACATGATATCCTCCAAAAATATTCCCTTTATAATATTTGCGCCACCAAGTACTCAATTAGCAAATTTAGCCAAAAATTATCCTCGCTCTATTGTTATAGGTGGCGATGATGAACAATCTGGAATTTTACAAGGTAAAATTCTTGCTGATGAATGGAAAAATAAAAAAGCATCTCTAGATCATAACAATGATAATACATTACAATACATAATTATAAAAGGTCCTGCTAATGACCCTGCAACCATAGCAAGAAGTAAATATTCTATTCAAACTCTAAATGAAGAACAAGTGAATACCCAAGAACTTTCTTCTACCTCTTGTAATTGGGATAGGATATGTGCTAGAGATACTATTGATGCAGTTATGCTACATCATGATGGTAAAACAGAAGCAATAATAGCTAATAGCGATTATATGGCAATAGGTGTCATTGAAGCTCTTCAAAAGTACGATTTTAACAAAAATGATCCTTCAAAATACATTCCTGTTGTTGGAATTGGTGGTTTACCTAAGACAGAAGAATTAATTAAAGAAGGTTCCATGTTGGGAACTGTTATTCAAAACCCAACAGATTATGCAAATGCAGTTTATGCTGTAGGACTAAATCTTGTTGCTGGAACCTCTCCATTAAGTGGAACAAATTATAAATTTGATGAAACTGGAAATACAATTAGAATTCCTTACTATCCATATACAAAATAATAAAATATTATGTATAAATACACATTCATAAAAACTTGTTTAAATTTGATTGTAAATCTGATAAGAATATCGAAAGAAGAAGCTCATTTTATCTAGAATGGGCTTCTATTTTTATATTGGTGCACAAAAAAATGAAGGCAAACTAGCATTTCTACTTGATTTACCTTTATTATTTTAAAATCTCTATTAAACTATCCAAAATCCATATTCATCTACTTAATATCCATTAATAACTGTATCAACTGTAAGGTATTAATCTCACATAAAATTTATCTCACACCAATTCCTTGATACATCCTCCACAAATACTAATTCCTTTAAATTCAGTAACTTCATTTTCCATCCCACAGAAAATGCATCCTTTATAATATTTTTTTACTACTATTTGATTATTTTCTTGTGAAATCTCTACAGGATCACCTTCACTTATGGATAGTACTTTTCTTATTTCTTTAGGCAGTACAACTCTTCCTAAATTATCAACATTTCTTACTATTCCTGATTTCTTCAATTTTTATTCCTCCCTTAACTTAAATTTATAGTTACTATAAACTGATTTACTTTAATCTATAAATATTATGAAATGAATTTATTTTAATCTATAATTATTGTGTAAATCTTTTTCAACTTCTACAACATAGTCCTTGCACATTTCAAATATTCTAGAACCAACGCCTTCATCAAAAGCCAATAATTTATCAATTGAAAATTCGCTGCTTACTATTATAGGTAAAAATTTAAGATATCTATAATTAATTATTTCAAACATTATATTTGTATCACTTTCATTGATTTTTCCTTTGAAAAGATCATCAATAAGGAGAATTTCACAAACTTTATATTTGTGAAGCAATTTTGTGTAATACTCAGCATCTATCATGTTTTGTTTTATTTTTGTAATCACATCACGATATGGCATATATACAACTTTAGTCTTTCTTTCAAGAAAATTTATAGCAAGTGCTACACTTAAATGAGTTTTGCCACTTCCAACCTGACCACAAAATAAAATACTATTTCTTCTGCTGTCTTTAACTTCATTAAAGTCATTATAATAGGCTAAAGCTGTATCTTTTGCTCTTTGAGAAGCTTCATTCCAGATTTCAAAATTTGAGAATTTATGCTTGGACATTTCAGTATTAATTCCTGAAGCCTTCCATTCATGCCTAAGCTTTTCTACTTTTCTACAATCACAGGTTATGGCTAACGGCTGAGTGTGCTCCTGAGGTATTAAAATCCAACCTGTATCCTGACATTTATCACATTTAACTGAAGAGCGTACTCTGGAATTTCGTCCTTCTAAGTTATCCCTTGATTCCATTTGAGAGTACTTATCTTTAGATGAGTTTTTCTTCAACACGCTTTCGTTCTTCTTCTGTAAGTCTTCGTGGTTCTTTTGGTTTGATTCTTGTAAATTCATTCTTATCTGCTTTACCATTCTTTCCAATGGTTCCATGGTCATTCTTTTTCACCTCCACATCTTCCTTAGGATATCCTTGCATTCTCCAATTTTTTAGGATTCCATTTATATAATTCATATCAATTTTGTTTACCTCAATTGCCTTGTTAATAGCCATCTTTACATATTTTTCTCCATGGATATCAAGTGCTAATGCAATGGAGCCAGAATTAATTATTCCTGGAATTCCAGTTATCTTTTCATAATGCAATAATATTTCTAATGCTTTAGAATTAACGCCTTCAGCTTTAGGATCATCATTATTAGCAGTTTCACCACAGGAACTAGCATTCATATGAGGAATAGCATGGTCATTAGTTTGTATATTTTCTTCTTGGATTTTCTCTAAGGATAATTCCGTTTCTTTTACCTCAAGTTTCTCACTCTCTTTCTTTATCTCCTTCTTATTCTTATTCTTATTCTTATTCTTATTCTCTTTCTTATTCTGTTCCGTTACAGTAACGTTACTTATAATATCAGATTCAGCTTCTTGAGTTTTAATACTTTCATTTCCACAACTTTCTTCTTCATTCTTCTTATCTTTTGTTTCTTCAAAATTATTATCTTTATTTTCACTAGAATTTTCCTTTGAAACTTGTTCGATTTGTCTTTTCTTTTCTCTATGTTCTGCTACCCTTTTTCTATTTTGAGCTCTAACCTTTTCCATGCCCTCAACGTTTTGATGCTTTTCCCAGTTTATTATTTTAATAACATTGTTTGAAGCTACTTCTATCATTTCCAAATCACATAGTATTTTAAGTGCAGATTTAATTGCTTCTAAAGGCTTTCCAAATATTGCTGCAAGCATTTCTGCTGTATATGGAATATTTTCATTTAAATAAACATATCCCCCTCCATTAATTCTGCCAGCTTGTACAAGCAGTCTTATCCAAACATATATGATCATAATTCCTTCTGGCATTGTCTCTATTAATTTAATTTTTTCATCTTCAAATATATGACTATCTATCTTAATCCATTTTATATCTGACACTATTTTCACGCTCCACTAAACAAAATACTCTAAATCTTTCAAGTCCACTCCATGACGGAATTATATCCAATGAATTGCAAACACTTATATAACACTTAAATATTTTGAAATTCATTAATTATAACCCCTCCCCTTTTTTACTTAATCAAAACACCCTTATGTTCTCCAGTTTTTTTACCTTTTTCAAAATCATAATAAATACATTGCTCTACCTGTTTTACTGGAAAACACTCTCCTAACATTTCGGTGCACACCTTTGCATTTTTAGGATAATTTTCTAGTATTTCAATTAGATCTTTGGCTGTTAATCCTTCAAGTTTTCTTATCATTTATAATCCCTTCCTTCTAAAACACTCGTTCTATTCCACCTATTCACACATTTGTATGAAATTCCCATATTTTTATTATATGTATCCATTTGTGTGAAGTCAATATACTTTTAATAATATTTCCATTTTTCGTTTACATTCGTATGAAAAATCTGTAAAATATTTGTGAGGAGTGATAATTATGACCTTAGGAGAAAAAATCAAATTCTATAGAACTAAACTGAATTTATCTCAAGAGGAATTAGCTCACAAATGTGAACTTTCTAGAAATGCTATATATAATTATGAAAATAGTAAAAGAAATCCAACAATATCAACTTTAGAATTGATAGCTCATAATTTAAACTTATATGTTTCTGATTTATTAGAAGATGTTAATGATGCAAATTTGTATTCGAATAGATTGGGAATTTTAAAAGCAATAGATAAAGATATTGAAAATAATGTTTTGGCTGATAAAGAAAAAAGACAAGTTTATGAGAATGAGATGGATGAGCTTGATAAGAATTATTTTTTTGATTTATTTAATCGAAGGACTTCATTAATGACTCCAGGTGAATATTTTAAATTTATTTTATCTCTATGCCCTCTTAAAGAAACAAACCACATAACTGAAGAAGATATTGAAGAACTATCAATTCTATTTTATAGGTTGCTAACTTTAAAATCCTATGAAAGGGATTCTCTTAATGCAACTGAGAAAATACTTCCTGGTCATTCAAAAAAATATGAAAAATATGAATTTGTTACAAGAAACCAAAAGTAAGCTTTTTAATTTCTGTTAATAAAAAAGAAAAATAATGCAAAAATTGTTTGGCTAAATAGTTTTTGCATTATTCTTATTTTGTTAATTTACTAGAATAACTCATTAAAAAAATCGTAAATTCAATCTTCTTGAATAATACGATTTTAAATTTAATCTTTAATTATATTAATTCATCATTTAAGAATGTTATACACTAATTGTGGCACTTAAACCCCTTATATTAATAAACTTTATTTTTTAACCACAGGTATCCAAATTTCGCTTTTGTAGTCAGCTGCACTCATATCACCATTGGAGTACCACTCAACTTCTGGTGCTTCTGCATGCTCATAACCTGATGTAGGAAACCATTCAGAAAAAATCCTTCCCCAAACTTCTGCCATAGCTGTAGGCATAGGGCCAGATATTTCAAATACTGCCCATGTAAGAGATGGTATTACAAGTTCACATAAATTTTCAGGACAGTTTTTTTTCGTTGTGGTGGCTATATAATAATCCGTTGTATTATCTTCATACATACCACTGTATACACCCAATAAACCATATGGTTCAGTGTCGCCCAATCCAACGATTTGTTCAAATGTCTCTTCTGATGTCCCACTCCACATCTTTCCAATATTTTCACCTAAACTTTCATCACGCGAAAACCTTTTCTTCAAACCTACAATGGTAAATGATTCTTTTTGCTCAATTCGGTAATTCATTTTATTCTCTCCTTATCTATACTATTTATTTTATTTATAAATAAGCTTATTCATACTCTATTTATAATTAAGTTTATTTATAAAATAATTTCATAATCAATGTACTCGCCTGAAAAAGCAGAATCATATTTATTATCCCTTCTTTGATGAAGTTTAAATTCCACGCTTTCATAGATTATGCTGTGCTGAAATTAAGCGAATATGAATCCTCCAATAATCGGTGCAATATACCTCTATTAGAGTCGTTTATTTTTTAATTCCAGCCTCAACTATTGCCCCCACTAATTCATAATTTACATTACTAAAAATAAATTAAACTTACATATCCATAATGATCTCCCTTGCAACACTTTCTTCAATTGTGGTTGCAAAAACACCCTTACTAAATTCTACAACATCTCCAATTCCATTTTGTATAACAAATCGTAATTTTCCATTTTTAACTTTTTTATCTGTATATAATTTCTTAACTAATTCATCTCTATTTATATATTCAGGTATAACAATTGGTAATTTAGCCTTTTTAAGAAGATTTATAACTTCATTCATTTCTTGCTCTGTCATATAGCCTAATTTATATGAAAGCTTCACCTCTGCTACTAATCCAATAGATAATGCTTCTCCATGTAGCAATCTATATCCGCTAACAGTTTCTATAGCTCTTCCAACAGTATGTCCTAAATTGAGCACTTCTCTAAGACCATCCTCTTTTTCGTCTCTCATGACAATTCCATCTTTAATTTTACAGTTTTCCTCTGCTATGTATTCGCACGATTTTTTTTCAACATTTAATATTTCATCCATGTTTTTATTTAAGAAATCAAAGAAATTTCTACTAGCTATACATGCATGCTTTATAGTTTCAGCAAGGCCGCTTGATATTTCTCGTTTCGAAAGAGTCTCCCAAGTTGCAATGTCTAAATATACTTTTTTAGGCTGATTAAAAAGTCCTATTAAGTTAGTTGCAAGTGGTGTATCTACAGCTGTTTTTCCTCCTACAGAAGCATCTGCAGCCGCCAGCAATGTTGTAGCATAATTAATGAATGGAATACCTCTACCAAATGTACCTGCAACAAAACCAGCTAAATCAGTTACAACTCCACCACCAACTGCTATTATACAGCAATCTCTTCTATATCCTTTTTCAAGCATTGCATCTTCTATATTTTCTTTCGTTTTTCTTGTTTTATTTATTTCACCAGCTGGAAATACAAAAATATCTGCTTGATAACCAGCTTCAATTAATTTTTTAACTATTGTTCCTGCATATAAATTTTCTACATTGCTATCTGTTATTACTGCAAACTTAGAAATTCCTTTTAGCAAATCATTTCTTAAATCTTCTACTAAGTTATCCATTAAATGAAATCCGATTTGAATTTCATAAGAATCATCAACAACTTTTTTTAAATTCACATTATATATACTCATTTTCCCCCCATAATCTATCTCTTTAAATTATTGCTTATATTTCAAATCATAATAACTCAGATACATCAACTAAAAAATTATCAACGTTATTATTTTCCCTAAAATTAATCATATTACAATTATAAACATTTTTATCATATTAATCTATAATTATCAAAACAATACTGCTCTTTTTAGGAAATCCTCCAATGCTGACTTCCACATATTTAACGTAAATGATAACTAATCAACTTTTGAGATATTTGGATAGTTGAAAATTGAAATGAAATCCTTCATCATCCTAGCCATTTCCTCTGGTGATTTCTGCTTACTATCATTCAACCATCGAATAAGAATCCTCATAAATCCACCAGTACTAAAGGTTAAAGCATACTGAATAGTTTCTTTAGAGAAAGGCATCTCCCTCCCTTTAACCTCATCAAAAGCTGGTGGTAAAAGCTCATCAATCTTTTGAAGAAATAGGGGAAGTAATTGATGTCGATTGACAAGTGATAAAAAAGCTAAATGCTTTTTCATTACTTTAAAAAATACTGTAGCAATGTTAGGTAATGATAATTCTGTTTCTTCCAGAACAGCTGCTCTATATTCCAACCAAATTTTATAAAAACACCCTTCTAAAATTTCATCTTTTGAAGAATAGTTACGGTAAAAAGTTCGTCTTGAAAGCCCTGCATTATCAGTGATTTCCTGTATAGTAATCTCTCTATAATTTTCTGTCTCCATGAGTTTTAGCAGAGCATTTTCCATCCAGAGTTTTGATTGATTAGATACTGTATTTCCTTTATTTTTACCATTCATGTTTTGTTCCTCCTTTACTGTCACAGATTTACTAATTTGTAGCTATTGATCATAAATGCTTGAATATGCTTTTTTAAATATTATAATAAATATTATTAACAGACACAATTGTGTCATTAAAAAGGGGGAATTTTTATGAATACTATGAACTCTATTGTTTGGATCTTTCCAATCATTTTCATGCTTCATGATTTTGAAGAAATCATTATGGCTGAAGCATGGGGTAAGCGCTATAAAAAAGCAATCGATACAACTTGGCCAAATCATCAACCATTTGCTTTGAATTATGTAAACTACTGTAAAACACCAACCTTTTCTATTGGCGTGGAAATAATCTTTTTATTTTTTTTATTGATTAGTTTATTTTCTCTAATCTTTCAAAATTATTTTATATGGTATAGCGCTTTCTTAGGAATAACTATACATTTTGTTTTTATCCATGTGGTTTTATGCATCCATTTTAAACACTATGTACCTGGAATAGTAACATCAATTCTTTTTCTATTCCCTAGTATTTGGTTACTATTTACTACTGCAAGTATATTACACTATAACATGACAATAATTTTGTTAGCTTCCTTAACAGGAATTGCATTAACAACTTTAATATCACCAATGCATAAGCTTATGGGGCCTTTATCTAGATTTTTATACAAATATTCAGAAGCCTCTAAATGAATATAATAAAAGAGAACTAGTGCCATCTATATAGTTGATACTGGTTCTCCTCTACTACTTCAATACATTATTAAATTCTCATTAATATATACAAAATCTTTATTCAGACTTTATAATGTTTTAGAATAAAATCATATAGTATTAATCATTTAATTTTCATAAAAAGAAGCTGATAATTGTCGTCTTTCTGTAAATCTTTTGAATGTATTCTTAGGGTATCCTACCATTACTACTCCTGTTATTTTCTTTCCTTCTGGAATTTTAAAAAGCTTGTACATTGGCGAATTATCATTAAGAGCACAAATTTCAAATAATCCTGCCCAACATGATCCAAGTCCAAGTGATGGGGCATATAATTCTAGATAAGACAATGAGAGAATTGAATTTTCTCTACCATTACGAAAATCTTTATCAGCCAATGTTAAAATTATACTAGGTGCATCTCTTAAGATTGTATCAACTTTATTACTCCTATAGCCACTAATCATTCCTGCCATTGCCTTACTTAATATTTCACTATTTTCAAACCATTTAATGCATTCTTCAACTGCTAATTCAATTGTTTTCTTATCATCTACTATTAGAAATGATATACCTTGCGAATTACTTGCAGTTGGTGCTAAATGAGCAATATCAACAAGCTCTAGTAACTTTTCTCTTTCAACTGGCATATTTTTATATGAACGAATAGAACGTCGTGATCGCATAAAATTCTTTGCTTCTTCTGGATTTAATTTTTTAATTTCTCCTATCTCACTTTGCATAGATAATGGGGATTTTTCATTATCTATAGCTTCTTTAGGACATACAGCTACGCAATGTCCACATTCTAGACATGCATTAGGATTAACTTCTTTTGGACCAGTAGCTTCTAGTTTTATTACTCCTGTTGGACATTCCACCACACACATTCCACATTTTATACATTTTTCTTCATTTACAGTTATTAAACTCATTTTATTCACTCCTTATTAATTCTTTCTCTCGTAGATAGTACGAATAGGCTAAATTTTTATTTGTTTTATTTTTTAATATTTTCCCTTAAAATATCACCTTTGATAATCACCTCCTTAAGTCCATACAAGGTATTTTTTTGAGAATGTTCATTCTAATTAGTGCAAAAAAATTTTTTATATAATAAACATAGAAAGCTTCATTAATATTATTCATTTTTCTTTACACTTTAAATTTCTTACATTATGAAACTAAATAGTGGTTACTCTTTTCTATATGTTCAAGGCTTCAACAGGACATAAATGTTTTTGGGAACGATTATTCTAATTAGTTTAAAAAAATTACTTATTTAATAGATCCATAAAAAAATTGCCTATACGATGAAGTTTTTCCTTACTCGCTGATATTCTTAACTGTACACGAATTCCATGCAAGGTATTATGAAGCACTTCTGACAGAATTTCAGGATCATAAGCACAAGAAATTTCACCTGCTTGTTGTCCTTTTCGAACAAGATCAGCAAGGAGTTGTTCTGTTTGCATAAATATCCTTTCTGTTCTTTCTTTTATCTCTTTATCCATAAGAGCCAATTCTGTAGCTGAATTTACAGTTAAACATCCCCATTGTTTATCTTCATATCCTTCTATAATAAAATCAAAGATAAATTGTATAGCTTGTTTTGCTGTTTCTGCCTTTAAAACTCCAGCTTGTATGTTATTTCTTATTAATTCTTGATAAAAATCCATCGCTTTTAAAAATAATGTATGCTTATCACCAAAGGTATCATATAAACTTCTACGATGGATTCCCATATGCTCTACTAAATCATTTAAAGATGTCTTTTCATAACCTTGTTTCCAAAATAATTCCATTGCTTTTTGAAGAACTACATTTTCATCAAATTCTCTACTTCGTCCCATTGATTTCACTCCTTTATAAAACTGATAATATCATTTTGAGAACGATCGGTCAAGAATTATTTTAAATATGTTTTATTGTAGTTTCAATTTCATAATTGCCCACTCTGCCATTTCCCGAACTTTTGAATTACTATCGTTACAAGCATACAATAAATGTTCTTTATATTTTTCTTCATAATTATTTACCATTACATTAATAGCATTAACTTTCCATTTCCAAACACTTGGTTTATCTATATACCAGAACTTAGTCTGCATCACTTCTTCTAAATAGGAATAATCCATTTTAAGAATTTTTTCTAAAGATATATGCTCACTTAATTCTTCCAGCTTAGGAAACTCTTCTGTTTCTGTCCAACTATTTTTATTCATAGGACAAACATCTTGGCACACATCGCAGCCATAAACCCAGTTTCCTATTTCTTCTCTGTATTTTTCATTAATCATATCTCTTCCCATAAAGGTGGTTATGCAAGAAACACATGCTATAGGATTCATTGTATATGGCTCTGATAAAGAAGCTGAAGGACAGGCTTTCATGCATAAATTACACTTATCAGAACAAGGCCTTACCTTTGGTGTTTCTATACATTCTAATTCCCTATCAATAAGCCAAGCCTCCAAATATACTGTGGAGCCACTTTCAGTATAAAAAAAATTATTCTTTCGAACTATTCCAAGTCCAGCTTTCATAGCTGCAAAACGTAATGGCACAAGACCAAAACCTCTCTCAGTTTCTGCTCTAAGCCCTAATTCCCTCATATATTTTTCAAATTTTAGACTATCTTGAAAATCTTTAGAATTCTCATCTTTTCTTCCATCAACCAAATAGTATTTTGCAATCATTCCTTTTAAATGTTTTGGAATATGATATTTTCCATATTTTCTTACGCATATTACAATTGATTTTGCCCAAGGGTAAGTAGCTTGCAAATTGATAAAACGTTGCTGACTTTGATAAAAACCTTTTGCTTGTGGAATACGTTCAATTCTTTCTTCAAGCTTTTCTTTATAGCCATCTATATCAGATACCTTAATGATTCCACACTTTTCATATCCAAAATTTATTGCTGCATTTTTAATTTCCTCTGCCAATAAAGTCATTTTCCACACCTCTTTCTTGGTCATATAAAACTAATATGTCTGTAAGCTTGCCTTATATTTGCTTTTATATGACCTATTTAATGATTCTAATTATTCTCTTTCAACTATTAAGGCAGTTCCTTGTCCTCCACCAATACACAAGGTTGCAAGTCCTTTCTTGGCATCTCTTTTTTCCATAGCATGTAGTAAAGTTACAAGAATACGTGCTCCAGATGCACCAATAGGATGTCCAAGTGCTATAGCTCCACCATTAACATTAACTTTGTTCATATCTAAATTTAAGCCTTTAGTTATTGCTATACTTTGTGATGCATAGGCTTCATTTGCTTCAATTAAATCTAAATCTTCAGCTTTTAAATTGATTTTATCTAAAGCAGCTTTTGTTGCATAAAATGCACCATATCCCATTATTGCTGGGTCTAATCCTGCTGATCCATAGGATGTGATTTTAGCAAGTGGTTTTATTCCTAATTCTTTAGCTTTGTCTCCACTCATAATTACTAAGGCTGCTGCTCCATCATTTAAGCCAGATGCGTTACCTGCTGTAACTGTACCATTTTCCTTAAAAATAGGTTTAAGTTTTCTTAAGGCTTCTATGGTATTACCAAACCTAGGGAATTCATCTTGGTCAAATATTATTTCACCTTTTTTTGTTTTAATTACTACAGGAACTATTTCATCTTTAAATTCTCCATTTTTAATTGCTCTTTCTGCTTTTTGTTGTGATAAAAGTGAAAACTCATCTTGTTCTTCTCTTGTTACATTCCATTTTTCAGCTACATTTTCTGCAGTTACTCCCATATGATAATCATTGAAGGCATCCCATAAACCATCTTTTATCATTTCATCAACAAATTGCCCATGTCCCATTCTTTGTCCCCATCTTGCATTATCAAGTAAAAATGGTGCACTAGACATATTTTCCATACCACCTACTACAATAGCATCAGCATCACCAGCTTTTATGATTTGAGCTGCTAAACTTATTGCTCTTAAACCTGAACCACAAACCTTATTAATTGTAAAAGCAGGTATTTCTACAGGTAGTCCAGCTTTCACAGCAGCTTGCCTTGCTGGGTTTTGTCCAAGACCTGCTTGAAGCACATTTCCAAAGATAACTTCATTAATTTCTTCTGGTTTAATATTTGCTCTTTTAACAGCTTCTTTTATAACTATTGCACCTAATTCAACTGCTGGTACATCTTTCAAAGTTTTGCCATAAGCTCCTATTGCAGTTCTTACTGCACTTACTATTACTACATCTTTCATTTTTTATTCCTCCCATAATGAAAATTTTATTTGTTATTTTTTTAACAAATATTCGTATAAGAATCTATAAATATATTTTGCAAAAAGGATTGTTCAAAACTTAAAGATTTCCAATGGAAATAAACATTTATTTATTATGGATTATTGAGTATTGAACATTGATAATTGCACTATATTTAATATAAGAGCATTCGTAAAACTTACTAAATTAATTTGCACCTGCTCTATGACTTTATATTATCAAAGGATTATACATCTGTAAAATTGATATATTCGAATTGACAATTCGTTTTTTTCAATATATCATTAACTTAATATAGAGATTGGAGTGAAGTTAATGGATATAAGACATTTTAAAACCTTTAAAGGAATTATAGAAGAAGGTAATTTTTCAAATGCAGCAATGAAATTAGGGTATACTCAATCTACTGTTACATCGCAAATTCAGCAGCTAGAGCAGGAACTTTCAATCAAGTTATTTGAAAAAATAGGCCGTAATATGGTACTCACTCCTTTAGGAAAAGAACTAATACCATATGCAGATGAATTACTTAATACAGTAAAAAAAATTGAGAGCATTGGAAAATATGGTGATAATATTACAGGAGAATTAAAAATTGCTGTTGCAGAATCCTTGATGTCTTATAAATTACAAAATGTATTATATATGTTTAAAGAAAAAGCTCCTAATGTGAAACTTTCTATGGTTTCCCTCAATTGCTATGACATAAAAAATATGTTAGCCAGTGGTGAAGCAGATCTTGGTTTAATGTATAATGTGGGAAGTAAAAATGAAAGCTTAACTGCTGTTAAACTTTCCGATTTTGGCGTAGCTTTAGTATGTTCCCCTCAATTTGAACAAGAAAAATTTGATTTCAGCACACCTAATCAAAAAATTAATACAAGCCTTATCATTAATGAAGTTGAATCAATTTATAGAAAAATCCTTGAAAGCTATTTTTTTGATAAGAACATATTTTTAAACAATACAATCGAACTTGGCAGCATAGAAGCTATAAAAAAATGCGTGGCAAGTAATCTTGGAATTTCATTCTTACCACGTTTTACAGTAGAAGAAGAACTTACTAATGGAAAGTTAAAAGAAATAAAGGTAGACTCTTTAGATGCAAAAATCACAGCAATTTATGCTTATCACAAAAATAAATGGATAAGCCCTGCAATGTCACTATTTATTGAATTGGTAAGAAAAGATTTTAATATTCAATAAAAGAAGGGAGAACCTATCCAATAATTTGGATTTGGTTCTCCTCAATTAAATATTATTAATTTGTAATTTATATAATTAGTATTTTAAATAAATTATCACTCCCAGTACAAGGAAGTATATTCATCATATCTATGATTTAATTTCTCTGCTAAGCTCATTAACTTCCTTTTCTGACAATCCCGTTGCTTTGATAATTTTATCAATGTCAACTCCTAATTTTAATAAGTTTTTTGCAATTTCAATTTTTTCTTTTTCTACGCCCTTCTCTATTCCCTTTTGTTCTACTATTGGATCATATAATGTTTTAGTCATAAGCTTTACCTCCTCTTCAATTTTCATATCTCTAAAATATTTGCCATTCAAATATTCAATTAAATTTTGCACTGCAAGAAGAAACGTATGCAAATCAGTTCCTTCTATTAGCTTATCTTTGAATAATTCATCACAAGTATATACAATAATCTTAGCTTTTTCTCGTGCTTCAGCTAAATACTCTTTCAAAAGTATTTCTTTATTTTCTTTATTACTATCAATTATGCTTTGTAATACTTTTCTTAATTGGAAAAGATTCAAAGGAATCAATGGATACATATATTGGGATTTTAGCGTATCAATATCATATTTCCAATATTTAATTACTGGAACAGTGTAATTAACTTGTTGACCATTAGGAAATATTATTATCATACTTAAAATGTCTTCAATATTTCTATTTTCCTCCATATATATTACCCTCTGATTTGGAAAATATAAAACATTTTTATCTATGCCCTCATTTCTTGCAACTTCCTTTGCATAATTAAATCCATATTCAAAAGTTCTTATTATCATATTATTGTCGTTATTTAATTGAAATTAGATATGGTAATAATGTTTTTTATTGCTAGCCTTTTCAGTAAATTTAGCTAAGAAATCAGCTCTTATTAAATCTATCATTGGAATTTCTTTAGCTTCATAATTTTCTTTTGGAAATTCCTTATTTTCCATTGATATTTCAACTTCTTCTTCAGTAAAATTCTCTTCAAAAATTCCAGTAAGTAATTTTATTAAAACACCTTTTGATGTTGTAAATAGAGCTTTTATAATTTCATCAAGCCTTATCCTCTCACTATCTACTGCCAATATTATCACTACTTTCTTTTAATTTTAAGCTATATTTATCTATCTTTCAATATAAACCAGCTCATTCTTAAACGCTCATATGTATATACTATAGTTATTTCCAATTCCACAAATAATATACGCACATAAGTTCTTATTCTCAGTAAAAATACCACAGCATACTTCATTTTATTTATAATTTAGTTCAACATATCAGTCTATTATTATCCCTGGATGTTCATATACATCATTAGGATTCATTCCAATCCTAAATCCATCATTAAGTTTCTCAATTTCACTCATATCTTCCTTACTAATTTCAAAATTAAATATATCTGCATTTTCTTTTATCCTTGTATATGTTGTTGATTTAGGAATGGTGGCAACCCCCATTTGCAAATCCCACCTTAATACTATTTGGGAAATTGATCTTTCATATTTCTGTGAAAGCTTCTGTAAATATGTAATTTTAAAAACTAATCCCCTCATTAAAGGAGACCAAGCTTCTAACTGAATATTATATTTTATGCAATACTCCATCAATTCTTTCTGAACAAGCCTTGGATGAAATTCTATTTGATTCACTGCTGGCATTATCTCAGCATTTTTCATTAATTCTTTCAAATGATTCGTTGTAAAATTACTAACTCCTATAGCTCTTATATATCCTTCCTTATATAACTTTTCAAGTGCCTTCCAAGTTTCTTTATTTAAAGGTTGTGGCCAATGAATCAAATATAAATCGAGATAATCTGTCTTAAGCTTTTCTGTAGAGTTTTTGAAAGCCTTGAGAGTTTTATCGTAACCTTGCTCAGAATTCCAAACCTTGTTAGCTAAGAATATTTCATCTCTAGATATGTCACTTTCCTTTAATACACTACCAATTACTTCTTCATTTCCATAAAAAGAAGCTGTATCTATATGACGGTATCCGATTTTTATACATTCCTTTAATGAATTCTTAAGTTTGGTTAAGTCTTCAGCATTATAAGTTCCGAATCCAAGCAAAGGCATTTTAACTCCATTATTTAAAATTACATAATCTTTATTATTTTTCATTATTTTTATTCCCTTCATTTTTTTACAAAAGTTGAGGCCACTAACTTATTATATTATAATAAGTTAATGGATATTTTTCCTTTATACTTGTTATCATTTTTATTAATAAACATTTCAAATCAAATAAAAAGAGAGGTATTTTATTTCATATGAAAATCGACAATACAGATATTAAAATTTTGAAGGAACTTCAATTAGATAGTCGTTTATCCGTTAGAGAAATATCAAAAAGAGTAAACTTATCCCCTCCATCAGTTGCTGAAAGAATAAGAAAATTCGAAGATAGTGGAATAATTGAAGGATATACTATAAAAATAAATGAAGCTGCTTTAGATTTTTCTATACAATGTATGATTCAAATTGATATTAAAAATAGTAATTTCGAAAAATTCAAAGAATTTATTTATAATCATCCTCGTGTAATTTTCTGTTATAGAATCGCAGGTCATTCTTGTATATTACTGAAATTATGTGTTAAATCAATATCTGAAATCGAAAAATTTGTTGATTCTATTTCATCATTAGACTCAACAACTTCTACACATATTATTTTTTCAGAAATTCCTATAAATAAGAGTATAGAGAAATTCTTTTCAGATTTCTAAATTTATGTATAACTCTCTATATGCAAGTCATTAAATTCACACAATTTTTTATAAATATATTACTAAAATAACGAAGAGAACCTGCTCAATTTATAACTTGAACTTGGTTCTCCTCCATTATTTATATCCGTAAATTGCTTTGTATAGCTTGCAATTTTATATTTTGTATTTATCTTATTCAATATTTTATACTGCACATTAGCGTAGCCATAACTGCTTTGAAGAACAATATCCTCTTTCTTAGAAACAAGTACAGTTCCAGAAAATCTATCAGCCTTAGCCCAAGCATCCATGTATTTTAGTAGTTTATAATTTAATACTTCCATAACTATCTCTCCTCTATAAGTAACTTGAGATAAATTATACTGCCTTCTTTTTAAACTTAATTGTAAAAAACGGACAACGCTATGTTTTAGTTATGTACTCTGAAGGATTCATGCTGGTTAGTTCATAAAACTCATGTATGAAATGAGATTCATCATAATAACCTGCATCTATAGCAAAATTCACAATTTTATTATCCTTTTTTAAATTCATTATCCTGAGAGTATTTTGAAATCTCACAATTTTTATAAAGGTTTTTGTACTAACACCTACTCTACTATGAAAGATCCTCCTTAATTGTTTTTCACCTATTACTTCTGCTTCTGTAATATCCTTTATTTTTATTATTCCCCTTGCCTTATATATTCTGTAAAGTACATTTTGAAATTCATTATCCCAAGGTATTGACTCTTTCATGTTTAATGTAAAATATTTATTAGCATAATTAATCTTGCTTTCAATGCTATCAAGTCTACTTAATTCTTTCCCAAACTCTATAAAAAGATTTTGCTCTATATTATATATGAATTCCATTTTATCTGTGAATTTATCAGAGTTTTCTTTTATGAAGGCCTGCAATCCTCCAGGATAAAATCTAATACCAAAGGTTTCAATATTGCTATGATCCATATTAACTATTGAGCTTTTACTCATTGTTCCAACTAATATGTTACGACAGTCATCTCCATATTTATCGCTACCAAACAGTACGTCAATACATCCATCAGGCACTACTATTTCACTTTGTATTTGATTTAAACTAATATCTTTAATTATAGGCGAAACCCAATAACAGCATATATATTTCCTTAGATTTTCAGCTGGCATAAATTCTATATATAATTTATTGCATGAACTAATAAAACTGGGTTTTATTTGGACTGGTTCATAAATTCTCTTGTTCATCAATTTATCCATCCGTTAAATTTTTATATATTTACAATTATATCATATGATTCCTATTTTTCTTTACTAGATCTAACGCTTTTTCATAATATATTCTCTTAAGAAATCAGGCAAATGCGCAGCCATATTATATGAAAATGGAACAGCAACTTTATAACGTGATTTAAGCCTTTTTTTCAAAAGTATTTCTGTAATAGCCTCTGCTGCTCCTTTTGAGGAAGTCAGCTTTTGTCTATGTCTATATTTTTCATCTGATTCATAAAAGTTCGAATAGAAAGAATTTGCATTTGACATAAGCTCCTTTGAATTATTAGCCATGGTTTTAAAAAAATTTGTTTTTGTTGGACCAAGTTCCATAACAGTTGATTGAATGTTATAGTTATGTAATTCTAAACGCATTGCATCACTCAATGCTTCAACTGCATATTTAGAAGCACAATATGTCCCATTTATTTGTTGAACAAATTTTCCTGAAATAGATCCAATATTAATAATTTTGCCAGATCCTTTCTTACGCATTTCAGGAACAACTGCCTGAATCATATTAATTATTCCAAATACATTTACATCAAACATGTCTTTTGCACTATCTATATTAATTTCTTCTAAAGCACCTCTAATCGAGTATCCTGCATTATTTACTAGTATATCAATCTTTTTAAACCTTGATATTATCTCATTTATTGCATCAGAAATAGAATCTTCCTTAGTCACATCTACGGATAACTTTAATGCTGCCTTCAAATCTTTTAAGGTTTCCACCTCTCTAGCTGTTGCTACAACGGTATATCCTTTCTCATTTAAAACCTTACAAAGCTCTCGTCCAATACCAGAAGAACATCCTGTAATTAAAATAACTGTTTCATTTTCCATCAAAATCAACCTCCATTAACAAAATTTATTTACATAATAAACCACTTGGAGGTTAACTGCATTATCATTTGTTAAGATTTATTTTTTTTCTTATTCTGCTAAGTGATACTGGAGTTATTCCTAAATATGAAGCAATATGACATTGTTTAAGTCGGTTTTCCAATCCTGGATATACATCAAGAAATTGTTTATAACGTCCCATGCTATCTAATAATTTAAAACTAATCGCATGTTCTTCTTTCATCATAAGAAAACCATCAATCATTTTTTTATAAAATAAAAGTAACTTATAATTTCCTTCTACTATTTTCTCAAAATCCGAAATTTTAGCAACAAGAACCTCACTATCTTCTAAAGCTTGTATATAGTACATAGACTCTTTTTTACACAGATATGCCGCATAGGAAAATAATACTCCACCTTCCTTATAAAAATATTTTGTTATATCATTTCCTATAGTATCAACATAATAGGAACGAAAAATCCCCTTAACAATTATCCCTATTTCATTAGATTCTTCACCCTCTTGTAAAAAAAACATATCTTTTTTTATTGATTTTATTTTAAAAATATTTTGCAATGATGATATACTTTCCTTATCAAGAGAAATTTCTTTGCTTTTCAAAAGATTAATTAATAAATCATCATATGTATTCTCCTTCATTGAAAAACCTCGCTTACTCCATAGTTTTAAAACCTTGATTCACTTAAGCTTCTTTCTAGGATTTTATATACGTATATTTTAATTGCTTAAGAGTAATCTACTCTTTTATTGTACGCCCTAAATTATTTTATTTCCATATAGTCCCTTGTGGAATTATTTTCATAAGGCATTTATCATCCCCCATTTTTATGCTTTTTAAAAGCTCTACTTCTACTTTACACTCAAATGCTTTTTCAAAGAGTACTTTACTATAACCTGTTGTACATTGACACCAAGTATTTGTCTCTAATCTATCCACTTCTGCAAGCATTGGACATGGACAAGAATGAAATTGAAGATATAATTCTCCATCTTCACAATATAACCCTGCTGCTTTTGCCTTAGGTAAACTTCCAAACTCCTTCATGTTAGATGAAGATTTTACTAGATACTTCACCAATTCTAATTTTCCATCCATTCCGTATCCACACTGGCATCCCATTCTTATTTCCTTAATGGTCATATTATCAAAATTGTTTTCTAATCTCTTCATTGTAGCTTTTACCCATGTAGAATTATCCTCTGTTCTTGCCTCTTCATCTTTTCCATATACTATTTCCTTAGCCATATGATCATTGCTTGCACTTCTTACTGCACCGTAAATAACTTGTTCTTGAATCTTTCTTATATCAAACATTTTTACTCCTCCATTTTTTATGTTATATTTAGATTTTAATTGTATATTCATTAAATTGAATTTATTCTAGCTTTGTATTTTTATTAAAATAGTTCTATATTCATCGTATTTTATGAAAACAAAAAACAGACTCCTTTAAAATAAAACTACATCCCTGCTACAGTTTTTATTTTACTAGAAAGTCTGTTTATAAACTTCTGAATTCTTGCTCTATTTAATTGGTATACATAAATCCATAACAACATTAAGATTTTCCCAGTCAATGTTTCTATAAATATTCAAACCATATCTTTCATCCATTTCATAGCCACTTTCTGTCAGCCATACATTAAATAGGCCTTGAAATACAGTAAAAATATCTTGTACAAAACCATCAAAACGATAAACAGCATATTTGCCACCTAAAATAGTTGTAATATTATCCAAAGCACAATCTTTATCTACTGTCATACAAATATCATATAAACATTTATCTACACTAGTAAAGGTAGGATCAGCATAAGATCTTTCAATTAAAATAGTGTCTTCTTTAAAATAATCCTTATACTTTTCTAAAAAATCCTGCCAGTTATTCTTAAGTTCAATATAATTTCCAATATATCTTTCATATATAACCTTAAAATCCTCAAGTTCCTGTATACTAACTTGCTTGTCATATTCTTCAAATGATTCAAATCTAGCAATCTTATCATTATAAAAAGGATTTAGTACCCAATCTAAATGTTTGTCACTTCTATATTTAACTGGAGAAATATTATTTTGCTTTTTAAATGCTGAGCTGTAATTGGATGGACTATATCCATAATCATAACCAATATCCGTAATAGATTTATTCTTTTCAGTTTTAAGTTTAAAAGCACTTTGTTCCATTTTTAATCGTTTTATAAAAGCATAAATGCTTTCACCTGTTTCTGCCTTAAAAACTCTACTGAAATAAAATTTTGATAAATGGCAATGATCTGCAACCTCTTCAATTGAAATTTCTTCTTCTAAATGCTCCATTATGTAATCAATACCTTTAATTACTAATTCGTTTGTAATCATAATATATATCCCCACCAATTGCTTCATTATAATTCTAGTTTGAATAGTATAAGTATAATTTAACACTAGTACATAGATACTAGTATCTGTTATTTTATTAAATTTTTAAAGAAATATAAAGAAAAATTATACTAATTTTTCATATGTCAAACTAAAATATGGTGGTCCCTCAATGAAACCAAGTTTTTTATATAACAATTCTGCTGGATTCCCAACCAAAACACCTAAACCAATAACAGGAGAAATTGTATGTGCAATATTTATTGAATTCATCATCATTGCTTGTGCAATGCCTTGCCTCCTATATTCTGGCAATACAGAAACCTGATTGATTGTTGAAAAATTATTTTGGGAATCTGGATAAATTCCTGCTATGCACACAGCAATAATTTTGTTTGTATCTTTGGTTTTAACTATTGTTCCAAAATGTAGTGTGTTGGTCTGTGAAAATAAAACAAAACGCCTATTGATTTCTCCTTCAGTATAAGAAATACCTGGATCTCCATATACTTTGAAAGTATGTCCATTTAAATGGGCTTCATACACAACCTGTATTATTTCATCCTTATCAATTTCTTTTGGCGTTGTAAAATAAAAATCATCATTTAGTTTTATTTTAAATTCAGCTGTTGGTCTATACATCCTCCGTTCAGCCCATCTTTTTGTAGCTCCAAGTGATATTAGTGCATCAACATGGCTCTCTGGTATATTATCAAAATATAAAATTTCATTTTTACTATTTTTCTTTGAATAATTTATAACTGTGTGCCAAAATTCTTCTGTGTGGCAGAATGGTGGAATTAAAAAAGGTGAAGAAAAATGGTTATTATGAATGATTATTCCACCAATTGGCACACTGTCTTTGAATATAAGTGTTCCATTACCTTTTGGAGCACAACTTTCTAAAACTTCCTTCCAATCAATATTCATATAAATGTTAGTGCCATATATTCCATAATGAGTGGAGAAATAGTCGTCCCTTACCTGTTGAAACAAATATTTGCTCATATACTTATCCTCCAAAAGCAATCTTTAATACGCGATAATTTATAGACAGGATAATTCTAATGAATTTTTCTACTACAAAAAAACTCGGTATTTTACCATGACTTTTCCTTAATTCCTTAATCAAAACTGATTTTGCATCTTCAACATATATTATTTATATTTCTCTATTGCACCAAAACAAGTTCCATACGTTTCTCCTGTTTCAGGGTTCTTTGGCGAATTAATATTATACATAAGACCTGTTCTGCCATATCTGCCTTTATTGTTTTCATCAAAAAAGTCCTCATCCATTGAAATATGTTTAGCCTTTAGTGCAACAACTACATCTCTACATCCTTCAAAATGTTCTTTTTCCCACAAAAGTTCACATTCAATATTCAAAAAGCACTCTTTAATCCTTGGCGCATATACAGTCATTGCTTTTTCTGCTGTAAGACCTGACATGGTTATTTCATCATCATCATATCCATTATGAATAATGGTTTCCTCACATTTTTTATAAATATCTGCTGATGGGAAATTTAATACACACTCTTTTGTATCCAAAAGACTCTTATATAAATGTCCTCTTTTTGATACTGAACCAAGAATACAAATGAACTCCCCTCCATCACCAACAAAGGTTGACCAAGATTGTAGACAAGCATTTTCTCTTTCATTATCTTTATATGTTGTAACTAAAAATAATGTTGAAGGGATAGCTGTTACAAAATCCTGCCAGGAAAAACTTGAAAACTCTCCCTCCCATTCTTCTTTTAAATTAATTGGCATACTTCCAAATTCTTTTTTCATCTTACTATTTCCCCCTTTTGTTACTTCACAATAATTTACAAATATCCATTTATTTGATTATACACTAGGTAATTATAAATATAAAAATATTGCTAAATTCATATATAAATCATATATTAATTTAGCAATAAATGCTTTTAAAAATAATATTTAAATATTATTTTTATTCCAGCAATAACCTTTAAATGCCTCTTTAAAACCTATCTTTTTATACCATTCCAAGGCTATATCATCTGGTTCAACATAAACAATTTTTGCACCAAGGCTTTTGCATATTTCCATTGACTTATATATACAAGCTCTTGCAAGACCATTATTTCTATACTTTTCTGCAGTTGCCAGCGGCTCAATAAAAACTGATTTTGTATCTTCATCAAACCACATGCCACAAAATGCTGCATAACTATTGTCTAGAGCTATTGCAGCAATACATATATCTCGTTTGTAATCTAACCATGCATGCTTTATAGGTAAATAGACATCATCATCGAAAGCAGGTGGCTCCCCATCATAATTAAAAGCCCTCCATAACAGTTCATTTAATTTATCAAAACTGTATACTTCTTCAAGAGATTTTAGCTGAAATCCTGATGGAATTTCGGCAGTAGGTATTGCCTCAGTTAGATCGAAAGAAAACATTTTCATTCCTCCGCCTCTGCTATATCCATTTGCCTTTAATGCTTCTTCCAGCTTGTCCGACTCACGCAGAAATACATTTAAGTATTTATTGCCAGCATCATCTATACCTGCAAAGGATTCTTCAGCATAGTGTATCAACTGGCCATGAAGCTCTTCATATTCAGGTTTAACATCTATAAACACTCCTCCATCCCAAGGACTTTCAAGCCTAACTACTCCTACTATTTCACCTTCATCTTCCCATATACCAATTTTTTCAGGATGAAACATTTCAAAACAGGGATGTTTTGAAAAGCAGTCCCACGCTACCTTGCGGCAGCTATTAACTTCAATATTAGATTTTGCAAAGTAACCAAAAAAGCTACCAATCTTTTCCACATAATTTTCTTTGAACAAACGAAAAGTTATCATCATTATCCTTCCTTCCCAAATATACTTGAATAAAATCATTTCACAATTTGCTATTTATGCAAATTTTATAACATTCCATTAAGCAATGTTATATTTAAATCTTGGCTTTATTCTCATTTACATATAATAAAATTATAGATGTAAATATACATATATTCAAAGGAAAGAATTAATATAATTGTTCTTTCCAAGTTAATACTATAAAACAAAAAACTTGTTAATCTCAAGAAATTATTACATTTCCTATCATAAATTTGCTTTAGTTTTTTTTATTGAGATTTCAATTTAAAATAAATTTGCTAATAGTATCCACTATTTTTATTTCAATATTTTTGTCTTCCCTAGCTTTTTGAAAAACAATATTTAAATTATTTTCATTATAAAATTCATAATAATTCTTTTCTAAATATTTCTCTAATAAATTAATTAAATTTGTATTTCCCCCTTCAAACCTTCCTCTAAAATCAGATTTTATTTCAGTAAATTCATTATTTAGTTCTTCCAAAACGCCCACCCATTTCATTTAGCTTATTTTTCTATTCTAACGCTTCTACTGCATTTTTTATCCTTTAGTTAACATTCAGATTTCCCAAACGTACGTTCTTTAGAATCAATTATATCGAACATATATTCTTTTGTAAAGTAAAAATAAAAGCTCATCTTAGTTTAATCTGAGCTTTTATTTATATATAATTATGAATTTATCCAATAAGTGTTTCATTGAAAATTCCAGTTAAAATCTCGCTTGGTATCTCCTGATTAAGATAAATCTGCAGCATGCCTTTTGGTGTTAACTTAAATTGTTCTAATTGGTGTTTATGTTTCATAATAGCCACTGCTTCAATATTTATATGATCTTTAAAGGGTATAATTCGAATAAATTTTTCTCCTACATAAAAACTAGGTAATTTTGCCCATAACTTTTCTTCAATTTCACAAGGAACACTTTTAATAACAAGTTCCCGCATATGATAAAAAAGTTTTTTTATTTCTTCGCTGAATTTTTCAATATAATCTTCAATTGCTTTATCCATATAAAATCAACCTCCATAAATTTCCATTAATATTATAGCTATTATAGCATGTTTGATAAATATAGCAACCTTCAATTTTTAAAGAACATTTTTATTATTTAACTTCTCCTAAATACATTTCTTCGAATTCCTCCAAGCTTTTGTAATATTTAATTTCAGCACCTAATTTGTCATAGTTCTTTTTATATTCCTCCATTGCATTGTCAAACATTTCTGCCATAAAATTCAAGTTATTTGATGTTATATTTTTCATAAGGTCTATCCTGTCAATATTATACTGGCTATACATCTCATCATAAAATTGTTGGCAGCTTGCAGCAGTCATAAGAGATAAATAAGCATTTCCTTTATCAGCACTATGATACATTTTATTTTTCCAATTAGAATAAATTTCTTCATAAGTGCCTTTAATATCCTCTTCTGAGATTTCCTTTTTTGAAATTACTTTATTCTTCATTTCCTTTGCAAATTCTTTTAGAGTTTTCATTAACATTGTTGCTACTTCTTTAGAATTTTCAACACTATCTGCTTTAATTAAATCGGAGTATAACTTATTAAACTCCATTGGTAGATGTTTCATTGTAGAAATTTCTTCAGGAATTCTTTTAATACCTCTTTTAATATATGCCTTATTATACATATAAATAGCAAACTCTATATAATATAACATCTCCGCTACTGCATATCTGCATTCTCCGTAATTATTACTGAGCATTATATTTGCATATTCTTTACTTGCATCATCAACAAATTTTTCAGCTTTCTCATTATCTTTTATTGAATATTCTTCATTTAATTTACTTGTAACTTTTGATCTTAATTCCATATATTTTTGCATATATTTCTCATCATCACAATATACAATATCTAGTTCAAGTAATTTTGTAACATATGGATTATTATATTCTGACATTTCCTCAAGCCTTTCCCAAGGAGTACAGTATATATCAAAGGCCACATCCTCTAAAATAAAACATGATGCTATTTTCCAACCACTACCATCATTAATAACTATACATAAATCTAAATCAGATTTTTCATATATGTCACCAGAATGAAAGGAACCTGCAATTCCTATTAAAGCAATTGCTCCAGGACATACAACTTTTGCCTTTTTAATAATTGCTTCAATTATTGTATTATTTCTTTCATCTAACTTCTTTTTTATACATTCCTCCATAAATTCTCCCCCTTGTTTTAGATAATATTAAATTTATTATATTAAAGGATTATCGATTAATAATATTAATAAATATAAGTATTCTATTAATTAATGTGATATTTGAATTTTAGCTTTACTCGCATTTACACATAATAAAATTATAAGTATAAATGTAAATAGATTCAAAGGAAAGAATAACTATAACTATTCTTTCCTTTGAATCATATATAATCTATAAGTGATTAAAATATAGCTCATTATTGAATTTAATATTGTACTTTTTAATCTATAAACTCACCAAATGATACCTTATATTTACGCATCTTACTATTATAGTGCATAAAAAAATCGCAGAATCAATCTCTTGATAATACGACTTTACAGTTTAATGTAATTCACAATTTTCTTAGACGCCAAAAAAAATTGTACCTAAATACCAATATAAAAAAGGTAGTAAAAATAGAACTATATTAATAATTACACTTATCTTCCAAAACTTATTAACTAATATTATTCTTGAAATAATAGCTAAAACAATTGCAATAGGACATATTAAAGGTGTTATCATTAATGGCAAACCCTCTAACTTTTGGTAAGGGGTTATTTTGAAAAACCAATTTAGTATAAACATAAAAATAATTACAGGAATACCAATAGAAATAATACCTGTTAAATTTGCTATGCGTAATCTTAAAGATTTATTTTCCATATCCTTCACACCTCATATAAAAATTAATATATTAAGTAAAGCAAACGAAAGGCTTTTTGTTTGAAAAGTTTAATATTTTATATTAAGCCGTATTTAGCATAATAATCACATAATATCATTTAACTCTTGAACAAGTTTATCTAAAAATAATGATATTATATTTCTGTCATATTGTGATCCATAGAGGTTAACACTCAGTGTTGGTTGGTCATCAAACGTTGAAATAGCTAACTGAAAATAGGGACTATATTTGATTGAACCAGTCATATAAGCTTCAGCAATTTCAACTTCCCCAAAAGCAAGTCTTGTTTTGTCAATTATCCCAATATTGGTAAATGCAATCAATGGATTAGCGAATCTCTTTTCTATAATGTCTTTTGCCATCTTATATGGAAGTATATCAAAAAGTCTTTCTAATAGGTTGATGCTCTTAATAGAGGCAATATTTGATTTTTCCTTATCCATCGCTTTTTTTACTTTAATAAGGGTTTGCTCAAAATTTGTGCCAATTTCTAAACCTATATTGCAGGTGAGATTAGTACATAAATTGCAAATACCCTCTGCTCTACGATTAGGAAGATATTTTCTCATGTCCATGGTACATGTTGTAGCAACAACACGATTAAATATTTGAAAAAGGACACGTATATAAGCTGTAAGGATAACATCGTTCACTGTAGCAGCATTTTTTTTAGCATAAGCTTTAATTTTGCAAAAATCCTCTTTTAAAATCGTCCGAATCTCAATAAAAGGATTGCTCAGATCCCCCTCAAGTTTGAACTTAGCCTGATCAAGGGAAAACATATCATTTTTACTGAACATTATTTTTAACTTTTCACGCACCGAAAATTTCTTCAATATTTGACTTATCTTTCTATTAGCCATTGGTGATGTAATGTTATATGGGTTCTCATCAATATTAGAGTAAATGTGACTGAGCATATAAAGATATTCCTTAAATCCAGCAGCATCACATAGCATATGATTGATTAAAACACAAAGCGTATCATTTTTATCATCTCGAATAATTTCAATCTTCAGTTGTGGACCTTTAAAAGCATCGATTTCTTTACAAATAAATTCATTAACATTTTCATCAATATTTGATGTTTCTAAAATCTTCAGCATATCATCGACTGTATATGCCTTATCTTCCCAATAAGATTTATTTTTGGTTTCATTGAAACTGCTCCTAATCAGCGGAAAAGCATCTGCCGAGAGGTTCACAGCCTTTTTAAAACGTTCTAAATCAAGCCTTTTCGAAAGTTTTGCTACAAAATGCAACGTATGGTCATTGATATTTTTAACTTTAAAAAGATGTTGAAGCGTGTCCCATGCTTCAACTTGATAATTATCTAATTGACTATTTAGCATTTTACCTCATCATTCCTTCCAACGAATACTAGTAACAGGCATATAATATTTTACTATTCTATATTAATTATAGCATATTTTGTAAAAATCGTATTATTCAATTCACAAAGAACATTTTTATAATTTACTGAGCCCTATCTACATATACTGTAGTATTACAAACATAAAAATACCACAAATTCATTTTGAATATTGTGGTACCATAAAATATTTTTTAATTGATAATACACGCATATTAATCTCTTTACTTATTTCATCAAACTATTAATGTTTTGAAATATACAGCGTTTTTATTATATTCCGAAGAAAAGTGTGGTGAATAGTTTCCTTAAAGTGCAATTATACAATCTTATTTTTCAACCTTCTACCCATTAAATCAATAATTAACCTCAATGTTGCTCCAAATAATTTTTTTAAGGGATCTATCTTTGTATCATAAAAATAATCTGAATTTAGCCAAGCTTTTTCCTTCCAAAAATCATAGTCAGCTTTAGAAGTAAAAGTCTTAGTCCGTAAACAATTAAACATAAACAAATCATAATAAGAAGGAATTTTTCTATTTTTCCTTTCAATAGCTTGTTTAAATTTGCTTGTAAGCTTTTGAATTCTTAATTCTGCCTTATTATGATAAATTTCATTGTAACCCCAAGGGGAATCGTTCTTCCCATCATCAAAGTACATTGGAGAAATAACATTTATTATTCCTATTAAATCACAAGCCCAACCACTTGCAGTCATCTTCATATATTTACTCACCTGCTTATGCCCGCCACCATCACTGGTAACTACAATCATTGCAGGCTTCCCCACTAATTCTTGGCGATGAAATAAAAATGACATTCTATCAATAATTCTTTTTAGAGGTGCTGGGACTTGATATGCATATACGGGTGTAGCAAAAATAATTCCATCAGCCTCTAGGAGCTTATTTCTTATTAGGGTTAAGTCATCCTTGCATGGGCATAATTTTTCGCTCTTCTTAAAACATAGCCCACAACCTTTGCAATCTTGGATTTCATAATCCTTTAAGAATATATAATCATAAATATTATTGTTTATTCCTAGCCTTCCTTCAATTTCTTTGCAGACTTTTAAACCAGCTTGCTTTCTTGGACTTCCCATTAATATAACTATTTTCATTATTTCTCCCTCCACTTCACTATCCAATGTTGGATAGTCACTTTATTAATTTGGAGCTATAGTATACAGAATAAAACTAAAATGTATTTTTGATTTTAAAATCAAAACACAGTATAGCTTTAGGCCTTAATGCAACAGCTCCCTAATATTATTTACTTAATTTTTTAATTAGTTCTTCTAATTTTTCTGAAGCAGTTTCTGGATTATTTAAGATTTCCTGTTTTAAACTCTCAATTGAATCATTGGTTGAAGCTTCTATTGTTTCAGCATTAGAAAAATCAAATTTTGAAATGAGATTTGAGATTTCATTACTTGTAGCAATACATTTATCCATCTCATCAATAAGCGCCTCATGCCATTTAACTTGATATTCAAGATTGTTAATCATCATTTCAAAAGAAATTCTTTCAACAGCAAGACTTTGCTTATTAACTTTTATCTTCTGCCATTTTTTTAAATAGGTTATTTTATCTTTCAAGCCGCTAATATGATCATTTATAATAGAAATCATAGTTTCTTTATCCAGTGTATTTAATAATGGATAAATAATAAATTTATCAGAACCACATGGAAACACCTCATTGGCCATTTCATTTTTTACAAGTTCCTTTAATTCTTCTCTACCCTTATCAGTTATTTTATAGATTTTTCTGGCTTTTGAGCCTGAACCAATTTCCTCTACTAAAACAATTAGTCCCTCTTTTTCAAGCTTATTTAATGCATAATATATTGATCCCGATTGAATTTTCGTCCATTTATCCATTTGATTTGTTTGGATAAATTTTTGAATTTCATATCCATGTGTAGATTTTATGCTTAGATAATATAATATTAATACTTTAATTATGTTTCTCACCTCTTTATCCAATGTTGGTTATGTTTTTATAATACACCCAACATTGGATAAAGTCAAATATTAAAATTCCATCATTTAATTCTTTATAAATTATATTTACTCATTTGGAAAATTTCCTCTGGCTTCAATTCAAGGATATTTTTAAAGCTGATTTTAGGATAAAACTTTCTAAAGCTCTCCATAATCTTATATCCAAAAAAATAACCTGCGCACCAAGGTAATCCTAATTCTTCATTACCAAACATATACTTTACATAATCAAAATCTGTCTCATATAACAATTTTGAATAATGTTTATCCCACAATTCCTTTTCCTGCTCTTTAGATATTTGTGAAATCCATGTTGGATTTAATTGAGGATAAATACTTTTAGCAAACAAATCAGCTTGTCCATCTATTAATAGTGCTTCTATAAAACTCCCTGCGGCCCCACCATGAACTACATGCCAATAATTTCCCCATACAGTATGATGATATTCATGTGCAAATACATATAGAATCCATTTAAAATAATCTTTAGCAAATGGATTAACCCGTATTATAATATTGCCAAATACATTAACTCCTTGGACACCATTTTGCAATTCCTTAGCATTATTATTTTCATCATCAAGAGGATAAATTGCAACTACAATTGTATCATCATCATAATTTTGGAGTACATCTGCCACTCGTATAAATTCCTCCCTAATCACCTCAAGATTCATTTCTTTCAATACTTTAATCTGTTGTTTCAATTTACATATATTCTTTATTGGCTTTGGCTTCCTATCAGACATATCCATTGGTGCCCATTGACTAATTTTCTCCCAGTAAGGCTCAATTGCATACTTATCCCATAATGCGTTGTAATCTGCATTATCCTTTTCCATCTCCAAAAGATAACCCTCTAAATTCTCGTAAACTGCTATTATTTCTAATTTCATTTTTTTACCTTTCCATACTATACATTCATTTTGAATCTATTATTATTAATTTGCCTTACCAAAATTATATAAACCTATTTAAGTTAATACAATTGAAAGAATATTTATAACTATTCTCTCCCTAAAAATTCTTTAACATTTCTTACTATAAATATTTTAACCCCAAAATATTAACATCTAATTTAACTTAACCATATATTAATTGTATACTATGAAATAATCTTGCAAAAAAGCGTTACAAAGGAATGATCCAAATGAAACCTACTTATAGAGTATCCCTTTCTTTCACTCTGGACAAAACTGGAGTTGCTTACAATATAACAGGAGCAACGCCACCAAGAAAATATAATGGTGATGGTACAATTGGCATTTTGGAGCCAGGTTTTGTTTACAAAATAGACACCATGACAATTTATAGTAAAGATTCCTCAAAAGAAAATTTAGCAAAATATAGACAGGGAAATAAATTTTATCCCTCTATTTCAAAGATATTTACTCCCATGAAATCATCCCAAAACTATACTATAGATTTACAATACGAGGAACCTAAAATAGCTATGATCAAAGGTTCAATAAAACTAGATGCAGCTATTCCTCATTTTGTAAGCATTCAAATTTTCGAAATAGATGATTTTGCCAAGGAGTCTCTATTAGGCTCTTCATTTACAGATGAGTACGGTAATTATAGCATCAACTTCCTAATAAAAAATAATTATAGTTATAAACTAACAGCCGATTATATTAGTTTTTAATAATATAATAAGGAGATAAAAATATGATAAACTCTACTAATAGAAATAATTTAAGGATATTATGTGGTCGTGTTTTTGACCATAATGGTAAGCCAGTATCCAATTCAATTATTATATTATATATAAAATATAAAAGTAAATATTATGGGAATGTTACAAAAAAAATAGCTTATACTGCTACAAATAAGCAAGGTAAGTTTGCTTTTTATATAGATATTTATAAATTTAGATTTTGTGATTTTATTGTAGAAGCTTATAACCCACTACACAAAATCTCTTAAATAGTTTTTTCACATTATGTGATATTTTGAATACTATGTATTATAAGCTAAATCGTAATTTAAATATAAACAGAGGTGAAAATATATGGCAGCAAGTATTAGCGCTCAACAACGTGTATATGATAATTTTACTATTCCTACTTTAGGTTCAATATATGATATAACTGGACTAGTTGCATCTGATAAACCAGCTCCAACTGGAAAAACAGTTTTAAATATAACTCTTCCAGCAACTTATAAATATATAGATGCTACTTTCAAATTCTCTACTTCAGACACTTTTGCCAGCGAAATCGCTTATGATTCAGTTGATAGTACTACAACTGCTGGTATAATAACAGTAACTTTTACAAGTACTAACTTAACTGCAGGTGGCTCATATTATATGACTTTTGATATAACAAAGTAATATTTTCTGATTTGAATTAATGGGAGCAACAGTATTTCTGCTGCTCTTTTATAATAAAAATTTAACTTCTTAATATAATCTAACAACAATTCATATGCAAAATTAAATTAAAATATAGTAATTTATAAAAGCTAGAGTTAAAGACCTTAAAAATATTAATTAAGGAGTCAAAACAATGAATAAAAATAAAATAAAGATTAAAGGATCTTATTTATATAATCATCCTTGTACAAATATAAAATTATATATTGATAACTTCAAAAGTTCAATGATTGATGGTATCGTAAAAGATCCTCAAGGTAACCCAGTACCTAACGCTGGCATCGAAATAATTAGAATAGATAAAACTACTAATGAAGAAAAAACAATAGGCTGTATATTTACAGATGAAAATGGAAGGTATGCTGTAAGCTTGAAAAAAAGTCCTGATTATTCATATAAATTCAAATTATATTCAAAACTCAGCACTTATTAAAAGTACAACTCTCCTATAAAAAGCCAATACTTATTATGACCTCTAAATTTATAAAAGGGATTAAATGATATTAAGATTAAAACCCTAATATCATTTAATCCCTTAATTTAGAATTTAAATAAAACTTATACTTACTAAAATGTTATTTGAAAGCACCTTGATATTGCTCTGGATAATCAAAATCTAAGTTTCTAATTTTTGCTTCGTTTAATATAAAATATGGATTTCTCAAAAGTTCCCTGCCAATTGCAACTAAATCCGCTCTATCATTGGATATTATTTCTTCCGCCATGTTAACATCTGTAATTAAACCAACAGCTATTGTAGGAATGTTACATTTTTCTTTAATTGTGCTTGCAAAATTCACTTGGTATCCTGGATATGCATTAATTCCTGCTGGAAGTAAGCCTCCAGTACTTACATGCACTATATCAATATATTCTTTTATTTCATTTACTATTTCAACCATATCATTAAGTGTTATTCCGCCATCTTTATAATCATAAGCTGATACTCTAAGGAGAATTGCTTTTTCTTTAGGCCAAACCTCTGTTACAGCATTTAGTATTTCTTTAAGAAATCTAGTTCTATTTTTTACATCTCCACCATATTCATCTTGTCTTAAATTAGTTAATGGTGATAAAAATTCATGTATCAAATAACCATGTGCCCCATGTATTTCTATGGCATCGAAACCTGATTTATCTGCTCTTTTAGCTGCTTCTTTAAAGTTTAATATAATTTCTTTAATATCATCTTTTGTTAGTTCCTTTGGCAATGTACTTTTTTCATCAAATTTAATTGCACTTGGAGCTACTACCTGACTAGCTGTTCCTGTATATTTTCTTCCACCATGATTTAATTGTATTGCAATTTTTGAGCCATACTCTTTTACACCGTCAACAATTTTTTTCAATCCATCTATATGCTTGTCATCCCAAATTCCTAAATCATTATCTGTTGTTCTTCCATTTTCAATTACTCCTGTAGATTCTACTATTATAAGACCCACTGAACCAATAGCTCTAGTAACATAATGAGTATAGTGAAAATCCTTTGCCATACCAGTCTCATCAGAAGAGTACATACACATTGGTGGCATAACAATTCTGTTGTTTAAGTTCAAATTTTTTATAGTATAGTTTTTAAAAGTATTCATAATTAAAATCTCCTTTTTTATATAATTTTCTTGCTTGTTGCAATTGTATCATCTATACTATATTTTAAAAAGTAGTGATATTTTTTTCACCTAATTTCAAAAAAGTAAGTATTACGAGAAATCAATATCTGAAAGGAGTTTTATTTATGTCAGAAATCAAACTTGAACGAGGAAATCCAAATGAAAAATGTCCTATTGAAGCTGCAATAAACATCATAGGTAGCAAATGGACATTTTTAATAATAAGAGATTTATTAATAGATGGAACAATAAGATTTGGGGATTTATTACGTTCTTTAGAAGGCATCAGTCCTAAAACCCTTTCTCTTAGACTACGTGAATTAGAGAAATTTGGGCTAGTAAAAAGAATTGTTTATCCAGAAATCCCACCAAAAGTAGAGTATGAATTAACTGAAAAAGGTAAAAGCTTAGAAACTGCTTTTATAGAATTGAAAAAGTGGGGACTTACAATTATTGATGATTAAAATTATTATGCTATATATTTAAGGTTGTAGATATTTCAATGTATTATAATTTTCTTTTTGAAGATAATAAATAACTTGAATAAATTAATATTATCAATTAGAGTTGGTTCCTTTTACGGGTAAACATACTTAATGCTTAACCTATTCATTATTAATTTATAAATCAAATTAATTACACAGTTTATTTACCCATACAAAGAACCAACTTCAACCACTATCTTAATATTTCTAATTTACCAAAAAACTAAATGTTATAATCATCTACATCAAATTCATTATTTCTATAATAATATTTGCGATCTTCGTCTGTAATCTCACGAATAACCTTACATGGATTTCCTGCTGCGATCATATTATCTGGAATATCTTTTGTAACTACACTTCCCGAGCCAATTACAACATTATTTCCAATATGAACGCCAGGATTTATTACAACATTTCCACCTACCCAGACATTATCTCCTATTGTTATTTCAATTCCATACTCATAACCTGAATTTCTGGAATCTGGATGAACTGGATGTCCTGCTGTATATATTGATACATTAGGTGCAAACATAACATTATCTCCTATTATTACCTTTCCAACATCTAAGATTATACAATTGTAATTAGCAAAAAAGTTTTTGCCCACCTCAATATTTTTGCCATAATCACAGTGAAATGGTTGCTCTATAAAAACATTATCTCGAGCCTTTCCAAGTATATCTTTAAGCAATTCACTCATCCTATCTTTTTCATCTGGACGAAGTAAATTATATTCATGTATTTTCAACTTATTTTCTGTTCTTTCTTCACTAAGTCCATCTAACCAAGCCTTATATGGTAATCCCGCTAACATTCTTTCTTTTTGATTCATATCTTTTTTCTCCTTTTTTATCTTCATCTTTATTTATATAATTTTCACTACTGGTTATAAATTTATTATAACTAGGTATTACTTTTATTAACATAACTCTCTGTACTAGTTTCTAATAAACCAAGTTAATTTTAATTAATGATTAATGTTGAATAATGAATGACTAACCCAATAAACACTAGATTTGCACTATTAAACTTTAGTAACTCTACTTTAATATTTATTCCACCTTTTGTATTAATAGTGTATTTTATCATCTATCTTCAATTCACTATATACTATAAATTTATAAACTCCTCTAATTCGGACATGATAATATCCTCTTTGCCTTCACAATCTGTTCCACCAATAGAAATGCTAGGTTTAGTTTTTCCATGAAAGTCACTACCACATGTTAAAAGCAATTTGTTTTTTAAGGCAAATTCCTTATAAAATGCCACTTGCTCTTTACTATGATAGCTGCTATAAACTTCTAGTCCCTTAATACCACAAGAAATAATATCTTTCAATAAGTCTATATTTTCTTTAACATTGTTTCCAGGATGGGCAAGGACTGGTATACCACCACTTTCTTTTATAATTTTAATTGCTTCCTCTAAGTCTATATACTTCACTTCTGCATAAGCTGGTTTCCCTTGAGCACAGTAATCCCAGTAAAAATTAACATATGGATTATCATGTCTTGAACCATTTTCATAATATGGCATAAGTAATGGATTTTTATGCTCCTTATCAAATTCCATTGCCGCTTCAGCAATCATTTCACCATTAACTACTCCATTTCTAGCTAAGGAAGCTATAACCTCATCTGAAAATTCTATACCTAATTCACGAATCAATTTCATACGCTTTTTTGATGCTGTTTGTTCCTGAAGTATAATATTTTCTTCAATTTCATGAAATATTTTATTCTCATAATTAATTCCATAACCCAAAACATGCAAATTAACTTTACCAATAGAACAATCTAGCTCTATTGCTGGAATAATTTCAATATCCTTGCCAATACAGTATTCTTTTGCTTCCTTTATTCCATTTACACTATTATGGTCTGCAATAGAAAAATATTTTATTTTATTTTCCAAGCATAAATCAACCAATTCCTTTGGCTTAAATTCTCCATCATCACTACAATATGAATGCATGTGTAAATCAATATAACTCATTATAATTCTCTCCTTTTTCATTTTATATTTAATATTATTGCTAAATGTAGACTAGTTTCTTTCTCTTAACTTTTTAATGTTAAGTTTTATTGTCACAACTTTATAAACCCTCTTTATAAAGTGTGCATGAAGATATATAATCCATCAACATACATTTAATTGATCCTTACAGCTTTATCTTCGGTTCTAAATAATTTAAAGCAAGCTGCTTTATTCCAATTTCAAAATCATGATTTAATTCCTTAGAAATAATTATTTTTGGAATCATAATTTTTTCAATTTCAGAGCTGCATTTAATTTTAAATTCTGAAATAATATTATCACTTATTTCATCACCATATAAAACTATAATATCTGGATTATACATACATGAAAAAGCCAATAATGTCTTCAAAATTATTTCTTTCATTTGATCTTTATCAAAATCGAAATCTTCCCAATCTATACCTAGTGGAAGATATTTAATTTCACCTGCAAGCCCATTTCTACCTTTGTAAATACCTCCATTAATATAAATTCCAGCTCCAGGAGGATATTTGCTTGGAAAATATATTCCTATTACGCATTGACTTTCTGTTACCCCATGAGAACTGCAATATCCTTCAATAGCTGCATTTATATCATTTTCAAATATGACTGGCAAATTAAATTTCTCTTTAATATAAGTGGTGAAATATTGATCTTTTAGTTCCTTATAATCACTAATCAATAATCTTCCATCTACTTCTTCTCCTGGCATGCCAAAACTTATTACTTTTATATTGGGATATTTTAAAACCATTTTCTCTATCAAGTTATCAAAACTATCCCTTTTTATTTCAGTCATTTTTTTCTCAATTTTATCTACAATTTCCCCATATAAATCTGAAACGCATATAAATACTGTATCTTGAGAATTTTGCTCATACATATAAATAACTAATGCCAAACTAAATTCATTATTAAATCTATAGGCTGTTGCTGGTCTTCCTCCATTGGACGGCATTATTACATCTTCTATTACTTCCCCATTTTCAACAAGTATACTAACTAAAGAATTAATTGTTACTACACTTAAACCTGTTAGTTCTGCTAATTGTGGCTTTGATGCTATCTTTTTGAATTTAAATGCATTTCTCAGCTTATTTAAATTAATTTCTTTTTGTAAATTAGTATTTACAGTGCTCATAACTTTCTCTCCCAACTTTATAAAGTTACTTTATTAAGTCTATTTATAAAGAGTTTAAATTAAATAAATAAACCTGTCAATATACATAGTATAAAATTAAAAACTTAATTTAGAGGCTGATAAAAATCTTTCATTTATTATTCCATGCATCAACAATCATTTTCCCTTGTAAAGTACCTGCCTGTTTCGAATCAGTGTTTATAGCAAAATCACAAAAACCTAGCCTATACACCTACATATTATTTTCTCTCATAATTATATTTTTGTTTAAAAGTGTAATTTTGCCTATAAAAAAATCGCATATTCAGCTTGAATAATACGATTTTACAATATATTACTTATCTTTAGTTTTTCATTAATAAAAAATATTAAATATCACTCTTATTTTTAAAATTACTTTTGAATATTATTATGATTATCAGTTGCTAAATCATTTTTTGTATAATAATTACTTATATTATCGCCGCCAATAACATTGATACCTTTCTTAATAGGAGATATGAAAAATCCTAAAACGATCCCTATGGAAAATGCTGTTATTGATAGCATAAAGATTTCACTTTTTTTCAATTCTCTTCCCCCTGTATTCCTGCTCATTACTTCCTATTACTAACAATTATAACATAATTTATAAACTTAACAACTACTTACTTATTGATGGTATTATGAAATGAAAAGATCCATTTCATAATTATTATCAACATAAATGTCTTTACATACATCATGAAAACTGCCAGCAGGTTAAATCCACTGGCAGAAAAAATTTTTATTATTACCGTAAATGTTAATGTAACTAAATCCTGTCTTGTTACTTCAATTAACCACCCTCCAAAATTCAAAACTTTTCACCTATAAAAAATACTTAATATTCCCTTAAGCTTAAAAATGGACTATATGAGATTAAGTTTAAAAATCTAATCTCATATAGTCCTAGATTGATTGATTGAATGAATATAAAAACTCTACACATCATATCCAAATTCAATATTTACACAATACATTCTATACCCCAAAGACTTGTACAAATTTATAGCTGGTTTATTGTCACCATCAGTACAGAGAGTTGCCATGGTCTTACCATTGTTCTTAAGGTACTTTAAGGCTTCTGTAATAAAAGCTTTTGCCACGCCTTTTCTTCTCCACTCTGGTAAAACAAATATATTTTCAGTAGCACTTCTCTCTTCTGTTATTAAATAAGTCATTACACCACCTAAAAATTCATTATCCTTTGAAAAAGCAGCAAATGTAGCCCATTCTGGTGAATACCTCATCCAGCTTACTGTATCAAAGTTCCATGCTGCCCCATCATTACATTTTGCATCAGTTTCAACATAGCTCTTTACCTCGTCCGCAGTTTCCATCTTCCAATTCACAATTCTAAACTCTGGACTAGAATCACATGGCTTAATTTCCTCTGTTAAGTCGCGTTTCATCACTAATGAATTTCTATATGCAATGAAGCCCTTTGAAATAAAAAGATCCATTTCTTCATTATTATCAGCAGAAATATATCTTATCACTCGTATCTTTTTTCCTGGATAATCCTTTTTTATCTGCTTCGCCCTATCCAATATAACATCCATCAAAGAAGATCGTAAATTTTTGTGAGCCTCATATGATGGATTTATCCTTATATTTACACATAATCTATAAATATAATCTTGATTTTGAGAATTCTCCTCTATAGGAGTCCAAGATATATGAGGTTCTAAATCCGCCACACCTAAAATTTCATTTTCTGAATTTACTGCACAAAAAATATTAGCTGGCTTAAAATCTCCTTTATAACGGTATGACAGTTCTGCAACTTTATCAAAGCTGCCAATTTTATCAGCATCATCATTGCAATAATTTCTTATTATATAATCCTTCATGCTATTGCTCTTTCTTCCTCCATGTCTCTAAATTATATTCACTATAGATTTATATATAAATCTTACATTATTTATTTCCACATACCTTACATACCTTTATTGTTCCATCTTCAGTGAGTTTGTCCCAAAGCAGCTTTACACCAGTTCTTTTACAAACAGGACATGTTCCCCTCAAATTAAGTATTTTTTTTATATTATTACCTCTTTTAGTTTTTGCCATTGTGCCACCTCCTTCTATACATAATTATTCTTTTCTTTTTATAGGAATCCATACTTCACATATGTACTTATCATATGCGTCCCCATCCCAATAATATTTTTCTAAGCAAGGACCTTCTAATTGTTCAAAGCCTGATGAAGGAAACCATTCAGAATATATACGTTTCCATACATTTTGAATATAGATATTATCATCTATTGAACTTTTACCTTCAAAGACAGCCCAGGTACATGACGGTATGTCCAAAATTTTATACTCTTTAGGTACACCTGTTTCTGGAACTTCCCACCCCATCATATATCTTCTACTTCCATCCTCTTTGAAATCATAATGAATTCCGTGGAGCATATGTCTTTCATTATATCCTAGAAATTGATTAATCTTAAGGTGGGTTCCATCTTCCCAAATTTTATCACAAAATTCTGGTATTTCTTTGTATAAAACATTATTTACTGTAGTCGTTAAGAAATCCACACCAAAAACCTTAAATGAATTCTTTTCCACTATTCTATAATTCATTTCACACTCACCTTTAATTGATATTTCAAAAGAGAGCTTTGGAAATGCTTTAAGTCTTACATCACCCTTCTTTATTTTTGAAGGCGTTGCTCCGTGCATTCTTTGAAATGCTTTTGTAAAAGCATCTATACTTTCATAGCCATATTTTATAGCTACATCGGTTACCTTTACCTCTTTAGACGTTAATTCTTCTGCAGCAAGAGTTAATCTTCTATTTCTGATATATTCCCCTAAAGTAAATCCAGTTAATGCATGGAACATTCTTTGAAAATGGTATCGTGATACAAGGGCTACCTTCGCTATTTCATCTATATCTATTTGAGAGTCTAAATTGTCTTCAATATAATCAAGTGTTTTGTTAAGACTTTTAATTATTTCCAAATTTCTAACCTCCATGTAAGTATATAAAAAAATATAGTTTTATTCTCGACTTTTTGTGCTTTCGTATGTCCATTTTGAAATAAAGCTAAAATTATGTTTATTATAACATTACTTATAAATAAATTACATGACTGCACATAGTAGACTTTTGCTTTAATTAATTCTAGGTTGAATATGTTTATTGAATAAAAATAATTAAAGGAGAGAACCTAATTCAACTCTATGTGAATTTAGTTCTCTCCTCTTACTTATGAATAAATATAAGTTAAATTTAATTAAATATTATTTTATTTAGTTAACTTCTTTTCTTAACTACACCACTGCTCCCATTAACAATTACATAATCACCTGTTTTAAGTTCCGTTGTTGCAATTCCGCATCCTACAACTGCTGGAATACCAAGCTCACGTGCCACAATAGCTGCATGAGATAGTGGTGCACCAAGATCCGTAATAATAGCTGTTGCTTTAGGAAACAAAGGTGTCCAGCCAATGTTTGTCATAGTTGTTACAAGGATTTCTCCCTTTTCAAAAGCTTCTGCTTCCTCAAAGCTGTGCAAAACACGAACTCTTCCCTCAACTGTGCCTGGGGCACCTGCAAAACCTTTAATTACATTTTCATCCTTTACCGGTGCCTCTGCATTAGGATCATAATAGTCCTGTCTTCTATCCTTAGAATTAATCCATTCCTTTGGATTAAACCTGCCTCTAATTAACTGTGGAAAGACTGGCAGCTTTTGATATTCTTCAAAATTTTTGCGCCTTAAAGATAGCTTAACAAGCATTTCATTGTCTCCCTGCAAGAATTTAGGTACCTCAAAACAGTACATCATAAATATATCTTCGCCAATTCCAGTAACTGATCCAATTTTCAAAAGCAAATGTCTAATGACTCTAAAGACCTTAACAAACTCATTTCTCAATGATTCACGGGTATGTGCATCCTTAGAGACCTTTTCAAGCTTTTTCTCAAGCCACTGCTGCTTACCAGGGAATCTTTTCAAGAAAAGATCTTTACCCTTTATAAATTCACTTTGCTGCTTTTTCATTAATTCTGTGGCCCTTAAGTTTGTATTCTTAAATTCTTCGACTTGCTTTTCAATAAAAGAAGGATCATCTGCAGGATATTCATAATAAACCTCAAACTCATGAGGACTTCTATGTCCATAAAGCTCTAGGTACTTTTCAGGAGTTAAGCTGCCACTAATAACTTGCTCTATGGCCAGCAGTGGCTTCATACTTACTAGGCTTTGCTCACCGCTAAAATTAGAACATAACAAATTGGCCAATTCTTCCCCTGCCATCTTTTCAAATTTTTTTCTGAGGGTTACCAGTGTAGCACTTCCCGCTCCACCGAACCATATATTCCACAATGCAGATAAATAAGGTCTTAAGTCAGATTTCCAAAGTTCTAATAATTCCTCCCTGGTATTTGCATCTTCTATTCTTTTAAGAGTTTCCACATACCATACTGGTGTATTCTTTAAGTAATAAATCTTTTGTTTTTTTGAATCCCGCATCCTTTTTATACTCTTTTTTGATCTCTTAAACATCTCCCTGATTAAATAAGCCTTTCCAAAGGGATAAATAGGCACTTCAATGTTCTCAGGAATATTCCCAAACACGTCACTTATAAGTTCCTTAGCCTTTTCTACATTATATCCAAGTACTCTTAAGGAAGAAATCATAACACTGATATTTGAATATGTTCTGCCACATATATTACCAAACATGAAATACCCAGGTACCTTCTGGCACTCCAAATCCATCTCATGCAGCAAGCTCCAGGTAAAGGGGCTCATTACATCAGGTACGGCCTCTCCTACATTATTACTACTCCATAATGCATCTGTGTCAAGACTTTGATTTATCTCATAGGTATCATAATCAATGGTTTGAAGAGTTGTAATCGGACGTGCCTGAACTATATAAAGCTTTCCACCTTCCAACACCCATTCAATATCAAGCATGCAGCCAAAAATCTCCTCTGCTTTCAAGGCTGCTTTATACAAAGCCTTTACATTAGCTGCTAAGTCCTTATTACCATTATATTTTCCACCAATTCTAGAAATGGTAAAAGCATGAGCATTTTTCTCTCCTGAAACAAGCTGTTCTCCAGCACCAAATACAAAGTTTCCTACCATATTTACATGACTTCCCGTAATTGGGTCTGCAGAAAAAAGAACTCCTGCTATCTTTGCATTTATCATACTTTGAACTACAACTGCAATTTTATGTTCATCATTAATACCATGAACTTTACTATATTGGCTCACACGCTCTGACTTTGCAGATGCTGCAACCTTTTCTATTGCAGAAAACACATCAGTTCTTGGCACATACAGTACTGATTCAAACTCCCCTGCAAATGAAGTTTTTGCACTGTCCTCTGAAAGCGCAGAGGAACGAACTGCAAAAGTGCTCTCAGACATCCTTTCAAGGCATTTTTCAATGTCTAAGTGTGCAGCTTTCTTTAATTCATTATTTTCGAAGGCCTCAGACAAAATAACAAATCCATTAGGTACAGCAATCCCTGCATTATACATCCTACAGAGGGAACTTCCTTTTCCCCCTGCATAGCCAAGTCCTTCGTTAGTAATATCACTAAAATTATAAGCGAATTTCATACTATTCTTCCTCCTTCATTACATTTCTTGGGATACGAGCACTTAGAAACTCTCCTTCCACCAGAAAATTACTTATGGTAGATCTTTTATACATTTTTAATCTACTTGTAAAATGCAGTACGCAGCAGAGTTATATATTCATCTATTTCTCTTATATACCGTTCATGTTCCTTGTTGTAATCTTCAACAAGTTTTCCCTCTAAAGTCTGTGCATCACTGTAGCCTCTAAGGGTATATATAATAATGTCGATTACCTTTTGAATATTGTTATTTTCTTTAAAAAGAGATAGATTAATGTCCTTAAGTATCTTCTTCTGTGCATCAAGAAACATTTCAGTTGAGTACTTATTAATTTCTGAAGATACCGCAGGGTCTTTTTCAAAATAAGCTGATGCTACAAAGTCGAAAATAGAAGGATATTTATTTGTTAACTGTAATTTTAATAAAAACATTTTACGCAATCTCTCTAAAATATCCTTTTCCCCCATATCAATCTGAGCATAAAAATCCTGCATTATGGTATCACTTGCATATTCAAATAAGAATATGTACAAATCCTTTTTTGTTCCGAAATAATGAAAAAGTAAGCCCTTTGATATTTCGGCTTCAGAAATTATCTCATCTGTAGCTGTTTTCTTGTAGCCATTCTTTGCAAATTTGCTCATAGCCACCGTAAGTAAGTTGTTGCGCTTCGTATCCTCCATTGTAAATATCTTGTGTTTTCTTAATTCTTCCACTTAAGCATCTCCTCACTATAATATTGACTGATTTAGTCAATATTATATTCTCATTGACCATAACAGTCAATAGAGTGCGTAAAATATTTATTGAGAGTTAGTACAACTAAAAAGTTCTCTAAACAAAAATAAGAAGTACCTTTTTAGATACTTCTTATCATTGTACTTTTAACTGTTACGTCATATAAATAATACTTGCTTTACAAATTGAAATTTGCATAATAGAAATGTTATCTTAACTTTTGTTTTATTATTACAACATAATAACCTTAGACTATACATAGCTTGTAAATTTATTCATTGATTGCACTTGTTTTCTCTGGACAATTTTCATATTTAAGATTATGTCCGACACCATTAAAAACAATGCAAGGAATGTTTTTCTCTGCGCAATAACTTTTCAAAAAATTGTAATTCATATGCTTATCTTCTGTACCAACAACCATTCCTATTAAAGGAATTTCAGAAAAACAAATCCTCTCCAACAAACATTGATTATTATCAATAGCACTTTTGGCATAATCAACTGTTGGATAAAGTCCTTTTTGCCAATTTGTATAAGATACTGTTTATTCTTCATAATTCAAAATCTCATTATATATATTATCTATTTCCAAAATATAATCTAATGTAGCAAGCCTAATCATAGTTTTTCTCCTTTATTGCTGTTTATCTTTTAGTTGATTATATTATATTTGACGAATATGAGACTATTCAATTTTCAGAATAAAACTTCAACGCTTCTCCTATAAATTTAGATGCACCATTTCCATATTTCTTATCAGTAACTTTTATATAAATGTCATTTGATAAATAAAGATCTGCAGTATACCCTAAATAATTTTCTCCAGCATCTACTTTTAAATCTTCATTCTGCTTTTTTGTTTCATTTGCTATTTCATTTACAATTTCTTGGATTTCTTTTGAATAAGGGTCTTTATTGAAATCAGATGTAAGCTTATTGTATAACTCTTCTATTTTAGGCAGCTTAGTACTAGGGCACTTTTTTAGAGCTTCTCCTATAAATTTAGATGCACCACTTCCATATTTATTATCTACTGCTTCTATCCATTCAGGTAATATGGAATAAGTTTTCACCATATAGTACCAATAATCATCTCCTCTTTCACCTTTGAAAGCGTCATAATCTTTTTTTGATATATTTGCAACTGCTTCAGCAATTTCTTGAATCTCCTTTGAAGCAATGTCTTTACTTAAATCAGCTGTAAGCTTATTAAATAAGTCTTTTAATTTAGGATGCTTATCTTCTAAACAATCTTTTTTATACTTATCATATTGCTCTGCTAAAGATATTGTAGCACTATTAAGATTATTTTTTACTGCCTTAGCATATTTTTCGATACTTCCATATTGTTTTATAGCCTCTTTCGCAATTTCATCTTCCTTAGCTTTACATTTTTCAATAAATTCATCATATTTTTCAATGCTTCCATAGTTTTGAATTACTTTATCTTCATGTTCTGTTTTATATTCTTCTAATACATTATAATATTCAGTCATATCAAATTCTTTAAAATTCATGGTTCCCTCTCCTTTTAAGGTTTTATTTATAAGTTTTATTAAACCATTCAATCTCTTTTGTTTTAATATAAGCAGCTTTTTTTGATTTTTTAATGCCTCCATTTTATCAAAGTAAGGACTTGTCATTATATCTTTTATTTCCTTCAAAGGCATATCAAGCTCTTTAAAGAATAAAATCTGCTGCAGAGTTTTAAGAGCTTCATCGTCATAAAGCCTGTAACCTGTTTTTGTAATTTTGCTTGGTTTTAATAAACCTATTTCATCATAATAATGTAGTGCGCGCACACTTATTCCTGTCAGATCTGATATTTGTTTTACTGTCCTCATTTCTACACCTCGGAGTTTAATTTTAAGCTTTAAAAATAATATCTAATAATTGTCGACAAGAAGCCTTGGTAATATATCCAAGCTCTACTTTTATATTACACTATGACGTAATGTTAGGGTCAACAAATTATAAAAGAATTATATTTTATCCTTAACCTCCTTCAAAAAAAGAAGAAGATAACCTAATCCAGCGCCATATGGACTTGGCTATCTTCTATTACTTATGAATAAATCGAAGTTAAATCTAAAAATATTATGTTAATTAGATGCAATTCTATTTAAATTTTACCTATTTAATTATTTCCTGCTATTATTAAACCATTCAATTGTTGCTTTTTCCACATCTTTTGGAAGTTTTTTATTATACACCTCATTATATAACCACCATAATGTCTTTGTATTTAAATATTTTTTCATTTCATTTTCTGCTTCTGACATTACTACTTTTATTAAACAAGGACATTTTGTATGAGTTTCTGGCAAGTTATCCTTATCCAATAATATATTATTTTGCCTGATTTCAGCACATTGAAAAAAGTCTTCACTTCCTTCTATTGCTTCTATTACATTCCAAAATGTTATATCTTCTGCGCTACGAGCTAGTGCATATCCTCCTTTTACCCCTGGTATAGATTTTATAATTCCTGACTTACTTAATTTAGCATATACTTTTGATAAATATGTTTCTGAAATACCTTGAAATGTTGCTAAATCCCTTATTCCTACAGATTTACCTGCTTCTAAATTTACCATATATAATAAGCAATGTAGTGCATATTCTACGCCCACTGAAAATTTCATTTGTTTTTACTCCTTCTTATTTCTCTTATTCTTTTCTTAATAATATATCATTATCTATTTCTATTCAATATATTAACCTGATCCGAAATATATAAAATAATTTTAGGAAAACATTTTATTGACAATAAACAAAAAATATAATATTCTAATCATAGATACATTGTATCGACGATTAAATATATCCATTATATGAGGAGGAATATAAAATGTTTACAGAAAAATTTTTAGAGGTATTAAATCATGAAGGTGTTGTTTCTATTGTAACTTGTTCAAATAATGAGGCTCATGTTGTAAATACATGGAATAGTTATTTAGTTATTGTTGAGGATAATAAAATTTTAATCCCAGCTGCTGCTATGATTAAAACAGAAGAAAATATCAATGCTAATCCTAAGGTTAAATTAACACTTGGTAGTAAAGAAGTTATGGGACATGCATACATAGGAACTGGTTTTTTACTTGAAGGAACTGCTAAATTCTTAAAATCTGGAGAGCACTTTGAAAATATGAAAGAAAAATTTTCATTCCTAACAAGAGTATTAGAAATTACAGTTAACTCTTGTAAGCAAACATTATAATTTTAAAAATTCAAGGTGAAAATTATGCCTAGAAGAATTAACAAATCAGACTGTGTAGGTTGTGGTTCTTGCCAAAGGGTATGTCTTGTTGGGTGTATAGCACAAGGAGACCATAAAAAAAGAATAATAAATGAATCTGCCTGTGTTGACTGTGGAGCTTGCCAACTCACTTGTCCTAAGAAATGTATTTACGCAAATTAAGTGAAATGATAAATTAAAATGGCATTAACAAAAATATAAAGATATACTATTTCTACTCCTAAAACAAAAGCGTTTAAACATCACACTTCCAAAGGCTTGTGGCGTGATATTTAAACGCTTATTATTTCTTTACTTTATTAATATTAGTTAATTATACTTCTCATGCAGCGAAGCAAAATCAATCATATTACTATTTTTACATACTCTTTTTATTTCATTTCTAACTTCCATTAGCGCAAATCCAAGTAAATTTTCTCCACGCCACAATTTGGGATTTTTAATATCAACATCCTCCTCCGCCATCTGTATTCCCCAAACATTATCATAAGGACTTGCCTCTACTAATATTTTATCTTCAGTTGAAAGAAGAAAGTTTTTTAACTTTTCATTTTGAATAAACTTATTATAATTTCCATTTATAACAATTGAATATTTAACATCATTCCAAATCTCTTCATCAAAATTCTTTACCTTACGCCCAAGACCTTTTATTTCATTAGGATTATTACAACTCATAATTTTTTCTTCTATTTCTTTATCTCCAAAAAGTCTAGCTTTTTCAGCCATCATATATTGTTCCATAAATAAATATTTAACATGTCCAACATTAAAGCTGCTCTTCCACCACTGACTAAAGCAAGATTTTGAAATAGAACCTTCTTTTTTAGGATGATGTCCCCAAAAATAAATATATTCTAAATTTTTACCTGCTGTATATTCTGAAATAAGATTATTCAAATCATATTCAGGCTTGCCATCTTCTTGCCAAAAGTATGTCCAATAATGATTATATCTATAAATATTATCACCTCTTTCCCACCTTTTAGGCTCTGGAAACATTTCTTTATACTTTTTCTTCTCATCCTCTTTTAAATTATTAAACCACAAATAAAAATCAATTGCATATCCTTCACCATATCCCATTCTCCAGCCAATGCTTCCATTTTGAATATGAGGATACATTAGCCATAGTGGAGCCATTAACTTGTTGCCATCTTTATTTTCCATAATAATATATCTCCTTAAATCTCAGATTTAATAATCAACACCCACAAATTACGTTCTTACTCCATAATTTATTTGGTTACTTTATAGCTTTTATCAATGCAGTTTTATTCCATTTCTTTTCAACTGAAATGATGTTAAACCCTGTGTCAGAAAGTAAACTAAGTTCTGTATCTAATGCAAGTGGAACATCAATATGAATGCTTCCAAATGGAAGTTGCTGTCTTTCATATAACTCATTTGCATTATTTAGCAAGTTAATTTCGGTATCCTTGTCTTTACAAACAGTATCACCATTAATAAAACAAGCATTTGATTTTAAACAATTATATATTTTTCTATAAAGTTCTGCTTTTTGTTGCACCGTAAAGTGATGAAAAGAATATGTGGAAAGTACTAGGTCAAAATTATCATCAGCAAAATCAACATCAAAATATGACTGACAGATAGTATTTAATGTTACTTTCGGATGCAACTCCTTTTTCTTTAACTCTTCCAACATCCCTGATGAAATATCAATGGCTGTAACTATTGCTGAATGTTTAATCCTTTCTATTTCAAGTCCTGTGCCACATCCAAGAACCAAAATATTTGTTGGTTTTCCACATATATTAATTTGTTTTTCTATTTCATCATAAAACTCACTCATACCTAAATCTTCATAAAAATTTCTATCATAATCCGAAGCACATTTATTAAAATGAATATCCATATTATCAATTTTAAAATCCATATTTATTCCTCCAAATAAAATATAATATACTATTTCATGTGGAATATTATCATACCGGCTACAAACATAGCCTAATCACCCCCTTTTAACTATAAATGTTTATGAATCAAAAGAACCTATAGATCCGTTCTTGTTTGGGAATACTAAGTCTCAAATTATAAACTCTAAAAACTTCACTATATCAACTTTTGCTGAGCTGAAATCTTATTATTTCAATATATCAAAAAAGCCTCCCCCGTAAAAGGACGAAGACTTATAAATTCAACATCTAATACGGCATACTATCATATGCGTTCCTATTAACAGTAGAAAACCGCCAGTGTTTACTTACAATCAAGCTTTCAATCTGGCACTCAGGAGTGATTTATAATGATTTTCTTATAGCATCGGCTCTCACCATTCCCGACTCTCTGTAACGTTTGATAAATCATTACGCTCTCCTTCAAAGTGTTTATTATTTCCATTAATTGTATCAGATTGTAAATTTAATTACAACCCCATATATGTGTAAAGCACTGTCCATCAGGTGTATTGACTTTAGATGGCTATGACAAATATAAATGTTTTGTGGTACTAAGAAAATTTTATTTCAAATTAACAAAAATTAATCCTACCATGCAGCATACAATTCCTACTATTTGATATAAACCAATATGGTCTTTATAAAATAAAACACCAATAATAATTAATAAAATAGCTAATGAAACATTTGCAACTAAGGACCCTCTACTTATATTCCAGCCTACTCTATACATATAAAGATACCCTATTTCTACTCCTAAAATTGCCAATCCAAGAATATAACTTGTCCAATTTAACTTATTTACATCAGTTAAAATCTTACTTGGCTTAGAAGTTATACAATACATTGCTATAGCCATAACCATACCCACCAGGTAAGTTATTGCTAATGATAAAAATGAATTTGCTTCTTTGGGTATATTCTTGGCTGTTAAATGATAAGCAATATTTGAGATAATAATTATAATAATCGGTATAATATAGTTAAATGACATGAAAAACCTCCTAAAACAAAAGCGTTTAAACATCACACTTTCAAAGGCCTACGGCGTGATATTTAAACGCTTATTATTTTCTTTATCCGGCGACAAAGAAATAATTTTATTATTTTTATACTTATTATAACATTTTGAAAAAATAATTCAAACCAAAGACCACTCCTTCAATAAACATTTCTTCAACCATAAATCCCTAAAAAAGCATTAGTTATAATGGAAATATCTATTATTATCACTCATTGTATTAAAAAAAACTTTAACAGTAAAACTTTATTATTTTTTCATCTAAGCAAGTTTTGTCATTCATTAATATATTGAAAGCCTTTATACTATAATCAAGCTTAAGCTATAAAGGAGATGTCTCTTATGGATGAAAAAATACTAGGGGTAATTTTAAAGATTGAAAGAGAACCATTTGAAGATTGGAGCCTTGAGAATGTGTCAAGGGAAGCAGGGTATTCATCATTTCACTTCCACAGAATTTTTAAAGCCACAACAGGTATCACGCTCTTTCAATTTGTACGCTACAGGCAGATGCAGGCAGCCGCAAAACTTGTAATTATGGAGAAAAAGTTTGAAGACATTGCATATCAATGTAAATTCTCATCAGCCGAGGCTTTTTCAAGAGCCTTCAAAAACTATTTCGGAAAAAGTCCAAAGGAATTTCAGATGAATCCGGATAAGTTTATAAAAAATTATGAAATAATTGAAAAAGGAGTTGTGAGCATGAATTGTAAAATAATAGAGCTAGACAAAGATATCCTTATAGTTGGTGTTCCAGTAGACACAAATCCATCAGTGGATTTTAATATCTCCAGTGCATGGAAGGAATTATCTGAAAAGTGGAATGATATTTTGTATAAACCTGATAGACCGAGAGCTTTCGGCTTGGAAAAATACTATTCAAACAACATGTACCGTTCTGAAGGGATAACCTACACTGCATGTGTGGAGGTTTCAACAGCAGACGTAATACCTGAAGGAATGGTTAAAGACATAATTCCTGCCGGAACCTATGCAGCCTTCACCCATGTTGGGCCAACAGAGAACCTTGATCAAACCTTCCGCTATGCTTATACCGAAGGACTAAAAAATGAAAAGCTTATACCAAAGGGTGATTATGACATTGAAGTATATGACGAAAGATATAAAGAAGGTAGCCCAGATTCCAAGCTTGATATTTACATTCCTGTTAAACCTATGACCGAATAAACATTGAATCTTCTTAGTATAAAAGAAGGTGTACTTAAACTGTACACCTTTACTCTTTTCTGAACCCTAGCTAAATGCGCTTAGCCAAAGAATATTTTCATTGTATCTGTATTAGATGATAACCACTTATATTTAAATTCCTCAACTCAGAATTTAACAAGTGTAATGTATCTTTTTAATTAGATTATTATCCCTTCAAAATGATCCATTTCATGTTGAATTATTTGAGCTGTAAATCCATTAAAAACTTGCTTTTGCTTCTTAAAATTCCTATCAAGATATTCCACCTCAATAATTTCATATCTCTTTGTTTTTCTAAAGCCAATTAAAGATAAACAACTTTCTTCTGTTTCATAAAGCTTTTCCTTCTTTAAAATAACTGGATTTATCATAGGCACAATAAGGCGGCCTACAGCAAATACCAATACACGCTTTTTTACTCCAATCATATTGCCAGCCAATCCAACACAACAGTCTAAATTTGCTCTTAATGTATCTATTAAATCATCAATTACTGCAATATCATTTTTATTTGCCTCTTCTGATTTTTGTCCTAAAAACAATATATCTTTTACTATTGGTTTTACCATTTCTTTGTACCTCTTTTTCTATTATAATTTTTTGTAATAAATAAGTATATGATAAGAAAAAGCACCTATCAGACCAAGAATAGCGCTTTTCCTAATTAACAAAATAATAATGTAGTTAATAAAATTCAATAGCACTAAAGCAAAATAAACATTTTTTTAAAGAGGCCAGCACCAAATATTATATAAATTCCTCATTCTCTATTTCTGTAAGATTAATTAGAATTTTTATTTTTTACTGTATCTCTTACTAATTCAACATCTATTTCATTTATCTCTGCAATGTATTCTATAGAAAGACCTTTACTATACTGTTTTAATATCAGTTGTTTTATTATTTCTTTTATGCCTTCTTCTCTACCTTCTTTTATGCCTTCTTCTCTAGCACCTTTTAACCTGCTCTGCTCATCCATAATTGCTTTTTCTCTCATTTCTGCAAGCATTATAGCTTCTTTATCACCGCTAATTTTGTATAAGACATCCATTGCTTCCTTAATTTCTCCATCGGTTTTCATAAATTCCTCAATCTCCTTTCCTGTAGGATTTGATAAAAATGTTAGCCATTTATGTAACTTGTTATTGTAATCTTTATTAGTTTCTGTAAATTTAGGTAACTCAATAAAAATATATTCAAGTAAATCTGTTAAAGGCTTTTTGCTTTCTTTTTCAAATAATCCATACTTTTTAATAAAATTTTCATCGTCTAAATAATTAAAATTTAATATATTAATCGTTACAGTCTTATTCAAGCAAGCATAGTCTTCACCTTTTACAAGTTGACTAATTAACATTTTAGCCATATAGAATATTGTTCGCTTAATCATATTATACTGGTTTATAAGCTGTATTTCTACATTTACATGCATACCAATTTCAGTTGTTATATGTAAATCTAGAATACTAAGTTTTTCACTTGTAATTAATGATACATCAAGGTTTTTTTCTTCAAATTCAACCTCTTTAATTGCATTTCTTCCATTTAAATTTAATATGGAATTCAAAAAGCTAATAAGCTTGCATTTTCCAATATTTCAGCCTCTTTTGATGCACCACAGTTTTTTATGCAATAATTGTTTCATTAACATAATCTTTTGTTGAATCATAAAAAAAACCTTCCATGCCTTCCATTTGTAGCTCTGTATCATAATCAATAATAAATATAATTGAGGATACTTTTTAAGCTCATTTCTTTCTATTGTTTCAATATATATATTTGCCATTGATTGTAAAAAATCATCAGCACTCATTTCATTTATTCTAGCTAAAGTTTTATCAATAAAATTCATCCCAAAATCTCCTTAGCGACTTACTATTTAAACAATGTTGAGTTTAATTTATTTATTATATTTAGTCAAATGTTATAATTTCTTTTTTATATTCACTCTTTCCAGCTCCATAATCATAACTTAATTCAACAGATTTATTCTCTAACCATTTTAGGTCGTAATGATTATTTGAAAATGGCCTATAGCCATCATCAGTTGTTATTGAGTTATTTAAATCTTTAATAAATATAAAGCCTTCTCTTTTATAAAATGTACTACGACCAGCCAATAAAAAAGAACTTTCTTCAACAACCAATGTATGAGATTTATCAGGTGCATCAAAATAAAAGTAAATATTCTCATAATTAAACAATGAATACCTAAATAATAACATTCCTATAGATATGATTGTTATAAAATTTATCATATACTTTATTGATTTTCTTACATATTCATTTACAATTAACATAATTACTATTACAAGTGATATATTTACTATCAAATCAATAGTTGACTGGTTTATGTTTGTAACCAAAAAATATGTATCAAAACCTTCATTTAAAATAAAACATAGTATTTTAAATAATATCAAAATGTATAAAAATATCTTTATTTTATTATTATGTATTCTTTTTCCCATTAAATTTACTATCCTTTTTTACAAACTCCTCTTTAATATCATTTCCATTTATATTAACAACACCATTTTTTATTGCTATGTGATCTCCTGGTAATCCAACGACTCTACTAATGATTTTTTCTTTTAATTCATCAGATTCAAATATAATAATATCATCATTACTTACTTTCCTCACTCTTTTAGGTGGTGTAACTTTTTCCATTATACTTTCTCCTTTTATCACCATAATGTTTTTATTAAATTAAACATATTTTTATATCTTTTTTCAATTATAAATGTACTAACATAGTTGTCCCTTGCAATTATTTGAATTTTTCAAGTCTATACAATAGTTCATCATCAACTTTATCATTTCCATTCTTATAGTCATAACCAAGTCTTCTATAAAATTCAACAGCAGTAATTGATGCTGGAATTTCTATTCTTCTAGACCTTAAAAAGTATTCATCTTGTTCTAATGTTTCAATTATCTTTCTTCCAATTCCTTTTCCTTGATATTCAGGTAATACGAATATTGTAAATAGACTACTTTCTTCCTTACTTCCCCAATATGGACCTATTGAGCCACATCCAATTAATTTGTTATCTTCACAAACCACATAACTGTGTGTACATTTTGCTCTCTCTATTAAATACTCTGCTGTTAATATTTTCACGTCATTTTCAATATATTCTGCTGAATAATCATTAATATTTGTTTCTCTCAAAGTTCTTGCTATTAAATCTGAAACTTCTTCTGCATCACTTTCTTCAAATCTTCTTATCATAATAAGATTCTCCTTTCGTTTATAAATAAAAAAATAATAAAAAGCTATCCTTCTTGACTGTAATTTCAATTATTCCTCTATAAGTCCCTTTAATTTTTCAACTATATAATCAGTATTAGTCCAATGAATATAGTGACTAGAATTTTGCAATGTTTCCTGAGAACTAAGGTCTGACCAACTTAATAGTTCTTTCTGAGTTTTCTCCCAACTTTCACCGCTATCTGAGGATATAATAACTAAAGGAATATCATTAAGATGCCCCTTCGCTATTACTTCTCTAGCATTTTCATTTATATTACTAATATATTCTAAATTACTTGTATTCCCAAGATATTTATAATACATAGCTGCATCTATATTCTTCACATCATTTGATATGGAATTATAACGTAAATCCTCACCAAGTAAAGGAAGCTTAATTCCTAAACATCCTAATGCTCTTGCAATTCCTGTTACTCTCAATCCAGCACTAAATCGGTTTAATATATATGATTTCATTTCAGAGTCATTTGCATAAAATTCTGGACTTCCCCCATCTAATAAAACAATTCCTTTAACTTCATTTGGGTATTTTTGTGCAAAGCTTATTACTTCTAAAGAAGCCAAGGAATGTCCCACCAATATATAAGGTGATGTTTGTCCTGATTTTTCAAGGAGTTCATGCAACTCTTCTGTTAAAACATCTATAGTTCTAGGCATATTAGCTTTTTCACTCCATCCAAATCCAGCATTATCAAAGCTTACTGTTCTTGCATAGGGCCCAGCTCCATCTGAATTCTGTAAAAATCGGTGAATGAACTTGGTGTTCCAGATCCTGCTACAAAAACAACTGTATTTTTCCCACTTCCTGTAGAATGTACATACATATTATGATTATTAATATTAAATACTTCTCCCTGAGGTAATAATATATTTGCTTCTTTTTCAATCATAATTCGTTGCCATACTCCTCCAGTTAGAAGTATTATTATAATAAATATAAGAACTTTTTTAATTTTTAATTTTCTTTTACTTATACCTTTCCCAACTCCATTCATATGGATCTCCTTTAGTAAAACTTTGCTTTAATATTTTTCAACTGCTCTTCATATTTTATTTGAAATATTCAATAACAAATCACAAAACTTATCATTTTCAGTGTACTGAGGAAAATGTGCTGAATTTTCAAACCAAATAAATTCTTTATTTGGAGCTTCCAGCATTTCATAATACTTTTCTACCAAAACTGATGGAGTAATATAATCATATCTTCCTGCACAAAATTTAATAAATAATTATATCCAATTAATATGATTAGACTAATAATAACCGTAACAACTTCTAATTATATGAATAATAGGAAATTTAATTTATTACGAGTATATTCTAGTGCTGTACTTATATATGATATTACGCATTAAAAAAACCGTAAATTAAATCCTCCTGAATAATACGATTTTATAATTTGTTATTTAATTTTATTGATTCATAATTTAAGGATAATGTGCCATATTAACAATTATATCTATTACATAGAAGCATTCAATATAATGCTTTTATATTCATTCAGTAGAGGAAATTTATTGTCAATTGCTATTTTAATAATCTCACCTACAGGATAACTAATTCTTCTATTTATTAAATTAACTCTATCTTCAACAAAATCTAAAATTCCATAGGATATTCTATTATCACCATCAAGTGAATTACCTATACTCCCCACATTAAATATCATTTTATCATCTACTTCACCTATAAAAGAAGTATGAGAGTGTCCGCTTAAAATAAGTTGTTCTTCTACACCTTTTATTGCTTTCTTAATTTCTTCTTCTGAAACATTGCTATCTATTGCTTCAACTATCGATTGAGGTGTTCCATGAACACAAAGTATGTTAATTCCATTTAAATTAATTGAACACTCTAATGGTAATTCTTTAAGAAATACTATTTGCTCTTTTTTCAAATTATCTTTTGCGTATTTATAGTATAAATTTAATTCCTTTTCTCTTCTTGTTAAAGGTATCCAAACATCTGTAATTTCTTCAAGCCATAAATCTGTATTTCCTTTAATCCATGCTATAATTTCTAAATCCTTATCCTTTAGCATTTCAAGTGACTGCAAAGGCATAGGCCCCTTCATTATTACATCACCTAAAATAATAATTTTTTTGATACCTAAACTTTTCAAATCATTTATTGCATATTGTAATGCTACTCCATTACCATGAATATCAGACAAAACTGCCACCCTCATAAAATGCCTCCTTGATTTATATAGTTAATTTCTTTGTAATAATTGTCTATCATACATTATTATAACATTTTTTGCTAAAATCGCATTATTCAATTTTCAAAGAACATTTATATAATTTACTACATCAAATCTATATGGTATAGACATAATTAGCATAATTATAAGACTACAACTTATCCAATCCTTTTAATTCTTCTTAATCTTTTTAATGGAATTAATGCAGGCATTATGCTAGTAACAATATATGGGTAAATAATAATTCCAAAACCATTTATGAAAAAAGTTGTTATTCTTGAAAATAGACATGGCAAGAACAATAAATATCATTCAAATAAAAAATTTTCACCATGGCAGTTTACTTTTACAAAAGCAATATGGACATTTGAGCATAAATTTCACCTCAATTACATTAATATACTATAGAAGGTAACCTTCTTCTAGTCACATTAACTTCCCGTTATATATAATATCAACTCACCAAAAAAATCCCATCATTTTTTGAATCCATCACTCCCACCATACCACAATTTTACAATTGATCCTATATTATTCCTTGCCACCTTCCCTAAATAGAAATCGAGTAGGAGCTAAATAATTATTTTATTTAGCGTCCTCTCACACCACCGTAC
>NZ_JAABNP010000085.1 GCF_009928485.1 Clostridium sp. C2-6-12 | reverse complement strand
AATCACTTTTTAGAACTCCAAATGCTCCTTCGACCTGAATAGATCTGTTCATTCTTAATTTAGTTCCAAATTCAGTTGTAATATTTTTATAGGATATTTCACGCTTTTCCACAAAGGTTTTTGAAACCTGCATCTTTCTATTTCCTTTTGCTTTTGTGCACTTTATTTTATGATTACAGTTATCACAGTTTTCACATTCATACACAGTTATTTCTGATTTGTATCCACTTGCGGATTTTCTATGAATAATAGAAGTCGGTATTAATTTTTTATCATTATGGCAAATATAAAAATCAGATTCAGCATCATATTTCATATTTTCACGCTTACTTATATCATTTTTAAAACTTCTTTTTTTCCACTTCTCATAAGTTTGTGGTTTTATATAAGGAGTTTGTTTATTTGATTCTAAAAACAAATAATTTTCTTCACTCTCATAACCTGAATCTGCAATTATATTAAGATATTTTCGGCCAATTTTTTCTTTCATATTCTTAAGCATAGGTATCAAAGTTGCTATGTCATTTCTATCATCAAATATTCCGACCCCGGTTACGTATTCACTTTCAACTGCTATTTGTACATTATATGCAGGTTTTAATTGCCCATTTCTCATATGATCATCTTTCATATGCATGAAAGTTGCATCCGTATCAGTTTTGGAATAACTATTTCTTTTTGAAAATATTCTTTTACTCAAATTATATTTTTCTTGTCTTTCTTTATATTCAGATAGTTGCTCTGTCCACTTTTGAATTTTAGTTTTTCGTTTACCAATTCCATGAACAAATTCTATGTTTCTTTTCTTTTTTTCACATACAAGCCAGTGGAGAATTTTATCAATATCATCTATTAATGTTTCTTTCTGAAGAGTGAATTCATTTAATTCTTCAAGGTTAATATTTTCTAAAAGAACAAGAAGCTTACCAAACATTTTTTCTTCATTCTTTACAATAGTTTTTTTCCAAACAAACGTATAACGATTAGCATTCGCTTCGATTTTTGTGCCATCAATAAATGCATTTTCAAATAGTATTTCATTTTGACTTGCTAAATAATTAACTTGTTGATAAAATAAATCTTCAATTATCTCATTTGAAATATATTCTTTACGAAATCTACTTATTGTGGCATGATCGGGTGCCTTATAACATTGAAGTAACCACTTGAAATTTATATCTCTTTTGCATGCTTTTTCGATTTTTCTGCTTGAATAAATATTTTGAGAATAAGCATATGATATTATTTTGAACATGATTTTAGGGTCCACTGCCGGTTTTCTTCCAACGGAAGAGTACGCCGAATACAACTTACTATAATCTAATCCCTCCAATACATGGCTTAGCAAGCGGACAGAATCATCTTCTGGTATTAAGTTTTCTAAATTTAATGGTAATACAAGTTGAAATTTATCATTAAATTCATTATAATTTTTAATGTATGATTTATTTAGTTGCATAAGTTAATTATACAATGAATGTGAGTTCCTCGGAATTCACATTTTTTTATTTCCATAAAAA
>NZ_JAABNP010000011.1:52091-166642 GCF_009928485.1 Clostridium sp. C2-6-12 | reverse complement strand
CAGGGTTTCCCCCATTGTGCAATATTCCCCACTGCTGCCTCCCGTAGGAGTCTGGGCCGTGTCTCAGTCCCAATGTGGCCGATCACCCTCTCAGGTCGGCTACGCATCGTCGCCTTGGTGAGCCGTTACCTCACCAACTAGCTAATGCGACGCGGGTCCATCTCATAGCGGATTACTCCTTTAATTGCTGTACCATGCGGTACTACAATCTTATGCGGTATTAATCTTCCTTTCGAAAGGCTATTCCCCTCTATGAGGCAGGTTACCCACGTGTTACTCACCCGTCCGCCGCTAATCCACTCCCGAAGGAGCTTCATCGCTCGACTTGCATGTGTTAAGCACGCCGCCAGCGTTCGTCCTGAGCCAGGATCAAACTCTCAATAAAAAGTTTAATCTTAGCTTACTCAAAAAAAATTGCTGGTTTACTTAAATGTATTTATCTTATTCTGTTCAATTTTCAAAGACCATTTTCTTTCTACAACTTTCGTTGTAACTTATTGTTTTTTATTGTCACACTCAAGCAACTCACTTAGTTTATCACTTGATTTGAATCTTGTCAACAACTTTTTTCAAATTTTTCAAAACTCTTTCAAAAAAGGTTTTTATTTGATTTCTTTTAGTTGTTTGCGTCTCTCAGCGACGTGTTTTATCTTAACATATCTAATTCTCTAAATAATTTCAAAAAACATAATTTATCGAATTTGATTCTATATTTCTTTATATTTCTCTACTTTTCTCCACAATTCTATTATTGATACACCAGGTTTAGTTAATTATGTTTTTCAAAATCTTCTTTTAAAATATAATATGTTGCATGATCTCTCCATTTCCCATTAATTAAAAGATATTTTTCATTTACGCCAAGCATTTTAAAGCCACATCCATCTAATACACCTCTGGATTTTTCATTATCTACTAAGGCAGACGCTTCAACTCTATGAAGTTCACATTCATCAAAAACATACTTCAAGAAAAGCCTTACACTTTCTTTCATATATCCTTTTCCTTGTTCTTCTTCATCTATTGAATATCCTAACATTCCATTTTTGAATGATCCGTGTAAAATCCTTGAAAGTTTTATTTTTCCGATTAATCTTTTTTCTTTAAAAATCCCCAACTCAATGGTCACTCCATTTAAAAACTCTCTATAACTCTTATTTAAATTTTTCTTTTGACTTTCTAATGTATAGAAATTGCTATCTTTAACAGGTTCAAAAGGTTCTAAATGTTTTTTATTTTTTTTATAATATTTCAATAATTCTTCAGCATCCCCGGAAGTTAAGTTTCTAAGAACTACATTTTCACCAACTAACTCTACTAAAGAATACTTACTCATCAAATTATATTCTTTTTTTGTTATGCCAAATGATAATTCATCAAAATATTCACCTTTAAAATATTGATTTTGGCTCAATATTCCTTCCAATGTAAATCCCAAATCTATAAACGGATTAATCTCTATTTTTTCATTAACTATAATATTTACCTTAGAAATATTAATATCTTTAAAAGTTGCTTTCAAAATAAGAATCAAAGTATCCATTAATAAAGTATAATCATTTTCTCTATAGAACTTAAGATTTATATTACAAGTTCTAATTTGATTGTTTAATTCTGATGTTATAAACCTGCCTATAACAATATCATTCTTGTCTTTTATCAAATATTCCGTTTCACTTGATTTATGTGAATGTATTTTTACACTGAAATCTGATTCCATACATTTCTCTCCTAAATATATAAGTATTTTAACTAAAGCTCTTATTTTTGTTGAAAACAAGAATGTTTTCAATCACACAATAACGATTCAACATTTAACAGAAATTTTCCTTTGTTGTTTCTTCTAAATTTTAAGTTTAACATTACAATATTATATATAAATTATGAACTACTTTAACAATAAAATATCACAAAATAATAATCCTATGGTAATTTCAATATCAATTCTACCACAGGATCATTATATTACTATATTCTTAAAGTATTAGCCAGTTTAATTCACTCCTAATATATCTTTAATAACTTCTCCTCCAATTATCATACCTGCAACTGGCGGAACAAAAGATATACTTCCAGGTATCTGACGTTTAACTGCACACTTTTTAGTTCCTCCTGTACAAACACATCCTGTCTTACAAGTAACCACATCATCATATTCAGGTTTTATTGGAACTTCCTCTGAATATATAACTTTTAATTTTTCTATTCCTCTTTTCCTTAGCTCATGTCTCATAACCTTTGCTAAAGGACAAACTTTTGTTTTGAATACATCTGTAACTTTAAATTGAGTTGGGTCTAACTTATTACCCGTTCCCATAGAACTAATAATTCTTATTTCTTTTTTATAGCAGTATTCAGCAAGTCCTAATTTGGCTGAAACTGTATCTATTGCATCAACAACGTAATCAGCATCATCTGGTATTATTTCTGCAATATTTTCTTGTGTAACAAAAATTTGATGTATTATAACCTTACAATTTCTATTTATGGATTCTATCCTTGCCTTCATCACTTCTACTTTTGGTTTACTTATAGTATCAAATGTGGCATGAACCTGTCTATTTAAATTTGTTAAACAAACAGTATCATCATCAATAATAATTAATTCTCCAACCCCAGCTCTTGCAAGTGCTTCAACAGTATAACTTCCTACTCCTCCAACACCGAAAACAACAACCTTGCTATTTTTCAATTTATCTAATCCATCTTTACCTATTAAAAGTTCTGTTCTCGATAAAGAATGTTGTGCTGCCATAAGTTTCTCTCCTTTAAACATATTATGTACAAGGTATTTTCGCCCCCTGCCATGGCATTATTTTACCATATTGATTTGTATAAACTACACCGAACACCTCTTGTTTCATCTATACAATTAATATGCCTAACTTAATCATTTGAATATATTATTAATATTTATTGATATTATAGCATAAAAAAATTTAAACTTATCCTATTAATAATATTATATTGTTTCTTTTTTACTTACAATTGTACAATTCAAATATTTTATCCACAATAATTATTATTTTTTAGATTTTATGCACAAATTTATTAAGTATATTGTTAATAATATTGCTTTGTTTTTATGTTTTTGTGGATTCTTTTTTATATGACTTTTAAATATTTCTATCTAAACAATATTTTTATATAAAACTATAAAAACTCCATCCTTATGACTACAATTTTAATATTTAATCTATTAAAAATGAGAATTAATGATTATAATATAAATAATGTCATGTATATTTTTTGAACATACTCTAATATAAATAATTTTTAATTAAATATTATTTTATGCTTTTAGTTTATTAATATACTAAAAATTTTACAAAACAGTATGAAAAATATATAAGTTTAATTTTAGGAGGATTTTTATATGACTATTGGTATAATTGCCGCTATGGCAGAAGAATTAGAAATCTTATTAAAAGATTTATCACTTGAAGAAAAAAGAGAAAAAGCTAATATGACTTTTCATAAAGGTAATTTATATGGCAAAAAAGTTGTGGCTGTAGTATGCGGAATTGGTAAGGTTAATTCAGCTGTTTGTACTCAAATATTAGCTTCTGAATACAATGTTGATAAAGTTATCAATGTTGGAGTTGCAGGAGGAATTGGTAAGGATATTTATCCAGGAGACATAGTTGTTGCAGAAAACCTAGTTCAACACGACATGGATACTACGGCTTTTGGCGATAAAATGGGACAAATTCCAAGACTTGATACTTTTGATTTTAAATGTGATGAGCAAATGGTTGCATTTGCAAAAAAGGCTTGCGAAGAAATTTCAGAGTTAAATAGTTTTATAGGTAGAATTGTTTCTGGAGATCAATTTATTGCAAATGTTGAAAAAATTCAATGGCTTGATAAGGAATTCGGAGCAATTTCTTGTGAAATGGAAGGAGCAAGTATAGCTCAAGTATGTTATTTAAACTCAATTCCATTTGTAGTTATAAGATCAATTTCTGATAATGCAAACAATGGAGCACATATGGATTACCAAAACTTCATTCCTATTGCAGTTAAAAATTCCACTAGAATTTTAAAACAAATGCTTGAAATGATGTAAAAATCAATCATGGTTTCAATTCTGTATATAGATTGAAACCATGATTTTTATTGTCTATAATTTAAAATTCCTTAATTCATCTTGTAGTTTATTTGATATATCTTGTAAATCACCAGCATGTTGAGTCAGTTCATCCATGGTAGCATTCACTTCTTCCGCGGATGCTGTTACCTCTTCTGATATGGATGCAGACTCTTCTGAAACTGCTGCTATATTTTGAATTTGAGCATTTACTTCTTCTCTATTAGCATGCATCTTTTCGTTTAAAATATTAATATGGTCTATAGCACCACTTAATGGAATTATAGAATCAACTATTTTATTAAATATATCTTCTGTTTCTCTAATAGCTTTACCTTGTTCTTGTGACATTTCTTTACTTTCTTCCATTGCTACATGGGCATTATTAGCATTAGTATTAATTTCAGAAATAATGGCCTTTATTTGATCTGTAGATGTTTTAGATTCTTCTGCAAGCTTTCTAATTTCATCTGCCACAACTGCAAAGCCTTTTCCTGCTTCCCCAGCTCTTGCTGCTTCTATGCTTGCATTCAATGCTAAAAGATTTGTTTGTTCTGTAATACCAGCTATTGCATTTGACATATAGTTTATCTTATCTATACTTTTAGTCATTTCATTAACCATTTTTGCTGATTCAATAGCATTTTCTTTAGCTTTACCTGCTTTATCTATTAGATCTCTAACTATGATAATTCCTTTATTACTTAATTTTTCTGTTTCATTTGATAATTTATTTATGTGACTTGTATGTCTTCCAACCTCATCAATTCTATCTGACAATTCTCCAACACTTGCTGCTACCTCTGTAGATGATTGAGCTTGATTGGTTGCACCACTAGCTACTTCTTGTATTGCATTTGCTACTTCTGAAATTGAAGCTGTAGTTTCTTGTGACATACTTGATATACTTACAGAGGCTTCAAGTAAATCTGATGATGTACTTTGAACTTTCTTCATCAGTTCAGATACATTGTCTATCATAAAGTTAAAATCTTGTCCTAATTCACCAAATTCGTCCTTAGCTGTAACATTTACTCTTGCAGTAAAGTCACCTGATGCAACCTGACTAAGAGATTTCTTTATTTTATTTATTTCCTTCATTAAATATAATGTGGCGAAAATTCCAACAGCTATTCCAACAATTGCACAAATTATTGCAGAACTAATTATTGCTATCTTCATGATGGATACATTATCTGTTACTTCTTTACTATCAATTATACCTATTAGTTTCCATCCTGTTATAGCATTGGTTTGTTGGCACACATAAGAAGATTTACCCTTATATTCTAAAGAATATATTCCTCTATCTTCACCTTTAGCTGAATTCCAAAACGTTAAATCACTAACTGTTTTTTCTATGTCTACATTTTTCTCATTATTAGCTATAATGTCACCATCTTTATCTACTAACATTATAAAACCTGTATTTAATAGCTGAATATCTCCAACATATTTGTTTAATGAATCCAATGACATATCAATTACTATAACGCCAATAAATTGACCCTTCTCATCTTTTACTCCTTGGGCAAGCGTCATAACTTGTTTCCCAGTAACTTTATCTGTATATGGCTTTATGTATATGACTTTTCCATTGGCTTTTTTTGCTTCTACGTACCATTCTCTTTCTTTATAATTAAAATCCTTCAAGCTCAAAACACTGCTATCTAACACTATTTCACCATATTCTCCTGCATAACCTACATTAATAACTCCATCAACAGAATCCTTTATATCACTAAAAACCCCTTGAATATATTGTGTTGTAAGTTGATGATTTGCTTGAGGATTTGACAAGTCTTTTATGTCAGAATTTCTTGATAGTATATCCAATTCAGTGTTTAAAACATCTAAATACTCAGTGAATCCCTTATCAACTTCTTTAATTGTTTGAATGCTCGTTGTCTTTAAATTGTTCTCTAATACAGATTGTGATTTTAATATTGAAATTTCCCCAGTAACCAATATTGGTAATACAATCATAATAACAATTCCAATAACTATTTTCCTAAATAATTTGCTGCTTTTCTTCATAGATGCATCTCCTAATAAAATTTTTAATTTTTTTGCGTTTTTATAATACCTAGACTTAGTAATAAAATAATTTTACTGTATAAATATTGCATTTTCCAACATTATTTAGTCGAATTTGCTCACTGTAAAGGTTATCTCCTTATTTTTTCTCTCACCATTGTTAATATCCTCATTAATTCATGTATTTTTTGACAAAAGAAAAGGATAAAAAAGCTATCTGAAACAAAACGTTTTATTTCAGGTAGCTTAATAAAATTTATTTATACTATAAACTTATTACTTCCATGATATACTTGCATCTTTTCTTGGAACGGTTCTAGAATATTTTACATTTGGATAACCTATAACCATACAAGTTATTATTTCTTGATTTCCTTCAAGTCCAAGTAATTCTCTAATTTTTTCATTTCCTTGTGCAGCCATTACAAAGAAACCGCTAAAAAATGTTCCAAGCCCTTGTGCATTAGTCATTAGTTCCATATTTGAAGATGCTAATGCTCCATTAATTTGAGAATCAGATACTGCGAGGATTAAAGCTGGAGCATTAAAAAATAATTTATCATTCTTTTCAGGATTTTCTTTATATTCATTATACATCCTTATCCACATTTGTGCATATCTCTTAAAAGGCATTGTTTGAGGATTTAAATTTTTTAGCAATTCTTCTCCTCTATTCTTAAGGTTTTCTAATACCATTTCTTTTAGTAGATTAATATTATCTTTAACTACGATGTACGAAACATTTTGAGCATTAGTTCCTGTTTGAGTAAATCTTCCTGCTTCTATTATTTTTAGCAGCTTTTCTGTTTCAACGTCTTTATCTTTAAATTGTCTTACAGATCTTCTAAACTTTATAAAATTAAGAAGTCTATCAGATTCTATTTCAAATTCAGCTTCATTATATTCTTTTACTTCGTCCATATTATATTCATCTGTAGAAATTGCATCTTTTGGACAAACAGCTATGCAGTGCCCACATTTCATACATGTAATATTATTAATCTCTGCCTTTCCATTAGAAACTTTTATACAATTAGGAAAGCAATCTTTAACACAAAGTCCGCATCCAATACATTTTTCACTATTTACATTCATCATAATTTTATTAACTCCTTCAAATTTATGTATTTGTAGATATCTTTAATAAATTTGCTTACAATATCTAATTTGAATATAGTAAACAACTTTAAACCTTGAACATACGCAAGTAATTTTATCTAAACTCTTTTACAATTAACTAATTCATCTACTAAAGTTTCAATTGCCTTTTCTCTGTCTTCCTTATTATAAAAATCAAAACCAGTTTCATTTTTTATCTTTTCAGCTTTCAAAAATATATAATTTATGTATCCCGCAATTAAATAATTTTTAATTAAAAGTTTGTGCCTATCATCTCCATAAAGATCTTTTAGACACTTATTATAAGCATCTTCTGAACTTAACAAATGGGCTGTACCTTTGTTATTTTCTAGATCATCTAAAATTGCAATCTTTGAGATTTCAGAATTGTCTGCAATAAAATTTACAACTTCTTTTAATATAATGGTAAGCCTTTTAATGGGAGATTCATTTTCCTTAGTTTTCATCTTTTCGCTTAATTTGTTTGTGGCACAATTCATAACTTTTTTCACCGCTAACCTGATTAAATTATCTTTGCTTTGAAAATGATAATTTACCATTCCATTACCAAGCTCTGCTGTTTCAGTAATATCCTTAACAGTGATTTCACTGGGTTTTTTCCCCTGGCAAATCATCTTGATAGTCACATCTATAAGCCTCTCTTTAGCATCATTTTCACCCATACTTTCACCTCCATCTTTTTAATTCGAACGACATACTGTACAGCATACAGTATATCATCCAAGATGTATTTGTCAAGCTTTAAACCTATTATTTATCAATAATAAAAGCAGGATTTCTTAGATTGCTTTAACTAAAAAATCCTGCTAAACAATAAACATATATAATTTTTATTATTAAAACTTCATCAAAGATTAATACAGCGACAACTTAATATCTTAGAAAAATCTTCTTGATAAAGTTACTACAAAGCTTGCACAAAAAAACACACCTAATAGTGATTCCAAGCTAACAATTAACTTCATCCAATTAAGAGGCATTATATCTCCATAACCAACAGTAGTAAATGTTATTATAGTAAAATATAATACATTCCCAAACTTACTAATCAAAAATTTCATATCGAAAGTAGATGTTTTAAACATTTCGAAAGTTATACTGAATAAACTCTTAGGAGCTATCAATGTATCTTTATATATCAATAAATTTGGGAACATACTATATACTAAAAAGAAAGCAACTAATATTAATCCCATAGACAATAAAGTTCTTTCCCAACTCGTATAATACTTAGTAGCTATTTCAATTAAGTACTCTAATAAGTTGTACTTTCCCTTTCTCTTATGTTTTCTTTCGAGTCTTTCATAGCGTTTGAAATAATAAAAGGTTTTTAGATATTGCTCTATTCTTCCACTGGATTTATATATATCAGATACAATCAAAAAATTCCACTTAGTCTTTTTCAAATCATTTTCAAATATTAAAGGTTCATATTCTTTATTTTCCAATAGCTCATATTCTAAATAACACTTATCAGAAAAATTAGTTTTATATAGACTAAACTTACCATTTAACTCATCAAAATTAATCTCTGAGTTTTTATAAAAAGAACATTGATAAAAATTCAATTCCCCATTAACCTCTAACTCTAATTTGCTCAATCCTTCAAATCTGGAATCAACAAAAATTAAATCTTGCATTCCTACTACTTTATCTAATATAAAATCATTTAAAATAGTTACTTCTTGAAACAGTATGTCGGTTTGAAATTTGGAAGTATTAATATAAAGTTTCCCAATCTCAGAATTCTCCATTACTAAATTTTCTTTATATGTTACATTAGTAATTCTTGCTTTTTCACAGTTTACAAACCTTACAAATAAATTCTTTTCCAACGTGGAATCATTAATCTTTATTCTTCTGTAATCTCCACCCCAAAGTTCTACATCTTCGAAGAAATAGCAGTTGGTAAAACTCAGGTATAAAGATTCCTCTATTTTAGGCTCACAGTAACTATCAATTTTAAATTTTTTCAAAAATATAGCATTGTAAAAATTACCACATATATTTGTACATTCAAAAGTAACTAATATCTTAAGTTGTTTTTCTGCATATTCCATGGAATTAGACACATATTTCAATAATTTCTCTTCTGTGTTTATAATCCTATATGTTTGTATTTTATCATCTTTTGCTATGGATACTACTTCTATACCTTCTTCAATTTGCGTTGAGTATAGTTCGTTAAATTCTATTATTACTCCCTCTTTTCCCATTCCCCTGCCCCATTCTTATGTAACCTTAAATATACTATTCTATATAATTAAGGTTAATATAATTATACATTATTTTTTTACTATAACATATATTACCTTAAAATTATGTTATAGAAAAAATACTCACTTTTTAGTTGATAGCTTTTTTCCTTTAGCTTCCTACTATAAAGTGAGTATATATTGTGGGTAGTTTACCATTTTATATTATTTACTGCCATTAACCTTGAATGTACTAATTAAATTTAGTAGTTCTTCTGACATAACGCTTAAAGAAGCTGCTGAATTTGCAACACCTTCCATAGTTGCTAACTGCTCTTCAGTAGATGCAGATACATTTTGAGTTCCATCAGCTGCTGCTTTAGAAATTGTTTGAATTGTATCAAAGGCTGTAACCAGTTTATCTGTACCTTCACTCATGTGCTTTGATGCTTTTGAAACTTCTTCAATTGTATTTCTAACCTCATTAATAGAATTTTGTATCATATCAAAAGATGTTCCAGCTGCATAAACAGTTTCTATTCCATCTTCAACTTCTTTTTCGCCTTCTTCAACTATACTTATAGTTTTTCTAGTCTTATCTAATATTGTTTTTACAACATCTGATACTTGTTTTCCTGATGCAGCTGTCTGTTCTGCTAATTTACTTACTTCAGACGCTACTACTGCAAAACCTTTTCCAGCTTCTCCTGCTCTTGCCGCCTCTATAGATGCATTTAATGAAAGAAGGTTTGTCTGATCTGCAATATCTGTTATAATGCTTATTATTTGATTAATTTTGTTAGATTGATCTCCTAATTCATTAACAGCTTGTGCAATATCTGCTACGATATTTTTAATAGAATTCATTTGTTCTATTGTCTTTTGAACTGCTGTATTTCCTTCTATTATAAGCTCTGACGTTTTTACTACTTGGTCATTTACATTCTGTGCTCTTAAATTAATTTCATTTGCCTCATCATCCATTTTACGTACTGAATTAACATTTTCTTCAACGCTAGTAACTTGGCGTTCTGTTCCACTTGCCAAATCTTGAGTAATACTAGCAACATATTTAGTAACTTTAGTAGTTTCCGCGGCACCTGTTGTCATTTCTTCCGCTGACTTTGCTACTTGTGAAGCTGCTGTGCTCATTTCTAAAATCAGCTTTCGCAAATTATTAGTCATTTTATTGAAAGCCTTAACCAATTCACTAATTTCATCATTACTCTTTGTTTTAATTTGTATTTCATTGGTCGTAAGATCTCCTTCAGCAATTTTAGATGCTGTTTCTGATAATAATTTAATTGGCTTTGAAATTAAGTTGCTAATCCAATATGCAATGCTCAATCCTAACAATAATGTAATAATTGTTATAGCTGTAATAAGAATTTTTGTAGAATTAACTATTTTTTTTGTGCTTTCAATTTCTTTATTTAAGACTTCTTCTTCGTTATTAATAAACTTTTCTGCTGTTTCTGTAAACTTTTGAATTAATGGTCCTTGAGCTTCAGCATTTTTTGTGTATTTATCTATGCTATTTTTTCTTTTATCATCAATCATTTGGTCAGCTGCAATAACGTATTGTTGTTGAATTAAATCTAATCCTTGCAAAATCTGCCAACTATCTTTGCCTTTTATTAGTTCACTAATTTGTTTACTTTTTTCATTATACATATCAAATGCTCTTTGATATGACTTTAAATACGCAGCATCACCTGTTAAAAGAAAGTAATTTACACTAGCTTGCTCATCACTAATAGCATTGTTTAAATCCTTAACATAACTTACAATTTTAGTATTATTATTTATCAGATTTGTATTTTTATCATTTACTTTGCTTGTTAATATATAATTAGCTACAGCAACAATAACTAAAAATAGCAGTACAGCCGTAAATCCACCATATAGTTTTTGACGAATAGTAATTCTCATATTACTCTCCTCCTTTCACACCACTTAGAATTTTGTTTGCACTTGTTCTAAATTGCTTAGCAGCATCTTCTGGTGTAAGTTTGCCAGCCAAAATTTCATCAGATAATCTTTGTAAAAGTGCATTAACATTACCTGCTGTATTTGGTGTTGGTGGATCTTGAGGACTTGGATTTTCTTTAATATATTTTAGAAATAAATACTGTTGCTTATCAGCTTCACTTGCTTTCTTTTCTAAATTATCACTTACCTTTGTCGAAGTTGATACTCCTCTTTCTGCTTTTAATATGTCGTTAACCTCTAAATCGTTTGTTAAAAAATCAATGAATTCCATAGCTTCTTTTTTATGCTTAGAATATGACGAAACACAAAGATACATTGATGGTCTAATACAGCTCGTAATTTTTCCTTTTGTTTTTGAAGGCACTGATACTATTTTCATAACTGTATTAGTAGATTTATTAAGACCAGATACTTGATTAGTAACTCCCCACCAAAGTGCAGATTTTCCAGATGAAATCAAAGTATTCTTATCTGTGATTGTAACTGGTGCAATTAAACCTTCATCAAGACATTTTTTATAAAATTTAAAATAATCTATAAAAATCTGATCATCTTTATAACCTAATGCTGTTCCTTCTGAATTAAAATATGTGCTTCCATATGCCCTAACAAAATTATTGTAATCAACAAAATTAGCTAATGGATAAAAATTCGGATCATTTATTTGAGATTTTAGCTTTTTAAGAGTTTCATATAATTCATCATATGTATATCCAGACTTAAGTATATCTACTCCAGCCTTTTCAAACATCGATGGATTTACGGCCACACAATACGCATTAATTCCCCATGGAAGCCCATATAGCTGTCCATTATCAATTCCAGCCTCCAAGCTTGATTTATCAACATCAGATAAATTCACAATATTTTTCTCAACATATGGTTCAAATGATTCAAATAAGTTTCTATTTGCATAATCATGAACAAAATCATAATTAGCTTGAATAATATCAGGCATGTCCTCATCTGCTGTATTCATAGCTAAGTTAACCTTTACATCCGTTGTATTTGCATAACTTGTTGTTTCAAATTTTACATTTGGATGCTTTTGTTGAAATAATTGAATTGCTTTTTCTGTTAATTCTTTTCTTTGATTATTCCCCCACCATATCATTTTCAATTTTACTGTTTGAGCATCATCAGCTTTATCACTTAATACTTCATTAGATTTACTACATCCAATCCCGCCAAATGATATCGTTATCAGAAAAATCATAAAAAAAATGCAACTTAATATTTTTTTCATCCTAACCTCTCCTTACATTAAAATTTAAAATTGTTTTACAGTATTTTATTTATTACATTTTATAAATTGCTTATGAATATAATATATAAAATTTTATATTTTATTGTCACCTAATATCTTATAATATTCTCTTTTTTTTCCCTTTTTCCTTTATAAAACGACTATTATTTTTTTATTTTATAAATCTTGCATTCATCATATTTATATATAGTTGTATTTAACGTTAATTGTTTCATGAACATTCATCTTATTAAATATAAAAAAGGTGCTATATATTAAATATATAGCACCTCTTCTTAAAACTCTTATAAGCTAAACTCTTTCTTTGTATCATCCAGTGCAGCATCCATTCTTTCAATCACATTATCCATGTCTTCTTTTGTAATAACGGCTGCTGGCTCAAAACGAACACATTTTGCATTTACTAAGGTACCTGCTGTCATTACACCTCTTTTGAACATTCCCTTAGCAACCGAATATCCTATATCACTTTCACAGAACTCAACTGCTAACATAAGTCCAATCCCTCTGACATCGTTAATTACTGTAGGATACTTCTTCCATAACTTTTCTAATCCCGCTTTTAAGTACTCCCCTTTTTCTTTACATTGTCCTGGTACATCATTTTCAAGCATATACTTTATTGTTGCTATTGCTGCTGAACAACAAACTGGATTTCCACCAAAGGTCGGCGATCCAAGCAGCCATGGATTATCAATTAATTCTTCTGTCCACATTTTAGGTCTACATATAATACCTGTTATTGGCATTATTCCTCCTCCAAAGGCTTTTCCAAAAGTCATGATATCAGGTGTTACCCCTTCTGCTTCACATCTCCACATAGCTCCTGTTCTACCCATACCAGTTTGAATTTCATCAAATATTAATGCAACCCCATATTCATCACATATTTTACGAACTTCTTTTAAATATCCTTCTGGAGGGACAATAATTCCTGCTTCTCCTTGTATTGGTTCTAATATAACCGCTGCGACTTTCTCTCCTACTGCATGAAGATTTCTTATTGCCTTTCTCATATCTTCTGAATTACCATATTCCACATGTTGAACTTGTTGCACCATTGGTGTGTAAGGAATTCTATAGGTGCCTTTTCCTCCCATAGAAACAGCCCCCATTGATTTACCATGAAAGGCTCCAACTGTTGATATATACCATCTTCCACCTGTTGCAATTCTTGCAAGCTTTAGTCCCATTTCTACAGCTTCAGCTCCTCCATTAGTAAAGAAGCAATATTCTAAATCCCCCGGAGTAATATCTGCAACTGCTTTTGCAAGATATCCTCTCAACGGATCTAGTAATTCTTGTGAATGTAATGCTTGGTGATCAAGTTGTGCTTTTACAACATCAAGTATATCTTCATTTCTATGTCCGCATGTGTAAATACCAAAACCACCTAAGCAATCAATAAACTTTTCCCCATAAAGGCCTGTACAATAAGCACCTTTATCTGTCCATTCTACCACTGCTGCATTAGTTGATACCGATTTCCTATATTTAAGCCAGCCTGGACTTACATAGTTATCAAAATAATTTACTGTATCCTTTGTAATTTGTTCCTTTTCATCATTTGTTAACTCATCTGATTTAATGAAACCTATAACTTTTTCTAAATCTTCTATAACTTGCTTTCTTTCTCTCATAATTTTATTCCTCCCTAAAATTAAAACGGCATATTAATTGATTTTTGAACCAATAATACACCGTTGTATTTGCGTTATTTCATTTATTGCTATTATTATAAGATAAATAATGTAGTATATACAATTCTCTTGAGGTATGGTTATAACATTATTTTAAGAGTATATATACTACTTTATAAGTACCTTTAATCTTAATTTTAATACATAATTCATAATACTTAATAAGTGTTTGGGATAAACTTGCTAATCTTATGAAAGCTTGCTTTGTCTACCTTCAGTATTTTAACAAATATATACAATAGCTCTCGATTATGATACACTATTTTTTAATGAGGAATACTTAATTTTAATTATAATGAGAGGTATTTATATGCAAAACAATGAATTTCTCTTAATAAATAATATAATATATCAAATTCATAGTATGCTTGATTTCAATACTATGAAAATAACATTCCTAAATCTTTTAAAGATGATTATTCCAAACACAGCTTCTAGTATATTAATGGCTGATCATACTGATTCAGACAATCTTCTTTACGAGCCAGTTTGTATACCTGAAATTTACTCGGAAGTTGAAAAAAGTTATTTATTGAATCAAGATCAAGATTATGCTAAATGGGTCATGTTAAGTGGTCAATGCTTATTAATTAGAGAAAGCGATTTAATGCCTGAAGAGGAGAGAATAAAAACTATTCTTTATAAGAAATGCTATGAACCATTTGGACTCCATTATTCTTTACAATTGAACCTTGTTTATAATGATTTATTTTTAGGTGTGCTTACATTATATAGAACAAAAGAAGAAGGCGATTTTAATGATGAGGAAATGTTTATAATAAAAGCTTTTAGTGATCATCTTAATTTTCGTTTTTATGAATATTACACAAATGACTCAAAAAATTCTTTAAATCCATCCTATTCAATAGCAAATCTGGCTTCACGATATAATTTAACAAATCGCGAAGTAGAAGTTTTACAACTTATTTTTCAAGATATGAATAACGATGAAATAGCAGAAAAACTCTATATAAGTGGATATACCTTAAAAAAGCATATACAAAATTTATACCGCAAATTTAATGTTTCTACTAAATGGAACTTATTGAAATTCAGAGAAGAAAATGATTTTTAGAGGTGATGTTATAATGTCTAATAATATGAAGATTGGAATATTTAATGGAACAATCGCAACAACAAATGGTTTATATAGAATTAGTGACATAACTGTTGATGATGCGAAAAAACTTGTATTGGAAAATGGTTTTATTTCTGCAATAGGCCATGAAGCAACTGCTAAATGTATATCAGATACCTTTAATATTAATATACCTATGAATCGTATAGACTTCAAACAAGAAATTGGTCAAAAAGCTATTGTTTTTAAATTAAACAAAAGACCTCCTGAAGGTAGTATTTTGTGCAGAGCTGAAATAGATGAAATAGGCTATTCTTTTAAATTAATGGAGCGGTTAGAATAATTGCTATACTCATTTTTAGCAGTTAATTCCAATGTTATAATGCATATAAAAATAGTAACTTGAACTTTATTCAAGTTACTATTTTTATATTTTTTAATGATTTAAAATTATTGTCTAAGTATTGTATTATTATTTTAGTGTTCATACCATCCAATTGGGCCTGGTGTTAAATTGATATTTATTTGCTTGATTTCTTGGTACTCTTCTAGTCCATGAACACCTAATTCTCTACCATAACCACTCATTTTATATCCACCCCAAGGTGCTTCATTAAAGGTTGGATTATAACAATTAATCCATGTAATTCCCGCTCTAATTTCTCTTATTACCTTTAAAGCCCTTGTACCATCAGAAGTAAATACAGCACCTGCAAGTCCATATATAGTATCATTAGCCAAAGCTATAGCCTCTTCTTCAGTTTTAAAAGTCTGAATAGTTACAACAGGTCCAAATATCTCTTCCTTAACAATTGTCATATCTGATGTACAGTTATCAAATATAGTTGGTCTTACATAATATCCCTCTACACATTCACCCTCTGTATATCTTTCACCGCCACAAACTAATGTAGCCCCTTCATTTTTACCAATTTCAATATATCTTAAAACTGTCTCCATATGTTCCTTTGAAACTAACGGACCCATATCAGGATTATTTACAGGATTTCCAATAGTCATTGCATTTGCTTTTTCTGCAAGACGAGCTACGAATTTATCCTTTATAGATTCTTCAATGATTATACGTGAACCAGCTGAACAAACTTCACCTTGATTAAAGAAAATACCAACCATTGCCCATTCTATAGCGCCTTCAAAATCTGCATCTGCAAAAATTATATTAGGAGATTTCCCTCCAAGTTCCAATCCAACCTTTTTAAGATTTCCAACGGCTGCTCTTGCAATTCCTTGACCTACTTCTGTACTTCCTGTAAAAGTAACCATATCAACATCTTTGCTTTCTGCAATCTCTTGACCCACAGTTCCCCCTGATCCCAATACTAAATTTACGCTACCTTTTGGTAGGCCAACTTCATGAAAAATTTCAAATAACGCTATTGTAGATAGTGGCGTATTAGAACTTGGTTTAAAAACCACACTATTCCCAGCTGCAATGGCTGGAGCTAGTTTCCACACCGCCATTAAAAATGGATAATTCCAAGGAGTAATCTGCCCACATACACCAACCGGCTCATGAACTGTATATGAATGCATTTGTCCAAAACCATCATTTACATCATAAACTCCACCATACGGCTTTGTAATCAATCCTGCATAATATCTAAAGCAATGAATTCCATCATCAACATCACCTTCTGCTTCACGAAGTGGTTTTCCATTATCAATAGTATCTAGCATAGCAAACTTATCTCTTTTTTCTGCTATCTTATCAGCTATATGAAGAAGAATATCTGCACGCGCTTGAGCATTCATTCGCCTCCATTCACCTTTGCCATAAAAGGATTTCTTAGCTGCTGCAATGGCTAATTTAGTATCTTCTATGTCACCTTCTGTAGTCTTTGCTATTATTTGTCCATTAGCAGGATTTATAACCTCTCTTGTTCTTTTAGAAATTGCTTCTACCCATTCCCCATTAATATACATTTTCTTTATTTCCATGCCATCGCTTCCTCTCATTTATTTAATTTATAAGAACAGTTTTTATTAACTTTATAAGTTCTGGTTAATATTTTGTTAAGTCCAGAAATTCCGAAAGAATTTCATTGTTAGTCGAAACATATATCTATAAAAATCTTAAAAAACTTATTTCCATTTCCATAAATCATAGTTTCCTTTAATAACACTTCCTGCTTTTACATCTAAAACATCTTTTCCTTTTACAGTCATCACTCCATTAACAAATACATATTCAATTCCTTCTGGCCTTGTTTCAGTTAGTCCAAAACATGGATAATCTGCCTTATCTTCTATTATCTTAGGATCAAATATCAATATATCTGCATCAGCTCCAATTTCAATAGTCCCTTTACTTTCTAAACCCAAACGTTTTGCTGGCAGATAAGTGCATCTATTAATAGCCTCCATCCATGAGATTCTATGTTGTTCCCTTACCATGGTTCTAAAAAATTTAGGATATGTTCCTGCATCTTGAGGGTGACCTGGAACACCCTTATCATATAAAGTTCCTCCATCTGTACAAATCATCACATAAGGCTTATCCAAAATTTCAAAAACTTCATATTCTTCTCCTACCATACCAATTCCAGTATCCTCTGGCGAATCACGCCTAAGTTCTTCATAAATTTCTTTAGTTAATCTTTGACCTTTATACTTACCGGTTCCTGCAATTAAACTGTTATAGTCGCAGCCCCATTTCTCCAAACACCCTTCATCAAAAACAGCACTTCCAATAGCAGTTGCAAAAGCACTATATAAGCCGCTATCCACTGATATATCTAACCCTTCTGCCAAAGCCTCTTCTATCATATTCAGTGCCTCAGTTGCCATCCCCATTCCAAATTGATATGTTAAATGAGAAATATTTACTGCTGCACCTGTTTTTCTAGTTATATCAATAGCCTCTCTCAAAGTTGAAAGTCCCCCATAAGAATCTGACCTTGTATGAATAGATACTAACTTTCCATATTTAGCTGCAATTTTAGCTAATTCTAAAACTTCCTTTTTTGAACTTCCAGGGACATATTCAAGTCCAAAGGATAATCCATAAGCTCCATCCTGAAACGCATCTGTTAAAAGGCTTTTCATTTTTTCAATTTCCTCATCATTTGCCGCCTTATATCTATCCCTAACTCCAACTTGTTCTCTAAGATTCGTATGTCCGATCTGCTCTATTTGATTGATTAAAAAATGTTCATTTTTATCATAAAATATCTTTAGATTCTCTGGAGACATTCCACAATTACCATTATATACAGTAGTTACTCCCATAGCAGCCATGATACTTGCGCAATCTAAATTTCCTTCAACATGTGCATGAATATCTATAATACCTGAACATACTATTTTATCCCTAACATCTATTTCAGCTTTTCCCTCTATCTCTTCTCTTGTAATGTTTTCAATTTTACCCTTTAAAATTCCTATATTAGCTATAGTACTTTTCCAACGTTTAGGATCCATTATAGTGCCATTTTTTATAACCACATCATATTTCATATAAAATCCTCTTTTCTATTTCAAGGTACATATTTATAACTGCTCTATGCTTTAGCTTTTAGTTTTTTTACTTGGAAGAAAGTATTTATAACAATAATTAAAATTGTAACTAGCATTATAACTGTTGATAATGCATTTACTTCTGGTGTTACCCCTGTCTTTACCATAGAAAAAATCTTTAAAGGCAAGGTAGTACTTCCTGGCCCACTTGTAAAAAAGCTGATTACAACATCATCAATAGATAATGAAAAAGCAAGCATTGCTCCTGATAAAACTCCTGGCAGTATAATAGGAAGAGTTACTTTCCAAAAAGTTACGATTCTATTAGCTCCTAAATCCATAGCTGCTTCCTCTAAAAATTTATCAAATCCAGCAAGCCTTGCTCTTACTGTTATTACAACAAACGGTATGCTGAAAGTAATATGTGATAAAGTAATACTTATGAGCCCTAATGGAATGCTTAAAACTGAATATATTGAAAGCAGTGCTACTCCAAGTACTATTTCTGGAATTACTATAGGTATATATAATAGCTTATCTATAACATTTTTCCCTTTAAAATTATATTTACTTAATCCTATGGCACCTATTGTTCCAATAATTGTTGAAATCACAGTGCTTAAAATACCTACAATCAAAGTATTAATTAGAGCTTCCATTAAAGTTCTATTTTTAAAGAAGGTTCCGTACCATTGGAAAGTAAAACTCTCGAAAGTAATGTTTAACTTTGAAGTATTAAATGAAAAAATAATTACATAAAATATAGGAAGATATAAAAATAAGAAAACAAGATAAATATAAATATTTTTAAACACTCCAGATATTCTTTTTTTCTGAGTTTTTGTCATTTTATATCCCTCCTAAATCATCCATATTTCCACCTGATTTTTGATATAACCATACAAGTAGTAGGGTTATTACTATTAGAAATATTGAAATTGCTGAACCTAAAGGCCAGTTTCTTGCTGTTATAAATTGATTCCTTATAACGTTACCAATTACTTGAGTTTTATTTCCTCCAAGTAAATCAGTTACAAAGAAATATCCTAATGCAGGAATAAATACTAAAATGCCGCCTGCAAATACACCAGGCATTGTTAGAGGTAATGTTACTTTTAAAAATGCTTTAGCTGGTTTTGCACCTAAATCGCTACATGCTTCTAAAAGTGACTTATCTAACTTCTCAATTGAACTATACAACGGCAGAATCATAAATGGTAAAAGCATATATACAAGTCCAATCATAACCCCTGTTGTGTTATACACTAATTGTAAGGGTTCTTGAATTATTCCCCATTTTATAAGGATTGAATTAATAATTCCATCTTTTCTAAGTAGATTAATCCACCCGAAAAGACGTATTAATGAACTTACCAAAAATGGGACTATTACCATAGCCATAAACACAGTTTTCTTTATAGTAGTTTTCTGAGCTATGAAATAAGTAAATGGATAAGCAATTAATATACAAACAATAGTTGTAAATGCTGAAATTATAAGTGATTCACCAAACACTTTTAAATAAAGTGGATCAAATACCTGAATAAAATTATCTAATGTAAATCCAAGAACAACTCCACCATAAGCTCCTTTCTTCATAAAGCTCATAATAAATACATAAATAAATGGAATAGCTACTAATAATATCATCCAAGCTGAAACTGGACCAACTGTAACAAGGAGTGGTAATTTTATTTTCTTTTTACTTTCCATTTAACTACCTCCTTACTTTATTTGGTTTTCTGCTGTAAATACAGGATTATCTATAACACTGAAAATTTCTTGGTTTTCTGATTTAATAACCACTGCATCTTCCTTATCCCAATAAACGCATATTTCTGAGCCAATTGGTAATAATTCATTTTTAGGATTACTATTCATTTTTACTTCCATTCCTGTTGGAAGTGAGATGATTGTTTTATTTACATTTCCAATATAAACATGCTCTTTAACTGTCCCTGCAATTGTAAATCCTTCTATTGGAATTGTTGATAATTTAATATTTTCTGGCCTTACTAAAACATAAATTATTTCATTATCTTTAACCTGTGAATCTACTGCCAAAACCTCTCCTGTTTCTAGCTTAATTTTTAACACATTATCATTTTCTTTACTTACAACTCCATAAAAAATATTTGATTCACCTATAAAATCTGCTACAAATTTGGATTTTGGCTTTTCATATATTTCTTTAGGTGTTCCTATCTGTTCTAAATCTCCACCATACATAATTGCAATTCTATCGCTCATGGTGAGAGCTTCCTCTTGATCATGTGTAACGTAAACAAAAGTAATTCCAAGTTTCTTTTGAAGTCGCTTTAGTTCAAATTGCATTTGCTTTCTTAATTTTAAATCTAATGCGCCTAAAGGTTCATCTAACAATAAAACCTTAGGCTTGTTTATAAGAGCCCTTCCTATTGCTACTCTTTGTTTTTGTCCTCCTGATAATTGGTCTGGCTTTCTATTTTCAAATCCTACTAATTGAACTAATTCAAGTATTTCTCCAACACGTTTTTTAATTTCTTCCTTATTTACTTTTTTTACAGTTAAGCCAAAAGCTAAATTTTCATAAATAGTCATATGAGGAAATAAAGCATAATTTTGAAATACAGTATTTACTTCACGCTCATATGGTTCAGTATTTTGAATCTCCTTACCTTCAATATAAATATTTCCACTTGTTGGTGTTTCAAAACCTGCTATCATCCTCAAAGTTGTGGTTTTACCACAACCTGATGGGCCAAGCATAGTTAAAAATTCGCCCTTTTTTATTTCAAGAAATAAGTCTCTTACTACATGATTATCTCCATATTTTTTATTCACATTATCTATTTTTACTATAGCCTCCAAATTGATCCCCCCAAGTCTTTTTTATACTTAGCCTTTGAATTTAGTCCATAAATCAACTATCTTAGAAACATTTTCTCCTATATCAACTAAACCTTGACTCTTTTTAACCTCTTCTGCTGGAATATTCATTATTTTATTATTTTTAAATTCATCACCTAAAATATCTCTTGCTGCTTTATTAGGGTTAACATATGGGAAATTTTTAGAAATGGTAGCACTTACTTCTGGATCTAAAATATAATTCATTAGTAAATCTGCATTTTCACTATTCTTTCCACCATTTGTTTTCATCATCATATCAAAGGTAAAATAAATTCCTTCTTGTGGATATACTACTTTAATAGCTGGATTCTCTTTTGCTGCCAGAGCACATTCTCCACCATAAACAAGACCTAAGGAACATTCTCCATTTAATAATAATGTCTTTGGACTGTCCCCATTAAAAGCGTGGATATTTGGCTTAAGTTGTGTTAAAAATTCTTCTGCTTTCTTTAATCCTTCATCATTAGTATCATTTATTTTATATCCATTAGCCATTAATCCAATTCCCACTACTGGTCTAGCATCTTCAACAACTACCATTGTGTCTTTATATTTAGGATTTAATAAATCTTTATATGATTTAATATCATCTTTAATCTTATCTGTATTAACTGCAATAAGTATGCTTGTTCCTAAATACGGAATTGTATATTCATTTTTAGGATCATTGGGTTCCTTTAAATATTGTTCATCAATATTTTTATAATTTTCAATCTTACTTATATCTAACTTTTGAATTAAATCTTGAGATTTTAATATTTGTGTATCTTGAGCAGGTCCAATGATCATATCATAAGTACCTTTACTGCTTGATTTTACTTTTGCTAACATTTCATCTGGATCAGTATATGTAGTTAGGTTTACCGTAACTCCATACTTTTCTTCAAATCCTTTTAATACTTCATCTGGTAAATATTCTGACCAGCAGATAACATTTAACTCCTTACTGCCTGTAATAGCGGCACTTCCACTATCACTAGACGCCTGTTTTGCACTTGTACCTCCGCATCCAACTAAACTCATAGCCGCTATTGTCCCAATCATTATACTTAACATAAACTTTTTTAACTTTCCTCTTTTAACCATAAAATTCACTCCTTACAATAATTTTTTCTAAGTATTAATCTTTACTCAATATCTTTAAATTTTCTTTTCCTCGTTATAAACAAAAAGATGCATAAAGATTTCCTCATCTTCATGCACCTTTGCATATAAATTATTATTTTATAAAGCCTTAATTCCTCTTTCACCTGTTCTTATACGAAGCGCCTCTTCAACATTTCTTATAAAAACTTTTCCATCTCCAACATGGCCTGTTCCAACCTTCTCTACTATAGCCAAAAGTATATCCTCAACCTTATTATCCTCTACAACTGCTTCAACCTTTATCTTAGGTAGTAAATTAATGTTTGTTTTTAACCCCTTAATTTCATTTACTCCTTCTGAAGCACCTCTTTGAGTGCCACACCCCATAGCGGTTGAAATTGTCATACCTCCACAATGATATTCATCTAAAATACTTTTAACTATTTCTAATTTTTCTGGTCTAATTATTAAAACTATTTCCTTCATAAAACTTGCCCCCTCTACTCATTAAATTATATTAAATTTACCTAATTTGTTTTCTTACTACTTCTTGTGAATAGTATAATATCAATGTCCTTTCATAACAATTGACCAAAAACACCATTTTAATTATACTTTTTAAGATATATATACTCATAAAGTAGTAATTAAGATTTCTATTCCTTTTCTCGTATCATTTTAAACAATTGAACTCTGTTTTTAACTTCCAATTTTCTATATATATTTAAGATATGTTTTTTTAAGGTATTAGTTGTAACACATAGCTTGTCGCTAATTTGATTATTATCGAGACCCTTCATCAATTCATGTAAAACTGATTCTTCTCTTTTAGTAAGACCATATATTTCTGTACATTCAGAAACAGATATCTTTTCATTTTTAATTGAACTATTATTTAAGTCTTGGTATAACCTAAAAGCTAAATGTTCTTTTATAATGTCTAAAACAAAGGTATCTTCATACACGAAATCACTTTTACCTTTAAATCTAAAGAAACATACTACTCCAACAAATTGATTTCTATATGACAAAATCATATTTAATGTATGATGCCAATTATTAGGTTCAAAATATTTCTTATAATATTCAGTTTCTACTCTCTTTTCTTCTGAAATAATATCACTTTCTCTATATACTTTGCTTCTACCACCAAACATTAATCCCCTGCTATAGTCTATGCTATCGTACTTGTCCATATAATCTTCATCTGGTCTTGGTTCATAATTATAAAATACTGGATTAGCTAAAGTATGGCTATTTAATTCAGCTGCAACATAAAAATCAGCACTATCAAAATCCAAAATCAAACCCATTTGAGTGAGAAAATTTTTCCTCATAGTTACACAATCTTCAATAGAATTAATTTGATAAATAATGTTGTTAATAACCATCCAGTCATTTGTTTCTAAACTGCGCATGACTAAAACCCCTCCCCTAATATTTTAACTCCCAAATATATATGTATTAAAAATCAAAAGGCATATGCCTCTCTCATCAATAAGAGAATGCATATGCCTCTTTGCACATTATTTTATTATTTATATTTTACTCGCTAATTTTATTACTTTCAAGATTATGATTTGATTATTTTTTTATCATAATATACTACTTTAGGAGTATATCCATTAAGGATATTAAATTTTTTTATAACATTTTCATAGCATTTGCTATTTCTATACATAAATCTTCTGCTTGAGCAACATGTCCTAATTTATCTATAAAGGCATGAGTCATACCTTTATAACGAAATACCTTAACATCAACTCCTGCATCTGAAAGTTGCTTAGCATAAAATTCTGTATGCAAGCGTAAGCCATCAAATTCTGCTCCTGCCAAAATTGCTTTTGGAAGACCTTCATGAGATTTCGCAAGCATAGGACTAACATAAGGATCATAAATTTCTTCTTCATTTGAAATGTAAGTCTTCAATAACATATCATCTTCAAACTTTGTTGGTCGTCCAAGACCAATGCAATTTTTAATAATATCCTTTTGTTCATCACACATTTTGAAGAAATCTTCATTCCATTCATATCCATCAACCTTAGCATCTGCCATTGTAACTGCTGGATATATAAGGACTTGCATAGCTATCTTCGGTGTTCCTTCATCTTTTGCCTTTAGACACACTGCCGCTGTATAGTTTCCTCCAGCACTGTCTCCACCGATACATATTTTATCACTATCAATTCCATAAGCTTCGGCATTATCATAAACATGTTTAATTGCATGATAATTGTCATTTAAGCCATTTGGATATGGTTTTTCTGGTGCTAAAGAATAATCAACATTAAATACTACTGCATCTGCAAGCTCAGCAAGTAATTTACAAAAGTTTTCTACAGTATAGACACTTCCTCCTATCCATCCGCCACCATGAATAAATACAAATGCAGGACGCTTTTTATTTTTTTCAGATTTTCTAGGATAATAGCGCCATAATCCAACCTTATTACCGCTGCTAGTTAGCTCTTCATATTTTGTATGTATTTCAACTGTATTCAAGTTATAATTGGGAAACCCCATGTTATCTCTCATCATAGGAACCATTATTTCTAATGGAGGTGGCTCTACAGATGGCTTTTCATCTATGTTAGTTACCCAAAAGCCTTTCATAAAACCAAATTCTACAGGATCTAAATAACCTTCCCGTTCTTCTCCAGGTATTGGCTTTAAAATAACTTCAATTCCATTATTTTCAATTATAGAAGTACACTTTTGAAGTTTTTCAATTGCTTTTTCATCATATTTTCTCAATTTACATTCCTCCTTTTATAATTTTACTGTTTAAATTATAATTTTTCTCCATTATTCTTTATTACATTTTTATACCAGTAAAACTCTTCTTTTTAATTCTCTTAATCTCTTAATGCCATTTAAATCAAATTTCGTTATGATTAGCATATACAAAGCAATATGGTTTACCATAACCTTCATGTGTATTTACAAGATCAATTGCAAACCATGGTCAATATCCAAAAAGTTTTATCCCATCTGTAATTACAAGCTTTGCTTGTTCATATGCTTAGGAATATAATCAATGCGATAATCATCTTTAATGCTTTTTCCCTCTTTAATCTTATCATAGGTTCTAAAAATATATACACAAATTTTTTTATTTATTTTATATTAATTTTTATACTTATTATAATTAACTTATGCTCAAATATAAATATTTTTGTTTCTTCTTTTCGTGAATATAACCTTACGGCAATACTTTTGAATTTCACTTATCAGAAGGCTTAAGTTAATGAGGAAAAATTTTACATCCAATTCTAAAATAAAATCCTAATTCCAAACGAAAAAAAGAGCATAAATTCGAATTAAGAAAGTCCATTCAAAGGATCTTCTTTTCCCGCTTTTATGCTCTGGATTATATTCTGTTTTTTGTTCTCTGTTAATAATACTTCGCCACGTAATCAATCTTTTTTTGACAGGGACACCTACTTTAATTTATGGACAAACAAGCCACTTCTAAGCTTAGGTTCAAACCATGTAGATTTTGGCGGCATTACTTCACCTATATCTGCAACACTCATAATATCACTTACTTCAGTAGCATACATTGAAAATGCTATCTTCATATCTTTATGAACTCTTTTTTCAAGTTCTTTAAGACCTCTGATACCTCCAATGAAATCTATTCTATCTGAGGTTCTTACATCTTCAATTCCTAGAATAGGAGTTAGTACATTGTTTTGAAGAATTGCAACATCAAGACTATCTATAGGATCTTCTGCATCATATATTCCATCTTTAGCTTCTAATAGATACCATTTATCTTCTACATACATACCAAAAGTGTGCTTTTTAGCAGGTTTAACAGGTTCTTCACTAGTTGATTCAGTAACAACAAACTTTTCTTGAAGCTTTTCAATCAATTGATCCGTAGTTAAACCATTTAAATCTTTAACTACTCTGTTATAGTCCATAACCATCAAATCATTGTCTGGAAATGCAACTGCTAAGAAATAATTAAATTCTTCCTCACCAGTATAATTTGGATTTTCTGCTCTTCTCTTAAGTCCAACCTTAACAGCAGATGCTGATCTGTGATGTCCATCTGCAATATATAAATAATCAATTTCTTTAAACAAATCAATTAATTCGCTTATTATAACTTCATTGTCAATTACCCATACAATATGAGTTATGCCATCTTCAGCAACAAAATTATATACAGGTTTTCTTTTACTTTCATTTTGAATCCACGCATCTATTATTTCTGATGCAATTTGATCTTCTTTATATGTTAAGAAGATAGGACCTGTATTAGCATCACAATAATCTACGTGATTAATTCTGTCCTCTTCCTTATCAGCTCTAGTAAATTCATGCTTCTTAATTACATTATTGATATAATCATCAATAGATGCACAAAATACTATACCCGTTTGAGATCTTCCATTCATTATTTGTCTATAAATATATAAACATGGTTGTTCATCCTGAATGTATTCTCCATCTGATATCATTTTATCAAGATTTTCTCTAGCTTTTTCGTACACCTTTGGATCATGTATATCTATTGCTGGATCTAAATCTATCTCAGGTCTATCAACGTGAAGAAATGAATGCGGATTTCCAATTACCATTTCTCTTGCTTCCTCGCTGCTCATTACATCATAAGGTAAAGCAGCTATTTTGGAAGCTAATTCATTAACTGGTCTTATTCCCTTAAACGCTTTAACTACTGCCATTAAATTATTCCTCCCAAACAATTATAGATTAAAGAATTCTTTAATTATAGAAACAACCTCTTCACCAATTCTTGTTTGAGCCTCTTCTGTTGCTGCTCCAATATGTGGTGTTACACTTACTTTAGGATGATTAACCAATGTTTCATTTTTAGTTGGTTCTTGTTCAAATACGTCAATACCAGCCCCAGCAATTTCACCTTTATCAAGAGCTTCAATTAATGCTGCTTCATCAACAACCTTACCTCTAGCACAGTTAATAAGGTATGCAGTGTTTTTCATTAATTCTAATTCTTTCTTTCCAATTAATGATCCAGCAACCTTATCATATGGTACATGAAGTGATATAAAGTCAGAATTCTTTAAAACTTCTTCAAATGATACAAAATCATAAGTCAAATCGTCATGTTTCCCTTCAATTGTATAATATACAACCTTCATTCCTAAAGCTTCAGCTTTCTTAGCTAATGATTGACCAATTCTTCCCATTCCAACAATACCAAGAGTCTTACCTGCAATTTCAGTTCCTTGGTATTTCTTTTTATTCCATTCACCATTTCTCATAGTGTAATTAGAAATAGCAATAAATCTTGCTAATGCAAACATATGTCCAATTGCAAGCTCTGCAACTGAATCTGAACTAGCTGCAGGAGTATTTTTTACTGTTACCCCAACACTTTCTCCTGCTGGAATATCTATATTATCTATTCCAACACCAGCTCTAATAGCTAATCTTAATTTTCCGCCTTCTTCTGCTTTAAATACATCAGAAGTAAGTGTAGTAGCTGATCTGATAACTATTGCATCAAAATCCTTTAATTTTTCACCTAATACATCTTGCTCAATGTGTTCATTAATAACTTCTGCCCCCAATGTTCTTAATGCTTCAATTGATGCACTTTCTAATCCGTCGTTTGTTAATACTCTAATCATTTTAAAAAATCCCCCTTAATTATAAATATGCTTATTGCTAAAATCCCCAAATCCCATCAAAACTATCTGAATTACAGTTTCACTGGATGTGGACGCTATACTTATTTTTTATATTTTACTACTTATTTATTACCAATTCAATACTTTGTTATTTATAATCGTGATTTTACAAATTAATTTGCATTTTGGAGGCAATACAAATACTAAATTAATTGTAAAACATATATTTATTTAACTAATTATAAATATAGCAAAGTATGATTCCTTAGCTTATAAATGTAGAATAAATTAAATGATTATAAGTAATTTCTCACTTTAACTATTTTAACATTCCGTTCATCCATTCTATGCTATAAATCTTAATATAATGCATTTCTAGCTAATGCATTTTAACTTTTTATTTTGGGCCTGGATTTATTGTAAATACATTGCACCAATCGACAATATTATTATAATGAAAATATTCTTGTTTTGCTTTTACTTAGATTAAGTTCTAACTTGTTAATTATATCTCTAATTTTCTTAAACTTCAGAATTAAGAATTTTTCTTAAGGCGATAATATTGGCTATAGGTCCTATAAATGCACCTGCTATTCCAAATGACAAAAACACTTTTATTATAAAAATAATTTGTACAGAACTTAATTGGGAATTATACTCCAACATTTCAGTGGAAATAAAACTATATAAAATAAATAGAGCTAAATTTCCAACAAAAGCTCCTATAGTTCCTACAACTAATCCTTCAATAATAAACGGCCAGCGAATAAACCAGTTAGTAGCTCCAATAAGCTTCATTATATTTATTTCATCCCTTCTAATAAATACAGCCATCTTAAATCCACTTACGATTAATAATACTGAAATAGCCGGTAATATCAAAAATATTCCTATTTCGGCCATTCTTAAGACAGTACTAATTTCATTATATCCTTTAAAAAGAGTTTCTGAACTATTATTAACCGACAGCAAATACAGTAAAAACATTCCAACAATAAAAAACGTTACAGATACAGTACTTATAGAAAAAATAGTTATTGCAAAATTTCTCTTTAAGTTTTTGACTGCGTGAAAGAATAAAAATTTAAATGTATTCATAATGTACCATTACCTTTCTTAATCACTGGCTTAATAAATCTTACAAACAGGTGCCTATCCAGGCAAGATGGAAAGTGAAGCAAATTAATATCGGTAACAGAACTTTTACCAATTCCATGTTTATATCATTAAGAGTATTATTTAGTGAATTCTGTCCGAAAGCACAAGAATCGTCAACCATTTCTAGAAATAAACCGGCTGTTTGAATTGCTATCGTATCATCGTTTATCTTATTTATATACACACGCATCATGATTATTTTCAAATCCTACCAAAAATTAGCATCTTCAAATTTAGATCAGTTACTTAAAACTTCATGAAGAACCCATGCCTTATTTTAGGGGCACAACCTAAATCTCCAGTTATAGTTATAAGCTTTACTTTATCTAATGATAATATTTAAAATCTTTTTCCTAGTTCCGAATATTGACGATTCTGTTTATCTAAAGCTAAACTATAAGTTATTTTTCAAAGACCACTATATATAGAATTTCATCTCTAGTAACTATAATGCTTTATTATTTGGGGTAGCTATAAATATATTCTTAAATTATTTCTATATACGAATGAAACAATTTTATACTTACTAAAAAACAACATATTCTCTTTCATGAATATTTAAGGCTGTGTTTTCATCTATGTAAAAAGATGGTTTCTTTATTTTTTACTTAAGAATAAATTAAGTCTACTTTTAATTATTTACTCTTTACAATCCATTTCTCTAACTAATAACTTAACAAGTCGCTAAAGTCATTTCTCTTAAAGCAATAAATTTGATAATTTTAATAATTCTGGACAGTCAAAAGTTTTATAAAAAAAGTTAACCCTTTTGAATAAATTTATAGTATCCTTTTAATTGCTTAATAAAAAAGGAGATACACTCTACCAAAAGAATTAACTAAAATTAGTTTATCATAATATTGGTAGAGACAATATAGATTTATGTGGAATTTATTAAATAAAATTTTAGCCAACTTTAAAGAATGTTTTTCAATGCAAGCTTCATTTAACTGGTTTGTAATTATTATAATTGGTCTTATGCTACGTTCAGATTCATTTGGATTAACATCCATAATTCGTGATTTGAATCTTTCGCATAGTAGCTATGCTACGCTGATACATTTTTTTCATGCTTCATCATGGACCCTTGAAACTATAGCAAATAAATGGATTCAAGTTGTTAAAAGCTTTGCTCTGATTTATAAAGAAGATGGTATAACAATTCTTGTAGGCGATGGTGTTAAAGCTTCAAAAGAGGCTAGCAAGATGCCAGGCGAAAAAAACTACACCAAGAATCTGAAAATTCTTCAAAATGAGAATATATTTTTGGTTATATGTTTGGTGGTATAGGAGTACTTGCAGGAAATAACTCAAAGATGTTTTGTATTCCTCTTTTAATTAATCTTCAAGATGGTGTAAAAACTATCCGAAGCTTGGTACAGCCAGAAGAAAAACATGAATCACATATTGTTCAAATGATTCATAATGGCTTTTCGATCTCAAAAAAATTGGGCGAAAAATCAATTCTGCTTTTAGATAGATATTTTCTTTCTGTTCCTGCACTTATAGCCTTAAGCAATCTAAATAAAAAAAATGGCAGTACACTACAAATTGTAACAAAAGCTAAAAAATCTTGTGCCACTTATGAACAACCAGGCGAATATAGTGGACGAGGACCATACCATAAAAAAGGAGCTTCTGTTAAGTTAAAAGATTACTTACAAGAAAAAAAGGAATCTTTTAAAACAACTACAGTTAAGATTTATGGCAAGGAGCAAGAAGTTAGCTACTATTGTATAAATCTTCTTTGGGGATAAAAATTATACCAAGCGTTGCGTTTTGTACTTGTCAGTTACAACGGTATAAATTCTATATTGGTTAGCACAGATCTTAATCTAAATCCAGAAGTAATAATAAGGCTGTACAGCTATCGTTTTAAAATCGAGTGTACATTTCGTGAACTAAAACAAGTTATTGGTGCTTTTAGTTATCAGTTTTGGAATAAATCAATGCCAAAGCTAAATAGATTTAAGAAAAAAACTGAAATTGATGCTATTGAAATGTATGTTATGTGTAGTTGTATTGCCATAGGATTATTACAAATAATAGCATTAAATTTTTCATCAACTGAATTAAATAATAAAATTTTTAGATATTTACGAACACCATCAAAAAATATAGTTTCAGAAACAACTGTAGCATGCTACTTACGAAAAAACATTATTCGCATTATGGCTAAAAATGCGAGTTTAAGCATAATCAAAATAATTAAAAATAAACAGGTAGACTCTTCATTTTATGAGGACTTATAGGTTTCTTAATGATAAAGAAGTTTTGACTGTCCAGTAATAATTAAATTTAACCAAAACATTTTTTACAATTATTAATTTAAAATTTCAGGCTATTTGATTATTTTATTTAATATGTATTCAAAATAGGGTGTCTCGTAACTTATTATACTCACATTCGCTTCCATTCCATTTTTTATATTTACATTGTTCCCTTTTTTATCCGCAAGTATATTAGCATATAATTTACATGTCGCTGTATAAAATTTTTCTCCTGATTTTTCATCTATCACAATATCATTACTTATATTTTCTACTTTAGAAATTATTACTCCATATTCTTTTTGTGAAAAAGGTATAATTTCTAATTGTACTTTGTCTCCTTCTTTTATAGTTCCAAAACTTGTATTTTTAATATATATATTGCAAATGCTATCTTTGGGGTATACTTCACCATGTGCACTAATTACTATAGTCTTTTTTGCATATATAGACCAAATTATAGTGGAAATTAACAATAACATTACTATATAAAATATATATTTTAATAATTTATATGAACATGAATCTAAATAAGCATTCATTATATCTTTGGCATCTGTAACATCATCTAAATTTTCAATCTTATATTTCATTGCGATACCACCTTCATACATTGTTTACAAGTATATTATCTAATTTATCAACACTTTGTACTCTCCATAAGTTATAATAATAACCTTTTTTTACCAATAGTTCTTTATGAGTACCTGACTCTACTATATTTCCTTTATCTATAACATATATCATGTTACATTTCATAATTGTACTTAACCTATGTGCTATTATTATTGTAGTTAAATTTCCTGCACATTCTTCCAATGTCTTTTGTATTGCTTTTTCTGTTATAGAATCAAGATTAGAGGTTGCTTCATCCATTATTAATATTTCTGGTTTCTTTAACAAAGCTCTAGCAATTGATAATCTTTGCCTTTGCCCACCAGATAAATTCATTCCCTTTTCTTCTAAAGGTGTTTCATATCTTAAAGGTAAATTTTCTATATATTCATGAATTTGTGCTTTCTTACAAGCATAAGTCATATCTTCATAAGTTATATTTTTATTAGCAAATTCCAAATTTTCTCTTATAGTTCCAGAGAACAAAAATGAATCTTGCGATATATAACTGACCTTATCTCTTAATATTTCCTTATCTATATCTTTTATATTATAATCATTTATAATTATTTCACCATCTTCTAATTTATAAAATCCCATTAAAAGTTTTGCAATGGTTGTTTTTCCTGAACCACTTTCTCCAACTAAGGCTATTTTATCTCCCTTTTTAATATTCATGCTTATATCATTTAATACTGGATCTCTAACTCCATATTGAAAGTTCACATGCTTTAAACTTATATCGCCAATTAATGATTGGGGTTTAACTTTTCCATTTGTTGACCTTTCTAACTCCAAATCCAATATTTCTCCTAATCTATCACTAGCAACTACTGCTTCTTGTAATTGTGGTTGCAAATTTATCAACCTTTCTATTGGTTGAATAAAATAGACAAGCAATGCATTAAAACTTATTAATTCTCCAATAGTTATATCTCCTTTTAAAACTAAACTACCTCCAAACCATAATAAACATATACTAAATATACCACTTACCACACTCTTTAACGTACTTTGAAGATTATAAATGTATCCATGTTTAAAATAACTTTTCATAAGTTTTAAAAACTTATTTTCAGTTTTTATTTCTACTAAATTTTCACCATTAAAAGCTTTTATTGTTTCTATTCCTTCTAAAGATTCCACTAGATAAGATGTTAATATAGCATCATCTTCCATGACTATTCTATTGATTTGTTTCAATTTATTTTTAAATCCGAATACTAAAATTAAATACATAATTATCGGAATTAAACAACTAAAGAATAACTTTGAACTTTGAAGATATAAAATTATGCCTCCAACAAGCGCCATTATAACATCAATCATTAAAGTTATAGTTGCTGATGAAATTGCATTCCTTATTTTATTTCCATCATTAAATCTAGAAATAATTTCTCCTACTTTTCTTGTACTAAAAAAATTCATAGGTAATCTTATTACATGCTTGTAATAACCTAACAATAATGGAATATCTATATTTTGAGCCATATAAATAAGTAATATACTTCTAAAAAATTCTGTTACAATCTTAAAAATAATTAAAATCAACATTGCTATAGAGATTGAAAATAAATTGCTATTTAATTTATTAGGCAAGATGTCATCTATTAAAAATTGGAAATAAAATGTTCCTGCCATACCTAATATAATTATTAATAGAGACGATATAAATATGTTTATTAACAAGCCTTTTTGAACTTTTATTAGTCCCCAAAATCTTTTGAAAAGCCCTTTGCTTTCATCACCTTTTTTGAATGTAGCTGTAGGAATCATTAAAATTAATATATCACTCCATATTTTGAAAAATTCTTCTGGAGTGTATTTAATCATGCCTCTAGAAGGATCTGCAACTAAAATATATTTCTTAGAAATTTTATGTACTATTACATAATGCAATAATATATCATCAATAATAACATGCGCTATTAGAGGTGTCGGCAAATTATCAAATATCTCTTCTTTATTAGATACCCTTACTGCTTTTGTACTAAATCCTAATTTTTCTGATGCTTGTACTAAACCATAAACTGAGGTACCTTCTAAATCTGTTCCTGCTACTTCCCTTATTTTTGATACTGGTATATTTAATCCATATTGTTTTGCGATAGTAGCTATACATGCAGGACCACAATCTTTTATGTCATGCTGTTTTACACAATAATATTTTTTTAGTATATCCATATTTCCACCTTTTATATTGTATTTTCTACTATAATTAATTATTTATCATAATTTAACTTTTAAGAAAAGCCGATTTCTCTTAGAAATCAGCTTTTTTTATTAATAGATAAAATATAACTTCTAACTAGTCTTTATATCCTCTAACTAGCACTCCATACCCACCATGTGTTCTCACCCACACTGTTCTTAGGTATATTGCATCTTTATAGGTTTCAGCATAGATTGATTCTTGTAAAGTTCCATCACTAGTATACAATTTAACTACGTAACTTACTCCACCATTGATTTGTTTTTGTTCTTTAAGTGATAATTCTAACATTTTAATATCCTCCTTTTATGTTTATAAGTAACATTGTAACAATTAAGCTACTTTCAATTAATAGGATACCACAATGTTGAACAAAATAAAGTACTTATGCCTAAAGCATGGGAATTTTATCTTTAAAAGAAATTTTTTTAATATTTTCCCTAAATAATCATTTTAAGATAAAAAATGCGCATTTTACGATAATCGAATTACTTTTTCCTTTTTATATTAATAATCCAAAGCATCGCACTAATAAAACTATTGCTAATTATTTAGCTATAACAATAAGAAGTATTAACGCACTTAATCCCATTATTATCTTATTTAAACTAAAGTATGGTCAATTGTATTGTTGGTAAAAATAGACTTTACTTTTAACCATTCTTTCCAATCGTGGTTATATATCTATTACTATGTCAAGAAAAAGTACAAGTTAAATATAGGTTTTCCATTACTATTTCTCCTCATAATAAATTAACTAACATTTTTATATAAATTCACTAATTAATTTTCGTAATTAGCCTCATATTGATTAGGAGATGAATATCCACAACAACTATGTAATCTTAAAATGTTGTAAAAAAGCATCTATATGGTTAGCAACCAATCTATAGGCATAATTACAATCTAAAATTTTAAATTTATTTAATCACTCCATTTTTATAAATGTATGAAATTACTCTATACAAGCGTTATCCAATGGACAAAGTTTCTTTAGTTAATTTTGCTTTATTTATATTATTACTCCACATATTAAATGCAGTTATAAAAAATAAATTTTTTCTCAACTCATAGTTTTGAATTATTATTTTTAGTTTAACGGCTACACAAAATTTCCGGTAAGGTCTTCCTAGAATACTAGTATTTTTTAATGTCATAACTATACGCCAGTCACATGCTTAGAAGTGGAGTTCTTAACATGAAAGCATAAAAGAAGTCATTTTAAATGCTTATTCAGCATTTAAAATGACTTCTTCTATGTTTTAATTAATATACAAATTATTTTTTACCTTCTATATAAGCTTTATCAAAGTATACAGGCCCAAGTGGAGATACTCTTACACCCTTAACATAGTCTTTTATACCCTTTGTATAAGTAGAGTAATATAAAGGAATGATTGGCATATCTTCCATTAAAATATCTTCTGCTTTATGCATCATTTCGAATCTCTTCTTAGCATCTGTTTCTGCTTTAGCTGAAGCAACTAATTTATCATATTCTGAATTGTTATATCCAATTTCATTATTAGGAGAATCAGATACCCACATATCTATAAATGTCATTGGATCAGCATAGTCTGCACTCCATGCACCTCTTGCCATTTGATATTTTAAATCATTTCTTGTTGCTTGGAATACTTTCCATTCTTGAGTTTGAAGTTCAACATTTACTCCAATTTTCTTCCACATATCTTGAATTGCTTGATATAATTCTCCATTACCACCTTCTGGGTTATAAAGAACTACAAGCGGTGGTAATCCTTGACCATCTGGATATCCAGCTTCAGCTAATAACTTCTTAGCTTTTTCTATGTCACCTTTTGGTTCAAAGTACTTTTTACTTGTAAAGTCTTTTCCTTCTGGATCATTAATTCCAGTTGATACAAAACTAAATGCAGGAGTTTGTCCACTCTTAAGTACATTGTCAACAATTATTTGTCTGTCTATAGCATTAGCTAATGCTTGTCTAAACTTTGCATTGCTTAATACCTTTGCAACATTTGGATCTATTTCTTTTGCTTTTTCTGAAACATTAATATCAATAAATTGAGTTCCTAAATTAGGGAATGTAATTGCAGTCTTATCTTTTACTGCTTGCACAATTTCTGATGACGCAACTTTATCTATCATATCAAATTGACCTGTTTTATAACTTGCCCATGCTGATGTATCTTCTGTAACCATCTTCATTGTTATTTTATCAAGTTTAACTTTATCTTTGTTTACATAGTTTTCATTTTTTTCTAATACAATTTGATCTTTGATCTTATAATCCGTCATTTTGAAAGGTCCATTTGAAACTAAAGTTTTAGCATCTTTTGCCCAATCTTTATTAGCTTCAACAACCTTTTGATTTACTGGGAAATATGTTGTAAAAGCTGTTAATTCTAAGAAATATGGACATGGTGCTGCTAATTCAACTACTAATGTAGTGTCATCAGTCGCCTTAACTCCAACGGCATCTTTTAAAGCTTTCATTTCTTCTTCTGTTTTATTTTTTGCTTTATTATATTCAGTTGCTCCTTTTATATATAATAATTGGAATGAATATACAGATGCTGTTTTAGGATCTAAAACTCTTTTCCATGAATATTCAAAATCACTTGCCTTAAGTGGATCCCCATTTGACCATTTAAGATCCTTCTTTAAGTGGAAAGTATATTTCAATCCATCTGGAGATACCTCCCACTTTTCAGCTTGACCTGGAATAGCTTTATCCTTATCATCTAAATCACATAATCCTGAAAAAATATTTGCTGCTACAATAGATCCGTCAACTGCTTGATTTAATGCTGGATCTAAAGTTTTAGGATCAGCTGCTAAATTATAAACTAATTCTTGTTTACTTTTACTTGCAGTTGTTCCTGCTTTGTCAGAAGTCTTAGAGCCACCGCAACCAGTTAACACTGAAAGTCCAAGTGTCGCTGCTAAAGCTACTGCACATAATTGTTTTGCTTTACTTGTTTTCATTAATATTTTCCCCCTTAATTAATTGTTTATTATATAATAACTGTTTAAGTTGCTATTGCTAAAACTTTGTTAACAGTGTACTATTCAAATTAAATTTATTGTTATTGCATTCTTTAATCATATAAATGACATGCTACAAAATGTCCTGGTTTAACTTCTTTTAAATCCGGGTCAATTTCAGAACAAATTGGTTTTGCATATTTGCATCTACCTTTAAATCTGCATCCTGGTGGTGGATCTATTGGAGATGGAATATCTCCTTCTAGAACTATTCTTTTACTATTTTTAGCTGCTTCTGGATCTGGTATTGGAACTGCTGAAAGTAATGCTTGAGTATATGGATGTAATCCTTCTGAATATACTTTATTACTTTCTCCCTTTTCAACCATTCTTCCAAGATACATAACTCCAATATGAGTTGATATATGCTTAACCATTGAAAGGTCATGAGCTATAAATAAATAAGTCAATCCCAATTCTTCTTGAAGTTCTTCAAGCATATTTATAACTTGTGCTTGAATTGAAACGTCAAGAGCTGATATTGGCTCATCACAAACTATCAATGATGGTTCTACTGCTAATGCTCTTGCAATACCTATTCTTTGTCTTTGTCCTCCCGAAAATTCATGAGGATATCTATTTATATGGTCACTTGCAAGTCCTACTTTTGATAATAAACTTCTTATTCTTTCTGTCCTTTTTTCACCTGTTAGTAATTTATGTATATCAATTGCTTCTCCAATTATATCTCCTACAGTCATTCTTGGATCTAATGATGCATATGGATCTTGGAAAATCATTTGCATTTCTTTTCTTAAAGGAACCATTTCTTGTTTTGAACTATTTGTTATATCTTTTTCGTTAAAGATTATTTGACCTGATGTTGGTTCATAAAGCTTTAATATAGTTCTTCCTGTAGTTGTTTTACCACAACCGGATTCACCTACAAGACCTAAAGTTTCCCCTTTTTTTAATGTAAATGAAACTCTATCTACTGCTTTAACATAACTTTTACCTTTAAATAAACCTTTATTGGCAGGGAAGTATTTGCATAAGTCTTTTACTTCTAAAATTATATCTTTATTATCTTCCACTACTCCATCCTCCTTATAGGTGATTCAACCTTTGGTGAATCTTCATGACATAACCAACAAGCTGCTTGATGTTTTTCTCCAAGTTCAAATAATGGTGGCTGCTTTTGAATACAAATCTTCATTGCATAATCACATCTAGCTGCAAATGGACATCCAACTGGTGGATTTAATAAATCTGGTGGTTGTCCTTCAATTGGAATAAGTTTTTCTTTAACATCTTCCTTAGGGTTTGGAACACTTCTTAAAAGTCCCCAAGTATATGGATGTTTTCCTCTGTAGAAGATATCTTCTGCAGTTCCTTTTTCAACTATTATTCCACCATACATTACATTTATTTTAGTACATACATCTGCAACAACTCCTAAATCATGAGTTATTAATATAATTGCAGTATCAAGTTTTTCTTTTAAATCCTTCATTAAATCTAAAATTTGAGCTTGAATTGTAACATCTAATGCTGTTGTTGGTTCATCAGCTATAATAAGCTTGGGTTTACAAATTAAACTCATGGCTATCATTGCTCTTTGTCTCATACCACCTGAAAATTCATGAGGATATTGCTTCATTCTCTTTTCCGGACTTGGTATACCAACTAATCCAAGCATTTTTATAGCTTCCTTTTTGGCTTCCGCTCTGCTAATCTTTCTATGCTTTAATAGGGGCTCCATTAATTGGTCTCCTATTGTATATACTGGATTTAATGATGTCATAGGATCTTGGAATATCATACCTATGTCATTTCCTCTTATAGTTTCCATTTCTGATTCTTTAATATTAGAAATATCCTTACCATTGAAGCGTATTTCTCCACCTGCAAGTCTTCCATTGTCAGCTAGTAATCTCATTATTGACATCATAGTAACACTTTTACCGCAACCAGATTCCCCAACTATACCTAATGCTTCTCCCTTTTCTAGGTCAAATGATACACCTCTTACTGCATGCACTTCACCAGCACTAGTTTTGAAGGAGGTTTGTAAATTTTTCACATCTAATATCTTTTCCATTTTCTTTCTTCCTCCTATCTCTTGTTCTTAGGATCTAATGCTTGACTTAATCCGTCACCTAAAAGGTTAAATGCTAATATTATGATACATATTATTCCAGCCGGAAAAAATAATTGGTATGGATATGTATAAATACCTTGCATTGCTTCATTAGCTAATGTTCCAAGAGATGCTCTTGGTGCTGCAATTCCAAGCCCAATAAAGCTTAAAAATGCTTCTGTAAATACAGCTTCTGGAATTAACAATGTTAATGTAACCATTATTGATCCGATACAGTTTGGAATTAAGTGTCTTATTAATATTCTACCATTTGATGCACCTAATGATTTTGCAGCAAGAACAAATTCTTGTTGTTTTAATTGAAGTACATCTCCTCTTACGATTCTCGCCATTCCTATCCAATATGTTATAGAAAGTCCTAATACAATTGTAAGAAGACCTCCGCCTCCAGCTGCTCCTGGCTTATTTAAAATTGCCATAAATATTATTACATATATAGTCATTGGAATTGAAGATAAAACATCTACTATTCTCATTAATATGCTATCTACTAAACCTCCAAAGAAACCAGCAACTCCACCATATATAACTCCAATGCATAAATTTATTACAGCTGCTAAAACAGCAATAATTAGTGAATATCTAGCTCCATAAAAATTTCTAACAAATAAATCTCTTCCAAGATTATCTGTTCCAAACCAATGCTCTGCTGAAGGTTTTAAATAAGTTTGTGTTAAATCATTTGCTGCATAGTCATATTTAGATAAAATTGGAACAAAAATAGCTGCTCCAATTATAGCTATTATTGCTATCAATGATATTAGTGCTATTTTATCCTTTGCTAATCTATTCCAAGCATCTTTCCAATAGCCAACACTCGGTCTAACCATTGCATTAACTTTCTTTTCTTCTGCACTTAGAGGAGCAAATAATTCCTTATCGATTTTTAATCCATTTTCCATTTTTATTTTCCCCCCTAAACTTCCGCATCTTGCAATTTTATTCTTGGATCAATTAGAACATATAATATATCTACTAAGAAAGTAAAGAATATAAGCATAGTACAATAGAATATTGTTACTCCAAGCAACATACTATAATCTCTGTTAGTAACTGATTGTACAAATTCATTACCAAGTCCAGGAATTGCAAAAATCTTTTCTGTTACAAATCCTCCTGTTAATATACTAGCTACTAATGGTCCAACATATGTAACTATTGGGATTAATGAATTTCTTAATGCATGTTTAAATATAATTGTCTTTTTGCTTAATCCCTTGGCTTTTGCAGTTCTTATATAATCTGATTTTAAAACATCTATAAGCTTACTTCTTGTAAGTCTTGTAATAAATGATAATGATGCTGCTGATAAGGCCATACATGGCATTATATCATTTTTCCACTCACCAAAACCTGTTGGAGGTAATAATTCGAACTCAACACCTAAAACATAGATTAAAACTGCACCAATTACAAAACTAGGTATTGTAATACAAAGTGTTGCCAAAAATACTACTACTTTATCTGGCCATTTTCCATTTTTAAGTGCTGCAAGTGTTCCTAAAAGTATACCGCCCACTATAGCAATAATTACTGCAATTATACCTAACTCTGCTGAAGCTGGGAACGATTTTCCTATTGTATCTGCTACCCCTCTTCCTTCAAAAACCATCGATTCACCTAAATCACCTTGAACTAAATTTCCTAAATACATGGTATATTGCTCGATTAATGGTTTATCTATTCCATATTTAGCTTCCATATTTGCTTTAACTTGTGGAGTTAACTTGTCCCCATCAAACGGACCTCCTGGCATAAGTCTCATTAGAAAAAACGTTGCTGTTATTACAACCCATATTGTTAGCAGACTTACGAAAAATCTTTTTCCAATATATTTTAACATGTGTTTCTCTCCTTCTTTGTCTATAATAATATATATATTTATAATAATTTTAATAATTAACATAAAACTTAAATTACTAAAAAATTTATTTCAAACTCCGCCATATATAGCCACTTGCAGAAAGCGGTTCCATAATTCTAAAAATGTTTCACATACGAATGGAGTCATTAAACACACTTCAACTGCCTAATAACTCCTTTGTTATTCTTCATTTTATCAATATTTAATTTTTTTTCAATAATATTTAACTTATTCATAATTTAATATTATAATAATAATATTATTATCGACGAGTGTCAATATTTTCTTTTAATTAAGCAAAATAAAATTAACGAAAATAACATGTTGTACGTTATATTTTGTTAATAATTTGCATTTTCATTCTTTATTATGAATCTCATTATACGTTAACAGAACAATATTTTATATAAATATTCAAATCCTCGAAATAACCTAAATAAATTCTCTTCATAGTATAATATTGAATAAAAAGGAGGCATTAGTCATGTTAAAAATAGATACTGATAGATTGATTATTTCACCTTTAAATAAAACCAATCTAGAACTTGCCATAGGTAATTTCAATAAAATGCAAAAAATTCTAAATCTAACTGCTACAAATAAAAATGTAGGAGGCAGAGAAAAATATGTTTACGGTTTAAGATTACAAGGAGTAAAAAGTAATCCTAAGAATTATATGTGGTACACAACTTGGATTATAATTTCAAAAGCTAAAAACTGTTATTCATTGAAAACTTAAACTTGTTCAATAAATAACAGTTCTTAATTTTTATATATTTTAAAGCTAATTTCTTTTCATTTTTAGTATTTTAACCAAAAAAACTTAATTATTATTGTCATAATCATCGAAATACAATACTGATTCTGTTTCTCTACAATATTTAACACACATACACTGCGCTAATTGTCTTGGACACTTATAACATAAACAAGTTAAATCTTTACCATCACATTTTTCTTGTTTTAATTCAACGCAATCTGCACAATTTACTCCATTCCCAGCTGGCATATAAATTCACTGCTCCTTTTAACTTTTAATTTCTATATTTAATATTAACTTAAAATATATCTATGTCAAATTAATATATTATATCTAAAAACAAAATATAAACTTCTTTTAGTAGATGAAGCTCACTTAAAATAATTTAAGTATAGACACTTAATAAAAATTATCTATACTTAAATTCTTACTATATCTAAACCTTTTTACCAAATTCCCAACCTATATTCAGGGCTAATATACATTCCATCATTCTCTTTTATTCCATAGGTATCATAAAATTTTTGAAATTGTGTCAAAACTGCATTTACTCTAAATTTATTAGGAGAATGATCATCTAAGAGTAGTACGTATTCATCATACTCTTTTGTTGATAGTTGACGCCAAGTTGCTGCATAACTTTCGAAGAATACTTTATAATTTGCATTATCCATAGTAGATAATATGTCAATTAGGCAAGATACTCCTCCAATATCTGCAATATTTTCTCCCACAGTACGATAACCATTAATTTTTTCTCCTGGTAATGCCTCTATAAGACTATAGAATTGCGCTATTTTTATAGCTTTTTCCTTAAACTTGGCATAATCTTCTGCACTCCACCAATCATTCAAGTTTCCATCTGCATCATATAAAGCTCCTGTATTATCGAATGCATGACTGATTTCATGACCTATAATAGCCCCGATTCCACCTAAATTTTCTTCTACACTTCCATTAGGATTGTAAAAATGTCCTTGAATAAGCCCTCCTGGAATTATGATTGAATTTTCATTTGCACTGTAAAAAGCATTGACGGTCTGTGGCGTAAAGCTTTCTTTTAATTGATCCATTTGCTTATTTATTTTGCTAAACACACGTTCATTAGAAAAACTTCTTAAATTCATCATATTCTCGAATAGTGAACCGCCTTCTTCATAGGATTTAATATTTACTTTTGAGTAGTTAAGCCAATTTTCAGGGTATCCTATCTTTACCTTCATTTTATCTAACTTTTCAATTGCATTCTTCTTGGTTGATGAACTCATCCAGTCTAAATTATTAATTCTCTTTTTATAGGTTTGTATAATCTCTTTTGTTATGTTTTCTACATCTTCTTTGTCTTTAGGAGAAATGTATCTTTCTGCATATAACTTTCCAATAGCCATTCCCATAGAAGAATTTATTGTATCAATAGCATCATTTTCCTTTGAAACAGTTCCTTTTATCCCTAAAAGACTACTTTCATATTCTTTATTTGCCTTTTCAAAATCCTCACTTATATAATTTGCTGCGTGAATCAAGTTGACTATTTCAATATAGTTTTTTATAATTGGTACATTTTCCTGTGTATATATGTTATTTAAAGCCTCTAACCACTTGGGTTCCTCTAAAATAATTTTATTTGCTTTGTCTATACCTAAAGAACTCATTACTAACGGCAAATTTAAATTAGGTGCTAAATCATTAAGCTGCTCCATAGTATAAACATTATACATAGCGTCAGTTAAATTTGAAGATGCTGCTTTCTTATTTTTTCCCATTATATATGGTGCTATCATTCCTTCAAATTTAAACATATTATCAACTTTAATTTTTGCTTCCTCTTTTGAATACCCACTTAATATTAATATTTTATTATAGTACTCTTCAGTTAACTTTTTATTTTTTACCGTTTCCTCTGTAGGATCTGTGTACTCATCAGAATCACCTAAACTAAGCCCTGTACTGTCAATATACAATATGTTAGTTTTTGCATCTTTTATATCTCTTTCTACCATAAATCTTATTGTAGAGTTAACTACATTTTTATTTTCCCATAACTTTGCAATATCTTCCGTTGTTTTTACAGCTCTAATTTCATCTAATATCTTTTGAACTGGCTTTATCCCTTCACTATTTCTAGCTTCTACATTTAAAATATTATTATATAAATTAACTATTTTCTTTTCATCACTATTAACTGGATATTTATCTTTATCCTTTAGTAGCTGAGTTACTATTTCTTTTGTTTGATTATTAACTTTTTCTTGAATTTCATCAAAAGTAGAATTTGTTGACTTCCCATCTTCAATTTTTGTAGCATTCATCCATTCGTTATTTACTGCTTCATAAAAATCATCTTGTAATCGTACTTTTTCACTATTACTTGTAGTCTGAATATTTACTTCTGCTGTTCTAGCATAAGCATATGATGTTGGAGTCATTGTTAATATTAGCGCACATATACTTGCTATAATTCCCCAGCTTTTAATCTTACTCATTATTTTACCCTCTTTTCACTATGATTCTTTAAAGTAGTCATAACATGCTATAAACTCAAGAAGTTAATCTATCTCCCCTTTGAAATATTATTCAATATCTAAAGTTTCAGTTTTACTAAAATCTAAATTACATGTTAGCGCTGAGGCTTGTCCAGATAAATATATCCATATAAGTGATTAGTTTCATATATCTCCCTATATTTAAATGTCACACCATGCCACATAGATTCTGATATGTAAACTTTGTTATTTTCAATCTTTTCAACAACTGCAACGTGTCCACTGCCATCAGAATTTGGCAAAGTGGATTTCCACACTGCAATAGCACCAACTCTAGGTTCAGAGCCATATTCATATTTTCCACTTTTTTTATTTGCATTCCACCATTCACAAGCATCACCTGTAAAGCCTGCTTCAGTTGGTTTGCTACCAGTAATCTCCCATGCACGTCCCCATGCATACCATGTACAGTTTCCTACTATAGTTTTTCCACCACTAGTGAATGGCGGAGAAAGTTTTGCTTTATAAAAAATATTTTCATCCGAATAATAATGCTTATCAGTTAAATCAGGTGCTTTATCTCTTATTACTCCTTTGGCTAAAGAAGCATCCTCTAAATCTTTAAATGTATCAACTTTAGGAGTTGCATCTAATTGTTTATCTTTTGAATCAGAATTTTCTACCATTGGTGAATCCTTTGGCTTTTCAAAAGTAATCCATTGAGTACTTACCCAGCCGCTTTTATTATTCAAAATCATAGGATAGAATCCATCTTTTTGCTCACCTGTAATTTTTACTTCTTTGTTTTTAGCTATAGTACCTATAATATCCGATGTAGTAGACGCTTCTAAACGAACATTTAGTAAATCACCATTAGTAACAACATAACCAATGCGATTTTTATCATCATTTTTTTCTGAATTATTAGGCTCTAGTGTCTTTACATTATTTAACTCCTTTGAATTAACTTCAATTGTTTCCTTTCCGCTTTTTAATATTCCATCTTCTGAAAAGGTATAAACTTGTCCATCAATCCCAAGTGTACCAGTTTCCATTTGGCCAGCAAAGTTCATATAATACAAATTACCATTATCGTTAAGCCAACCGGTACTCATAATTCCATCTGAATTAAAATGATACCACTTTTCACCAATTTTCTTCCAACCTGTTTCCATAACTCCGCTATCTGATAAATTGTACCATTTTTCATTTAATTTAATCCATCCAGTTTTCATTACACCATCTTCACTAAAATAATACCACTTGTTATCAATTTCCTTCCAACTGGTTGCCTTAACATCATTCTCCAACCAATTCCAATTACTCTTAGAATCTTTTACCCACTTAGCAGATGCTGGTAAACAACTCATATTTGTTATTATTAATGCTAATACCGATACTCTTATAAGCTTTTTAATAAATTCCTTCTTCACTTCCTATTGCCCCTTCTTATAAATTATTCTTTTATAATTCATTTATCCTATGTGACTTTACTGTAAGAACTTAAATCAAAACTATTTACTAACTACAATACATTAATTATCTTAATTTAGATAATTATCATATACTTATTCACTTTAAATATAGAAATTTAATCCTTCTACCTTAAATATTACCTCAAAAATACTTAATTAACAAATATAATATAAAAAAGATCTGCAAATTTATTAACGGGTTTACTTTAGAGGTGCAAAAACAAAAAATACAATAAATTTCGAGTGCAAAATTACATTAATTTTTGCACTCTTTTGTTTTGGCTTAAATCAATGGATTGAAGATAATTTGTTATAAAAATATGCTCATTTTTTCATAGGTTTTTGCAACAGAAAAAACTAATGTAATAAATTTATTACACCTGCAAAAATGCGTGTAAAAATGTATGCAAAAGTGATTGAAAAACTGGTTGTTTTTCTTCAAATAGGGTATAATATAAATAGGAACATATATTCCATTTGGAGGTATCTTATGGATTTTATTAAGCCTAAAAACACTAATAAAGAGAATGTTTCTTACAAGATTTCTCGTAAGACTAAACTTATTGTTGAATATTATGCTAAATATACTGAATATGAGGAAGATGAAGTAGTAGATATGTTCCTACAAAACATATTAAAAGATAGTGATTTTGTAGAATGGCTCAATAGTCGTAGGAGCAAGAAGAAAATAAATGAAATTATATTTGGTATTAATAGTGATGAAGCCTCAAAGGACACTACTGATGTGGAGGAGGATGATTTTTAATTGCCTAAACTAAAGGAATTAGCAAATGAAGCCTCTTTAGATGTAAGTACGATATGCCCTTATCCCGATAAGGAATTAGAACAGATGGATAAAGACTATAAGGCTCTATCTCCTATAGACTTTGGAAAGAAGTATAGATATTTAATCTTTTCACCTTCCCATCTTGTAGAGCAGTCAAAATCCTTCCCTATTCAAATGAACTACTGCAACAATCCTTTCTGTAAATGGTTTGGTATGCCACAGCAGAAATTTGAAAATGTTAAGAGTAAACCATCAAGATATAAGATAGTTGGTGTCCGTAGTGGAGTAAGTAGAGGTCTTGCCTGTAATGAAGATGTTGTGAAAGATACAGAATGTATAAGCATGAACTGCATAACTGAAAGCGTATCAAACTGGTCTATCGCAGAAGAAATTAAAAGGCTCATTACTATAAATGCTGTAGTTGATAAAGAAGAAGAATACATCTTTCATAAAGATGGTTGTTCAGACTTTGATAAAAACCCTTTTGATAATAAAAAAGCCTTTTATAGCAGAGGAAAAAGCACAGGTAACTCACAAAAGTATCAATGTAAGACTTGTAAGAAGATAACTAATGTCTTGCCTACTGCAAGAGAAAATTTTAGTTATAATCAAAATAAGAATGATGTACTACCCTTATTTACAGAACTGCTCGTAAGCAGAACTCCTGTTAAGCGTACTTGTGAGATACTTGATATAAGCCCAAAGACTTATTACCACAAATTAGAGTGGCTGTATAGGAAGTGCCTTGAATTTCTTGAAAAATACGAAACTAAAGCCTTTAAGAATAAAGAATTTGATAAGATATGGCTCAATACTGACAAGATGATATATTACCTTAATAATGTTAGAAGAAAAGGCAAAGGTGGACTTCACTATGACATTGAGGACACTAAATTTCAGACCTTTCTTGTAGCAAGTAGCGAACTGCATTCAAGGTATGTATTTAGAGCAGACATAGCCTATGATTTTAACATTACACAGGAGCAGATTGAGGCTGATACAATTAAGTACCATGATGACCACCTATACGGTTTTGCAAGGAAGAATGAGAGATTGAGATTTCCTTATGCCCCACAGCCTCCTACCCCTAATGATGATGAAACTAAATCAGAGTATGAATTAAGGCTCTCCGAGTTTAATAGAAGAAAAGACTACATAGAAGGTATGCACACTAATTCAAAATACACCTCTGTAGCACACTATTGGCTTATTAAAGAGATGATAAACTGCAACAAGTGGAACTTCATCTCTGATGAAGATAATTCACTCATAGACGCTATTATGAGGGTTTTTACGCAGTCCATAAAAGATAAGCAATCTCACTATTTCCTTTGTAAGTTAGACCGTAGTTTAACCAAAAGGGAGGCTTATAACTTATTTACGGAGGCTATGAGGGAACTTAAAAAATGGGTTAAGGATAACGGAAAGAAAGGACTATCTTCCTTTGAAATACAAAAACAAATGATAGCAGAAGTATTAGACTATCATAGCCTTTATGACTATGTAGTTAAAGACGGAAAGAGGTATCCTAAATGGGGTAAAAATCCCATAGAACACCCCTTACCTTCCATTGATGAAGGAGTTAGATATGTGGACTGTATAACTGATTTGGCAGATAAATCTTCAAATGAAGTAGCCGACTACTTGGCAAGAGTAAACAGCCACTCAATTAATGCTTTCTTCAATCAGATAAGAAGGAGCATATCCATACTTGAAAGACCACTTGTTACAGCAAGAGGTGAAGGAAAGAGTTACATATATTCTAACTACAATCCAAAATACGCCCAGTATGCCATAACTATTTTAAGAACATTTTATAACTTCTGTTGGGCTTTCAAGAGTGGTAACGGTGATGTACTAACTCCTGCACAGAGAATAGGTATTACGGATAAGCAGTTTAACTACAATGATATAATATATTTTTCTTAACTCTTATTTGTTTCATTATATTGGAAAAGACTACAGATTTAGTTTATAATATATATACAATAGTAATCTATTACGAAGCAAACAGGGACACCTGCACAGAATGCCCCTGTTTAATTAATAAATACTTACACTTATGATATAGACGATAGTGATTCTATAAAGATTTCATAAAAGGTATTATAGCATCTTTTACAGTCTCTTTGTCTTGCATATGCAGAGCGTGTCCAACAGTATTTATTTTCATGTGTTGGACATTTGGTAATAAGTTTAATGAGCGTTTTATATCTATATCTCTTATTAACCCACCAAGGTCAGGATTCCCTTGTAGTATTAAAACAGGACATTCTATTTGGGGTAATAATTCATCTATCTGGTATTGGGCATAGGTATCGTCAAAATTGTCTATGATTGCAGTTAACATGTCGGGGTCATTTTGAGATAGATTTTCTGCCATAAATGTGAACCATGGATTATCTTCTCCAAAAACTTTGTAAGCAGGTGCTAACTCCTCCTTATTAGGAATTGGTATAAGCATCTGTTTTAATTTAGTAATAACATGTTCTGTGGATTTTGTTTTTGCTAACTCTCTCCAGAGAATGGTCATTTCCTTCTGCTTCTCTGAATGTTCTTTAAGAACTTCAATTGAAATTGGTGAATCGCCAATTATTACTGCTTTAGTAACCTCTGGATTACTTGATGCAACCATTATGGCTATCATACCCCCAAGAGAATGCCCAAAGATAATAGCGGGTTGCTTGATACAATCTTTAATAAATACTTCTATATCAGGAACATAGTCTTGAATTCTATAACCATTATGAATCCTACCAGATTTACCATGTCCCCTTAAGTCTAATGCGTATATATGCCATGAATCTTGTAAATCAGGTATTAAAGGTTCAAAGGACTGCCAACGTGAAGAACCACCATGAAGCAATAATAATGCTGGCCCGTTTTGGGGCCCTTCTGCATAATTAAGATTGACTTTACCAGTATTAAAAAACTTTTCCTTCAATTTTCTTCTCACCTCATTATCAATATTTGTATTGACTTATAGTCAATAGTATGTTATAATTAAATTTAATATGTTATAGTTATACAGAAATATTATAGCAATATAATAGTAAAAGTCAATAGAATATTGAAAGAATACGCAGGAGTACAGCCTGCTTTTTTTATTTATTAAAAACGTTAATGTATATGAAGATAAGACGCAACATTCTTATATTGTCCATCAGTAACTAAATAAATGTAAAAACCTATGCTAAAACTGTTGTTAAAGCATAGGTTTTTTGTTGTAAAAATCATTGCAAAAATGTCTGTAATTTTTAAGTTTGCACCTCTAAAGTAAACCCGTTACAAATTTATACAGACCTTTTTTATATTATAATTTTAAAGTTTACTCTAATGAAAACTATAAAAATGCTCCAATTATAATTAATACAATAACACCTGGAACTCCAAAGAATCCTGCTATCAAAGCAGTAATTGGATTAATTGCCAATGAAAAATTAATATTTATACCAAGTAAATTAAGCTTTGCAATTATGAAATTTACTACATATAATATAATAACTCCCACAATTCCATTTATGATTATTTTTATTGGCCATTTTAACAATTTAGTAACTAAGAATAGTATTGCTATTCCTATTAATCCATATATTAAAATTTGTCCCTCCATTTTTAATCCCCCAATATTTTATTTATCTAATACTTTGTACATTTCTTTCAACTATATAATCAGTTCCTACGCTTATACCTCTCTTCCTTGCTATAGATAATAAGTAATCATATCTTTTTCTTGCAACATTTTCTGAATAAATAGCTACTTCTATTAAATCATCATCATTAACATTGTTAAACATACTTCTAGCTGCATTTATTTCCATCTTAGCAATTTCCATATCTTCCAATAACTTTTCATACATAACCGGATTATCAGTCTTATACATCAGGTATTCTAGAATATTTTTTTTATTCATGTAAATCCCTCCAAAACTTCTTATTACTATTTTATCCACATAAAGGAAGGATTATACATATGTTTGCTTATATATATTTAAAAAATTGTATCAACTTTCAACTTGCTTCATATACTATATCATATAAGAAACTTTTCACTCATATCAGATAAAACTTCTAACTCCCATCTGTGTAACACTTTTTCGGGGGCCTAACATTTTAGGTCCCTAAACTTCATTTGGACATAAGTTTTGAACAAAATTAATAATGTATAATGACAATAATTCTTAAATCTCTTTTCTTCCCTCTAATGCCTTAGACAATGTAACTTCATCAGCATATTCTAAATCTCCGCCTACAGGTATTCCTGATGCTATTCTTGTAACCTTTATATCAAGTGGTTTAAGAACTTTAGATATATACATTGCAGTTGCTTCTCCTTCAATATTAGGATTAGTTGCAAGTATCACTTCTTTAACCTCTTCATTCATTCTAGCAACAAGCTCCCTAATTTTTATATCTTGAGGTCCCCTTCCTTGCATTGGTGATATATTTCCATGTAATACGTGGTATACTCCATTAAATTCTTTAATCTTTTCCATTGTCATAATGTCCTTTGGTTGTTCAACAACACATATAATACTTTTATCCCTGTTAGGATTAGAACATAATGAACAAGGATCTTTATCAGTAAAATTTCCACATATAGAGCAATATTTAATCGTTCCCCTTGCTTGAATTAACGCTTTTGCAAATTCTTTTACTTCTTCATCTGGAAGATTTAAAATATGCAATGTTAATCTTTGAGCAGTCTTTTGCCCTATACTTGGCAATTTAGCAAACTCTTCAATTAATTTTTCTATGGCTACTGGATAAAAGTCCATCATATTTTGAATTTCTCCTTTAATCTTTATTATTAATTATTATGTATCCATTCTGAAAAAATATCAGTTTCATCTTTAACTAATAGAATAATAATATATACTATAAAAAGCATACAGCTTGAAGGATAACCAAACAATACTGTATGCTAAATAATTATAACTATTTCTAAAATTCTTAGAATAATCCTGGCATTCCACCTGTTAATTTACCCATTTTACTTGCAGTTTCTTCTTCTGCTTTTCTTAAAGCTTCATTAACTGCACTCATTACTAAGTCTTCAAGCATTTCAACATCATCTGCATCTACAACTTCAGGTTTTATATTAATTGCTGTTATTTCTTTTTTACCAGTTACCTTAACAACTACAGCGCCACCACCTACTGATGCTTCAAATTCTTTTGTTTCAAGTTCCTTTTGCATATCTTCCATTTGCTTTTGCATCTTTTGTGCTTGCTTCATAAGGTTATTCATATTAGCTCCGCCAAAGCCGCCTGGAAATCCACCTTTTGCCATAAAAAAATTCCTCCTCTTTCTTGAATATCATTTTTTAATTATAAAACAACTTTATTTAATTGACAATCTGCAATTGACAGTTCATCAATCTTCATATACCTGAAATGGTATTCCATCTATAGCTTGTTTTAACAATTCTTCATTATCCTTATGTTCATTATCTTTCCTTACTATGTAATCTACCATTATTTTTTCCTTCAGTATTTCAGAAAATACACTATTTACAACTTCCCTATATTCAGATTTTTCAAGTCTTTGTTTATTAAAGGCATACATTGCTTCATATTCTAAAGTAACTACTCCATTTTTAATACTATATGGCTTTGCTGTAACAATTGAAGCATAAACTATCATTGCACGCTTTGCTTTAAATGCTTCTATGATTTCAGTCCAAGCTCTTCCAACATCATCAAGAGTTAATGTTGAATTCGTATTTCCTGCAAATTTAGGTTTTTCATTATTTGCAGCAGCCTCTGTAATCCTATTTTGACTTACGTTGCTTTGTTTAGAATCAACTGTTTTATTTATGGAATTTACAGCCTGATCTGCCCCTTCAGATTGAACCACCTGGATATTTCCGTTTTTTAAATTTTCCTCTAATTTATTTATTCTTGATAATATTACTTCATTTGATGTATCATATTCAATTTTACACATTTTAATTATAGCAAGCTCTAAATATAATCTACTTTGCTTACTTGCTTTTGAATTTATTTCAGCTTCCTGAAGTATTCTAATAGCCCTCATTATTTCTTCTACTCTAATTTTACGCCCTTGTTCCCTAACCATAGCTATATTCTCTAAGGACATATCCAAAACTTCCTCTGGATTGCTTGTAACTTTAACCATGAGCAGATTTCTGAAATGAGCAATTAAATCCTTGATAAACAATTGCATATCTTTACCTGCATACATTAATTTATCGATTATGAGCATTGCTTTTTCAATACTTCTATCTATGACTGCATAAGTTATATCAAATAAATATTCATTAGTTACAAGGCCTAATATACTTACTAAATCTTCATATTTAATTTCATTTTCACCCATTGCAATTGCTTGATCTAGTATACTTACAGCATCTCTTAAAGCCCCATCACAAACTCTTGAAATTAAATCTAAGCTTTTTTGTTCATAATCTATATTTTGTGCTTCAGTAATTTTCTTTAATCTACTTGAAATTTCTTTTTGATTTATTCTCTTAAAATCGAATCTTTGACATCTAGATAAAATTGTTATAGGCAATTTTTGCGGATCTGTTGTTGCTAATATAAATATTACATTCTTAGGAGGTTCTTCCAATGTCTTTAAAAATGCATTTACCGCACCTACAGAAAGCATATGAACCTCATCCATTATATATATTTTATATTTAGCTTCTTGTGGAGGATACTTAGTATCATCTATAATATCCCTGATTTTATCAATACCATTATTTGAAGCTGCATCAAGTTCTGTTACATCAATCGCTAACCCTTCATCTACCTTTTTGCACATTTCACATTCATTGCAAGGTTCACCATTTTGCAGATTAAGACAATTTAATGCCTTTGCCATTACCTTTGCTGTAGAAGTTTTTCCTGTTCCCCTTGTTCCACAAAAAAGATATGCATGTGCTATTCTATCATTTATAATCTCATTCTTTAATGTTGTGGTTATATGTTCCTGGCCAACAACATCTTCAAAAATCCTAGGTCTCCACTCTCTATATAGTGCTTTATAACTCACAGGCTTTCACCTCTCTATTTTCTTAAATTAAACATAACTTTATTATACACCATTAACACCACAATTAGTATAATGTCATGTAAATGGATTAATTTATATACTTAATATTAACTTTGTTAACTTCATATTAATATGCTAAAATAATTGAAGAATAACTTGTTTTTTATAGTTTTAAGAACAAATAAATAGGAGGAATACACAAAATGAGCTTATATGATGATAAATATTTATCTATAGCTAATGATATATTAGAAAATGGATATTTCGACAATAATAGAACTGGAATGCCGACTTATAAATTACCACATCAAATTATGCAATTTAATCTAGAAAAAGAATTTCCTATATTAACGACTAAATTTGTAGCTTTTAAAACTGCTGTTAAAGAACTTTTATGGATTTTTAAAGATCAATCAAATAGTGTAAAAGATCTTCAAGCACAAAACGTAAAGATTTGGGATGAATGGATGATGGAGGATGGAACCATTGGAACTTCTTATGGCTGGGTAGTAAAAAAATTCAATCAAATAGATAAATTAATAGATGCTTTAAAAAACAATCCTCAAGATAGAAGAATGATGCTTAATTTATGGCAAATACCATATTTAGATGGCGGTGCTCTTTATCCATGCTGCTTCCTTACAATGTGGGATGTAACAGATGGAAAGCTTAACTGTATGCTTGTACAAAGAAGTGGAGACTGGCCTCTTGGTGTTCCGTTTAATACAAGCCAATATGCTGTATTAGTTCATTTACTAGCTCAAGTTACTGGTCATAAACCTGGATTATTTACACATGTTATAAATAACGCTCATATTTACAAAAATCAAGTTGAAGGAATGAAAATTCAGCTAAGCAGAAAAAACGATGCTTATAGAGCACCAAAGTTATGGATTAATCCTGAAATTAAAGACTTTTACGATTTTACCCCTGATGATATAAAGCTTGAAGAATACAAACATCATGAAGCAATAAAAATGGAAGTCTCAGTATAATTCTTAAGGAGGAATATTAATGTTATCAATAAGTGTTGCTGTTGCAAAAAATAATGTAATAGGCATAAATAATACCTTACCATGGCATATTTCAGAAGATCTAAAAAGGTTTAAAAGAATAACTTCTGATAAAAAAATGATAATGGGAAGAAAAGCCTTTGAATCACTACCAGGAATTCTGCCAAATAGAAAACATATAATCATAACTAGAAACCAAAACTTCAAAGTTGATTCAAACATGGTAGAAATTGAATATGATTTAAATTCCTTAGTTGAAAAATATTCAAAATGCGATGAAGAAGTGTTTGTAATTGGAGGAGCTGAAATTTACGAACAATTTCTTCCTTACATAAATAAAATCTATTTAACACAAATAGAAGAAAACTTCGAAGGTGACACTTACTTTCCAGAAATCAACTACAACGAATTCAAACCAGAATATACATCAGAAAAATTCACTGATGAAAAAAACGGACTTCACTACACATTTATAGACTTAATAAGAACAAAATAAGTAATAAGATAATTAATTGTTCACTTAACAATCAGGAAATCAGAAACTATAAATTCCAAAACTGTTAACTGTGAACTCTTAACTAATTAAAAGGGGGCATTATGAAACTTTTAACTTTTAAACACAACAACAAAGAGGAAATAGGAATTTTAACAAAAGATGAGCAAGGTATTTATCCAATAAAAAATTATAATTGTATGAATGATTTAATAGAAAATATAACTGATAAAGAAATGGATCTTTTAAGATCAGCTGTTGAATCAGGGTCTAAAGAAATTATTTCAACTGAAACTGTCACCATAATGGCTCCAATTCCAAATCCTAAACAAGATGTTATTTGTTTAGGTATCAACTACATGGCTCATGCGGTAGAATCCGCAAGATATAAAAAGGAAGCCTTTGACGGAGATAGACCTTATGCAGTTTATTTTTCAAAAAGAGTGAATGTAGCAACTGCTGATGGTGATTTTATTCCAAGTTATGCTGACATTGTTGACAGCCTAGATTATGAAGCTGAATTAGCTGTTATAATTAAAAAGGATGCTAAAAATGTAGCTAAAGAAGATGCTTATGATTATATATTTGGTTATACTATTATGAACGATGTAAGTGCAAGAAACCTTCAAACAAGACATAAACAATGGTACTTCGGTAAAAGCTTAGATGGTTTCACTCCTATGGGGCCTTGTATAGTTACTAAAGACCAATTTTCAAATCCACCTGTACTCAAAATTTGCTCAAGAGTCAATGGAGAATTAAGACAAAACAGTACAACTGATCTTATGATCACGTCTATTGAAGATGTAATTCATGAGCTATCTCAAGGAGTTACTTTAAAGGCTGGCACTATAATTGCGATGGGTACTCCAGCTGGTGTAGGTATGGGCTTTGATCCGCCAAAATTTTTAAAAGCTGGTGATATAGTTGAATGCGAAATCGAGGGTATTGGAATCTTAAAAAACATCGTTAAGTAATAAAAGATTTTTTGTTTTGGGCAACTTATCAGTTAATAAACCCTAATCAAATTTCCTTTAAAATAAAAAACAAAAGAAAATGAGGGTATTTCGTAATGAAATGCCCTCACTTTCTTATCCTATTGTCTGTCCTATGTTAATCCTATTGAAGAATAACCTAATTTAATTTCTTGATTATATAATCAAACATCAAAATAAACCATGCACCTCGCTTTGTTATTAGCTCTCCATACGTTACTTCTGCAGTTAGCTCAGACCAGATTGATCCACGGCACATGAAAGTGACCACTTATCGCTGCTTCCTTCCGGACCTGACGAGGTTCATGGGCTTCCATTGCGTGGGACCCAGTCATCAACACCACTTACAAAAGGCAGACTACAGATTACTAATATCTAGGCGAGGAATTAAATCCTGCTATAGCGGATTGCAGGTTACAGGGCACCGCTGACTCCCCATCTAGCATGGCAATGGTGGATTGCTGAGGCATTGAACCTCTAAGATTTTCATATTGGAAAATCCTCGTCCCCAGTGGACGCCAAACCATATTAATCATTGCTTCGATAAAAATACTCAAAACAAGTACCTTTTTCGATACTTGTTTATAATACCATATAAAAACTTGAAATACAAGGGTATTCTATTTGTCTTTATATTAAATTTATTCCACTACTATTTCATTTTCCCTAATTAGCTTTTTTATTATATTAGATAGAAATCAAGTAAATTTTTACTTCATTATACAACTAAAAAAACAAAAACATCTTTTCTATTTTTCATATTAAATGTATTGATTGGGTTATAAATAACTTTTGTCAGAAAAAATAATATGTTCATTCTTACCTTCTTCTACAAATACTTCTTTATCTTTGGAACTATAAAATAAAATTCTGTCATCTCTCCTTTTTCACTAATAACGCCATATTGGAAATTATGCAGTTTTAATATCTCACTACATATTGCCAGCCCTATGCCCATACCTCCACTTTCTTTATTTTTATAATACCTTCCCCAAATATCTTCAATATAACTTTTATCTATTCCTATTCCATTATCTATTGCAGAAATACTTACTGAATTATCTTTTTCCTCTGTTCTTAACTCTATAACTCCATTTTCATTGCTAAATATAACCATTGTTTAATTCGAAGATAGATTGATCTTGAAAAATCAATCTATCTTCGAATTTTTCTTAATTTTCACCTATAATATAATCTAATACAGGATCTTTTTTATTAACATAATCATCTATTGATAATTCAATTGTCTTATCTGGTATAAATGAATCTCTTTCATCATTACTAGTCTTTGCATAAGTAGTTGAATACTGAATTTTAAGATTTGAATTTGGAAGTAAAAAATTCTTAACTGCTCCATAATGATTAGGCTTACCACTAGTTGGTTCTCCAATAAAAGTTGCATTAGTTTCATTTCTCCATTTAACTGCATCTATTATAGCAGCTGAAAATGTTTGTCTTCCTACTATAACAAGAAATCTTTTCTTATCATTTAAATTACTATTTTTTATTCCTTCTATTATTCCATCCAGTCTGTTTTCTCCTCCACCAGAATTATTTCTCATATCAATCACAAATTTATCAACAGGATTATTCTGTATAAAACTTAACATCTCATTATTAAAATCCTCTAGCCTTCCAACTTTTTCATCTTCAGAACATGCATTATATTTCAAATAGACCATTTTATCCTTTTCTAAATATTGATACCAATATTTTAAATCAGATTTCTGCATATATAGGGGATACGTTTCATCATACTCTCTACTTATTAAAAAGTTTTTTCCATTATCTATAGTAGCGTCTAAGGCGTCTACCTTTAAATCGAAGATTTTTCCACTTCTATCTTTAAAAGTAAAATTAATTGGCGAATCTATATCTTCTATTATTTTTGCTCCATGGAGAATTTCTGGTCTTGATAAGTAATTAGGCAAAACTTTTTTAATAGTCACTTCATTTTCCCGGGAAATTAATGGTGAAAGTTTATTTGCAATTGTTTTAATATCTTGTCCATTTATTTTTATAAGTTCACAATTTAAAGCTTGCTTATATTCATCTATTGTATTAATTGCATATATTGAATCTTTATAATAATAAAATTGAAATGGATATGAACGTGAAAATTCTCTTTGAGCTTTTGTATGCCCATCGCCTATTAAAGCAACTATTTTATAAATCTCATCCAATATTTCATCATCGTTTAAATTGTCTACTGATTTTTTTAATTCATTTATTTGATCATTAAATTGTTCTTCACTAACTCTAAAAAATAAATTTGCATGTTTTTTAGGTAATGCTTTCTGTAGATAATTCAAATCTTTTACCCATTTAGAATTTCTATTTCCACCTAAATACTGACTTTCACAGCCAGTTGTCCACAATATCAAAAAGACTAAAAATGAACCTACACAAATATTTATAATCTTCCTCATGTTTATCTCCTTAACCTAAAATTTTAATTATGCCTTAGATAATGTCAGTTTTATTATAATGATAAATACTTATACTCATAAATATGATAAAACAAATAACACTCCCAACTGCACTGTAAGTTACATTTGTTAATTTAGGCTTAAATGTTTCCAAAGCAAAATAATATGGTGCAAAAAATGGGAAATATTCATTTGCTATAGTTCCCATAAGTATCTCCACTATTACTCCATACACTACTGGAGCCATAATATTTCTACTTATATTTGTAATTAATATTGGAATAGGTATTAATAAGTACTGAAATATTAAGGAGTATATATTTTGAATAATATGATTAACTATAAAAGTACTTTCTGGTAACTTTTTATACAAAAAATAATATCCTAAATATATAGATATAAGTTCTATTAAATAAACGCAAAAAATTAATATATCTATAGTTATAAATTTAGCCATAAAAATTTTTATTCTAGGAATTGGATAGGAAAATAATATATTTGAAGTTTTTTCTTCATGTTCTCTAGAAAATACATATCCTACAATCAAAGAAAATAAAATGGTATAGAGCAGTAAAAAATTGGCCATTTCTGTATTAGATGCATAACTTTCAAAGGTTCGTTTGTCCTTAAGTATTAATATAATTAAATCTAAAAATGATGTCACAGCTAGTCCACTAACTAAAATTACAATCCAAATATAGGATTTTTTTAACTTTAAAAATTCACAATATATTGAATTTAACAAATAGCTCCCTCCTTAATTCACATCTACATTTCTGCAATTATAAATACACAAAAATGTAAATAAAACAAAAGTAATTACTCCACTTCCAATTGCTATAACATAATCAATTGGATCTCCAATATGATAATAATATAGTGGTAATGATGGCAATATTAACGGACAAATTTGTCCATATATACTTCCTTTAGACATAAACAGAAGTAATACCATTCCTGCCGCTACGCCTAAAACTCCATAGACAATTGGAAATATAATATTCTTTGTAATATTCCCAATAAATATTGGAATAGGTATTAAAATAAATTGTAATAACGCTGAATACATATTTACTTTTATATCATTACTAATAAATCCTGCTGAAGGCAGCTGCCTCCAAACTATATACAAACCTAAATATGAGGCTATAAATTGAATTACATATACAGCCAACACTAATACGCATGCTACTATATACTTCCCGATTAATATTTGAACCCTATCAATTGGATATGAATATAAAATGTTAGTAGTTTTATCTGTAAATTCTCTTGTGAATATATAAGCTACTATTAATGAAAATATAACAATATATATAAAGTGAAATGACATCATTTCTATATTTAATATATGATTCATCAAATGTCTCTCTTTTAATTCCTCTGGAACTTTAGCTATTTCATTTCCCCATGTTCCTGCAAATTGCACTCCTGGCATTAATAATCCACTAATTAAAGTTATAATTAAAATATATGATTTTTTTAATTTCAAAAATTCTGAATATATTATATTAAACATTTGCATCCTCCTATGCTAAAGATATATTACAAAAATTCTTCTTTTTATTTTCCTGTAAGCTTTAAGAAGTAATCTTCTAAACTATCTGCTCTTACACAAAGCTCATCAATATTTATATCATTTGAAATCAAAGTATTATTTATTTCAGCTGCCCCTTGCAAATTTTCGTATACTCGCAAGTTATTTTTTTCCCATATCACATAATCTTTTATATTTAATTTTTGTTCTAATATAAATGCTGCCTTTTTATCATCATTTACTTTTATATTAATATAATGCCTATTTCTCTTTTGAAGCTCGTCATAATCTATTTCTTCAAGTAATTTACCCTTATGAATTATTCCTATTTTTGTTGCCATTTGCTGAATTTCACTTAATATATGGCTTGATATTAGAAACGTAATTCCATGCTTATTTCTTAAATCTAATATTAATTCTCTAATCTCTTTTATCCCACTTGGATCAAGTCCATTAACAGGCTCATCTAAAATTAAAAATTCTGGATTATGCAAAATTGCTCTTGCTATTCCAAGCCTTTGCTTCATACCAAGGGAAAATTCCTTAACCTTTTTATCCTTTACCTCTTCTATTCCTGCTATTTTTAAAGAATTTCTAATACTTTCTTTGTCCTCCACTCCCATCATCCTTCTATGTATCTCTAAATTTTCTTGTGCAGTTAAATTGGGATAAAAGCCTGGATACTCTATAATAGATCCTATTCTTTTGTATAACTCCCTACTCTTTCTAGATTGCATTTGAGAAAACAACTCTATTTCACCAGAATTAGCTTTCATAAGTCCCATAATCATTCTTATAGTTGTAGTTTTTCCAGCTCCATTTTCTCCTAAAAAACCATATATTTCTCCTTGCTTAATGTTCATATTAACATTGTTCACTGCTGAAAACTTCTTAAACTCTTTTGTTAGGTTGTGAGTTCTTAAAACATATTCCATATCTATCTCCTCCATAAATCTTTATTATCGCAAATTAATTAATTTTTTATCGCAACACAAAGGACTATGTTTTAAATATACAACATAGTCCTTACACCACTTTTAATATGTTCTTACAAATTCCTTAACTTTTTAAGATTTAAATTATGTAAGCATTTCATATTTCAATATATGATTGCCAGCTACTAATTACTCTTCAACAAGAATAATATGTTCTCTTTCTACTGCTGCTAAAGCTTCAAAAACCTTAACCAAAGTCTCATCGTTAACTTCTTTTTTATATCTTTCATAATAGCTTACTGCATGCTCTTCTTTTTGCCTTGCTAAATCTAAAAGAGCATTATCACTATCATATCTATCATAATTAACTTTACTTAATTCAGGAGCTTTATCAAATCCTCCTAGCCTTTGATGAAGCTTTGAATGGAATATTTCTATCTTCGATAAAGCTTCAAATATTTTCTTAACTTCAGAATCCTTTGCCATTTTAGCTGCTGTATTGTAAAAATCTCCGTTAAACATTTCTAATTTAACAGCATGATCTAAAATTTTCAATGTATTCTCATCAAGTAAGCTTGTCTCAATTGCAATAATTTCATTATTCTTACTTAAATATTCTTTACCAACTCCACAAAATGGACAATACAAAATATTATCTATAGAGTTTTTACTTGTAAAAGCTGCCTCGTTAAAATTATAATTTTTTTCGTTTATTTCCATACCACAAATTCTACACTTCAAATAATCCACCGCCTTTATTTTTCATATACATTTTAACATATATATTTCTAATTGAAAATTTGCCTTAAGACATTACAAAACAAATATATATCAAAAAGCGGCTGCTTCATAAATTTGTCTCTATCACAATCTAGGAAATATGACTGTAAATGTGGTTTTTTCAAAAGAACTGCTGGATACAGTAATTTTACCATCTAGAGCTTCTATTAATTTCTTAACTATAGTAAGGCCAAGTCCACTACCTTTTGCATTTAAACTTCTTGATTTTTCAACTGTGTATAATCTATCGAATACATAGTTTATTTCATCATCTGGTATACCAGCACCATTATCGTAGATATCTATAGAAATATTTTTCTCATCGTAATTGAGTTCTACTCCAATAATAGTTGCTTTCACCCCATGCTTTAATGCATTATTAATTAAATTTGTAAAAATTCTATTTAGAGCTTTTTCATCTCCCAATACATAAACATCTTCATCTGGAATATTTATTTTTGGCTTTATATCAAGCTTCTTTATTTCATTAAAAAAGGAAATTATATTTTCTCTAATAATTTCAGATATATTTACCTTCTTTATTTCTAGTCTAATATCATTTGAGTCAAGCTTAGAAACTTGAAAAAACTCCTCCATAAGATCATACAAATAATTCCCCTTATTATATACTATCCTTAGATATTCTTCCTTTTGTTTCTCACTCAAAGTATCACTAATGTCTATATTTCTATCCTCCAAGATAAGTTCTAAATATCCTAACATTGATGTTAATGGAGTTCTAAGGTCATGGGATATATTAGATATCATTTTCTTTCGTGATTCTTCACTCCTCTTGTTTTCCTCATTAATCTTTTGAAGTCTTTCTATTATTTTATTTATATTTATAGTTAATATCTTTAACGGCTTTATATGATTTTGCTGTCTTACCCTCTGATTAAAGTTTCCTTCAAAAATCTCTTCTAATATTGTACTTATATAATTTATTTTTTTATATGAAGATATTAATATTACTATAAGAATTAATATTATGACTATAAAAATATAATTTAATATACTCATACTATTCACCAAGTTTATATCCTATTCCCCACACTGTGATTATATACTTTGGAGTATTAGGATCGCTTTCAATCTTATTTCTAAGTCTTTTTATATGAACCATTACAGTATTATCATCATTTAAATATTCATTTTCCCACACACTATTAAATATATTAGCTTTTGTAAATACTCTATTAGGATTTGAAAGGAATAACTTTAAAAGTTCAAATTCCTTTTTAGTTAAGTTTATTTCTTCCTCTGCCTTATATACCTTATAGTTCAAAGTATCTAATTTTAAATCATTATATTGTAAAACAGAATTTTCTTCCTTTTTTTCATTATAATTTATATATCTTCTAAGCTGAGCCTTTACTCTTGCCGTTAATTCCCTTACTGAAAATGGCTTTACCATGTAATCATCGGCACCCATACTAAGTCCAATTATTCTATCAGTTTCTTCCTCCTTTGCAGAAAGAATTATTACTGGTAAATTACTCTTTTCTCTTATAATCCTTAATACTTCTATTCCATCAACAAATGGAAGCATTAAATCTAGTATTATCAGCTGAATATTCTCGTTATATTTTTCAGTAGCTTCTTTCCCATCAAAAGCCTGAATAATATTGTAATTCTCTTTTTTTAATGCTTCGCAAATCAAATTATTTATTTCCTTATCATCTTCCACAATTAATATGTTAGGTATGTCCATATTTATTCCTCCAAAAGCTACTTTAATAAACTTGTAGTGCAATATTCCACATATGTATACAAACTTATATAATTCCTATTTACTTACAATTTATTTTACCATAAATCACGATATGTAAATCACTAAATTCAACTCACCTATATATTTAAGTTTCCAACAAATAAAAATAATGATAATTTTTTTATAGTTTTTAAAAACTCATAAAATTATTAGTTAAGGAAAAAAATTATTAAAAACAAAGGGATAAGTTTTCATTTCAATTTTCTATCATATGGTTGTGATAAAAAATTTGCAGCGAAAGCTTATCCCTTAAATTTATTTTACTTTTTTATTTCTCAAATAAAGAATTTTAATTATTACAGTGAATATTAACAATAAAATTATTATCAATATTGCTTCAATCATAAAAAGTTCTTCTGGTAATGCATTGATTATAGGATCTTTATTAGGATCAAAAATCCAATAATCATTTCTAAAGAATATTTTATGAAAGTAATAAAATGCTTTAGAAAAATTTATCATCATCATTATAGAAATAGATATAAATACTATAGCTATTATATTTACACATCTATTAAAACTTTCTATAAGTCTTTTCCATAAATCTTTTCTTTTATTCATTACTATTTTCGAAATCATCATAATAATAAAAACAATGCCAAAAATATATAATGCAATAAAAATTCTCTTCACCTCAAAGAAATGTGTTTTCCCAAATTCACTCATTGGTAATCTATTTAAAATCAACTCATGATCTAATGGATTTTGAACATAAGAAATTACTCTTTGATAATTATCCATCAACACATCTTTGGGTAATAAAGTATACTTTTCTAACTCATATTTATCTATAACATATCTATATACAATTGTTGTATTTAAAACGCTTAGGACTACAATTGAAATAATTGAAATCGAATAAAATATATCTCTAAAAAGCTTAAGAATTATTATGGGAACCTTAAAATAATCATGTTTAAAAATTCTGTCTTCACTCCTTAATAATACCTATAGCTGGATTTACAGTGTATTCTTTTCCATAGATATGTTAACTTCAACAGTCATTCCACCTACATCCATCGAAACACAAACAACTTTATCTGTAGTTGCATTTGCAGTAAACTTTCCATGTATAAGTGTTGGTGTTGATATATTGATAATTATATTATCATTTGAAAAATTTGTTGCCACATTGGCAGTAAGCATATTAGTAAGTTCTGAAATTGCACTTTGAGCTAATTCATCAAAATCATTTACAGGCATACCCATCATCATTGCCGATGCAATTTTTTTAGCGTCATCTACGCTCATTCCATATATAACATTTCCTTTAATATCACCAACTATACCTACTATGATGACAACACCAGGACTCTCTATAAATTTTCCCTTTAAGCTTATTCCCTTCTTTTCTACCTTTGATATCCCCAATTGTGGTAATACGTTGGCAAAAGAAGCTAAAATAGGATTTATATAATTGACATCCATTCCCCTTCACCTCTTCCAAATCCTATACTTATTGATAAATCACCAAACTGAGTCTTTGCATTTGCTGAATAAACTGCTTCTAATACAGCTTTGGATATACTAATTGACTCACCATGAAATGTTGTTGGTGGTGCAACTCTTAATCCGAATATCTTATTCTTCTTATTAATCATCGAACATGCATTTCCTGCTGTCATATTTGATAATTCAGACATAACATTAAGGATTTCATCATTATTTTTTGGATCTCTTCTTAGTAAAACTTTTGCTAAAGCACTTGCAGTATCAAATGACATATCGAAGATTGCTCTTCCTGAATACTTTCCTATTATCCCCATTACAATTGAAATTCCATGACTAGATGTTTCAACATTAATATTGCTCTCTCCAGTAATCTCTGGAAGCGTCTTAGTAAGCTTATTAAATACATCTAATAATGCTTCTTTAAAAATTGATGAATATATTTCATTTAATTCAGAAAATAATTCCACATCAGCCATAACTCTATTAATTAACAGAGATAACTCTTCTCCGTCAACAGGTTTTTGTGCATATCCTGATACATGAAGCTTTTTAGCCTTTCTTACAATTTCATCATCCATCATAGAACTTACAATTATCACCTTTATATTTGGATCAATTTTGTGTATTTCCTGAGTACATTCAAATCCATCAGTCCCTGGAATGGTCATGTCCATTGTCACTAAATCAGGCTTTGTATTACCAACCACTTCAATTACTTCTTCCAAGCTACTCGCTTCTCCTACAACATTAAACCCATTTTCAGTTAACAAATCTCTCAACAAAGCAATTTGAAAAGCCGAATCATCAACTATAACAATATTTACTTTTTTCATAATTCCACCTACCTCTTTATCTATAGAAATATAATTAATTCATATACCTTGTTGATACATTCTATTAATTATTCTCTTCACAACAATATTCTCTTCATAATAAATATACTTCTTCCACCAAAAGCCAATAAATCTATTTATTATAAATTAACCCTAATATTATTATATTTTAAAATCCACTACTATTCAACAAATTTCAGAATGTTATAATAATATTTCTATGTTTAAATACTATGATTACAAACTAAATTTAACATTATTCGCCATCCTTTTTTGATATATTACCATATGGAACTTCTACAATATCTAATATAAACATAAATACAGGAATTCCAACCACCAATCCTAAAACTCCTGCTATATGCTCTGACACGATAAGTATACTCAACGTATAAAATATTGGAAGCTTAGTTTTATCCGACATTAACTTAGGATTTAATATGTATGCCTCAAAAGCATGAAGTAATGCAATCATTACAAGCACATATACTACCCTCATAATTCCTCCGGTACTGAAAGCAACAATACTTAATGGAACTAAAGATATTATAACTCCTGCTACAGGAATAAGTCCTAGAAGCATAACCATCATTCCAAAACCCAACAAATGAGGGAACCCAATTATAGCTAACCCAATGGTTGAAAGCAATCCATTAATTGTAGCTATAACAATTTGAACTTCTATAACCTTTCCAAAAGAAGAAAGAAATTTTCTTCCAAAGAATTCAAACTCGCTATATATTCCAGCTAACTTACTTTGCTTAAACTTATATGTAAAATCACTTATCTTATCTTTTTCTAAAAGGAAGAAAATACTTAAAATTAGAGCTATCATAATATTAATCGCTAATTTACTTATATTGGAAATAGACTGAACTATATAAGTTATACCTTCTGCTGAAAATATATGTGCATAAACCTGATCTAATTTATCCTTTACCATATTAATAATCTCATTATTAGGAACTTTAACATATAATTCTCTTATCTGGCTAACAACTTGATTAAACTCACCTGTAACTAATGGTAAGAAATCTATTATTATTATAAACAACATTGCTGTAACAAATAAGGCTACAATTACTATCATTACTTTATAATTCAAATTTATTTTTCCTTCAAGCCTTTTTATTAAAAACTTTGAAACACTATTAATTAAATATATAAAGACAAAAGTTAAAAGCATTAAATTAAGCATGCCTCGCATTAAATACAAAAATACAAAAATAAATAATAATGTTAGAAATCTTTTAAATCCGTGACTTTTAAAAATATGCATCATATTGGCCATTTAAACTATTACTCCTCGTATATTTTAATTTTTTTTAGTATTCTTTTGTTAAAATTTTCTTATGAACATCTATATACTTATACTATCAGTTTTACTTTGGTATGTAAATGATTTTACCTTCTATAAAAGCACGATTTACATTTCTTAAAACTCTTTATAGTAATGTAAATCGTGCTATATTATTTTAACTTATAAAACTCAGATATTTATTTTAGTTTCATTAACAATTCACCAGTCTTAACTTGTTGACCTTCTTTTATAAGTACAGCTTCAACAATTCCAGAAGTAGCAGCAACAATGTTTGTTTCCATCTTCATTGCTTCTATTACAAGCAAGCTTTCACCTTCTTTAACTTCTTGCCCTTCATTTACAAGCACTTTAATTATAGTACCTGGAATACTTGCTCCAACTTCTAATTTATTCTCTGGATCAGCCATCTTAGAATTATTATCTTCTTTTAACCCACCTGTAATTCTTTCTGTTTTGTCTTTTATTTTAATTTCTCTTCTATTACCATTAATTTCGAAATCTAAAGTTCTGTTACCTTCTGCATCAAGTTTTCCAATTTCAATTAATTGAACAATCATAGTCTTTCCTTCAGCTATTTCGATTTCGCTAGTTTCTCCTTCTGCAAGTCCATGGAAGAATACATCACTACCCATACGACTTACATCACCAAATTCTAAAACAAATTTTATATATGCTTCGAATACATCTGGATATAATGCATAACTTATTATATCCTTCTTACATGGAGTAAATTTATATTTATCCTTTAAGTATTCTGCAATCTTATCAAAGTCTTCTGGTGGCAATAGTTCTCCTGGTCTAACAGTTATAGGCTCTTCACCCTTTAAAACAAGTTCTTGTAATTCCTTAGGGAAGCCTCCTTCTGGTTGACCCATCATTCCTTTGAAGTATGAAACTATAGAATCTGGAAATGCCATATTCTTAGCTTTTTCAAGTATATTTTCTGGAGTCAAATCATTTTTAACCATAAAGATAGCCATATCACCAACCATTTTTGATGATGGTGTAACCTTTATTATATCTCCAAGCATATCATTAACTTTCTTATACATATGTTTTACATCATTAAATCTATGCCCAAGCCCAAAGCTTTCAACTTGCGGCTTTAAGTTTGAATATTGACCTCCAGGAATTTCAAACTTATAAATTTCAGCGCTTCCTGATTTTAAATCTGATTCAAATTGGCTGTATACTGGTCTTACTGTATCCCAATAGTCAGATAACTTTTGAATTTCGCTTAAATCAATTCCTGTATCTCTATCTGTATTTCCAAGAGCAGCTACAATTGAGTTTAATGCTGGCTGACTTGTAAGTCCTGACATACTGTTGAAGGTTGTATCAACTATATCAACCCCTGCATCTGCTGCCATTAATACTGTAGCAACACCATTACCAGTAGTATCATGTGTATGAAGATGAATTGGAATTGAAATTTCATCCTTTAAAGCAGTTATAAGCTTCTTAGCTGCATATGGTTTAAGTAATGCTGACATATCTTTTATAGCAAGTATATGAGCACCCATTTTTTCAATTTCTTTAGCCTTATTTACATAATATTGTAAGTTATACTTATCTCTGCTTTCATCTAAGATATCACCAGTGTAACATAAAGCTACTTCTGCTACTTTTCCACATTTCAACACTTCATCTAAGGATACTTCTACCCCTTTTAACCAATTAAGTGAATCAAAAATTCTAAATACGTCTATTCCGCTTTCAGCAGATTCTTTGATAAATTCTCTTATAACATTATCTGGATAGTTTTTATAACCTACAGCATTTGCTCCTCTAATAAGCATTTGGAACATAACATTTGGAATTCTCTTTCTTAATGATTCAAGTCTCTTCCAAGGTGATTCTTTTAAGAACCTATAAGCTGTGTCAAAAGTAGCTCCTCCCCACATTTCAAGAGAGAATAAGTCATTTCCATAAACAGCTGTTGCCTTTCCAATATTCTTCATATCTTGAGTTCTAACACGAGTAGCCATTAATGATTGCTGAGCATCTCTCATTGTTGTATCTGTAAGAAGTAATTTCTTTTGATTTTTAATCCATTTAACTACTCCATCTGGACCTTCTGCATCTAATATTTGCTTAGTACCACTTAATCCATCTAAAGAAGTTATGATTGGAATATCTGGAACATCATATTCTTTTTTAAGACCTTTAGTTTCATTTACTATTTTTTCACCAATGAATCTTAGAATTCTTTGTTCTTCATCAGTTCTTGGAGTTATATCAAATAATTGTGGGTTATCTGATATAAAGTTAGTATCACATTCACCCTTTTGGAATTTTTCATTATTTAATACATTTATTAAAAAATCTACGTTAGTCTTAACACCTGTAATAGTTAATTCTTTAATTGCACGTATAGATTTTCTAACAGCATCATCAAAAGTTCTTGAATATGCTGTACTCTTTACAAGCAAACTATCATAATATGGACTGATTACAGCTCCGCTATATCCATTACCACCATCAAGTCTTATACCAAAACCTGATCCAGTTCTATAAACATCAATCTTTCCTGTGTCTGGAGAGAAGTTGTTTGATGGATCTTCTGTTGTCACTCTGCATTGAATAGCATATCCTCTTGGCTTTATATCAGCTTGAGATTTTATTCCGATTTCTTCTGAATCTAATCTATATCCTTCAGCTATTAATATCTGACTTTGAACAATATCTATTCCTGTAGTCATTTCCGTAATAGTATGCTCAACTTGAACTCTTGGATTCATTTCTATAAAATAATGGTTTCCATGCATATCAACTAAGAACTCTAGAGTTCCTGCACTTCTATAACTTACAGATCTAGCTATCTTCAATGCATCTTCACATATTTCTTCTCTTTTTTCTTGTGTTAAAGATAATGCTGGCGCAATTTCAATAACCTTTTGATGTCTTCTTTGAATAGAGCAGTCTCTTTCATAAAGATGAACTACATTACCATATTTATCTCCTAACACTTGGATTTCAATATGTTTTGGACCTTCTATGTATTTTTCAATAAACATATCATCTATACCAAAAGCTTTTTTAGCTTCGTTTTTAGCACTTCTAAAGGCAGTAAGGAGTTCTTCTTCACTTCTTACAATTCTCATACCTCTACCACCACCACCGGCAGCAGCTTTTACCATTACAGGGTATCCACACATGTTAGCTACTTCAATTGCTTCTTCTTCTGAAGCTATTGCTTTATCAACACCTGGTATTACTGGAACACCTGCTTTTTTAGCAGCTATCTTGGATTGAATCTTATCTCCTAAACTTTCCATCATTTCTGATTTTGGTCCTATGAATTCAATTCCTGCTTCTTCACATCTTCTTGCAAAGTCAGCATTTTCTGATAAGAATCCATACCCTGGATGTATAGCATCTACATGCTTCTTTAATGCAAGGCTTATTATTTCATCAATGTTTAAGTACGCTTCAACTGGCCCCTTATTTTTTCCTATTTGATATGCTTCATGAGCCTTAGTTCTAAATAATGCGAACTTATCTTCTTCTGTATATATAGCCACTGTTCTTATGCCAAGTTCATGACATGCTCTGAAAATTCTTATTGCTATTTCGCCTCTATTGGCAACCAGCACTCTTTTAAATTTTTTCCCCAATTAAAATACAACTCCTTTAAATCTTTATTTTATATCTCATATGAATTACACTTGCCAACTAAATTTCAACAAAACTTATTAATGCAATTTTTATAACTCATACTTTGTCATAATTTAAATTTTATTTATTCAAATCTAACTTATTAGATTATAACATATTTCATCGTATTTAACAGATATTATTTATGTTTCCTATTAATTTTTACACGATTTTCACCATAATGACAAGATATTTTTTTTGCAAAATATGAAATTCTTATTTTTTTTTCTTTCATTTCTGTGGGATATTTTTACATTTTATTTTTTACTTTTCATTTAATTCTGATGTACAATTGGGGCATCTTTTTGCATGAGTATGAATTTCACTATAGCAATAAGGACAAGTTTTCTTAGTTTCTGCTGGTTTTTCTTCTTTCTTCTTTGTAAATTTGTTAATTTGTTTTATTACTATAAAAATAGAAAATGCTACTATCAAAAAATCTATTACATTATTTATAAACAAACCATAGTTTATAGTAGCTACACCTGCTTCTTTTGCTTGCTGTATTGTTTTAAAATCTCCGCTTCCAAGAGCAATAAATAAATTTGAAAAATCAACCTTACCTAATAGTAGACCAACAAGAGGCATTACAACATCATTGACTAAAGATGTAACTATTCTCCCAAAAGCACCACCAATAATAACACCTACTGCCAAATCAACTATATTACCTTTCATTGCAAATTCTTTAAATTCTTTTAACATATTTAAATCTCTCCTTTTGTTAATCTTAATATTCCTAAAATATTGATTTTTATTAGCTAATCACTAGTTCCCATATATAACTAAAATTATTATATTACAAAAGCTTACCCTAATAAGTACATATAAATAGGTATGAATATTAAACTGCTAATAGTTGTAACTACAGTCATAACTGCTGCATACTCGTAATCTGCATTATATTGCTTTGCCACAATAGAGGTATTTGTCATGACGGGCATAGCTGCTTGTATTACAAACACCTTTTCCATAAGTATAGGTATCCCAATATGTTTCCCAAAAAAGTAGATTATTATAGGTGAAATTAAAAATCTCCCTACAAAAATTGCTGCCATTTCTAAATTAGGTTTTATTCTCTTAATATCTACTGAAAAAATTATTATTCCTATAAAAAGCATTGATAGAGGAGTTGTCAAATTCCCAAAATATTTACATGTATTAAGCACAAACTTTGGTAGCTGAATATTAAAGATTATAAGAATAATACCAAATACAAATCCTAATAATGGAGGTGAAACCAATCTAGCTAAAGTCTCTTTTGAAAATATTTTATTACTATTATTAGCATCTCCATCTTTACTTATCCCATAAGCTCCAATGGTCCAAAAGAAAGTTGTATTTGCAATGTAATATAGCAATACATATGGTATACTGCTTTCTCCAAACAAAGCCATATTAATAGGTAATCCTATAAATATTGAATTGGATACAAAAAACATAGATCTAAAGGTTCCTTTTCTGTTCTTTTTAACCTTAATTAATTTTGACACCAAAATTCCGATAAAATAACATATCCCCATTGATAAAAAAGGTACTATTAACCCGCTACTTAATCCTTCTAATTTTTTTCTATCAAAATTCCCAACTAAATCAGACACCATTAAACAAGGAAGTGCTATATTGCACACTATTTTTGAAAATAATTTTGAGGCGCCTTCATCAAACCATTTTTTTGCAGTTAATACATAACCCATAAAAATCATAATAACTATACTGAGCACACTGCCCACAGCACTAAAAATAACCATTACAAATTTCTTCTCCTGTCGTTAATTTAAACTATTTATTTTATTCTATAACTTCATAGTATATTTTATCACATTTTACCATAATGGATTTTTAATAACTTTTATAATAATCTAAAAAAATAAAGGTATATATACTTAATCTAATCAAATTAAATAAATATATATACCTTTAATTCAAAATTTTCTGCTCTTAATGTACATTTTCACCAGTTATTACTTTATATATTCTAAATTCCATTGATTTTAAACATACGCTTTTACCAATATATTCTTCTTTTAATGTAATAAGATTTCTAACATACTTATTAATCGACAATTCTACTTCTGTTTCTATTTCCTCGTTATTAATAAAAACAATTATACTTTCATTATTATAATTTCTTTCGAATATCAATACATTTCCTTCACAAAATAGCGTTTTGTATCTTCCATGAATTAATTCAAGATTATTTTTTCTTATATAAATTAATTTTTTATACAAACAATATAATTCTCTATTTTGCTTTTCTTCTTCCCATATCATACACCTTCTGGATTCCGGCTCTTCTCCTCCAAAAAGTCCAATTTCATCTCCATAATATATGTATGGAACGCCTAAATATGTGAATTGAAATGCAATTGCTAACATTATTCTTTCTATTTTTCCATCACACTCTGTCAAAAATCTTTTTGTATCGTGACTTCCAATTAAGTTCCACATTTGTTTTGTTATACTGTCCATATAAACATTCCTATTTGTTGATAATATTTCACTGAACATTTTTGCATCTATTATCCTATTTCCAAAAAAGTCCACCATAGCTCCTTTAAACGGATAATTCATAATACCATCAAGCTGATCTCCCTTTAAAAATGAGCTAGCTTCATGCATTATTTCTCCAATAATTATAGCTTCCTTCTTATGTTTTTTTACAACCTTTTTAAACTCTCGCCAAAAGCTATGATCAACTTCATCACATACATCCAGTCTCCATCCATCAATCTTCACTTCATCTATCCAATACTTAGCTACATCTAATAAATATTTTTTCACCTCTTCATTAGCCGTATTAAATTTTGGCATAGTTGGTACATGATCTGCAAAAGTATAATAATTTGATTTTTGAAATTCTACCGGAAAGTTATCTATAAAGTACCAGTCTTTATATTTAGATTTTTCCTGATTTTTTAGTATATCTTCAAATGCAAAGAAATCTGCTCCCGAATGATTAAATACTGCATCAAAAACAATTTTCATATTTCTTTCATGACATTTCTCTACTAATTCTTTTACTTTCTCCACAGTACCAAATTGCTGATCTATTTCATAATAATCAGCAGTATTATATTTATGGTTTGATGAAGATTTAAAAATAGGTGTTAAATACAGAATATCAACACCTAGATCTTTTAAATAATCTAGTTTATCAATTATTCCTTGAATATCACCTCCAAACATGGAAGTCTGACTTACTTCTTCTCCCCAAGGCAATGCATTTTTAGGATCATTACTCTCATCTCCATTCCTAAAACGATCTACAAAAATTTGATAAACAACTGCCTCCTGAAGCCACTTTTCTTCTTTATACACATCTGGTTTTGCTATATACGGATATTGAAAAGCTGTTGCTTCTTTTCTTGGTATTTCTTCACTTCTAATTCCTCTCTCATCAAGAAAAATTTTATTTCCTTCATGATCCTCTAACTCAAAGAAATATCTATACCTATTTCTCTCTACAGAAATATTAGCACTAAAGAAATCAAATAAACTATTCGAGTCCTTTAACTCCATCTTTTTTATATAAAAATTATTTTCCCAATCATATCTAGTCTTATAATGTATGAGACATGTTTTTATATCATCTTTAGCAGTTCTTAACATTACTGATAAAGTATTTTTATTTTTTGCATATGCATATGGTGTATCTAATATATGATATATTGCATGTTTATTCAATTTTTTAATCCTCCTGCTTTGTATATTATTATAAATAGTATTATTCTTTTACTGCTCCCGAAACTAATCCCTTTGAAATAAACTTTTGAATTGCTACAAAAAGTACTGCAAGTGGAATGGATACCATTATTGAACATGCTGAATACATAGGCCAGTCTGTCAATTTTCCTGCCGTGAATGACTTTAAGCCTATTACTAATGTTTTCAAATCTTTATCCTTAAGCAATGATGCTGAAAATACAAATTCTCCGTATATTGCTATGAAAGAAAAGAAAAATATTACTACAGACATGGACTTAGTTAATGGCAATATTATTTTAATAAACACCTGCCAGATAGTAGCCCCATCAACCCTTGCAGCTTCATCTAATTCCTTTGGAAGTCCATCAATATATCCCTTCATAAGCCAAATATTATAAGCGCTTCCTGCAGAAAGAATCAGTGATAAAAATATTAAATTATCCATACCAAAAGGTAATTTATACGCAACTGCTAATATTGCTGGCACACTCATTATTGTTGGAAACATTTGAAGTATTAGCAATAGCATCAAACCTTTTTTTCTTCCATTAAATTTTAATCTGGAAAAAGCAAATGCTGCTGGCAATGTCATTGCTAATTGAATAGTTGAAACTAATACTGCAACAAAAGTAGTATTTATCATCCATTTCACAAATCCAACATTTTCACTTAATGCTTTCGTATAATTTTCAAAGGTTATAGTTGTAGGTATAAGATTTTTTTGCATAAAACTTGTCCCAGTAGAAAGAGACGCTGATATTATTGCAAATATAGGGAAAATTATTATTAAGATTGACACTATTAAAAATATTCTTTTTCCCCATAACTCTAATCTTTCCCTTTTGGAAATTCTCTTCTTATAAACTAATTTTTCTTCTATCTCCGAAGTATGTTCCTTCTTATCAATTATAATTTCTGCCATTAATCCTCCACCTCTTTAAATTGGCCTGACATTTTCATATTAATTATTGATAATGTGGCTATTATTACAAATATTAATATGGACATAGCCGCACCAAGACCAAAATTACCTTTATCTACTGACATTTTAAAAGTTGCAGATCCAATAATATCAGTCCATCCTGCAAAAGATGATCCTGCTTTTGATGGTCCTCCATCTGTTAATAAGAACGCTGAATTAAAGTTATTAAAATTAAATGCAAAATTGGATATTAAAAGTGGATATGACACATTAGCCAATGATGGTAAAGTTATTTTCTTAAACTTTTGCCACCTTGTTGCTCCATCAATATTGGCTGCTTCATAATACGTATCTGGTATAGCTGATAATGCACCAATACATACATTCATCATATAAGGAAATCCAAGCCATAAATTCACCAAAATCACAGCTGTTCTAGCTGCTAATGGAGTTGTAAGCCATAAGATCGGATCATTTATTAAATGGAGCTGCATTAAGATTCCATTAATAGCACCATATTGACTATTGAATAATCCCTTAAACGAAATTATTGTTATTGCTCCTGGCAATGCCCAAGGAATTATTAAGAATCCTTTATATATAAAAGATTCTTTCATATTTTTATCTCCTAATGCCATTGCAAATATAAGTCCTAAGAAAAATGCTCCTAGTGTAGATATTATTGTAAAAATCAATGTCCATCCAAGCAACGGGAAAAACTCATCCTTTAATGAACCTGCTAATATCTGTTGAAATTGATAAAGACCAACTACTCTCCAACCATTAGCGGTACCATATCCATAATTTTGATTTTTCAATGTGTAATTAGTAAATGCTATAAATATTGTGTAAAGCATTGGTAACACACATAATATGATTATGCTTATTATAGCTGGTGAAAGATATTTATAACTTCTCATATTATCTCTTAATGTAATATTATTTTTTGCTTTAGCCAAAATTTCACCTTCTTTATTAACTAGTTTCATTCTGATAATTCCAAGACTTAGCAAAGACTATATTTTATCTAAACCTTGGAATTTCAGCAGTGTTATTAATTATTACTAACTTTAATACCATCCTCAACAGCTTGCTTTATATCCTTAGCTACTTTTGCCGGATCTTCTCCTTGCAATATTCTTGTCATATTCTCCATAGGCTTCCATATTGCTTCAATTTCAGGTACATTAGGCATTGGAATTGCTGAATTAGTTTGAGCTATGAATCCTTGTGTAAATTCATTATTCTTTATTTGATCTTTATTTATTTCTGTCTTAAGCACAGGTATTCTATTTCCCACTTTATATAATCTTTCTCCTGAATTATTAGCCAAATACTTCATTAACTTCCATGCATCATCTTGTATTGGCGATTTACTACTTACAAAGGCAGCTTGTACTCCCATGAGCGTTTTTGCTTCTACACCATTTATTTTAGGAAGTTTAGTAACTCCAAAGTTTACACCTGCATCTTTAAAACCACTAATATCCCAAGGACCACCTATATAAAATATTGCATCGCCTGTTTTAAATGAACTATTAGCTATATCAGCTGTTATATCTGCCGGCATAAGCTTATCCTTCTGAACTAAATCTTGTAAAAACTTATAAGCTTTTATTGCTCCATCATTTGCTAGCCCTATATCATCTGCTTTAATATTTCCTTTCTCTCCTCCAAATATATATCCACCATATGATTGAACAAAAGCTGCACCATAATAAAACTCGTTCATTGAGAATTGGAATCCTGATGGACCATAAGCTTTTGCTTGTGTTACCAAATCTTCCATTGTTTTAGGAATCTCTTTAACTTTATCTTTATTATAAAATAAAGCATAAGTCTCCATGGATAACGGAACCGCATATGCCTTTCCATTATAGGATACAGCATCCCATACAGCACTATTTATATAGTCCTCTTTATTAGCAAAATCTTGTGGAACTTCTGAAAGTAATCCAGCTTGTTGAAATGTTCCTAAGTTGTTATGGGTTAATCCAAAAACTAAATCCGGACCCTTTGATGAATTTGCTGCTTGCAAAAAAGATTGAAATTGTGAATTGTCTTTAATTACCTTTACTTTTTTATTATTTTCTTTTGCCCATTCTTGAGCAATATTATTTAATTCTTCAACTTCATTGTCCATTAAATATGACCAAACTACTATTTCCTTACTTTCTTTCTCTGTTGAACCTTGACTTGATTTTCCACATCCAACAAACATCGAAGTACAGCAAATACCTGCAATTAACATATTTATAAGTTTTAATTTTTTACGCATTTTAACCCCTCCAAATATTTATAAACATAAACTTCATCGGTAAACGGTTGCAACCCTTACAAGCATATTATAGCAACTTTATATTTCTTAATTTGTTTAAAATTAATCTTTTTTGTTTTTAAATGTACAAACTTCTAACAGTTATTGTATAATTTAACCAAAGAAAATTTTTTACTTTAATGGGGGGATATTTTTCATGTATGATGCATATGATTCAGATAGTTATTTTTTTAGTAATGAAATAGCTTTTTTATTAGAACAAAAAAATAAAGAAGCCATACTCCATATAATCAAATCAAAACATATAGAAGAAAATAAAGAATACATCCCTATAACTACTAAAAAGAATGATCTTCTTATGTGGAATGTTATATTTGTACGAGAAATTATCAAGCAAGGTTCTTCTAAGCAATTTATTCATACTATCTATAACAAGTATTATAGGACCATCCAAACCCTTAATAACTTAGAGCAGCTCCAAAAATTAGAAATAGACATTGCAACCTGCTATCTAAACATACTGATTGATTTTGTAGAGGTAACAGATAATTTTGTAATCAACAAGGTTATTGGGCTTTTATATATTCGCTTAGAAGATCATTTAACACTTCAAGATATATCAGAAGAATTAAATGTTTCTGTTGGATATATATCAAAATGCTTTAAAAGGAATATGCATGTATCGGTAATGACTTATTTTAAGAATATAAAAATAGATAGGGCTAAGACTTTATTAAAAAGTACAGACAAAACAATTTTAGAAATTTCATCCCAGCTTAGTTTTTGTGATCAAGGAAATTTTTCAAAGGTATTTAAAAAAACAGTTGGAATGACTCCTATGGAGTATAGAAATACTCATCATTAGTAAATTAAATAAATAACTAAATACAGCTAAGTTTATTTAAAATTTTAATTCACTTCTAATAAATCCTCGATTCTTTTTCCAAAAAACATCCATAAATCACATTGACGTTAATTATTATAACTATTATAATAATTGTAATAATAACTTTTATAATAATTATTATAATAAAGGAGTAATTCTATGAAACCTATTGTTAGCAATACTGCTCACGTTAAAAATTATAATACAAGAATAATTAAAAACGCATTAAAAGCTCTTCCAAGCGGAACTAAAAATACTATTTCTAAAATTACAGGACTAAGTGTTGCTACCTGCAATACCATCTTAAATGAATTAGATGCTTCAGGAGAAATTTTAGAAGTAGAAATCGAATCTTCCAGTAGCGTAGGTAGACCTGCTAAGGCTTATAAATTCAATGAAAACTATTCATATATCTGCTGCCTTTATATGGTCTATGAAAATAATAAAAAAATCTTAAATTATGCTATGGTAAATCTATTGGGCACCGTTATAGAAGAAAAATCCATAGAAAAAGAAACTATCGATTATTCTGAAATTGAAAATTTAATTGAAATACTTATAGCCAAGTATCCTAATATTGAGGGTATAGGAATCGGTATTCCCGGTGTTGTAACAAAATCTAATATTATTGACTTTTGTGATATTGAAGAATTATCTGGCTGTCCTTTAGCTGAACAATTAACAAATAGATTTGGTAAATCTGTTGTGATAGAAAATGATATGAATTTAACTGCTTATGGTTTTTATCAAGCAGGAGACTATGACGAAAATGCATCTATAGCTGTAGTCGCATTTTTTAAAGATAATTGGCCTGGCTCAGGAATTATTGTAGATGGACATATTATCCACGGAAACACAAACTTTGCTGGTGAAGTATCTTATCTACCCTTGGGATGTACTCACGAAGAGCAAAAGAAAATTTTAAGTTATAGAGAAGGTATTATCCCAATTGTATCAAAAACCATATGTTCTTTATCTGCAATCATTAATCCTCAAACAATTATTGTGACTGGAACATTACTCACAGATTCTCTTTTAGATGAAATACAGGATTCTGTTAGGGAAATAATTCCAAAAAGACATATTCCTCAAATTATATTAGAAAATAATACACTTAAATACTATTTAAACGGTTTAAGTTCAATAACTTTAGAAGCTATAAATAACTAAATCAAACAAAAACTATTTTAACAAGTTTAAAAGGAGAATATGATGATAACACTACTTTTAATAATTATATATTTAGCCTTCATCAGTCTTGGCTTGCCAGATTCCCTCTTGGGAGCAGCCTGGCCTGTTATGCAGTCTGATTTATCTGTAAGCACTTCAAGTGCTGGAATTATCTCAATGCTAATTTGCGGTGGAACTATTATTTCAAGTCTATTTAGCGCGAAATTAATAAATCGCTTTGGGACTGGTAAAATCACTTTTATAAGCGTTACAATGACTGCTTTTGCTTTGCTTGGTTTCTCTATTTCCCATTCCTTTATAATGCTATGCATAATTGCTATTCCTCTAGGTCTTGGAGCTGGTTCTGTTGATGCTGCTTTAAATAACTTTGTAGCCTTGCATTACAAAGCTAAACATATGAGCTGGCTTCATTGCTTTTGGGGTATTGGAGCGACTTCTGGCCCAATTATCATGTCTCTATTTTTAGCAAATAAAAACGGTTGGCAAAAAGGTTATCTTACAATTTCTATAATACAGTTTTCTTTAGTACTTGTACTACTTATAACACTACCATTATGGAAACACCTTGAACACGATCAAACATCTTCTTATAATCAAGAAGCAAATACTGAAAAAATTAATCCACTAAAAATTCCTGGTGTTAAATTAGCTTTAATTTCTTTTGTATGTTATTGTGCAACAGAAGCCACTGCTGGATTATGGGGAAGCAGTTATCTGGTAAATTACAAGGGATTATCTGCTGATGCTGCAGCAAGAGGAATTTCTTTATTTTACGGCGGCATTACTCTTGGAAGATTTCTAGCTGGTTTTCTCACTATGAAATTCATTAATCGGACATTAATTAGAGCTGGACAAATCATGTGTATTACTGGAGCAGCTCTATTACTATTACCAACTTACTTTTCATTGATTGGATTAATCCTTATAGGACTTGGTTGTGCCCCTATTTATCCTGCAATGCTCCACGAAACCCCCAACAGATTCGGAAAAGGTGCATCACAATCAATTATGGGAATGCAAATGGCTTTTGCATATATAGGAAGTACTTTCATGCCTCCTATTTTAGGTTTCATTGCTTCTAGAACAAGCATTTTTATTTTCCCATACTTCCTATTCTTATGTATAATAGTTATGCTAATAGGGTCAGAAAAGATCAATTTATTTTTAAACGATCGAAAATCTAATGAATCCATTGATGAGATTACCTTCGAAAATGAAACATAAATTTTATTAAATATGAAAATGCCTAGAACCTTAGTAAATTTAAAGTTCTAGGCATTTTCATTCTTCACAGCTCTAATAATTATCTGTGACACTCTTTTTGCTTGCTATATAGATTTTAACTCAAGCATAATGATATACTATAAGAAAAAGTAACTTTATGAGCATTATTGTTACAGGAAGGAAGTGTTTTAAATGCAAGGCAATACAAGTCTCTCAGAGCTTGAGAAGATAATCCTAAATAAAATACATGATCACATTAGCCGAAATGAAAAAGTTGGAATAAACACAATCTCACAGGAATGTTTTGTTTCAAAAGCAGCAATTATAAAATTGTCAAAAAAATTGGGGTACAGCGGATATAGTGAAATGTATTATACGACTCTTGCATCTACTAATCATGCACTTAAATTAGACTTTTCTGATAATATAGTTGATATATATAAAAGTGACTCTTTAACAATTCATATTAATATGCTTGTAGAATTACTAAGAGAATATAGTGAAAAAAGAATTTATCTTGATTCTCTAGGCTTTTGCGATAGTGCTAAGGAATATTATTTACAAAAATTATTATCATTTGGCTTCGATGCAGCTAGCTGCTATCATTATGAAGCCTTTAACAAAAATAAATCCGGACTCTATTTTTTCCTTTCTTATTCTGGGGCAAGGTCAGAAATACTTGAAAAGGTTAACGTAGCTATCCAGAGCAATTTTAAGGTTGTAGCTTTTACTTCAACTAAGGATTCACCATTGGGTAAAACAGCTCATATGACAATAGAAGTTGCTGGAACAAAATCAGACAAAGAGCATTATATTCCTAACTTTTTCACTTCAAATTTAATAATATTATTGGAATTAGCATTAAGCAAATATTCTAATAAATATTTATCACATATACATAAGTAATACTTATGAACTAAACTAAATACAGTATACATGCTATAAAAGGTCTGTTAACAGTAGATTTTTGTGTAAAATTATTTACACAAAAATCTCTCATAACAGCCCTTTTTATATTTGCAGCTCAGTGAACTTTTTCACTAAAGGTAAACATTATCATAGATGCGGTAAATCCATTGATACCAAATATAATCTAGGTTATATTTAGTACAAATAAAAGGAGGTACATATTTATGAAAGAAAAATTATTATCATTAAGTCAAAAATTTTCGCAAGCTGCAGTACAACCTATAATGTTTTTAGCAATTATGGGAATTGGTCTTGCTATTGCCGTCATCATGCAACTCAGTTTTATGCCATCATTTGTAATTTTCATCGGAAATTTATTAAAGACTATGATGAATGCTATGCTAAATAATCTTTCCATCATCTTCTGTGTTGGACTAGCAACCGCATTTGCAAAAACAAAAAAAGTAGATGCCGCTATTATTAGTTTGATTGTGTATATTATCTTTTTAGCTGGTAACAATGCATGGCTTACTTCACAAAATATGCTAGCTCAACCTGGTGCTATGGGGTTATTTGGAACTGGGCAAAATCTTGTTCTAGGATTCCAGGTAGTAGACATGAATGTATTTTTAGGAATAATACTCGGATGCATTACTGGATATGTATTCAACAAAGCTTGTAATATACAATTTGCAGAAATGTTTAGAGTATATGGCGGATCACGACTTGTATTCATAATTATGATCCCAATTACTTTAATATTAGCAATTGTACTTAGTTATGTATGGCCAGTTATAAACTACGGTATTTCTTGTTTATCTGTATTCATGAAGGATGCAGGTCCATTAGGAGTATTTGTATATGCATTTGGCAACAGATTTTTAATTCCAACAGGATTACATCATTTATTATGGATGCCATTTTGTTTTACTGGATTTGGAGGAAGTACCCAAATCGATGGAACTACTGTACAAGGTGCTGTAAACATTTTCTACGCTGAAATGGCCAGTGGTGCTAATTTGACAGCTATTGATCCTTCAATTAGATTTGCTACTTTTGGATTTGCAAAAATCTTTGCAAGTTTAGGTATAGTTCTTGCTATGATAAAAACTGCAAGACCAGAAAATAAAAGTACTGTAAAAGGCTTGCTTATACCAGCACTCTTCGTTTCAATGGTAGCAGGTATTACAGAACCTCTTGATTTTGCATTTCTTTTCATATCACCATTACTTTGGCTTGTGCATGGGTTACTTACAGGTTTTTCAGAAATGTTGCTTTGGGTATTAGGTTCAAGAACATATTCGATTTATGGCTTACTTGATACTATAATTTGTAATTCCGTTATAGATCCAAAATTATCCAAAATATATATTTTCTTTGCTGTTGGTATTGTAATGGCTATAGTATGGTATTTCACTTTTATTTTCTTAATTAAAAAATTTGACATTAAAACACCTGGTAGAGAAGAAAATTCTGTTAATAATGAGACAAACTCTAATTCCTCTTCAACTAATGCTTCTGATAACCAAAATACTGAATTGTTTATTGAAGGGCTAGGTGGTGCAGAAAATATTGTAGAAGTAAACAACTGCTTTACACGCTTAAGAATCGATGTAAATGACATTAACAAAGTAAATAAAGAAATAATTAGTAAAGCAAAACAAAAAGGTATTGTTATCAAAGGAAATAACGTACAGATTATTATTGGAATGACTGTAGAAATCGAAAAAGAAAAACTTGTTAATGTATTAAACATAAAAAAGGAGTAATGTAAAATGAAAAAGTATTCAATTTGTATCGTTGGTGGAGGTAGTCGTTATACACCCGATATGCTTGCAATGTTATGTAATCAAAAAGATAGGTTCCCTTTAAGGAAAATTGTCTTATATGATAATGAAAGTGAACGCCAAAATATAGTTGGAAAATATGCTGAAATACTACTTAAAGAATATTATCCAGAGTTAGAAGAAGTTATATATACTACTGATGAAAAAGAAGCATTCAAAGACATAGATTTTGCGCTTATGCAAATTCGTGCAGGAAGATTAAAAATGCGTGAAAGAGATGAAAAAATTTCATTAAAGCATGGGTGCCTTGGTCAAGAAACATGTGGTGCCGGCGGATTTGCTTATGGATTAAGAAGCGTTCCTGCCGTTATTGATTTAATAAAAAGTATTCGTACTTATTCTCCAGAATGTTGGATTTTAAATTATTCAAATCCAGCTGCAATTGTTGCAGAAGCAACAAAAAGAATATTCCCTGGGGATTATCGCATCATCAACATTTGCGATATGCCAATTGCAATTATGGACATTTATGCAAGTGTACTTGGATTAAAGAGATGCGATTTAGAGCCTAAATATTTTGGTTTAAATCATTTTGGCTGGTTTACTCATATTTTAGACAAAAAAACTGGAGAAGATTATTTACCTAAATTAAGAGAAATATTAAAAACTCCAGTAGATGTACAAACAGAACCTCTTTTCCAAGAGCCTTCATGGAAAGCAACATTTGAATTCATGAGTCAAATGATTAATGATTATGATGAATATTTACCTAACACATATTTACAATATTATTTATATCCAAATAAAATGAGAGATAAAGAAAATCCAAAATACACAAGAGCTAACGAAGTAATGGATGGAAACGAAAAAGAAACTTATGATAGATTACATGAAATTATATCTCTAGGTAAAATGCGTGGTACTAAATTTGAAATCACCACTGACGTAGGATGCCACGCAGAGTATATAGTTGATTTAGCAACAGCAATTGCTAATAACACAAATGAAATTTTTCTAACAATCATAGAGAATAATGGAGCTATTCAAAATGTTTCATCTGGAATGATGATAGAAGTTCCATGTCGTGTTGGAAGCAATGGGGTTGAGCCATTAGCCGTTGGAAGTATCCCTGCATTTTACAAGGGACTTATGGAAAATCAATATGCGTATGAAAAATTGTCAGTAGATGCCTGCTTAGAAGGAAGCTATCAAAAGGCATTACAAGCACTTGTATTAAATCGTACAGTTGTAAATACTAATATTGCTAAAGAATTATTGCAAGATTTAATGGAAGCAAACAAAGGATATTGGAATGAACTTCATTAGATTTTAGTTGATTTATATCATATAACTAATTCAGGGTGATAATGGAGGCTAAGATAAGTGTTTAAAAAATTATTTTCTAAAAATATTCGTGAATCTATATTTGCTTATGCTTCTGGAGATTTTGTAAAAATTGAAGATGTTCCAGATCCTGTTTTTAGCAAAAAACTTATGGGAGAAGGTGTTGCAATCTTACCTTCAAATGGTCAAATTCTTGCACCTGTAGATGGAGAAATTATACTAATTGCAGAGACTAAACATGCTTTTGCATTAAGAACTGCTCTTGGAGAAGAAATTCTTATTCATATTGGACTGGAAACTTTAAATCTAAACGGGCAAGGATTTAATTTCTTTGTAAAATTGGGTGACAAAGTAAAAAAGGGCCAAATCATTGTTGACGTTGATTTAGATTTCATTAATGAAAATGCAAGCAGCACTATTATTCCTATGGTTGTTACAAATAGTAATGAAAATCGTTTTGATTTTAAGTGGGAAAATATTAATAAAGTTAAAGCTGGAGAAACAAAACTATTGGAAACTCAGTTAAAATAACTTTATTTGTATGAGGCCCAAAATTTCACACGTATGATATTAAAAATTATAAAGAATATTTTGAAGTATTATTTAAAACTCACAAATATAAAAATGCCTTTAAACTTATCCTTACTAAGTTTAAAGGTATTTTTTCATTTGGCGGAGAGAAGGGGATTTGAACCCCTGATAGGGTTGCCCCTATACACGCTTTCCAGGCGTGCTCCTTCGACCACTCGGACATCTCTCCATACGTCTATGCATCTATTATGGTTACTTACTCTTTGAGTCGAGTTTCCTTTTATGCTTTTTTATGATAGCACATATATTTTTACAATTCAACTGAATATTATTTCTTAATATTTTCTTATATATCAATATTATAGTTGACACTATCTTTCTTTCAAACTACAATATAGGTAACTAGTTACCGTAATATATTACCTATAAAAAAATTACAAAAGGAGATTTAAATGGAACCATTAAATAAAGAACTAGAAAAAGAAAAATTCATATTTGGATGCATATTCTTATTTGCAAATAAACTTCAAACTATAGGCGATAGATTTGATAAAGATATAACTATGAAGCAATGGCTTCTAATCATCTGCATCTTGAACTCAGAAACAGGTTCACCAACTTTAAGTGAAGCAGCAGAATTTATGGGCTGTTCTAGACAAAATGTAAAAAAATTAGCTTTAAATCTTGAAGCAAAAGATTTAATTACTATGACCACTGATTCAAAGTCTGTAAAGTTAGCACTCACTGAAAAATGTGGTACTTTTTTTGAAAAAAGAAAAAGTGCAGAAAATGCGTTCATTGATGACTTATTTAGAGATTTAACTAAAACTGATATTTCTAATTTATATTCATGTTTCTCAAAACTTTTAAATACTATAACAGAGATGGATGAAAAATCAAAAGTAGGGTTTAATTATGGAAAATTAGAAAATTTATTAGAATCTTAAATTTTAAGGAGTGATTTTAATTATGAAATTCTTAATATTATTTGCATCAAAATATGGTGCAGCAGAGAAATGTGCTAACCTGCTTTCCGAAAAATTGACTGGCGATGTTACAGTCATAAATCTAAAAGAAAACAAAAATATAAATTTTTCCGATTATGACAAAATAATTGTTGGTGCTTCTGTTTATGCAGGCAGTATACAAGCCGAAGTAAAAAACTTTTGCGCTGATAATTCTAATTTACTTTTATCTAAACCTTTTGCATTATTTCTATCATGTATGTCAAATGGCGAGGAAGAAATCAAATCATATATGGAAAGATCCTTTTCTAATAAATTAATTAATCATGCAACTGTTATTGATTCCCTAGGCTATGGTTTCAATTTCAGCAAGATGAATTTTTTTGAGAAACTCATAATTAAAATGGTTGTAAAATCTAAAAATAAAAAAGGTGAATCAGCTATTAAAGTAGATGGAAAAACTAATTTTTTAGCTATTTCAAACGACAAAATTGCGAAATTTGCCAATATGCTAAATCCATAATTTTTTACTAAATCAATAGATTCCATGATTTTTTATTCAATATATTTAACATATCTATATTAGCTTTAGATCCAATTTAGAGGAGTGAAATAAAATATGTTTAAAAAAATATTATTAAGCATTGTTACTATAATCCTATTGATAATAGTATGTGCCATTTCCACTATAATTATATTTAAAAATGGTGTTGATAGTAAGCGACCTAACCAAGAAACTATTATGAAAAGTGAAAAGCCTAATGGAAAAGAAGCTTTGGTAATCTTTCAAAATTCTAGATCAGAATTTCCAAGAGAAATTGCTGCTTCCTTTGCAACAGGACTAAATAATAAAGGTTTCAATGTTACAGTAAATACTGCTGGAGATTTCTTACCAAAAGATGTTTCGAAATATGATGTAGTAATTTTAGGAGGTGCTGTTCTTGCTGGAAACCTTGGTACACCCTTACAAGAATACGCTAAAGACATTCAAAGCTTCGGAAATGCTAAAGTTTTCTTATATTCAACTGGTGCAGGACTAGATAATCTAGATGAATTGAATAATTTAGAAGTATTATTAAGCAAAAAGCCTGAACAAAAAGTGAAATTCCTTTATTCAGATAAAGAAAACAGTAAAACTAAAGCTGTATCTTTAGGTGAGGATTTTGGAAGTAAGTAATAAAAAACATGCAAAAGTGCAATTACACTTAAATGCATGTTTTATTTTTATAATTTAATTATGCTATAAATGATGATACAAATAAAATTATGGATAAAGTTATAATAAATATAACAGTTCCCCAAGATATTATATTTTGGGTTTTATTATTAACATATTCACCCATTATACGCTTGTCATTAATTAAAATTATCATAAAGGTTAATATTATTGGAGATAATATTCCCGCAATTTGTTGAGTTATAAGAATTATTTTAATAAGCGATATTCCCGGTATTAATATAAATAATGCTCCTAATATAATTATTCCAGTATATATTCCAAAGAAGGCTGGTGCATCTTTATAGTCATTGTCAACTCCACTTTCCCATCCAAAAGCCTCACAAATTGCATATGATGTAGAAAGAGGAATAACAGCTGTTGCTAAAACAGAAGCTCCAAATAATCCACCTCCAAAGAGTATAAATGCCCATTCTCCTGCTAGTGGCTTTAAGGCCATTGCTGCTTCTTCTGCTGAAGTTATAGTGATTCCAGCTTTATAGAGAGTAGCTGCTGTGCATACAATTATAAAAAATGATACTGCATTTCCCCAAAAAGAACCTAAATAAACATCTAGTTTTTCATATTTATATTCGGCTATGCTTAACTTCTTATCCACTATTGATGATTGAAGATAAAATTGCATATATGGAGTAATTGTTGTTCCAATCATTCCTATAAAAGTAAGAAGGAATCCTGTTTTTAACTCAATAGATGGTGAAATCATTGATTTAGCAACGTATCCCCAATCAGGTTTAGTTAAAAATGCAGATATAATATAAGTAAAAAATACAAAGGTAAATAACAAAAATATATTTTCTACTTTTTTATAAGATCCCTTGGTTACAAGAAACCAAATAGCTACAGAAACAATAGGTATTGATATATATTTACTTATATCAAAGAGTTCTAAACTTGCTGCTATACCTGCAAAATCTCCAAATACTACTCCCATATTTGCAATTAGCAAAATAGACATAGCAAAAAAAGTAAGCTTAACTCCAAATTTTTCTCTAATTAAATCTGATAAGCCTTTACCAGTTACAACTGCCATTCTTGCATTCATTTCTTGTATTACAGCTAAACTAAAGGTAATTAGGAGTAATCCCCATAACATTTTGTATCCATATGAAGCACCAACTGTAGCATAGGTTGTGATTCCACCAGCATCATTACCTGCATTTACTGTAATTAAGCCTGGTCCAATGATGGTCATTATGAAAAATAACTTTTTAAATTTATTAGGTAATACTTTTCTCATATTGCAACCCTCCTTAGTAGTTTATGCTCATGAATACTATCATTTAACGATACAACTCCAACCAAATTATCTTCTTCATCTATAACTGGTATAGACACAAGGTTATATTTGTGCATTAAACTAATAGCATCTTCAACTTCATCAGTATCTTTTAAACTCTTAGGTCTTGTGGTCATAATATTGTAAAGTTTAGTTTCTTCCTTAGACATAATAAGTGAAAATAAAGAAACGGAACCTATAAGATTGCTTTTATCATTAGTAATATATACATAATAACTTTCTTCTTCATCTGGTGCATTATCTTTTAGCCAAGAAAAAACGTCCTTTACTGTTACATCTGGAAGGAAGGTTATAAAATCTTTTGACATAATACTTCCTACAGTTTCTTTTTCATATTCCATAAGTTCTCTTATTTCATCTTGACTTTCTTCATCCATATGAGTTAATAATTTTTCAGCTCTATCTTCTTCTATTTCTTCTAAAATATCAGCTATTTCATCAGATGGCATGATTTCAAGTATATCTGAGGCCTTTTCATCAGACATGGATTTTAAAAGGTCAACTTGAACATCAGTTTCAATTTCTTCAAAAACTTCTGCTGCTTTTTGATTATTTAAGCTGTGGAATAATATATCTCTGCTCTTATTATCAAGATCTTCAATTATATCTGCTATATCTGCTGCATGAAGAGTTTCAATCTTGCTTGCAGGCATATGAAGTTGTAAATTATTAATTCCTGTAGCTAAAGTTTGTACATGATCCCATATAATAAGCTTATTTCTAAGTTGATATTTAAATAAGCTTAGCAATAGAATAAATGGATATTCCACACCAAGACGTCTAAATAACCCTCTAGTTCCTATATCAACTGCTATAAGCTTCCACTTATCGTTTATAAGCCCAAGTCTTACATCATTAACACGTTCTACTTTCCTACCATTTATATCTACTATTTGTTTGTCTAAAAAATCTCTTACTAAAAAAATATCTTTTTCATTTGGAAGCTTTACTAAAAGACTCTCACTATTTATTTTGATTTTATATCTTTCTCTTTCATCTTTTGATATATCAAGCGCTTCAGCTGATACATAAAAGGATTTTCTTCCATTTCTAATTTGTATATACATTACTGTAGGACTTTCCTTAGTAAAATCAAGAATAACATCTTTTAATTTACCTATTATTTGCCCTGAAATATTGTAAATTTCTTTATTAAGAATTTTGCTAAAAAAGAAATTTGTTACTTTTTCCATTTACTTCACCCTTTCAATTTAGGGCACCAAAAAGTGCATCCAATTTAATGCCCATAAAAATAGTATTAATTGAATTCAAATAAAAATGCATATAATAATTATCCGTACTACCGTCACCCTCCATTGGATGCACCTCCTTTTAAATAAAATAAAAAAATCCTTCACTCACGGTGAAGGATATAAACACAATATTGCATTGCAAATACACGTAGATATAGTCCTAGCATATTTACATTTCATTCTTCACTCGTTGAGTTTTAGCACTATATAGCATAGAAAACCTTCGGGTTTTCGGCTACATTAAGTAGAACCTTAATCCGGCAATACCTGTTGACCCATTGGCGTCTCTCGACGTTTCCGGGCAGCAGCATGTATCTATATAGGAGCCTCACCTAACAAAATCTTATATTTAATTGCATACTAATTCTACTACGCTAATATATGCTACGTCAATAAAAAACTCTTCTTTCGAATGTTAAAGATTAAATTTATTTATTCCAAATGTTCATATCCTAACACTAACACAATATTATCTATTACCTCATCTCTATTAAACTATTTTGTCATTATTAATTATATTCGAAATATTTTTCATTATTCATGCAGATAATATTAATTCTAGATTATCTGTTATACATATATTCCATTTCTTCTACCAATAATTCTAATTTTCTTTCTTAAGTTATATTATTTTAACCTTGGTTATCCAAATAATCATATTTAAAAACTTATTATGCCGTTATATAAATTCAATTTCTACCAAATTATATTAGCTAAATATAATATTATGGGAATTGTAATCAATGATAATAATGTACTTAGTCCTACTAGTTTTGCTCCATATTCATAATCGCCTCCATACATTTGAGAAAACATGGGCACAGTAAGTCCAACTGGTGTTGAAACAGCTATTAGTACAACTTTTTTAATTTCTCCCAAATCTGTTGGCAGAAATTTAAATATTATCAACACAATCATTGGAATGACAATTAATTTTATAAAACACACAAAATAGGCATACTTGTTATTAAACAAAGTAATAACTTTGGCTTTTGCAATATATGTACCTAAAAGAATCATGGCTATTGGTGTATTGGTCTGTCCTACTAAATTAAAGGCATCATAAATAAACTTAGGCAACTTTATTGGCGATATAAAAATTATAATTCCAATTCCAACAGCAATTATTCCTGGGTTAAATAATATACTTCTTATTGTAATTAATTTTTTATTACTTGATACTAGATAAATTCCATAGGTATAGCTTAAAATATTAAAACAAACTAAATATGCAGATAAAAAGAAAACTTGATCCAAACCAACAATATTGGTGACTAATGGGATACCAATAAATCCTGCATTAGCAAATCCAACTGCAAACTTATCAATTTTCTGTTCCTTCTTAAATATAGTCTTTCCTACAAAAAATCCTATTAACATCGCAAAAAGTGATACTATAAACGAAATTCCAAGATCAATAAGTTTATCCATAGAAAAATTCATCTGATATCTGGTTAACATAATTAGAGGATTGATTATCCAAACTAGCAAATTAGATAATTGCTTTGCTCCTTCATCATCAATCAATTTTTTTCTATATACAATAAAACCAATTACCATCAATACATACATTATACTTATTTGCCCTGCAATTGTAGAAATAATCTCCATATCCTTTTATCCTTTCGTCCAAAAATTTAATAGGCTTTAATTTATCCTCTATCAACTATATTTTGTTTATGTAACTTTATTAATTAATTACCTAATCCCCAGTATGTAATTAACGTTGTAATAATGCACAAACTAATCAATACAGTTATGGAATTAGTGATTCCAGCTCTTTCATGATCTCCATTACATCTTACTGTATTAATAACTGAAATTGCTGTTATTGGTGAAAACATAATAATAGCTAAAGCTTGTCTTACTTCTATTGAATATGGTAAGTATTTATAACACAGGCAAGAAGCTATTGCGGCACATATGTATCTTACTACAATATTAGTTGCTACCTTTTTTAATAAATTTTTATTAAAGCTTAATTCAAATGCGCCTCCTATCATAAACATTGCAAGAAAAGCATTGCCGCTACCAAAAACACTTGCTATTTTATACACCTCTGGTGGCATTCTGATTTCAGCAAAATAAAAAATTAGCATAATTGTATAAACATCAAATGGAACCGAGGAAAATATTTTTTTAAGGAATATTCTTATACCTCCACTATCCTTTCCTCCTACAATATTTGATGCTACTGCATAAGTTGCTCCAGTACACATAAGTGCATTTCCTGCATCAAATAGACATGTAACTATAATTGCTGTTGGCCCTAAAAAACTTTGCAAATATGGCATTGCAAAAGTACCGATATTATAGCCAGAATAGTTAATAACATTAAAGGCTTTTTCCGAATTATCTTTCTTAAATGCAATTAAGTATCCAATTACGATCATTAATATATTCATTCCTAATCCAAGCATTGCTACAAAAATCAAACTATTATCTCTTTGAAAATTTGAAAAACTTGCAATTACAGCACCTGGTAAAGTTACATTCATGATTAGTTTCATAATTGTTCTATTATCATTGCAATTAAACAAACCTTTCTTTTTCAGTAAATAGCCACTTATTATTATTAAAATAAAACTTCCTGCCTTCAGCAACGTTTCTCCCATATCTCATCCATCCTAAAAAGGTGAGGATAAGCCTCACCTAGATCTTATATCTTTATTTTAATGTCTTTATTTATTTTCCAATAGCTAAGCATATATGTTATACACTATATCTGATTATAGCGTAACACATTGATCAAAACATGTATACTATAGTTCCTTATCTAGAAGACTACCATTTGTTTCAATTACTTCTTTATAATAATAAAAAGATTCTTTTTTCATACGTTTTAAAGTTCCATTGCCATCATTGTCTTTATCAACATAAATAAATCCATACCTCTTCTTCATCTCGCCAGTACCAGCGCTAACTATATCAATTGGTCCCCACCAAGTGTATCCAAAAATATCACATCCATCATCAATAGCTTCTCTAAGTGCCAAAAGATGATCTCTTAAGTACTCAATACGAGCTTTGTCACTAATAGTTCCATCTGGATTTATCTTATCTACCATACCCAAACCATTTTCTGCTATAAATAATGGCTTTTTGTATCGATCATATAGTTCGTTGCAAGTATATCTAAATCCTACTGGATCAATTGGCCAACCCCATTCTGATTTCTTTAAATATGGATTTTCAGAGCCAATTCCGCCACCAGTATTAAATTGCATAGTAGATCCTGCAATAAAGGTAGATGTCCTATAATAGCTGAAAGCTAAATAATCATTTGTATATTCTTTTATTAATTCTAATTCGCCTTCTCTAATATCAAGTTCAGCTCCCAATTCCTTCATCAATCTTTTTGCGTAGCCTGGATATTCACCCCTTAACATAACATCTGAGAAAAATAAAGATCTTCTTCTAAGATTATAGGTTTCAAAAACATCTTCTGGCTTACATGTATTTGGATATGTGTTGCTTAAAGACAGCATACACCCTATTTGTGACTCAGGCATAATTTCATGACAAAGTTTAACTGCATTAGCATTAGCTACAAACATATTATGACTTGCTTGAAACGCTAATGGGAACCAATTTTCTACACCAGTCACGTCAATTGCTCCTGCTAAATAAGGAAGTCTTATGGTATTGTTGATTTCATTAAAAGTCATCCAATACTTAACTTTCTTTTTATATCTATTAAAAATCACATTACAATATCTATCAAATAGAGGTATCAATTTTCTACTAGCCCAGCCATTATATTTTTTTGTAAGCTCTAACGGCGTCTCATAATGAGAAATTGTAACTACTGGTTCTATTCCATATTTCAAGCATTCATCAAATAGATCATCATAAAATTTTAAACCCGCTTCATTTGGATTCTCTTCTTCACCTGTTGGAAATATTCTAGCCCATGCAATAGAAGTTCTGAAACACTTAAATCCCATTTCTGCAAATAACTTAACATCTTCCTTATAATGATGATAAAAATTTATGGCCTCGTGAGATGGATATTTTTTATTTTCATTTATTTCTAAATTTATATTTTTGAATCTATCAGCTCCAACTTCTAAAACATCACAAATTCCAAGACCTTTTCCATCATCTAAATGTGCACCTTCACATTGATTCGCAGCTACTGCTCCTCCCCATAAAAATCCTTTAGGAAACTCTTTTGACATGCGTTCTCCTCCAATCTATGATAAATCTGCTCCATTATTAGATATTACTTTTTTATACCACTCAAATGATTTTTTCTTCTTTCTATTGTAAGTACCATTTCCTAAATCGTCTGCATCAACATAGATAAATCCATATCTTTTGCTAATTTGGCAAGTTGACATACTCACTAAATCTATACACCCCCATGGAGTATATCCCATTACATCTACACCATCTTCAATTGCATCTGCTATTGCCTGAATATGGTCTCTAAAATATGCAATACGATAATCATCTATAATACTTCCATCTTCTTCAACTTTATCTTTATTACCCAAACCATTTTCTACAATAAATAATGGCTTACGATATCTATCGTACAAATCAATTAAAGAATATTGCAACCCTATTGGATCAACCTGCCAATTCCATTCAGTTACATCTAAATACGGATTTTTAACTCCTGTCGATATATTTCCATTAACTTTTTCTCTTTTCTCAGCATCTATACTAGATACTAACGACATATAATAACTAAATGACACAAAATCAACCGTATGAAGCTTTAGTATTTCTTCGTCACCTTGTTCAATCTTTATATTGATTCCTTTTTTCTCCCACTGTTTCTTAATAAACTTAGGATATTCTCCAAAAACTTGTACGTCTGCATAGAAGTAATTATCTCTATTATCTTTTAAAGCAAGAATACAATTTCTAGGATCACAATTTTCTGGGTAAGTAAGCGTTCTTGTTAACATACATCCCATCTGCGCTCCTGGAATTATTTCTCTCATATACTTTGTTGCTAAGCTACTTGCTACAAATTGGTGGTGTAAAGATTGATATATAATCTCTTCTAGTTTTTCTTTAGGATAGCGATCTGTTACAAGACCAATTGTAGTGAAAGGATGTCTAAAAACACTATCAATTTCATTAAAAGTAAGCCAATATTTAACTAGATCTTTATATCTATTAAATACTACCTTACAGAATTTGATGAACATATCAACAACAGGTCTTTGATACCAGCCATCATAATTATTAGAAAGATATAATGGCATTTCATAATGGTGCAAAGTTACTAATGGTTCAATGTTTCTCTTTCTCATTTCTCTAAACAAGTCTTCGTAAAATTGTAGACCTTTTTCATTTGGTTCTTCTTCTACTCCAGTAGGAAAAATTCTAGTCCATGCTATAGATACTCGTAGTACTTTAAATCCCATCTCTGCAAATAAATCTAAATCTTCTTTATATCTATGATAAAAATCAATTCCATGTCTTTTTCCATAAAGAGATACATCATCACTTTCCATGGCAACTTTAATATCTGCATCTGTAATTCCATGCTGTGCTACATAATCTTTGGGGTCAACCTTTGGCTTATATGTACTGCAATCTGCAACTGACATTCCTTTACCGTCTTCATTCCATGCTCCTTCACATTGATTTGCTGCTGTAGCACCTCCCCATAAAAAGCCTTCTGGAAATCTATTTTGTTTCATAATAATATTCCTCCTTCTATAAATAGGCGGGATAAAACCCGCCTAAATTCATTTAATTCTATATTCTTACTTAGGTTTACGCTTTATTTGCTTCTTCCTTTGCTTGTCTATTTGACATTAATACAAATGGTGCCCATGTAAAAGTACATACTGCAAAAATTATTATTTGAACCACCACACCTTGCCAGCCATGTCCGATAAATGGACCTATAAGAATTGGAACTCCAAAAGGTACATCTACAGTATTGCATGGCATAAATCCAATTTTAGTTGCAAAAAGTGCAATTCCTGTAGCTATTCCTGAATTGAATATAAATGGTATTGCAAAAGTAGGATTTAGTACTAATGGTAATCCGAATACTATAGGTTCACTAATTCCACAAAGCCCTGGTAAGAAAGCTACCTTTGCAATCATTTTGTGATCATCTCTTTTTGAGAAAATGAATATAGCAAATATTAAAGCCAAAGTAATTCCTGCTCCACCTGCTACTATAAAGTTTAACCAAAATCCATAAGTTACTGCTTGAGTTGCAACTTCACCTGCATTTACTGCTGCTATATTTGCTGCAATTGCTGCTGCAATTAATGGATTTCTAATTGGAGAAATTACAAGCCCGCCATGGATTCCTAAAAACCAGAATAATTGAGAAAAGATAACGATTGCAATAATACCAACTGGACTTTGGAACACTACTTCTAAAGGAGCTTGTATTGCTTTATAAATAAAGTCATTAACATACATTCCAGTCAAGTTAAAAAATACATTTCCAGCTATAGCTGTTATTGTTAAAGTAATCATTATTGGAATTAATGTGTTAAAGGAAGTTGAAATTCCCTTTGGTACAGAAGGAGGCATTTTAATTTTTATTGCTTCAATTTTTGTTAACTTACTAAAAAGTTCAGCTACTAATATTGCGAGTATCATTCCTATAAATAAACCTTGAGCACCTAATGCTGCTGATGGTATTCCTGCTGCAGTTCCTGTCTTTTTATCTACAACCACTGTTACTACTTCTGGGATTACAGATATATAAGATGCAACTGCAACTACACCTGTTATGTATTCTGGAACCTTATTTGATTTTGCCATCTGCATTGCAATTAGAAATATAACTGGTACTGTCATAAAAGACATAGTTGCAAAATTAACTGCTGTAAATGCTGGTTTTATCTTTTCTAATATTGGTATCCACTTTGCAAGACCTGTTGTATTACTAGTAATTAATGAATTGAACAAAGTTGCAAAAGAACCAACTATAACAAATGGCATAAATATTGTAAATGCATTTTTTACACTGCCTAAATATTTATTTTCTTCTACCTTTTCAGCTATAACCAATAGTCCATCTTCAAATTTTTCCGAAAACTTTGACATGATTACACACCTCCCATTAATTCTTCAGCTTGTCTTAGAACTGCTTCTCCATCACATCTTCCATATGCAGCTGCTTCAATAACTGCAATCGGCGCTTTATCTCCTACAATTTTAGTAACCTTTCTTAAAATATGTCTTACTTGTGGACCTAGTAATAATACATCAAAATTACCAAGTTCCTCTTCAATTTGAGTTTGATCTACTGCCCATATTTTATAAGCTTTTCCTTGGTTCTTTGCAGATTCCTCCATTCTTGAAACAACTAAACTTGTTGACATCCCTGCACAACATGCTAACATAATTCTCATAATATCTTCCACCTTTCAAAATATAATTATATTGAATATTAATAATTAACTTATTTGTCTTTTAATTCTTTAATTGTCTTATATAAATTTACAAATTCTGCCGTAAAATCTTTAGCCATCATTGCCATTGTAAGATGGTCCTGTGCATGAACTAAAATAATATTTAGTTCCACTGGATTTCCTTGCGCCTCATTTTGTATCATATCCACTTGTGCTTTGTGAGCTGCTCTTAATTCATTTTCTGCTTCCTTTAAGCATTTTTCTGCTTCCTCAAAGTCAAATTCTCTTGCAGCTTCAAGCGCTAATAAAGATTGAGATTTCGAATTCCCTGCGCTTAAAATTAGTTCAAATGCTGTATTATATTTATTTTCATCCATTATTCTCATCCTCCATGTCCTCTTGTATTTTTTTAAGTAGATCCTGTAATACTTGGAAATCTCTTTTCTTAATTAATTCATTTATATAATTCTTATTGGATAGCAATTTAGAAGTAATTCTATAAAATGATTGCAAATTTTTATTTCTCTTATCTTCAATGGAAACTAAAAATACAACCTGTACCATCATTTCATCCCATTTAATCGGATGCCTTAGAATACCTATACAAACAAAGGTTTCCTGAGTAAGTGCAATATTAGGATGTGGCATTGCTACCAGATTACCAAATTCAGTTTTTGCTAACCTTTCTCTTTTTAGAATAGCATCATAAAAATTATCTGGAATATCCTTAAATTTCTTTATATAATTGCACATATACTTTAAAACTTCTTTTTTATTTTGCAAATCTATATCCACTATAAATAGAGATTTATCATAATAATTAGCAATACTACTAACCTTGTCAGATTGAAAAAGCTTTTCCATTGCTTTTATATCTTTAGATTCTAGGAAATACTTTACTTCTTGAATAGGTACAGGTACCTTTGCCGTTATTGGTACTGTTGTAAATACATAATTAATATTATTAAAATTAACCTTATCAACACTTCTAACATCACAAATTTCAATTTCATTTATATATTCTTGAAATGCTTCTTTAAGCTTATATGCTAACAACTGGGCACTTCCCTTTCCAGAAGAACACACTAGCAAAATATTTTTCTTTTCAATATTTGTTCTTTGCCTTTCAAGAGCTAATGCAAACGTCAAAGCTATGTATCCAATTTCATCATCACTTAAAATTTTTCCATACCTTTCAGTAATAACTGTACAAGCCTGTGTTGCCATAACATATGGTAAACTAAAACGTTCTTTAATATCCTTAAGCAATGGATTTTTCATTGTCATATCAAATTTAACTCGAACTTTTAATGGAACTAAGTGTTGCCCGAGTAGCATCATTAATTCTAAATCATTTCTAAAATCAAACTTAAAACTATCATATACAACTTGTAGCATTTCTTTAACAACATCATTTATTTCTTGATCAATTACTATATTATCCTTTCCATCCTTAATAGCCTCCAACATTTTCTTACCAGCTAAATGCACTGCAATATATTCCATTTCTGATTTAGGAAATTCAATATTAAAACGTTTACTTATAATGCATGCACAATCTTTAGCAATATTTAATTCTATATCATCAATTAATTCACTCATTTCATTATTTCCTACTGGAATATAAAAATTTGATTTAATTCTTTGTATTGCTATATGAATATGAACTATTAAATTTTGAAACGCAACATCAGATATTTTGTAGCTCCTATTTTCAATGACTTCTAAAATAATCTGTGCTATCTCTTTTAGCTCTTCATTAATTCCTTTTGAATAATCCAAATCAAATTTGATCTTTTTTTCTGTAAATTCTGCAATACATAATCTTAAATCAAATTCTGCTCCAATAACTCTAATTCCATGATATGGCTTTCTATCAATTTGTAAGTTATATTTTGCCATTAAATGTTCAACTTCTTTTATATCGTTGGTTAATGTTTTCTTTGATACATATAACATTTCACTTAAGTCTTCAATTTTTATATAATCTTTACAATTAAGTAAATACTCAAGTAGATATTGAATGCGTTCCTCAGATGTTTCCGGTAAATACAGTCTTTGATTTAACAACTTAAATCTCTTAATCTTCTCCAAATCATCAATTACAAGCCTATATCCATACCCGTGCTTTGATGTTATATGAGCGCCATTATCTATCAAAGTTTCATTTAATGATTTTAATAATATTCGTATTGTTTTACTGCTTAAGTTTAGTCTTTCAGAAAAACTTTCTGCTGTTTTATAATCTTTTTCACATAATAAGTTTAATAAGCTCATCAGTCGTTTATCTAACATAGGACCTATACTCCTTTCAAATAAAGAGATAATCCATATATCCAAAGGATATCGTTTATATTACTCGTAATTTTTTTAATTTCCTTTGCTTTATATGCATATAATAACATCCAGTAATTTTAACCTCAATCACCACTTTTTCCACTTTAATATGTGGAAGTTTTTTCTCGAATTTATAAAATGTAATTTCTATGTCTACATATATAAAATTTTATACTTATATATGCTTTTTTCTTCTACCATCAAAAAACTCTGTTAATAATCTTGAGCAATCCTCATCATAGACCCATTTAACCTCTACAAATTGATTCAACCCTCTACTATCTAAAAGGTTTATTACAGAACCACAAGCCCCCATATCTTTATTAAAGGTTCCTATATAAAGCTTAGATATTCTGCTTTGAGAAATTGCACTGGCACACATTGGACATGGCTCTAAAGTCACATACATTTCAGCACCATTTAATCTCCAGTTGCTAGTATTCTTTGACGCTTCTTTAATTGCAAGAATTTCAGCATGAGCTGTACTATCATTTAAAGTTTCTTTTAAATTGTGAGCCCTTCCTATTATAATTCCATCCTTTATAATTACTGCTCCAACAGGAATTTCTCCTTTATCCATCGCTAATTTAGCTTCTTCCTTTGCTAATTTCATAAAGTCACACATATAATTTATACTCCTATAAAACAATTTATTAATTAATCCTATATATCTTTTACTTTTAAAACACTGTAACATACACTTCAATCATAAAACAATAGGCCATTATTGATTAGTATCATTAATAGTCTCAAAATGATTAAAAAACACCTAAAAATATAAGGCGTATTCCTAATCTTCTAGGAATACACCTTATATTTAAGTTTTATATTTAATCTATTTAATTATTTGTAATAAATTCTTTGTTTCACTATTTTAGCTTATTTTTTAATGAACTAAATTACAGTATTACATATTTAAAGAGTTCAAATCACTCAATGTAGGCATTGATGATATAGCACCATAATTAGTGCATGTAATTGCACCTACCTTATTAGCAAATCCAATTATATCTTTCCATTTTTCAAAACTTATATTTTGCTTATCATCAATATCAGAAACTTGTTTTAATACAGCTCCAACAAAAGCATCTCCAGCCCCTGTCGAATCAACTTGCTTTATTGTAATAGATGGAATTATTTCATTTTGCCCATTTACACTCAAGTAAGTACCTTTAGAACCCAAAGTAACAGTAATTACCTTGGCACCTAATTCATGCAATTTATTTACTCCTGTTGTAGTATCTTTTTCGTTTGTTAGAAGAAATAATTCTTCATCACTAAGCTTTATGAAATCACTTTCCTTTATAAAAGTTATGCTGTCTTCTACAAATCTCTTCAATTTGTCAGGAGTGATTAAAGCATCACGATAATTAGGATCAAAAGATATATATATATCATTAGCCTTTGCATGTTCTAATAATTTGAAATAAGTTTTCTTTAATTCACCCTCTAAAAATCCTGTTGCTGATCCAAAATGGATTATATCAGATTTATCTATCTTTGATAAATCAATATTTTCAAAAGAGTATTCTCCATCACTTCCTCTTAAGAAATCAAAATTACGTTCTCCATTTTCATCAATGCCAACAAGTGCCATTGTCGTGCTACCTTTAGAAATTGCCATTTCAGTATTTATATCTAAATTATCTAATAACTCAATTAGAAATTTACCAAAAAAATCAGCACCTACTTGACCTAAAAAGTAAGCATTTCCTTCTAACTTCGATATGCTAGCTGCTACATTTGCAGGAGCTCCTCCTGCTTTCTTTTCAAATTTTTCCCCATTTTTTAAACCTTTATTATCAACACAAACCATGTCTATTAAAAGTTCTCCAATACAGAAAATATTATTACTCATATTTCACACTCCTTAATTTCCATACAATCAACTCATTAATTTGAGTTTTATCATCACTTTTAATTTCAATTTCTAATTCATCATTCTTAGGAAAGTACATTAACGTTGTTACTTCTAATCCATCTTGATAGTATATTTCTATAACAGAATTATCTATGAAAATATTTAACTTTAATTCTTCCTCTGCTTCAAGGATAAATTTTCTTATTCCTTTTCCACCTAAACACATATTATTTCTATCTATAGTACATACTTTGGTTTTCTTGTCATAACCTAATAATATGTATTCATCTTTAAATTTAAATTTAACTTCTGTAATATTAGCTTCAGCAATATTTAAATTTAATTTTATTTCAGCACATCTGGGTTCTAATCCTAATGAATACTCTTCACAAATAAAATCTTTAACATTAATAACTTCAGCTTGCCTTAAATTCTTTACTTTTTCAAATGGCTTTTGATATAATACATCATTTTTATACTCTAAAACTCTAGGAATAGTTAAGGAATACATCCAGCCATCATCACAAGTAGGATATTCAAAATCCTTATCTGGCATACCAATCCATCCAAACATTATATTTTGATTATCATGGTTAAATACCTGAGGTGCATAAAAGTCAAAGCCCATATCTATTTCTTTAAATTGGCTGTGTTCTCTAAGTTCAAGTTCCTTTAAATCTAACTCTCCAATGACATATCCTGATTGATATATATTTTGATATTTAAATTCCATGCTTTCTAACCCTTGAGGTGAGAAAATAAATGCATATTTATCGTCGTCCAATTTTACCATATTAGGACATTCCCACATATAGCCGAAGTCAGGAAGATCAGTCTTTAATTCCCCAAGCAACTCCCACTTCATGACATCCTCTGATTTATAAATCAAAGCCTTTCCCTTTAAATCATTATTTTGAACGCCTAAAATCATATAATAAGTATCATTTTCCTTAAAAATAAAGGGATCTCTAAAGTGAGCTGTATAACCTTCTGGCTGATTTTCAATAACTGCCCCATGCTTTTCAAGAGTTCCATCTTTATAGTATGTTGCCACACATTGATAAGATTCTCTTTCTCCTTCAGCATCTCTTACATTTCCTGTGTAAAATAATTTCAATTCATCATCTTTAACTAATCCACATCCAGAATAACAGCCATTTTTATCAAACCAATCTTCTGGCTTTAAGATTATTTCAGGTTTAGTAAAATTCACAAAATCAGTTGTTGTAATTAATCCCCAATGTTTTGTTTTATGCTCACATCCAAATGGATTCCATTGATAGAATATATGAAATTTATTATTAAAATAGCTTAGACCATTTGGATCATTAACTAAACCAAATGGCATTTCAATATGAAAATTATTTCTCCATCTATTATTGCTGCTATTACTACTATAATACGTATTTAAATCTTTTTCTATTTTTTCGTAGGATTTTTCATTTTGCATCAGTGTCCTCTTCTCCTATTAATTAATTTTCTATTTCAAGTGCCAAATGATTTTGACTATTTTTTAGAAAATACGATTTAATTGAACTAAGAAAACACTAAAAAACTATTTTATTTAATAGATTTAACACTTTCTCTTTCTACAAGCCTTAGAAGTGTTTCACTATTTTCCTGTAATTCTTTTCCTTCAATTAAATCTAAAATTCCTTGAGCAGTGTTCATTCCAATTAATTCGTAATCAAAAGCTACTGTTGTAAGTGTTGGATAAGAAACAGTCCCTATGTCATAGCCGCCAAACCCTGCTACGGATACCTCTTCTGGTACCTTAATGTTATTTTCATGTAAATATCTAAGTATTCCTAGACATATATTATCTGTAGCGCATATTATAGCTGTTGGCTTATATTTTAACACTTCATCTGCTTTGTTATATGCATTAATGAATGAAAAGTCTGTTTCTATAAATTTAACATCACACTTTGGATTATTTTCTTTTACAGCATCAATAAATCCATTTTTTCTGTCAACACCTACTGCTTTATCCCATTCGTTTACACCCAAATAAGCAATATTTGTGTGGCCCATAGACTTAATATAATTGCCCATTATATTGCCAGCTTCATAATCATCTATCTTTATATAATTAGTGAATTCATTTTTTTGACCTGTAAAAATAGTTGGAATACTAAGTTTACTTATTAATTCGATATGTTTTTTAGTGATAGCCATAGAATTAATAACTATTCCATCAACACCTTGTTGGTGGAGGCTATTAATGTTAGCGAGCTCCTTTTCAATATTTAATTCACTTATTAAGATAATACCTTGATAATTATTTTCTTCTAATTTTTTATTAAGTCCATTTAGAAATTTACCTACTGTAACAGAATCTATTCTTGGAATTACAATTCCAATTAATCCAGTTCTTTTAGTTTTTAATCTCTTTGCAAAAAAGTTAGTTTGGAACCCAGTCTTTTCAATGGCTTCTTTTATTTTTTTTGCATTTTCTTCACTTACATACCCATTATTTAAATATCTAGAAACGCTGCTCTTTGATACATTGACCATATTTGCAATGTCTTGAATTGTAACTTTTCTATCCATACTTTCCTCCATCATAAGCTTTAATTAATATTATTATATATCATTATTGGGTATTATTAAAAATAACTTATTGGCTAATATGATTTTTTCAGCTACAATTTATTTAAATTTCTTAAAAGCCTTGGGCTTTTCATCTTCAACTCTTAACTCTTAATTTTAAATGCATAAATAGTGAGATAGACTTAGCATATCTCAGCTAAATCTACCTATATATACCCTATAATGACTTTCATACCATAACGTATAATTTTATTCTTCTACCTTGAAGAAGAAGTATGTTAAACAAAATGCTACTACCATTGCTACTACATTTACTATAATATAACTAATTAAATTACTTGTACTGTTTGAATATAGTAACATACCTGGAAGTGCTGTAATTCCCATTCCTGTACCTGCTAATTTAAGTATTGCTGCTATCATACCTCCAGCAGCCCCACCAACGCAACCAAATGCAAATGGTTTTATGAATCTTAAGTTAACACCAAAGATTGCTGGCTCAGTAATTCCTAAAAATGCTGGAACAGCTGATGAAATATATAATGAACGCTTCTTTTTATCTTTTGTCTTAAATGCTACTGCTAAAGCTGCTGCACCTTGAGCTACGATGCCACAAGTTATCATTGCATTAAATGCATCTTTTCCTGTACTTGCAAGTAGTTCAACTTCCAAAGCATTTAATGCGTGATGAACTCCAGTAACAACTATAAGTTGATGAACTCCTCCAATTACTAATCCACCTAATCCAAATGGAAGGCTCATAAATGCTTTAATTGTACCAAAGATTATTTGTTCTGCATTGTGCATAATTGGTCCAACTATTAGTAATCCTAATATCATTGAAATCAATAAAGTAATAAATGGTGTAACTATTAAATCTAATACATCTGGAACCACTTTTTTAAGTGATTTTTGAATTTTAGCTGCAATAATTCCAAGAACTAATGCTGGTAATACAGATCCTTGATATCCTACAACTGGAATAGTTAATCCTAGTAACGAAAGATATATTGGTTGAGCTGTTCCTCCTGCTACTGCATAAGCATTTGGTAAGCTTGGTGATACAAGCATTAAACCTATTACTATACCTATAACTGGTGTTCCACCAAACTTTTTCATTGTTGACCATGCAACTAAAGCTGGTAAGAATGCGAAAGCAGTATCTGTTAATACTTGACTGAATAAAACGAAATTGTCACTCATTTGTATTCCTAAGTTTTGTAAGAGTCCTCTTAGTCCCATGAATAATCCTGTTGCAACAAGCACTGGAATTATAGGAACAAAAACATCACCAAAAGTTCTTGAAATCTTTTGAAGCATTGTCATTTGACTATAAGCTTCTTCTTTGTTATTACCTGTATTCAAGTCTGCATTTTCTTTTAGGATTGCATCATAAACTTTATTTACAAAACCTGTCCCAAGAATTATTTGATATTGAGCCGCTGCAAAAAATTGCCCTTTTACTCCGTCTATTGCTTCAATGGCCTTTTCATCTATTTTTTCTTTATCTTTTAAAATAAGTCTTAACCTAGTTGCACAATGTTCCATTGATTTTATATTGTCTTTGCCTCCAATGTGCTCAAGAATTGCTCTTGCTACTATTTGTTCTTTCATAATTTACCTCCTAGTTTTTCATCAAAAAACTCTAAACCGTTTTCATGTTTATATGATACCAGTTCCATATTATATCTGTCAAGATTATTTTTTTATGTTTTTAAATATTTTTATTTTTTATTATATTTTTAAACAAATTTATTTATTTCGTTGGCTTTACTTACTTCACACCATTCATTTTTACTTGATTTGTTATTTTCTTAGATTATGGCAATTACTTTTCTTTCATTTAAGGTATCAGTTCCATATTTTTTTATTTTTATATATAACAAAATAGATAAAAAAATAAAGTGTAATTTTCATAGTTATGAATTATAACTAGATTATTACACCTTGTTTCTAATATATGCTTTTTCTATTAACGTGTCATCTTTTGAACATAGATTATCTTAACTATCTTTTCCATTTCTTCATTTAAAGCTAATTGAAGTACTTTATTATTATTTAATTCAAAGGTATATATGTTTAATCCTTTTATATTAGTGTTAAAGTATGCTGTTGCACCATTTTTTAACTCATTATTTCTTTGAGTAAGATATACTCTTTTAACATTGTCTTTATTAATCTTTTCAGCAATTTTTCTTCTACTAGCATTATAAACCTTTGTTACAGTAATATCGCCATTATACAATTCATATTCAAAATCAACATACATCATATAACTTCCTAAAAAAAGAATTACTGCTACCACTGCAAGTACTATTCCAATTACTGGAATGTTAAAGATAGTCATTATAGCAAGTATTCCGAATATAATTGCTACATTTTTAAGTGTATTACTAATCCTCTTCGGTTTGTCTGATGGGATAAATTGTTCTAAAATAACTTCCATATTTTTATACCTCTCTTTAACTTCTGCTTTATATTAATATTTTAAATTATTTACTAATAATATCAAGTATATTATACCTCTTCCTAAAAGTAAAAGGTATTTAGTTTTATATTTTTGTGAAATATCACATCGATTTCATATGAACTTCTAATCTTTTTATAAAGTTAATGCCTGTCATTCATAAATCAAAAATCTAATGCAATATTACCCTGGAAATATTATTAGATTTATTAAGAAGCCTTAAGGCTTTTTTAGCTTAACTGTTAACTAATACCAGTATGTGATAAACTTTAATCAATGTTTTTTCAAAGATGTTTTAATATAAAGTTATAAGCTTCTTCATCTTCCCATTGGGATACTTTAACATGCCCAAAATTTATTCCTTCTACTGAAAAACTCAAGACTTCCTTTAGTTTACTGTAATATTCATCTCTATCCAGCTTAATTTTGCTAATCAAAATTTTTTGAACACATGGCTTACTATTTGCATCTGAAGGCAGCATCATCATAGCCAAGCCTCCAACATACTTATTTTTATTTACATTAGGTTTAATCATATTTATATAAGTAATTCCATCACTTGGACTTTTTAAATCAAAAAATATTATTTTATCAGAAATAGAATAATCCCCTGTAAAACTCTTTATTATTTTATCATGAGAACAAATTTTGAAGTTTACATTGTTATTTTTAATCTCCATAATACCTTCATGAATAGATCCTTCTTTAGCTATGTTAGTCACTAAAAAATAGACATAATACTTCTCTTCAAATATATTAATTTCAATTTCATTATTATTTTCTAAATTTTCAATATCTGCTGCAGTTAATGGTATGGAAATCAACTTTTGAATTCCCATATTATAAACTTCACATATATATAGCAAAGTTTCAATTGAAGGGAACGCATCTCCAGATTTGTACTTAGAAAGCAAATCTTCAGATATTCCAATCTTATTTGCTAAGTTTTTTTGCGTTGATTCTAATTGAATTAACTTCTTTAGATTATATACAAAAACTTTAGAAGTTTTTTCATATATATTATTTTTCACAGCTTTTATCGCATTTATGTTATTTGACATAAGGTGAGGATTGTTCTTAAGATAATTCAATTTGTTTTTAAGCTTTTTATCTATTTCTCTAAATTCATTTAAATCTTTATTCAAATTCACCACTCCATATTGTTATCATCTAATGATAATCAAGTAAGTTGAATTATATTCAACTTTATATTATATACTTTTCAAGTATCTTAGACATTTGTATATATGAATTGAAACAATTCAACTACTATATTACCATAATATTGCAAAGTTCAAAATACATTAGGGGATTCACTACAAACAAGGAGGACTATATGAGTTTTTTACGCGCTTTTACATTTTCATTTTTAATGATGTTATTTTTAACTCCAAAGCTTATGCATTTAGCCTATAAAATTAATTATCTTGAAAAGCCACAATTAGATAATGAAAGAAAAATACATAAAGAGGCTAAGCCTTACTTAGCTGGAATAGGTTTATTCTTTTCGTTTTGGGTTACTTATTTTATCATTAGTCAAACTTATGACACTAAAAATTTAATTATTTTAGTCAGTTCTTTTTTAGTTTTCCTTATAGGAATGATTGATGATACCTTTAAAATCAAAGGTAGAGATATGAAAGCACTTCCTAAAATGTTTTTTCAATTGTTTGCTTGTATATTAGTATATAGTGCAAACATTAAATTTGTAGGCTTTACAAATCCCTTTGATGGTTCCTATGTTTTGCTTCCAACCTGGCTGCAATTTCTTCTAACTATCTTATGGTTATTTGGAGTTACTACAGTAATAAATTTTACAGATGGTCTTGATGGATTAGCTGGTGGCATAACTGGTATATCCTCCTGTACATTATTTATAGTTGCCCTGTTTAAAGACGATATGTCATCTGCACTAATGGCTATAATCCTAATTGGAATATGCTTAGGATATCTAAAATACAATAAGTTCCCATCAAAAATCTTAATGGGAGATGCTGGCGCAACTTTTTTAGGCTTTATTTTAGGTATTATATCCTTAGATGGAGCTTTTAAACAAGTTACTGTCATATCAATTTTTATTCCAATTTTAATACTTGGTCTTCCTATCTTCGATAACATATTTGTAATGTTAAAAAGACTATCTGAAGGCAGACCTATTTACATTGGAGATGCTAGCCAATTACACTTTCGGCTGCTCTCAAAGGGCTTTACTCAAAAGCAGGTAGTTTACTTACTATACTTTGCTAGTGCCTGCTTAAATTTAAGTGCAATTTTTTTATTACTATTAAGAGTTTAATTTATTACTTATTTATTGAGGAGAAATTAATTATGGAATTAATTATTTTAGGAATTCTAAGTAGCTTTTTTGTTACATTTTTAATTGGAAAACTATCTATACCAATAATAAAATCTTTAAATTTAGGTCAAAACATAAGAGAAGATGGACCAAAAAGTCATCAAATTAAGGCTGGAACTCCTACCTTTGGAGGAATTATATTTATTTTATCTAGCGCGGTTGTGATGATTATTTTATGCAAAGACTATAAAAGTGAGGGAATGATAGCATTATATGCTTTTATACTCTTTGGAGTTATTGGGTCAATAGATGATATATTAAAAAAACTTCATAAAAAAAATGAAGGTTTAAAACCTATGGAAAAAATGTTTTTATTATTAATTGCATCATTTCCTTTTACTTTATATGCATATATGAATCCATCAATTGGTTCATCTATTTATATACCAATTACCAATACTTCTCTAGACCTCAGCCTTATGTATATACCTTTTATAGTATTTTACTACCTTTGCACCACTAATGCTGTAAACTTAACTGATGGCTTAGATGGATTATGTAGTACAGTAACTGTAATTGTAATGATATTTTTATTAATACTAAGTTATACTTTAGGTCACTCTTCCTTATCTGTTTTTTGCAGTATTATAGTTGGCTGTTTATTAGCTTTTCTAATCTTCAATACTTTTCCTGCAAAAATTATTATGGGAGATACAGGCTCTTTAGCCCTTGGCGGAGCTGTTGCCACTGTAGCTATGATTCTTAAGCTGCCACTAATAATTATAATTATTGGAGGTATATATGTTATCGAAACCTTATCAGTAGTAATTCAAGTAGCTTCCTTTAAACTCTTTGGAAGACGAGTTTTCAAAATGGCACCAATTCATCATGCCTTTGAATTATCCGGCTTTCACGAAACTAAAATAGTTACAATTTTTTCAGTAACAACAATTATTTTATGTCTTGTTGCATTTTTATTATTCTAAGGGAGATTGGTTTATGTCTAAATCTATATCAAAAAACGCTGTTTTTAAAACAGTATTAAATATATCTAATATAATTTTACCCATCATAGTTATGCCTTTTGTACTTGATGCCATTAAACCTCAGTTAAATGGATATATATCTGTTGGTGAAAACTACACGGCACTTTTTATGATTTTTGCAAGCTTTGGAATTTACCAGTATGGTTTAAGAGAGGTAAGCAAAGTTCGCGATGATGAAAAGAAACTAAAACAGACAATCACTAGTTTATTTGTAATTACAGCTGTAACTACAACAATAATTTCAGTTTTATATGCTCTTTTCTTGATTTCCTTTGATAAAGAAAAAGCTTATTTTTATACCTGTATGGTAATGGGCTTTAATATAATTTTCAATATTTTTAATGTTGAATGGATTAATGAAGCTTTAGAAAATTATAATTTTATAACAATAAAAACAATGGTGGTTAAAATAATTTATAACGTTTTAACCATCTTATTTGTAAAAACAGAAGCAGATTTTTTATTTTATATTTACCTTACCTGTGGAATAAATTTTATTAACAATATATCTAGTTTTCTATATATTAAGAAAAGAATACAATTTGATTTTTCAAATTTAGAATTTAAAAAACATTTAAAACCAATGTTTTCAGTTGTAATTCTTACTAATACATATATTTTATATACCTGGCTTGATAAAAAGATGATAACTTCTTTAATAGGTTCAATAGAAACCGGATATTACACTACAGCTCAAAAGGTAATGTCAATGATAGATATTTTAATGTTCACAATAGTTCAAGTTTCAATTGCAAGGCTTACCAATTATTTAGAAAATCATTCAAAGGAAATTTATTTAAATCTCCTGAGCAAAATAATAAAGGTATATTTTCTATTACTTTTCCCAGCATCAATAGGCCTTCTTGGTGTATCTAATCAAGTAATGTTCATTATGGGAAGAGGCACTGATAATTATCTTCCAGCTGCTCCAATACTCATGGTATTTTCAATATATATGCTTACTGTTGGAATCGATCGTATTATTGCAGATCAAATACTTTATATCTTTGGGAAAGAAAAAGAAGATTCAAAGTTGGTTTTAATTGGTGGAGTATTAAATTTAATATTAAACTTAATTTTAGTTATTACCAATACCTTCACCCCAACTACAGCAATTGGAACAACTTTAATAGCAAATCTAGTCGTTATAGCACTCGAATATAGGCTGTTAAAAAAAGAACTCAATCTCAATATAAAATTATTTGCTTTTGAAAATATTAAATATCTATATTATTCATTAATATTTATTCCAATAACATTTACTATAAATAAATTTATACCAAATGTAATTCTCTCCTGTATCATTGATATAGTTATATGCTGTCTAGTTTATTTAATAATACTTGTTGCCACAAAAGATGGTGTATTCTTTGATTTGCTAAACATTATATTAGATAAGGTAAAGCTTATATATCGAAATTTTAAAGGTAATAAAATATATTCTTAAAATAATATATTTTATTTTAATTGTCATTATTCTGACACAATAATAAAATATAATATACTTATAACATTGATAAAACTTTTTTTCATAAATATTTACCCCATAAATAATTATAGAGATAAAGAGCAACATTCATATTCCCCTATGATATGTTGCTCTTTATTTATTTCAAATAATATTGTTAGAGCTATTCATGTATGCTTCTTTCTTCAAATTCAGTAATCCATTTCTTTAGCATATCTGTTCCAAAATTGTACAAATCATTGTTTTCATATTTCCTATAAGCTCCTTCTATGCTCCAAATCAAAAATAAATAAACATCATACCACTTAGCTCTTATTTGTTGATTATTATTAAAATTATCCATACCATATCCTTGAAAAAATTGGGCATTATATTCATAAGTCCTAAAACCAACTTCCATAAGCTCATCTGCCCATAAACATCTTTCAAAGTCTATAAGTCCTGTTATCTTTCCATCTGAAACAAAAATATTTCCAGCCCATAAATCCCAATGAACGAATTTAGGAATCTTTATCTCCTCAAAATAACTTTCATCTCTATCTAAAAGTTCTAAAATATGTTCTTCTGAAATTTTTAAGTCAACAGAAAGTCTTTTTGCGTCATAAATAACATCTCTTATCATACTTTTAAAAACTTCAAACCAATTTTCTCCTTGTTTATCAGGTTGACCAAAATATCCAAACCTTTCACCACATATAAAATTTAATTTTTTATTATATATACCCATTTCGTAATTTATTTTATATTTGTGTTCTTCAGATAAGGTGTCCAATGTTGAACTAAAACTTTTTCCCTCTAATTTTTCCATAATAAAATAGTCTACGTCACAAATTGTATGACTATTATCATAAAAAAGTATTTTAGCCACAGGGCAAGTAGTTTTCTCCTCTACCATTTTCATAGATGTTACTTCGCTGTACATTATGTTCTTTTCATGTGTCATAATTATTGTCTCTGATGGTGGTGCTATTTTTAAAATAACCGATCTCTCGTTTTCTAATTCTATAAGATAAGCAATGTTAAAAAATCCTTCTGTTAATTCTTCTATTTTTATTACCTTTATATTTCCTAACCCCTTTTGTATCATCATAATTATTTCTTCATTTGATTTTCTATTTTTAGTTAAGCTTTCTGCCACGTTAATCCCCCCACATACAAATTTCATTATATTTTATACATATAATCACATACTAACATTATTTACCTTAAATTACATCTGTAACTTTTTATAAAAAAGTTTATTCTGTTAAGGAACTGTACAGGTTAATGTATTAAATTATATATAACAAGTTAAATAAACATATAACATGATTTTCAAACTTCTAAAAATGTTAGTAATTAAAAAAACAAAATGCCATTAACTTGTATTATTAAAAAATAAAAAAGGAAGTGTTCAATATGAAAAATAAAAGTATAAAAAGCAAAATTCTTGCAGGAATTATTATGGCAAGTATGATAATATCATCAACTGCTGTATTTGCTGCTACAGGAAATTCAACTACTGATTCATCAACAAATAGAACTAAAACTTTTGGAAAAGCACATGGTGACCATAAAGGAGGCTTTAAAAATATTCTTGATAACTTAGTAACAAACGGCACTATATCCTCTGATAAAGCAACCGCTATTGAAAATGCTATGGGCAAAAAACCTGATGATACTAACAAAGGTGAAGATAGATTCAAAACTCAGCTTGATGCTTTAGTTTCTGCCGGTACTATTACTTCTGATGAGGAAACCGCAATCATTAATGCTCTTTCTAATACTGAGGGTAAAGGTGATCCTAAAGCCGCTCTTGATAATTTAGTTGCTGCTGGCACTTTAACTTCTGAAAAAGTCGCTGCTATTGATAATGCTATGGGTAAAAGACATGATGATGGCAATAAAGGTGAAGATAGATTCAAAACTCAACTTGACGCTTTAGTTTCTGATGGAACTATTACTTCTGATGAGGAAACTGCTATAATTAATGCTCTTTCTAATACCGAAGGTAAAGGTGGTCCTAAAGCTGCTCTTGATAATTTAGTTGCTGCTGGCACTTTAACTTCTGAAAAAGTCGCTGCTATT
>NZ_JAABNP010000011.1:0-51996 GCF_009928485.1 Clostridium sp. C2-6-12 | reverse complement strand
CTATTGATAATGCTATGGGCAAAAGACACAATGATGGTAATAAAGGTGAAGATAGATTCAAAACTCAGCTTGACGCTTTAGTTTCTGATGGAACTATTACTTCTGATGATGAAGCTGCTATAATAGCTGCATTTAGTAACAATAAATAAAATTTAAAAATTCTAATATTGCAAAAAAGAGAAACAGATGAGATTAGTTAATTTAACAAAATCTTATCTGTTTTTTTAACTGGAATTATAATCTTTTTTTCAATTTATGGTTTATAAAAATTCTAAAAAACCATATATAATATGTAGAATGTAAAATTTATTATGAAATGTCGTTAATAATAAGAGAACTTTAATTTATTACTATATATAAATGAAAAGGAGTATGATGAGTTATGAAAGAAAGAAGATATATTAAATTAAGAACTGACATGTATGAGGACACAAAATTTAAGATAATAGATATGAAGCCTGAAAGAGATATGATTCATTATGTTTGGACTAGACTATTAACTTTAGCTGCTAAGGTTAATTTAGGAGGAGATTTATTTATGTCAAGAAATCTTCCATATACAATAGATACTTTAGCTATAGAGGTTAGTAGAAGTAAGGAACAAGTCAAGTTAGCATTAGAGGTATTTATAGAATTAGAAATGATAGAATTAATTAATGGCAATATTTATAAAGTTAAAAATTTTGCAAAACATCAAAATATAAAGGAAACAGAAAAAAATAATACTGAGGATAAGGAAAGCAACTTAAAGAAAGAAGAAACCTTACAAAAAGAAAATTGCACTATTGATCAAGCTTCAACCAGTGAATTTCATGAGCAGGATGAAAAATCTGACAGTTCAAATGAAAATAAAAATAATACTGGATTAGAAGACGTACCCGGAATGCATAAGGTAAATCTCATATCTTTGGAAAACGAACATAGCGAAAAGAAAAGAAAAACTAAGAAAAAGGAGCCTACAATTAACTCAGATCAATATGAAGATGATGATGATATTGAATTATGCTCCTTTTATGAAGGTGAATATGTTTTGGCTGAAGGAGAACGTCTTATTGCAAGCTTTACTTTTGATTAAGGCTATATTGGGTAATGGATTATATATTTTCAATCATTATGATTATCTTATGAACATGACTTACTATATAGCTGACGGCCATTTTCCATACCACAAATACCCAGTTCTTCTTTCCTTCTCAATTTCACTAAGATTTGCTTTCACTACGCCATCACGGCCTACAAATATAGGTTTGTTAGTTTCTAAATCATAAAAACGAGCCCATAAAGGAGCGGCTATAGGATTATTTTTAACTATAACATCTCCACCTGTTTTAACTACTTCTATTCCTGTAAGCTTAACACTTTCAAACCATTTTTCAGCAGCTTTAATTGATGCCTCTATTCTAGCATCACTTGGTCTTGTTTTTAGAAATTTTACAATATTAGAACTTTCTTTAGCACAAAGAGATGGAAGTTCATATGCCCTTGCACTATCTGGTTGCAAGCTATTTTCATTGCATTGTTGTGCCCAAACAGTTAATTTTCCACTACTGTTTTTATATTGGGAGCTTAATATACATTCTACGCCTTTATCAACTGCTTTTTTACAATTGTCAGCTATAGATTGGTCCATAAATGCAAGATCACCTTTTCCATTGCTAACATCATCTAAAAGAATCATTACATTAATCATTGCATCATCGTTATATGTAATATGTGCATGATAATTTCCCTTAGCCCCATAAACTTGTGGCCATCCGCCATTAGAATATTGCATATTTAATAAAAAGTTAATTCCTTTTACAACAGCATCAGAATATTTTTTATCCTTTGTTTTAGTATATTCAGCTGCTAATTTTCTTATTTCAGTGTAAGTAGCATTATTATCAATAGTTGAAGCTGCCCACTCTCCAGTAGTTACAGCATAATTCTTTTTCCATCCACCGTCTGGCTGCTGATTTTTTAATATATCTTCAATACTAGCCGTAGCAACACTAGACTCAGCCCCATGTGCTTTTATAGGGGACTGACATGCAAAAATTGGTGCAGTTGCTAATCCTACTGTAAAAATTAATGCTATTGATAAACTTTTTATTTTTCTCTTTAACATAAAACCATCACCTTTTTCTATATATATTTTTAAAGATTGTCCAACTTGATTTTGTAGAGCATCAATTAAAGAAGTTTTTCTTAATATAGAAACTTAAATTTTATATGAAACTATTAATTTCCTATTCTTTTGGGAACGATTAGTCACTAAACCCTCATGTCTCCTATAAATTGTTATGATGCTTTATTTTTATATTTAAATATTGAAACACATTTATAAATAAATCAATATTTATTTTTTATATTTTTATTATTAATAATTAATCTCCTACAAATAAACATGCAAATGCTAGCGAAAGATAATATATTGAATACCAGTAAAAAAAATTAGCAAACTAAAGAACAGCATCGGTTTTAAATGCTTCTACAAATTATAATAATTTCATATAACTTAAAAAAATATTACAATTATATGTATTTTAATAAAAATAACACCAAATAGGCTATAGTAAAAATGGATATTTTTTTAATATGACAAAGTAAATGTTAATAAAAAGGGGGCTTATATTTATGTTAAAAAAATATAATCTAGATTTTACGTCATTAAAGAAAGTGGATTTTAAATTATTAACTACTATAGTCATCCTTACATTATTTGGCATCCTAAACATATACTTATGTACTAAAGGTGGTATTTTCAATGATCCTTTTTTATTTACTAAAAAACAATTAATATGGTTTTTTATTTCATTAATTTCAATGTATTTATTTTTAACCTTTGATTATAGAATCGTATATAGATATGTTCCAATAATATACTGGATAACAATTGTACTTCTAATTGCAGTTTGGATACCTGGAATAGGTGCAACTATTAATGGAGAACGGGGTTGGATAGATTTAAAGATTTCTTTATTACAACCATCTGAAGTGGCTAAGTTTTCTATAATTTTAATGTTATCTAAATTATTAGATGATATAGATTGTCAGATTAATAACTTAGAAAATTTCAGAAAAATTTTTCTTTATGTTGCACTTCCTATGGGGTTAATTTTGATCCAAAAAGATATGGGAATGACAATGGTATGTTTCTTTATTATTTTAGGCATGATGTATATAGCTGGATTAGATACGAAAATAATATTAGGTGGATTTACAACCCTATTGTTGACTATTGCTCTTTTATGGAATTCTGGATTAATCTTTCAACATCAGAAAGATAGAATTCTAGAGTTTTTAAATACTAATAGTGATACAACAGGTAAAGGGTATCAACTTTATCAAGGTCTAATTAGTATTGGATCTGGCGGATTATTTGGTTATAGTTTATCATTAGGTCCAGAAGTATCTCTTGGATATGCTGGGACTCATGTTCCTGAAGTTCAAACAGACTTTATTTTTACTGCTATAGCAGAACAATGGGGCTTTATAGGAGTATTTTTTCTCTTACTTTTATATGGAATATTGATTATACAAATATTAAGAATCGCAAAAAAATCTCAAGATAAATTTGGAGAGTTCATTTGTGTTGGTATGGCTTCATACATTTTATTCGCTATAACTCAAAATATTGGAATGACATTAGGACTACTTCCAATTACAGGTATAACTTTACCATTTATAAGTTATGGTGGAAGTTCTTTATGGACAATAATGATTTCTATGGCATTAATTCTTAATATAGAATTAAGCACAAAAAAATTAACTTTTATTAAATCAAATATAACATAGCTTATATTCAATCTATTTAAATTATTTTATGTATTAATAATTGTAAACTCATTATTAATTTGACAATAGTGAATAATTATAATAGAATTTATTAGTGAGAATTAAACATTTACTATAATTTTAAATACGTGCTCCTATAGTTAAATGGATAGAACAATCCCCTCCTAAGGGATAGATGTGGGTTCGATTCCCGCTGGGAGTACCAATGTATAAAGAATAATGGCTTAACTGTAAGGGTTAAGCCATTATTTATTGTCAAAAAGGTGACGAAAACATGACCAAAAGTTTATTTCACGTAAAAAGATGACTAAAAGTGACCACTAATTAGAGTTATTTATTGATCATAATACCTAAACTTGTTTATCTTTAATCCAAAAGAATATTTTAATTTTTATGATCATTCTTTTGAAAAAAAGGAGAATCTTATTCATAGAGATTTTTTCTCACTCACTTATTTATATACATTTTATAAAAAACAATTTATTCTCTAACATCTTCATCTAATACCTTATTTAAATATTCCTGAAAATATTCATCATCCTCGCCTTCAATCCAATAATGCATCATCAATACTTCTAAATATTGCTTTTTACCTTTTATAAATGGCTTATCAGATATTTTAGGGTAAAGTAAATCTAAATTAAATAAATTACTTTTTCTTTTATAATCATATTCGTAGTGCCATTCATCATTATCAGAGTCTTTAATTTTCTTTTTATGAGATCTCGGCCATTTATCTTCTTCAAAAAAGAAGTCTCCCATATAATCATGTACAAATGCTACTATATTAATACCATATGTTTCTTTTGTGTCAATTATCCATTTTGTTATTTTATCTGAAAATGATGGTATATTAATTTGTTCATTATTAATTACTCTATGGTAATCTTTAATAAATTTAAATAGCATTTCTGTTTGAGTTTTTAAATAAGTATACTTCTTTATTAACTTTGAATAACTTTCATAAGATTGATTTCTAAACTCAGCATCTGTATTATATAACCAGAAAAGTTTATTACTTTTAATAGTATGTTTAATAATTACATTCATATTATTTTCATACTCATCAAAAATATCAACAAGCCAATCTTGCACCTCTTGATTGTAATCACTCACATATTTGTGATACTTTTCAATTTTCTCATTGTTAAGCACCGTGTTCTCATCTATTTTATTAATTTCAAGATAATTATTATAATATTCAAATATGTAATCTATACAACCCTTTATATTATCGATTCTTTTTTCTTTATTGAACTCATTTAAATTATCTTCTTTTTTTCTCTTAGCAATATACTCCTCAATCGTAAACATAACATTGCTCCTTAAATACTCTAAAGTGAATAAACTTGTACATATTTAAATTAAATGCTTTTCGATAGTATTTCAATCCAATTTTCAGGGAAACCAATCAACTCTAATTTTATATGACTACTATATTCCTCTATTAATTGCTGTAAGTTTATGAAAAACTTACTCCACACCTTTTGATCAGCGATTAAATGCTTCATAGCAACAATGTAAGCAAAAATTTTCTTACTGTCCAAATTATACTCTCTATATTCTTTTTTTATCTTAACTATAGGATATACTTCATTATAGAGCCTACCATAATGAGCACATTGATTTCTAATATGTGTTAATGATTGTAACCACGTATCAACCAATGTTGGATTTACTTTACACAAGTTATTCTTTATATAAGTCTTATCTATTGGCAACATATTAGAATATAATTTAGATAACATACCGAATGTCATTATTTCAGTCGCAACCCATATAGGCAATTTGCCTTCATATTTCTCATAATGATGTTTAATGAATAATTTATTAGAATTATTAGTTTTTTCTTTTTCTAAATTTAGAAGAAAACCATTATGAAATTCACTATTCATGAAATTATTTCTGTCTGTATATCCAATAGCCCCATATTTCATTGCTAAAGTATAGGCTATATATGTTCTAAATGATATTTCTATATTTCCTAATATTCCGGTTAATAGATTTCTAAATTCTCTATCAAATTTATATATGTCCGAAATAGTTTCAAAGGTGGTACCTTCTATGTATGAATCATCTTCCTTTTTATATGTTAAAAGATATGCTGTAAATCTATAATAATTTACATTACTCAATATAAACTTGGCATATCCCTCATCATTTATTACTAATCCTCTACTTTTAAGTATTTCTATTTGTTGATCAAAACTTTTAGGCTCCTTTAATTTTGCCATAAGGATACCTCCCCCATTATAAATAAAACCCACTAAGAATATACCTAGTGGGTGTAAATATCAGTCCTGCCTATTTGAGCATTCTTGAAGAGGCTTGGCAGGTTCTTTAAAAGCAATCGTCTCGTATATTTGAGCATTCTTGAAGAGGCTTTACGAGTTCTATATAATTATAATATATCCAAATATGAAATTTGTATACTCACAACGAACATGATAGCAGTTCGTGATTATATTTTAGATGTCTGTATCTTCTAAAATCTTTCGAAATCTCTTGAAATCTTTTAAATCAGAATTTAATTTTAACTATTATGTATTAAAATTCCATAAAACTCATTGCTAAGTCATATAACATTCTTTCTTATTTCTATTGTTTGCGTATTCAATATTTTCATGCTACAAAACATATTTATATATACTAAATTCTTTTTAATCTTTTATATTTAATATTACTTGTTATAAACTAAAGCAGCAACGAATATTCTTCATTACTGCTTTATTCCTATGCAATTTTTTCTTTTGATTGTATAATTTTTTTTATTTCTTCTGGAAAAGTATTTAATACTTTTTGTACTTTATTTTCACTATAATTAATCCTTAAAAATTCGCATAAATCATTAATCAATTCTTGTAGTTTTAATTTTCTGTCCCAAAGAATTGTTGTCTTCAAGTCTAAAATTTCTTCTATTCTTATTAATATTTTGTCACTATTATAAATGTAATTCATTTTTATTTCACTATTATTCTCCACGAAAGTTAAACTACAAATAATGCTGTCCTCAACACGACCAATATTTATGGTTTTATATAGGTCATTCCATATGTTTTCCGTTAACTCTTCTGGTTGAACACCTTTTTCAAGCATCAAATTAATTATTTGGCTTTTTTTGTAATCCAAAACAGCTTTAATATCCATTAAATCATTCTCCTTAATTCTTGGACAACCTCTTCCATGTATTTTTGTGACAAATATAACATTTCAGGTTCTCTATCCTTTACAGGTCCAAATTTTTTACTTATGCGTGTATTAATATATCTAACTAATATTCCATCATTATTAGTTTGATATGGTAATTTATATATTAAATCTTTAAATTTATAATACAAAGAATTACTCTTAGGGTCAATATTTTTTTCGTTCAATAAATCTTGAGCTGCCTCATTAGCATTTTTATACAAAAATTCTTTTGCTTGCTTTCGTGCTAATTCTGGTCTTTTGGAAATTAGCAGTTGATCTACCTCATCCTTCTTCCCCTTCATAGCTTTCTTCTCATATATATTTAGGAACATTTCAATATCTTCATCACTAAGACCTTTACTTTTTAATTCTTGCTTTTTATCATTTACTTGATTTGCTACATTACTTCTAGCATCTTCATATAATCTATTAAAATCAAAATCCTTTAAATATGAATCTTCACTACTTATAAAGGTATCGTCTAACTCTATGCGAGCATAATCAATCTTCCTTTCAACATACTCTCTATCTGTAAAAGTATATTCTTTAATTGGGATCCGTTTACTTTTCTCTATTTCATTAGAAAATTTATCCCACATAATATTTAATCCTATTTCTTCATGATAGATTACAACTGCATTATTATCTATTGCAAAATCTTTTATTTCATTATCTGGGATTGCTCTTAGAACCCTTCCAACAATTTGTGCAAAAGCATTTAAACTTCGATATGGTCTAAATAAAGCCAATACAGTTAAATACTTGTGATCGTATCCTTCCATTAGCATATTTACAGAAATTACGACCTCACACTTATTGTTATCAATTTTTAAGAAAGCATTATCTATATCTTCTTTCGACATGCTACTATGAACTATAACTGATGTTAGTCCTTCATTATCATAGAATTTTTTTAGATCCTCTGCATGCTTAATACTACAACCTATAGCCAGAATTTTATGTGGTACATCAGATGATATCTCTTTCAATTCCTTAAGGTTTTTAATGCTCTCCTTTATTACTTCTAATGTACACGCTTCTGACAGAGCCACGGACTTTTCAACCCATTCTTTATCTTTAAGTTCAAGTATTTCTTCTTTTGAATATTTGTGAGAATGTCCCGGCATAGTAAAATACAATTCTGAATTATTTACGGTCTTTTTTCTTAGCCATTTTACATATTTTAATGCCATAACTTCAGACAACTTTGTTTCATGTATCAATTCTCCCGGTAATGGTTCTTTATCTCCTCTGTATGGAGTTCCAGTTAAATATAATTTCTTCGCATCTTTAAAATATGATAATACTTCTACCCATGTTTTTGCAGGGGCATGATGTGCTTCATCTACTATAATCATATCAAAAAAATCTGGTGAAACCCTATTTATAAGTGATTTCTTATTTTCAGAGTATAATTTATGTATATTAGTAATAACAAAATTACATTTTCTTAGACTACTATCTAGCATATCACTTGAATATTCTTCTACTATCGGCATATCTTCTGGATCAAATATCACATCATAATTAACCCAAAAATTTTCTTCCATCGGATGTAAACTTTTAACTACACTATCCTTTGTAACTATTCCTGGTGTAATAATTAATACTCGTCCTTTTGAAACTTCAAATGGTGCTATAGAAATAAGTCCACTTTTTCCAGTACCAGTCGGAAGAACCACTAACGCTTCACCATTAGCATTAATATTCATATAATCCCTTATCTTTATATAGGCCTCTATTTGTGGCTGTCTAAGTTTTTTATTTCCTTCAATAAATGTTTTTGTGTCAAAAAAATATCCCATATTTCCCCCTTATTAAAACATAATTCAATTTATCATATAATAGATGTATGTTAATTGATTTCTATTATAACTAAGAACTCATTATTGATTGGTAGTCGTATGAGTTCTTTTATTTGGTTATATTTACATATTACTACATCTTGGGTATATTTTCCACAAAATAAAAGATACAAGAAAGTAACTCTCATACCACAAAATCATTTAAAATATTAATACATCTTTCTCACATAAATATTTATTGTTTTTCCTATTCATCGTTATCTTCATTATTCTTATTATCATCTTCTTTTTCTTCATGAATTTCTTCGTCTGCTATAATTAATAATGTACTATCTAATTTACTAGTATCTGGCTCAAATTTCTCGTATAATTGTTTTATATTATTAAATTCTTTGACACTAATCAGATTTAATGGTACATCTTCATAATAAACATTATCATACATTGAAAACATATTTATAATTCTATATATACATTCTTTTTTTGTATTATTATAGTTTTTCCCTAATATACTTTCTAAATATATTGTTGCATTTTTAATTTCAATTAGAGCTTCTCTTTGAGGATTCATATTATATTTATATATATCTACTAATTCTTCATATGATGTATTATCAACTTCTTTATATACTTGATGAATTAGTCTCAAAATAATCATTGTATCTAATGATAACTTATCGTATCGTTTTTTCTTATTTTTCATTTTTTCCATCATAACCTTATATATTTCACTAGGGTTTACATTTCCTATAAAACTATCCTTATACAATCTTTTAGTCATATATAATCGATTTAGCATTGCATGTATATCTGGTCTAATAACCTCTATTATTGACTCTGTAATTTCATCCAAACTCATTTTCCTACTATCCAATGCCATTTTATCAGCCAAATAATAATTGTACTTCTTAACCTCTTCTTCATTAACATTATACCATATTGGCAAAATAATTTTTCTACTCCCAATTTCTTTATTTAGCAATGATGTCAATTCAAATTCAGTATAATTTTTTCCCATAAACGCTTTACTTATAATAATTACACCATAACTTGATTCCTTTAAACCTTCGTTTATACTTTTTGATAAGCTATCTCCGATTTTTAATGTAAATTTATCAAACCATACTTCCACACCAAAATTTTTTAATCTTTCCACTAGCGGTATCACAAACTTTTCTTTATCTTCTGATGCATGTGATATAAACACATCCCATTTCATATTAACACCTCCAATTTTTTATTATAATTATTTCCAAGATGTTGAATAAATATAATCTGATATATTCTTTATATCTGTTTTTGATAATAGCCAAAATTTGAAAATACATAAAAAAACTATAATTTAGATATAATAGAAATATAAGGATATATTTTCTTTTACTTTTTCTTTCCCTCTTCATATATCAATAGAATTTTTAAGATTTCATGTAATTCTTTTTGCTTTGCATATTTACTTCCCGGATTTACCATCCTTAGTATATATATTATCCCTCCGATAATAGCAATTATTATGAGTATTTCTATTATAATAATTGCGTTGTTATTTTTTATCTCTATCTTGTTTAAATAATTGCTTACACCAAACATTAACCCAGAAGCACTTATAAAAGTTAATAATTTTATATAGTTATTAACTTCTCCATCTTTTATTCTATATAGCACTCCAGCTGTATCTTTAATTAATCTCTTTATTACAGGTATTGTCTTAATATTCTCTTCTTCTAATACCTCTCTTAATACACGTACGCATTTCTTATACTCATCTTGCTCAAATTTAGTATTATATATTAGTAGCATTGGCGGTACGACTTCGGCTATTAAACCAATTGCAGATACAACTGGACTATTTAAATATAATCCAACAAAATAAGATATTCCTCCAACAATTACAAAAGCAAAGTACAAAATCATCAATATTTTTCCAATTGCATTAAGATCGTTAATCTTATTAAAGTTTTTAAAACTATTCTTATCATCATCCGTATATCTTTCCTTATATTTTAATTTATATCTGTCATAAATATTCATTATCCAACCTTTATAATTCATTATTATATGTACCTCTTCTAAAAATTATAATATTGCCAAATAATTTAATCATCTTGATCAATTATTTCTGTTGGTATACATCGCTTAAACTGCAAACACCTTAAATCCCCACCAATTAAATCATTTATTTTCACTTTTGCTTTAAGTTCACATACCTCGGTTCTATCACTAAAATTTTCATTTCTAGCTTGTTCAATAGTCTTACAAAAAAACATTCCGCATTCTCTATTACACTCAATTTCTTGATTAATAATATATTCAATTCTATCTTTATTACGAAAACTGAAATATCTATTATTAATTTTTTCAACTACTTTATACACTATTAATTCTGTATTATCACAAGAAAGATTTCCGTCTGGAATCTTACCTACTTCTTTTTCCCATAGTACGTCTATTATCCTTAGGTCATTGACTATCAAATAATAGGTTTGATAACTACTACTATTTTTAAATCGAAGTTTCTTTTTATATATTCTAAATTTCTCATCATTCATATATTCTAAAACATTCATGCGCTCTACATCCCCTTTATATAAATTAATAAAAATTTGATAATAAAAAATATTAACTCTACTCTCGTATATTAAAAACACACAATATTAATTATTAAGATTTTCTATTTTTCTGGCGCCCTATATCCAGCTGCTTGTGCTTCCTCAACAGTTTTAAACCATCTTACAACGTTTTTAGTTCTACTGTAATATGTACTTCCTGGTATATGATATATATGATTTACACTTCCTTTTATAAGTCCATTACCATTTGAATCTATATATTGCTTACTTCCAGAATTAATATTTGTATTAGACTTAACATTCGAATTAGTATTTGTGCTTAAATTACCTGAACTCTTTTCTTGCATCGCTCCATTAGACGACAAATAACATCCATCTACCGTTGTATTAGTGACCATGGCTCCATCAGTATTTAGGTAGTACCAATTTCCATTACTTTGTTTCCATCCAATTTGCATTACTCCTGAGTTATCAAGATAATAATCTTTACCACCCTCCTTAACCCATCCCTTTTGCATTGCACCCAATGAATTCAAGTAATAATACTTATTATTGTCTTGTAACCATCCCGTCTTAGGAGTTCCATTATCATAATAATACCAATTTTCCTTCTCCTGTACCCAGCCCGATTTTTTTACTTCTTTTGTTGGTTCAGTTGAGTCATTTTTCTCTTGTACCTCTGCATGAGTAACAGTCTGAGTCTTATTATCTGCTACCGCTACAGTAGGCTTCGAAGAATTGTTCTGATTAAATATTCCTACTAATATAAATAGTATAATTGTTGCTGATCCAAAATACTTAAGGACATTTTTTCTAGTTCTATATTTCTCATGTTTCCAAAATATGATTTTTTGAGGCTTAACAATCCCTATAATAAGACAAATTAAACTCACTAAAAATAAAAATGATGTCATTAATTATTCCCCCCTTAATTCTATCAATTAATTAACAATTTCTACATATTTCTCAAAATACCTTTAAAATGTAAAAAAATATAAGGTATTGAATTAATTTCAACACCTTAAAATCTTCAAAAACTTATTATTTTAATCTTTATGCCTTGGTTTAGACTTCCATCTAGAACTAATATTACATCGTCTGCATATTTCATAGACTTCATCCCCAAAATTTGCTCTAGTTTTTTCTAAGTTTTCATCTCTTACATCTCTAACTTTATTTCTTGCCCAGCACTTGAAATAAGGTTTTTCATTTTCTTCGAGTTCATTCCCATTTCTTTTAAAATAACTATCTGGAATATTCTTAACATCTTTTAGTTTTAATTTCCTTATTGCTTCTAACATATTATTGCATAGTATCTTTGTTTTGAAATCACAATTATTGTATATAACTTTTAAAAGGTTGTAATTTGCATTAGAAAGATAATTATCAAATTTACATTTAACTGTCATCTTAACATTAAACCCTACATTATAATCTTCCGCTGCTAAAAGTATTGAATTAGTTTTATACATGTACACACATTTGAACTTTACACAATTATATTTGAATGTAAAAATTATTATGCTGGAGCAACTCTGTTCACATAAATTCTCCAAGTGCTTCATCTCTTCTGAAATATTAATTTTTGCCATAAGCAGGCCTCCTATTATTTTATTAGGTTATAAATAAAATTCCTGCTTTTAATAAATAAAACTAACTTCCTATATTATAGGCACTCTGAAATTAATTTCAAATAATAATAGTGTTTTTTACACTTTAATAAAAACTTTTTTTTAATTTATTGCTTATATACCGGGCCAGTATTATATAAGAAAGCGTTTCAGAAATTGCTTTTATTAATTCATATTTTATTCTGATTTTTTAACGTTTAAATTCTGATTTAAGAGCATCGTTGAGCATATTAGAGTATAATTCGCCATTTTATAGACTTAAGTTCCAATTTACTGCGATTCATACAAAAAGAGGTGAGAAATGCTCGAGCAGACTTGAGGTGCTTACCTATAAGGAAAGCGTTTTTTGAATTGCTTTTGTAGCATCTCTAAAAACTCCCACTAGTATATTGTGTTGTTCACATTAAATACCTATTCTTCTAAATACCATTTTCCTTCTTTAATAACTTGTCTTAAGTATTTATCACCTATATATCTTGATAATACTAGCATAATATTATCTAAATCTATGTATTCATTTTTTTTCATTTTAGCAAAATTTTCAGCAATAATATTATCATCAAAGCTAATCTCTTTATTAGTTAATATTTCATCAACTTTTGAATGCTCAACTCTACATTTCTCATCTGAATTAATTACCTCCATAAAACTTACTGGCTTTATTTCATCTACCTTAATGAATATTGTCTTAACAAGTTTTTTGCTAAATTCAACTGGGTTACCATTTTCCCAAATTATACATCCATCCAAAGTTGTTTTTACTTTTTCACTGCTAATATTACCATCTGAATACTTAATGTTAAATTCCGTTCCAGCAGGTGTAGCAAACATTTCCTCAGCTGTATATTCTAGTTTTTCAAATAATGATTTGTGATAAGGTTTCTTTATACCATCATCATTAAAAACCTTGTACCCTCTTCTATCAAAATCTTCCAACTTATACTTTTTCCCTTCTGTTAAATGATAATGCCCATTTACAGTATCTACACATTTTACTTTTACTACTTTTTTCTCCATTTTCTTATCCTCACAATTAACTATTTTTCTTTTAAATTTTCAACATAGAAATAAAGCTAGAATTAAATTACTAGCTTTATTATTAATTATGTATTACTAATTCTAATTCTTTAAACTAGGCAATACAAATACATCTTTAGCTTTATTAACTATATATCATCCTTCTAAAATAACTTTTAAATATTTATCTAAAGTTGGTCTACTTATATCACACATCTTTGCATAATCTGTTTTGTTTATTGATCCATCCTTAAGTAACTCATACATGTCTTTTACCTTTTGAGGCACTTTGTTAATGTCCAAAGCTGGTCTGCCAACAATCTTTCCTTTAGCCCTTGCATTTGCCACACCGCTTTTAACTCTTTGAGAAATCATATTTCTTTCAAGTTCTGAGAATACCCCCATCATTTTAAGCATACCTTCTGTCATTGGATCAAGTTCCTTTGTACAATCTACAATAAAATTTCCTAGTATTAATTTAATATGCTTATCTTTGGCGAACTCTATAATTTCGCATAGCTGCTTCGTGCTTCTTGTAATTCTTGATACTTCTGTTGCTGCTATTGTGTCACCTTCTTGCACTGTATTTAATAGCCTTTGTAATTCAACTCTATTGACCTTTGTACCGCTCTCATACTCTTTATAGATATATTTACTCTCTGTCACACCTAACGCCTTTAATTCTCTCTCCTGTCTTGTTATATCCTGTTTAGTTTCATTTGTGCTACATCTACAATACCCATATACATTATCCATTTTAAATACCCCTTTATTTGTAAACTTTATTCTTTTTATACGTTTTTGTTTACACTTATTATATATCGTTTTGGCTTATTTGTAAAATAAAACATTGTAAATTAAATCAACCATTTTATTAACGGTTTTAAGCCCATTGGAAGAGGTGTTTTAATTATAATTATTTTGTAAGCAAAAAGAATTGTTTTTCTTTACACTTTAATTATAAGATATACTATACGTTAACTGTTATTACTCTAATACTCTAATCTTGTTTAAATTTAATGCCCCAACTTCTTCATATATCCACCCAAATATAGCTTCTTTTGTTTCATTGCTAACTCTATAATAAATACTTGGATCAGATAATATATTAAAGCATTCTACAATAAACTTATCTAAATCAAGGTTTTTAAATCTCCTCTTATCATTGAACCCCTTTTTACTTCTTATATATCTTTCTATAGCTTGGTCCAAGTCGAATTCTTCATCACACTCATTATTTATTGCTTCAAAGTATTCTCCTTCAACTATACTAGGCAAGAAATCTTGAAATAATTCAAACATACCTATATCCTTTATCATGTAGTCACGAAATTTACTTACAGCATCTTTAACAGAACTTGCCTTAACTATAAACAAATCTTCTTCATATAATGAAATACCTTTATACTTTATTAAAAAATCTTTCATATAATCCTCCTTATGTGTATTTAAAATTATTACCTCTATATAATCATAATTTTCAAATTAAATCCATCTAATTTTTTTGCACTTCTCTAAATATGAATTAACGCAACTAATTGCAACTAGTTTATGGTTAGTTTATTTATTAAATTGCAAAAGAGTTACGATTTGTTGTTAAACAAATACATTATAAAGCTTATATAAGTCACTTAGAAGTCTATCAAATGCTTTCTTTTACTTTCTCTTTTCTTTAAATGTCCTCATTCCTATATTTATTTTAAAGTGGGAATATATTTTAATAGTGAACATAAAACACTAAATTTTTAAATGTTGATTTATAATAATTAAATTTGAAAAGCAGTTCCTTATTACAAAGTAAAATGCTTATAACAGTAAAATATTTTTTTATTTGACAATTATTCCATATATTATACAATTGTATTAAAATAATTCTTGGGGGGATAATAATGGTTTTACTATCATCGCTATTAATAATTCTAAGTATGCTCGGGGGATTTGTATGTTTTGCATTATTAATTATTAAGTTGTTCAAAAAAAATTTTAGACTTAGTTTAAAACAAATTTTAACAATATGGTTATTATGCATAGTTGTGTTTATAGGATCATTTGTAGTATATTCAGCAGTTTACAAACCAATTAATAAAAACAATACAGAAAGCTCCATTACTGTAAGAAGTGAAGATAAAAAGATAGAAGAAAAATCAAATATAAATGAACAATCAAAGAACGAGGTTGAACAAAAGAAATTAGATGATTATGTACAATTATTAGAAAGCGGTAAAACTTATGAAGATATGACTCCGCAGGAAAGAACTACAATATCTGAATTGTTAAAAACATGGGAAGAACAAGATTCTGATTTTCAGAGTAAATATAAGGACAAAAAAGATTTTGTAGAAAATAGTATGAATGAAGCTATTGCTAAATTGAAAACTAATAAAGAATCGGAAATAGATAATAAAAAATCAGATGAAATGCAAGCAGTTTCAAATGAGGACAATATTCCTAAGGCTGTTACATCAAACTACACAGCTAAATTTGGCAAAATTTTAGAAGCTAATAAATTAAATAATAAATTAACTATAAAATTTAAAATAAAACCTTCTGCGACTAATAAACTTACTATAGATCAAAATGGATTCAATGTTGAAGATTTAATAACAAGTCAAGGAGCAGATAAGTATGATGAAATAAACTATTGGGCGGTCGCAGATATGACAGATGGTTCTGAAAGTAAAGTTATTTCTTATACTTTAAATAAAGATTTGATTCAAAAAATTAAGGATAAAAAAGTATTTGGTCAACAAATAGATGATTTGGCTAGTAATGTTTGGATTTTACCAAGTTTAAAGAAGTAAAATACTATTAAAAAGCAAAGAGTAACTAATTTAAGCCAAGGGTTTCATCTTTGCTTTTACTTTTGAAAATTATATATAAGAGTCACCTTAAAATTTATGAGTACCTTTTGAAATAGTGAAATTATATTTTGCGAACTAATTTTATTTGATACAGGAAATTAACTATTTTACAAAGGTAATTTAATAAAATACCGTAATTGCTAATTAACACATATTAAACTTGATTAGTAGTTTTTTTAAATCATGTTAACTTCTTATGTTTTAAGCAATGCAGAAGACTTCGTTATTGTTTTTAACTAACATTTAAATTTATCTGTATCTATTTAAGTAATATTCGTAATGCTTTTAATATTATTTTAGTAATAAATTATCTATATATTATTTAATATCTAGTTTTGACAAGTGTTATATTAAATGATTGTAATTTTATACCATATACTTTATATCTAAATACATAAAACTAAGTCGTGCTTAAACATTAAACTGATAATTCCTTGAAGCATCACAACTATAATTCTTTTAAAATAATTGATTGATTTTCTAGAATTAATATTCATATAAATATCTTAACATTTCTTAACATTTTATCTGAGCAAATCTGAGCATATTATGCCTTAAAATGCCATACTTAATACTAGGTTCTTAAAGGCCTCTGCAAAATTGCAGACAGCTAATTTTATACTAACATTTCCTAACATTTTATTGGAGCAATATACCACAAAATACCACACTTTTACCTTAGCAAATCTTAGTATTTTTAAGCATATTATACCTTAAAATACCATACCTTTATTTTAGTATTTTTAAGTATATCACTTCCCTAAACTCCCATATTGTCCCATACTTTTATCTTAGGTTTTCTAAGGCTTTTGTTCCCTCATTTTCCATACTTCATACTAGGTTTTACTAGGGTGTAACTACTTTAAAACTCCCACGTTTTCCCACACTCTAACACTATCATTTACAAGCGTACAACATCGAGTACAACAATAGAGTACAACATTGAGTACTCCAATAAAGTACTCCGATAAACGCACACCTTTTGCAACATTTTGTATGCAACGTTTTGCACACCTTTTTTGCACACAAAATTTAAAAAACGTTCGCTAAAACGTTCGTTAAAACGTTCCGTATTTTTTTGGAACGTTACCTTTCAGCGTTACCATTAAACGTTCCTTTTAAAACTAATATTTAATACTAATTTTTAAATTAATATTTAAATTAATATTAGGTATTGGTTAAAGTTTTAATTTTTGATTTTAATTTTTCTATTGATAGCAGTCCCCAAATTTGGGTTTTGGTCTAAAACCTCTATATAACCTCTAATAGTTCTTAACAATTGATCTAGCGATTCACCTCTCATTACTGCGGTTAAATATATCAATACTTATTCTGCTTTCTTTTTTCTTGCTTCTTCCTGGGGCTTAGTTTGTTTATCTATATAAGCCTTAATTGTAGGTTTTTGTAGGTTCTTATCGCTGCTCAATTTTGAGTTTTGATCTATATATGATTTTATGTAAGGTTTAGTAAGGTTCTTGTAGCTTATCTCTAAATAAGTTTTAATGACTACTTTTGACTAGTATCTAAATATGTTTTAATTCTAGGATTTTCTAGGGTTTTAGATACTCCCCTTAATTTTAAGGTGATTACTTTGGTCTATATATGTTTTAATTGTAGTATTTTGTAGTAGTTTAGGCTCTGTATACTACCACCTTTGAATATAATAAAAAGGTACTTCATCAGATGAAATACCTTTCAATTTTTATTTACAAACGTACTCAAAAGTACACTTGCAACCTATAAACATAAAGAAATCTAACGACCCCAATTTTGGGTTGATTGATCTCTCAATGCTATATGTATATATATTAAATTACAATAGCGATATTTTCGTTTATGTAATGTTATCTTCCATAAGGATAAAAATTAATTCCATCTTGTATCATGAAAGGCTCATTTAAGCTTACAAATGTTTTTAAATCCTCTTTTTCTAGGTTGTAATGGATAAAATAGAACTGTCCTTTAATTTCATTTGCAAAGTTTTGTAGATGTAATTTAAGTTCTCTGGACTCTGCTTTAAATTGTTTAAAACCCCTTCATATAATGCATTTATTCCATTAAAACTTAAGTACACTTCACTAATATTCATTAATTACACCTATTCCTATTTTTTTCGTTTATTTTCCGCAGCCTTTAATTCTTCGACTTTTGCGTTCCAATATTTAGCCTGGTATATTTTATTATGTTCCTTGTGTTTACTATCCCATTCCCTTTTATACGCTCTCCTTGCTGCTCTTCCTTCGTCTGTTAATACTGTTGCCATATTTATTGACCTCCTGTTTTTATTCCCCCCTTTCTCAATACCCCTTTTAGTAGTTTAATAATAAATTACTATTTTTTCTCCCTTAATATCTTTAGCCTTAACAGCTTCTACCTCAGCTAAAAACTTTTTACTCCAATAACCTTCACGATACTTTTTGAATTTTTCAGGATTTGCCTGTCTATATTTTTTGAGATAGGCTCTTTGGGCTTTTAATCTTTCTTCTTTGGTCACTTCTCTAGCTTCCCTCATACTGCATCACCTCTCTTTCTTACTAATATATTTATTTTACATATTATTTATTTTTTATTTTAATTTTCCTCTTCACTTATATTTTAACATTTTAGCAAACGTACGTTCAACATAAAAAAATAACATTTCTTAATATATATAGTTAAAAATCATATTTTTCTAACTTTTTTACTGATAATATTTATTCTATATAATCTCATATACCACTTTTCCTTTTAATTCATTTGAGGCCACGGACTAATAAGTACGTAACCTCTTTACTTTTCTATTTTTCAGTTAATACTGGATGTTCGCCTTCACCTATTTTGTCTATTATCTTATATTCAGCATCCTTGTCTAATAACATAAATGCCACTGGACTTTCATCAGTACCGCTTGCTATATAAATTGTTAACATTGATCCTCCTGTCACATCATCTTCCATATATATTTTTTTATATGGTATTTGTATATTCTTATATTCTAAGAATGAAATACCACCATTACTAGATGCTCTAACCGCATATTCTTGTAATTCCTTATATATTGCTTTGTGGTTAACTTTTGTGCTAATTGGTCTCACATTATCATTTTCTTCAAGATCAATGCCAATTTCATCTAACAACCCAACTGTATTACTCCATTCATTTTGATAAAGGTCTATTGTATCCTGTAATGTTGCTTTTCTTGTAATTACTTCTTTTCCTGTAGTAATAGTAACTGTATCTCCTAATTTTGCATTTATAACTTCATCAAAGCTTTTTAATACTTCTTTCACTTCTGCCTTAAGTCTCTTAAATAATAATTTTGCTTCTTTATTCATAGCTTTTATTCCTTTCAATCTCTTTTAACAAATTAAATGCCTCTACATTGATTAATCTTTCTTTTTTGCTGCTTTTACATAAGCATATATTAATCTTAATATTTTAGGACTCTCAATGCTATTAACCAGTTCTATTATTTGTTGTTTCATTGAATAGCCCCACCTTTCTTCTTAATAATTAATTCAATATTATTTAATGAATTTTCCCATTCCTCTATTAAATCTCCCTTATCTTTTTTTATATCAAGTATTTTTTTTGCTAATTCAATCTCCATTTTTTTAAATTCTTCCATTCTCAAACCCTCCAATAGTTTATATTAATCCTTGGCTTTCTAACATCTTATAGCATAGTGTGTTTACATAGTTTTCTAAATCGTAGCCGCCTTGATCATTATGAGTAATATAAAAGTCTTTTTCATCTATTGCCAATTGACCTACGCCTAATTTTTGCAGCCACACCTCTTCCATACCCATGAGAGAACGATAAAAGGCACTTCCTTTGACATACGCTTCATTACTTAAACTCAAATCTCTTACCCCTGTTACATTGTCTAAATTAACTCTAAAAACTATATTTCCGTTATTATCCCTAACAGTAAAAGCACCATTCCCCACGCTTAAGCCATCACCATTAAGTGTAACTGTATGATTAGTTCCATCAAATACCGCCATCAATATTTCATTAAAATGTTGCTTTATCATAGATCCAAACTCGTCCTTTTTAACTGTGCTTAATATCTCTTTTTCTGTTAATTCAATTCTTGCACCCATTGAATCATCAGCCTTTTTTACTTCTAATAAAATCCCTGTTGCAGTTTCTCCAATATATTTAATTAAACCTTGCTTTGTATCATCAGTATACTTTTTAACTTGCTTGATTTTCTTCTTATTGTCATTGTGCTTGTTATTTAATTCAATAGCTGCCACCTCTGAATCTGTTATTGCATCAAGCATAGATTTCTTTTTTCTATCTCCGATTGTGACCTCTATAATTTTGCCCCTTTCATTGTTTAGGTTTGGATTAAATTTAATCTGCACAACTCTTCCCATAGCTGTGATATTAGCTTTTTCATATTCTATGGTTACATTGTTTCCTATCTCGCATTTTTCAGTAAACAAACCACTATATTTTTTATATTCTTCTGTGTTTGTTAATTGAATAAAATTAACTATATTATTGATTGGAAGCTTGTCTATTCCATCAGCAAACTTTTTAGCGGCTCTTTCTCTAAGTTGTGCATATACTATGTCAATTGCTTCCGCAGAACCATCAACCGCAGTTACATCATCACAAACTATTACTTTATAATAATTGCCTAAGGTTGCTGCATTTGGTGAATAGATCACTTCATTGTTAGGAAGATAAATACCGTCACTAGACTTCATTATCAAAGCGGTAGCAAAGTTATCATTATCCATATCGCTTATTTCCTGTTGCAATTCTTGAAGGTTTTTACCACTTTTTATTATAAAGTTGTGGTCCGCCCCTCTTTCATCTACCATGTTAATTTCAAAGTTGTTGTATACAATCTCTCCACCATATGCAGATTGAACGCTTTGTTTATCACCTAGAAAAGCCTTTAGCGGTGACATGTAATCTGTATCTAAATAGTTAATAACCGCTCCTGTTTCCTCTTCTAAACCTAGATTAATATTTGTATTGGTGTTTGTATCTAAATTACCCGCATGAAATCCATGAGGCTCTATACATGAATCAAGTATTTTTTGAATAGCCTGTTTTCTTGTGCTTCCAGCTGGAACTCTGCACCCCATAATAAAGTTTTTACTTAATTTAGCCCTTCCTATGGCTTGTGCATAGACTTTTACTATTTTTTCACCCTTCTTGATTGAATAATTAACTGTTCTTATTTCAAAAAGTTGGTCACCTCTTGGATCCCATTCATAAATATTTGATTTTATTATGTTACCCTTAACTAAATATTGACTTAAATTTTTCCTATCATTTAGTGGGTATTCTAATTCCATATCAAAAATACTATCAACACTTTCTACTATTTCAACTTTCGCATCAGATAAAACCCATTTATTATGTTCAAAATTTGTTTCCTTAGCATCAAATAATCTAATCAATTGTTATACCTCCCATTTAATTCATTAATATTTTTATTACACAAGTCTTTTATTCTTTCTAAATCCTTACACAATGCACTAATTGTATTATTGCATTTATCTAGTTTTAGTGTACTTTCTTCATCATCTTTTAACCCAATATAGCCTGTAACAGCATCATCTTCATTCTTTAATGAATAACACCACTTAAAAGATCCTAATATATTTGCTGGTCTTTTTACCTTGGTTAATTTATCTTTATATACACCAACTATCCCGCCAGTAAAAAATATTTCTAGTTCGCCATCATCATAACTTACAATATTGTATACTTTGGCATTTACCATCAGGTTGGATTTATAATAATAAAATATGCCTTGTTTTAACTGCTCTTTTAATTCTTCAATATTATTCATAACAAAAGCCTCCCTTAATTTTCTTGACTTTTTAGAGTTACCGTTATACTCTTAAATTGCGAGTTCAAGGGTTATAACAGTAACTCTTTGTGATGGATATATAATTTATTCATCACTTTTTTTATTTTTTAGTGCTACAGTTATTAATGCTTTATTGTAGATATACAATCCTTCCCATGTTGGATTTATTTCTCTTTCCAATGACCCAATAATATAAGCTTCTAATACTGAAAATTTAACTATCATATTCACCTCTATAACTGTTGAATTAATTCTTGAGTTACCAAGTTATATTCAAATTCTATTTTTCCAGTTTGTCCATTTCTATTTTTTTCAAAAGAAACTTCTAATATATCATTCTTTTTCGTCTTGTCCTTATAATATCCATCTCTATATAGGAATCCAATAATATCGGCATCTTCTTCTATTGTTCCAGTATCTCTTAGATCTGACATCATTGGATGTTTATCCTGTCTTTGTTCTACAGCCCTGCTAAGCTGACATAAGGCAATCAAGCAAATATCTAATTTTCTAGCCATATTTTTCAAACTACTTGAAATTGTACTCATCTGTTCATACTTCGACCCTTTGGTTTCGGGGGTTATTTTCCCAATATGATCTATAACAATACAATCTAAACCATGCTTAACTTTTATTTCTTTAGCTTTTAACATTATTTTAGATATAGTTGCAATTCCAGGAGAATAGAAAAATAGATTTTTCTTTTGTGATATTTCAGCTGTTGAGTTTAATAAATTTTCCCACTGTTTTTCATCTAATCGCCCTTTTCCAACTCTATTGTTGCTAATTCCTGTATCTGTAGCTAGCATTCTTTGAGCCATTCCCTCCAGTGTCATATCTAATTGAATATATAAAACATTGCATTTGATATTTCTTATAACTTCTATTGAAAATGCAGTCTTACCCATAGATGGTCTAGCACCAAATACAATCATAGATTGCTTTTCCAAACCGTTAATTGCAGCATCTAAAATTTGAATTCCTGTTGATATACCGGTTATCCCATCTTTAGACTTACTGGCCTTTTCTATCTTCTTAATTGCATTCTCTAAAACATCAGAAATACTATAATAGTTATCCTTTGAATCCAAAGAATTTATTTCCATCAAAGCATCTTGTAACTTTGAGACCTTCATCTCAACACTATCTCTACTTTTAGCAATTTCACTACATATTTTATTCAACTTTCTTTGCTTGCTACATTCCAGAATCACATTTAAATGACTTTCAAATGTAGCGTATGCAGTATGTTCTGCTATTTGGGTTATTTCTGTTATTGTAATCACTTTATTTTGAATATGTTCCATTAAGTTATTAATTAATATTTGTATGTCAAAACTTATATCTTTTTTATAAAGTGTTATCATTGTTTTAAAAATAACTCTATGGCTTGTCCTGTAAAAATCATCTTCTTTAAGAATATTGATAGCTTCTAAAATGTATTTATTCTCTCCAAGAATTGTCCCTAGCAAATATAACTCACTATTAATTACTCTTTCTGAAATCTCTGCATCCTCCATTGGAATCCTCCTACTCTTCATCAAAATTAGTTGTTGTATTTTCATTAATTAGTTCATTTTGTTGGGCATCCTGATAGTTATTATCCAAATAATCTTCATATCTTCCATTAAAGAATGTAGAGCCATTAAGAATATATTGTTTATCTCTATCTTTAACTTCATATGAATATCGTTTAATACATCTCATTAATTCTTCTTTACTATATTGATTTAATAACTTTGGAATTTTCCTAAATGCTACTACTTTACCTTTTTTATTAGGATATAGTTTCCATACTTCTTCATAGTCACTTGAACTATATATATTAATATTATTTATATTAGTATTATTAAGCTTGCGATTTTCCAAATTAGGATAATCCAAATTAGGGTAATCCAAATTTGATTTTTCGGAATTAGGATTAACTACTTTTACTTCAATACATTCACCCTGTTTTTGTTTTTCCAAATTAGGTTTTTCTAAATTAGGGTTAACTTCCTCCATTTTGCGATTTTCCAAATTAGGATAATCACAATTAGGCATTTCATAGAATATATAAATTGAATTTCCTAATCTACCTTTAGAATCAATTTCTCGAGTTCTTTTTAGATAACCATTAGTTATTAATTCTTTTATATATCCTCGTATCTTTGCTTTTTTATCTACTTTAGTTATGAAATAATCTTCACCAGTAAAAACCCAATTGTCATAATGAGTTAATACATGTGACATAAGTCCTCTTGCTCCATAACTTAATTTTTGATCATTTAGTACATTATTTAAAATCATTGTGAAATTTTGTTTATGTTCCGCTCTATATATTGGCACTATATCACCTGCTAACTAAACGCTTTTTTAAAAAACATCATTCCTTTAAATGATGGCTGCTTATTGAATTCCTTACAGATAACAATATATTGATCAATTAACTTTAAACTCATATTTACTCACCTCTACATTTCAATGATATGATTTAAACTACTGGCCACACTTTTGAACGCTTGTATTTGTGTTTCTAATGACCTTACTTTGCCCCTGAGTTCTGCTATTTCTAAGTCCTTCTTTAGGCTTTCATCAGTTGTGGTAATTCCTAAATATTTATCAACTTCCTTTCTAGGAATTAGCCATGTAGTTCCACTTTTTCTAGCATCAATATTTCCTTTGTTTATCTCTAATCTTACAGTTGCTTCTGGCTTTCCAATTATTTGAGCAAATTCTGATACTCTATAAACATATTTCTCTTTTTGTTCCATCTACTTACCTCCACATATTTTATATAAGCATTGCACCTATTCTAGATGTGATATTTTTAGATATGCATATTTTCTTAATTCATCCATAGCTTAACTGGATTTTTATATAAAAATAGATCTAATAAAAATATTTTTTATTTATCTTCATCTAAATAAAACAATTCTTCTAACGGAACGCAAAAATATTTTGATAATTTAAGAGCATATTCTACATTCGGAATATTTTTCCCGTTTATAGTTTGGTATAAAGTAGTTCTACCTATTCCTGTTTCTTTTGATATTTCCTCAATAGAAACGTTTTTTTCTTGTATTAAAGAGTTTAATTTATTTTTCACAAAACCCCTCCTTTCAAATTTATTGTACTTTATTCTGAATGCAAAACAAAAGCGTTCAATATGCCGAATTTGTTGTTTTTAACAAAATTATGTTTATTTTTCTTTAATATCCTATGTTTTTCTCTGTTTATCACTTTATTTATTTTTTTGTTTACTTTTCCGAATATTGAACTATAATAATATTATTAGGAGGTTTTAATTATGAATGATTTAGGTGAAAGAATAAAAAAATTACGAACTGAAAAAGGCTGGTCTTTAGATGATTTAGCATTAAAAAGCAGTGTTCCTAAAACTACAATATGGGGAATAGAAAAGGGATCTAAGCCGTCTTATGATAAAGTTGAAAATATTGCAAAAGCTTTTAAAATAGATGTGCATGAATTAATGGGGAAGCATAATGCTCTAGTATCTGATGCCTCTACAGGCAACATTGAAATAATAGATACTAAACAAAGAGCACTACAAGCTGTACGGGATATTTTATCTTATGCAATACATGAGGATAAGATTGACAATTATACTTTACTTGATAAAGAAACTGAACTTATTTTAGAAGCTACTGCTAATAATATAGTTTCTATGGTTGATATGATTAACCATATTCCATTTGCAGAAAGAGCAAAAATATATTGTGATTTTGAGATGGAAAATGAATAATTCCCATCAGCATTTATGAAATACTCCATTATGTTTAGGAGGAGAATCAATGGCAAGTTATAAGCAATTATCAAAATATAACTGGAAGGTAGATATTCCTTTAGGTTATGAAAATGGTAAAAGAAAAAGAGTTATAAAACAAGGATTTAAAACTAAAAAAGATGCTGAAAAATTTGCTACAGAAACATTAGCACAAAAAAATAGAGGGTATGTTGCCTCTACAGAGAGCAATGTACTTTTAAAAGATTTTATAAATAAATGGTTTAATGAATATAAGGTAAATACAATTAGCACTAATACCATAACTAATTATAGATCAAGAATAGATACTCATATAATCCCTAAACTAGGTCATTACAGACTAAATAAAATTACTAATATAATTGTTCAAGATTTTTATAATAGCCTTATTAATGAAGGTGCTAAGGCTTCTAGTGCTAAAAAGATTATTGAAACACTAAATAACTGTTTAAAATATGCACAAAAAAATAAACTTATCTATAACTTACCAACAGATATTGAAAGAGTTAAAATTGAAAAACCTAAAGTTGAATTTTGGAGCAAAGATGAAATTGACTTTTTCCTAAGCGAAATAGAAGACACCTATCTTTATACTCCAGTTTTAATTGAATTATTTACAGGGCTAAGGATTGGTGAATTGTGTGGACTACGTTGGTGTGATATTAATTTTAAAACAAAATATTTAAATGTTATACACCAGGTTGTATATGATAGAAACACTAAGGAATTAGTATTTACAGATAAGTTGAAGACACCAACAAGTTACAGAAAAATGAGTTTACCAGAAATATTAATTGATCACTTACAAAGTATCAAAGGAGAGGCTCTTAAAACAGATTTTGTTGTATTAAGCCGTGAAGGTTCTATGTGTAACCCTAGAAACCTATCAATGAATTTTACTGGTGAGATTTCAAAATATAAAGATTCATTAAATGATAAAATGAAATCACAGCCTAATAAGGATTTAGGAAATTATAGGGCCTTAAAACAAATAACATTTCATGCCCTCAGGCATACTCATGCTACTTTATTAATATTTAATGGTGAAAACATTAAGGTTGTATCTGAAAGGCTTGGACATAAAAGCATATCTGAAACTTTAGATACTTATACTCATGTTATGGATGATATGAGAGATAATACTGCAGCATTACTTGATAATATATTTAAATATAAACCTTGAAGTATTTTAATAAGCAATGTTATGATTTCACTTAATGAAATATATTGCTAAGATAAAATACGAATACGGTGACCACAAGGTGACTATTTTCCAATTTGAAAGTTAAAGCTACGTTATTTTATAAAATACATTTATACTCTAAACCATAGTTATATTAATACTTTATTGGATATTATAAAATATTATAAGATTTGCTTAAACATATATAATTGCTCCCGCTGGGAGTACCAATATATAAACAAGAAAGGCTTAACCGCAATGGTTAAGCCTTTTATTATGCATGAAGTTGTACTATAAATTGCACTAAATTTTTAATTCAGCATTTTTGTATTAGGTTGTACTACTGTAAAATAAAAATATTCCATAGACAAGTTAATAATGCTATAATAAGCCTATGTTCCGTAAAGATGGGTTACGGTGGTTGTACGTTTTGCACAGCATAACTCAACTAAAGGTTCAAAGAACCTAAGTTTCGTAATATCCGCCTTGGGCTGTTAGAAATAATAGTCTAAGGGGGTGGTGTTAGATTGTGGTAATTGGAGTGTTAATATTATCAGTAACATTAACTTTAGTGATACTGATTAACAGAGCCTTAAAAAGCAACTCAAAAGGTTGTGAATTTAACCTAGAAATTAACATGAAAGGTTTTAAAATAAGTTTTAAGACAACAGAAAAGAACGCCCCATCTGACAAATAAGCGTTCTTGATCTGTTAATCTAATCTCTAATCTAATAGCGCTAAACTAAAAAACGTTCTAGGTAAAGTTAGTGTTTGCAGCACTAACTTTTCTTATTTATATTATATCAAACATTTAGAGAAAATAAACATTAATTTTGATAAAATTATTTTTAGAGTTGATAGTTATAAATAATTTATTAAATAACAAGAATATCTAGAAAGTATAATATCTTCTATTTGTCTTTCAGCTCCTGAGCTTAATTTAACTATTTTGCATATTGTAATACTGCCGATAATTCTCTAGCATACCAAAATTCTTGACCATATTCATTAATAGCTTTATGTTTTCAAATGTTTACTCATTATATTCTTCTACTTTATTCAAAGCCTTCACCACTCAAGAATTAAATTTAATGTAATAAACTTTATAAATATAAAATAACAACAGTCAATACCAAATAACATGTTCGAAAAATCAACAGACACGTTACCTTACATCGCCTACGAGTGTATTGGTGATGAGCAAATTTTGAACTATACTATTCATATAATAAACAAGAAGGAGTATAGGGAAATGAATATTGGTTTAACAATAAAGAATCTTAGAAATCAGAAAAATGTAAGTCAGAAGGAACTGGCCGATAAACTTAATGTTTCATGTCAGTCAATAAGTAAATGGGAAAATAATAATACATACCCGGATATAAGCATGATACCTATTATTGCAGATTATTTTCACGTTTCGATAGATACTATTTTTAACGGTGTGATAGAAAGTGCGGATGACGTTATTCCGGGAGCAATGAAGAACAATCTTACTGAAAATAACAAGGGATGGAATCTCGCTCAGAAAAATGGCTGGACAGGAACCATTCTCCCGGAGTATGGTCCATATGCCCCCAATGAAGAAAAGTTACACCTGTTTGATAATATAGAGGGTAAATCTGTTCTTGAAATTGCATGCGGAGATGGAAGGTCGCTACTCTATTTAGCAGGAAAGGGTGCTAAAGAACTATACGGACTTGATATTTCGGAAAAACAAATTGAAGCTGCAAATGACAATTTAAAGAGTAACAAAGTCAAAGCAACTCTTTTTTCATCTCCAATGGAGGTTAACCCTGGAATCCCATTTCTTCACTTTGATTGTGTGTATTCTATATATGGCATTGGCTGGGCGCAGGATTTGCACAAAGTATTTGGACTTATCTCTAAATATCTTAAGACAAAGGGCAGATTCATCTTTTCATGGGACAATCCAATGCTGCCGTGCATAAAAGAGAACGGTGGCCAATACCTGATTGCTGAATCATATGTTAAAGAACAGGAGAGGCAGTGGACCAAATTTGGAGAACCCCTTACCAGCAGAAACTGGAAGCTTTCTTCATACATAAATGCTCTCATCAGTTCAGGTTTTGAAATAGAAAGAGTAATAGAAGAATCGGATGACTACTCAGATTCTGCACCCATTACTGGAAAATACTATTCTGAACATAAAGCTTCAATAATCAATCAAACAGTAATAATAAAAGCAAGGAAAAAATAAAAATTCTACTCTAGCTAATCTCTTCATATTAGATAAAGAATTGTATCAAAATGTGATTTTTTTGCTCAAAGTTATCTCAGATTTATTTGGCTAAAGCTTTTGAAAGTTGTAGGGAGTATCCAAATAACATGGCGAAGTTGAGATTTCTATTATGTTGGAATAACAACAATAATTGTGATGTATACAGATAAACAACTTTCAATTTATACACTTGCTTTAAGAACTACTATATCGAAAATTTAATAGTAAAATAGAATATCGCAATATTCGTTAGGAGTATTACTCGATAATTCAAACAATATAATGAATAAGTTGGCAGAAAAACGCCAACTTTGGATGAAGTTAAAGTTTTAATGCTACAGGCATACTGCCTTACTTTAGAAAAGATTCATTAATATAATTCTATACATCATTTCCTGAGAGATTGAATAGAACAAGCCTCGTAGCAACTTAAAAGAACTGCGAAGCTTGTTCTTTTAAGTCATAATTCTAATTACAGATATAATTATGATATATTACTGATTTTCGTTCTTATAAAGTTTACATCCTGTATATCTGATACAATTCTATTTATTTTAAGTCTTATCGTAAAACGCCTAAAAATCATCTCAAAAACACATTTCCTTTTTACTCCACATTTAGTAATATATAATTAGAATATTTATTTTTTTATGATAATAATAAACTCTACTATGGTTTATTAACATTATGACATTGTAACATCAAAATAGAGAGGGGGAGCTAAGTGTTTAATAATGAAATAATGATGCAAGGTGAAAAATTAAAGAAGATAAGACAAATAATGCTTGGAGCAACCCAATCGGAGATTTCACAAGGCGTATGTACAAAAAATATGATTAGCCAAATCGAAAAGAATAAGAAAAAGTTGAATTTTAACTTAGCTACTGGAATTGCTGAAAATTTAAATAAAATTGCAAAGAATAAAGGAATTGATATTTCTTTAATTACGCCAGAAGAATTAATGATAGATGACGATGAACAAGCAAATTCTATTTTCGCTAATAGCATTATTAGTGAAATAAAAGAAATTAAAGTAATAAACTTGTTTGATCAAAAGTTGCTAGAAGCTGAAGAACTGATGGAAAAGTATAATATTATAGATAGTAATAAAATAGAATTGTATAAATTAGCTGCTAATTTTTACTACTATAAACATAGTTTTTCTAAAAGTGATCAAATGTGTGATATCGGATTAAAGATAAGTATTAATTCCCAAAAAAGTTTTGACGAAATAAACTTTTATATATACAAATCTAGAAATAATATATTTACTGATAATTATATTAAAGCATTACAACAATTAGATTACGCAGAAAAACTAAATAATCTAATAATGGAAGATGAACTTTCTGTAATGATACTGCATTTCAGGGCTTTAACATATAAAAAACTAGGTGAATATGATACAGCTTTAAAGTATTTTAAACTACTAAAACAATTTCAGATTAATGATTATAAGATGTTGTTAAGCATTAAAATGGTGTACGCTAACTGTTTAAACGATTATTATAAGTTTGATGAAGCAGAAAAAGAATATAAAGAAACACTTAATATTGCTATGAAATATGATGATAACGACTTTATAGCTATGACTTACAGGAATCTTTCAGAACTATATTTTAATAAAAAAAAATATAAAGATGCAGCCAAATATATAAAAGCCTCTCTGAAAAATAACCCCAAAAATCAATATTGGGGTGAAAACCTCTATTTTGCATCCAAAGTCCTTCAACATGTAAATGAAGATGTCGAAACATATCTTTTGCAGGCATTAGAAATATGTGAGAAAAATGAAAAAGAAGATTTAAAGTTAATTGAACAAGTAATTTATAATTTAGTGCTCATTTATATAAAAAAAGAAGATAAAGAAAATTTAATGATAATGGCACATAAAGCAAAAAATTTAAATATAGATTATTCTTTAATATATTTGGAGATTGGAGAGTATTATAGAGGTCGAAATGAAGAAAAAAGCAAATATTTTACTAGAAAATCAAAAGAAAAAATGAAACAAATAAAAAAAATCTAAAAAACCTTTTATGCTATATTCCAACATTATGTTATAATGTTAAATGAAGGGTTATTACACTTAATTAAACTTTTTAGGAGGTGATTTTATGAAAAAAATTATATTAGGAGTCATAGCAACATCAATGTTATTAACAAATGTTGCATTTGCTTCAACTCAAACTACACAGGCTAGAAATACTAAAAATAGCACAACATTAAGTGTAGATTCAAATAATGTATATCATTTAAATACTCAAGATCCTAATAGTGTATACCAATTAAATACACAAGATCCTAATTAATAATAAAAGCAACAAAACATACTTTAAAATATGAAAAAAATGAAGCAAATTTTAATACAATTTACTTCATTTTTTTGTTTATAAAATAAATCAAGAAATTTGTCGCAAATTCCAACACCATACTACAATGTTAAATAAAACATTTGTCAATTTGGTTAACTTTTTTTCTAACAGAAACTTATAAAAAATTATATTAACAGTAATATCAATATAAGTATCATTAACCAATGTTGCATTTGCATAAGTCAAATCTACATACACCGATAGCCCTGAAACAGTGTGATATTTATCATAGATTAAAGCAATATATCTTACTTAGTCATACTACACCCATGCTAATATGCATGTAAACAACAAAATGCTCTCTGTAAGGAACAGGAAAAAGTTAAGCAAATTCAATTATAATATGCTTAACTTTTTCAAATTTGTAAAACTTAGTAAACAATTATATAATTAACTTTATTATAAGCATTTAGGGTAAATAATCAAATACATTGAACAGGAAAATAAAATTTATTGTTACCTTTCTTTATACAACGTAAATCAAACAAAGTGAAAAATGTACTAAATTTATATCTTAAAAGTCCTTTTGAGTAGTCGGCAGATATTTATTTAACTTTTTCTTTCATTTAAATTATCACATTTTAAGTAATATTATATTCCTTTAGATTGATAAAACCCAAAAATGATATGAATGTGAAGGTAGGATAAATGCTTTATTATTAAAATAAATCTATAGTACCCTACAGTTATTTTACACTATTATCACCGAATGGAGGAAGTGAAGTTGAAAAATAATGAAACTATTTCCGATATTAATCAAGCTATGGAAAAAGCCAGGGCAAATCTATACAAAGTTATTGATATATATGGACGGGATTCTAATGAGGCCGTATTGGCTAGTCAAAAATTAGATGCGGTAATTGTTGCTGTATACAAGGGACAACTGAAATCAAACAATAAATAATATTTGTAGAAAGGTGTGAATTATATATGGTAATTAGAGAATCAATAGAAATACTTAGGGAAGATAGTTCATTAGAATGCTTTAAGAAAGAAATTGAATTGTTAAAAAGTGCTGGATATAAAGTATATGAGGAATATGAGGACTATGTGTGTTTTTATCAAACTGCAACAGTAGTAGATTCGGATTTATTCGATAATAAAAAATGTAAATGATAATTAAGTTACTTACGTATTTATGAGAATATAAGAATATCTATTCTGAACCATATCACCATATATATCTTCAGAATATGGCCCTATAAAAAGAGCAGCCATGCACCTATAGAAAGAGTGGCTATGCCATAATACTGAACTTTCCTGCAATTAGGAACTTTTCACATATAAAAAAGGTGCGAAGCACAATTAAGAACTTATTCTCTAAAAATGAGGGTTTAGAGAATTTAATGAATAAAGCCAAAAATATAATAAAGATTTACCAAACTAATGTAATTTAGTAAATCTTTAAATTATATATCTATAGGATCATACTTTAATTAAAATATTCCTCCATTAACTTTTCAAGCTCTTCTTGTAAAACTATTTTTTCATTGTATAAGCCATTTAATTTTTCATAATCATCACAAGTTTCATTAATTTTTTCTTCTAAATCCTTTAACCTATCTTCTAGCTCTTGAATTTTCTTTTCCAATTTGATTTTTTTAAAGTCATTACTATTAGTTTTTACAGCCTTAGGTGTTTTTTCCTTCTGCCCTTTGCTTATTTTATTATTTCCCTCTACAGCTTTTTTAATTACTATAGAATTTTTTAATTCATTTGACTTATCTTTATAATAATCATAGTTACCAGCATATGAAGTTAATGAACCTCCTGACAATTCTACTACTCTTCCTGCTATATTATTTATAAAATATCTGTCATGAGAGATAAAGAAAATGGTACCTTCAAATTCCTTTAAAAATTCCTCTAATTCCTCTCTAGAATCTATATCTAAATGGTTTGTTGGTTCATCTAAAATCAAGAGATTTATTTCACTATACATAAGCATTGCAAGCTTAAGTCTGCTTCGTTCCCCTCCTGAAAGAGATCCTACCTTTTTAAATACTGATTCCCCAAAGAACATATATTTAGCAAGATATTCTCTAGCCTTTCCTTCAGTTATCACTATGTCCTCCATAAAACAATCTAATATTGTCTTAGTTTCATCTTTAAAGGCTATATTTTGTGGTAAATATCCAAGTTTTATTGAACTTCCTAGGACTGCTGTTCCATTATCCGCTTCAATTTCTCCAAGTAAAATCTTTATTAAGGTGGACTTTCCACAACCATTTGATCCCATTAAAGCCACCCTTTCTTTATTTCTAACTAATAAATCAGCTTTATTAAAGAGAACTTTTTCTTCATAGCTTTTACTTAATTCTTTTACAATTACAACATTATCACCTGATCTTGTTCCCATATTAACATTAATATTCATATTCTGCTTTTCTAAAACAGGCTTATCTATTCTTTGAAGTTTGTCTAGTAGTTTCTGCATACTTGCTGCTCTTTTAAAGAATTTCTCATTATCGCCATTTCTTCCCCATTCTCTCAATTGTGAAATGGAATTTTCTATTGCTTTAATCTTTTTCTGCTGATCTAAAAACGCCTCCATTTGCAGCTTCAATTGTCTTTCTTTTTCTTTAACAAAGGCTGTATAGTTTCCATTATAGCTTTTAGATACCATGTCCTCTATTTCAATTATCCTTGTTACTACATTATCTAAAAAATATCTATCGTGGGATACTATTATAACTATACCTTTATACTCTTTAAGATAAGCTTCCAGCCATTCCATTGTATCTAAATCCAAGTGATTAGAGGGTTCATCTAATAATAATATATCTGGACTTTGAAGCAATATCTTTCCAAGAATAACTGTAGTTTTCTCTCCCCCACTCAATTCTGAAAACAACTTATTTTTAAATTCAGAATTAATTTTAAGTCCAGTACAAACCTTGCTTAATTTTTCTTCTCTTTCATATCCACCTAAACTTTCATAAGCGACTTGTACTTTAGAATAATTATTTAAAAGCTTATCCATATTATTCTCATCACTATTTGATAATTGATTTTCTAATAACTCTAATTCTTTTTGCAGTTTATCTATTTTTTCAAATGCTGTGTTTAATACCTCCAGCACTGTAAAGGTATTTGGATAAACCGGCATTTGCTCAAGGTAACCCAGGGTTGAATTCTTTTTAATTGATATAGTTCCTTTTTCATACCCTTCAATGCCCATAATTACCTTTAATAATGTACTTTTTCCACATCCATTACCTCCTACTATTCCTACCCTTTCGGATGTTTGCACATCAAAACTAATATCTTCTAAAACCATATTTGCACCATAGTATTTTTGTAATTTATTCAAAGCTAATTCTATCATTTTTAATTCCTCCAATATTTTCTTTATTTTTGTGTTTCCTCAGCTTTAACATTAAAAATGTCATTGCTGGAATATATAAAAGTGCTATAATTCCAAATGTTATTGAAAATCCATTCTTTTCTGCTAATATACCAAATATGGGAAATACACTTATCATAAATGCACTGAAACATAAACTGTCAAAAGATAGTATTGTTGCCCTGTATTCTGATGGTATTCTTGAATTTATATAATCACTAAATATTGTGAACGCTAAACCGCCTGTTATTGATGTCAAAAGAAAAAATACTACTGATAAATCTTTTATAAAAGCCAGACCCATTAAAGAAAATATATTTATTAATGATATACTGATCAACGTTCCTTTTAACTTTAATAAATTTTCAAGTTTATATGCATATTTTGAACTTATTGCTTCAATAAAACTACTTATGGCACATATTATAGCAATGGCAGTTTTTGAATAACTCATATCTGAAAAGTACTGCTGACTATAAAAGAATACAGTAGTTTGAAGGCTTCCTATCAGGGATGAAAATAATATTAAATATAATACTACTTTCTTCATTCTTAGTACTGTTACACTTGTTATTAACTGAGCTCGTATTGAATTACCTTGTTGTTTTTCTTCATAACTTTTATTAATTGGTGGTTCATTAAACTTATAGGCTGCCATTAAAGCTGCTATTTGTATAACTGTTCCAAATATATAGGCATACAAAAACTTTATATCTGCTAATATTCCTCCAAGTAAAACCGCCATCCCCTGGGCAAGAGACATAGTAAAGGCTAAATTCCCCCATATCTTTTTATATTTCTCCTCTTCTCCTAAAGATTTTAAGCTGTCATAGACTAAGGCTTCACCTGCTCCTGAATTTAAATTCATAGATGCTGCACTTAAAACAAAAGCAAGTGAAAACCCCCAAAAACTATTTGAAGTAATCATAAGAATGCAAGAAATCACACTTACAATTCTTCCTGTAACTACACTGAACTTCTTACCATACAAATCTGCAATAACACCTGTAGGTAATTCAAAGAGAACACCTGTTATATGATAAATTGCTTCTAGAATTCCTATTTCAATTAAAGACATCCCTTTAAAGCTCAGATATAAAACCCATATAGCTGAAGTAATATTTAATTGTAATAAAAAGTTATATACATAACTAACTGATATATTTCGTTTTAATTTTTCATTAATATTCATTTTTATGCCTCCATAAATCTAAGTTCTTAATTTTTTGCAAATAAAAATAAGCCCTTTCTTCAGCATTTTAGTACAAATAACTAAAATGCTAATAGTAAAAGACTTATGGAAGAACTACTTCTTGATTAAAAAAGTACAATATAAAAAGGATTCAAGTATAAACCTTGAATCCTATAAAATCTTGATTAATTAACAGTTAAATTTTCAGCTTTAACTACTTCAAGGCTATAGATCATGGACTTATACTATAATCGGTACTTATTCTAAAAAAGGACGCACTTCTCCCGTTAAATGCTGAAATTGCAGTTTTTGTGAAAGAACTACTAGATGTCCATTGCTTATTTAAAACAAATTCAACAGTACCAACTATATTGCTCATAATCTAACCTCCTTTTAAAATAATAATTTGATTATACTCTAATTTATGGAAAATTACAACATAAAGCTGCTACTTAAGTTGAAGAAAAACTTCAACTTAAATAACCCTAATATAAAATATAAGCTAATTTCAATTTTTGATTTCTAGCACTTTTGACTTATAAAACTATTTTAAAAGCAAATTGCTAATTACGTACTCATATTTTTATGTTGTTTTAACTTTAAATTTCTTATTAACTTTTACTCTAAATATATCTACAAATCTTGTTATTAATGGGCTTGATAATATTATTACAGCTAAAGATATTATCCAGTCCCTTAGACCTATCCTGTCTAAACTGAAAATATATCTTCCAATTGGGGTTATAAACGCAAGAACAACTATTCCAAACATGGTTAAACATAAGCCTGTTTTAAATTTACTTAGTGGCCTTGCAACTCTAAATAATATTACCATACTTATTCCTGCAAACATTAATACAGCTAATGTTCTGCTATATGACATAGGTAAACCAAAATGAAGTGAGGTTAAAAATGCCATAAGCGTAAATACGGTAAGCAGTATTCCATTTGGAACACTAACTGTCAATATTCTTGGGAGAAATCCCTTTTTAACTCCTCCGGCACTAGGCAATAATGCTAGGAAGAAGGATGGAATCCCAATAGCACAGCTTCCAACTAATGATAATTGTATTGGTAATATAGGGTATTCTAAGAACAATATAGAACAAATGAAAGCTAAACTTATTGAATAAATAGTTTTTGATAAATATAATTCTGAAACTCTTTCTAAATTGTTTATTTGTTTTCTACCTTCTTCAACTACCTTAGGAAGTGCTGAAAAGTCTGACTTCATCAATACTAATTGTGCAACAGCCTTTGTTGCATCTGAACCATTTGCCATAGCAATTCCACAGTCTGACGATTTAAGTGCTAGAACATCATTCACACCATCACCAGTCATCGCAACAGTATGTTCCATTTCTTGAAGCTTTAAAACAATTCTCTTCTTTTGATGAGGTGAAACCCTTCCAAATACAGAAGTTTTTTCAATCAATGCTTTTAGTTCTTCATCATCTTCTGGCAATTCTCTTGCATCAACATAGTTTTGCCAGTTTTTTACCCCTGCACGTCTAGCCACCTCTGAAACAGTAACTGGACTGTCACCTGATATTATTTTTACCTCTACCCCTTGATGATTGAAATATTTTAATACATGCGGAGCTGCTTCTCTTATAATATCTTCAATCAATATTAACGCAACACTTTCTATTTCGCCTTCTAAACTTTCATTTAGTTCATTGTGAAGGTTAGCTAGTAATAGTACTCTTTTTCCTTTCTTAGCTTCCTCCTTAACCAAATGCTCTATAAAATGATATTCTTTATTTAAAATTATCTCTGGCGCTCCTAAAATCCATGTACCTAAATTATCAAAAGATGCACCACTCCATTTTCTTTTTGACGAAAATGCAATTTTGTCCATGCATTTTATATTTTTATCATACTCTTCATACTTAGCTAATATGGCTTTTTGAGTTGGATTATTGCTTGGAACATTATTAACAAATGCTACAAGTACTCTATCTATTTCTTCTGAAGTTCTACTACCAATATTCTTAACTTCTGATAATTTTAAATCTCCACGAGTCAAGGTTCCTGTTTTATCTAAGCATAGAACATCTACTCTGGCTAAAACTTCTGTTGCACTTAATTCTTGCACTAAGGTATCGTATTTAGATAATTTTATTATTGAAACTATAAATGTAGCACTTGTAAGTAAGACTAACCCTTCAGGAATCATTCCAATAATCCCTGATACTGCTCCTATGAAGGCATCCTGCCAGGTATTTCCTGGAATTCGAAGCTGGGTTATTATAAGTAATGCTGATAATGGTGGTACAATCCATATTATCACTTTAAAAATTTTATTTATTGCTTCTTGTAAATCTGAATTTATTATTTTAAATTGTCTAGCTTCTTCTGCAAGGGTTGACGAATAAGTTTCTTTTCCTACTTTAGTAACCACTGCATAACCATCACCTGCTACGACAAAACTTCCAGACAGTAATTTTTCTTCTGGACGCTTAGGAATTGCATCTGCTTCTCCTGTAAGCATAGATTCATCTAATTCTAATCCATTGCTGAATAATACGTCTCCATCAGCTAACACTTGAAGTCCTGTTTCTAAATAAAGAACATCATCCAAAACAATTTCTTCTATAGGTATCTCTTCAATTTTTCCATCTCTAAGCACCTTTGCATGAGCCATACTTATAACAGACAACTTTTCTAGCGTGTACTTGGCTTTAATTTCTTGAACTACGCCAATTAAAGTATTAACTATTATAACTCCCACAAATATTGCATTTTTAGGTGAACCCGCCAAAATAATTACTGTTGCAAGTACAAAATTTATAGCATTAAATGTTGTAAACAAATTTGCTCTTATTATTTGAGGTATAGTTCTTGAAGGAGTTTTGGGAATATGATTAACCTTTCCTTCTTTAATTCTTTGTTTTACTTCACTTGTGGTTAATCCAATTACATTTTCTGCCCCATTCTCCCCTAAATTAACTACATTATTTAAATTCATCAAATTTCCCCTGCCTATGTAATTTATTTTGCTACACTATTTCTTATAATTAATCATTATAATATATATTATACCTGTTTGAATATTATTTTTCCCTATATATTTGCTTAATTTTAAATTAATTTTATATGAATTTAATATATTTATAATTGAATTACGCTTTAAAAAGATAAATTTTTATAATATACTGATTAGTGTAAAAACTAAAATTTTAAGGATGTGTACTATAAATGATACGAACTATTATTTTTTACAGCTATATGGGGTTAAGTCTTCTATTTGCTTCGTTTTTTAGAATTAAAATTAAATTCCTTACAAGTAAAGGAGATTTAGAAGGAAGGTGTAAATACATTCATAAAGTAACATCTAATTGGGCAAAACTTGTTATGAAAACAGCTGGCGCTAAAATTAATATTATAGGCTTGGAAAACATACCTAAAGATGAAACTTTATTATTTGTTTCAAATCATCAAAGTAATTTTGACATTCCACTGCTATTAAGCTGCATCGATGTTCCAAAGGGATTTATTGCAAAGAAAGAACTTGAAAATTGGCCTTTTATCAGTACTTGGATGAAATATATAAACTGTATTTTCATGGATAGAGATAATTTAAGAAAATCTGCTGAAGCAATAGTTGATGGTATTAAAATACTAAACTCTGGTTATTCCATGGTAGTATTCCCTGAAGGAACTAGAAGCAAAGGCAAACCTGTTGGTGAATTTAAAGGCGGAAGCTTTAAGCTTGCCACAAAATCAAAATGTACAATTGTTCCAATAACTATAAATGGCACATATAAATTGATGGAATCAAATAAAAACTTTGTTAAAAGCGCTAGCATAGAACTTGTAATACATCCACCAATAGAGACCCGTAAATTAAATAAAGTGGAATTAGAAACTCTACCTGAAACTGTTCATTCAATTATAAGCAGCAAATATAAAAGTTAAATTATTGTACTAGCTTTATGGACAAATTCATCATAACTCACTTTAATTAATATTTTATTCTATTAATTAAAACTTATACTTTAAAATATCAATACTAATCACATATTATAATAACTAGAATTATAATATGTGATTAGTATTGCAAAAATATCTACATTATATAATAGTACAATTTGGTACCTTAGTTTTATTTAGTAATCCAAGATGAATAGTTCCACAAAAAAAGCTGCTCAAAATTTTAGATCAGCTTTTTATTATACTTAAAGAAAATTTTAATATGTTTATTCCTTATGAATAACTTTCAATTTAAAGGACAAAAATAAGAAAGTAGTTGGAAGCAGCCTTATACAAGTTATAATTTTTATTCCTAAAAAATTACTTTGCACTTATGAATTATATGTGATATAATAAATTCATTTGACTTATGAATAAACTTTAATATAATTTTATTAAGGTGAATACTTAACAATTTTAAAATATAGAAACGAGGATATTTAATGAATGATAATCAATTTGCTACATTAGGTCTTAAAGAGAGTATTGTTAAAGCAATATTAGACCTTGGTTTCGAGAAACCATCTCAAATACAAGAAGAAAGTATTCCTGTAACACTAAGTGGTGCAGACTTGATCGGTCAAGCACAAACTGGTACTGGAAAAACTGCGGCTTACACATTACCAATTTTAACAAAAATGAGCAAGAAACATGGAATTAAGGCTCTTATCTTAGCTCCAACAAGAGAACTTGCTGTTCAAGTTAATGATGAAATTCAAAGACTTTCTAAATACGAAAAAATTGAAACACTTTCTGTTTACGGTGGTGATTCAATTGATAGACAAATGAGAGCTCTAAAAAAAGGTAATGTAGACATAGTTGTTGGAACTCCAGGAAGAATGCTTGATCTTATAAAAAGAAAATGCCTTCACTTAGAAAATATAGAGTTTTTAGTGCTAGATGAAGCTGATGAAATGCTTAATATGGGATTTATTGATGACATAGAAGAAATCCTAAGCCATACTCCAGCTGAAAGACAAACTTTATTATTTTCAGCAACAATGCCAGCTCCAATAGCAAAACTTGCTAAGAAATACATGAAACCAGATGCTAAACTTGTTAGTATCAAAAAGAGCACATTAACTGTATCTAAAATCGAGCAAAACTATTTTATGATTAACAATAAACATAGATTAGAAGCACTTTGCAGATTATTAGATTTAGATAACCCAAGTTCAGCAATAATTTTCTGCAGAACTAAAAGAGGTGTTGATGAGCTTGTTCAAGAGTTACAGTCAAAAGGTTACATGGTAGAAGGAATGCATGGAGATATGACTCAAACTCATAGATTAACTACTTTAAATAAGTTTAAAGAAGGAACTTTAAGTTTATTAATTGCTACAGATGTTGCAGCTAGAGGAATCGACGTTGATGGTGTAACTCATGTATTCAACTATGATCTACCTCAAGACGTAGAATCTTATGTTCACAGAATTGGTAGAACAGGTAGAGCTAATAAAAGCGGTACTGCTTATTCATTAGTAACTCCAAAAGATTTTGCAATGCTTAAACAAATACAAAATGTCACAAAAAGTTCTATCACTCAAAGACCGGTTCCAACTGCTGAAGAAATCAATAATAAAAAGTTTAAGGACATGGTATCACAAGTTGAAGACACTATTAAAGCTGGAGAACTTACTAAGTTTTTACCAAGTGCAATTCAATTATCAGAAGAACATGATCCAATGACAATTATTGCTGCTTTAATGAAAATGAAATTTGAAAGCGAAAGTGTATTTGATTATAGCGCAAATAAATTAGATGCACCTAAGAAAGAAGATGTTCGTTTATTCTTCTCTGTCGGCAAAAGAGATGGTTTAACTCCTAAAGTATTAATTAACTACATAAAGGATATGACACGTATTAATGCTTCAGCTATAGGACAAATAGATCTTATGGAAAACTTCTCGTTTGTAACAGTTGATGAAACTGTATCTGCTAAAATAATAGACAAATGTCCAGGTGGAAAAATAAATAAAAAGCGCGTTAATGTTGAAGTAGCTAATAAGCGTAAGAGATAAAAAAGTTAAATTTAGCTTTTAGCTCTTAACTTAATTATGTAAGGGAAGATTCTTTTTAGGTACATACCTATAAATCCTCCCTTTTATTATATACTTTTATATATTTTATTTTATATAAATTCTTTAATATTAATTGTCTATATCATCTTCATAGGAATCTACGTCTACTATGGTATTAAAGCACTCTAAAGGATATTTCTTCTGCATTCTGATGCTGAGAATTCCATCATCAATATTTTTATATACCTGATTTGTATCTATATCTTCAATATTTTCAAATTTCTTTCTATATAACCTCTTTACAAGCACATTTCTCGGCATAATTCCAATGAAACTTTTTTGAATTTCTAATCTATATAAATTTATTTGTATTATTCCAGGATCATACCTTATGCTAACTTCTCTAATATTAACCCCTTTAAGATCTATACTTAAAAAATACATATCCTTATCTTCCTTGAGTTCAATAAAATCATTGGTATTACTTTTTTCAAGCTGTTCATATGGCTTACCTGAAAATTCATCCTCATATTCTTCTGTAAACTGGCTTATATCCATATTATCCAAAATGGAATGCATAATTCCACTCATTTTCTCTATATTGTTTTCATTAAAAATATCATTAAACCCAAAAGAAAAAATCTTAAACATATTATCCCCTACTTTTTTTACTAACACTATATTATAGTGATTAAATATTCATATGTTTATAGATTATTTAATTTTACGTTTTTTGTTTTCAAATTTATTAGCAGTTTGTTCTTAAATTTATTTATTTGTTCCTCTGTTTCTCTAATTTCATTAAAACTTAATTTTCCTCTACCTAATCTATCAGAAAGTGAAACTAAAACTATATCATTAATATTAACTTCTTCTAGCATTGCATCAACATTTTGATATTTTAAGTTCTTGGTTACAAACAAACTTTGCATATGCCACCTTACAAGTGCTGTTACTTCTTTTATAAAACTATCATCTTCATCAAAATGAGATAAAAATTTTCTCACCATATCTGCGCCTACAATATCATGATTATATGAAGTTAATTTTCCTTTTCTAATCTTTGTAGTTGGTTTTTTCCCTATATCATGTAATAGTAGAGCCCACATAAACGCTCTTTTATTTAAACTTCGCTCTCTCACCTTAGCCCCTTCATCAATAACCATCATAGTATGAATAAATACATTTCCTTCTGGATGAAACTTGGGATTTTGATCTACTTCCTCTAGTTCTTTAATCATTAAAAAAGGATAATTATCAAGTTTTTTAGAATTTAAAGCATCCTTTAAATAAATGGATGGTTTATTATCAATAAGTAAATGTTTTTCTATTTCTAAAAAAAGTTCTTTATCTCTCATAATATTCTCCTATTAAATCATTTCTATTTATAATAAAATTATTATTTGTGTCTTTCAGTATTTAACTTAACTACTATTTAGTATATCAATAATTTAATTTTCTAACCAAAAATTAAATAGACTGATTAATCTACATTCTTACCTTTACATTGACTAATTCAAGCTTAAGTTATTGTTCTCATAAAAAAGCAGTAGATAATCTCTTATGACAAGATTTTATCTACTGCTTAAATATTTTATCTATAGATATCTTTATGAATTTAGGTGTAGTTAATCATTAAAAATACCTTTTATTATAACTAATTAAAATATCCTATCTTATAATGCAGAATTTCCTCTTTCACCAGTTCTGATTCTTATACAATCTGCAATATCAACAACGAATATCTTTCCATCTCCAACTTCACCAGTTCTAGCAATTGAAGTAATTAGTTCAATTACCTCTTCAACTTTGTCATCTTCAACTACTATTTTAACTTCTATTTTAGGTAATACATTAGTTGTTATTTCTGTTCCCCTGTGGTATTCTTTCCATCCACGTTGTTGTCCACAGCCCATAACTTGGCTAATTGTTACACCATTTATATTACTATTTTTTAATGCTTCCTTAATATCTTCAAGCTTTGAAGGTCTTATGATTGCTTCTACTCTTTTCATACTATATTCCTCCTTAATCTTATCTGCAATAAACACTACTCACCTTAATATACCTATCTGACAACCAATATTATCTATATGCAATTTATACCATAAGCTATTATTCTAGTTGAATTGATTGTCCTATAAAACATATATTATATTAAAATTATATTTATTGAATAAATGTTTCATAACCTGTTTATTACACTATAATTGTATCAAATATCTTAGTATAAATCTATGATTATATACTAATCTAAGCCGTTAAATGCAGGATATGCTGTTTCACCATGTTCTGCAACATCAAGACCATCAGCTTCTTCTGATTTATCAACTCTAATATCCATGAATAACTTCATAACCTTTAAGATTAAGAAAGTCATAACCGCTGCAAATACTACTGTTATTAATATACCTTCAATTTGAGCAATTAAAAGATTAATATCTCCAAAGAAAAGACCATTCCACTTAGCTACAGAATTAATTGAAGTTTGTGTGAATAATCCAGTTGCAATACCTCCCCAAACTCCGCCAATTCCATGACACCCAAAAGCATCAAGAGCATCATCGTAACCGAACTTAGCTTTTACTACAGTCATAAAGAAGAAGCATATTGGAGAAACTAGTGCACCTATTATGATTGAGCTCCAAAGTGGAACAAACCCTGCACCTGGTGTAATTGCAACTAATCCTACAACTGCACCTGTAGCTGCACCAAGAACTGTTGGTTTACCGTGTTTAACTTTTTCAATGAACATCCAAGAAAGCATTGCAGCTGCAGCTGCTGTGTTTGTTGTCATGAATGCATGAACTGCAAGTCCACCAGCATTTAATGCACTTCCTGCATTAAATCCAAACCATCCAAACCAAAGTAACGCTGCCCCTAAAACTACGAAAGGAATATTGTGTGGTTTATATGACATCATACCATATCCACGTCTCTTACCTAATATAATACAAGCTACAAGTCCTGAAACTCCTGAACTTATATGAACAACATCTCCACCAGCGAAATCTACTGCTCCTAAAGCACCTATTATTCCGCCGCCCCATACCATATGAGCTAATGGATAATATACTAAAAGTGACCATGCTGCTATAAATATGAATAATGCTGAAAATTTCATTCTTCCAGTTAATGATCCAGTGATAAGTGCTGGTGTAATTATTGCAAACATCATTTGAAATGCTGCGAAAAGTTCATGTGGTATAGTAGGTGCAAGTGCTGAAGGATCTGCTCCTACTCCATTAAATAAGAAGAAATTCAATCCTCCTATTACACCCCCAATATCATCTCCAAATGACAATGAATAACCTATTAAAACCCACATTATAGATGCTAATCCACAAATGAAAAACGAAGACATTAACGTATTTAAAACATTCTTTCTACGAACCATACCTCCATAGAAAAATGCAAGCCCCGGTGTCATTAAAAGTACAAGTGCTGAACATATTAATAAAAAACTGCTATCGCCTAAATTAATTTCCATAAAAAATCCCCCTTAAAATTAATGATTACTACAATTAAAGTTATGACTATTTAATTATATTTCCTTAAATAATTTTGATATAAATTTAAAAGTAAGTGCGCACATTATCTTTTAAAAATTATTTTTCGATTATTAACTATAATATTATAATTTGAAAAAAAAATGGTGCTTGAGAAATATACCTTTTAGTATATTTCTCAAACACCATCGTTCTTATTACATAGTATATTATCTAAAGTTTATCCTGTCAACATTTTTTTCAAATTGATTTTAATTTTGTTTAATAACCAATCAAAATTGTTTCAAAATATTTACTACTACTGCTTTTATATTAGCATATTTGTTTGGCATGTCTTCATTTCCATTAATTAATTGAATTAAATTTGTTAAGTCTCTAAGCTTACTTATCTTATACCAGTCCTCTATAAGTTTATAATCTGAGTTTTTATTATACTCTTCTTCAAAAGCTTTAATTAAATTATTATCAAAATATTCTTCATATCTAAAAAATTGACCTATATCAGCTATAGGATGTCCCGCCATAGAAAATTCCCAGTCTAAAATTCCAGATAATTTATTATCTTTTACTAATATGTTAGTCCCCTGGAAATCTCCATGAACTAGTCTGATATCTTTATCTAACTCCAATAATATTTTTTCATTTTCTTGAACTATTTTATTTATTTTATTAACTACATCTTTTCCCAATCGGTTTTTAGCATTAGTTCCCATAAACATTTCATACCATGAAACAAGACCAGGAACTTCTATCTCCAAATTCAAATCTTCATCTAAAAAACCAGCTTTAATAAATTTATAGTTATGTATCATAGCTAAATATTTTGCTACATCTCTAACAAACTCTTCTGAAACTTTATATCCTTCACTTATAGCTTGTCCTATTGTTTTTCCCTCTTTATATTCATAAATTCCATATTCTCTGCCTTGGATAGATTCATGCTCACTAACTCTATATATTTTAGGAACAGGTAAAATCCCATCTTCCTTAAGCCTTGTTAATAATCTAATTTCTTTTTTATAATTTTGTTCTTTTGACATAAATATTTTTAAAATATATCTTTGAGGAATTCCATTTGTTTCTATGATGTAGTTTGTTGTTCTACATCCTTCATCTATTGGAATTACATCAGTAACACCTTGTTTATCTAATATCCCTTCAAACAAATCTTCAACTACATTTTTATCAATTTTTAAAAAAGGAAATTTCCTTTCCCAATCATATTCCAATTTAAATCTCCTCGCTATCTATATATTTTTCTTATTAATTTATTTATATTTTGTAATAAAATTTTACATATATTCAAATGATTTTCTTCATAAAGTAAATTTAATTATAATAACTTATTTAATTATAATATATAAATTCTAATAATAAAATTTATAATTTCTTTGATAATACCTAAACTACTTTTTTATGAGAATCTATTATTTAGAAACATAATTTTATAATATTTCTATTATTGCCACTTAATCTATAAAAATACGAAAGAAATTAATTATACTCTTACTAAAAAATAAAAAAGATGTTCTAAACATTACTCATGTTAGAACATCTTTTCAATTGACTATTTATTAATTACTTTAATTCAAATGATTCACAATCTGTACATGCGTTTTGAGTTGGATTTTTTTCATGAGTTCCAACTTTAATTTGATCTAATGTACAATACTCTTGTGATTGTGCATTATATTGACAGCTTGTAACCGAACATTTTATAGATGAGTTTATTTCCATTTTAATCACTCCTTATTACTTATTCAATAATAGTATCTTCAAAAATTTTTTATCTATACTTTGATTAAAATATTTTTTCGATTTCAAATATTTTACTTATGACACATTATTATTTCCTAGGTAATAAATAGTAAATTTATAATATATAATCTAGTTTAAAATAGTTCTAAACATTTTATATACTCATAAGCTACCTCTATGGCTTCTGTTTTAGTTTCATATATGTGACTTTCACCAATTTGAACCACAAAGCCCATTCTGTTTAAAACTTTCTTTGGTTGATCTTGCACATGTGTTAAACAAAGTTTTATATTTAACTTATTACAATGTTTTAATAATCTTGTTAATGCGTCTATTGCAGAAGCATCTATTGCATGTGTATGTCTCATGTCTAAAATTACAACCTCAACTGATGACTCTAACTCTTTCATCTTTGCAATAAATTCTTGTACTACACCAAAAAACATAGGTCCATTTACTTGATATACATGAATTTTTCCAGCTGCTTTTTCTAATACCTTAGATATTTCTTCATCAAAAACTTCTTCTTCAACCAAATCTCTAATTTCAGTAGTTTCTGATACCCTCTTAACAAATAAGAACATGGCCATAATCATTCCAATACCAATTGCCACAACTAAATCAAATACAACTGTGCACGAAAATGTAATTAATAATACGATAACGTCACTTTTAGGCGCCTTTAATAATGCCTTAAAAGCTCTCCATTCGCTCATATTATATGATACAACCATTAAAATGGCAGCAAGCACTGTCATTGGTATCATCTTAGCAAGTGGCATTAAAGCTAACATGGTTGCTAATAATGTTATAGCATGGACCATTCCTGCTATTGGACTCTTTCCTCCAGATTTAACGTTAGCTGCTGTTCTTGCTATAGCTCCTGTAGCAGGTATTCCACCAAATAATGCACTGGTAACGTTGGCTATGCCTTGTGCCACCAGTTCCATATTTGAATCATGAGTATCTGAAATCATTCCATCAGCTACTACTGCTGACAATAAGGATTCCAATCCAGCTAAAATAGCAATTGTCATAGCTGGTGCAAACAATTTATTTATTGTTGCCATAGTGAGATCTGGGAATACTGGCATTGGAATTGCAGATGAAATATCTTGAAATCTGCTTCCTATAGTTTCTACTGGAAGATTTAAGAACTTTACTAAAAGCGTCGCTACAATCAATGCAATCATGGATCCTGGAATTGTTTTATTAACTTTAGGCCAAAGTGCTATTATTACTATACTGCCTATTCCGATTATCAATGACCATATATTCATTGATCCCATATTTCCAATATAACTTTCCCATTTTGCAAAAAACTCTGCAGGCACATTTTCAATTTTTAATCCAAACAAATCTTTAATTTGTGTAGACATTAATGTAATAGCTATACCTGATGTAAAACCTATAGTTATTGTCTGTGGTATGTACTTAATTAAGGAACCAAACCTTAATGCTCCCATTATGATCAATATAATTCCAGCCATTATTGTAGCTGTAATAAGTCCATTTAATCCATATTCTTGGATAATTGAATAAATTATAATAACAAAGGCTCCTGTTGGTCCACCTATTTGGACTCTACTCCCACCAAAACATGAGATTATGAAACCTGCAAATATTGCTGTAATAAGCCCCTTTTCAGGCGATACTCCTGATGATATACCTAGCGCTATTGACAATGGTAATGCTATTACAGCAACAATAATACCAGCTATGATATCCTTCATAACTTGTTCTTTTGTAATTTCCTTGTTCTTTATCATATGCAAGAACTTGGGCATCATTTTTAATCACTTCCTTATTAAACTTGTCAGCTACTATCTTACTCCTATTTCTATTGCTAGTCAAAGCAAAATATTCTTTTATTTTACATTAAACTTAAATTCCTGACATCTAAGGATATGATCTTCCAATTGTATTTTGTGTAGTTTTAATGTTAGGACTAATTCATTTAGTCCTAACATTAAAACACTTTATTTTTAATAAAGTGTTTTAATGAATTTCTCTTATATAAGACTATTGAATCACAAATTTATAGTATTAATCCTCATTACAAATAAGAAATTAACTATAATTTAATGACTCTATCGAGTCTTTTTTCTAATTCTGAAGTAATATTAACTAATGGAAGTCTAACTTCATCAGACTCTATTAATCCTAATTTATTCAAACAATATTTTAACGGTGTAGGATTAGGTTCTGAGAATAGTAGTGGAATCATATTATATAAATTTGTCCATATTTTTAATGCATCTTGATGATTATTTTCTTTAACCAAATCATACACTTGGATAAATTCCTTAGTCCTTAAGTGCGCAGAGCCTAGTATTCCTCCATTACCTCCTAAAATAAGTGTTGTATAGAAAAGAGCATCTTCACCTGTTAAAATTGAAAAATCCTTTGGTGGATTCAGCAATAACTCTGTTGTTTGCTTTATATCTCCACAACAATCCTTTAATCCTATGATATTCTTGAATTCTGCCAGTCTGTGCATAGTTTCATTTTCTATATTAGTTCCCGTTCTATATGGTATATTATAAATTACAATATCTAAATCAGTTGCTTCAGATACAGCTCTAAAATGCTCATAAAGACCTCTTTGGTTAGGTCTTGAATAATATGGTGCTACTGATAAGATTCCATCAACATTACATTTTTCTACCACCTTTAATTTCTTTATTAATTCACTAGTATTATTTCCACCTAACCCTACATATATTGAAACTCTATTATTAGCATATTCAACTGTTTTTGCCAAAACTTCTTCATATTCATCGCCCAAAATAGTTGGCGATTCTCCAGTTGTAGCAAGTGGAATTATTCCATTTACTCCTTGTTCAATATAATGATCAATCATTTTTTCATATGATTTTAAGTCTACCTTACCATCCTTAAACGGTGTTATTAATGGTATTAAAAGTCCTTCAATTTTCATAAATATTACACTCCTCTAATCTATTTTATATCCTAAATGATATTTAATTAAATAAGAAAACCCGCTAGTAAATACTAACGGGTAGAGTTAATCACATAAAGTTCATATAAAATTAAAATAAAATAGTAACATAAACACTATCTTAATGTTTTTAAATTTATAAAATCCTTGTAGCTCTCCACTTTCGTGACAGTCATACACATATTTTATGCATAACCAGAAATAAATCTTGGCATAATTCAAATCTTCGGCCATAATACCTTTCCTTAATTAATCAACGTTTGCCAACTCATAATAAGTACTCTTTATTAATGGCGCCTCTACCTTAGGCTATCCTATTAAATTATTACAATTATATCATTCAATAAAGTTTTTGTAAATCAAATGAGACTTCTTAAAATTGCTAATATAACTAATTTAAATTTCTTTACACTATAACTAACATTTTATAAAGAATAAATAAGTATACAGCTTGCTTTATTGCATCTTTATTATCTAAATGATTTTATTGCATATTTACCTTAACTCATTACCCTTTATTATATTATTATAAATCTTTTACATATTACATGGTTCAAAATGCTTAAAACATTGCAAAAAATGCTATTTAATCTTTATACATTTTATAATGTAGATTTGCTATTGTAATATAAATATCCTAATCTACTTACCACTTTAAAAATCTACACAGATATGAATTTAATTAAAATAATCAATTGGATTAGAGTATATTAAAAACTTATTAGCACATATACACAGAAAATAAGAATAATCCACAATATATTTTAAATGTATTGTGGATTATTCTTAGAATAAATAAAATATCACTATCTAATATAAGTTTTTACTCAACTTGTTGACTTTTAATCATCCAATTAGAAACTTTTCAATTAATATTTTTTGATTAAATTTAAGTTTATTTCTAAGGAAAATAAAAAAGATAGTCACTACTGACTATCTTCATACTTACCTCGCAACGTCCTACTCTGCCACACAGTCACCCGTGCAGTACCATCGGCG
>NZ_JAABNP010000099.1 GCF_009928485.1 Clostridium sp. C2-6-12 | reverse complement strand
TGGTGCCGAAGACCGGAATCGAACCGGTACGGTGTTTAACCACCGCAGGATTTTAAGTCCTGTGCGTCTGCCAGTTCCGCCACTTCGGCACATATTGGTAGCGGAAATAGGACTTGAACCTACGACACCTCGGGTATGAACCGAGTGCTCTAGCCAGCTGAGCTATTCCGCCATATTAATGGTTGCGGGGGCAGGACTTGAACCTACGGCCTTCGGGTTATGAGCCCGACGAGCTACCAACTGCTCCACCCCGCGATATTATTTTTCATATATATGGTGCCGAAGACCGGAATCGAACCGGTACGGTGTTTAACCACCGCAGGATTTTAAGTCCTGTGCGTCTGCCAGTTCCGCCACTTCGGCACATATTGGTAGCGGAAATAGGACTTGAACCTACGACACCTCGGGTATGAACCGAGTGCTCTAGCCAGCTGAGCTATTCCGCCATATTAATGGTTGCGGGGGCAGGACTTGAACCTACG
>NZ_JAABNP010000098.1 GCF_009928485.1 Clostridium sp. C2-6-12 | reverse complement strand
TGTAGATTTGACGTAGTAATTAATAAAAATTATGTTCTTTGAAAATTGAATAATGTGATAGTTACAATTTGTGCCATAATTGATTTATATTATTAATATGTTGTTCAATAGGGGAGGGACCTATGGGAAAAAAGAAATTCTCAATTATAATATTTTTATTAAGTTTTGTATCATTAATTATTTCTCTTAAATTGTTTTTGAATTCTGCTATCTTTGCAGATGAATACAATACAAGTCCCGCTATTATAAATGGCGGAGAGTTTTGGCTGACAATGGATTGGTTAAGATTATTATTTTTGCTACTCCTATGTATTTTATCTGTCATAACCATTTTTAAAGGTGAGAAGAAAAAGTAATTTTAAAATATAATTACAATATAATATTTATAAATTATAAATCAATAAAATTAAATAACAAATTGTAAAATCGCATTATTCAAGAGAAGTTGAATTTGCGATTTTTTTAATGCATAATTCTAATAAA
>NZ_JAABNP010000113.1 GCF_009928485.1 Clostridium sp. C2-6-12 | reverse complement strand
ATACTAATAGGTCGAGGGCTTGACCAATATAATCAAGTTGTAAAAAATACATTAATAAAGAGGAAGCTCGACTCACTGGCGTTCGCTGAGTAAGTTCGAGGAACCAAATGTAAAATTTGGACTCTCACTTATGTGCAATTTTGAAAGAACAAAACTTTCAAGAGAATAGTTTTTTTGCCTATAAGGTTTTGAAAAGCTAAGATCTCGTGATGATGGCATAGAGGTAACACTCCTTC
>NZ_JAABNP010000084.1 GCF_009928485.1 Clostridium sp. C2-6-12 | reverse complement strand
ACACACCGCCCGTCACACCATGAGAGTTGGCAATACCCAAAGTTCGTGAGCTAACCGTAAGGAGGCAGCGACCTAAGGTAGGGTCAGCGATTGGGGTGAAGTCGTAACAAGGTAGCCGTAGGAGAACCTGCGGCTGGATCACCTCCTTTCTATGGAGAAATCTAGATCAGCATGATGTCTGACTAGTATCGATACAAATTATGTATCGAATATATATAAAATACTTACTCGATTGGTTACTTAAGTATTTGTTCTGTTCAATTTTGAGGGATCTTCCTTCAAAACATAAGGGCTTATAGCTCAGCTGGTTAGAGCGCACGCCTGATAAGCGTGAGGTCGATGGTTCGAGTCCATTTAAGCCCACCAATGTTCTTTGAAAATTGCACATAGATTAATGTATATAAAATACAACAAAGCCAAGAAATATATTCTTTGTGAATGATTAATATAACCAGTTTTGTAATACAAAACTTAAAAGGTCAAGCTACAAAGGGCGTATGGTGAATGCCTTGGCATCAGGAGCCGATGAAGGACGCGATAAGCTGCGATAAGCTTCGGGTAGACGCACATAGTCAGAGATCCGAAGATTTCCGAATGAGGAAACTCACATGGGAAACCCCATGTATCGTAAAGTGAATACATAGCTTTACGAAGGTATACCCAGGGAACTGAAACATCTAAGTACCTGGAGGAAGAGAAAGAAAAATCGATTTTCTTAGTAGCGGCGAGCGAAAAGGAAAGAGCCCAAACCAGAAATTTATTTCTGGGGTTGCGGACAGAACATAACGAGAAATCATGGTTAATTGAACACAACTGGAAAGTTGGACCATAGGGGGTAATAGTCCCGTAAGTGAAAACTATGATGATCAGTTCTGCACCAGAGTACCACGAGACACGTGAAACCTTGTGGGAAGCAGGGAGGACCACCTCCCAAGGCTAAATACTACCTGATGACCGATAGTGAAGCAGTACCGTGAGGGAAAGGTGAAAAGAACCCCGGGAGGGGAGTGAAATAGAACCTGAAACCATATGCCTACAACCGATCAAAGCACCTTATGTGTGTGATGATGTGCTTTTTGTAGAACGAGCCAACGAGTTACGGTATGTAGCGAGGTTAAGTACTTAAGGTACGGAGCCGAAGGGAAACCGAGTCTTAATAGGGCGACTAGTTGCATGCTGTAGACCCGAAACCGGGTGACCTATCCATGGCCAGGTTGAAGCGAGGGTAAAACCTCGTGGAGGACCGAACCACGTTGCTGTTGAAAAAGCATGGGATGAGCTGTGGATAGCGGAGAAATTCCAATCGAACTCGGATATAGCTGGTTCTCCTCGAAATAGCTTTAGGGCTAGCGTCGGAAAATGTGAGTAGTGGAGGTAGAGCACTGAATAGGCTAGGGGGCATAGCGCTTACCGAACCTTATCAAACTCCGAATGCCATATACTATCAGTCCGGCAGTCAGACTATGAAAGATAAGTTCCATGGTCAAAAGGGAAACAGCCCAGATCGTCAGCTAAGGTCCCAAAGTGTAAGTTAAGTGGAAAAGGATGTGGGATTTCTAAGACAACTAGGATGTTGGCTTAGAAGCAGCCACTCATTAAAAGAGTGCGTAATAGCTCACTAGTCAAGAGATCCTGCGCCGAAAATGTCCGGGGCTCAAACTTACCACCGAAGCTACGGGTTCAC
>NZ_JAABNP010000083.1 GCF_009928485.1 Clostridium sp. C2-6-12 | reverse complement strand
GTTTGAGTCAAGTAAAAGTTGGCAATAATTTCGCTCGATTTATTATCCATTATTTTACATTATTTTTTCAGAATTTCCCTATCCATGTTCTATACTTAATTGTAACTAATATCACTAAATGATTTTAATCCACATAAATCACGTATTATTTTTCTACCTAATGTTGCAGCAGCTCCGCTGTACGGAATTTGTGAACTAGTACACTTATATACCTTGCACTTATTAGATTCTTTATTTGCCTCAAATACTGTTAATGGTAATTTTGCAACTACTGTATTAATAACATCATCAGGAATAATATTTCTATAAATTTTATCCACAGTATCAAATAACCTATTACTAAATTTTTCAGATAATATTTTAGCTAAATTATCTGCACCATTAATAGACCAACTCATTTTTCTTCCTTTCATTCTTTGAGCAAGTACATCACATATATTATGTTCCATTGTTCCTAATTGCCTATATTCTAAACCTTCCGGCGCCGTAGGCAAGTCGATATCTCTTTGTTTATATGGAATCAGTCCATCTCTATTGCTAATCAAATAGTTATATAAGTCTTCAAGTTTTTTTAGCGATTTTTCATCTTTACTATTCTCAATCATTAGTTGAATAATCATTTCTAAACCATCTTCAACCTTTCCTTCTCTAAATAACTTTAATAATTTCTTTTGTGATTTTTTCTCGCTAACTTTACGAATAATTGCCTGACTTATATGAAATGGATCTAATTGAAAATGAATATCTTGATCTTCACAATTTGATTTAATCCACGGTGCTCCATCACCATTTAATATTCTAGTTTTAATTTCATCAACATTGTATTTTTCTGAAATTGTTGCGTTAGCAAGCTTTTTAAAGCGGCTAGAATTGCTAAAGCTTGCACAAACAGTTTTATCAACAACTACATATTCCTTTTTGCTTCCTGGACGTAAAGTCCAGCCGGTATATGATACTGCTAGTTTTAACTCTTTCTTTTTATTTTTCCCTTTTGGTCTATCCTTACCTTGAAGATATAGCCAAACTCCATCTTGCTCTTGAAACAATACTGGTACTTCCTTTTCGCCTTTTAACAAACCTTTATCATCTAATTCAATTTTACGGTTTTCTAGTTCTTTAATCTTTTCTCCAAGTGTTTGAACTATGTTCCAAACGCCTTGAGCACTAATCTCTTGATTGCACATAGTTTTAATATTCTTAGATGTCTTTCTGAAAGAAACCTCCGTCACGTTAGTTAAAATAGTTTCTACAAGATTGATAGATACATTTCCTATAGTGTCCATCCCTAAATACTCATCTAAAAGGCATTTAGTAGCTTTTTTACCATCTTCAAGTTTAAATTGATAAATGCGTCTATAATACTCTACATTCCCCATAATAGTTCTTAAACAAGTTTTCTTACGGCCTTTATTTCGGTAAACTGAGCTATCTCTTTCATTAAGTAGCTTTTCATCCAAAGATTCTAAGATATTTTTTAATGCATTACAAGCTTCATCACAAACATATTTATAAATTCTTCTCTCTAACTCCTTGAAAGTCATTGCTTTATCATTTAAACTTAATTCATACATAAATATAACCCCATTCTATTTAGTCTCAGCAACTTAATTATAATGGATAATTTGTGTATGCGGGAGATGCTTTGCATCTCCTTTCACTATTTATACAGTTTTTATTACTGCCTTTGCCTACTAAAATTATACTCTAAC
>NZ_JAABNP010000010.1 GCF_009928485.1 Clostridium sp. C2-6-12 | reverse complement strand
TCAGGTTCAGAAGTAGAATTAATCTACAAAGCAGCTGATGAACTTGCAGCAAAAGGAATAGATGCAAGAGTTATAAGTATGCCAGCATTCGAATTATTTGATGCTCAAGATGAAGCTTATAAAGAATCAGTAATGCCAAAAGCAGTTAGAGCAAGAGTTGCAGTAGAAGCTTTAACAAGCTTTGGATGGCATAAATATGTAGGAATTGATGGAGCAGTTGTATCTTTAGATACTTTTGGAGCATCAGGAAATGCAGATGCATTATTTAAACAATTTGGATTTACTGTTGAAAATGTTGTAGAAACAGCAGTTAAGGTAGTTAACAAATAATAATAATAAATATAAATATATAACCTAATAAATATCTAAGTAAATATAGCAAATCGGATAATAAGATAAGTATCAAATGTATTATGAACTAAAAATAAGTGTGTAAAATAATAAAAGAGTGTATAAACTAAGAAAAAGAGTGTGTGAAATAAGAAAAAAATAATGGAAGCAAGTTCTGCATTTAACTTAATTATTTGCATAACTTGCTTTCATTAAAACAATAATGAATTAGCGGAGGTTTTTATGAGCTTACAAATAAATGATATAAAAAATGCAATTGCAAATGGAAAAACAGTACTTGGTATTGAATTTGGATCAACAAGAATTAAAGCAGTATTAATTGGTGAAGATAATACTCCAATAGCTTCAGGAAGTCATGATTGGGAAAATAGATATGTTGATAATATTTGGACTTATACTTTAGATGATATTTGGACTGGACTTCAAGATAGTTATAAGAATATGGCTGAAGATGTTAAAGAAAAGTATGGAATAGTTCTTGAAACTGTGGGAGCAATTGGATTTAGTGCCATGATGCATGGATATATGGTTTTTAATGAAGCTGGTGAGCTTTTAGTACCATTCCGTACATGGCGTAATACTATCACTGAAAAGGCTTCAGAAGAATTAACAAAGTTATTTAACTATCATATTCCTCAAAGATGGAGTATTGCTCATCTTTATCAAGCAATTTTAAATGGTGAAGAACATGTATCAGATATTAGTTTCCAAACAACTTTAGAAGGATACATTCATTGGAAGCTTACAGGTGAAAAGGTTTTAGGTGTTGGTGAAGCATCTGGAATGTTCCCAATTGATATTGATACTAAGAATTATAATGCTGATATGATTAAGAAATTTGATGAGTTAGTTGGTTCTAAAAATTTCTCATGGAAGCTTGAAAACATACTTCCAAAAGTTTTAGTAGCTGGTGAAAAAGCTGGAGTACTTACTGAAGAAGGAGCAAAACTTTTAGACGTTTCAGGAAACTTAAAAGCAGGAATTCCACTTTGTCCTCCTGAAGGAGATGCAGGAACAGGAATGGTTGCAACTAATAGTATAGCTAAGCGTACTGGTAATGTTTCAGCTGGAACATCTGTATTTGCAATGATTGTGCTTGAAAAAGACTTATCAAAAGCATATGAAGAAATTGATTTAGTTACAACACCTACTGGTAACTTAGTAGGTATGGTTCACTGTAATAACTGTACTTCAGACTTAAATGCTTGGGTTGGATTATTTAAAGAATTCTCAGAAGCAATGGGTGTTGAAGTTGATATGAATAAGTTATTTGCAACTTTATATAATAAAGCTCTTGAAGGTGACGCAGATTGCGGTGGCTTATTAGCTTATAATTACTTCTCAGGTGAGCATATTACAGGTTTTGAAGAAGGACGTCCACTTTTCGTTCGTACACCAGAAAGCAAATTTAATTTAGCTAATTTTATGCGTGTTCATTTATTTACATCATTAGGTGCATTAAAAACTGGTTTAGATATTCTTCTTAAGGAAGAAGGAGTTCAAGTAGATGAAATCCTAGGTCATGGAGGATTATTTAAGACTAAAGATGTAGGTCAAAAAATTATGGCAGCAGCTATAGATGCTCCTGTTTCTGTTATGGAAACTGCTGGAGAAGGTGGAGCATGGGGAATGGCAGTACTTGCATCATACATGATAAATAAAGCTGAAAATGAAACATTAGATGATTACCTTACAAATAAAGTATTTGCAGGTCAAAGCGGAACAAAAATAGAGCCAGATGCTAAAGATGTTGAAGGATTTAATGAGTTCATTAAGCGTTATACTAAAGGTCTTCCGATTGAAAGAGCAGCTGTAGATAATCTTAAATAAATTGAGGAAGATTATTAGTAGTAAAAACATATTTAATTAGTTTTAATAATTGGTGACTTAATAAAAACAGGTTTTACTATAAAAGCAATAGTAAAGCCTGTTTTTGATTTTTTATGTGAGAAAATAAAATGAAATTTATCTATTATTATCAACTTTAGTAGGAATTCATAAAAAGTAGAAAAATACTTGTCTGCAAAGTGATTTTATTGTTGAAACTATTACTAGAAAATAATATAATAAATTGACATAGTGAAAAAAATTGTACTGATGAGTAAAAAATAGTCCAAAATTGGAGGAATATAATGGATACAAAAATAATAATGGATACTTGTATTGATTTTAATAATCAAGTATTTGACAATGAAAGGATAATGAAGAGAGTACCATTTAAAATAATAATTGATAATGAAGAAATTATAGATTTAAATGCAGACCAAAGCGAATTAATTACTAAAATGAAAAGTAGTAAAAATAAAATAGCAACTTCTTGTCCTTCACCACATGATTTTTTAGAAGCTTTTAAAGAATGTAAAAATAATTTTGTTGTAACAATTTCTGAAAAATTAAGTGGTTCACATAATAGTGCAATGCTTGCAAAAGAAATGTTGAAAGAAGAAAGTCCAGAAAGCTTTGTTCACGTTTTTGATTGTAAAACAGCTACAGCAGGTGCAAGTTTAGTAGTATTAAAATTAAAGAAACTTATAGAAGATAAAGTAAATCAAAAGCAAATAATTGAAGAAATCAATACTTATATAGATGAAATGAAAACATTTTTACTAGCAGAAAGATTGGACAACCTAGCTAAGAATGGGAGAATTAGTAGCCAAAAAGCTTTTATAGGAAACTTACTGCAAGTTGTTCCTATCATGTGCTCTAATGGAAATGGTGAACTTATTTTAAAGGAACAAGTAAGAGGTAGAAAAAAAGCATTAAATAGATTACTAGATATAATTGGTGAAGAAGGAAGGAACCTTGAAAGTAAAGTTATTGGAATAACTCATGTAAATTGTAGAGAAAAAGCTGAATGTCTTAAGGAAGAAATTGCAAGCAAATATAATTTTAAAGATATAGTTATATTTGATGCAGGTGGATTGAGTACAATATATGCAGACGATGGTGGAATTGTAGTTTGCTATTAATATAAATTAAGAAGAATTAAGCAAAGAAAGCTTAATTCTTTTTTTACGTAATTATTTAACTTTGCTATAAGAATTATTTATGTTAAAATTATATTGAAGTCTAACTTTGAAGTTAAAACTAAGAAGAAAGATTAACAAAAAAAGAAGTCGTTCTGAAGTTATGAGGGTTAGTCCCAAGTGATAAGGCGGTATTATAAGATAGCTTAAAATACACTATCTCTGCGCCTTTTTGGCCTAGAGATTATTTTTTTGAAAGGAAATAATTAATATGGATGATACAAGAATTGCATTAATTGGAATCATAGTAGAAGATACTAATGATATAGAAAGATTAAATACTATTTTACATGAATATGGACAGTATATTATTGGCAGAATGGGAATACCATATAGACAAAAAAATGTTAATGTAATAAGTGTAGTTATTGATGCAAGTAATGATGTCATAAGTTCCTTATCAGGAAAGTTAGGCATGATTAAAGGTATTAATGTAAAAACAGTATATTCAAAGACTGGAAAATAAACTTATGAAATACCATAAATATTGATTAAGATTCAAAAATTTAAGCTAGTAAAATGAATTCAATAAGCAGATTTATCTTATAAACAACCTTTAGAGACAACCACCAGGAAAAATTTAATTAAAGAAGGAAGAGATAAATAATGTATAATGTGAAATCCAAAATAGCAACAGAATTCATTGATGAAGGTGAAATTTTAGAAACTCTCGAATACGCTAAAGCAAATAAAAATAATAAAGAGTTAATTAATGAAATTTTAGAAAAAGCTAAAGATTGCAAGGGACTTTCTCATAGAGAAGCATCGGTTTTACTTGAATGCGAATTGGAAGAAGAAAATGAAAAGATGTATTCACTTGCACAAGAAATTAAACAAAAATTTTATGGAAATAGAATAGTAATGTTTGCACCATTATATCTTTCTAATTATTGTGTAAATGGTTGTACATACTGTCCATATCATCATAAAAATAAACATATAGCGAGAAAAAAGCTTACTCAAGAAGAAATTAAGAGAGAAGTAATTGCACTTCAAGATCTTGGGCATAAAAGACTTGCATTAGAAACAGGTGAAGATCCTGTGAATAGTCCGCTTGAGTATGTACTTGAAAGTATTAAAACAATTTATAGTATAAAGCATAAAAATGGTGCCATACGTCGCGTTAACGTAAATATTGCAGCTACAACTGTTGAAAACTATACAAAATTAAAAGAAGCTGGAATTGGAACTTATATCTTATTCCAAGAAACTTATAATAAGAAGGCATATGAAGAACTTCATCCAACAGGGCCAAAACATGACTATGCATATCATACAGAAGCTATGGATAGAGCAATGGAAGGTGGAATTGATGATGTTGGAATGGGAGTATTGTTTGGACTGAATATGTATAGATATGATTTTGTAGGATTGCTTATGCATGCAGAGCATTTAGAAGCTGCCATGGGTGTTGGTCCCCATACAATTAGCGTTCCAAGAATAAGACCAGCAGATGATATAAATCCAGAAGAATTCTCTAATGCTATATCTGATGATATATTTGCTAAAATAGTAGCAGTTCTTAGAATCGCAGTTCCATATACAGGACTTATTGTTTCTACTAGGGAATCTCAACAATCTAGAGAAAGAGTTCTTAAACTTGGAGTTTCTCAAATAAGTGGAGCATCATCAACAAGTGTTGGTGGGTATGTAGAAAAGGAAAAAGAAGAAGAAAATTCAGCTCAATTTGATGTTAATGACGATAGAACTTTAGATGAAATAGTAAATTGGTTACTTGAAATGGGACACATTCCAAGTTTCTGTACTGCATGTTACAGAGAAGGAAGAACAGGTGATAGATTCATGAGCCTTGTTAAATCAGGCCAAATAGCTAACTGTTGTCAGCCTAATGCTCTTATGACCTTAAAGGAATATTTGGAGGATTATGCTTCAGAAGATACTAAAAGAAAAGGTGAAGAAGTAATCAAAAATGAAATCCCAAGAATAACAAATGAAAAAGTTAAGGGAATTGTTTTAGAAAATCTTGAAGGATTAAATGAAGGAAAACGAGATTTTAGATTTTAGTTAAATTTAATAGAATGGATATTTGATAAGTATTTACAAATATCCATTCTATTTTTTATTATACTTACGAAAATTTAATTGAAATATATGCTAAAAAATATATATAGTTGTATAAAAAAATATATATAGAACAAAATAAATCATGAAAATGCATTAAAATTAACATAAGTTTATCTAGTAAAAAGTATATGAGGATGTGGTGATTTATGAATTAAAATATAAAAAAACTTAAATATAAACTATAAAATCCAAGAAATTCGATAAAAGTGTGAAGAATTTCGTATGGAGAGTGAATAATAAAGTCTATATAATTAGGAATGTAAACGAAGAGCAAATAAAACTCTTCTTAGAAACAAGTTTAAATTAAAAATATTTAACAATATGGAGGGGTAAAAATGAAAAGATTTAAAAAATTATTACCAATTGTTATGGCTGCAGTTATGGTAGCAGCTACTATGGGAGGATGTGCTTCATCAAATAAAGGAAGCGATACAAAATCAGGGGATACAAAGAGTGCTAAATCAAATGTACTAATTGGTTCAGCAATATATAAATTTGATGATACTTTCATGACTGGTGTTCGTACAGCAATGGATGCACAAGCTAAAGAAAAGGGAGCAACTCTTGAGTTAGTGGATTCACAAAATAAACAACCTACTCAAAATGAGCAAGTTGATACTTTTATTACAAAAGGTGTAAACGCTTTAGCAATAAACCCAGTTGATAGAACAGCTGCAGGTCCAATTATTGAAAAAGCAAAAGCAAAGAAACTTCCAATCGTATTTCTAAATCGTGAACCTGAAAAGAATGATATGGCTGGTTATGACAAGGTTTACTATGTAGGAGCTAAAGCTGAACAATCAGGAACTCAATCTGGTGAAATTATAGCTGACTACTTTAAAGCTCATCCAGAAGCAGATAAAAATAAAGATGGAGTAATCCAATATGTAATGCTTCAAGGTGAACCAGGACATCAAGATGCTACACTTCGTACAGAATATTCTATAAAAGCTATTGAAGCTGCTGGATTTAAGACTCAAAAACTTGCTGCAGATACAGCTATGTGGGATAAAGCAAAAGCTACAGACCTTATGAAAGCATTCATAACAGGTCAAGGTATTGGTAAAATAGAAGCAGTTCTTTGTAACAATGATGATATGGCTCTTGGAGCAGTTGAAGCTTTAAAAGCTGAAGGATATAACAAAGGCGATGCAAGTAAATACATCCCAGTAGTTGGAGTTGATGCAACAGCACCAGCATTACAAGCTATGAAGGAAGGATCACTTCTTGGAACAGTATTAAATGATGCTGAAAACCAAGGTAAAGCAACTGTAAACATTGCTTTAGCATCTGCTCAAGGTAAAGAAATCAATAAAGAAAACATTGGTTATGATGTAACAGATGGAAAATATGTTTGGATTAACTATGTAAAAGTTACTCAAGAAAACTACAAAAACTACTTAAAATAATTATTTAACTAGCAATGAAAAATGAATGATTGTAAATTCAATCATTCATTATTCACTATAAATTATTAACCATTAACAGGGATGAGAGAATTATTACCCAAATCCCTGAATTATTATTTAAAAAGGAGGATGGTTGTATGGGTGATTATATACTGGAGATGAATAACATTACTAAAGTGTTTCCAGGTGTAAAAGCATTAGATGGTGTATCATTGAAAGTCCGTAAGGGAAGTGTTCATGCACTAATGGGAGAAAATGGTGCTGGAAAATCAACCTTAATGAAATGTCTTTTTGGTATTTATCATGAAGATGGTGGCGAAATTATATTAGATGGAAATAAAGTGGAGATAAATACTTCAAAACAAGCATTAGATTTAGGTGTATCAATGATACATCAAGAATTGCACCCAATTCGTTTCCGTCCAGTTATGGAAAACATTTGGTTAGGTAGATTTCCTATGAAGGGAATAGCTGTTGATAGGAAAGCTATGGTTAAAAAAACAAAGGACTTATTTAAAGAAATTGATTTAAATATTAATCCAGAAGTGATGGCGGGAACACTTTCACCATCAAGTCTTCAATTAGTTGAAATAGCAAAAGCTGTTAGCTATAATTCAAAAATTATTATTATGGATGAACCTACTTCATCATTAACAGAAAATGAAACTAAGCACTTATTTAAAATTATTAGACAATTACAAGATAAGGGATGCGCAATTATTTATATTTCCCACAAGATGGAAGAAATTCTTAAGATATCTGATGAAGTAACAATTATGAGAGATGGTCAGTATGTAGGAACATGGGATTCAAAGGATCTTACAACAGACTTAATTATAAATCGTATGGTTGGTCGTGATATGACTAACAGATTTCCACCTAAGGATTATACACCAAGCAAGGATGTAGTTTTAAAGGTAAAAAATCTTTGTTCACCATTAAAAAAATCCTTCCAACATGTAAACTTCGAGTTATATAAGGGAGAAATATTAGGAATAGGTGGACTTGTTGGTGCGCAACGTACAGAATTAGTAGAAGCTTTATTTGGTCTTCGTGAAATACAATCAGGAGAAATAATAAAGGATGGAAAAGAAATTAAAATTAAAACGCCAAGAGATGCAAAAGAAAATAAATTTGCACTTCTAACAGAAGAAAGACGTGCTACTGGTATTTTTGGTATCCTATCGGTATTAGATAACACTGTAATAGCAAGTCAAAAAGATTATGCAAAAGCTGGTGTTCTTCAAGATGCAAGCAGATATAAGGCTGCAAAAAAATCTAATGAAGAATTAAGAACTAAAACACCAAGTATGGAGCAATTAATTAAGAATCTTTCTGGAGGAAATCAACAAAAGGTTTTAATTGCCCGTTGGTTACTTACAAATCCAGATATACTTATATTAGACGAGCCTACAAGAGGAATCGATGTTGGTGCTAAGTATGAAATTTACACTATCATGCAAGAATTAGTTAAAAAAGGTAAGTCAATCATCATGATTTCTTCTGAAATGCCAGAATTACTTGGTATGTCAGATAGAGTTATGGTTATGTGTGAAGGTAAAGTAACTGGAATTTTAAATCAAGATGAAGCAGATTCAGTAAAAGTTATGAATCTTGCGACAGAATTCATGAGATAATAGCGTCTCCTTTAAAGAGTTTTAGAACAAATGATTTTTAGTAGGAGAAAGAAAGTGAGGTAATAAAATGAGTGGAGAAAAGATAGTTTCACGAAAAGACTTTGCAAAAATATTTTTAGGTGTTGGTGCTCTTTTTGTGGCTTTAGGAATTGTTTTTAATTTTATTTTAGATCCAGAAGTTGTTTATGATTTATATCTATATGTAGGTGGAGTTGGATTAGCATTTCTTGTTTACGGAGCAAAACAATTCTTTGATAAGAATAATGAAGATTTGGATGTTGTTTTTTCAGCAAAGACTGCAAAAAACTTTTTAACAGATAATGCAATTATTTTAGCATTGTTATTACTAGTAGTTGTAATTATGATAATTCAACCACGTTTTATGCAATATGCAGTATTTTTAGATATTTTAACACAATCATCAACTAAAATGATTGTTGCCCTTGGTATTTGTTTTACATTACTTATTGCAGGTACTGATTTATCAGCAGGTCGTATGGTTGGTTTGGCAGCGGTTGTATCAACTTCAATGCTTCAAAACCCTGATTATGCTAATAGATTTTTCCCTAATATGCCACAATTAGCTGTTATTATTCCAATAATAATTGCAATTGCTGCATGTGCGATATTTGGTGTACTTAATGGATTTTTAGTTGCTAAATATGATATGCATCCATTTATTGCAACATTAGCAACACAAGTTATAGTATATGGTGTTACTTCATTATACTTTGACTTACCTCCAAACAAATCACAACCAATTGGTGGTATTCGTGAAGATTTTATAGCTCTTGGTCAAACTAAGTTATTACAAATTGGTAGTTTCCCAGGTATATCTATTTTAGTTCCAATTGCTATATTATTCATAATCTTAGTTTGGTTTATCTTAAACAAAACTATATTTGGTAAGAATGTATATGCTATCGGTGGTAACCGTGAAGCAGCAGTAGTTTCTGGTGTAAATGTATTTGCAACAATCATGGGAATATTCATCTTTGCATCATTATTATATGGTGTTGGTGGTATTCTTGAATCAGCAAGAACAGCTGGTGCAACAAATAACTATGGTAATGGTTATGAACTTGATGCAATCGCAGCCTGCGTTGTTGGTGGAGTTTCACTAAATGGTGGTGTTGGTAAAGTAGGCGGTATCGTAAGTGGTGTTCTTATCTTTACTGTTATTCAATACGGATTACAATTTATAGCTGTAAGTCCTATGTGGCAACAAGTTATAAAAGGTGTAATCATTGCAGTAGCAGTTGCTATTGATATGGCAAAATACAGAAGAAAATAAGCTCTCAATCATATGTTTCTATAAAAAATACAGGTAGATCCGCTTGTCATATAGCAATAGGATTTGCCTGTATTTTTAATTTACTTTTATTATAAAAATAAATATATATATAAGTGCTAAGAAACATTGTTCATAAAACTAAAATTTATAAATTAGGTAAGAAGTAAAAGGTAAAAGTGAATAGTTAAGGAAGAAAAGCCGCAGGCTTTTCAGGTAAGTTCCGTATAGTGGCATACCCACTCTTTTTATAGGTGAGAAGTTCCGTGTTGTGGCATAGCCACTCTTTTTATCTGTGTATATTTTTTATAAAGCATGAAAATAAACTTTTATTGCCAACTAGGAGAGGCAAGGAGGAAGTATAATGAAATTAATAAGAAATTTAAAAGTGAGAACTAAATTAATAACATCTTTTCTAATGGTAGCTATATTAATAGGGGTTGTTGGAGGAATTGGGGCATTATCATTAAAAAATGTAGATGATAGGGCACAGGAATTGTATGATATAAGTCTTCAACACGTTAAAGAAATTTTATCTATAAAGGCCAATATGGCAGATATTAAAAGCAATATAGCAATTATAATGTATCAAAAGGAACAATATAAAATAGAAGAATCAGAAAAAAACATTAATTTAGCAGTAAATGATACTGATAAATATATAGCAGATTATGAAAAATCTCCTATGACAGAAAAAGAAATAAGCGCTTGGAAAGATTTTAATGATAGTTTAGGAAAATATAAAGAAATTAGAGAGAAGGTAGTAAAAGCTGTTAAGGCTGAGAACTTAGCGGAAGCACAAATGCAATATGTGCAAATGGTACCTTTGCAAACAAGAATGATGGACAGCCTTGATAAAGTTATAGATATTAATTTATCACAAGCAAAATCAGCAGATGAAAATATTTATGCCACATATAAAAATGCAAATATGACAATTTATATATTAACTTTTATTGGTTTTATTATTGCAATTTTATTTGGAGTATTAATGTCAAGAAATATTAATATGCCTTTAAGTAATATAAAAAAGTTTGCAGAAAGACTTTCAGTGTATGATTTTTCGGTTCCAATTAATATTAAGAGTAAAGATGAATTTGGACAAACAGCATCTGCTTTAAATAAAGCTCAAAAATATGTAAATGACCTTATAAGTGAAATAGTAGACAATTCTCAGGAAATAAGTGCATCTAGTGAGGAACTTTCTGCAATAGCTGAAGAACTTTCTTCTAAGAATGTGCTTATAGATGAAGCTGTAAATAACATTGCAAGTGATATGGAAAAATCAAGTGCAGTATCAGAACAAATAAGTGCAGCAGTTCAAGAGGTAGATTCAAGCATTAATGAACTTTCAGAAAAAGCAGTTGAAGGAAGCAATAATGCTAATAAATCTAAGGAGAGAGCTATTGAAGTTAAAAATAACAGTAGAGAAGCTATAGAAGCAACGAGAAAATTATATGCTGAGAAAGAAAGTAATATGTTACTAGTTATTGAAAATGGCAAAGTAGTGGAAAACATTAAGATTATGGCGGATACAATAGGAAATATAGCCGAAGAGACCAACCTTTTAGCATTAAATGCTGCAATTGAAGCGGCAAGAGCTGGAGAGCAGGGAAAAGGTTTTGCAGTTGTAGCAGAGGAAGTGAGAACTCTGGCAGAACAATCAGCACAAGCAGCAGCTTCTATTCAAAGCACAATTTTAAAGGTACAAAATGCCTTCAATGACAGCATTGAAACTGGTAGTGACATATTGAAATTTATAAATACAACAATAAGTGAACAATTTAATAACTATGGAGAAACTGGAGAAAAATATTATAAAGATTCAGATTTGGTAAGTAAAATGTCAGAAGAAATTGCAGTAAGATCCGAAACAATTACAACTACTGTAGGTAAAGTAAGTGAGGCTATACAAAGTATGGCAGAGACTGCACAAAAATCAAATGGTCAAGCAGATAAAATAAAGGAAAATATGAATGAAACTACACATGCAATTGATCAAGTAGCTCAAACAGCCCAAAGTCAGGCTGAACTTGCTCAAAAACTTAATGAAATGATACAGAAGTTTAAAATTTAATAATATTATTTTTTATAGCTAAAAGCAAATACAGGAAAATCCTAAATTTAAATGAGGGATTTCTCTGTATTTTTACATTTAAATAGTATTTCATAAATTTATGATAATATGTATAATTAAGGAGTAAGATTGTTAATAGAATATACTCATGCTAGTAATAATATAATAGTTAAGGTATAATAAATAATATTATAAAAAGTGACATAAGTTTTAAAGAATTTTTGGTGAAACTTACAATTTAAATAATTCATCTCTAGGAGGTATCGGATGAGTTTATATAGAATTATGGTTGTTGACGATGAAGAAGAAATAAGACTGGGGATTATTAGAAAAATTGATTGGGAATCTAATGGTTTTGAAGTAGTTGGTGATGCAGAAAATGGGAAGGAAGCACTAGAAAAGGCAGAAAAGCTTCAGCCAGATGTTATAATGACAGATATTAAAATGCCCTTCATGGATGGGTTGGAACTAGGAAAAAGACTTGCTGAGTCTATGCCGTCTACAAAGATTATAGTATTTTCAGGCTGCGATGATTTTGAGTATGCTCATCAAGCAATTAAAATAAATGTAATTGAGTATGTTTTGAAACCGATTAACTCTATTGAGCTTATAGAAGTTTTAAAAAGATTAAAAGAACAATTAGATCGCGAGTATGATGAGAAGAGAAATTTACAGACGCTTTATAAGCATTATGTTGAAAGTCTGCCTGTTATTAGGGAACAGTTTTTAGTTGGAGCTATTGAAGGAAGAATAAGTGAAAGTCAATGGGAAGAACAAGCTGAAAAATTAGATATAGATTTTAAAGAAAGATATCTATCAGTAGCATTAATTCATGCTGATGGAACATTGACTTCAGAAGATAATGTTTTATCAATTCAAAAGGAAACAGCATTAATATCTATTTCTATAAAGAAAATAGTAGATGAAAATATGAATAAGTATTGTAAGTTTATCAGCTTTCCATATTCAGATATGGTTGTAGTAATAGGGAACTTTGAAGAGAAAGAAGATATATTAGCTTTTATTAAAGGAATTAATGAAATCTGCAAGGTATATGAGCGTATTATGGGCTTTACTATATCAGCAGGTGTGGGATCTGTCTGTGATAATCCTTTAAATATACGTTTCTCATACAGGAGTGCACAAAGTGCCTTAGATTACAGCTTTATACTTGGAACAGGAAAAGCAATTTATATTGATGACGTTGAACCAGATAATTCTATTCAGCTCCAATTTGATGAACAGGAAGAACGTTCAATGTTAAATGCAATTAAGATATCTGCAGAAGAAGAAATTACAGAGATAATAAACAAGTTATTAAAAAAAATTGAAGATCAGCTTTTACCATTTAATAAGTATAGAATCTATTTAATGGAAATTATGACTGCTATTTTGAAACTTGTGCAAGCATATAACTTGGATATTGATGAAATATTCGGGGAAAACTTTAACGGTTATAGTTATTTAGAAACTTTTGATTCAATTCATGATGCAAAAGAGTGGTTTATACAAAAAGCCGTTAAGGTAAACAGTTTTATAAAGAAAGAGCGTATTAATTCTTCTATGCTGCTTGTTGAAAAGGCAAAACAATATATAAAAGAAAATTATAGTAATCCAGATATTTCAGTAGAAACACTTTGTTCTGAAATTCATGTAAGTCCAACATATTTTTCAACAATTTTTAAACGCGAAACAGAAATGAATTTTGTAAATTTTTTAACTTCAGTCCGCTTAGAAGAAGCAGTAAAACTTTTAAATACAACAGATGATAAAACATATGTAATAGCAGAAAAAGTGGGATATCCAGAAGCTAATTATTTTAGCTATGTATTTAAGAAACAATATGGAGTATCACCATCAAAGTATAGAAAGAATTGAGCTGATATACTATGAGAGAAAGAATAAAATTAAATATACAAAAGTTTATAAAAAAATGTAGAGATACAAGTATACAGCATATAATATCTGTTTCCTTTACAGTGATTTCAGTTATTGGGATGGTAGTTGTAGGAGGTGCTTTATATTTTCGATTTGTCAATTCTACTGAATTTATGGTTTCGGAAAATAATAAGGCTATGCTTGAACAGGTAAATTTGAATTTAGATAATTATTTGCGTAATATGATGAAGGTTTCTGATACTACATACTATAGTGTTATTAAGAAAAAAGATGTGGCGACAGAAAATATAAATAAAGAAATGGACTTATTATATGAAACTAATAAGGATTCTCTAATAAGTATTTGTGTATTTTCCGACAAGGGAGAGGTAATATCAGCTTCTCCAGTTGGACAAATAAAAAGTTCAGTTGATCCTAGAGAAAGTGATTGGTTTTCTAAGGCTTTACTAAAAAGAGAAAACCTTCATTTTTCAACTCCTCATGTTCAAAATTTATTTGCAGACCCAAGTAATAAATATAAATGGGTAGTAACCTTAAGCCGTGCAGTTGAATTAACTAATAATAAAAAAATAACTTCAGGAGTATTACTGGTTGACATAAACTTTAGTGGAATTGAGCAGATTTGTAAGAGTGTAAATGTAGGAAAATCTGGATATGTTTATTTAATTGATAGAGAAGGAGAAATTATATATCATCCAAGGCAGCAGTTGATATATTCTAATTTAATAGAAGAAAATAATAAGCAAGAGGCTGAATATGAAGATGGAAATCACATAGAGACTTTTCAAGGTGAAGATAGAGTTGTGACTATAAAAACAGTAGGATATACTGGATGGAAAATTGTTGGTGTAACGCCAATGTCAGATATTACATCTGATTATAAGCAAATGAGTCTTTTTGCAATATTTATTATGTTTTTTGGAATATTTATTCTTGTATTTTTAAATATGTTTGTTTCTTCAAGAATAGCAAATCCTATTAAAGCATTAGAAAACAGTGTTAAAAAACTTGAAAACGGTGTGAAGGATGTTAATATTTCCATTAGTGGATCTTATGAAATTCAGCATTTGGGAAAAGCAATTCGTTCCATGGTTAATCAAATGCATATACTAATGGATAATATAGTTGAAGAACAGGAATCAAAGAGGAAAAGTGAACTTAATGCTCTTCAGGCACAAATTAATCCTCATTTTTTATATAATACCTTAGATTCTATTGTATGGATGATTGAAAATGAAAATTATGAGGGAGCTATTATTATGGTAACAGCACTTGCAAGGCTTTTTAGAATAAGCTTAAGCAAAGGTAAAAATATAATAACAGTAAGGGATGAAATTGAGCATGCTCGTAATTATTTAACTATTCAAAATATACGTTATAAAAATAAGTTTACATATGATATTGAAGTCGATGAAAAAACTCTTAATTTAGCAAGTATTAAGCTTATTATTCAGCCATTAATTGAAAATGCTATTTATCATGGTATGGAATTTATGGGTGGAGATGGAGAGATTTTAGTAAAGACTTATATAAAGGATGATGATTTGTATATAGATGTTGTAGATAATGGACTTGGGATGCTTCAAGAGGTTGCAGATACGCTTTTAACAAGCGAAAGTAAGGTTGAGAAAAAGGGTTCTGGCATAGGTCTAAAAAATGTTCATGAAAGAATTCAAATATACTTCGGAAAAGATTATGGTTTGAAGATTTATAGTGAACCTGATGAAGGAACTACTATAAGTATCCATATGCCGTGTGTCGATTTTTATGAAATGAGGAAGAAGGAGGAAATAGGATAGTGAAAAGAAGAAGAAAACAAATAGTTATTGTTTTACTATTGCTTGTGGTACTATCTTTTTTACTTCTTTTAAGTGATACCTTAGGTCGTGAAAAAGGCAAAAAAATATATAATATTTCATTAATTACTACAGGAAAAAACAGTGAAAGTTTAATGATTATGAAACAGGGAATAGATCAGGCAGCTTCAGAAATGAATGTAAACATAAGTTTTGTTACCTTGTCAGAAGACAATAATTATGTAGAACAATCAGAATTAATTGCCCGGGAAATTAAAAATAAGGCGGATGCTATTATAATTTCACCTGTAGATTACGAAAAAATGGCTGAACCAATAGAAATTGCCATGAAAAAGATACCTGTAATATTGATTGATTCAACAGTAAATTCAAAGTATGTATTGCCAAGCATTTCATGTGACAATTATAAGCTAGGGGTAAGTTTAGCTGAAGAAATGGTAAGGAACGGTAAGAGCGATTCTAATATTGCAATTGTAAAGAATGATTTAGAATGTAGCAGTGTAAAGGAAAGATATGACGGATTTATGAGTGTTATGAATAATACTAGAAACAATTGTATATTTTGGGATGTTAAAGGCGAGAAATCTGCAGAATATTATACTGAAGCGCGAAAGATGCTGGAATGGAGTGAACCAGATGCTGTAGTAACCTTTAATTCAGATATGTTAGAAGCATTTGCACAAGCAAAAAAAGATGTAACTAATTTTAACAAAGAAAAAGCATCAATTGAAATTTATGGAGTGGGAAGCACAAGCAGGATTATCTCTTTTTTAGAGGAAAAAGTAATAAGTGCAACTGCTATTCAAAATGAATTTAATATTGGATATTTAGCAGTAAAAACAGCAATATACAAACTTGATAATAAAAATATTGATAATAGTAATATTTCATCAACAGTAATAAACACAAAAAATATGTATTCAGAAGAAAACCAAAAATTATTGTTTCCATTTGTTAGATAAGATAAAAGTTTTAAAATGGAGCATTACGGATGCTAGCTATAGGATAAATCACAACGAGGGGTGAATTTTAGTGAAGGCAATTAAGAAATTATCAATATTCTTAACCGTGATTTTAATTTTTAGTTTATTATCAGCATGTGCTGTTAATACAAAAAAATATATCACCAATGGAGTAAAAGAAATAAAAATAGGAGTGACTTTATACAAACAAGAGGATACCTTTATAGCTGCAATAACTAAGAGCATAGAAGAAATAGCAAAGGAAAAAGAAAGTGAAGGAAAATATAAAATAACTATTAATGTTTTAGATGCAAAAGGAAATTTAAATTACCAAAATAATCAAGTAGATAAATTTATTGCTCAGGATTATGATGTAATATGCGTGAATTTAGTGGATCGTACTTCAGCATCTGTTATCATAGATAAAGCAAAGGCAGCTAATAAACCTGTTATTTTCTTTAACAGGGAACCAGTAGAAGAAGATATGGAACGTTGGAACAAATTATATTATGTTGGAGCACAGGCAGAAGAATCAGGAAAAATGCAGGCAAATATTATTATAGATGAATATAAAAATGATAAGAGAAAAGTTGATAAGAATGGTGATGGAAAAATTCAATATGTTATGCTTGAAGGGGAACAAGGTCATCAAGATTCAGCCATAAGAACAGAATATTGCATTAAAACAATAGCTGAAAATGGAATTGAATTAGAAAAATTAGCTGATGATACTGCAAATTGGGAGGGAGCTCAAGCAACTACAAAAATGACACAGTGGTTAAAAACTTTCGGAGATAAAATTGAAGTTGTCTTTAGTAATAACGATGCTATGGCTCTTGGAGCTTTAAGCGCTTTAGATAATTTAAATGTAACAGAAAATAGGCCGTTAGTTGTAGGAATTGATGGATTACCTGATGCACTAAAGGCTGTAAAAAATGGTTCAATGACCGGAACGGTTATTAATGATTTCAAGGCACAGGCAGATTCAATTTTTAATTTGGCATATACATTATCCGTGAATGGAAACGTATCTTCAATTAAGGGATTAGAGAGAGGTAAGTATATAAGAGCTTCTCATACTAAGGTTACGCAGGAGAATATTGACTCTTTTATTCAAGATAAATAAATCTTATTTGAAACAAATAAGCTGTATAAATTTCAAAATGCAGTTTATTTGTTTTTTATTTGCAAAAAAATATATTTTAAAATGATTACGCCATAGATTATGTGACTATGACCCAAATTAAGTAGAAATATATATAACGAATGATCTAAAAGAATTAATTTTGAAGAACAAAAGGATATGATTTTAGTATAAATTAACATAGGAAATAGCATAATAAAATTATAGTGATATTGTTGAATTTTATTATCAGTAATATGTTAGTACATATATGATTAATAGTAACTCAAATGGGAGGCTAGGATGAAATATTTAAAAAATATTTTATTAATAATTATATTTATTTACTTTGTTAATTATATAATAATGGGTCATAGCAATTATGCTATTTCAACGAATTATAGTATTGTTCAAGGAGAGCCGGTAAAGGTAAGTGTATTATTATATAGATTTGATGATGCATACATTTCTTTAGTAAAGAAAAGTTTGGAGGAGATTGAAGTTAATAATCATGGAAAAGTAAAGTTTGATTTTTATAATGGTGAAAATAATCAAACAATTCAAAATGAAACACTTGATACAATATTAAACGAAAAAAAAGCAGATTTAATATTATTAAATCTAGTTGATACAAGAAGTACTAAACAGGCAGTTGATAAGATTAAGGAAAATAATATTCCAGTAGTTTTATTTAATAGAGAACCTATAGATATAGAAGCAATTAAATCCTATAATAAATCATATTTTGTAGGCACAAATGCAAGAGAAGCAGGGATAATACAAGGGAATATTTTAGTGAATCAATGGAGACAAAATAAGACTGAAATAGATAGAAATAAAGATGATATAATGCAATATATTATGCTAATAGGTAAAGCGGGAAATATAGAAGCATTTGAACGTTCAAAATATTCGGTTTTAACAATTAATAATGCAGGAATAAAAACTCAGGAACTTGGAACAAAAGTATGTAATTGGAACCAAGAGGAAGGAAAAAATGCTATGAGAGCCTTGCTTTCTCAATGGGGAAATAAAATAGAAGCAGTAATTTCTAATAATGATTCAATGGCTATAGGTGCAATTGAGGCGCTTCAGGAGCAGGGATATAATAATGGAGATAAAACCAAAATTATACCGGTTATAGGAGTAGATGCAATACCAAAAGCGCAAGAATTAATTAAAGAAGGAATTATGACAGGTTCAGTTCTACAAGATCCTTTTGCTATGGCAGAAGCCCTTTATTATGTAGGAATAAATTTAGTATACAATAGAAGTCCTCTAGATGGTACAGAATACAAATTTGATGAAACAGGAGTTGCTATACGTATTCCTTATAAAGAGTATATAGTTAATCAATAACTGTATTTTGAGAGATGCATAGTGACGTTATATATGATATAGTTTTTTATTAAAATTAGATGATAATTTAATGATATCATAAAAGGTAGTTTTAATAATTGAGTAATATTAATGTGAATTTAAAATGTACAGATATTTAATAAGACAGGAAAGGATTAATATTATGTTTAAAAGTATATGGAAATATTGTAGTATTATCATAATTATTTTTATGGTAATACTAAGTCATAATACAAATTTTGCAAGTGCCAATATATTTCCTAGAGAAAATAAAGTTATTAAAGCAGGTGTATTATTATATAGGTTTGATGATGCATATATTTCTTTAGTACGAGAAAGTTTGGAAAAAATTCAAAATGATAATCCCAATAAAATTATTTTTACATTTTATGATGGAAAGAATGATCAGCAGGTGCAAAATGGAACACTTGAAAATTTACTTGAAAAAAATGAAAATGATATTTTGTTAATAAATTTAGTAGAAACTAATAGTACAAGGGAAGTAATTAATAAAGTTAAAGAACAAAATATTCCTGTAATATTGTTTAACAGGGAACCAGTTTCTATAGATGCTGTTAAGTCTTATAATAAATCCTGTTATATAGGGACAGAAGTAGCTGAAGCTGGAGTACTTCAAGGAAAGGGTGTTACAAATATATGGAATAATAATAAATCAGCAATAGATAAAAATAATGATAATATACTGCAATATATCATGCTAATGGGAGAAACAGATAATCTTGAAGCTGTTACAAGGACAAAGTATTCTATTTTGTCTATTAACAATTCAGGTATAAAAACTGAAGAACTTGCTATAAAAGTTTGCGATTGGAACAAGGAAGAAGCTAAAAATGCTACAAAAGCATTATTTTCTCAGCTTGGAAACAAAATTGAAGCCATAATTTCTAACAACGATTCAATGGCAATAGGTGCAATTGAAGCATTGCAGGAATATGGATATAATAAGGGAGATAAAAATCAAACAATAACCGTGGTTGGAGTAGATGCAATACCGGAAGCTCAAAAGTTGATCAAGGATGGAATTATGGCAGGGTCTGTGCTTCAGGATTCAAATGCATTAGCAAATGCATTATATAAAGTTGGGACTAATTTAGTTTATAATAGAAATGCTCTTTACGATACAAAGTATAAATTTGATGACACAGGAGTTTCAATTCGACTGCCCTATGAAGAATATAAGCCATAAGAGTTATTTTAGATAAAATGAAAATAATTAGCTTTACATTATTACAAAGTTAAATTACTATAGTATATAATAAAATTGTAATAGTTAATAAGTAAAAAAGAAAAGCTTAGTATTAAAATACCATGCTTTTCTTCGAAAAAATTATTGAATTTATTGCAAAAAAACAAAAATATTACAGTTAAAGTTACAATTACAGCAGTTACAGTTAAGAAGAGTGATACTAAAAATTCATTATCCTTTCTTAACTTATAACGCTTAATTTCCAACAGGGTAACCTAAAGGGCATTAACTCTTAACTGAATTACGGGGGGCTGAAAAATGAGTAAATTAGAAGAAATTATTTCGTATAACAAAAATTTCATAAGCAATAAGGAATATGAAGAATATGTCACAACTAAAATACCAAAAAAGAAAATGGTAATATTATCATGTATGGATACAAGATTAACAGAATTATTGCCAAAGGCTATGAATATTAAAAATGGAGATGCTAAAATAATTAAAGATGCAGGGGCAACAGTTATGCATCCATTTGGTGGCGTAATGAGGAGCATTTTAGTTGCGTTTTATGAATTTGGAACAGAAGATGTTTTTGTAGTAGGGCATCATGGATGTGGAATGAGTAATTTAGATACAAAAAGTCTTATAAATAAAATGATTGATAGAGGTATAAAGGAAGAAACTTTATCAACCTTACAAAATGCTGGAATTAATGTTGAAAGATGGCTTCATGGTTTTGAATCAGTAGAAGAATCTATAAAAGAAAGTGTAAAGATGATAAAAGAACATCCTCTATTTCCTAAGGAAGTAAAAGTTCATGGACTTATTATGTGTCCAGAAACAGGGGAAGTAGAAGTTGTTGTAAATGGCGATTTATAATAAAACATTATAAAAGAAAAATATACAAGTTTAATTCATGAAAGGGATAGATTAAACTTGTATATTTTTTTGTGTAAATATTATTACCATTAAATGCTACGACATAATTTTCCAAAAGTAAATATGCATACAGCATATATTGAAATAAATCAAAACATAGGAAAGAATATCAAATTAGCTTGAAGTTTCTAATATGTGCTTCCAATATCTCTTTGGCATAAGTCTGGCCTGCAATTTTGGATTTCGTCTTTCTTCTATAGTTGTAGATTTAAAATATGTTTTCCAAAGACTAGAATATTGGTCTTCATGAGATTTAAGCTGTTCATAAGTTTCTTTGTCCATATCAATAATTTCGTAGGAAAATTTATTATATATTAATGCTTTTTCTCTTGAAATATCATTAATAATAAAGTATTCTCTTGAAAACCTATTTTTAAAATGATCGCCAAGGAGTTCAAGGATATCATTGTCAGGTTCAATAGAAGAATATAAAAATTTTTCATCGACACAATTAAATCGAATAAAACCAGTGAACCTATGGGCTTCATGAGTAACTCTTTTATTTAACTCATCAATCAACCGTATTTCGTAAATATTTAAAAAGTTATGAACCTTAGGGCCAATTTTAAAAGCCACCTTTAGGTATTTAAATATAAGCATTTCTTTATCTTTTTCATTACTTAAAAAGGCAGTATAAATTTTTTTTAAGGCAAGTAAATTTATTTTTTGTATAATAGCATTTTTCACTTTTGAAAATTTATCTTTTTCAGTAATAATTTCTTTTATATCTCCAAGCATAAGTGGTGCATTAGAGTCATTTATTCCATATATATAAGAAGGGGGCTCTTTTGAATAAAAACCATCATAAATTGCAGTTAATAAACCTTCAAAAGTATTGTCATATATAAATAATATCATAATATCACATCAATCCTTTCGTTAACTATGGCAATCTAAGTGAGTTGAAATACAAAATAATATTTAGTAATTCTCTGCAGTAAATACTTGTTTTGATAATTTTGTAAAGATTAAAATTGCCCATGTAAAGAAGTAAGTCTGTCATTTAATCTAAGTAAATTTGTCTCAGGTAATATGATATTTGAAGTAACTTCTTTTTTAGAGGGATATATTAAACTTGGATAAGTAATATTTTCCTTAGGAAGTATAATTCCTGAGGAGGTTGATTCTCCTTCTAGCGATAACCCATCAAAGAAAGAGATTTGATTAGGGTTTATTCCTTTATTTTTAGGAACATTTTGTTCCAAAAGTTTATTTCTTATTTTATTGTCATCAAAAGAAACATCACCATAATATTTTCCACTGCAGGTAATGAAATATTTTGCTCTTTTGAGCACAACTCTTAAATTCTTTAAATCTTCAAAGGTTAAACTATGAACACGTCTAGTTTTTAATATTTTTTTTGCAGAAGTAACTCCAATTCCAGGAATACGTAATAATTTTTCATAAGAAGCTTTGTTAATTTCAATAGGAAAATCATTTAAATTTGATAAAGCCCAATATGTTTTTGGATCAAAGTTTAAATCAAAATTATCATCATCATTTTTTAAAAGTTCATTAGCTTTAAATCCATAATATCTAAGAAGCCAATCTGCCTGATATAGCCTGTGTTCACGAATCATTGGTGGATGAGTAATGTCTGGAAGCAACTTATTATCTTTAATAACAGGAACATAGGCTGAATAATAAACTCTTTTTAAACTGAATTTGTTATATAGAGCCTCTGAAAGTTTAAGTATCTTCCCATCATTTTCAGGAGTAGCACCAACAATTAATTGAGTACTTTGACCGCCAGGAACAAAGAGAGGGGTGCTTTTTATAGACTTCTTCATTTCTGTATGATTAATGATAGAATTTTTAATGATACCCATAGGTTTTAATATTTTATCTTTAGTTTTTTGCGGTGCTAAAAGTTTAAGGCTATCACTAGATGGAAGTTCAATGTTGACACTCATTCTATCCACATAAGTGCCAGCTTCATGAATTAACTTTTCATCAGCTCCAGGTATAGCTTTAAGATGAATATAACCATTAAAATTCTTTTCTAAACGCAATTTTTTTACTGTTTTAAGTAAAAGCTCCATAGTGTTATTAGGATTTTTGATGATGGCTGAACTTAAAAAAAGTCCTTCAATATAATTACGCCTATAAAAATTTATAGTCAAATCACAAACTTCATCAGGAGTAAAACTAACCCTTAAAAAATCTCTAGAAGCTCCGTTTATGCAATATTTACAATCAAAAACACAATCATTTGAAAATAATATTTTAAGAAGAGAAATGCAACGTCCATCAGGAGTAAAACTATGACAAATACCAGCCTCAGAGGCATTACCTATCCCATTATTAGAATTTTTTCTTTTTGAACCAGAAGAGGAGCAAGATACATCATATTTTGCTGCATTAGATAAAATCTTTAATTTTTCCATTAAATCCATTTTGTTAACACTTCCTTTTAATAGAAATAATACCGGAACATATATTCGATAATAATATTATATACGAATATATGTTCTGTGACAACTCATATTTCTAAATTATAAATATGATTATATATTGCAAAAAAAATATATGAAATGCATAATGAAAGAGTATACATAAGTAATAATGAAAATATTTGTATAAAAATTATTAAAGAATAATTGGACAGAATTTTGTAATAATTGCCAAGGAGGAATAAGATGATACTTTCAGGAAAAGAAATTAATAATAAAATTGGAAAGGAAATCAAAATTGAACCATATGATGAAAAACAACTTAATCCCAATAGTTATAATTTAAGACTTCATAATGAATTGCTTGTTTATGATGAAGAGGTTCTTGACATGAAAAAACCTAATAAGGTTAAGAGAATAATTATCCCAGAAGAAGGTTTAGTTTTAGAACCAGGAAAATTGTATCTAGGAAGAACCTTAGAATATACTGAGACTAATAAATATGTTCCAATGTTAGAGGGAAGATCTTCAGTAGGTAGATTAGGTTTATTTATTCATGTTACAGCAGGATTCGGAGATGTAGGTTTTAAGGGATATTGGACTTTAGAAATATTCTGTGTTCAACCTATAAGGATTTATTCAGGAGTTGAATTGTGCCAAATATATTATCACTCTGTTGAAGGTGATTATGATGAATATGCAAGCGGAAAATATCAAGATAATGATGGAGTTCAGCCAAGTCTTTTGTATAAAGATTTTCAATAAACTTTTAAAGCTTTTTGTTTTAGTTTAGCTAGAATTCTACGATAATTATTAGTAAGAATAAAATGCAGGGGGATTAATGGATGGTTAATTTTTTTAAAAAAGCAAATAATGTTAGTGAAGCAGTTCAGACTACAAATTTTGGTGAAGAAAAGCCACAAGTTCAAGGTAAAAACAATGATACTATAGAATTTTTAAAAGGTATTAATGTACAAATTGAAGATATAATAAAGCAACATAATAAAGTTAATGGTGAGCATGAAATACTCGCAGAATTAACAGAACAAATTGAAAATCAAATGCAAAAAGTGTTGAATTTAACTGAACAAACAAGTTTATCTACAGATACCCTTTTTAATCAAGGTGGTAATTTAGTTGGAATTACTAAGACAACTTTAGGTAAATCTGTTGAGGGTAAAGAATCAGTTGAAGGAATGATAAAGGTAATTGAAAATCTAGATGTTGAGACAAAAGATACATATAAAAATATTACTTCATTAGGTGAAAAGCTAAAGCAAATTGGTGAAATTGCCCAATTGATCAGTGGAATAGCATCTCAAACAAACCTTCTTGCGCTTAATGCAGCAATAGAAGCTGCAAGAGCAGGGGAGCAAGGTAAAGGATTTTCAGTAGTTGCTGATGAAGTTAGAAAATTAGCTGAAATGACTGGAGAGAGTAGTAGCAATATAACTAAATTGATTAGTGACATTGATACCCAAACTAGAAATGTTTTAAGCAGTGTTGAAAAGAGTACTTTAGCAGTTTCAGATGGGGTTAAATCTTCAAAAGGAGCATTAGAAAAAATAGAAGATGCTTTAAACTCCTTTAATAGTGTTGAGCAAGAAGCAAATAAATTAATTAGTACAATAAATAATCAAAAAGATTATGTAGTTCAAACTATAAGCACAATAAAGGAAGTTGATGGAACTCTTACAACAACTAATAAACAAATCACTGGTCATATTGAAGAAGCTGGAAAAGTAGATAAACAATTAGAAAAGAGTGTATCTAAGATAGCTGAATATGTACAAAAGTAATAAGATATAAAGCAAGATTAAAAAGCAGTCTTAATTCAATAAAGAATAGGACTGCTTTTGGTTTATACTTATCAAGGAGTGCCTGGTAAGTAATTTTATTTGCTCTCTAATTTAGAGATAGTATCTCGCTCAACTAAAGAATTTATAAGAATTATTCTTTTACTATAGGAATTATCAAATTCTATTTTCTCCAATAGTAAGGTTGCTGCATTAGTTCCAAGAAGGAACATGTTTTGATCTATTGTAGTTAACTTAGGTTCAACAAATTTACTTAAATCAATATTGTCAAAGCCAATAATTGATAAATCTTTTGGGACATCTAAATTTAACTTTTTGCAGGCGTTGAGGACACCTACAGCCATAAGATCATTGCAGGCAAAAATGGCTGTTGCTGAAGATTTTTTTAACACATCGAGGAATATGTTAACAGTGTTATCAACAGTTTCGCTGCTATTTCCATTTCCTATGTTAATAATATTTTTTGGATTAAAGCTATTTAACTTCTCCATTGTTGATTTATATACTTTTTCTTTAACATCATAGGAATAACTATCTTTTCCTCTTACAAATAATATATCTTTATGGTTATTTTCCAACAGATGATTTAACGCCATATTTGCTCCCATGGCTTCATCGTTAATAACTGATGAAATGTTTGAAGAAACAGAAGGTCCATTAACAAAAACAACAGGCGTTTGTTTTGAAATGCCATGATAGAATTTTGATTCTACATTTTCTGCATTAGGGTCAATAATTATTATTCCAGACACATTTCTTGATAACAAGTTATTAACACATAATTTTTCTTCTTCGCTGTCATTGTTGCTGCAAGCTAAAACGAGAGATAATGAATTAAGCTTTAAGCTGGTTTCTATTCCAGTTATAACTTCTGGGAAAAACATATTATTAATACTAGGAACTACAACGCCTATAGTAGCTGACTTTTTTTGTGTAAGCTCACGGGCCTGCATGTTAGGTATATAGTTAAGCTCTTCTATAACTTGAAGAACTCTTTGTTTTGTTTCAGCTTTTACAGGATAGTTTCCATTCATTACTCTTGAAACTGTTGCAACTGATACATTTGCTTTTTTAGCCACATCTACTATAGTTAACTTCATAATTACTCCACCTTATAATGTATTTATAAATTTATCAAAGGCTGCAAGGCCTGCTTCATCTCTCTTGTAAACACCTGCATGACATAGTACTTCAAGGAATTTAAATCCAACTTCTTCTTGTAATATACCATAAGCATTTTCTTCTGTTATATTTGAATATTTTTCTAAAAGATTTTTATACCAATTAGCATGTACTGCAACAGTTTCATTATCTGAAATATCAGGTACTTTATTTATTAAACAATCTTTTAATATATTTAATTCTTCTTTTAATCTAGCTGGAAGAACTGCAAGTCCCATAACTTCGATAAGTCCTATATTTTCCTTCTTTATATGATGAACTTCATTATGCGGATGGAAAATACCTAGAGGATGTTCAGCACTTGTTCTATTATTTCTAAGAACTAAATCAAGTTCATAGTTACCATTTCTTTTTCTAGCAATAGGAGTTATAGTGTTATGTGGTTCATCACCTGAATGACTTAGTATACCTACGGATTCATCAGAATAAGTTCTCCAAGAAGTTAAAATATGATCAGCTAAATCTAATAATTTATCTTTAGTCCTACCTGAAAGTCTTACAACAGACATTGGCCATTTAACTCTGCTCACTTCAATATCTTCATAACCAAATAGTGTGTATTTTTTCTCTGCTTCAGCTTCAGCCATAGCAAAAGTATAATGACCACCTTGATAATGATCATGAGATAATATAGAACCACCAACTATAGGTAAATCTGCATTAGATCCGGCAAAGTAATGAGGCAATATATCTGTAAAAATTAATAAGTTTCTAAAAGTATCTTTATTAATTTTCATAGGTATATGTGCATCATTAAATATTATGCAATGTTCATTATAATAAGTGTAAGGAGAGTATTGCAAGAAGTATTTTTGCCCTCCAGTAAAATCTAAAGGTATAATTCTATGAGTTTGTCTTGCTGGGTGATTTATGTGTCCATAGAAACCTTCATTTTCCTTACATAATAAACATTTTGGATATGAGCTTGATTTAATTAACTTAGCCTTAGCTATATCCCTTGGATCTTTTTCTGGTTTTGAAAGATTTATTGTTATGTCTAAATCGCCATATTCAGTCTTAGCTTTCCAAACGATATTTTTATCGATTCTGTCTTTTCTGATATAGTTAGAAGCTATGCTTAAATTATAGTAATATTCAGTAGCCTTTTCTGGATTTTCCTTATATAATTCATTAAATTTACTTATAACTTCTGATGGTCTAGGCATAAGACAATTCATTATTTCAGTATCAAATAAATCTCTTTCAGTAACAGTATTTTCTATTAAATTTTGCTCAGATGCATAATCTAATATGTTTTCTAATATAGGGGTAGGTGTTACTAATCTCTCATTAACTTCTTCTGGATAAAATTCATTTAATTTAAGTGTTCCAAGAAGTAGGTTAGTAGAGTAGATTTTATCTTCTTCTGTTATAAGGTTTTGCTGAAGAGCAAAATTTATAAGTCTGTTTATTTCATAGTTTATCATTTAAAATCCCCCTTATTTACGGTCTCCATAACCATCTGGATGAGATTTGTGCCATCCCCAAGCAGTGTTTATTACATCTTTAACATCTGTAAATTTAGGTACCCATCCTAAGATATTTCTAGCTTTTTCATTTGAAGCTATTAATCTTGCAGGGTCACCAGCACGTCTTTCACCAATAACAACTTTAATGTCTTCTTGAGTAGCTTCCTTAGCTGAATTGATCATTTCCTTAACGCTGAAGCCAACTCCATTACCAAGATTGAAGATATTGCTTTCATTACCAGCTTGTAAATATTCAACAGCTTTAATATGTGCATCTGCTAAATCAAGAACATGGATGTAATCTCTGATACATGTTCCATCTGGAGTATCGTAATCTTCTCCAAAAACAGTTATAGCCTCTCTTTTTCCTAGTGGTACTTGAAGGATTAATGGAATTAAGTGACTTTCTGGAGAGTGATCTTCACCAATGCTTCCATCTTCAATAGCACCAGCAGCGTTGAAATATCTTAAAGAAACAAAAGTTATTCCATTAGCTTGACTTACCCATTTCATCATTTTTTCCATAGTAAGTTTTGTTTCACCATAAGGGTTTGTTGGATTAGTTTCATCATTTTCAAGTATAGGAATCTTTTTAGGTTCTCCATATACTGCTGCAGTAGAAGAGAATACTATGTGTTTTATGTTATTCTTTACCATGCTTTCAAGTAAAACTTGCATACCATATACATTATTGTTGAAGTACATTAATGGTTTTGTCATACTTTCTCCAACAAGTGAGTTAGCAGCAAAATGTATTACAGCTTCAATATTATTTTCTGTAAAAACTTTATCTAAAAATTCAGCGTCTCTTATATCACCTTGGTAGAATTTTGCCTTTGGATGAACAGCATTTAAATGACCAGATTGTAAATTATCTACTATTACAACATCCTTATTTTGTTTTATAAGTTCATACACTGTATGAGAACCTATATATCCAGCACCACCACAAACTAATATTGACATATTAACATCTCCTTTATTAACTAAGTTTTCTTGTTCCGTCAGAAATACTTACTACATAGAAATCTGGTTCATAACCAATTTTTTCTTTATATTTAGCTGTTAAAGTTTCTTTGAATTTATCTATGCATTCATCTTTTACTATGCTTACGGTACATCCACCGAAACCGGCTCCAGTCATACGAGAACCAACTACACCTTCTGCTTCCCAAGCTAATTCAACTAAGGTATCTAATTCTATTCCAGTAACTTCATAATCATCTCTTAAAGAAATATGAGATTCATTCATAAGCTTACCAAATAACTCCAAGTTACTATCTTCTAAAGCTTTTACAGCTTTTAAAGTTCTTTGATTTTCGTAAACAGCATGTTTTGCTCTCTTTGTTTTGATTGGATCACCGATACAATCTTTTACAGCTTCAAATTCTTCTTCAGTAAGTTCACCTAAAGCAGTGATATTTTTTACTGTTTGGATCTTAGCTAAAGCATCTTCACATTCTCCACGTCTTTCATTATACTTAGAATCAGCTAAACCTCTCTTTTTGTTTGTATTACCGATTACTATCTTATAACCATCAAGATTTAACTTGCTGTAAGAATAATTTAGAGTGTTACAATCTAAAAGGATTGCACAATTTTCTTTACCCATACCAACAGCAAATTGGTCCATTATTCCACAGTTTACACCGATAAATTTGTTTTCAGCTTCTTGGCACATCTTAACTATATCAACCATATCAATTTTGAAGTTAAATGATTCATTTAATATAGTTCCCATTAATACTTCTAATGAAGCAGAAGATGATAAACCAGAACCATTAGGAATGTTACCATAGAAAAGAATTTCAAAACCATTTTCAGCTTTAAAACCATGGTTTTCTAATGTTTTAATTACTCCTTTTGGATAGTTTGCCCAATCATGTTCTTTTTCATAAACCATATTATCTAAAGAAAATTCTATAACTCCTAAATCTTTAAAGTTTAAAGAGTGAAGTAAAACTTTCTTATCATCTCTTTTTGCAACTATTGCATAAGTTCCAATTGTTAATGCACAAGGAAATACATTACCACCATTATAATCTGTATGTTCACCAATTAAATTAACTCTACCAGGTGAAAAGAAAACACTTTCAGAGTCTTTTTTAAATACTTCAGTAAAATTGCTTTTTAATAAATTAATATCGTACATATTTAACTCCTCCTTATTCTATATTTTTATAGTAAGCGATTTCTATAAAAAAGTAAAGGGGAATTTATTTAGAAATATAAATTTCTTTTAAGAATAATGAATGGTTGGACTAAAGGCTAGTTATATAGCCAAAAGTATGGTGGGAATGATTTGTGTTTATAATTTATAAAGCATTGATTAAAAGTTTTTTTATGTATAAAGTTAATAAAAATAAGATGATATTGATTGCAAAGTAAAAAAATATGAAAAGAAAATAGAAAAGGCTTACTTTAATTGTATACATATAAGTAATGTCATGTTCAGTAAAACTAATTATAATGGCAAGAATAGTAAATTAGATAGTATTATTTTAAGAAGTTTAAATATGGGTTATAATATTAAAGTAGTAATAAAATACTAAAAAGAATTTTTACGTAATCTAACACTGTATAGGAGAGGGGGAGTGTTATGTTTGAGTAAGATAAAATAGATTATTCAAATGATAAAGCTGCTATATTAAATATTATTAATATTCAAAAGTTTATTTATAAATAATGATATAACTGATGTTATTATATAATGAAGCTGGATATCTAAATGATAAAAATAATGATTTTATTCAGCTGGCAAGATTAATTAGAAATAAAATTGGACAACTATCTGTTGAATCTATAATTGAATTTTTAGAGAATAGTAAGAAATTCTTGTTGAGATACAGGAATTTATAAAAGGTTATTTAAATAAATAGTAACGTTATAAATGTAAGATTGTATCTATTTTGATGAGTATCACTATATATGTGGTAAAAATACATATGGTAATATTCTTTAGAATACGGACCAAAATCCGGGTTGAGTGTAAATGGAACCAGAAAAGTAGTTAAATGAAAACGATATATTAAATGTAATAGTTTTAAATAAAATAACTTGTCTTATGTATAAGGAGAGAGTTTTAAATTTAAATTGAGAATAAACATATGAGGAAGGTCGAAGATTTATGGATATGAGTTCATGGATAAGCTTTGTATTAGTAATTATGGGAGCACTTATAATGAGTATAAACATAATAAAATATTGTAAGGCGTATAGAAATTTTAAATTAATACATAATGCAAAACGTAAATTTCTAAATATAGAGTGCAAAATACATCTATTGCTCATATGTTTTTTTCTATTAGGATATTTATCAGTAGCAGTAGGAATATTATTTAATCAAATTGAAATTAGATTAACTTTTGTTGGACTAATATTCTTTTTTGGTGCAATATTTGTATTTATAGGAATACTTATTCAATCTAAAATGTTTCATTTAGTTAATGAAACCTATCTTCAAACAATCAGAGCTTTAATAAGTGCAATAGAAGTTAGAGATAAATATACTATGGGACATTCTGAACATGTTGCAAATTTATCAGTAATGATATCTCAGAGATTAGCAAAAAGCTGTGATGAGGATATGTTAGAGTATGCCGGCCTTCTACATGATATAGGTAAGATTGGAGTACCAGAAGACATACTAAATAAACCAGGAAAGCTCAGTGATTCAGAATATGATGTAATAAAGATACATCCACAAAAGGGTACAGAGATTATTAGAAACATTAGAGGACTGGATGAAATATCAGAATGGATATTATATCATCATGAAAGAATAGATGGTAAGGGCTATTATAGTGTATCAAAGGAAAATATTCCATTAGAATCTAGAATATTGGCTGTTGCAGATACTTTTTCAGCATTGGTTACTAATAGACCATACAGACAGGGAATGAAATATGAAAGGGCAATTGAAATAATGAAAGAATGTGCTGGAAGCCAATTAGATGCAGAAATATTAAAGGTGTTTCTAAATATACCAGCTGAAGAATTAGATAGATGTCTTCCTAAAAATTTATAAAGAGGATAATCTTTTGTTTGGAATAAAATAAATTCAAGCAAAAGGTTATCTTCTTTGTTTCTATATGAGAAAGTTGTTAAATAGTAAATAATTTGCATAAAAATAATAATATTGACATAGATATATATTGAGTAGTACAATTTGTACAACGAGGTGATAAACGTGGAAGAAGAGTTAATTAAAAAATTACAAACATTAAATTTTAATAAAATTGAAGCAATGGTTTATATTGAATTAGTAAAGTCAAACGAACTTAATGGGTCTCAAATAGCAAAAAAAATTAATGCATCTAGATCTTCAGTTTATTTAGCACTGGATAATTTATATAAAAGAGGCTGCGTATATTTAATTTCCGGAGATACAAATATGTACACAGCAGAAAAACCAGATATTTTAATTGAAAAAATGAAATCAAACTTTGAAGAATCGGCTAATACTATTAAAGATGAACTGTTAAAGCTGGAACAGGGGGATACAGAAAAAAATTATTATAACTTAAGCGGTACCCAAAATTTTATAAATAAAGCAAAAGAATTATTACTTTATGCAGAAAAGGAAGTATATATTAATACTTGCATAGATTTACAAATTTTTAAAAGTGAATTTGATACGTTAGATAAAAAAGGTGTAAGAATAATAGTATTTACATATAAACATATGAATGTAGATAATTTGCCAATAGAAATGCATTATCATTCAATTGAAGCAAATAATGAAGTTGAAAATAAAGAAGATGAAATACGTTTAATGATGGTAGTAGATTTAAACTATACGCTTATTTGTTCTGCAAATGGTGAAAACGAAGAAATGACAGGAACCTTTACTGAAAATCAATTTCTTGCCAATATAGTATCAGAGCATATTCATCATGATATATATTTATTAAAATTGAAGGAGAGAGAAGGAAAAGAATTAATAGATGAAGAGATTTTAATAGGAAGTTTATTGGAAAAGAGAGGAGGAAATAAGACCTCTTTAAAATATATATAAATATTTAAATATAAGGGCATGGAGGAATAAGGAATGGAAGAGAAAAAAGAATCAAGGGCTATATTAACTAAGGAAGACTTAATAGAAGGTTTCAAAAGTTGTGGAGTTTCGAAGGGACAGGCAATTTTTGTACACACTTCTTTAAAGAGCTTGGGCTTTGTTGTAGGAGGTGCTGAAATTCTAATAAGAGCACTTCTTGAAATAGTAGGAGAGGAAGGCACTTTAATGATGCCATCTCAAACATGGAAGAATCTTGATCCATCAACAGGCGTACACTGGGAGGAACCAGAGGAATGGTGACCTATAATACGTGAAAATTGGCCAGCATATGATAAAGAAATTACTCCAGCAATTAATATGGGAGAGGTTGCAGAAATGTTTAGAAAATGGCCAGGAGCAAAAAGGTCAAATCATCCTGCAAGGTCAATAGCAGCAGTTGGAAAACATGCGGAATATATTACAAAAGAACATGATTTAAGTAATATTTTTGGAGAAAATTCACCAGTAGATAAATTATATAAATTAGATGGATATGTATTACTTATTGGAGTTGGATATGATAAGAATACATCTCTACACTTGGCAGAAGTTAGAGCGAATTTTCCAAGCAAAAAGTTTACAAATGAGAGTAGTGCAATCATGATTAATGGTAAAAGAGAATGGGTAACATATAATACTCAAGCTGTAGATGATGAGGATTTTGTAAGGCTTGGAGAGGAATATGAGAGAGAAAGAAACATAAAAGTTCACAAGGTTGGAAATGCAGATGTAAGATTAATCAGACAAAGAGATTTAGTAGATTGGGCTGTTAAATGGATGGAGAAAAATAGAAATTAAAACAATAGAGAACCAGCTGTTTATATGAATTTTAATCATATATGCAGCTGGTTCTAAATTTATATATTTTAGGGTAAGCTAATTTAATTATTTAATTTTTTAAGTTGTAAATTGAAAGCTTGTCATGTATTAATTGTGATTGAGAAGCTAATTCTTGAGTTGAGGCAGCTGTTTCTTCCGCAGTTGCTGAATTAATTTGAACTACATCAGATATTTTATGAACTCTAGAGGTCATTTTTTCTATTGCATTAGCCTGCTCCTTTGACTCTTCAGCTATTTGTTTAACTAGATGAGCAGTATCATCTACATTTTTAACGATTATATTTAAAGCGTGAGCAGTTTCTTTAGCTAGATTTTCACCTTCCATTACTGCGTATAAGGAACTATCAATTATTTTTGTAGTATTTTTAACTGCTTCGGAAGACTGGGCTGCAAGTCTCTTTACCTCATCAGCAACCACTGCAAACCCCTTTCCAGCGTCCCCAGCTCTTGCCGCTTCTATTGCTGCATTTAAGGCTAATAGATTTGTTTGTGAAGCTATTTCTTCTATTGTGTTTACAATTTCAGCAATTTGCCTTGAAGAAGCAGTAATTTCTTTCATAGATTTCATTAAATGATCCATTTTTTCTGTTCCATCTTTTACTATATCTTTTGTTTTATCAGAAAAGCTGTTAGCTTCATATGCATTTTCTGTATTTTTTTGAACCTGTGATAATACTCTTGTAAAGCTTCCTAATAAGTCTTCTACAGCACCTGCTTGTTCAGTAGAACCTTCAGATAGCATTTGAGTAGTTCCAGTAAGTTGTTCTGAGCTGTTTTTTACTAAATCTATTGATTCACTAACTTGATGGAAGGTAGAATTTAAACTCGTAACAATTTTATTAAGTGATTCTTGAATAGGTGAGAAGTCTCCTTTATAGCAAATTGAAGTATCTAAATCTATATTTAAATCTGAATTTGATAATCTTTCAAGAGTGCTAGTAATATCATTTATATAAGAAGTTAGCATTGTTAAAGAATCCATTAAATCATTGCACATTTCACCCATTTCATCAGTGCTGGTATAAGTAGATTCTACCTTTAAATTTCCTTCTAATAAATTTTTTGATATGTTTTTTATATTATTAATTCCTTCTATTAGCTTTTCTTTTAATAATTTTCCAACTAAAGCTGCAATAAGCAATATTATTAATATAAATATAAAGATAGCAGTTACACTTAAATTTCTATATGTATTTGAACCACTGACAAATTTCTCGGCATCTATTTCAGCTTGATTAGATATGTCTTGAATTGTTTTTTGATTTAGTTCCATTGTCAAAGCATATGAAGATTCAAGAAGTTTTAATGCTCTATCTTTTTTCCCATCTTTAAGGAAGGTACAAGCATCTTGTCTTATTGGCTCTAATGCATTAACATTATCTGAAAGTGTTTTTAGAAGAGCAGGATCACCAGTAAAGATATTATTTAATGCTTCAATATTCTTTTTAAGGTCCTCAGCTGCAGCATTAGAAACATCTATGCTATAATTTCTTTTTGAGCTTTCTGTTGTTGCAATAGCTTTATAAAGATTATCGTCTAAATCTTTTAAATTGTATTTAATATTAGAAATGGTTTTTGAAACAGTATAAGGGGAAGCATATAATTTATTAGTTCTTGAAGCCATTGAAATAATCGATATCATAGAGCAAATCATTGCTACAGCCATTAATATTATTATAAATTTAAAAGAATTAGAAATTTTTTTTTCTATTGATTCGTTTTCAATAAACAAAAATAATTTTTTTAAAGTTTTGTTACTTTGAAGTTTGGAAGTAATTTCTTCAAAAGACATTTTTTCCTTATTTAAGTGAAGAGGTTTTCTTTCACTTGCATGTTCTTTTATTTTTAGTGATAATTTTTTGGACATATGGAATCACTCCTTCTGTTAACATTTAATAAAAACCTAAATACAAAATAATACATTAGTGAAAAGGTTTAATTATAATTGGTGTTTAAAAATAAGAGAATAACAATAGTATGATTTGTTTTATATAAATATAAATATTTTTAAATATATATATAATTATACCAGTTTATGAATACGTTTTACAATATTAATTTATAAAAATATTAAATATTTTATAAATGTATAAAACAAAGTGCAACCTATATTTTGATTTTATTATAAGTATTTCTAATTACTTAAATTAAGTTATATTAAAGAGGATTTCGGTAATAATACTTTTGAGTAAGTATTTAAATATTAAATTTATATGAATATTACTAATTTAATATAAGAAAATGTGATATACTATAAAAGCAAAAATATAAAAATTAAGGAGAAAAATATGCACATACAAAAAATAGAATCTTTACACATACAAAAACCAAAAACTTTATACATACAAAAATCAAGTTTTTTACATATAAAAAAATATTTAAGTTTATTTTTAATGACAATGTTAATGGGAATGCTTTTATTAACAGGATGTAGTAACGCTAAAGGTAAAGTGGATAAAACAAGTGAAACTACTCCTAAAGTAGAAAATAGCAATACTAATCCAACAAACGGAAATAAAAATCTACCTGTAGTAACTATAAACGTAGAAGGATATGGTACTATGGAAGTTGAATTATATCCAGAAATTGCGCCCAATACAGTTAACAATTTTATTTCATTAACTAATAAAGGTTTTTATAATAACTTGAAATTTCATAGAATAATTAAAGGATTTATGATTCAAGGTGGAGATCCTAAAGGTACTGGTACAGGAGGACCTGGATATTCTATTGAAGGTGAATTTACATCAAATGGTTTTGCTAATAGCTTAAAACATACAAAGGGAGTAATTTCAATGGCTAGAACTCAAAATCCTAATAGTGCGGGAAGTCAGTTTTTTATAATGGCAGGAGATGTTCCAAATTTAGATGGAGAATACGCAGCATTTGGTAAAGTTATTTCAGGATTAGAAGTATTAGACAAGATTCAAAGTGTAGAAACTGATCCGAATGATGCACCTAAAAAAGATGTTATTATTACATCAATAACAGTTGATACTAAAGGTGTTGAATACAAAGAACCAAAGAAAAAATAGAAAGTGTGAGTTTGCATGGAAAATAAATTTATACAATAAAGTGTGATTTGATTTTTATATGCATTTAAGACTACAGGATAAAGATTACGATAAAAATGTCCAAATATAAGAAGTTATCTTATATTTGGACATTTTTCTATTTGATTTATTTTATATTTTTGCTGCAAATAGAATCATAATAATTAATCTTGCAATTAATCTTATCGAGATTTTTATGTAATTCTGAAATTTGATTTAAAACTTCTTCTCGATGACGGATAAATATTTCTCTTCGGATTTCGAGAGTATCATCGCCTTTAAGACATAAAGTTATAACTTCTTTGATTTGCTTAATTGACATACCTGTATTTTTCAGACAGCAAATAAGCTCTAACCATTCTAGATCTTTCTCTTTAAAATCTCTGTTTCCAGTACCACTTCTATCTACGAAGGGAAGAAGCCCTTCTTTCTCATAATATCTTAGAGTATGTGGAGTTAAATTAGTTTTTTCAGCTACTTCAGCAATACTATATCCCATATGGGTATCCTCCTTAATAATTGTAAAGTACAAATGTGATTTACATATTAGAGTATACTCTAAGTGATGGAATTTGTAAATTTATATTACAAATTGCAAAAAACTGTTGACTCAGAGTTTACTTTAGGATGAAAATAGTAATAGGACAAGTATGATGATTTGTTAACGTGAACAATGATAAATATTTAAATTATAATATAGATTAATATCTAGTATAACTAGAGGAAGAAGGAAATAGGATGTTAATAAGAAAAAATGTTTTAAAGCTTGCAATACCAATAATGGTGGAGCAGACTTTTGTCATGCTTCTTGGAGTTTGTAATACAATGATGGCAGGTCATATAGGAGCACAGGCGGTTTCAGCTATTGGAATGGTAGATTCAATAAATATGCTCTTTATATCATTTTTTGCAGCTTTGTCTGTAGGTGCAACTGTAGTCGTTGCTCAACAAATTGGAAAAGAACAGCCTAGACAGGCTAATGAAACGGCAAAACAAGCTATAGTATCAGGATTTATACTTTCAGTAATAATATCATTATTTTTATGGATTTTTCGGGTGCCGTTAATTAACATTTTATATGGATCAGCAGAAGAATTGGTTAAATCCAATGCAAAATTATATATAGAATTTACCTTACTTACATATCCATTTGTTGCAATTGAGCAAATAGCAAATGGTATACTTAGGGGAGCTGGAGATACAAAAACGCCTATGTATATTTCAATAATTATGAATGTAATAAATATTATCTTAGGATACATATTAATATATGGAGTTAATTCACTTTACATACCATCCTTTGGAATAATGGGGGCAGCAATAGCTATAGCAATAGCAAGATTGATTGGTGCCATACTTATAATGATAATTTTATTTAGAGGAAGTAAAATAATAAAAATTAGAAAATTATATCCATTTAAATTTGATATGAGGATTCAAAAAAATATATTTAATATAGGAATTCCAGCAGGAATGGAGCAAGTAATTTTTAATTCAGGAAAATTAATAGTTCAAATATTTATAGTAACTATGGGAACTGCTTCAATTGCTGCTAATGCTATTGGGATGTCTATATGCCAAATTATTAATGTTCCTGGAAATGCCCTTTGTTTAGCGGCTACAGCTTTAGTAGGCCAATATGTTGGAAGAAACGATATCAAAGGAGCTAAAAGTACTTTAATCTATTTAGTTAAGTTTACAACAGTTTGTTTAGTTTCAATTGGAATAATATTTGTTCCAATTGCAGAGTGGGTAGCAAGCCTTTATACTAATGTACCAGAAGTAATAAGGCTTACTGGATTGTTAATTAGAAGCAATAGTATAGCATTGCTTGTATGGGCTATTTCTTTTGTGCTTTCTTCTGGACTTAAAGGAGCAGGTGATACAAGATATACAATGATGACAGCTTTTATTGGTATGTGGATATTTAGAATAGGTTTTGGTTATATAATAGGAATAGTATTTAAAGTGGGCATACTTGGAATATGGATTGGTATGTATGTAGATTGGCTCGTTAGGGGAACTTTATATTTGCATAGACTCAGAGGAACAAAGTGGATTTTACATAGATTGTAATATAAATAACTGCAGGTAAATTAATAAGTACGTTTAATTTACCTGCAAGTTATTTTATAAAGAACAGTTTAATACTAAGTTAATAGTTAATTTAACTGTGAAATCACGAACTTACTTTTTTATTTTAGGAAAAAAGTATTGACTTAGAGTCCACTCTAAGATGTACACTTATATAAAGAGCAGCTTTGCTGCAATAAGGAACTTTTCTTTTTCAACAGTTAATAGATCTAAAAATTTTATTTTCTTAGATCTTATATATATTAAATAAATAAATATTATATCAAGGGGGAGTTATTTTGTTATACAGAACATTTGGAAAAACAAATGAAAAGGTTTCAGCTTTAGGATTTGGATGTATGAGATTGCCAATTATTGATGGAGATACTACTAAAATCGATGAAGAAAAGGCTACAAAAATGATTCGTCATGCAATTGATGAAGGTGTTAACTACATAGACACTGCATATCCTTATCATGGTACTGGAATGGGTAATGGTGGAGAAAGCGAGCCATTTGTAGGAAGAGCTTTAAAGGATGGATACAGAGAAAAGGTTAAATTAGCTACAAAGCTTCCAAGCTGGGCAATAAAAACTAGAGAAGATATGGATAAATATTTAAATGAACAATTAGAACGTCTTCAAACAGATCATATAGATTTTTATTTAGTACATGCTCTAGGCGCTGGTACTTGGGCAAATTTAAAGAAATTAGGAATAGATGAATTTTTAGATTCAGCAATAAAAGATGGAAGAATAAAATATGCAGGCTTTTCTTTCCACGACAAATTAGAAGTATTTAAAGAAATTGTGGATTATTATGATTGGTCATTCTGCCAAATTCAATATAATTATTTAGATGAAAATTTTCAAGCTGGAACAGAAGGCTTAAAATATGCAGCAGATAGAGGTTTAGGAGTTGTAATTATGGAACCTCTTAGAGGAGGAAAGATAGTAAGAAATCTTCCAAAAGAAGTTATGGATACTTTTGATAAGGCAGAAATTAAAAAATCTCCTGCTGAATGGGCTTTAAGATGGGTATGGAATCATCCAGAAGTATCAGTAGTACTAAGTGGTATGAATATAATGGATAATGTTACTGAAAATTTAAAGACTGCAAGTGATGCTGCACCTAACTCTTTAACAGAAAAAGAATTAGAAATATTAAATGAAGTAAAAAATGTATTTAATGATAGAATAAAGGTTAATTGTACTGCATGTGAGTATTGCATGCCATGTCCAGCAGGGGTAAATATTCCAAGGAATTTTTCGTGTTATAATGAATATAGTTTATTTGTTACACCTGAAACAGAAAAACAACTTAAAGGAATATACAATTTAGCACCTCAAGAGAAAGCAGATAAATGTGTAGAATGTGGTAAATGTGAAAAGCATTGTCCTCAAGCTATTAAAATACGTGAAGAATTAAAAAAGGTTACAGCATTATTTGCTTAACTCATATTAAAGAAATTCTAATAGGAGATCTCAAAAGAAATTTTTATTACAATTCTCTAAATATATAAAAGCAATGAATTGTAGGAAATTTTGATTTTGAGACTCCTATGTATATTAGGTTATAAATATTACTAATAAGAAGTAAATTAAGTTTTATAACTGAAAATTACAAAAGGAGATATTTATTATGCATATACCAGATAATTATTTAAGCCCATCAACCTGTGCTGCTTTTGGTGCAGTTATGGTGCCTGTGTGGAAAAGGGCCAGTACAAATATCAAAAAGGAAATAACAAGGCAGAAGATGCCACTTCTTGGAGTAGCAGCAGCTTTTTCTTTTTTAACTATGATGTTTAATGTGCCTCTTCCAGGAGGAACAACAGGACATGCTATTGGAGCTAGTCTTATAGCAATTCTTTTAGGACCATATTCAGCTGTTTTTGCAGTAACAATAGCACTTGTAATTCAAGCTTTGTTTTTTGGAGATGGAGGAATATTAGCAATAGGTGTAAATTGCTTTAATATGGCCTTTATTATGCCATATACTGCCTATTATATATTTAAACTTTTAAAGAAACTTGTTCCTAATAAGATAGGAGAGCATTTGGGAGCATTTATAGGTGGTTATATTTCTGTAAATGCGGCGGCATTATTTGCAGCTATAGAGTTTGGAATACAACCATTACTTTTTAAAGATGCATCAGGGCTTCCATTATATAGCCCATATGGTTTAGCAATATCAGTACCAGCTATGATAATACCACATTTATTAGTTGTTGGTTTTTTAGAAGGAATAATAACATTAGGAGCATACAGCTATATAAAAAAGGCATCACCTGAAATAATATATAAAGGAAAAACTAAAAAGATGAAGCCTTTATACGCAATTATAGGAATTCTTATTTTAGCTACTCCTTTAGGGTTATTAGCAAGCGGCACTGCTTGGGGAGAATGGGGAACTGAAGAAATTCAAGAATTAATAGGCTTTGTACCTAAAGGAATGGAGAATGGATTTCAATTCAATTCTTTAATTCCAGATTATAGCTTAGGAAATATTACTGAATACATTGGATATATTGTATCTGCAGCACTTGGAGTATTAATTATATTAATTATTTTTAAAATTTTATCAAAAATAAATTTTAGAAGACAAACAAAAGGAGAATAAATGATCCCAAAATGGCTTTCAGAAAAAGACAATTATACTCCGAAAGAAGAAAAAAATTTATATATAGAAAAAAGTATTTTTTCATTTATAAAGATAATCTCAATTATTAGGCAAAACAAAAATCAAGATAAATTAATATACTTATTAAATCCAACTTTAAAAGTGTTGATTACAATATTAAGTGTAATATTAATATCTATATCAAGAAGTTGTATTTATTTACTCATAATGAACATTTATGTTTTAGGAAATCTTTTTCTTATGGAAAAGAAATCAAGAAAAAGGATTTTTATTAAAAGTATCATCTTTCCTATTATAAGTTTGATAGCGTTAATACCAGCAATGGTTTATGGGAATATATATAATAGTTTATTGCTTTTCCAAAAAATATTTATAACTATAATGATGATGAATTTACTAGCTCATAACACTAAATGGAACGATGTTAGTAAATCACTAAAACTATTATATGTACCAGATATATTTATATGGATTATGGATATAACTATAAAATACATTGTGTTGCTAGGTGAACATTCTATTAATCTTTTATATGCATTAAGACTTAGGTCAGTAGGTAAAACTTCAAATAAGTATAATTCACTTACAGGGATTATTGGAAGTTTATTTATAAAGTCTTATAAAATGAGTGAAGAAATGTCTCAAGCTATGGAATGCAGGGGATTTACAGGAGAATATACTACAAAAGTAAATTTTAAGCTTGCAAAAATAGATTATGGTTATATAACTGTTAATTTATTGCTAGTGAGTATATTTATTTTGACATATTTAAACTAGCAATTAGTAATAACCAAGGTAAAAAATAAAGTAATGTTTGCAAAATTAAGGAGAAAGCCTAATGATAAAATTGGAAAATATTTCATTTACTTATAAAAATAAAACAGCACTTGATAATGTAAATGTTCAAATAAATCAAGGTGAATCAATAGCAATAATAGGTCCAAATGGAAGCGGAAAATCAACTTTTTTAAAGCTTCTAAATGCTATTGTTTTCCCTAGCAAAGGAAAATATACTTTTAATAACATTGAAGTTAATGAAGAATATTTAAAAGATAATAAAAACCTAAAATTATTTCATAAGAAATTAGGTTTTATATTTCAAAATTCAGATGCTCAACTTTTTTGTCCAACAGTATTTGAAGAAATAGCTTTTGGACTTATGCAGATGGAGCTATCAGAAGATGAGGTTAATGAACGAGTTAATGACTGTCTAAGCCTCCTAAATATAGAAAAATTAAAAGATGAGCACCCTTATAATTTAAGTGGAGGGGAGAAAAAAAGGGTAGCAATTGCAAGTGTAATAGCTATGAATCCAGAGATTGTAACTTTAGATGAGCCAATGAATGGAATTGATCCTAAAGGAAAAAGATTCTTGAGAAATTTATTTATTGATTTAAATAATAGCGGGAAAACTATAATTTGTGCTACTCATGATTTTGAATACATTGAAGGCGTTTTTAATAGAGCTATTGTTTTTTCAGAGGATCATAAAATAATAAGAGATGATGCATATGATAAGGTTATAAGAGATGAAGGTTTTTTAAGAGAATACAATATCATATAAAAATATAAGAGGAGTGTGATTGAGTTGAAAATATTATATTATGATTGTTTTTGTGGAATAAGCGGTGATATGAATTTGGCGGCATTATTAGATTTAGGAGTGCCAAAGGAATATTTATTAGAAGAAATTTCGAAGCTTAAATTGGATTCTGAGTATGAAATAAAAATTGAAAAGGCTGTAAAGCATGGAATTACAGGGACGCGAGTGGATGTTATGTTACTTAAACACAATCATGAACATGACCATATTCACCATAATTCTGGTGACATAAATCATGACCATGTACATAACATTTCTGATAATCATAACCACCAGCATAATCATGCTCACGTAAATTTAGAGGTAGAACATAATAATCATGAGCATAATCATTCACATGAAGAAAACCATAGTAATCATGAACATCACCATAGGAATTTAAAGGATATTGAAAATATAATAAATTCAAGTGAATTAAATGAGAAAGTCAAAAAAATGAGTTTACATATGTTTATGAAGGTAGCAGAGGCAGAAGCAAAGGTACATGGAAAGTCTTTATATGAAGTACATTTTCATGAAGTAGGAGCTATCGATTCTATTGTAGATATGGTAGGAGCTGCAATTTGTTTAGATTATTTAAAGGTTGATAAAATAAAGGCCTCTTCAGTTCAAGTAGGAGGAGGATTTGTTAAATGTGCACATGGGCTTATGCCAGTTCCAGCACCAGCAACAGTTGAAATATTAAAAAATATACCAATAAATACTGGAATAGTGCAATTTGAAACAACCACACCTACAGGAGCAGCTATACTTGCAGCAAATGTTAAGGAGTTTACATCTAAAATTGACTTTATAATAAATAAAACAGCTTATGGAATAGGACATAGAGATTTAGAAATTCCTAATGTTTTGAGGGTTTACTTAGGTGAAGAAACCCCATTAGAAAAGGTAGAAGATCAATATATTTTAGAAACTAATATAGATGATATGAATCCAGAGTTTTACGAATATATAGAAGAAAAGCTTTTTGAAGCAGGGGCCTTGGATGTATATAAAACAGCTATATTTATGAAGAAAGGAAGACCAGGAGTTAAATTAAGCATTTTAATAACTGAAAAGCTTGAACAAGATGTGCTAGAGGTGATTTTTAAGGAAACAACTTCAATTGGGGTTAGAAAGTATAAAGTAGAGAAAATAATGCTTAATAGAGAATTTTCTAAGGTACAAACTGAATACGGGAATATTACAATTAAGAAATCTTATTATAAAGGAAAATTAGTTAAATATAAGCCTGAATATGAAGAATGTAAGGCTGTAGCAAAAGAAAAAAATATAACTTTGGATAGTATTTATAAAGAAGTTTACAAGAACATTTCAAGTATAGAGGATAAATAGGAAGTTATATGAAAGGTAGGGTTAGATAATGATAAATAATGATAAATATAACGAATTAATAAGTTATCTTAAGGGTTTAGGAAAGGTAGTTCTAGCATTTTCAGGAGGAGTAGACAGCACTTTTTTACTTAGAGTAGCTAAAGAAGCTCTTGGTGATAATGTAAAAGCAGTAACTATTATGTCACCATATATTCCTAAATGGGAAATAGCAGAAGCAAAAGAGTTAGTCAAAGAATTAGGAGTTAATCATGAAATTATAGAAGCTCCTATTATTGAAACAATAAAATATAATCCAGAAGATAGATGTTATCTTTGTAAAACAGCAGTATTCACCATGATACTAAATGTAGCTAAGGAACAAGGCTATGATTGCGTAATTGATGGAACTAATTTTGATGACATTAAGGATTATAGACCAGGTCTTAGAGCTTTAAAGGAATTAGAAGTTAAAAGTCCATTGCTTGAATGTAAGTTAACTAAGGCAGAAATAAGAACATTTTCTAAAGAACTAGGACTTAATACTTGGGATAAGCCTCCATATGCATGTCTTTTAACAAGAATTCCTTATGGGGATGAATTAAAGGTAGAAGCTTTTGAAAGAATTGAAAAGGCAGAAAGATTTATGATGAGCATAGGTTTTAGAGCTGTTAGAGTAAGATGCCATGGAGATTTGGCAAGAGTTGAAGTAAATAGAAATGATAGAAATAAATTATTTAACGAGGAACTTTTAGATACTATTGCAGAAAAAATAAAAGAATGTGGCTTTAAATATGTAACAATGGATTTACAAGGTTACAGAGTTGGTAGCTTTAATGAAAGTATAATGAGTAAAAATGAATAATTATTCATCATTCATTATAAAGGGGTGATTAGAGGTAATGAATAGAGAAGAAATTAAAAACTTATTAGAAGCAGTTAAAAATAATAAAGTAAATATAGATGAAGCGCTTAAAAACTTAGAAGATCTCCCATTTAAAGATTTAGGTTTTGCAATGATAGATAATCATAGAGAACTAAGAGTTGGATATCCTGAAGTTATATATTGTGAAGGAAAGACTGTAGAGCAGGTTAAGGAAATAGTTGAATTCATGCTCACAAAGGATAACAATATTTTAGGAACAAGAGCAACTGAAGAAATGTATAATGCTGTGAAAGAAATATGTGAAGAAGCAGAATATAATAAGCTTGGAAGAACTATAACAATTAAGAAAAAGGAACAGGATCTTACAGAAAGTTATATTGCAATTGTTTCAGCAGGAACTTCTGATTTACCTGTAGTAGAAGAAGCTTATGAAACTGCAAAAATATTAGGAAATAGAGTAGAAAAAATAACAGATGTAGGTGTGGCAGGAATACATAGACTTTTTTCTAAACTTGAAGTTATTAGAGGAGCAAAAGTTGTAATTGTAGCTGCAGGTATGGAAGGAGCTTTAGCCAGTGTTGTAGGAGGTTTAGTTGATAAACCTGTAATAGGAATTCCTACAAGTGTTGGATATGGTGCAAACTTTGGAGGACTTTCAGCTTTATTATCTATGCTTAACAGTTGTGCAAGTGGAGTAAGTGTAGTAAATATTGATAACGGATTTGGTGCAGCTTATAATGCAAGCATTATAAACAAGTTGTAATGAAAATGAAATATAAAATGAGACTTTAATTTTATTTATTTAAATTTAATTAAAGTCTCATTTATATTTTAAAAGTTAGAATAGAAACTAAAAGTCTAAAAGAAAGCACTGAACATTTAAAAGAGCTTGTTTCAAAATTTGCTATATGCTAAAAACACAAAAGAAGTCTAATTTAAAAGGTTAGACTTCTTTTGATAATTTTAAAATAAGTTAGTTATTTTTCACAATATTAAATTTTCCATTATCCTTCATATTTGAGCTGCCTTGAACAACAATTTGGTCATCCTTAGAAGCACCATCTTTAATTTCTATATATTGATTCTTAGGTTGTCCAAGTGTTACAGCACGTTTGGATAATTTATCACCGTTAATAACATATATATAAGAAGCACCATCTTCCTCAAATACAGATTCTTTTGGTATTAATAAAGTATTATTTTCATTTTGATTAATTAAGGATACATTTGTAACCATTCCTGTTTTTAATTTATCATCTGGAGTATTAATTGTAATTTGAACATCAAACATACCTGTTTTTTGATCAGCAGAAGGACATATTGTTGAAATCATGCCATCATAAAATAAGCCTGTAGATGGTACAGATACTTTTGCTGACATTCCTACAGTTACATCATTTATATTTGTTTCAGTAACTTTAATTAATACATTTATTAAATTTTCATTTTCTAAAATAATTGATGGCGTTTGGGCTGGCGTTATTTCACCAACAGATATATTTTTAGCACTTACTTTTCCGGTAATAGGAGCAGTAACAATAGAGCTATCAAGCTGATGCTTTGCTATATCTAAAGCTGCTTTAGCACTGTCCATTTGAGCTTTTGCTGAAGCTATATTATCTGGATTTATTATTGAATTAGTAAGTGATGCATTTTCACTGGCAGCGGAATAACTAGCTTTTGCGTTATTAAGCCTAGTTTGAGCATTTTGTTTTGCCATATCCAACGCAGCAGAAGTTGTATCTAATTTGCTTTTAGCATCATCTAAATTTACTTTTGTTGCAGCGTCAGCTTCATATAAAGCTTTTGTACGGTCATAATTTGCTTTTGCATCATTATAAGCGTTTTGAGCAGAGGCTATTGCAGTATTATTATCAAATTGACTTTGAGCATCATTAAGTTCATTTTTAGCTTTTTCTAAAGCTGTTGCAGCATCATTTTGAGTTTGTTTAGCTGAGCCGCCAGCCATTTTATCATAAGCTGCTGCTGAAGCATCATAGTTAGCTTGAGCTTGATTGAATTTATATGTTAGTTCTGTATTATCAATAGTAAATAAAGTGTCACCTTTTTCTACCTTTTGCCCAACTTCAACATTTACAGTTTGAACTTTTCCAGAAACACTAGGGATTATAGAAGCTTTTTCAGCTGAAATTACATTTCCAGTGTAAGTATTATCACTGATTGAGCTTGAGGTTTTTACATTTGTAACTGTAACATTTGCTATATCTGAATTACTACTACAACTTATTAATAACGTACTTACTAATGCAACACATAAAGTACCTGAAATTATCTTTTTCATATATTTCATTTCCTTTCGTAATTTAATAGATTTACTTTACTTTTATTTTTACAACAGCATTCATACCAAGTGTCATAGGAAGATTGTCTTTATTTTCAATAGTTACTTTTACAGGTATTAACTGTGTAACTTTTGTGTAAGTACCACTTGTTGAAAGACTAGTAGCAGAATTGGAAAAATAAGTTTGAGTAGCATTATCTATTTCAGTAACCTTACCTTTAAAGGTTTTATCAGGATAGGCATCTATGTCAACTTTGACTTCTTGTCCAACTTTTATTTTCATTATGTCAGTTTCTTCTACATTAACACCTATATACATATTAGAAGTATCAGCTATAACTGCAAGTTGAGAGGTAACAGCAACTGATTGATTTTTTATTACATCTGTTTTAACAATAGTTCCATCAATAGGTGAAGTAATATAAGGAAGTACTTCTTGTCTTCCAAGAACTTCATCTTTTTTTACTAAATCACCAGCGTGAACATTCCACTCTAAAATTTTCCCAGCTGTTACTGGAGTAATTGAATACATTTTAGCAGTTACTTTAGCATTGTCAGTAGTAAAATAATTAACAGTAGTATTATAAAAATAATATCCTATGCTGCAGCCTAAGATTACAATTACAATAAGTACAGGATAAAGTATTTTCTTTGAGAATAATTTTTTGAATTTCTTTTTTCTTTTATCTTTTACAGATTCTTCTTCAGAAGTTATTTCCTTTGAAGATATTTCTTTTGACTTTTCCATAACTCACATCTCCTAACCTTTTATTAAATATCATCTTCATTATTGTTTTCAAATTGACTCTTATAAAGACCAGCATAGAAGCCATTAGCTTTTAGTAAAGTTTCGTGATTACCTTGTTCTATTATATCTCCATCCTTAAGGACTAGAATTACATCAGCATCTCTGATAGTAGATAATCTATGTGCAATTACAAAGCTAGTTCTATTTGACATAAGGTGATCCATAGCTTTTTGTATAAGCACTTCTGTTCTTGTATCAACAGAACTTGTGGCTTCATCAAGGATAAGTATTTTTGGATTTGATAAAATCGTACGTGCAATAGTTAAAAGCTGCTTTTGACCTTGAGAAATATTACTTGCTTCTTCATTTAAAAGCAAATTATATCCATCTGGTAGTGCACGAATAAATTCATCACAATGAGCTGCTTTTGAGGCTTCTAATACTTGCTCATGAGTTGCATCAAAGTTTCCGTATTTAATATTGTCATAAATACTAGCATTATAAAGCCAAGTATCCTGTAGTACCATTCCAAACATACTTCTTAAATCATTTCTAGTAAAATCATTAATGTCATTCCCATCAATTAAAATGCTTCCAGAATTAATATCATAAAATCTCATTAATAGTTTTATTATTGTAGACTTTCCGCCACCAGTAGGACCAACAATAGCTACTTTTTGACCAGATTCAATTTTGCATGAAAAATCATTTATGATTACTTTATCTTCAGTATAACCAAAGTGTACATTTTTGAATTCTACATTACCAATTACTTTGTCTAAGACTACTGGGTTTTTACTTTCAGGAGTTTCTTCAGCTTCATTTAAAAATTCAAATACACGTTCAGCAGCTGCTGCTGTAGATTGAAGAGTATTTGAAATGTTAGCTAATTGAGCTATAGGCTGATTAAATGAACGCATATATTGAATAAATGCTTGAACATCTCCAACTTCAATAACTTTTTTTACAGCTAAATATCCGCCTAGAATACAAACCAAAACATAACCTATATTTCCTACAAAAGTCATAATAGGCATCATCATTCCAGAAAGGAATTGAGATTTCCAAGCAGAATCATATAATTCTTCATTTAGTCCTTTGAATTTTAAAATTGCTTCTTTTTCACCATTAAATACTTGAACAACATTATGACCAGAATATATTTCTTCAATATGCCCATTCATATGTCCTATATATTTTTGCTGGGTTTTGAAATATCCTTGAGATTTTTTAACAACTCCAATTATGAGTCCCATAGATAGAGGAAGAGTTAAAAATGCTACCAGTGTTAAAGTAGGACTTATGCTAAGCATCATAATAAGAATACCAACAACAGTTACAGCAGAAGTTATTAATTGGGTTAAGCTTTGATTTAAAGTTTGACTCAGTGTATCAACGTCATTAGTTATTCGTGATAATACTTCTCCATGGGTTCTTGTATCAAAATATTTTAAAGGCATTCTATTTATTTTTTCTGAAATATCTTTTCTAAACCTATATGTTATTTTCATTGATATACCAGACATTATATAGGCCTGAGTATATGAAAAAATAGCTGAAATAATATACAAAACAACCAATAATATAATGCAGTTTCTTATATATTTAAAATCTGTTAAGAGATTAGTGCCTGTCATATAAGCAATTAGCCCTTCAAAGAGTTTGGTAGTAGCTTTACCGAGGATTTTTGGGCCAATGATTGAAAAGGTAGCTGAAAATATAGCAAATATTATAACTATAAATATTTGAAATTTGAATTCATGCATATACTCAAATAAAGTTAACATTGTTGCTTTAAAATTCTTAGCTTTTTCGCCACCACTTCCCATACCACCATTTCTTGGGCCCATTCCCATAGGACCTCTAGCAGGAGTTGATTTTTTTTCACTCATTTTAACTCCTCCTTACTTAGCTGAGATAGAGCGATTTCTTGATAAACTTCACAATTATTCATGAGTTCTTCATGGGTTCCACATCCGACAATATGCCCTTTATCTAAAACTATTATTTGATCAGCATTCATAATTGTGCTTATTCTTTGAGCTACTAATAAAACTGTGCTAGAACCTGTTTCATCCTTTAGTGCTTTTCTAAGTGCAGCATCAGTTTTAAAATCTAATGCGGAAAAACTATCATCAAAAATACAAATTTGAGGTTTTTTCACAAGTGCACGAGCAATAGATAAACGTTGCTTTTGTCCTCCAGATACATTAGTTCCACCTTGAGAGATAGACGTTTCAAATTTTTCGGGTTTTGATTCTATAAATTCCATGGCTTGTGCAATTCGTGCGGATCTTATAATATCATCTTCCGTTGAATCATTACCTCCATAAGCAATATTACTTTGAATAGTTCCAGAAAATAGGATTCCTTTTTGAGGAACATAACCAAGGCTGTTTCTTAAATCATGAATATCTAAATCATTAACATTTATTCCATCTATTAAAACTTCGCCTTTTGTTGCATCATAAAATCTTGGAATTAGATTTATCAATGAAGTTTTACCGCTTCCAGTTGATCCAATAAAAGCAGTTGTTTGCGCTGGCTTTGCAATAAAGTTTATATTATGAAGCACATCATCTTCAGCACCAGGATAACTGAAATATACGTTTTTAAATTCGATTACTCCACTTGTAATCTTTAAATTACTATTTAAAGATGGAGTATTCTTAACAGAAGGTTCTGTTTCAAGTACATCTGCTATACGATTAGCGGAAACAGAAGCTCTTGGAATCATAATAAACATCATTGCCATCATTAAAAATGCCATTATTATTTGCATAACATATTGCATATATGCCATCATTTCTCCAACATCCATCTTAAAAGCAGAAACTTGATTTGATCCAACCCATACAATTAATACAGTAATTAAATTCATTATAAGCATCATTGCAGGCATCATTCCAGATGTAGCTCTATTTATATAAAGATTAGTATCTGTAAGCTCCTTATTTGCTTTGTCGAATCTATTTTCTTCAAATTTTTGAGTGTTAAAAGCTCTAATAACAAGCATGCCATCAAGATTTTCACGTACTACTAGATTAAGCTTATCAATTAAACCTTGAACAACTTTAAATTTTGGCATTACAAATGTAAACATGGTAAATATAAGACCTAAAAGACTTATAATTGAAAGGGCTACAATCCAAGACATAGATTTACTGTTAGCAAGTGCATGAACAAAACCACCAATACCCATAATAGGTGCATAAAATATTATTCGTATAAGCATAACTATTAAAGTTTGAATTTGAGTAACATCATTTGTTGTCCTTGTAATAAGAGAGGATGTAGAAAATTTATCAAATTCAGCATTGGAGAAATCTTCAACCTTTTCAAATAAGTCAATTCTCAGAGCTTGGCTCATTCCTGCAGCTACTTTGGATGCAATAAATCCAACTATTATACTAAGAAAAGCACTTATTAAGGAAATACCGAGCATCTTAAAACCTAATTTAATTATGTATGCTGAATCACCATTCGTTATTCCTTTATTCACAATATCAGACATGTAATCTGGTAAGGAAAGATCACAAATTGCTTGTCCAAACAGTAAAATAATTGCAGTAATAATCATTGCCATATAAGGTTCAACGTACTTTAGCAATCGTGTCATATAATAAAATCACCTCGCACAACTAATATATGATATTTATGATACCACGGTATCATAAAGTTGTAAATAAGGATATAAAATAATATTACCATAATATAATAAAAAGTTGACAGTTACTAAAGTTGCTGATACTATATACATGAAGTATTATAGGTAGTAAAACTATAATGAAGACTGATATTTCAGGTAAATAAAATATTATATATATATTGCAATTAACAATTATTGTTGAAGCTCACAGAGAAAGTTCGAGACACCAAATATAAAATTTGGATTCTCACTTTTCCTTAAAGGATTTCTTCAATTAATAATGTAGAATTAATATTGCAACATATATATTTTGAAATATTAATAAACTCGTAATTAACTTAGGAAAATCCACTTGTGAAATTGGAGGTGAAATATGATGAATTATGAAAATTCGACTAAGAAGCGTATACGTGAAGTTGCACTCAAATTATTTAATGAAAAAACATTTGAAAAAGTTACATTAAATGAAATTTGTGCTGCTAGTGGCATTAATAAGCATACTTTTTACTATTATTTCAAATCAAAGGATGAATTATTAAAAGATTATTATAAGATACCTACTAAATTAACATCATATGATCTTACCACTATTTTAACAGCGGAATCTTGTGTAGAACAGATTTGGATTTTGAATAAAAATTTTTTAGACTTTATTGAAAACTCTGGAGTAAGCATAGTAAAACAATTATTTATAAAAAATTTAAAAGAAGATGTGGGAACCTTTAGAATTAGTGAAGAGAAGAGGGAAATGCTTAAGGTTCAATGTGAAATTATAAAAAAAGGACAGGCAAATGGGGAATTTTTAAATAAAACTGATCCAGAAGTATTAGTTATATTTTTAAAGCAATTAACTCATTCTTTAGCTGTTACATGGACTTTTAAAGAGGGTGACTTTGATCTAAAAACAGCTGTAAGATATATGTATGAAATGATTTTTGATGTTGCACCAGAATATAGGAAGATTAAGGAATTTGATATTTTAGGAATATTATAAGTATTAGAATTGGAAACAGGTTGATGTAAATGAAGTAAAACACTGTTTTCAATTTTTTTTATAGAATTTTGTACAAGGGTTTAACATAATAATTAGTATAAATTAATTTAAAAATGCAAATTCTAATAAACGAGGTGATATAAATGGATAATAATAAAAATAGAATAAAAGACAGGCCAAAATCTAATGCAGAGCGCAGAAAAATAGATCCTAAAAACAATGCAGACTTAGGAATAATAGATGGCAAGAAAATAGGTGCACCTCCACATAAAGAAAAGGATCATTTTTAAAAAAGAAGAGGGTATTAAAATTGATTAATATTAATCAATTTTTAATATTCTCTTTTATTTATTTAATAATTTTGTTAAGCTTCATATTATATATGTTGCAATTAGCAGTTAGCAATGAATGATAAAATTTCTACGGAATTTCTTGAAAATTAGTTATTAGATATGTTAGTTTATATTGCAATATGTATATAATTTTAAAAAAATATATGTTTAGGAGAAGAAAGATGAGATTAGAATTAGATATTTATGAACTAGGCGAAGTTTTAAGAAAAATTGAAGCAAAGTATAAATTAAATGTATTGATTAAAGCAGAATTAAGTGGGGGCTGGATGACAATTACAGGGGTGGCAACTGTATCAAAAGCACCAACTAATAAGGGAAATGGAGGATGCTGTAAAAAAGATAATATTATAGATATAAAGGTTACTTCAGAAGCTAATGAAGATGGATTTGTAGTAAAATTAACTGGTTCTCAAAATAAAAAATTTAATATTGATATATCAAGTACTAGATATAAAGAAGTATTATCAAGTAAATTAAAGCAAAATCCAATAAAAATAAATGAAAATGAAAGTAAGCTTCGTATTGATGAAGATATTATATTTACAATAGGTGCTTCAGTAGATGAGATATCCGAAATTATAAAAAATTAGTTTCAAGGATAGCTAAGTATAAAAAATATTAAAAAGCAAATAATAATTAGGAGTTATTTATAGGCAGGTGAGATTAATGGATAATAGTATGAAAAGAAAACATACCAATAAACATAAGACATTAAACCACAATCCACAAGCTGAAAGTGTTAAAGCTGTCTTCGGTGAACCTAAAGCCAAAGATTCAGAATTTACACCAAAAACTTTTGATTAAAATTAACAAAGGATATCCATATGATAATTTATGGATATCCTTTATTAATTTTAAATATAACTTTTAAAGTGAAAAAGATTTGAGAAATTATTATGTTTAATTCTATACTTTATTTTTTGTTTATGAGAACAATAATTATTTTAAATTAGATATAATTTTTTAAAATTATTGAAGAAATGTGATGGAAAATTGTGCCGAAATATAAAAAATATGTTGAATTAGCATATATTAAAGTATAATATTAAATAGAAGTATTAAATATTTTTATTAATATAAAGGGTTATTATAGAGAGGGGAAAACATTATGCATATTTTTTTGGCTAGGCAGCCTATTTTTGATAGGAATAAAAATGTCATAGCTTATGAGCTTTTATTTAGAAATGGCCATGAGAATGTTTATAATAGTGTTGATGGGGATAAAGCGACACTGAAGGTTATAGCAAATTCATTTTACGAGTTTGATTTTAAATCTGTTAGCGATGACAAAAAGGTATTTATAAATTTTACAGAAAAGCTAATAAAAGAAGAGATAGCTACAATACTTCCAAATAATGATGTAGTAATAGAAATTTTAGAGACCATAGAACCGACAAAGGAAGTCATAAATGCTTGTAAAAAACTTAAAGCAAGAGGTTTTATTTTAGCTTTAGATGATTTCGTATTTGATAAAAAATATACGGAATTAGTAAAATTAATAGATATTATTAAAGTTGATTTTATAATAAGCAAAGGAATTGAACGTAAGAAGATATTTGATTTATTAAAAATAAATAAGAATATAAAGTTTTTAGCTGAGAAAGTTGAAACCATGGAAGAATATAACGAGGCACTTACTTTAGGTTATTCATATTTTCAAGGATATTACTTTAGCAAACCAGTTATTATGTCAGCTAAAAGTATTCCTTCTAATAAGCACACAGCCTTAGAAATTTTTAGATTAATTAATCAAAAGGATTTTGAGTTTTCAAAATTAGAAGCACTAATACTTAAGGATGTAGGATTATCTTATAAGTTAACAAAAATATTAAAGTCATCTGCATACTGCATGAAAAGTGATATGACTTCTATAAAATATGCAATTGCATTTTTAGGGAAAAAAGAAATTGTAAAATGGCTTTATGTTGTGTTGTTAAACGATTTAAAAGAAGAAAATGCTAATGAATTGATAAAAATATCTTTACAAAGAGCTCGTTTTTGTGAATTAATATGCAATACTTATAATTATCATGAAAAATCATTTTCTGCTTATATAGTAGGATTATTTTCAGTTATGGATGCTATTTTAAATTCTCCTATGGAAATAATTATTAAAGATTTATATATTTCAGAGGAAGTAAAGGATGGATTGATTAAAGAAGGAAATATAATTAATTTAATTTTAAAATTATCAATAAGCTATGGAAAAGGTAATTGGGAAGATGCTGGAGAATACGCTAAGGAAGTAAATGTAGATATGAATAGTATTCCTGAAATTTACTTAGAAACATTAAAGTGGGCAGATGGTATAAATTTTTAATAGAGAAAATAATGAAGATTATAGGATGATAAAAAATTCTATAATCTTTTTTTATTTTCAAATATTTAATTGAATGATAATAACTATTTGAAAAAAGTAGTCATAATGCCTTTGCGTAATTGAATATATTTTAGGTATAAGGGAGGAGGAGTGTTTATGAGTATGAACTTTAGAGAATTTATAGAAACAGATAGAGAAAAGTGTAACACCCAAAAATTTGAAGGAAGCTTCTTAGATTATTTAAATATTGTTAAGGAGAATCCAGAGGCTGTTAAACTTGCACATAAAAGAATATATGAAATGATAATTAGTAAAGGTGTAGAAGAACTAAAGGCAGAAGAGAATCCAAGGGTTCGTAAAATTTATGGTAATGACACAATAAGAAAATATGGATTTTTTAGGGATGAATTTTATGGTATTGATAAAGTTATTATGAAGCTTGTAAGTTACTTTAAATCAGCAGCAATGAAGGGGGAAGAAGCAAGGCAGGTATTATATCTTGTAGGACCTGTTGGAGCCGGTAAATCTTCTATAGTTGAAAGTTTAAAGTCTGCATTAGTGGATTGTGAACCAGTGTTTGCATTAAAGGGCTGCCCAATGCATGAAGAACCGCTTCATCTTATCCCAAGGCATTTAAGACCTAAATTTGAAGAAATGCTTGATGTTCAGATTGAAGGTGATTTATGCCCTGTATGTAAATATCGACTCAATCATGAACTTAAGGGAATTTATGAAGATTTCCCAGTTGAACAAGTGGAATTTTCTATTAGATCAAGAAAAGGGATTGGAGTTGTACCACCAGTTGATCCCAATAATCAAGATACTTCAATCTTAACAGGATCAATTGATATATCTAAGATGGATTTATATTCAGAGGATGATCCAAGAATATTTTCACTAAATGGTGCATTTAATGTTGGTAACCGTGGACTTGTTGAATTTATAGAAGTATTTAAAAATGATGTTGAATATCTTCATACAATAATTACTGCAACTCAGGAAAAATCTATACCATCACCAGGTAAAGGCTCTATGATTTATTTTGATGGAGTAATAGCTGCTCATTCAAATGAAGCTGAATGGAATAAATTTAAGTCAGATCATACTAATGAAGCTATATTAGATAGAATAGTGAAGGTAGAAGTTCCTTATTGTTTAGAGCTTGATGAAGAAGTAAAAATATATGAAAAAATATTGAAGAAGAGTAATTTTAAAGCACATATAGCGCCGCACACTATCGAAATTGCAGCAATGTTTGCAATACTTTCAAGACTTACACCTTCAGCAAAGGCAGATGCTATGACTAAGCTAAAAATTTACAATGGAGAAGAAATTGTTGAGAAGGGAACAACAAAGAAGATTGATATTGGAGAACTTCGTGAAGAAGCAGGTCAATATGAAGGTATGAAGGGAATTAGTACGAGATTTATTATTAAAACTATTGATAATGCACTTTCTGAATCAGGATATGATTGTATAAATCCATTAAGCATAATGGAAAGTATGATTAGATCAGTTAAGGAACTTGATATTGCAGCAGATGATAAGAAGAGGTATTTAGCGTTTATTCAAGATAATATTAGAAAAGAATATAATAAAATTCTTGAAAGAGAAATCACAAAAGCCTTTATACACTCGTTTAGAGAACAAGCAGAAAGTTTGTTTAACAATTATATAGACAATGCAGAGGCTTATGTGAATAAGAGTAAGATAAAAGATGTCTCTACAGGAGAAGAATTAAATCCTGATGAAGATTTCATGCGAAGTATAGAAGAACAAATAGGAGTTTATGCTGCATCGTCTAAGGGATTTAGATCAGATGTTACATCATATATGTTTTATATAGTTAGAAATGGTGGACAATTAGACTATACTTCCTATGAGCCTTTAAAGGAAGCTATAGAAAAGAAATTAACGGTTTCAGTTAAAGATTTATCAAGAATTATAACTAGATCTAAAGTTAGAGATAAAGAACAAGCTGAAAAATATGATTCTATGGTAGAAGAGATGAGAAGAAATGGATACTGTTCTCATTGCTGTGATGTGATCTTGAAATATGCAGCAAATAATTTATGGAGAGATTAGAATAATTTATGGCAATATTTAGGGATTACACTAAAAATCAAGTAGATCACGATAGGTCCATAGAAGATAGAAGAAGGCATAGGCAGCTTGTAGAAAAATCAATTAAAGAAAACCTGGGAGATATACTATCAGAAGAAAGTATTGTAGGTGAAAGCAAGAATAAAAAATTTAAGATTCCAATCAAAGGAATAAAGGAATATCAATTTATTTATGGAAAAAACTCAAAGGGCGTTGCAAGTGGTGTTGGAGATGAAAAAAGAGGAGAAAAATTAGGGAATGGAAATAAAAAGCTGGCTAAAGGAAATCAAGGGGCTGGAAATGATGAAGGTGATGACGTTTATGAAACAGAAATCACTCTTGAAGAATTAATGGATTATATTTCAGAAGATTTGAATTTACCTAATTTAGATGAAAAGAAATATTCTGAAATAATTACTGAAACAAGTGGAAAAAAAAGAGGCTATCAGTCCTATGGAATAAGGCCAAGACTTGCAAAGAAAAAAACAGTTATGTCTAAGATTGCAAGAAAGCAAGGAAAGAAAAGAGCTTTAAGGGAACTTGAAAGTGAAGAAAATTTAGATAGGTTCCCTTTTAGAGAGGAAGATTTAAAATACTATAGGGTTAAGATGAAGCCTAAGAAGGATAGTAATGCGGTTATGCTATTTATTATGGATGCTTCGGGTTCAATGGATATAACAAAGAAATATTTAGCAAGATCATATTTCTTTGTCTTAGCTAGTTTTTTAAAGAGGAAATACAACAATATTGCTTTCGAATTTATATATCATACTACAGTGGCGAAACGTGTAGATGAATATGAATTTTTTCATAAATCAGAATCAGGCGGTACCTATATATCAAGTGGAATTAATGAGGCATTAAATCTAATTGAAGAAAAATATCCGCCAGCAGCATGGAATATATATAGTATATATGCTAGCGATGGAGATAATTGGTCAGAAGATAATGAAAAAGCTGTTATTGCTGTTAAAAATATATGCGAAGTTAGTAATATGTTTGGTTACGCAGAGCTTTTACCATCGACATACACAACAACAATGTACCATAAATTTAAAAAAGAAATAACTAATGAAAAGTTTGTACCTGTAATCATAAAAGAAAAGAAGGATTTATGGGAAGCTCTTAAAACAATGCTTAGGAAGGAATTAGGCACATAAATATTTATTGCTTAAAGCTAGCTTATTTTAAGATTAGCAGGTATTTAGCAAAAGGATAAGTAGCTATTTTCAGGTGGAATGTAAAGTTCCACCTGAATAGTTTTACTTTCGAATTTGTTGCAAAGGAGGCCTAGAAAATTGAATTATAGTCTTAGAGAAATTGAAAGTTGGAATGAAAAAGTTGAAAAAAAAGTTATTGAATATGGATTGGATTTTTATCCTCAGGAATTTGAAATTATAGGTTTTAATGAAATGATAGGTTATGAAGCTTATGTTGGAATGCCCTCAAGATATCCGCACTGGAGTTTTGGAAAAGCTTATGAAAAGAATAAAACATTATATTCTTTAAATCTAACAGGTCTTCCTTATGAAATGGTAATTAATTCAGATCCATGTCTAGCATATTTAATGAAGGATAACACTTTGCTTCTTCAAATACTAACAATGGCTCATGTATATGGACACAATGATTTTTTTAAAAATAACAGACTGTTTAAGGAAGGGACTAATGCCAAATATACTTTAGAAATGTTTAATTTAGATGCAAAAATAATAAGAGAATGTATTGATGATCCAAGTATAGGATATAGCGAAGTAGAAAGAATATTAGATGCTGGTCACGCTATAAGATTTCAATCTAAAAGAAATATTGGAGTTAAAGAATTATCAAATAATGAGATTAAAGAAGATATATTAAAAGAATATGAAAAGAAAAAAGAGAAAAGAGGTATTTTAGATTTTCATGAAGAAATAAAATTACCAGACTTAGAGAAAACCCCATTAGAACCTGTAGATGATCTTATTGGTTTTATTATAGAGTATGGGCAGTTAGAGGAATGGCAAAAAACTATATTAAAAATAGTTAAAAGAGAAACAGAATATTTTATTCCTCAAATTGAAACAAAAATAATGAATGAAGGGTGGGCAAGTTATACACATTATAATATTTTAAAACAGTTAGAACTGCCACAGGAACTTCATTTTGAATTTTTAAAAAGACATAATGATGTTATAGCTCCAGCTATAGGTGGTTTAAATCCTTATTATATTGGTTTCAAAATATTTGAGGATATCGAAAAAAGATATGGAAAAGAAAAAATATTTGAAGTTAGAGAAGTGGAGAGAGATTCATCATTCTTAAGGCGTTACTTAACACAAGAATTATGTAATGAATTAAATTTATTTCAATATAATATAAGGACTTTTGATACTATTATTGAGGAAATAGCAGATGAAGATGGCTGGAAAGTTATAAGGGATACACTTTCTTATACGGCTGGTATGGGAAATATACCATGTATTAGGGTTATAGATCTAAATAAGAAAAATTATACTTTGACATTAGAAAATATTTTTGATGGTAGAGCTTTGGATATTTCTTATGCTAAAGAAACTTTAAAGTATGTTCAAGAACTTTGGGGACATGATGTTAAATTGATTACTAAATCCAACGATAAACAGGACGTAATATTAATATGCAATCAAGATAAAAAGATAACAGTGACTTAATTTAGCTAAATATTATTTTTATAAAAGAGCATCAATGCTGCAATTATAAATTTAAAGCTCATTTTTCATAATAGATAATTTTGATGATCACCATTATCTATAAATTTGTTAAGGGGTAACAAAAATTAAGCAAAATGAATATTTTGTTTATGTAAGAAAATAATATTTTGGAGATCATGATGAACTTAAAAGGCAGCAAGACTGAAAAAAATTTATTTAAAACATTTGCAGGAGAGTCGAGAGCCAGAAATAAATATTCCTTTTATGCTGATAAGGCAAGAGAAGAAGGTTTCATGTATGTTGGGGAGATATTTGATGAAACAGCTGGAAATGAAAAAGCTCATGCAAGAGAAGTATATAGAAGATTTTTAGATAGAATAAGCAGCACAAAAAATAATTTGATAGAAGCAGCAATAGGAGAGTCAGAGGAAAGTAAAGTTATATATAAAGAATTTGAAGAGATAGCAAGAGAAGAAGGTTTTGATGAAATTGCAGATTTTTACAAAGAACTTCAAGAAGTAGAAGACCATCATAAAGAGAGATTTTTAGAAATGGCTAAAAGGCTTAAGGAAGGAAAAATGTTTAAGTCTGATAGAGAAGAAGAATGGTTGTGCTTAAACTGTGGATATATTTATGAAGGAAAAGAAGCTCCAATGAGATGTCCGTTATGCAGATATCCAAGATCATACTTTAAGAAGCTGGATAGCAGGTATTGCAAGTAGGGGGCAGATATATGATTTTTGAATATCCAGAAGATTTTATAGTACCAATTGTTGTTGATGAAGATTTGATGCAGGAAAGAAATGAAACAGAAAATGAAAGGGATATATTAACAATAGGGAATAACTGGCATGTTACCAAAATGGATTTAGAAAATATGAATGGTAAAGAGAAAAATAAATACAAAGAATATGGACATAATAAATATGATATAACTAATGAAAATGATGATAACGGTCATACAAAAACCATATTAAATGATATAGATGAGGAATATGCTATAAGTGAAACATCAGCTATATAAAGTTAGTAGTAAAGATGATTAAAACTATAAAATTAAAACTTAATGTAACAAGAATTTTAATAAAGGATTAGTTATGAAATTTGATGATTTAGCTAAAAGGCAGTACGAGGATATAGCAAATTTAAGTATATTGCTAAAAAACTATGTAGATGCTTATAGACTGCTTATTGGGGGAGCATCAGAATTATATAATATTGATATTGCCAAGAAAAGTGATGTTAAAAATGCTTTAGAGAGAGTTGAACAACTTGGTGAATTAATAGATAAATTAATAATTACATTGGATAAATGTGAAGGCTCATATTTAAAATATTGTAAGATAAAAAATGATTATATTACAATAAGTACAGAAAAAGATAAAATTTTCACAGAAATAGATAATGAGTTGAATTTTCAAAATTCTGAGTTGAGAGAATGTTAAAGTATAGGGGTTCACAAATATTTATAGATTTAAAAATAAAAAAGCTCTGTCATTTAAAGCATTATATAGACAGAGCTTTTTATAATTATCACCTTATATTTTTTTCAATTTAAGTTTACTTACCATCAAATATGAACCTAAAATCATTAAAAGGGCAACAATATAAGGTGACATTGTCCCACTTATATTAAGCGTAAGTAATGAAAAAAGGGCCATAAAGCATCCAACTATTGTTATTGGAACACCAGTAAAAGAACCATCAAATTGTGCAGTATTAAATCTAGCCAATCTAAATGCACCACAAATTGGAAAGGTTAATAGAATAGCCAAACCAAACAATCCATATGGTCCAAAGGATTGAAATTTAAATAATATATATACTAATATAGATGGCGCTACGCCAAAAGATACCAAATCAGCTAAGGAATCTAATTCTTTACCTAAGTCACTGGAAACATTTAAATAACGGGCTATTCTTCCATCATATCTGTCTACTAATCCTGCTAATAATATAAATGCTCCTGCATATGCAAACTTTCCGTTCATTACCGATAATATGGACATTACTCCACATGATAAATTAATAAAGGTAAATACATTAGGAATACAGCTTTTCCTCATAAAATCACTCCTAAAATTATAAAAAATACTTACAATGAATTATTATAGCATATAAATGCAAATAATATAAGGGATAAATTAAGTTTAAGATTTAATTAAGATTATGTTATCGACATTAAATATGGAAAATGATATAATCGTATAATTGAAATAATATTAAATTTGGGGAGGCAGGTTAATTTATGAAAAAGGTTAGATTCATATACAACCCATACTCAGGTGAAAATAATATCGTAAATGAATTAGATAATGTTATAAGATTACATCAGGAAGCAAATTTAACAATTGTTCCGTATAGAATTCAAAAAGGAAGAGATTTAGCAGAAGCTTTAGATATAATTGATGAAACATATAGTTATATATTAATAGCTGGCGGTGATGGCACCGTAGATTCTTTAGTAAATGCTATGAAGCAAAGAAATGTTAATTTGCCAATAGGAATATTGCCAGTTGGAACTGCAAATGATTTTGGAAAGTTTATCAACATGCCAGCAGATATAGAAGAAGCTTGCAAACAAATTTTAGATTCAAAACCAGTAGCAGTTGATGTAGGAAAAATTAATGATAAGTATTTTATAAATGTAGCAAGTACAGGACTGTTTACGGATATTTCTCAAAAAACAGATGTAAATTTAAAAAATACTATGGGTAAATTAGCTTATTACTTAAAGGGACTTGAAGAATTACCTAACTTTAGAAAATTACAAGTAAAGATATCATCTAAAGAATGTAATTACGAAGGGGAAATGTATTTACTTTTAGTATTTAATGGACAGACAGCAGGAAACCTTAATTTAGCAACAGAAGCAGAAGTAACTGATGGTAAATTAGACGTAGTTATGTTCAAAGCCATAGCAATAATAGAGCTATTGCCACTATTCATAAAACTTCTTAAGGGAGAACATTTAGATTCAGATAAGGTTGTTTATTTTAAAACAGATGACGTATTGATTGAATCTTCAGAAGATATAGTTACAGATATAGATGGAGAAAGAGGTCCTGATTTTCCTTTAAGAATTAAATGTATTAAGGGTGGAATTAAACTTTTAGGTATAAAATAAAATAAGTTATAATAAATATAAGTAACAGAAATGTTTTTGGGAGCGTAATTTGTGAATTTTGCATATTATTTATTTTTGTTACTTATTATTTTTTTGTCTATTTTTATTATAAAGAGAAATTTGGAGGTTTCACCTAAAAAAATAAAAATATACTTAACTATAGTAATTACATTATTTTTGTTAAGGCATATAGCCTTGTTCTTTTTATGTATACTAGAAAATAGTACTATAATATATTATTTAAAACCAATAATATTTTTAGATCATATATCAATTCCACTAATGATACTAGCTGTGACTTATGTTTATTTAAGGGCAGAAACTTTAAAATTTAGTGGAAGTTATATTATAGCTTTTTTAGCAGGAATAATTTATGTTTTTATAATGGAAACTTCTAAAGTAACTGTTCAAGTAAGCTATTTATATGGTTTTATATTAGGCATAGATAAAGAAATGATATTATTTTTATTTTCATTAATTTTACTTGGAGTATTATTGATTTTAAATGTAATATTATTAGACAGGCCGTTTGCTAATAAAAAAGGGATAAGGTTTATAATAATATCAATTTTAATTGTAATGACTGAAGAAATTATTATATTAGGTGGAATAAGAGTTTTTCCTTATTCAGTGATTGGAGATTTGATATTCCTTGTACTTATGAACTGGGCTTTAAGTGGATTTAAGGTATCTTCATTAAATAAATAAAGTTGATGTCACTAGAATGTAAGAAGTGAATGGTAAAATAAGACTGTAAATTAATTTACGGTCTTTTTTGAATTGTTTGATATGTGGATAGAAAATGAGGGATTCGCATTCTTATGGAAAGTTTTATTTGATGGAGGAATTTATTAATGAGTATATTAGAAACAAAAGAGCTAAAAAAGTATTATGGCACAGAGCCTAATGTTGTTAAAGCTCTTGATAATGTAAATCTTGAAATAGATGATGGAGAGTTTATTGGAATTGTTGGAACATCAGGAAGTGGTAAGAGTACCCTTCTTCATATGCTTGGTGGTCTTGACAGGGCAACTAGTGGAAAGGTGCTTGTTAGAAATAAAGATATTTTTTCAATGAGTGATGATGAGCTTACGATTTTCAGAAGAAGAAATATTGGTTTTGTATTTCAAAATTATAATTTAGTACCTGTATTAAATGTTTATGAAAATATTGTATTACCAATTGAGTTAGATGGAAATAAAGTAGATGAAAAATTTGTTAATAATATTATAAAAACTTTAGGACTATCAGAAAAACTAAATAATATGCCAAGCAATCTTTCAGGAGGACAACAGCAAAGAGTCGCTATAGCAAGAGCACTAGCAACTAAACCAGCTATTATTTTAGCTGATGAGCCTACTGGAAATTTAGATAGCAAGACAAGTTTAGAGGTAATAGGACTTTTAAAGACTACTAGTAAAGAATTTAATCAGACTATGGTTATGATAACTCACAATGAAGAAATTGCTCAAATGACAGATAGAATTATTCATATTGAAGATGGGCAAATTGTGAGGAGGTAATGGTAATGATGTTTTTCAAAAATAATAATGGTGCTGTTATTCGCAAATTAACAATAAAAACAATGAAAGCTAATAAATTGCGAAATATATTTGCTGTTGTTGCCATTGCTCTTACAACTCTTCTTTTTACATCACTTTTTACTATAGGAATTGGAATAAAGGAATCACTAGAAAAGGAAACAATGCGTCAAAGTGGTGGCTCTGCTCATGCAACTTTCAAGTATCTTAATGAGGAGGAGCTTAATAAGATAAAAGTACATCCACTTATTAAGGATTTTGGATACTCTATTATGGTAAGCAACGGAGAAAATAAAGAATTTTTAAAACATCATACAGAAGTTCGTTATGCAACAGATAAGATGGCGAAAATGTATTTTAGTTATCCAACTGTAGGCAAAATGCCACAAATGGAAAATGAAGTAGCTACAAGTACAAAAGTACTTGATCTCTTAGGAATACCTCATGAACTAGGGAAAACTATAAAGTTTGACTATAGTGTTCAAGGTGAGAAACGTTCAAAAGAATTAGTGCTTTCGGGATTTTATGAAAGTGATAAAGCAAGTCAATTTAGTATGATATGGGTATCAAAACCTTTTATTGATAAAGAACTTGCTAATATTAACTTGAATAATAAAGAGTTTATATCAGAAGATTCAGGACATATGAATCTTGATGTAATGTTTAAAAATAGTATTGGTATTGAAGAAAATGTGGATAAAGTATTAAAAGATAGTGGATATAGTAATGAAGAAGGTGCACAAAATTATATAGCAACAGGTATAAATTGGGCATATATGTCTACTAATTCTAACAGCGAGCTAATATTACCAATATTAGCTGTAAGTATATTAATAATTTTAACAGGTTATCTTATTATTTATAACATTTTTCAAATTTCAGTAATAAAAGATATTCACAGCTTTGGTCTTTTAAAAACGATAGGTACAACACCAAGGCAGATAAAAAAAATCATTAGAAATCAAGCTTTCTTACTTTCTTTTATAGGAATACCAATTGGATTAGTATTAGGTTTTGTAATGGGTAATTTATTGATGCCATCAATTATGAGTGTAACAAACTTTAAAAAGGCGTATATTTCATTTAATCCAAGTATTTTTATAGGAGCAGCCATTTTTTCATTAATCACAGTTTATATAAGCTGTAAAAAACCTGGAAAGATTGCAGCATCGGTTTCGCCAGTTGAGGCTACAAAGTATAATGAAGTTTCAATGAAGAGTAGAAAGAAAATTAGAAAATCAATTGATGGAACTAAAGTTTATAAAATGGCACTTTACAATATTCTAAGAAATAAGAAAAAGACTATTATAGTAATCGCATCTATGTCCTTAAGTATCATACTGCTCAATTCAGTATATACATTTACTAATAGTTTTGATATGAATAAATATGTATCTAGATGTGTAGTTTCAGATTTTCTTGTTGGTCATGCAAATTATTTTAAAGCTAAATTTCATAATAATAATGAAGTAGTATCAGAAAGTTTAATTAAGAATATTAAAGCATTGGATTATTATAAAGATGGCGGTAGAATGTATTATTCTTTTGGTGAAAAAAGTATAAACTATAATAATAAAGACAGACATGTTCAATTATATGGAGCTGATGATTTTCCTATATCGCAAATGGTAGTATTAGAGGGAGATATTAATAAAGAAAAGCTTAAAAGTGGGAATTATATTTTTGAAGCTGTTGAGTCAGGTGATAGTGGAATATTCCATGTAGAAAGATCAAAATATGATGTTGGGGAAAAAGTAAATTTAAATTTTGGAGATGGCAATGTTAAACAGTATGAAATAATTGCAAAGGTGGGAGTGAAACACCCAATGACTGTAAGGTATTCGTGGAGTGAAAATAATGAATTTTATCCTCAAATGATTCTGCCATCAACTGAATTCTGTAAAATGATAAAAGAGCCATTAACTATGGCGTATATGTATAATGTTGACAAAGAAAGACTTAAAGAAGCTGAACAATATATTAAGAATTATACTGATAATATAGAATCTGATATGAGTTATGAATCGAAACAAGTTTATGTAGAGAGTTTTAGTAAGTTCAAAAATATGTTTACACTTGTTGGTGGAGCGCTTTCAATTGTTATTGGAGTTATAGGGATACTTAATTTTATAAATGCAATATTAACAAGTATTATTTCAAGGCAAAGAGAATTTGCAATGCTACAGAGTATTGGAATGACCACTAAGCAACTTAAAAATATGCTTTATTTTGAAGGTGCTTTTTATGCAGCAGCTACAATTTTAGTAAGTTTTATTTTAGGATCTATAATATCACTTGGAGTTGTTTCTGCTATTGCTGAGCAGATGTGGTTTTGTAAATATAACTTTGTAATGTTTCCTCTTATAATTGCAGCACCAATATTACTTTTGATTGGTTTGATCATACCTTTGATTGCCTATAAGTCAGCAAATAAGAAAAGTGTTGTGGAAAGGCTTAGAGAATTAGAATAGAATTCAAATAGTTATTGAAATTAAATAACAAGTCAATGATGTAATCCCTATGTTTGCATTAAACAATATAGGTTATCTGCTGGCTTGTTATTTTTGGTACATATATTATATGATATAATTATTGGAAAATGGTGGTGATAAAATGGCAGTAATACTAATAGTTGAAGATGATAAGATACTAAATAAGGGCCTTACATTTTCAATGAAGCAAAATGGATATGATGTAAGGTCAGTTTTTAATAATAGAGAAGCTGTTGAAGTGTTGGCGGAAAATAAAATCGATTTAATAATATTAGATATTAATTTGCCAGATAAAAGTGGAGTGGATTTGTGTAAAGATATACGTGAAAATTCAGATATACCTATTTTATTTTTAACAGCTAATGATACAGAGCAGGATATAGTAAATGGATTTCAAGCAGGCTGTGATGATTATATCTCAAAACCCTTTTCTATTGAAATTTTAAAGCAAAGAATTAGTGCAGTATTAAGAAGAAGTGAAGTAAAAGAAGAAAATGTATATAAGAGTGGAGCTATTAAAATAAATTTTGATAAAATGGAAGTAACCAAGGAAAGTGAAATTATTAAATTAACACCCAAAGAGTACAAGCTTTTAAAGTTACTTGTAAAGAATTGTGGAAAAGTATTAAAGAGAGAAACTATTTTAGAAAAACTTTGGGATATTAATGGAGAATTTATTGATGCCAATTCTTTAAGCGTAACAGTTAAGCGTCTGAGACAGAAAATTGAAGAGGATATTAAAAATCCTGAATATGTAATCACTGTTTTTGGAATAGGATATATGTGGAGTGAGGATAGATGAACAAATTAGAAAAGCAGATAATTTATTTTTCAATTTTATTATATGCTGTTTGTTTAGCATTCATATTATATTGTACATATGGAATTCGAGATGATAATGTTAATAAATTGAGTATAGGTTTTTCAATAATAGTAATTGGTATCTTTAATGGATTAATATTTTTCACAAATAAATATATTAGTTCAGTTTTAGAAAAACTTACAGAGTTAATAAATACAATTATAGATGGAAATGAAGAAGAAGTATTTTCAGTCTTAAATGATGATTTATTATCTAAGCTTCAAAATCAAACCACAAAATTAGCAGGAATCTTAAAGTCACAAAATAATAGATTAAGTAAAGAAAAAGGTGAAATTCAGTCATTGATTTCAGATATCTCCCATCAGTTAAAAACCCCCTTTGCTAATTTAAAAATGTATTGTGAGTTTTTAAAAAGTAAGGATATATCTAATGATGAAAGAGAAGAATTTATTTCAATAATAAATAATCAGCTGGAAAAGTTAGATTTTCTAATGGAAAGCATGATAAAGATGTCACGTCTAGAAAGTGGTATTATTGCACTGAAGCCTAAACAATGTAGTTTGGATGATATTTGCTTAGGAGCAATAAAACAAGTGTATGGGAAGGCAAAGATCAAAAATATTGAGCTTGAATTGATTGTGGAGGAAGATATTGAGATTTTTATTGATGAGAAATGGACCACTGAAGCAGTTTTTAATATTATTGAAAATGGAATTAAATATGCAGATACTAATGGAAAGATAGTCGTAACAACTAAACGGTTTGGGATGTTTACTATGATAGAAATTAGAGATAATGGAAGAGGAATTAAGGATACAGAAATTAATAATATATTTAAGAGGTTTTATCGTGGGAAAAATGCTGATAATGAAGAAGGAGTAGGAATAGGCCTTTACTTATCTAGAGAAATAATTTCTATGCAAAATGGTTTTATTAAGGTGAAGTCAAAAGAAAATGAAGGAAGTAGTTTTTCAATAATATTGCCTTTAATTGCGGAGGCAGAACAATAAATAAAATTTAGAAAAGATATTGAATTATTTAAACAAGCTTAGTTAAAATATCCAGAATAAAAGAATAAATATTCTTCAGAATATGCGCCAATAATGCGTATTAGAATCCGATTATATAGAAATAGCTGTCTTATAATTAATGATGTTTATAAGACAGCTGTTCCATTAATGAACTCTTTTTTTTGTATTATTATTCTTACGAGATGAATTCTTGCTATTTGTATTTCGACTATTTTTAGCAGTGGCATTTTTTTCAGTAGCAGAGCTAAAATTATTTTTTGAATTAGTATTTTTTCCGGATGCTGATTTTTTATTTGGAGTTCTATTACTATTCTTATTAGCATTATCAGTAGATGTTTTAGTTGTATTTTTATGCTTTCCTTGATACCCGAGTTTTCCAGGAGTAAACCCTATTAAGCAGTCTTTTCCATTACCTATTAAATCTTCTCTGTGAGCTTTAACTAAAGCTTTTTTTACTTTTTGATGATTTTTTGGCACTGCAAATTGAATCAAAGCTCTTTGCATTTCCTTTTCTTCTGGAGTTTTTGGTACATAAACTTCTTCTCCAGTTAGAGGATTAAAGCCAGTATAATAAATTGTAGTTGAAAGACTACCAGGTGTAGGGTAGAAATCCTGTACCTGCTCTGGAGTATATCCCATTTTCTTTATATACTCAGCAAGTTCTATTGCAGCATTTAAGTCAGAACCAGGATGAGAAGACATTAGATAAGGAACTAAAAATTGTTTCTTCCCAATCTTTTCATTTATTTGAAAATACTTATTAACAAATTTATCATATACATCTCTTGTAGGTTTACCCATTTGGTTCAATACTTTTGGAACAACATGTTCTGGAGCAACTTTTAATTGACCGCTAATATGGTGTTCGCATAATTCCTTAAAGAAAGAGTCGTTTTTATCATGTATAAGATAGTCATATCTAATTCCAGAACGGACAAATACCTTTTTTATTCCAGGAAGTTTTCTCACATTCTTTAATAATGAAAGATATTCAGTATGATCTATAATTAAATTTTTACATGGGGCAGGGAACATACATTGTTTATTTTTGCATGTACCATGTTCTATTTGTTTTTTGCAGGCTCTATGTCTAAAGTTTGCAGTAGGGCCACCAATATCGTGTATATATCCTTTAAAGTTAGGTAACGTTGTTAGTAGTTTTGCTTCTTCAATAATTGATTCCTGTCCTCTGTTTTGAATAACTCTTCCTTGATGGAAGGTTAAGGCGCAGAAGGAGCATGAGCCAAAGCAGCCTCTATGGCTTGTTATTGAAAATTCAACTTCTGTTATTGCTGGTATTCCACCCTTTGCTTCATATATTGGATGATAAGTTCTTGTATAAGGTAAATCATATGTCATATCCATTTCAGCTTGAGTTAAATCATCTTGAGGTGGGTTTTGAACTAAGTATCTATCTCCATATTGTTGGATTATTGTTCTTCCGTTTATAGAATCTTGTTCATAATATTCTAATTCATAAGCTTTACCATAAGCTTTTTTATCAGTAGATACTTCTTCAAATGAAGGAACAGTAACAGCATTTTTTATATCAGATATATCTTTAGTTAAATAACAAGTGCCTCTAACAGTAGTAATATTCTTAATACTTGCTCCATATCTTAATAATTCGGCTATTTGAATTACAGTTTTTTCGCCCATTCCATACATTAACAAGTCTGCTTTGGAATCAACAAGGATACTTCTTCTTACCTTGTTATCCCAATAATCATAGTGGGCAAAACGTCTAAGGCTGGCTTCTATTCCACCAATTGCTATAGCTGTATCCTTATATGCTTCTCTTATTCTGTTACAATAAACTATAAGAGCTCTATCTGGTCTGTGCCCAGCTTCACCACCAGGAGAGTATAAATCTTCACGTCGTATTTTCTTTGCAGCTGTATAATGGTTTACCATAGAATCGATATTTCCTGAATTAACTAAAAATCCATATTTAGGTTTACCAAGCTTTTTAAAATCCTCGCAATCATGCCAGTTTGGCTGAGCAATGATTCCAACTGTAAAGCCTTGAGCTTCAAGCGTTCTACCTATAATAGCAGTTCCAAAAGAAGGGTGATCTACATAAGCATCACCAGAAACAATAATAAAATCTAACTGTTCTATATTTCTTTTTTTTAAGTCCTCTTTACTAATAGGTAAAAATTCCTTGCAAAGTTTCATATATTATTAACTCCAATTCTTTCATTAAATTTGTTCAAAGTTTATTCTTAAAGTATATTAACATAACAATAATTAGTTTACAAACAATATCTATGTGGAAAAATTTATTGCCTTTTTGCGACTATGTAATATAATAAGTAGGGGTACTAATAATTGAAGAAAACTAAAGAAATTTTATATCAAATTATTAAGTACTATAAGATTTTGAAAAATTAGCAACATCATATAATAAAAAGTAATTAATTTTTAACTGTTAATTGATAATTGATAATTGATATAAGGGTGGTGTACAAGATGGAGGATGGACCTCAGAATATTAACTTTAATATAGAAAAAACTAAATATATTCAGAAGGAAAGTCTTTTGTCTAGAATTATAAAACTCAAAAGGCTCAAGTAAACGCATTATTTATCTTTAGAAATAGGTGTTTCATTTAAAGACTTCCTTTCTGTGCAAATTAGGAGGACGTAGCTATGATGGGATTATCTATATTTCTATACACAAGCGTTTTAGACAAAAAAGTCTATGATGAATTTGGAGATGTTTTAGGGTATTTAAGAGATGTTTATGTAACGACAGAAGGTGGCTATCCTAGAGTGATCGGGTATAAACTAAAGAGAGATGGTGTTACATTTCACTATGAATTTAGGTATATAGAATTTACAAATAAAGAAGGAAAGTTTAAGATAAAAACAAGAGGGAGTAAAGAAATACTTCCTATGCGATATAGTTATTTACTTTCTGAAAATTTATTAGATAAAAAAATTGTTGATATAAATGGAAAACAAGTAGTCAGGGTTAATGATTTAAGAATTGCAAGAATAGCAGGAGAATATAGAGTTATTGGTGTTGAAACAGGCCCATTAGCTAGATATAGAAGACTAAAAATAGCTGGAATTATGAAATTTTTTTATAAAATAATGAGAAAAGAATTAGAAGATAAAGTTTTAAGATGGGATGATGTTGAGTCTTTAGAAATGGTAGATAATAATTTAAAATTAGCTGTACCATATAAAAAGTTATCAACTTTGCATCCAGCTGATCTTGCAGATATATTAGAAAATCTTGATGCAACTTATAGAAAACAGGTTTTAGAATCTTTAGATGAGGATTTAGCAGCTGATACTTTAGAAGAAATAGATTCAGAATATAAAGGTACTATAATTAAAGAATTATCTGACAGTAAAGCTGTAGAAGTATTAGAAAATATGCCTAATGATGAAATTGCCGACTTATTAGATGATTTAGACGAAGATGAAAGAGAAAAGATATTAGTAAATTTAGAAAAAGAAGATGCTGATGAAGTTAAAGAACTTCTACAATATGAAGATGAAACTGTTGGTAGTATAATGAGTAAAGAATTTATATCCGTAAATTTAGATATTACTGTTGGAGAAACCATTGATATGCTAAAGGAAATGAAGCCAGATGAAGAGGTTATTCATTATGTGTATATAACAAATGAAGAAGAACAGATCAAGGGTCTAGTTTCATTAAGAGATTTGGTGATAAATGAGTCCAATGTAAAAATAAAAGAAATTATGGATGAAGTAGTGTCTCGTGTAAGACATGAAGATAAAATAAATGAAGCTATTGAAGTTGCAGCAAAATATGATTTGAATTCTGTACCAGTAGTAGATGAAGAGGAAAAATTAGTTGGAATAGTAATAATTCATGATTTAATTGATGAATTCTTATATCCTCTTTGGAAAAAGAAAAATTAAGTCATAAGATAAAAAGTCGACACTTTTTATGGAAAATTCCTAAAAAGTGTTGACTTTTTTTATGTACATAGAATATAATATTTTTATAAACCTTATTAAAACACTAGGAATTAAAAACAGTGAAAAAGGAAAGTAGCATAAAGGATGTTTACAGAGAGAAAAGGAAGCTGGGAACTTTTCAACGGTAATTTATGTAAAGTGCCCTTTGGAGTTGAAGTCTGAATATGAGTAGGATTCTCCGGGTTCACCCGTTATAGTGATAGGACATTTTTAGTGTCTTAACTGAGTGGGATTAATATTTTAGTCCAATTAGAGTGGGATCGCGAATTTTACTTCGTCTCTATATTTTTATAGAAGATGAAGTTTTTTTGTTATATTTTAAGTTCTAAACTATTATGTAATATTAAAAATATATGTGTATATAATTATCATTTAGCTTATTAGAACTGATATATTTAGGGAGTATAAAAATAATACTAAAACTAAGAATAAAAAATAATAAAATATTGTATAAATTTTTGAGGAGGAGAATATTATGATTTATAATGGAGGATTAGAACTAATAGGTAATACACCAATTTTAAAGGTAAACAACTTAATCAAAGATGAAAATATGGCAGATGTATATGTGAAGCTTGAAAAATTTAATTTAGGTGGAAGTGTTAAAGATAGAGCTGCACTTGGAATGATAGAAAGAGCAGAAAAAGAAGGTGTATTAAAGCCTGGAATAACAATAGTAGAACCAACTAGTGGAAATACAGGAATAGGGCTTGCACTTGTAGGAAGATTAAAGGGATATAAAGTTATTATTATTATGCCTGAAACAATGAGTAAAGAAAGAAGAGATTTAATTAAAGCTTATGGAGCAGAACTTATTCTTACAGATGGTTCAAAAGGAATGAAAGGTGCTATAGAGAAAGCAACAGAAATAGGAAGTCAGGAAGGATATTTTATTCCTCAACAATTTGAAAATATAGCAAATCCAGAAAAGCATTATGAAACAACAGCAGAAGAAATATATAAAGACATTCCAGATTTAGATGCATTTGTTGCAGGAGTTGGAAGTGGTGGGACAGTAATTGGTTTATCTAAAAATTTAAAGAAGAAAAACCCTAATATTAAAGCAGTTGCTGTTGAACCATATAATTCACCTGTATTAAGTGGTGGAAATCCAGGGGGACATAAAATTCAAGGTATTGGAGCAGGGTTTGTTCCAGGAATTTTTGAAAAAGAACATGTAGATGAAATTATTAAAGTAAAAGATGAAGATGCCTTCAAAACAGCAAAAGCTTTTGGTGAAACTGAAGGAGTATTAGTTGGAATATCGTCAGGAGCAGCAATATATGCCGCTATCCAATTAGCAAAAATACTCGGTAAAGGTAAAAAAGTATTAGCTGTTGCTCCAGATGGAGGAGAAAAATATATATCAATGGGACTTTATGATTAATAATTAATTAAAAGAATTCTACTGAAACTATTAAAAAGGAGAATAAGCTGTGTTTAAAAGATTAAATTATGATTTACAAAGAATTTTAAATGAAGATCCAGCAGCTACAAGTAAAATAGAAGTGTTATTGCTATACCCATGTATACATGCAATGATAGCATATAGAATAGCTCATTTTCTTTATTTGAAGAAGAGATTATTCTTAGCTAGGTTAGTTTCTCAAGTATCTAGATTTTTCACTGGAATTGAAATTCATCCAGGAGCTAAAATAGGAAAAGGGTTATTTATTGACCATGGAATGGGAGTAGTAATTGGAGAAACTGCTGAAGTTGGAGATAATGTTACGTTATATCATGGAGTAACATTAGGAGGAACAGGAAAGGATATAGGAAAAAGACATCCTACTATAGAAAATAATGTGCTAATAGGAACAGGAGCAAAGGTGCTTGGGCCTATTACTGTGGGAGAAGGAGCTAAGATAGGAGCTAATGCTGTAGTTGTAAAAAATGTACCAGCAAAAGCAACAGCTGTAGGAAGTCCAGCTAAAAATATAGTAAGGGCACAAAAAGCAGCGACTATAATTGAAATAAGTGATATAAAAGGTCGCAAAAAGAAAATATTCAATGATATGGTTATTTAGTGTTATATTAAAGCTGTAAGGATGAGGTATTATTATTTGCTTGTAAAGATGAGTTCAGTAGTATTGATTATAGAAGTTTTATTAAGTCAAAAAATTTTAAATTTGTATTTCAGTTATTAGATGAAAAGTTACAAGATGCATTATAATTATTAAGAAATGAGTATGAAAATTTCACTATAGTGGTTAATTTTCATACTTTTTCAATGTATAGGGAATAAATATTAATAATTATATATTAAGTGCATATAAGCATATGAAGAATTTGCATAGGTATATGAAAAAATATATAATGTATATTGATATTATAAGAAAATACAATTTTATTGTTTTTATATAAAAATAGGAAATTTATATAATTTGAAATAGTGAATAGTAAGAACATAGAAAGTTATTATTGGAAAGGTTGGGAAAAGCATATGTTATCACCAATTGCAATAGCAATTATAAAAAGATTACCTGAGGGGTTTGTTATAAAAATCGCTCAAAAAATAGTTGCTAATTATTTGAGGAAGTATGCAAAAATAAAAGTTTATGGAATAGATAAAATTGATGATGTTAAGAGACCAAGAATATTTGTATGTAATCATTTGAGTAATTCTGATGGATTGGTTTTATCAAAAATTTTAAAAGAAAAAAGTGATCCCTTTTTTATGGCAGGAGTAAAATTATCAGATGATCCAATAACTAGGCTAGGGACTCAAATAGTTAAAAATATACCAATTAAACCTGGTTCAGCAGATAAGGAAGCAATTACAAATGCTGTAAAAGCTCTTAAGAGTGGAGAGGATATTTTAATATTTCCAGAAGGAACTAGAAGCAGAACGGGTGGATTGATAGAAGGTAAAAAAGGGATATTATTATTTGCTAGAATGGCAAAGGCGGAAATAATCCCCATTGGTATGTCAGGAACCGATATATTATTGCCTATAAGCAAGGAAGGAGATATGGGGGCTGAAAAATGGCATCCAGCAGAGATTGTTATAAATATAGGAGATAAGATTGAATTTCCTGTAAAGGATAAAGATGAAGATAGACATGAATATGATAATAAGTGTATGAACATATTAATGAGAAGAATAGCAAATCTGGTGCCAGAAGAGTATAGGGGAATTTATAAATAAGGAGCAAATAAAAGAGATGAAAGCTAAGACAAAGAAAATTGTAGAACTTTTGAAAGAAGCATATCCTGATGCAAAGTGTGAATTGAATTTTGAAACACCTCTTCAATTACTAATAGCTACAATATTGTCAGCACAAACAACAGATAAAAAGGTAAATGAGGTTACAAAAGATTTATTTAAAGAGTATCCGGATTTAGATGCATTTTTAACTATAACAAATGAACAACTTGAGGAAAGAATAAAGCAAATTGGTTTATATAGAAATAAATCGAAAAACTTAATACTTATGTTTAGACAGCTTAAGGAAAAATTCAATGGAGAAGTACCACAAACTATGGAGGGGATAGTATCACTTGCTGGTGCAGGCAGAAAAACAGCCAATGTGGTTTTATCTAATGCTTTCAATGTTCCTTCTATTGCAGTTGATACCCATGTATTTAGAGTATCTAACAGGCTAGGACTTGCAAATTCGGAAAATGTTCTAGAAGTGGAAATGCAGCTTCAAAAAGAATTACCTAAAAAAGAGTGGACGCTTATGCATCATCTTTTAATATTTCATGGAAGAAGATGCTGTATTGCGAGAAAGCCTAAATGTGGGGTATGCCCATTAAATGATTTATGTAAATACGAAAATAAGACGAAATAGTAATTTGAAGAACTATAGTAAGTAATAATAGTAATTAATTGAACCACGGGTAAGATTATTTGAATACTTAGTGGTTCTTTTAATGTGTTGTCAAATTTATTAAAATAAATATAGAATTAATTAATAAAGCATTTGGAGGTTATTCATGAAAATTGGAGTAATAATGGGTGGTATATCATCAGAAAGAGAAATATCATTAAAAAGTGGAAATTCAATAATTGAAAATATAAATAAGAATAAATATGAGGTAATACCAGTAGTTATAGATAAAAAAGAAGACATAATAACAAAAACTAAAGGAATAGATTTTGCTCTTTTAGCATTGCATGGTCAATTTGGTGAAGATGGTACTGTTCAATCAGTGCTTCAAACACTAGGAATACCATATTCGGGCTGTGGTCCTCTAAGTAGTGCTATGTGCATGGACAAAGATGTATCTAAATCTATTTTAGGGGCAGCAGGAATTAGGACAGCTCCTTGGATTAATTTAAGAAAAGATGATAAGTTAGATTTTAACAAAATAAATGAGCTAGGATATCCAGTTGTAGTTAAACCAACTCATGGTGGATCAAGTGTTGCTACTTTTATTGTAAAAGAAGAAAAGGATATTGAAGGTTGTGTTAAAGAAGCTTTTAAATGGGATAATGAAGTTATGATAGAAAAATTTATAAAAGGTGATGAAATAACATGTCCTGTTTATGGAGATAAAATGCTACCTGTAATTGCAATAAAACCTAAATCTGAATTCTTTGATTTTGCTTCAAAATATCAAGATGGGGGAGCAGAGGAAATTGTAGTAGAATTAGAAAAGACTTTACATGAAGAAGTTGAGAATATGGCATTAGAAACTTATAAGGCTTTGAAATGTGAAGTTTACTCTAGAGTTGATATGATAGTTACAGAGGAAGGAATACCATATATCTTAGAAGTTAATACACTTCCGGGAATGACTAAAAATAGTTTGATTCCTAAGAGTGCAGCGGCTTTAAATATAAGTTTTTCTAAATTGATAGATATGATAATAGAGGATTCTATGAAATTAACTAGATAAGTTTAAGCTAGTTATGGCTGTATTTTCCAGTATATATTATATACAAGATCATTTAAAATTAATAAAATAAATTTAATTATAAAGAATGACCTCTTTTCAAATTTTTGATTAGAGGTCATTCTTTATTTATGAAAAAAACGTTAGAACTAATATTTGTCTAACGTCTAGCTTAAAAAGCTATTTTTTCTTTTTGCAATCCTTACATATTCCCTTCATGACTAAGTCATGATCTGTCAAAGTAAATCCTGTTGAATTTTGAACAATTTCCTGAATTTGAAGCATAGGGCATGGAATTTCAACTTCCTTATGGCAGATGTCACACTCTAAATGGTGTCTATGTGTTTTTCCTTTTAATTTATATGAAAATACTCCATCATTAAGAGTAATTTTTTCTATGAGCTCTTTTTCTTCAAATAATTCTAATGTTCTGTATACAGTACTTAAATTAATATTTATGTCATTACATCTATAAATTTGATGGATTTTTTCGGCAGATAAACTAGTTTCAGAATTTTTTAATATATTTAAAATTTCAATTCTTCCTTTAGTAACTTTAATATTTTTTTCTTTAAGAATTTCTATTGGTTCCATTTTTATATCCCCTAACAACTAAATATTAAGTATATTATATCATACATCCATAAGCTCATTAAAAAAATATCATTTTTAAACCAAAAAAAATCAGAATAAAACCAGCTAAAAAATTTGAGTATTCAGTTACAAATTTTATCTTCTTTATATATTTACAGAGAATAAAACCTAAGGTGCAGATAAATAGAGTTATAAGCCCAACTAAAATAGAATTAATGCAAAGCAATAATTTATAAGAAATTTCATGGAATACGGTAAAACCAATTACCAGTGCATCTATGCTGACTGAGATTCCAAGAATAAGACAAGTACTGTTTTTTATTAAAATTTCATTTTCTTTTTCTTTAAAGCTGTCTATTATGATAAGTATTCCCACAATTGAAATAATAATTCCACCAGCAATAGAAGATATACTTGCAATGTAGGTATCAAACAAATATCCTAAAATTCCTCCTGCATATGTAAATAAAAACTGAAAAAATGCAAAAGATAATATAAATTTTATCTTATGTTTTTTATTAAGAATTGGATTTATTCCAATTCCCAAGGTTACTCCAAAGGCATCCATAGCTAGTGCAATTCCTATTATTACAACATCATATATATTCATTTCAGTACCTCTCTAAACAATAAATTTGTGTATATAAAAATATATTTCTGTTAGAAGAGGGTTATACTACATTAAAAAAGTTTTTATTAATACACATAAAAATTAAAAAAAGTCTTTATTAAATACTTTTTTTAGTGTATATTATTAAATAGTGTATTACTAATAAGAAAAAGTATATCATATTTAATGAGTTTAGTGTAGCAAACAAGGAGGGAATTTCATGTCTAATTGTATAATAGCTCAATCTGGTGGTCCAACATCAGTTATTAATTCGAGTGTAGTAGGATTAATACATGCTAATAAAGAACTAAAAACTTTTGAAAAAGTATATGGTGGTTTAAATGGGATTGAGGGAATATTAAATAAAAATATAATTGATTTATCATCAGTTTCTGATGAAGAAATTAACAACTTTAGGTTTACACCATCTTCAGGACTAGGGTCTTGCAGATATAAATTAAAAGATATAGATTCGTGTAGTGAAGAATATGAAAAACTAATAAGTATTCTTAAAGAATATGATATAAAAACATTTTTTTATGTCGGTGGAAATGATTCAATGGATACTATTGCAAAGCTTTCTAGATATGCAAAACATAATAATATAGATATAACATTTATGGGAATTCCTAAAACTATAGATAATGATTTAAAATTTACTGATCATACTCCTGGTTTTGGAAGTGCAGCAAAGTTTATAGGAACAACAGCGCTAGAAACTTACTTAGATGCATCAGTATATATTAATAATGGTATATTCATCCTAGAAACTATGGGAAGAGATACTGGATGGCTTGCGGCTTCAGCATGTATTGCGAAATTAGATAATAAACCTGTTGCTGACTTTATATATCTTCCAGAAGCAACATTTGATAAAGATAAGTTTTTAAAAGATGTTAAAGAAAAATTTGAAGAACAAAATAAAGTTTTCATAATAGTCTCTGAAGGAATAAGAGATAAAGAAGGAAAATTTGTCTCTGAGTTTGAGTGCGTATCTCAAGATACATTCGGACATGCTCAATTAGGAGGGGTTTCAAATTATTTAAGGATGCTAATTCTTGAACAAGGATTTACAACTAGAGTAAAAGCATTAGAACTTGGAATTCTTCAACGTTGTGCAATGCATTGTGCTTCGGATACAGATTTAACAGAAGCATACGAAGCAGGAAAAATGGCCTTAAGATATGCAGCAGAAGGTGAAACAGGGAAAATGGTATGTATTATTAGAAAATGTAATGAGCCTTATGATGCTGAATATTCTTTAATTGAAGCAGATAAGGTAGCTAATAATGTAAGATATTTTCCTACAGAATGGATTAATTCAGAAGGTAATTTTGTCAATGAAAAAGCTCATTCTTATTTCGAACCATTAATAAAGGATATGCCAAAATTAAATTTTGAAGGAAATCTTCCTAAATTTAAAGTATTTAACTAAAGAGTATAAATTAGTATTTGATTAATCAATAAATAAATTGCCTAATATGTTTTCAAATAAAAATATGGGATGTATATAATAAGAATTAAATATTCAAATTATATACATCCCATAAAATTATGATTAAATAATATTGTCCTATCCATTGTTAGGCCTGAAATATAAATTACAAATTCATTTTACCAAGACAGATATCTTCTATAATATTTAAGAATATATTCACCTCATCAAGTGAATTATACAAGGCAAAGCTTACTCTTACCATACCTAACATCTTTTTTTCAGGGTTTGTGAGAAACTCTTTTGCTTCAGCTTCAGTAGCATTCATAAGTCTTCTGCAATAGGGATGAGCACAAAACCAACCGTGTCTTACAGAAATTCCTTTTTTATTTGCTAGAATTTGAGCAACATCATGATGATACATATTTTCTATATTGAAAGTTGTAATTCCTAATCTGTCTTCAAAATTTTCAGCGTCACCATAATTAATTATTTTAGGAATGCTTTTTAATCCCTGTATTATATGAGTTAAAAGAATATTTTCATGTTTTTCTATATAATCATATCCAACAGCATTTATAACTCTTAAAGAATTAACCAAAGCCATTACTCCTAAAAAATTTTGGGTTCCAGCTTCATTTTTTTCAGGTGGAGGAAGATAGGTGAGTTCATTATCAAGTACTAAATCAACAGTTCCACCACCAAAATAATCTGGATCAACATCTATAAAATCTTCTTTTAAACCTATTATTACACCAACCCCAAAAGGAGAATAAATTTTATGAGATGAAAATACTAAAAAATCTATTTGTTCATCCTCTGATTTTCCACTAATATCTACTTTTCTGTGAGGTACAAGCTGTGCACCATCTATAATTAATTTACAGTTATATTTATGAACTATTCTTGCTATAAGATGAATGTCATTTATATAACCTGTTACATTAGAGGCTCCAGTAAGAGATACATATTTAATTTTACCGTAATTTTCTTTTAATTTTTTCTCTAAGTCTTCTATTATTAGTCTACCATTTTCATCTACATCAATATATTCTACTTTTCCCCTGTTTCTCCAGGGTAAATCATTTGAGTGATGCTCCATTCTTGAAGTCAAAACAATATCGTCTTGTTTTTTAATAAGAGTTTTTGCTAATTTATTTATGCCTTCAGTAGTATTGTTGACATAAATAACAACGTATTTTTCTACATCCTTTATATTGAAAAAATTCATCAAAAAAATTTTGGATTCTTTATATAAATTAGTTGTAATTTCTGCTTTTTGGCCAGTACCCCTTCCTATGGATGCATAAGTATTGCTTAATTTTTTTATATATTCAATACTTGACTTAATAGGCGGAGTAGTAGCAGCATTATCAAAGTTTATTGTATTTACGCGGTGTCCATCAGAAGTAAAAACTTTTTCATCTAATCCAATAAATAGATCTTTGATGTCCTTTTTATTTTTTATCTTCATATGCATCTCCTCCAATATATATTATTCTAAGAACATATTTAGTGTGAATCAGTCAGCAATTATATTCTTACCTAATTAAACTTGTACTATATATTTATGTTTTATATTATTTAGGGGAAACAAGAAAAATAATATTATATATTGGAATAATAATTAATAAGCACATGAAAATATAAAGCACCTAAGAGATTTTAAGTAATGTGTAAATAAAAATCTTTTAGGTGCTAATTTATAATAAAAAGTATATTTTGAGATATTTTAAACTGTTATCATAGCTAAAATCTTTTTAAATAATACTGGTTTTATACTGTCTATGTCAGTAGGTTCTTTTAAGATTATAGTTGTAAAACAAATACTTCCTACAAGTTCGATAATCATAAATAAAGTCATTTCAGCTTCTTCTTTTTTCATACCTTCATTAGTTAAGTTTTTTATGAATATATCTAAAACTCTTTTTACATCATCATATTCAGCAGGAGTCATTATTGCTTTTCTGTATAACCCCCAAGATATATTTTTATTTATAAGTTTTAATAGTGATACATTATCCTTTAAATAGTTTATTATGTAATCTATAAAAAATAAAGTTCTTTCTTTAAAATCTTCGCTTCCTAAGCTGTTTGTCTTGAATAAACCTTCTTTAATTATTTCATTGCTCTTTTGAAGAATTAACTTATTTAAAATATCATATTTATCACTAAAATATAAATAAAAAGTGCCTTTTGCAACACCAGCATTTTTTGCAATATCGTCAATTGAAGTTTTTTCTATTCCTTGCTCAAGAAACAAATCAAAGGCTGATGAAAATAATTCCTTTTCCTTTAGTTGTTTTTTCTTTTTGGCAAAACTAATTTTATCATTATTTAAAATCATTTCTTTCCTCCTGATAATACTATAATTTAATTATAAATCAAAATAAAAAATAATCCAAATTTTATCTATTAGCATATAATTAATAGGCTAGTGACTTTAAATAAAATTATTATTTAATCAAAAGCTTCAAAGGCAATAAAAAGGTGCAGAACTATATAGGTAAGGTTAAATTGCTATAAACCATATTAAATAGTATAATTATTTTAGAATTTCAGAGAATCCATACATATAAAAATGTGTATATTAAAAATAATCACGAAATTGTTAAGTGTAAGACTGAACTTTTTTAGTGCATGATAAATTAATAAGGGATAGAAATATTATTTAAACATGAAAGAAGGATATCTTTATGTTGAAAAATGATGTTTGGGTTTTCAGTTAAACTACTGGAGGATAAAAAATGATAGTCTTAAGTTGTAAAAACATATGTAAAAGTTATGGAATAAATACTATTTTAAAGGATATAACATTTTCAATTAATGAGGGAGACAAAGTTGGAATAATTGGTTCAAATGGTGAAGGAAAAACAACCTTGTTTAAGATACTTTCAAAAGAAATTTCCCAAGATGATGGAGAAATTTTTATAGATAGAAATAAATCTTTAGGATATCTTGCTCAGCACTTAGCCTTAGAATCAACTAATACTATTTATGATGAAATGTTGCTTGTATTTCAAGATCTTATAAATTTGGAAAAGAAGATTTTAGAGCTAGAAGTAAAGATGAATGAACCCTATGATGAAAATAATGCTGCTTATCATGAAAAGATCATAAAAGATTATGGTACAGCCCAGGATTTATATCAAAACAGAGGCGGATATACTTACAAGGGTGAAATATCACGTGTAATTAAGGGTCTTGGCTTTGTAGAAGAGGATTTTAATAAATTAATTTCTACATTAAGCGGAGGTCAAAAAACTAGAGTTGCACTTTGTAAGTTATTACTTTTAAATCCTGATATTTTATTACTTGATGAGCCTACAAACCACTTGGATTTAGAAGCTATAGAATGGCTTGAAGAATATTTAAAAACTTATAAAGGAACTGTAATAGTAATTTCCCATGATAGATTTTTCTTAGATTCAGTAACAACAGCTACTTTTCAAGTTATAAATGGACATGTGAATTGCTATAATGCTTTTTATACTAAAGCTTTAGATCTAATGAAAAAAGATCAAGAAGCAAAATTAAAAGCTTACAATCTTCAACAAGCAGAGATAAAAAGGCAAGAAGCTATAATAGAAAAATTTAGATCTTTTAATAGAGAAAAAAGTATAAAAGCGGCTGAAAGTAGAGAGAAAGCACTTGATAAAATTGAAATTTTAGATGCGCCTGATAAAGAAAAAAGTGCATCTAAAATTAAATTTGAAGCATCAGTTAAAAGTGGATATGATGTGTTGCATATTGAAAAATTGGCTAAGAGTTATGGAGAGAAAAAATTATTTTCTGATTTATCCTTTGACTTAAAGAGGGGAGAAAAAATAGCATTAATAGGTGAAAATGGGCGTGGTAAAACAACATTATTTAATATAATAATGGATAAAATCAAGAGTGATTCTGGTGTAAAGGTGCTTGGAGTAAATGTTAATGTTGGATATTATGATCAAGAGCAATCAAATCTTAATTTAGATAAAACAATATTGGATGAAGTATGGGATGATTTTCCGGAATTAACCACAAGTCAATTAAGAGGATATTTAGGGTCTTTTTTATTTAGAGGTGATGATGTCTTCAAAGAAATAAATAAACTTAGCGGTGGAGAAAAGTGCAGAATAAATTTATTGAAATTAATGTTATCTCAATCAAATCTCCTTCTTTTAGACGAACCTACAAATCATCTTGATATTCCATCAAGAGAAGCACTTGAAGAAGCAATATTAAGCTATGATGGTACTTTGATCGTAATTTCCCATGATAGATATTTTTTAAATAAAGTGATTAACAGAATATTAGAATTGCAGGAAGATGGTGCAAGCGAATATCTAGGTAATTACACTTATTATATGGAAAAGAAAAAGAATCCGCAAAGATTCGAAACTTATGAAAGTTTGGCAACAGGAAAAACTAAAACTCAGTTAAATGAAGAAAAGAAAAAGAAAAAAGCTTTAGATAAAGAAGCTAAAGCGAAACAAAATGAAATTAAGGAAATAGAAAATAGGATAAGCAAAAGCGAAGAAATGCTTCAAAAATTGCAAGAGGATCTTTGCAGAGAAGAGATTTATTCCAATCCAGCGGAAAGTGAAAGAGTAAATAAGGAAATAAAAGCTCTTGAAGAAAATATAGAAAAACTTTATGAAGAATGGGAAGAAGCTTCAATTAGTTAATAATTTGTAAGTTAGAAATTATGATTTGAATGAAGAAATTCCAAATAGAAAGTTCATGTTTCCTAACGTAAAATTTGAACTCTCACTTTTACTTCAGAATTTTTTAATTAGATTTATTGTATATAAGATTATGGAATTGGTTATTCTATAATCTTATATTTTTGAAGATTTATATAATAAGAAAACGTGGATTAAGTTTTCAGAGATAAGGTAAAACATACTTGGTAATATAATTTAGAAAATATTAAGAACTGTTAGTAAATTTATTAAGGTATTTCAGTTAAAATAAATTTATAGTAGAATTTAATCAGAATAAATTTTAGAGGAGATGACTTTTTTGGAAAAGGGAACTATTTTAATTGTTGATGATGAAAAGGAAATAAGAGATTTAGTTGATATATATCTTAAAGGTGATGGATACAATACTATAAAGGCTTGTGATGGATTAGAATCTATTGAAATTATTCAAAAGAATGAAGTAGATTTAATAATTTTAGATGTAATGATGCCTAATCTAAATGGAATAGAAACATGTTTAAAAATAAGAGAAATGAAGGAAATGCCTATTATAATGTTATCTGCTAAAAGTGAAGATATTGATAAGATTTTAGGACTTAATATGGGAGCAGATGATTATTTAACAAAGCCATTTAATCCATTAGAACTTGTTGCAAGAGTAAAATCTCAGCTTAGAAGATTTTATAAGTTTGGAAAAAAAGCAGAAGTATCAGAAGAAAATAATAATGTAATACACATAGATGATTTGACAATAAATTTGGAAACTCACGAAGTTACTTTGGGCGATAATTTGTTAAAATTAACACCTACTGAATTTGATATTTTATCACTACTTGCAAAAAGTAGGGGGAAAGTTTTTTCTATAGAAAATATTTATGAAAGTGTTTGGAATCAAGAATTCATGACTTCAGATAATACTGTAATGGTTCATATAAGAAAAATAAGAGAAAAAATAGAGGAGGATCCAAGAAATCCTAGATTTATAAAAACAGTTTGGGGGGTAGGATACAAAATTGAAAAGTAACAACGGAAAAAATAAGGTTAATTTAAGTAAAAAAATTAGCTCGCCAATATTAATGTTTATTGAGGATTTTGTCAGTTATGTAAAAGAGAAAATTGAAAAGAGTATTAGATTTGAACTTATGATGGTTATTGGAATATGCTTTCTGATATCATTTATCTTTTATAGTTTTACCAATAATATTTTAAAACGAGAATATAATGAACCACAAATCAAGTATGATTATGATTCAAGTGAAAGAGTAGCTGGTGATTTAGCAAAGCAAATTGAATCAGAAAAAAACTTGTCAATAAAGGATAAAGATAAAATACAAAAGATTTTATCCAGTGTATCAAATGGTGAAAAAAGTTATATAACTGATTTGGATGGGAAAATATTATATAAGACTTCAAATGTTGTTGAAGAAAATATAGATATATATAGTGCACTAAAAAGTGCTATGACAAATGCTGACTATGAGAAAGTTAGTGTTGCTAAGGAAAAAAACTATATAATGCCGTTAAAGATAGGAGAAGAGAGAATTTATTTAATATATTCCAAGATTCCTGAAGCAACTATAACATATAATGTTGTTAATACTTCGAATTCTTCTTTAGCATTACTTCTTACTGTTATAGTTTTTATTGTTTCCTTTGTCGTTATAACTAATAGTAAAATGAAATATTTAGATGAAATTGCAACAGGTCTTAAGATAATAGCAAGTGGAAATCTAAATTACAGAATTAAGGAAAAAGGAACAGATGAAATTAAGAATATTGCTTATAATATAAATTATATGGCTAAAGAAATAGGGCAGAAAATTAATGCTGAAAGAGATGCAGAAAAAACAAAGACAGATTTAATAACTAATGTGTCTCATGATCTAAGGACGCCTTTAACTTCTGTAATGGGGTATTTGGGGCTTGTAATTCAGCATAGATATAAAGATGAAGAGGAAATGAAAGAATATTTAAATATAGCCTTTAGTAAAGCAGAAAGATTGAAACTACTGATTGAAGACTTATTTGAATATACAAAGCTAAATAATAATGGAATTACTCTAAATAAAACTAAGATTAATTTAGCAGAATTTTTATCCCAATTAATAGAAGAATTAACACCAATGCTTGATGAAAATAATTTGACGGTTTATAAAAAATTCGAATCGGAGAAAATATCTGTTGTAATAGATACATTAAAAATGTTGAGAGTCTTTGAAAATCTAATAACTAATGCAATAAAATACTCATATAAACCAGGTGAAATATTAATTGGATTATATGAAAAAGATAATACTGCTATTGTGGTATTTAGAAATAAAGGAGATCATTTATCAAAAGAAAAAACAGAAAAGCTATTTGATAGATTTTATAGATTGGATGAATCAAGAAATACTAATACAGGTGGTTCAGGTCTTGGACTTGCAATTTCTAAAAATATAGTTGAATTACATGAAGGTAAGATATGGGCTGAATCAATAGGGGACAATATAAGCTTTTATGTACAATTAAACCTATAATTAATTTATTAATTATAGGTACTTTTTTTTATATAATTTAATATTTATATTAGAGAAGTATTTTTATTTGGAGGAAATATGCAAGACAAAAATCCTAACAGTCGTTTTGGAGTAGATATAAATGAGTATACTCAAAGTGTTCAATTTGATGTTTTAGCAACGAAAGTAGATTTCTTGTATTTAAGAGCTTCTGGTTCTGCAACAGGAAGATTTAGATTAGATAGAAAATTTGTAGAATTTGCAGCAGCCAGCAGAAATTATGGAATTCCAGTAGGAGCATATCACTTTTCGTTACCATCCTATGATTTAACTGATGCGGATAGACAATGTGATGATTTTATTGATGCATTGCAGCAAGGTTTTGGGAAAAATGATTATGGAGATTTATTTCCAGTTATAGATGTAGAAGCACCATTAGATAAATCAATACCTACAAGAGTATTGATTGACTGGATTGATAGATTTAGAAAAAGGTTTGAAAGAAAAACACGAAGAAGGCTAATGATTTATACAGGTACAAATTTTATAGAACTATACGATAACTTTTATATAGCAGGGCGTGGATATCCACTAAAAGATATGCCGCTATGGATAGCTATGTATACCAAAATTCCTATTAATCCTAAATTTCCGCCTAATGTTGGGGGATGGACAAGGTGGAGGATTTGGCAATATAGTGAAGATCAAATAGTTCAAGGTGTTGGAAATCCTGTAGATGCAAACTGGGGACCAAACAACATAGATTTACTTACTCAACCAGATGTTGTAACTGGATTAGAAGCTAGATTCCAAGACGGAAGTATATATGTATCTTGGAATAAAAACAAAGATGCAGATTTATTAGGATATAATATATTTTTAAATAAAGAATGGGTTGGTACAGTAGACGAAAATGCGACAAATTATCTAATATCTAAAAATAAAATTAAATTAGCAAAGAATGTACCTGTGGAAGTTTCAATTGAAGCCTTTGATTACGATGGAGAAACTTCGAAAACACGAGCAAAAGTAAATTTATAAAAATAGGACTCAAATCATATTCCAACTTTGTATAATATAATGTAGTATCATATAATAGTTGGAATATGATATAATGGAAATATTGATGACAATTTAGGAATAATGTAAATTATAATCAATATAGTGTCTAAAAGGAATAATATTATACTATATATAAGAATTTTAGATTGCCGAAATACAAAATTTTTTGAAAGGAGAAGAACGAGTGGAAAAAGGTACTGGAAAAAGAAAACTAGCAGCTAGAAAAGCTGCTAACAAACGAAAGAAAATCACTTTAGCTGTATCAGCGTTCATAGTAATAACTATTGCATCTATGATTGCATATTCAGTATCAATAAAGGGTATAACTAAAGAGTGGGATGATAAAATATATCCAGGGGTAACTGTACAAGATGTAAATCTTGGAGGCATGACTAAAGAAGAAGCTACAAATAAGCTTGCTGAAAGCTTTACTGATGCTATCGGTAAGAAAAAATTACCTATATCAATAGGGGACAAGCAATACGAACTTATTTATTCAGATATAATGCCTAAATATGATATAGATACAACAGTAGAAAAAGCTTACAGTTTTGGAAGAGATGACGGAACTTTTAAAAAGTATAGGACTATAAAAAATGGGGAGAATAATAAGAATATAATACCCTTAGATTTTTCTTATAATGAAGAAAAGTTAAAAGAATATGAGGTGAAATTGCAAAAAGAGGTTGCTCAAGCTGCAAAAGATGCTTCGATTAGTATAAATGGAAATAATATTTCAATTAAGCCAGAAATAGAAGGAAAAACAGTAAATTTAGAAACATTAGATCAAAAACTTAAAGAAAATATAAATGGTGATGTTAATTCTGATAATAAACTAACATTAGATGTAGAAACAACTAAGCCAAGAGTTACAAAAGAAGCTTTATCAAAAATTAAAGGAATAATGGGTACTTTTTCAACAAATTATTCTACATCAGCACCAGGAAGATGTAATAACATAGAAATAGCAACAAAAGCATTAGATGGCACTATAATTATGCCAGGAGAGACTTTTAGTTTCAATGATGTTGTAGGTCCTAGAACAGTAGAAAGAGGTTACCAAGAAGCAGGAACATATGTAGGAAATAAAGTAGAACCAGGTATTGGCGGAGGAATTTGTCAGGTATCAACAACTCTTTATAGAGCAGCAATGAAGGCGAATTTAAGATCTGCAGAAAGAACAAACCATTCAATGGTAGTTGGTTATGCACAGCCAGGTCTTGATGCAACAGTTTCATATGGATATTTAGATTATAAGTTCAAAAATGTTTATGATTTTCCAATTTACATTAAAGGAACAACGGCAGGAAAGGTTGTTACTTATACAATATATGGTGATCCTACTGCATTAAATGGGAAAACATATGATATGGCAAATGAAATACTTGAAACTATACCTCCAGAAACTAAAGTAGTACCCGATAATACTTTACCAGTAGGGAAAGAAGAAAAAGATGGGAATGGAATGACAGGGTATAAAGCAAGATCATATCAGATTACGTATGAAAATGGAGTGGAAGTAAAGAGAGAGATTGTAGCAACAGATAGTTATGCAAGTGTTGGAATTATAGTTAGACAAGGAACCCAATCTGCTACACCATCAACTACAACGCCTGAGCAAACTCCGACAATAGTGCCACCAGTTACTGCAGCATCTAAACCAGCAGTTACTCCGCCACCAGTAAAACAATCACCAGTTCAATAAAGAATAAATTTAACTAAAAATTAAATGATTATATATATCATAAAAGCATATTTTCTTTAAGAAGGTTATAGTATCAATTAAAGAAAATATGCTTTGAATTTCCAATCAATTAAATATTTACTATACTCAAGAGTCAATATTTTTGACTTGTTCTGAACCATATAGTATAATTTTAGAATGTAAGCAGACAATTTTTATGAAATAGGAGAAGGTGGAGTTTTGAATTTAAATATAGTATTATATAACCCTGAAATCCCTCAAAATACTGGGAATATTGCGAGAACTTGCGTTCTTACAGATAGTAAATTGCATTTAATAAAGCCATTGGGTTTTGATATAAATGAAAAGCAGGTGAAAAGAGCTGGCTTAGATTATTGGAAGGATTTGAACCTAGAAATACATGAAAGCTATGAAGATTTTATGAAAAAATATGGTGATAAGAAAATCTATTTAGCAACAACACATGGTGGAACACACTTTGATGAAATTTCATTTGAATCTGGAGATTTTATAATGTTTGGAAGAGAAACAAGCGGAGTTCCAGAGGAAGTTCATAATCAACATACCGGACTTAGAGTTCCTATGGTAAAAACAAGTACTAGAAGTTTAAATTTATCAAATACAGTTGCAATAGTCGCTTATGAAGCTTTAAGACAAATAGGATTTCCTAATATGAAATAAATGAAGAGGAATGAAGATATATGGAAAAGATTAAAATCATAACGGATAGTACTGCTGATTTATCCAAAGAAATATATGATAAATATGATGTAGTAGTTTTACCGCTATTAATAAATTTTGGTGAAGAGAGCTATTTGGATGGAGTTGAAATAAATTCAGATAAAGTATTTGAAAGAATAGAAAAGGAAAATATATTGCCAACTACAGCTCAGGTAACACCAAATAGATTTGTTGAGGCATATAAAAAATATTTAAGTGAAGGATATAAAATCATATCAATTCATATGTCTTCGGTAATGAGTGGAACATATCAATCAGCATGTATTGCAAAAGAAATGTTAGAGACTGAAGATATAGTTGTAATTGATTCTCAAAATGTTACAGCTGCACTTGGAATGTTAGTTTTGAAAGCAGCAAAGCTTAGAGAAGATGGTTATGATATTTTGAAAATGGAAGAAGTATTAAATACTGTGAAGGACAAAATAAAGCTTTCAGTTTATTTTGAATCATTAGAATATCTTGTTAGAGGTGGTAGAATTTCTAAAACTGCTGGAATAGTTGGAAGCATGCTTGGAATAAAGTTGGTACTTGAAATAAAAGATGGCCTTATGGCTGTAAAAGATAAAATTAGAGGAAATAAAAAAGCAATTAAAAAAATTATCAGTGATTTAGAAGCAGTTTCTTTGGACGAAGAAGTTCCAGTTATATTAATTAATGTACACAACATAGAAGTTAAAGAAGCACTTAAAGAGTATCTAGAGACTAATAATGTTAATTACGTAGAATGTCCAGTTGGATCATCTGTAAGTATACATTCAGGTCCTGGATGTTGTGGTCTTGTATTTTTAACAAAATAGTACATGATAATATGTGAGTAGGAATTATTAATATAATATTATGTTAATATGTAACTATATACAATTTTTTAATTATTGATAAGGAATTTTTTGATTAAGATATAAAATAAAGACATGCTTTAATATTTATTAATTATTATAAATATTAAGGCATATTTTTATACAAATAAAAAAGTATAGGAACAAATATGTAATTTGGGTTAGGTGTAAGGCATAGGTTATGGTGGGAAATAATATATTAAAAACTATTGCTTATATTTGTTGTGGACTTGCAATAATTACATATTACAGAGTATACTAATATATAAAGATTTATAAATTATGTATATCAAAAAATATTTTATATAAAATTGATTAATTCCGATTTTATTTATGTAGGTAAATAACACTGATGAATACGTTTAACCGATGAATAAATACAAAAAGTACAGGAGGATAGTTATGAAGTTAGATTATAGCATGAATATGACGCAGGAACAAAGGCTCATACTAACTCAAAATATGCAACAATCTATAAAGCTTTTGCAAATGTCCCTTCATGATTTAAGAGAATATATTGATAAGGAATATTCGGAAAATCCGGTTTTGGAAGTAAATGAGGAAATACAATCATATGAAGATACTTCTAATACCGAGGAAATTAGCGCTGGTGATAAATATGATTATAAAAATATGATTGAAGAGTTATATTCTGATAATTATAAAGAAAAATTAGAATCAAATTATTCAAGTGATGAAACCGCTTCACCACTAAATTTTATTGAAAAGAAAATATCTTTAAAAGATTATTTGCAAGAGCAATTAGTTGAGATTAATATAGACCAATATACTTTAAGCATATGTAAGTATATAGTTGAGTCTCTAGATTATAGAGGGTATCTAGAAATTTCAATAAAAGAATTATCAGATGAACTAAATTTACCAGAAGATGTTGTAGAAAACGCTTTGAAAGTAGTTCAATCATTAGAACCTTATGGAATAGGTGCAAGAAACATTAAGGAATGCTTAATAATACAAAGTATAAAATTAAACATTTTAGATGACACAATAGAAAATATAATATTAAATCATTTAGAAAATATAGCAGAAAATAAATATGAGGCAGTTGGTAAAGCACTTGGAATATCTCCAAGGGAAGCTCAAAGATATGGTGATTTAATTAAAAAATTAGAACCAAAGCCATCAAGAGGATTTTATACTGGTGAGGAAGTTAATTATATAATTCCAGATGCTGAAATAAAAAATATAGATGGTGAATTCTTTATTATAATGAATGAAGGAGTTTTGCCTAAACTTATGATAAATAAAACATATAAGGATGTTTTAAAAAATAATGATGATTCTGAAACAAATGCTTATGTTAAAGATAAAATTAATCAAGCAATGTTTTTAATTAAATCTATAGAACAGAGAAAAAATACTTTATATAAGGTTTTAGAATGTTTAGTAGACAGGCAAAAAGAATTTTTTAAGTTTGGAAAGCAGCATATAAAACCATTAACTTTAAAAGAGGTAGCTGAAATAATCAAAGTTCATGAATCTACTGTAAGCAGGGCAGTTAAAGATAAATATGTACTAACAAGTTTTGGAACTATAAAAATTAAAGATTTGTTTGCAAGTGGAGTATCTTCAAGTGATGAAGATATGGCAACTGTGAAAATTAAAAATGAGATAAAGAAAATAATAAGTGAGGAAAATAAAGGGAAACCACTTTCAGATCAGGTTATAAGTGATAAATTAGCAGAAAAAAATATGAATATTTCTCGTAGAACAGTTGCAAAATATAGAGAAGAATTAGGAATTAAGTCTTCTTCTATGAGAAAAAGGTTGTAATACAATGAATAAATACACAAAGTTGATGATGTGCAGTATAAATTTAATAAATGGTCTTGAAAATTAAATCAAGAAACTGATAAAAGTTTAAATATAATCTGTGCATTATCAATTTTATGTGGCAAATTTGGAGTTATAATCTATTGTATAGAATTACAAAAAAGTTTGCTAATAATTAATTTTACTAGGTTATTTTTGTTTTTTTTGAAATAATATAAAAAAAATTTACCTAAAGGGTTTAAAAATTTTAAAAGGTGTTTTATAATAATAGCTGTGGGACATAATAAAAAGATATGGGACGTTTAGTGACCAAAGGAGTGTTTAAGTTGCAGGAAATATTAGAGTTGCAAAAAAAAATAGTTCCTGAGCTTGTAAATACGTTGGAAAAAAGGTATAACGTACTCAGAACAATCTGTCATAATCAACCTATAGGGAGAAGAGTTCTTGCTGAAATGCTTAATACTGGTGAAAGAACAGTAAGGACAGAAATAGGTTTTTTAAAGGATCAAGGATTGATTGAGATAAATGCTTCTGGAATGACAGTTACAAGTGAGGGAATAGAACTTATATATAAATTAAATGATTTTATTCACGAAATAAAAGGTCTTTCCGAAGTTGAAAAGAAAATAGAAACTCTTCTTAACTTGAAAAAGGTAATCGTAGTCCCAGGTGATATTGAAGAGAATCCTTTAGTATTAAAGGATTTAGGTAAAGCATGCGCCAATTATGTAAAAGATGTTTTAGAAGATAATTCTATTATAGCTTTAACTGGTGGAAGTACTTTAAAAGAGGTTGTAGAAGCTTTTCCTAAAATAACAAATTTATCAAAAATCCAAGTAGTACCAGCAAGAGGTGGTATGGGCAAGAAAGTAGAAACTCAGGCCAATACTTTAGCAGCTACACTAGCTCAAAAACTCAATGGTACATATAAAATGCTTCATATTTCTGAAAACTTAAGTTTAGATATTTTAGATACTTTACTTAAGGAAGAAGCTGTTAAGGCAGTAATTGATACAATCCATAAAGCAGATATTTTGATTTATGGTATAGGTAATGCTGTTCAAATGGCCAAGAAAAGAGGAGTTCCTCAGGCTGAAATTGATAATTTAATTAATAAAGGTGCTGTTGGAGAAGCATTTGGATGTTATTTTAACAAAGACTCAGAAATAATCTCTGAAACTACTGCTGTTGGAATTAAAATTAACGAAGCAAGAAAAATAAAAACACATATTGCAGTAGCGGGTGGGCACAATAAAATTGAGTCTATAATATCAACTGAATTTAATGACATAAATGGAATATTAGTTACAGATGAAGCAACAGCTCATGGAATGCTAGAAAGACTAGAAAAGTAAATTCGGTTATTAAAGTTGTTTGTAAAATTTATTTTTATAAAAAAAGAAAAACATATTAGGAGGTAATTGTAAATGGTAAACGTAGCAATTAATGGTTTTGGAAGAATAGGGAGATTAGCTTTAAGATTAATGATCAACAACCCTGAATTTAATGTGGTTGCAATCAATGACTTAACAGATGCTAAAATGTTAGCTCACTTATTCAAATATGATTCAGCTCAAGGTAAATTCGATGGAGAAATCGAAGTTAAAGAAGGAGCTTTCGTAGTAAACGGAAAGGAAATCAAAGTTACTGCTGATTCTAACCCAGCAAACTTACCATGGGGAGCTTTAAACGTAGATATCGTTTTAGAATGTACTGGATTCTTTGCTTCAAAGGCAAAAGCTTCAGCTCATATCGAAGCAGGTGCTAAGAAAGTTGTTATTTCAGCTCCAGCTGGAAATGACCTTCCAACAGTAGTTTACAATGTAAACCACGACATCTTAAAGGCAGATGATACAGTTATTTCAGGTGCTTCATGTACTACTAACTGTTTAGCTCCATTTGCTAAAGTATTAAGTGATAAATTTGGATTAACAAAAGGTTTCATGACTACAATCCACTCTTACACTAATGACCAAAATACTTTAGATGCTCCACACAGAAATGGTGACTTAAGAAGAGCTAGAGCTGCTGCAGCTTCAATCATCCCTAACTCAACTGGTGCTGCTAAAGCTATCGGTTTAGTTATCCCAGAATTATCTGGTAAATTAGATGGAGGAGCTCAAAGAGTTCCAACAATCACTGGTTCATTAACTGAATTAGTTTGTACTTTAGACAAGAAAGTAACTGCAGAAGAAATTAATGCTGCTATGAAAGCTGCTGCAACTGAATCTTTCGGATACACTGAAGATCCAATAGTTTCTTGTGATATTATCGGAAGCAGCTTCGGATCATTATTCGATGCTACACAAACTAAGGTTATGGAAGTTAATGGAGAACAATTAGTTAAAGTTGCTTCTTGGTATGATAACGAAATGTCATACACTAACCAATTAATCAGAACTTTAGGATACTTCGCTAACTTAAAGTAATTTGAATTGATCTAATTTAAACATAACGCGCAAATTTATGTTGAAATGAATAAGTCTGGTTTTGTAGTATAAGGCTATAAAGCCAGACTATTTTAAAATATTTGAAAAAATAAATTATGAGGTGAATTTTAATGGATTTCAATAAGAAAACAATTGAAGATATTGATGTAAACGGAAAAAAAGTTTTAGTTAGATGTGACTTTAACGTACCATTAAAAGATGGTGTTATAACTGATGAAAACAGATTAGTAGGAGCTCTTCCAACTATAAAATATTTAGTAGAACACAATGCAAAGGTTATTCTTTGCTCACATTTAGGAAAAGATGCTTCAAAATCATTAGCACCAGTTGCTGTAAGATTAACAGAAATGCTTGGTAAAGAAGTTGTTTTTGCAAGAGATGAAGAAGTTGTTGGTGAAAACGCTAAAAAGGCTGTTTCTGAAATGAAAGATGGAGACATCGTATTATTAGAAAACACTAGATGTAGAAAAGAAGAATCAAAGAACATTCCTGAATTCTCTAAAGAATTAGCTTCATTAGCTGATGTATTTGTTAATGATGCATTTGGAACAGCTCACAGGGCTCACTGTTCAACAGTTGGTGTAACTGATTATTTAGATACAGCTGTATGCGGATATTTAATTCAAAAAGAATTAAAATTCTTAGGAAATGCTGTTGAAAATCCAGAAAGACCATTTGTTGCTATCTTAGGTGGTGCTAAGGTTTCTGATAAGATTGCTGTTATTAACAATCTTTTAGATAAAGTTAACACTATCATCATTGGTGGTGGAATGGCTTATACATTCTTAAAAGCTCAAGGATATGAAATTGGAACTTCATTAGTTGAAGAAGATAGACTTGACTATGCTAAAGAAATGATAGCTAAAGCTGAAGAAAAAGGTGTTAGATTCTTATTACCAGTAGATCACAGAGTTGCTGCTGAATTTAAAGATGTTGAAGCAACAGTTACAGAAGATCAAAATATTCCTGCTGGAAACATGGGATTAGATATTGGACCAAAGACAGATGTTTTATATGCTGAAGCTATTAAAGATGCTAAGACTGTAATTTGGAATGGACCAATGGGTGTATTCGAATTCGAAAACTACAATAAAGGAACAATAGCAGTAGCTAAAGCTATGGCTGATGCAGATGCAACTACTATAATAGGTGGTGGAGATTCAGCTGCAGCTGTTAATATTTTAGGATTTGGAGATAAGATGACTCACATCTCAACTGGTGGTGGAGCATCATTAGAATTCTTAGAAGGTAAAGTATTACCAGGAATTGCTGCTTTAAATAACTAATTTTAATATAAAGTATAAGGATAATTTATATCATATATTAATAAAATTAGTTTTAGATCAGATATGTAAGTAAATTAGTAATTACTAAAAGTTAAATAAAGAAATTATTTACTTGTGTATGAGAAAAATAATTTCACTAAAATGAAGAAGCTTTTGGCCAAAGCTTCTTCTTAAAATTTTAATTATGAGGTGGATATGATGAGAAAAGCAATTATTGCAGGAAACTGGAAAATGAACAAAACTGTTGATGAAGCAGTTAAAATGGTAGAAGAATTAAAACCATTAGTTAAAGATGCTACTTGTGACGTAGTTGTGTGTCCTACTTTTGTATGTTTAGATGCTGTTAAGAAAGCAGTAGCTGGATCAAACATTAAAGTAGCTGCACAAAATATGCATTTTGAAGAAAGTGGAGCTTTCACAGGAGAAGTTTCTCCAGCAATGTTAGAAGCTATGGGAATTGAATATGTTGTTTTAGGTCACAGTGAAAGAAGAGAATACTTCAATGAAACTGATGAAGCTTTAAACAAGAAAGTTAAAAAAGCTTTTGAACATAATATTACTCCAATCCTTTGCTGTGGAGAATCTTTAGAACAAAGAGAAAATGGAACTACTAACCAAGTTATAGAAGCTCAAATTAAAGTTGATATAGCTGGATTAACTAATGCTCAAGTAGAAGAACTTGTTATTGCTTATGAACCAATCTGGGCAATTGGAACAGGTAAAACTGCTACTGATGAACAAGCTAATGAAACAATTAAAGCTATAAGAGGTATGGTTGCTGAAATGTACGGAGCAGAATCAGCTGAAAAAACTAGAATCCAATACGGTGGATCTGTTAAACCAAACACAATTAAAGCTCAAATGGAAATGTCTGATATAGATGGAGCATTAGTAGGTGGAGCAAGTTTAGTTGCATCTGATTTTTCTGCAATAGTTAATTACTAAGAAAATAAACATATTAAAGGGACTGTTGAATAATGATTTTTTTATCATTTTAAACAACAGCCTCTTTTTTGATATGTCTTTATCTGACAGTGTTTATAAGTTGCAATAAATGAAAAAAAATAATATAATTTAGATAGATAATAATTATCCAAATTATATTAGAAATAGTCACAAATGTGTACAATTTTTATTAAATTAAAGTATCTATATAATTTACAAATTTAATTTAGGAATTTAGAAATTATTATTAATAAAGATATAACTTTTAACAAAAGTATTTGGAGGTATAAAAATGTCAAAGAAACCTGTTATGTTAATGATATTAGATGGTTTTGGAAATGCACCAAAATCAGAAGGAAATGCTGTTACTTTAGCAAAGAAGCCAAATTTAGATAAATTATTTGAAAAATATCCAACTACAGAGCTACAAGCAAGTGGTTTATCAGTTGGATTGCCAGAAGGACAAATGGGTAACTCAGAAGTTGGTCATTTAAATATTGGTTCTGGTAGAATAGTATATCAAGAATTAACAAGAATAACAAAAGCAATTTCAGATGGAGACTTTTTTGAGAATGAAGCTCTTAAGAAAGCAATGGATAATGCTAAAAAGAGCGGAGCAGCTCTTCATTTAATGGGATTATTATCTGATGGTGGAGTTCACTCACACATAGATCATTTAAAAGGCCTTTTAGAATTTGCTAAAAAAGAAGGAGTACAAAATGTATTTGTTCATGCATTTATGGATGGAAGAGATGTACCACCTTCTTCAGGAAAAGAATTCATAGAAAAAGCAGAAGCAATGATGGCTGAAGTTGGAGTAGGTAAAATTGCAACTGTAAGTGGTAGGTATTATGCTATGGATAGAGATAACAGATGGGAAAGAGTTGAACTTGCATATAATGCATTAGTTTTAGGTAAAGGTGAAACAGCAAATAGTGCAGTAGAAGCAATTGAAAACTCATACCATGATAATAAGACTGATGAATTTGTATTGCCAACAGTAGTTACTAAAGATGGTAATGCACTTACTAATATTAAAAATGGAGATTCAGTTATATTCTTTAACTTTAGACCAGATAGAGCTAGGGAAATTACTAGAGCTATTAATGATAAAGAATTTGCTGGATTTAAGAGAGAAACTTTAGATTTAACTTTTGTAACAATGACTCAATATGATAAGACTTTAGAAGGTGTTAATGTCGCATATAGTCCACAAACTTTAAATAATACACTTGGTGAATATATAAGCAGCAAAGGTTTAAACCAATTAAGAATAGCTGAAACAGAAAAATATGCGCATGTTACTTTCTTCTTTAATGGTGGAGTAGAAAAAGAAAATCCAGGCGAAGATAGAAAAGTTATTCCTTCACCAAAGGTTGCAACTTATGATTTAAAACCAGAAATGAGTGCATATGAAGTAACAGATGAGTTATTAAGTAGATTAGACAGCGATAAATATGATATGATAATCTTAAATTTTGCTAATCCAGATATGGTTGGTCATACAGGAGTTGTAGAAGCTGCTGTTAAAGCAATTGAAGCCGTTGATGAATGTGTAGGAAAGATTGCTGATAAAATTTTAGAAATGGATGGTTGTCTATTCATTACTGCAGACCACGGTAATGCTGAAACTATGATAGATTTCTCAACAGGAAATCCATTTACAGCTCATACTACTCATCCGGTACCATTTGCTTGGGTATCAAATCATACTGACAATAAAAAATTAAAGACTGGAAAGCTTGCAGATATTGCTCCAACTATGCTAACTCAATTAGGACTTGAAGTTCCTGCTGAGATGACAGGAGAAAATCTAATAGTAAGCGAATAATTCTAAATTAAATAATATTCTTAGGAAATTTACAGCCTGAAAATAATTTTAAATTATTTTCAGGCTGTTTTATATTTTGCATTATTAAGTAAATAAAAATAGTATATTTTTATTTACTTAACTTTATTAATTTAAAATATTGGTAATTAAATCTGTTACGAGAGGTTGAAGTATTTAATATAAAAAGTAGATTAATTTGTTAATAACTAATGTTTAAATGATATATTAAGTGGATAAAATTATTAATATATTAAATAAACATTATAGGTTGGATGTAGAATTTTATGAAACTGCATAAAATAGATAGAAAAATAATATATTTATAAAAAAGATATAGGATTGATAATATGAAGAAAAACTTCGCATATTCTGTTGATTTTGATGAAAATACAGAAAAATTGTTTAGGGAGGCTGTTTATTTAGGTCAAGGGCATAATGGAATAGTTTATGAATTGCCTGATAAAAAAGCAATTAAAATATTTTTAAAGAAAAAGGTTTGTAATGATGAAGGAAGTATTCTTTCAAGAACAAATGGCTCTAAGCACTTTCCACGCTTATATAAGAAGGGAAAAATGTATGTAGTAAGAGATTTAGTTGAAGGAAAGAGATTGGACAAATTTGTTAAGCATAATGGATTAAGCCTTGAGTTAGTTGAAAAGATTTTTGAATTGCTATTAGAATTTGAAAGGCTTAAATTCAAAAAACTAGATATTAGATGCAAAGACGTTTATGTATTAAGCAATGGACAATTGATGGTAATAGACCCTAAAAAATCATATTCAAGAAATGTTGATTATCCAAGGCATTTAATGAAGGGGTTAAATAAAATAGGTGAGTTAGAAAGATTTTTTGCTGGAATAAAAAATATTGATTCTAAGAAAGCTGTAATTTGGGAATTAAAATTTAAAAGATATTGCGAAAAAGCCAAATTATCAGATATATAATAAGTACAACATAAAAAAATAATAAGGTGAGTACAAGTTTTTAGAGTCATGCATTATGAAATAGTATATTTTAGTGCATGATTTTTTATTTATGTATAGACGTTTTTGAGCAGTAAGCAAATGTTTTAATTATATATGTTATAAAATTATAAATTTTAACATATATAATAATCTGAAAATTAAAAAAAATGAATATTTTTTGTTAAATTACTAATAATATTATGGTAAGTGAAAAAAAGCTTTGCAACTAGCAAAATATGTATTATAATAATATTGATAATAATTCTCAACAAGAAAATGAGGAGGTAAAATTAAATGAAAGATTATTTAGAAATTGTAGACGTAGTAGCCAGACAAATTTTAGACTCAAGATGTTTTCCTACAGTAGAGGTAGAAGTTTATTTAGAAGATGGAACAGTTGGAAGAGCAGCAGTACCATCAGGAGCTTCAACTGGAATGTATGAAGCCGTAGAGTTAAGGGATGGCGATAAAGATAATTTTTTGGGCAAAAGTGTTTTAAAAGCAGTACAAAATGTTAACGACACTATTGCAGAAGAATTAATAGGAACAAATGTATTTGATCAAACTTATATAGATAAGATGTTAATAGAATTAGATGGAACTAAAAATAAAGCAAAATTAGGAGCTAATGCAATATTAGGAGTATCTTTAGCAGTTGCAAATGCGGCTGCAAATGCACTAAATATGCCTTTATATAGATATATAGGAGGAATAAATGCAAAGGTATTGCCAGTACCTATGATGAATATTTTAAATGGAGGATCTCATGCTGATAATTCTGTAGATTTACAAGAATTCATGATTATGCCTGCTGGGGCACCTACATTTAGTGAAGCATTAAGAATGTGTGCAGAAGTATATCATACTTTAAAGAAAATATTAAATGATAAGGGCTATTCAACTGGTATTGGTGATGAAGGTGGATTTGCTCCAAACTTAAAATCAAATGCAGAGGCGCTTGATGTAATAATAGAAGCAGTAGAAAAGGCTGGATATAAAGCTGGAGAAGAAATATTTATTGCTATTGATGCAGCTTCATCAGAATATTATAAAGATGGAAAATATGTATTAGAACATGAAGGAAGAACATTAACTTCAGCTGAAATGGTTGATTTCTTTGAAGATTGGGTTAATAGGTATCCAATAATTTCAATAGAAGATGGTATGGCAGAGGAAGATTGGGAAGGCTGGAAACTAATAACTGAAAGATTAGGCAAAAAAGTTCAATTAGTTGGTGATGATTTATTTGTTACTAATACTGAAAGACTTGAAAAAGGAATAGAACTTGGAGTTGCAAATTCAATTTTAATTAAGTTAAATCAAATAGGTACACTAACAGAAACATTAAATGCAATTGAAATGGCTAATAGAGCAGGTTATACAGCAGTTGTATCTCATAGATCAGGAGAAACAGAAGATACTACAATAGCTGATTTAGTTGTAGCTGTAAATGCAGGTCAAATAAAGACTGGTGCACCAGCTAGATCTGAAAGGGTTGCAAAATATAATCAATTATTAAGAATAGAAGAACAATTAGATGAAGTTGCTGAATACAGAGGAAAAAAAGCGTTCTTCAATATAAAAAAATAAAATATAAACATAATTTATGCTATATAAATTGATAAATGTATAAAATTTTAAGTTATAGGGAAAATTCCCTATAACTTTTTTTAAAAGTTTGATATAATACAAGTAAGCTCAGAAGAATTTTATATTACATAAAGTTGTAATGAATCAATAAATGTGATATTATTTAAATTGTATGTTATTGATCATTATAGGAGGTGTTACCTATGCAAAATATATTATTAGTTTTAGAGGTATTATTAGGAATAGGTGTAGTTATAACAATTTACATGCAACCTAGTAAATCTGATGCATTAAGTGGTTTAATCCAAGGAAGTACAAATGATACGTTCTTTTCAAAAAACAAATCAAGAACAAAAGAAGCTATCCTTATAAGATTAACAGTTCTGTTTATGGCACTTTTTGCAATAAATACAATTGTGTTAAATTTAATAAAATAATAAATCTGAGCTACTTTATTTTAAGTAGCCTTTTTTATAATATAGCTTCTAGATTAACTTATGGACAATTTAAAGGTTAAGAAAGTTTAGTTATAAATATTAAGTTTAAAGTTGAATGGAGTTAAAATAACTTTTGAGTTGCAATCTTAATTTTAGTGAAACCCATTAATAAAATTTGTTGAAATTTTATTAATTTTAAGTAAACGTTTTCTTGAGATTAATAAAGTGAATTGAACTTGTTGACAGAGGATTTAAACTAGAGTGTTTTGTGCATATATTAAAAGAATTTTATAATGAATTATTGAATATATGTATAGGGTGAAGGCTTATCCTAAACAATTGAGTATGAAAAATTTATGTAGAAAATTCTAAGATAGCTTTTACTTATACTAGTTTAGAAAAAATATAGGATAAAATTATATGCTACTTTTACAATAGCCTAATCTTTTATATTATAACCTATAAATTTTTTAAGAGGGGTGAGGGTATGAATTTATTATATGTTACAATTCTAACTGGTATTATTGCTATTTGTGTGGTTGCTTTTTTGATTAAGGATATTTTGAATAGGGATGCTGGTAACGAGAGAATGAAAGAAATCTCTGGTTACATTGAAGAAGGAGCAATGGCATTCCTAAAAAAAGAATATTCGTATTTAACTTTATTTATAGTGGTTGTAGCATTGACTATTATGATATTTTTAAATATTAAAACAGCAATAGCATTTGTAGCAGGAGCCTTATGTTCGATTTTATCAGGATATATTGGAATGAGGATAGCTGTTAAGGCTAATGTAAGGACAGCAGAAGGTGCAAAGCATAGCATAAAAGATGCATTATCAGTTGCATTTTCAGGTGGGACAGTAATGGGGCTATGTGTAGCAGGATTAGGGGTAATAGGACTTGGTATTTTTTCTATTTTATATGATTTAAATGCAGAATATATTACAGGTTTTGGACTTGGTGCTTCTTCAATTGCACTTTTTGCAAGGGTCGGAGGTGGAATCTACACTAAAGCAGCCGATGTAGGAGCTGATTTGGTTGGTAAGGTTGAAGCTGGTATACCAGAAGATGATCCAAGAAATCCAGCAGTTATTGCTGATAATGTTGGAGATAATGTTGGAGATGTTGCAGGTATGGGAGCAGATTTATTTGAGTCATATGTAGGCTCAATAATTTCAGCAATCACACTTGGAGCTGTACTTGCTAAAAATTTTGGGAATGATGTAATAATATTTCCTTTAGCATTATCTGCAGTTGGTATTATAGGTTCACTGATGGGTATAGTATACGTAAGAGCTTATAAAGGGGACAATCCTCAAAAAGCTTTAAATGGTGGAAGTGCTATTTCAGGGGGAGTAGTTCTTATAGCAGGATCTATATTATGTCAAGTTCTCCTTGGAGAAATAAAAATGTTTTATCCAGTAATAGCAGGACTTGTTGTAGGCTTATTGATTGGTAAAATTACTGAATTTTATACTTCTGCAGAGTATAAATCAGTTCAATTTATTTCGAATGAATCAAAGACTGGACCAGCTACCAATATTATAGCTGGATTATCTGTTGGAATGAAGTCAACTGTTGCTCCAATATTATTAATAATTGTTGGGATAATAATATCTTATTTTGCAATTGGAGGTGCTAAAGATGCTAATCTTGGATTATATGGTATAGCACTTGCAGCAGTAGGAATGTTATCAACAACAGCTATAACAGTTGCAGTTGATGCATATGGTCCTATTGCAGATAATGCAGGCGGTATTGCGGAAATGTGTGATCTAGATAAGAGTGTAAGAGAAATAACAGATAAGCTTGATTCAGTGGGAAATACAACAGCGGCTATAGGTAAAGGATTTGCTATTGGATCAGCAGCACTTACAGCTTTAGCACTATTTGCATCCTACTCTCAATCAGTAAAGCTACAAACAATAAATTTACTTGATCCATTAACTCTAGTTGGAGTATTACTTGGAGGTATGCTGCCATTTCTTTTTGCAGCTTTAACAATGCAATCAGTAGGCAAAGCGGCTACCCAAATGGTAGAGGAAGTAAGAAGACAGTTTAGAGAAAAGAAGGGAATATTACAAGGAACAGAAAAGCCAGATTATTCAAAATGTGTTGAAATTTCAACATATGCAGCATTACATGAAATGATTTTTCCAGGAATATTAGCAATTGTAGTTCCTTTAGCTACAGGATTGTTGCTTGGAACAGAAGCTTTAGCTGGATTAATAGGTGGTGGAGTAGTTACAGGAGTATTAATGGCAATAATGATGGCAAATGCAGGTGGTGCATGGGATAATGCTAAGAAATATATTGAAACAGGCGTCCATGGTGGAAAAGGAAGTGATCCTCATAAAGCAGCTGTTGTAGGAGATACTGTAGGAGATCCGTTTAAAGATACATCTGGTCCAGCGATGAATATATTGATAAAATTAATGACAATTGTTTCAGTAGTATTTGCACCATTAATAGCTCAGTATGGTGGTATATTAGTAAACTTATTTATGAAATAAATAAAAATACTGTTCATATCTTTTATGATATGAACAGTATTTTTTTGAAAAAATTTTCCATGAACATGTTGTTTTGAACAATGAAAGATGGTAATATAATTATGTTCAAAAAATGAACCTAAAATTAATATTGCAGTAAAGATAATAAGTAATTAGTGATACATGGAATTAACTTGTAAGTGGAAAGGGGAATGAAAATTAATGGGAAAGATAAAAACAGCTGTGATTTTAGCAGCAGGTATGGGATCAAGATTACAGGATATAACTAATGATTTATTACCAAAAGGCCTTATAAAAATAAATGGTAAAAGTTTAGTTGAAAGATCTATTGAAAAATTAAGAAGTTTAGGAATTGAAAAAATTTATATAGTAACAGGTCATTTGAATGAATTTTATGATGAATTAGCAAAACAAAATAATTACATTGAAACAAGAAAAAATAGAAAATATAAAGCAACTGGAAGTATGACATCATTGTCTATATTAGAAGATGAATTGAAAGAAGATTTCTTATTACTTGAGAGTGATCTTATATATGAAGTATATGGATTAATAAAAGTTATTAATTATGAAAAAGAAGATTGTATTTTATTAAGTGGACAGACTAATTCAGGGGATGAATGTTATGTTGAAGTTAGAGAAGATAATTTATATAAGATATCTAAGAAGCGAGAGGAAATTGATGAAGTATACGGAGAATTAGTTGGAATATCAAAAATATCTCTTGAATTATACAAAGAGATGCTAAGACAATATAAAGAATTTAATTCTAGAATTAATGACTATAGAAGCGAGAAGAATTTTTTTGAGATTTCAAACAAAAAAGCAAAGAAATATGATTATGAAGATGCAATATTTGATGCTGCTAAGAAGAGACGAGTTGGATATTTAAAGGTTGAAAATTTGGTGTGGGGAGAAATTGATGATAAAAGTCATCTTGAAAGAATAAAAAAAATTGTATTACCTAAGTTAGAAGGAATGGCAGAAGAAACGATTAGTTTATAAATAATAAATAAAATAAGAAAATTTAATTTATGAGCATAGTGGTAAAAAAATAAAAAAATGAACTAAATTTGAAAAATTATAATTTATTTAAATAAAAAATATTTATATTAGGAGATGTTAATGATGAAGAAAGTTTATGTTGCTATGAGTGCAGATATAATACACCAAGGTCACCTAAATGTATTAAATGAAGCAAGAAAGTTTGGAGATATAATTGTAGGATTACATACAGATGAAGTTATAAGAGGTTACTGGAGAAATCCTATCATGAAGTATGAAGAAAGAAAAGAGGTAGTAAGCAATATTAAAGGAGTAATATCTGTAATTCCTCAGGAGAGCTTAGATCAAGTAGAAAATTTACTAAAATTAAAGCCTGACTATGTACTTCATGGGGATGATTGGAAAGAAGGTTCTCAAAAGGAACTTAGAGAAAAAGTTATAGAAGTAATAAAGGAATGGGATGGAAAGCTTATTGAGGTACCTTATACCCAAGGAGTTTCTATTTCAAAATTAGATGAAGAATTAGCGCAAATAGGTACTACTCCTCAAATGAGGATGAAAAGTCTTAAAGAATTAATTTATTCAAAAAAACCAGTTAGGATCCTTGAAGCTCATAATGGGTTAACTGGACTTATCGTTGAAAAAACTAAAGTGGAAAGAGAAGGAAAGATAAAAGAATTTGATGGCATGTGGATTAGTTCTTTATGCGATTCAACTGCAAAGGGAAAGCCAGATATAGAATTAGTTGACTTAACTTCAAGACTAAATACAATTAATGATATTTTGGAAGTAACAACAAAACCAATAATTGTCGATGGAGACACCGGTGGACAAATTGAACATTTTGTTTATACAGTTAAAACCTTAGAAAGACTTGGGGTTTCTGCAATTATTATTGAAGATAAAACTGGTCTTAAGAAAAATTCATTATTTGGAACAGAAGTAGAACAGACTCAAGATAATGTTGACCATTTCTGTGACAAGATAAGAGCTGGAAGAGAAGCAAGAGTAACAAGTGATTTTATGATAATTTCGAGAATTGAAAGTTTAATTGCGGGAGCTGGAATGGAAGATGCTATAAATAGGGCTAAAGCATATATTCAAGCAGGTTCGGATGGAATAATGATTCACAGTAAAGAAAAGGATGGAAAAGAAATTACTGAATTCTGCAGGAGATATAATGAATTTGAAAATAAAGTTCCATTAGTAGTTGTTCCAACTTCGTATAACTTTATGACAGAAGAACAACTGGTGGAACTTGGTGTAAGTGTAATTATACATGCAAATCATTTAATAAGAAGTGCTTATCCTGCTATGGTAAATACAGCAAAGAGTATATTAGAGTATGGAAGATCTAAGGAAGCATCTATGAATTGTATGCCAATTAAGGAGATACTTACTTTAATACCAGGAGGAATGTAAGTCAGTTAAGAGTTAACAATTTACAGTTAGCAGTTGATGGGATGTAAATTGGTTAATAGTTTAGGAGAAAACTCACAGAGATAATTCTATAATATGGATGCTTGGTTTTCATTTGTGGGGATTTTCGTTAAATAAGTAATGATTAAGTGGAAAAAAGATATTGAAAGAAATAGAGAAATGGTTAATGGGGTTGAGAAATTTAGTTTGTAGGAGTTGAAATAGATGATTAAAGTTAAAGCTTTTTATGATGAATTGCAGAAGAACGATATAGAATTTTTTACTGGAGTGCCGGATTCCTTATTGAAATCATTTTGTGCTTTTATTAAAGATAATGTTAATTGTGATAAGAATATAGTTTCAGCCAATGAAGGGAATGCTATAGGTTTAGCAGCTGGATATCATTTGGGAACAGGGAAAATAGGACTTGTATATATGCAGAACTCTGGTATTGGAAATGCAATTAATCCTCTTGCATCTTTAGCAGATAAATTAGTTTATAGTATACCTATGCTTTTAGTAGTTGGATGGAGGGGGGAACCAGATAAAAAGGATGAACCTCAACATAAGAAACAAGGATTAATTACTATTGAAACCTTAGATCTTTTGGAAATCAAGTATCAAGTTTTGGATCAAAATACAACTAATGATGAAATGAAAGCAATGATAAATAAAGCCTATAAGCATATGAAGGTAAATAATGAACCATATGCATTGGTGGTAAAAAAAGATACTTTTGAAGAATACAAATTAAAAAATAATATTGTTAATAATTTTGAAATGACAAGAGAAGAGGCAATAGAAACAATAATTAATAATATGAGTGGAGAAGAAGTAATTGTATCTACTACAGGAATGGCATCAAGAGAGTTATTTGAACTGAGAGATAAATACGAAGAAGGTCATAATAGAGATTTTTTAACTGTTGGATCTATGGGACATGCTTCGCAAATTGCTTTGGGAATAGCCTTAAGTAGTAAGGACAGAGAAGTATATTGTATAGATGGAGATGGTGCTTTGTTAATGCATCTTGGGGGATTAGCTATAATAGGAAATCAAAAACCTAACAATTTTAGACATATATTAATAAATAATGGGGCACATGATTCTGTGGGGGGCCAGGAAACAGTAGGGTTAAAAATTGATGCACTAGCTATAGCTAAAGCATGTGGATATAAAAAATGTTATTCGTGCACTTCCAAAGAGGAGTTGGTAAAACTATCAAAAGAATTAACAGGAGTAGAAGGACCAATATTATTAGAAATTAAAGTTAAAAAGGGCGGAAGAAAAGATTTAGGAAGACCTAAAACAACACCAATAGAAAATAAAGAAGCCTTTATGAAATTTTTAAATAAGTAAACAGGTCACTTTGATAATGGAGGGTTGAAAATGGAAATTAAGAGAAACATATTGCTAAATCCAGGACCGGCAACAACTTCAGATACAGTGAAAATGGCACAAGTGGTGCCTGATATCTGTCCAAGAGAAAAGGAATTTGGAGATGTTATGGAATTTATATCAAAAGAACTTACTAATTTTGTTGGTTCAAATGATAATTATAAAACTGTATTGTTTGGTGGATCAGGAACGGCTGCTGTTGAAGCAGTGATAAGTTCAGTTGTTGGTGAAGACATATTACTTGTAATTAACAATGGAGCATATGGAAAAAGAATATGTGAAATGGCTGAAATATATAGCTTGAACTACATAGAATATAAAAGTTCAGGGATAGAAGAAATAAATTTAAATGAGTTAGAGGTACTTATAAAAACTTATAATTTAAACGGAAACAATGGTGGTAAAAGGATAAGTCATTTAGCTTTAATTCATCATGAAACAACTACAGGAATACTAAATGATGTTCAAGCAATAGGGGAACTTTGTAGAAAATATAAAATAGAAATGATTGTTGATGCTATGAGTTCTTTTGCAGGAATTCCAATTGATATGTACAAAATGAATATAGAATATTTAGCTTCTAGTTCAAATAAATGCATACAAGGAATGGCAGGAATAAGTTTTGTAATAGCAAATAAAGAAGCATTAGAGAAAACTAAAAATATTAAACCAAGGAACCTTTATTTAAACCTATATAAGCAATATTTATATTTTAAAGATAATTACCAAATGAGATTCACTCCACCTGTACAAGTATTATACGGGCTAAAACAAGCTATAATTGAAGCAAAAGAAGAAACTATTGAAAAGAGAAATGAAAGATATAAAGAATGCTGTAAAATTCTTTGGGAAGGATTAGATAAACTTAATTTAAAGAAATTAGTTTGTGAAGAATCATCTTCTAAGCTATTAACTTCAATCATTGAACCCAAAGCAGAAGGATATTCATTTGAAGAGTTACATGATTATTTATATAATAGAGGATTTACAATTTATCCTGGAAAAATAGCTTCTGAAGACACTTTTAGAATAGCAAATATTGGACAAATTTATCCAGAGAATATGATTAAATTTATAGAATTATTAGAAGAATACTTTGATCAGTTAAGATCTCGGGGTTCAGAGTTCAGAGTTATTTAGAGTAAAAAACCATTCTTAAAATATAGATGTTTATACTTTAAGAATGGTTTTGCTTTTTATAAGTGCTAGTTTTCGTAATTTAAGAATCTTGTAACGACTAAAGTTAATAATAAAAATATAACTGAAGTTAATGCAATAGTTCCGCCTGGAGCACTATTTATATAATAAGATAATACAAGACCAATCATAACATCTAAGAATCCAAATATGATTGCAAAAATTAAAGTTTTATTAAAGCCTTTTTTTAATTGCATAGCTGTTGCTACAGGGACAACAATTATAGAAGAAACTACAAGGATTCCCATTACTCTTATTGAAAGAGAAATTGTAGCACCAACAAGTAAAGTGAAAATATAATTTACTAATTTTACATTAATACCTGCTGTTTTAGCACTATTTTCATCAAAAGTCACATAAATTAACTTGTTATAAAGAAATAAGAGAATTAATAAACAGATTCCACCTACTATTGCAATCATCCAAATATCTGATTGAGTTACAGTAAGAATACTTCCAAACAAAAATGAATCAACCTTAGCTGACGCTTTTCCACTGCTTATTAAAATAATTGCTATACCTAAACTTAAGGTTAAAACAATTGACATTACCAGTTCGGCATATTTTTTGTAGTAAGTTCTAAGTGCTTCTATAACTAATGCGCACACACTTGTAAATAAAAATGCGGTTAATAGAGGGTTTACACCTATAAGAAGTCCAATTGCAACACCAGCAAAGGAAGAATGAGATAATGTGTCTCCAATCATGGAATAACGTCTAAGCACAATAAAAAGCCCTATAAAAGGACAAAGTATAGAAACAATAAAACCTGCAATAAATGCATTTTGCATAAAACCTAAGTCAAACATATATTATACCTTCCTTGTAATACCTATATTATTTTAGATAATGATTCTTCATCATCTAAATGCTTCATAAAATCTTCTTTTGTATATAAAGTTAAGTCGCCATTTTCTATTTTTAAAATATGTGTTGAATATTTTAATGCAACCTTAGTGTTGTGTTCAACGGAAATAATAGTTTTTCCAAAGTCTGCATTTAAATTTTGCAGTATAGGATAAATTTCATTTTGACTCTTTTCGTCGATTCCGGTTGAAGGCTCATCTAAAATTATCAAATCAGGATTTCCTATTAATGCTCTTGCTATAAAAATTCTCTGTTGTTGTCCACCGGATAAATTGCCAATTAAATTATCAGCAAATTCACACATATTTACTTTATGTAAGGCTTCGTGAATATTTTTTGAATTTTTTATACCAATAGTTTTAGCGTGGCAAGATAATACTTCAGTAACTGTGATTGGAAATTCTGAATTAAAATTATCTAGTCTTTGAGAAACGTAAGAGATTTTATTTGTAGCTAAAGTAATAGATCCAGAATCAGGTTTTAATATGCCTAATATAAGTTTTATTAATGTACTTTTGCAGCTTCCATTCTCACCAAGAATAGATAAGTATACTCCTTTTGGAATATTTAAATTTATATTTTTCAATAATTCAGATCCTTTTGTATATGAAAAGGATAAATTTTTTATAGTAATCAAATAATCAACTCCTTAAAACATGATTATATTATACACTTTATTGCAAATGATTTGCAATGAAATGTATGTATAATTTTATATTAAGAAAATTAATATCAGATATATAAGAGAATATAAACAAGTGTCAAACTATAAAATAACTTTCGTAAAGAATTCTAAAATATAAAAAATAAGAAATTTAAAGCTTTCTCCATATTGAATTACAGATTAAGTTATTATAGAATTGAATAGAATTATGTAGAATTTATCTCTTAAAACTAATGGAGGATAAAATGAAAAGAAAAATTGTTTGTATATTAGTTCCTATTATTGTTGGTATAATAACAGTAATTTTTTTAAATAGCTTTTTAGATAAAAATGTGCAAGAAATGCTGGAAAAGAAAGATTTACAAGAAATAAATATAGCATATGGAAGTATGTATAAAGATAGAGGAGTTGTATATAACAATTATCTTATGAAAAATAATTATTTATCATTACAAGGTTCTTCTGAATTCGTGGTTCCAGTTTCTCAGCTTCCAACAAAAATATTTCCTGCTAAAGGAATGGAAAAGGTTGTCACTAATGGAAGGGCATACTTCCAAACCATAAATCACACAGAACTTTTAGGCAGTGAAAGTAATTGGAATAAAGATTCAAAAGTAGCATTGTTCCTTTCGCTTCAATGGTTTTGTGATGAAGGTGGGATAGAGCCTAAAAACTTTCAAGCTAATTTTGCACCAATACAGTTTTATAAATATTTATCTAATCCAAAGATAAGTGATAAAAATAAAAAAAAATATGCTACACGAGTAAATGATTTGCTAGAGGGAAATACACAATTTGCAGCAGAAGAAATTTATTCTAAATTATATATAAATGATGGATTCGTATATAAAATTGCCAAAGCGTTATTTACACCGTATTTTATATGTAGAGAAAAGATGGTGGAGTTAAAAGATAAAGGCCTATTATATAGAAGATTGGAATTGTTAAATGATAAAAAGCCAGAAGAGGAATTAAAGGAAATAAATTGGGGTGAAGAAGAAAAAAAAGCAGAAGAAGAAGCAAAGACAAAAGAAACTAACAATGATTTTTATGTTGATGATAATTTTTACAATAAATATTTAAAAGATAATCTTAAAGCCCATAAAGATTCTAAAAAAAATATTGATTTAATGAAATCTAAGGAATTTGAGGACTATGAATTATATCTTGATACATGTATTGATTTAGGGGTAAAGCCATATATAATTTTAATTCCTACAAATGGAAGATGGTATGATCATACTGGAATGACGAAAGAAACTAGAGATAATTTTTATGATATAGCCCAGAAGATTGCAGAAGAAAAAGGCTTTAAAGTACTAAATTTAAAAGATGAAGAATATACTCCATATTTTATGTATGACATAATGCATCTAGGATGGAAGGGATGGATTAAAGTTGAAGAAGAACTTTATAAACATTATAACGAAAAATAAAGACATAGCTTTTTCTATAATAGCTACCATTGTTATTGTGGCAGCAATTTTTATATTGGTATTTGAACCATTTAGTGAAATACCATTTATATATAATCAGTTCTGAAGAAAACATGTAAGTATTAGTTTGCTAAATTGAAAGAGAAAATTTATTGGAGGCAATAAAATGAAATTGACACAATATGGTGACTATTTGTATTTATACATTTTATTTTTAACATTTATTCCTGCAATAATACTTAGATTAAAAGGGTTTAATGGAAAGTATTATGGAATAGTATCATCTTTAGCAATGATTATATTAATAATGGGAAATTCATTAGGGCTAAAATTATTCATAGGATTTTTAGCTTTAGAAATTATTATAGTGTATTTGTATTTAGAAATAAGAAAAAAGACAGATAATAGATATTTATATTGGGTGTTTTTGTTTTTATCTATGATACCGGTTATTTCAACTAAGATAGCAGGAGTAACCCATTATGCTTCATATATTGGTTTTATTGGTTTATCTTATTTAAACTTTAAGATAATTCAAATTATAATTGAAATTTATGATGGAAGAATTGAAAAAATTAATTTTATAGCTTTACTATATTTTATTATATTTTTTCCAACCTTAAGTTCTGGACCAATAGATAGATGGAAGAGATTTGAAGAGGAGCTTAATGGGAAATTAGAACAAAAAGAATATATAAATGATTATTTGCTATTAGGAATAAAAAAAATATTTATGGGAGTTGCATATAAATTTATACTAGCGTATTTTATTGATACATATTGGCTTTTAAAAATACCTACAGATATAACTGTATTAAATAGTATCAATTACATGTATGCATATACAATGTATTTATTCTTTGACTTTGCAGGATACAGTTTATTTGCAGTTGGGACAAGTTATATTTTTGGAATTAAGGTCCCTGAAAACTTTAATAAGCCTTTTTTAAGTAAGGATATGAAGGAATTTTGGACAAGATGGCATATATCCTTATCAAGATGGTTTGGTGATTATATTTTTTCTAGATTTGTTTTAAATTCCATGAGAAAGAAGAGATTTAGAAGTAGATTTATGGCTTCCAATGTAGCTCAAATTATTACTATGTTTATTATGGGATTATGGCATGGGTTAACCCTTCATTATATAGTATATGGATTATATCAAGGAACAGCATTAGTTTTAACTGATATATACCAAAGAAAATCAAAATATTATAAAGAACATAAAAAGAAGAAGTGGTTTAACTGTATACAAATAGTTGTAACTTTCAATATTGTTTGTTTTGGTATGCTTATATTCTCAGGATATTTATTTAAATAATACTAAATAAAAGATAAAGTTCATGTTTCAAAAAATAAAATTTTGAGACATGAACTTTATTTTTAGCAATTGCCTTTTGCTAATTTATTTTTCTAATTAGAATTTAAAAAAGTTTTAAATATCCAGCATTTATTAGCATCTTTTTTAAAACTTGCTTTTATAGAAGTTTTTTCATGAGGTGGACTTTTTGCAAGGCCTGAAGCTTCTATAATAGCAGTATCACCGTCGAAATAAATTAAAGACATTTCTTGAACTCGAAGAAGTTTATTTTCAGATGAAAAGCCAGTAGTTAAATTATATTCTACGGAAAATCCCAGATCTTTAGAGTTGTTGCGTACGTATAAGTTGTGAGTTAAAAAAAATGAAGTTATAGTTATTAATCCTAATGAAATTATTAGTCCGAGAATTTTTTTTCTTTTAGATTTTAATAAGATATTTCTTTCAAGCCTTCTTCTTTTTTTATATACAAATGCTTCAGGCTTTAGGCGCATATTATTTACCATAATTAAGACTCCTTCAAAAGACATTATAAATTTTTATGTTGCGGCAGTATTTATTATATAGTTTTAGTTTTTTATATTGAGTTTACTACAAGAAAATATTACCATATATTTACAAGAAATTAAATTATATTTGTCTGACAAAGTAAAGTAAAAAGTGTTATTATTTGATTGATTTCTAATATATAAAGCATAAGGGAAGGCGTTTTATATCTATCCATTATTTGTATGGTTATAAAATGTCTTTTTTGATATAATTTTATATAAGGCATAAATTTTCAAGTAGATTAAAAATTAAATGCTTAAATTTAAATAAAAACAAATAGGATGGTGTCATTATGGATTTTTCAAGTTTAGTATTAATAGAAAAAGATAAAGAAACTGGTTTTATAAAAAGAGAATTAGGGAGTTTTGAAGTTAGTGAAGGGGCTTTGTTTGTAAAAAAGCTTTATGTATTAGATGAAATTGTATATATGTATTTTGATACAAATAAAAATGTAGAAGAATGGGAATACTCAGCTATATATGACTTGTTCAATAATGAAGCATTTACAGAAAGGGGTTATGAAATAGAAGAAGATTTGGAGGAATATAATCCAACTTACATAATAAAATTTAAGTATGAGGATGAATATGATTTAATGAAAGAAAAAATTCAAGAAGTTGTGGCAATAATAGAGAGAGAAATGAATACAGTTTTTGAAGCAATAAAAGGCAAAGAAGCAGAATACTTAGACTAGTTAAGAGTTTAAGAACAAAGCTAGTATAATCAAATACAAGTTTTTGATTTTAACTATTCAAAGGCAAGTAAAAAAGAAAATATAATTTAAGGAATTTCTTTGAGATTCCATCTAAAATTGTTAACTGTAAATTGTTAACTGAATTAGAGAGGGTGTGTTAACATGAGTGAATTGAAAAAAAGAGAAGACATTAAGGAAGAATTTAAGTGGAAAGTAGAAAAGATCTACCCAAGTATAGAAGCGTGGGAAAAAGATTTTGAAGGTTTAAAAAATGAAGCTATAAAATTAAAAGATTACTCAGGAAAATTAACAAGTGGAGAAGTAATCTTAGAATATTTTCAAGTAAATGAAGATATATCTAGAAAAGCTGAAAATTTATACGTTTATGCACATTTGAAGTCTGATGAAGATACTTCAAATCCTACCTATCAAAGTCTTATGAGCAAAATCGATATATATATGGCCGAATTTGCAAGCTATACAGCTTTCTTTGTTCCTGAAATTTTAAGTTTAGAAGATAAATTTATTGAAGCTGAAATGAATAGAATTGAAGGATTAAAGAAATTTGAATTTTTGATTAAAGATATATTAAAAGAAAAGCCTCACATTTTATCAAAAGAAATGGAAGAATTGTTGGCAGCTGCTTCTGATTGTTTAGATGCACCATCTGCTATTCATAATATCTTAACTAATGCAGATATGACATTTGGAAAAATAAAAGATGAAGAAGGAAAAGAAGTTGAGTTAACAGAAGGAAACTATTCTTCGTTTATAAAGAGTAAAAATAAAGTAGTTAGAAAAGATGCATTCCAAAAATTATTTGGAGAATATGAAAAGCTTAAAAACACTTTGGCAACATCTTTAACAGCATCAATTAAAACTTTTAATTTTAATAGTAGAGTTAGAAAATATAATAGTGCATTAGAAGCATCATTAAATCCTAATAATATTCCGGTAGAGGTTTATAAAAATGCAGTAAAAGTTATAAATGATAATTTAGCTTCGCTTCATAGATATGTAAAAATAAAGAAAAAATTATTAGGGCTAGATGAAATTCATATGTACGATTTATATGTTCCTGTGATTGAACTTCCTAAGGAAAAAATAGAATTTGAGGAAGGGGTAAATATAGTATTAGATGCACTAAAGCCACTTGGGACAGAATATTTAGATATTTTTAAAAGTGGAATAAAAGATGGCTGGATAGATATATATGAAAACAAAGGGAAAAGAGGCGGTGCTTACTCATGGGGAGCATATGACACAATGCCTTATGTACTCTTAAATTACAATAATGAATTAAATGATGTATCTACATTAGCACATGAAATGGGTCATTCAATTCACTCATATTATTCAAGAAAAGAACAGCCATATTATTATGCAAATTATACTTTGTTTTGTGCAGAAGTAGCTTCAACAACAAATGAATCTTTACTTATTCATTATTTAATTGAAAAAGAAAAAGATGAAAAGAAAAAATTATATTTAATAAATCAAGAATTAGAACAAATTAGAACAACAGTATTTAGACAATTAATGTTTGCAGAGTTTGAACTATATACACATGAAACATTAGAGCAAGGGGTACCATTAACAGCAGAAGATTACAATAAAGTTTGGCATGATTTGAATGTTAAATATTTTGGAAGTGAAATGATAGTAGATAAAGAAATAGATGTAGAATGGTCAAGAATTCCACATTTCTATTCTGATTTTTATGTTTATCAATACGCAACAGGATATGCAGCAGCATCTGCATTTTCAAAATCAATTTTAGAAGGAAAAGAAAATGCAGTTGAAAAATATAAAGGTTTCTTAAAATCAGGCGGCAGTGATTATCCAATAAACATTCTTAAAAATGCAGGCGTTGACATGACAACAAACGAACCAATTGAAGCTACTATAAAAAGATTTAATGAATTGTTAGATATGATTGAAAATGCATAAGAGAATTAATAGGTAGATAAAATGAAAAATTTTAAAGAAGATTTTTATAAAATTTTAATTAATCGAGAAAATTTTTATATGAAACAATATCATAGTAATTTATATGATGAAGAAGTATTTTTTGCAATTAAAGAATTGCGAGAAGGAATATATTGCGTTTTAATAACCAATGAAGAAAGAAAAGATTCAGATTACCTAGAAGCTTTTTCATATATAAAAACTTTAGGAAAGTCTTTTTCTTTAAATATGATAATTTTGACTAATAAAAAATATACTTATGGAGAGGAATCTGTAATTACCAACAAACTTGTAATAAATGCTGAGGATTATGAAACTATCCAATGTGATAATGGATGTATACCGTTGAAACATATATTTGAGAATAATATGGATAGTTATAGAAAAACTAATATAAATGATAACTTTTTTAAGGATAAAGCTTTGACGTTGGGAATAATAGGGATAAATATAATAGTATTTATTTTAACCCAATATGAAATTTATACGAGTGGGAATACAGTAAATGAAATATTGGTTGACTTTGGTGCTAAATATAATCCTCTTATAGAACAAGGTCAGGTGTGGAGATTAATAACTTGTGCCTTTTTACATTCAGGTTTTATTCACATAGGCTGCAATATGTATTCTTTATATATAATTGGTCCTCAAATTAATCAAATTTATGGTAAAGGTAAGTATTTCATTATTTATATTATTTCTTGCATAACATCATCATTAATGAGTTTCCTTATGAGTCCATACAGTATATCAGTAGGAGCATCAGGTGGAATATTTGGTTTGATGGGGGCCTTGTTAGCATTTGCACTTATAGAACGGCATAGGATAGAAAAGAAATATCTATCTAGTTTATTGCAAATAATAATAATAAATTTATTTATAGGATTAAACATAAAAAATATCGATAACTTTGGACATATTGGGGGGCTTTTGGGCGGAATATCAATAGGATATATTATTTATAAAATTTCACGAAATAAAATAGAAGCTTAAAATATTCATTTTATCTTAAGAATATATGCTTGATTTTTTATTTCTATTGAAATATTATTAGATAGGAATATTATGAAGGAAAATATTAAAATAATTGATGGGAATAGTTTCCCATTAGATATTAGGAGTGAATGTAATGGGAAATTATATATTATCCATAACAGCTTTCTTTCAAATTTTTGTATTTGCAATAATATGTTATTACATGGTTTTGGCTTTCTTTGGCCTTTTTAGAAGAAAAGAAAAGAAAAACTATGAACCTAAAAATAAGTTTGCATTATTAATTGCAGCGCATAATGAGGAAGTTGTTATAGGAAGTCTTATTGAAAGTATGCTGAAGCTAGATTATCCAAAAGACATGTATGACGTATTTGTCATTGCAGATAATTGCACAGATGACACAGCTAAAATAGCTAAGAGCTATGGTGTTAATGTATGTGAAAGATTTGCAGAAGACAAAAGAGGAAAAGGTTATGCATTAGAATGGATGTTTGCAAAGTTATTTGATATGAAAAAACAATATGATGGAGTTGCAATATTTGATGCTGATAATCTTGTACATAAAGATTTTTTAAAAGAAATGAATTCTAAAATGCAAGAAGGATATAAAGTTGTACAGGGGTATATAGATAGCAAGAATCCTGGAGATTCTTGGATTGCAGCAAGTTATTCTATAGGTTTTTGGACTCAAAATAGAATGTTTCAATTAGCTAAGTCTAATTTAGGCCTTTCAAGTCAAATTGGTGGTACTGGATTTGTAATTGAAACTAATACATTAAAAAAATTAGGCTGGGGTGCTACATGCTTAACTGAAGATTTAGAGTTTACATGTAAGCTTGTGTTAAATGGTGAAAAAGTTGGCTGGGCACATGATGCCATTATATATGATGAAAAACCATTAACTTTAAAACAGTCATGGAATCAAAGAAAAAGATGGATGCAAGGTTTTGCAGATGTTGCTTCAAGATATTTCTTTAAATTATTAAAACAATCTATATTAAAAAGAAAATTTTTCATGTTTGATTGTTCTCTATATGTGCTGCAACCATTTGTAACTTTATTAACAGCTCTTGCAGCTTTATTAACATTAATACAAGCAAATAGTAGTGGATTAAATATATTCATAATAAATTATTTATTTGATAATTTAGGTCTTGGGCCAGTTGGATATCAATTATTTGCAATTGTTCAATTTTTAATTACTCCATTTATATTGGTTTTAGATAAAAAGATTACAAAACCATTTTTAATTATGATGGTATTGTATTCAAGTAATGTTTTTGCAATTCCTATAATAACTGCTAACATTGATAATTGGATCGTTGCATTCTTTATAGGAATAGGATACAATGTAGCTTTCTTATTATTAACTGGATTATTACTAGGAAAGAAAGAATTAGTATTTTTCTTTAGGTTTTGGTTATATTCAGTTTATACATTAACTTGGGTTCCAATTACAATTCAAGGTATTATAAATAAGAATAACAAAGAATGGAGCCATACAAAGCATGTTAGAAAAATAGAAATATGCGATGTATAATAAGATAATTTAAGAGTTTTAAATTTGGTTTTAAGAGTGTATTATTGATTTTGATAATACACTCTTTTGATATTAAAAAATAAAGTTTTAGTTTTAAGGAGTTATGTATTTGGAAATAGTAATTTATATAAGGAATTAATAATTAGTTTTGACAACAGCTTTGAAAGGAAGTATATTTTATAGAGTAAAAGAATTATGAAAAAATAAGAACTGGTGTTCAATGGAGGTTTTTTATGGAATTAAAAAATACTAATACTTATGATGTAACTGATTTAACATCGCTAGAAAAATTAGAACCTGTAAGAATAAGACCAGGAATGTATATAGGGTCTACAGGAAGCAAGGGGTTACATCATTGTATATGGGAAATAGTTGATAATGCCATAGATGAAATAACTAATGGATTTGGAAATAGAATAACAATAATTTTAAATGAAGATAAAAGTGTTACAGTTATTGATAATGGAAGAGGTATTCCAACTGGGATTCATCCGATTAAAAAGAAATCTGGAGTAGAAATGGTATTTACAGAATTGCATACAGGAGGAAAATTTGATAATAAAAATTACAAAACTTCTGGAGGACTTCATGGTGTTGGAGCAGCTGTTGTAAATGCTTTATCAAAATGGCTTGAAGTTGAAGTATATCAAAATGGAGAGATATACAGACAAAGATTTGAATATAGTTTTGATAAAGAATTGAAAAGAAATATGCCTGGAACAGCTATTGGACCGTTAAAGGTAATAGGAAAGACTGACATGGTTGGGTCTAAGATTACATTTAAACCAGACGATGAGGTTTTTTCAACAACCGATTTTAAATTTGACATAATAGACAGTAGGTTACAAGAATTAGCCTTTCAAAATAAAGGTATAACTTTAGAGTTAATAGATAAGAGAAAAGGGCAAGAAATAACTAAAGAGTATTATTCTGAAAATGGTCTTTTAGACTTTATCAATTATTTAAATGAAAGTAAAACAACAATTCATGAAACCCCAATAATTTTTGATGGTGAGAGAACAGTTGGAAGCCTTCAAATGTATGGGGAAGTATGTATTCAATTTACTGATTCAACAACTGAATACATCGCAAGTTATGTGAATAATATTCCAACAACTGAAGCAGGAACTCATGAGACAGGTTTTAAAACTGGAATGACAAGAGCTTTTAAAGAATGGTCTAAAAAGCTTGGCTTAATAAAAGAAAAAGATAAGGAATTTGAAGGAGACGACTTAAGAGAAGGTATGACTGCTATTGTAAGAATAAAAATTACAAATCCTATCTTTGAAGGTCAAACAAAGACTAAGCTTGGAAATAGTGAAGCATATACTATGATGAATGATTTGGTTTATACTAAGTTTTCTGAATGGATTGAAGATAATAAGCCTCTTGCGACAAGCATAATAAATAATGCGCTGGAAGCGGCTAAAAGAAGAGATAAGATTAAAAAGATAAATGAAGCAGAAAAAAAGAAGGTTGGCAAGGGAACAGCTCCACTTGCGGGAAAGATTGCAGTGTGCACATTAAAAGATAAAACTGTAAATGAATTTATTGTAGTGGAAGGAGATTCGGCAGGAGGTTCTGCAAAACAGGCTAGAGATAGAAGATTCCAAACTATAATGCCTTCAAAAGGTAAGATAATGAATACGGAAAAACAAAAACTTGAAAATGTATTAGCTTCTGAAGAATTGAAAATTTTTAATACTGCAATTGGAACTGGAACTTTAGATAATTATAGAGAAGAAGATTTAAAATACGATAAAATAATAATAATGAGTGATGCTGATGTTGACGGATATCATATAAGAACTCTTTGGATGACTTATATTTATAGATATATGAGACCGTTGATTGCTAATGGACATCTATATTTAGCACAACCACCTTTGTATAAAGTATATAAAGAGGGAAAAGGAAAAAACATAGTAAAATATGCCTATAGTGATGATGAATTAGAAAAGACAAAAAAAGAAGTTGGAAAAGGTGCATTGATTCAACGATATAAAGGACTTGGAGAAATGAACCCAGATCAATTATGGGATACTACACTAAACCCAGAAACTAGAGCACTTCTCCAAGTAAATATCGAGGATGCTGCAAAAGCTGAAAAAATGGTTTCATTACTTATGGGAGATGTTGTAGAACCAAGAAAGAAATATATATATAAATACGGAGAATTTTAATCAGTTAACAAGTAACAGTTAAGGATGAAAAGTCAAAGGCTTTTATTGATTATATATTTTTGAAAGCCTGTAGTTTTTCATAATTTACCGTTAATTGTACATTGTTAGCTGAACCGAAGGGAGCAATTATGGCAAAGAAAAATGATAATCTCATACCAAGAGATAATAATATAATGGGTATTCTTTTGGAAGAAGCAATGCCTGAAAATTTTTTACCTTATGCGATAGAAGTAGCTAAAGATAGAGCTCTTCCTGATGTTAGAGATGGTTTGAAGCCTGTACACAGAAGAATTCTATATGGGGCTTATCTCCTTAAAGCATTTCCTGATAGGCCATATTATAAATCAGCTAGAATTGTTGGAGATATTTTAGGTAAATTTCATCCACATGGAGATACATCTGTATATGAATCCATGGTAATTTTAGCTCAAGATTTTTCAACAAGAGAGCCTCTAATAGAAGGACATGGGAACTGGGGATCAATAGATGGGGATAGTGCAGCAGCAATGAGATATACAGAAGCAAGGTTGTCACCTATTTCCATGGAAATGTTAAGAGATATTGATAAAGATACTGTAGAGATGGTACCTAATTACTCTGATAGTGAAATGGAGCCCAAAGTACTTCCAAGCAGATATCCAAACTTATTGGTAAATGGTACATTTGGTATAGCTGTTGGTCTTGCAACTAATATACCTCCACATAATTTAGAAGAAGTGACTAGTGGAGTATTGGCATACATAGATAATAATGAAATAACTACTTCAGAACTTATGGAGCATATAAAAGGACCTGATCTGCCTACAGGAGGAATTCTGATTGGTGAGAAGTCAATGCTATCAGCATACGAAACTGGAGAAGGAAAAGTAGCTTATAGAGCTAAAACTAATATTGAAAAATTAGAAAGTGGAAGATTAGGAATAGTAATAACCGAATTTCCGTATAGAAGAAACAAATCTAGAATTCTTCAAACAATATCCGAAATGACAGGTGATAAAAGACATGCAAAAGCTCTTGAAGCAATAACAGATATAAGAGATGAATCTGATAGAAATGGAATAAGAGCAGTAATAGAATTAAAAAAGAATGTAGAAGAAGATACAGCAGATAAGATATTAAAATATTTATTTAAGAAAACAGATTTACAATGCAATATTAGCTTTAATATGGTCGCATTAGCAAATGGAAAGCCAGAAACTATGAGCTTGAAGGCTATAATTAAATATTATGTTGAGCACCAAAAAGAAATAATAACCAAAAGAACCCAAAAAGATCTTGAAGTAGCAAAGAAAAGACATCATATTGTTGAAGGTTTTATTAAAGCAATAAGTATATTAGATGATGTTATAAAAGTTATTAGAAGTTCAAATTCTAAAAAAGATGCATCAGAAAATTTGATAAATAAATTTGAATTTACAGAAGCCCAAGCACAAGCTATATTAGAACTTATGCTTTATAGATTAACAGGCCTTGAAATAGAAATATTTGAAAAAGAATATGCACAGCTTGAAAAAACAATTAAAAAACTTGAAAAGATTTTATCAAACGAAAAGGAACTTTTAAAAGTTGTTAAAAGTGAGCTTCAAGAAGTTAGTGATAAATATGGAAACAAAAGAAGGACTGAAATAATTCATGATGATAATGAAAGTAAAATTGATATTGAAGAATTGATTGTTGTAGAAGAAGTAATGATCACAATATCAAAAGATGGTTTCATTAAAAGAATACCTTTAAAGAATTATAATAGATCCAATTCTAATCCAGAGGATATTGAATATAGAGAAGGGGATTCTTTAAAATATTTAATAAGTTCGAATACTAAAGATACACTACTTATTTTTACTGATAAAGGGTTTATGTACCAAACAAAGGGAATAAATATACCAGAACTGAAATGGAAAGAAAAAGGTGAAAGGCTGGATGAAATAATAAAAACCGTAAATCTTGACGATGAAAATATTGTTGGAGCAGTATCTATAGATAGTTTCAATCCAAGTAATGCATTTAGGTTTATAACTAAACGCGGTGGGATTAAGCTAAGCTCACTTGATAAATTCCAAACTGCATATGGAAAGCTTCAAGCATTAAAGCTAAAGGAAGATGATGAATTAATTAGTGTATCAATGAGAGAAGTAGAAGAAGAGAATAAATTTTTAAGGGTTAAGAGCAAGCTTGGACTAGAATTTACTCTTGATGTGCCGCAGCTTGAAAATACTTCTAGAAATATATTACCTATTCAATTATTTAACTTTTCTGAGGAAGATCAAATAATTGAAGTTGAAGATATAGAGGAAATTGAATATTTTGAATTGAACCTTGGAATTACAGATAAGAGTAAGTTTAAGGCTTATGAAAGAATAAAAGATGATCCTTTAAAGACAAAAACTAATTCGTTAAAAGAATTGTTGATTTTCTCAAATAAAGGATATGTATATAAATTACCTGTATTCTTAATGAAAAATGTTCTTAAGGAAGAAATACCAATTGAAGTATTCATAGGAAAGCTTGAAAAAGGAGAAAAAATAGTAAGTTTAATTTCAATTGATGTTTTTGACGAAGAAAATGGAATATATACCTTCACTAAAAAGGGAATGGTTAAAAAGACTCAGTTAAAAGAATTCGAAGGTGATTATAATAAACAGATATGTCATAAATTTAAATTCGATGATGATGAAGTAGTATCAGTAGAAATGAATTTGATGAAGCTTGGATATTTAGTAATGATAACTAAAAAAGGTATGGCAATAAGATTTCCAGTTGAAAATGTTAATTCTATGGGGAAAATTGCATCAGGAGTTACGGGAATAAGCTTGAAGGATGAAGATGAAGTGATTTTTGGGAAATATCATACTAATTATGTAAGTGGTGAAGGAAATAGCATAGTTTTAGTAGAAGATAATCTAGAGGTAATATTAACTTCTAAATCTAAAGAAAAAGCAGTAGTTAAAATAAACGATATTAAATTGCAAAATAGAGCAGGAAGAGGAACGAACATAATGATGATAGTTCTTGATGATGAAATAAATAATGTACACCTATAAAAAGAGTGGCTATGCCACAATAAGGAACTTAATAAGCACAACCAAGAACTTTTGACCTATAAAATAAGCTGATAAGCACAGTACAGACTTATCAACGATATAAAAAATTAGTGCTAGTAAAAATATTGAAAAGCATAACTTGAAACGTGTTAATCACAATTAAATAAGGTATTTTATAAATAAAAGTATTTGAATATTAAAGGAGGAATTTGTTATGAAAAAGGTATGTGTATTATTAGCAGAAGGATTTGAAGAAATAGAAGCTTTAACGGTATCAGATATTATGAGAAGAGCTGATATAGAATGTGATTTGGTCTCTATGAATAAGGAGAAAAAAGTTAAATCAAGCCACAATGTTACAGTTGAAGCGGATAAAATTTTTGAAGAAAATATGGAATATGATTTAGTAGTTATTCCGGGTGGTATGCCAGGAGCAACTAATTTAAGAGATGATGAAAGAGTAATAAATCTTATAAAAAGACAAAACAGAGAAGGAAAATTAATTGGCGCAATTTGTGCAGGACCAATAACACTTGGAAAAGCAGATATAGTAGAAGGGAAGAAAATAACTTCTTATCCAGGATATGAAGATGAACTTCCAAATTGTGAATATTTAGAGGAGCCAGTAGTTGTTGATGGGAATATAATTACTAGCAGAGGACCTGCAACGGCTATGGCATTTTCATATAAGCTTTTAGAGAAGCTTGGATATGAGAAACAAGCAAAAGCTATTTCATCAGGAATGCTTTATCCAGTTAAGAGTTAAGAATTAAGAGTTAAGAGTTAAAGATGAAATTCCCATGGAATTTTCTAAATAATATTTATTTTGTTTAAACTCCATAGGAGTTTATTCCTTTAACTCTTAACTCTGCGCTTTTAACTCTTAACTGATTTAATGGAGGAAATGATGGCAGAAAGATGGTTTATAAAAAACAAAAAAGCTGATTATAAAAAAATGGCTCAAAAATATGGAATTACTGAATTTATGAGTAGACTTATAGTAAATAGAGATATTTTAAATGATGGAATGATAAAAAGCTACATAAACCCCGAATTTGACAAACTACATAATCCTAAAGCTATGAAAGATTTAGAAAAAGCAGTAGATATAATCTGTGATAAGATAAATTCAGATAAAAAAATAAGGATTGTTGGCGATTACGATGTTGATGGAGTCATAAGTACATATATATTGTTCTCTGCATTAAAAGTTTGCAAAGCTAATGTTGATTATGAAATACCAGATAGAATAAAAGATGGATATGGGATAAACAGTAATATAATTGAAAAAGCTCAACAAGAAAATGTTGATACAATTTTAACCTGTGATAATGGAATATCAGCCATTGAACCAATAAAATATGCTAAGGAACTGGGGCTCACTGTAATAATAACAGACCATCATGACATACCATTTATAGAAGATGAAAATAACAATAGAAAATTTATAAAGCCAGATGCAGATGCGGTTGTCAATCCTAAACAGGAGGATTGCGAATACAAATTTGAAAAGTTATGTGGAGCAGGAGTTGCTTTTAAGCTTGTGGAAGTTCTTTATGAAAAGATGGGAAGAGACAAAAAAGAGTGTTATAAATTTATTGAGTTTCTTGCAATTGCAACAGTATGTGATGTGGTTGATTTAGTTGATGAAAATAGAATTTTCGTTAAAAAGGGTTTGGAGTTTATCAACAAAACTACTAATTTAGGACTACAGGAGTTAATAAGAGAATGTGAGATGGCTGATAAAAACTTATCAGTATATCATTTGGGATTTATTATAGGACCATGTATTAATGCCTGTGGAAGACTTGATTCGGCTAAAAGAGGTTTGGAGCTTTTACTTTCAACAGATGAAGATGAAGCTAACAAACTTGCAAAGGAACTAGTTAAGCTAAATGAAGAAAGAAAAGATATGACTATGGAAGGCCTAGAAAAAGCTATAGAAATTATAGAAAAGAATAATATGATAAATGATAAAGTATTTGTTGTATATATTCCTAACGTACATGAAAGTTTGGCTGGTATAATTGCAGGAAGAATAAGAGAAAAATATAATGTTCCAGCTTTAGTAATTACAAAATCAGAAAGCGGAGCAAAGGGATCAGGGCGATCAATAGAGGAATATAATATGTTTGAAGGTCTTGTGAAATGCAAAGATTTACTTGAACATTATGGAGGCCACCCTATGGCAGCAGGATTTTCATTAAAAGAAGAAAATATTAATGAATTTAGAAAAAGATTAAATGAAAATTCAACCCTTAATGAAGAGAATTTGCTTAAAAAAGTTACAATTGACTGTGTTTTACCATTGGATTCAATAAATTATGAATTGATAAATGATTTGGAACGTTTAGAACCTTTTGGAAAGGCAAATTCTAAACCGCTATTTGCTGAAAAAAATATTAATTTATTAAAAGCAACAATTCTTGGCAAGAATAATAATGTATTAAAATTAAGAATTAAAACAAAGTCAGATAATTTTTTGGATGGGATATATTTTGGTGATGTTTATGAGTTTGAAGAAGCGATAAATGATAAATATGGTGAGGAAGAATTACAAAAGCTTTATGATGGAGTTTATAATGATGTGAAGCTGGATTTGGTCTTTTATCCAAGCATTAATGAATATAATGGTAATACTAGCATTCAAATTGTAATTCAAAATTACAGATAATAAAATAAAAAATAAATATAGAAGAAATTCCTAAAAGGAATTTCAACCACAACTGTTAACTGTGAACTCGCAAGTGTTAACAGAATTTAAAGGGGTGTTTTTTCGTGGCTAAATATAAAATAATAATGACAGGTGGAGGAACGGCAGGGCATGTAACTCCGAACCTAGCATTAATTCCTAAATTAAAAGAAGAAGGTTTTGAAATAAAATATATTGGAAGTAATGATGGTATTGAAAAAGAAATAATTACAAAAAATAATATTCCTTTTTTCGGAATATCGTGTGGAAAATTAAGAAGATATTTTGATGTGAAAAATTTTACTGATCCTTTTAAAATAATAAAAGGAATTGCGGAGGCGCTGGTTATATTATCAAAAGAAAAACCTGATGTAATTTTTTCTAAAGGTGGATTTGTTGCGGTACCAGTTGTTATAGCCGCTTCTATAAAAAATATACCAGTAGTAGCTCATGAATCAGATATGACACCTGGACTTGCCAATAAATTATCTGCGCCATTTTGCAATAAATTATGTGTAACTTTTCGTGAGAGTTTAAATTTTGTAAAAGGAAATAAAGGAGTACTTACTGGAAGTCCTATTCGAAAAGAGATACTTGAAGGTGATAAAAGCAAAGGTAAAAAAATATGTAATTTTATTGATGATAAAGAAATCTTATTTATTATGGGTGGTAGTTTAGGTTCAAAAATTATTAATGATGAAATAAGAAAAAATGCAGATAAGCTTTTAAAGTTATTTAATATAATTCACATTTGTGGTAAAGGAAATGTAGATGAAAATCTTAATTATAAAAATGGATATAAACAATTTGAATATGTGAGTGAAGAATTACCAGATTTGATGAAAGCAGCAGATTATATCATTTCTAGGGCTGGGGCTAATTCTATATTTGAGTTTCTTGCCTTAAAAAAGCCCACTTTATTAATACCACTTTCTAAAAAAGCAAGCAGAGGAGATCAAATCTTAAATTCTAAATCCTTTAAAAAAGAAGGATATGCATTAATGCTTGAAGAAGAGGAAATAACTGATGAATCATTGTATAATAAAATTTTAGAACTTAAAGATAAAAAGGAAGAGCTTATTACCAATATGACGAAAAGTCAACTAAAAAATGGTGTGGAATCCATTGTAGAAATAATATTAGACAGTATAAAGAAATAAATGCCCCAATATATAAATATTATTTAAAATAATACAAATTGCATAACAAATCTTGCAAAAAAAAATATGTGAGATATAATAAAAGGGTAGGTTCATTTTAGTGAAAAAAGTAAGTTAATTATTTAACGAGAAGATGAGGTGCTATTCTAATGAAAAAAGTGTCAATCATTTATTGGAGCTGTGGTGGGAATATAGAGGCATTAGCAAACGTTATGGCAGATGGAGCCAGAGAAAAAGGTGCAGAAGTGACAGTAAAACATGTTGCAGATGCTACTATTGAAGATGTTTTAGAAGCAGATTCTATTGCATTTGGGAGCCCGGCGGTAGATTCCACTAAAATAGAACAGCAAGAAATGAGACCTTTTCTAGATCAATTAAAAGATTTAGTACAAGAAAATAAAAATTGCATTTTATTTGCAACCTATGGATGGATAGAAGATACTTTTATGAAAGTATGGAAAGATGAAATGATATCTTATGGGTTTAATGTAATTGGAGATTTAGCAGTTAAAGATTCTCCAACAAAAATACAAACTGATCTTATTAGAAAATTAGGTGAAGAACTAGTTAAATAAGATTTTATGAAATGTTATGAATATTTAAGTATTTTTTTTATTTATAACATTTGTTTAAGCGTGCAATTTTGGAGAAATGTTAGATCTTGATCATTAAGTGTGTTTATTAGGTGGTCTTTTAGACTTACTTATATAAAAAATTTAAATTATTCTAAATTTAAGTTTTAAATTAGAAAGAGGGGTCAAACGCGATGAGAAAAATGAAAACTATGGATGGTAATACTGCAGCAGCTCATATAGCTTATGCTTTTACAGAAGTTTCTGCAATATACCCAATCACACCATCATCACCAATGGCAGAACATGTTGATGAATGGGTAGCTCAAGGAAGAAAAAATATATTTGGACAACCTGTTAAAGTAATGGAAATGCAATCAGAAGCTGGTGCAGCGGGTGCAGTTCACGGATCTTTACAAGCTGGAGCTTTAACAACAACTTATACAGCTTCACAAGGTTTATTATTAATGATACCAAACATGTACAAAATTGCTGGTGAAATGTTACCAGGAGTATTCCATGTATCAGCTAGAGCATTAGCTACTTCTGCTTTAAACATCTTTGGAGATCACCAAGACGTTATGGCAGCAAGACAAACTGGTTTTGCAATGCTTGCAGAAGGTTCAGTTCAAGAAGTTATGGATTTAGCAGCAGTTGCTCATTTAACTGCTATTAAAACAAGAATTCCATTCTTAAACTTCTTTGATGGATTCAGAACTTCTCATGAAGTACAAAAAATTGAAGTTTTAGAATATGATGAATTAGCTAAAATATTAGACTGGGATGCAGTTACAGATTTCAGAGCTAGAGCTTTAAATCCAAATCATCCTGTAACTAGAGGTACTGCACAAAACGCTGACGTATACTTCCAAGAAAGAGAAGCAGTTAATAAATTCTACAATGAATTACCAGAAACAGTAGAAAGCTACATGGCTGAAATTACTAAATTAACTGGTAGAGAATATCACTGTTTCGATTACTATGGAGCACCAGATGCTGATAGAGTTATTATAGCTATGGGTTCAGCTACTGACGTTTGTGAAGAAACTATAGATTACTTAAATGCTAACGGACAAAAAGTTGGTGTTGTTAAAGTAAGATTATTCAGACCTTTCTCAAATGAAAGATTATTAGCAGCTATTCCAAAGACAGTTAAGAAAATTGCTGTTTTAGATAGAACTAAGGAACCAGGATCAACTGGAGAACCATTATTCTTAGATGTAAGAAATGCATTCTATGGAGCACAAGATGCACCAATTATTGTTGGTGGTAGATTCGGTTTGGGTTCAAAAGATCCAAATCCAGGACATATTGCAGCAGTTTATGCTAACTTAGCACAAGATGCTCCAAAGAATGGATTTACAATTGGAATCAATGATGACGTTACAAATACTTCATTAGAAGTAACTGAAGATATAGATGCAACTCCAGAAGGAACTACAGCTTGTAAGTTCTGGGGATTAGGATCAGACGGTACTGTTGGAGCTAACAAGAGTGCGATCAAGATTATCGGAGATAACACTGATATGTACGCTCAAGCATACTTCTTCTATGATTCAAAGAAATCAGGGGGAATTACAGTATCTCACTTAAGATTTGGTAAGAAAGCAATTAAGTCACCATACTTAATTAACAAAGCAGACTTTGTTTCATGTTCTAACCAATCATATGTTCACAAATACAATGTACTTGATGGATTAAAGCCAGGAGCAACTTTCTTATTAAACACTATCTGGTCACCAGAAGAATTAGAAGAAAAATTACCTGCTTCATATAAGAGATTCTTAGCAAATAACAACATTAAGTTCTACACTTTAAATGCTGTAGGTATTGCTCAAGAAATCGGCCTTGGTGGAAGAATCAACATGATAATGCAATCAGCTTTCTTCAAGTTAGCTAATGTTATTCCAGTTGAAGATGCTATTAGACACTTAAAAGAGTCAGTTGTAACTTCTTATGGTAAGAAGGGTGAAAAAGTTGTTAACATGAACAACGCAGCTATCGATAGAGGTGTTGAATCAATTGTTGCAATTAATATTCCAGAAGCTTGGAAGACTGCACAAGATGAAAAAGAAGAAGAAGTTAAACATATGACTAAGTTTGTTAAGGATATAGTTATTCCAATGAACAGACAAGAAGGAGATGCTCTTCCAGTATCTGCATTTGTAGGAATGGAAGATGGTACATTTGAACCAGGTACTGCAGCATTCGAAAAGAGAGGAATTGCTGTAAATGTTCCAGAATGGGATGCTGAAAAATGTATTCAATGTAACCAATGTTCATATGTATGTCCACATGCTGTAATAAGACCATTCTTATTAACAGAAGCAGAAAAGAATGCTGCTCCAGAATCAGTTAAAGCAGTTGCTGCTAAGGCGTTAAAGACAGAAGAACCATTATTCTACGCTATGGGAATTTCTCCATTAGATTGTAGTGGATGTGGAAACTGTGCTCAAGTATGTCCTGCTCCAGGAAAAGCATTAGTTATGCAACCACAAGAAAGTCAACATGTAAATATTCCAGCTTGGGATTACTTAGTACATGATATTTCAGTTAAGAAGAACCCAATGGGTGTAAATACAGTTAAAGGAAGCCAATTTGAACAACCATTACTTGAGTTCTCAGGAGCTTGTGCAGGTTGTGGAGAAACTCCATATGCTAAGCTTATAACTCAATTATTTGGTGACAGAATGATGATTGCTAATGCAACAGGATGTTCATCAATCTGGGGTGGATCAGCTCCTTCAACACCATACACAACTAACAAAGAAGGACATGGACCAGCTTGGGCTAACTCATTATTTGAAGATAATGCTGAATATGGTTTAGGTATGTTCTTAGGTGTTAATGCTATAAGAGAAAGATTAGCTGAAAAAGCTGAAGCTGCTATAGCTGCAAATGATCCAGCAAAAGCTGAATTACAAGACTGGTTAGATAACTTAAATGAAGGTGCTGGAACTAGAGATAGAGCTGCTAAATTAGTTGCTGCTTTAGAAAAATCAGGTACTGAATTAGCTAAAGAAATGTTAGCTGAAAAAGACTACTTCGTTAAGAGATCACAATGGATCTTCGGAGGAGACGGTTGGGCATACGATATCGGATACGGTGGAGTTGACCATGTACTAGCTTCTGGAGAAGACGTAAATATATTTGTATTTGATACAGAAGTTTACTCAAATACAGGTGGACAATCTTCTAAATCTACTCCAACTGCTGCAATAGCTAAATTTGCTGCATCTGGTAAGAAGACTAAGAAGAAAGACCTTGGAATGATGGCTATGACTTATGGTTATGTATATGTAGCTCAAGTTAATATGGGAGCTGATAAGAACCAAGTTCTTAAAGCAATCGCAGAAGCTGAAGCTTATAAAGGACCATCATTAATAATCGGTTATGCACCATGTATCAATCACGGATTAAGAATTGGTATGGGTAATAGCCAAGAAGAAGCTAAGAGAGCTACTGCTAGTGGATACTGGCAAATGTACAGATTCAACCCAGAATTAAAAGAAGCTGGCAAGAATCCATTCTCATTAGATTCAAAAGAACCAACAGCAGACTTCAAGGAATTCTTAATGGGAGAAGTAAGATACTCTTCATTAGCTAAAGCATTCCCAGAACAAGCTGAAGCATTATTTGAAAAGACTAAACAAGATGCTATGGAAAGATTAGAAGGATACAAGAAATTAGCTAATCAACAATAGTATTTAGAAAATATAATTAACTAAATTTGCGCGAAGAAAAAAGAAGTCACCTCGGTGGCTTCTTTTTTCTTCTAATAAAATTACATTGTAATTTTATTAGATAAAGGTTAAAATTAAAATAGGCATATAGATGCCTAGAACCTAAAGGAGGTTAGAAGAATGGAAAAAGATTTAGAAAAATGCGGATGTAATAGTGAAGAAGGAACTTGTGGTTGTGGTGGGCACGATCATGATGATCATGAACATGAATGTTGTGGCGGACATGACCATGAATGTGGCTGTGGATGTGGAGATGAAGACGAAAGCTTCGTTATAGATTTAGAAGATGAAAATGGAAATGTTGTTACGTGTCCTATTATCGACGAATTTGAATTTGAAGAAAAATCATATTACTTAGCTCAAAATCCAGAAGAAGATTCTGTATATCTTTTTAGACTTGATGGAGAAGAACTTGTAGTTCCAGATGAAGAGGAATTTGACAGAGTATCAGCTTACTATCAAGATGAATTGGTGGGCGAAGAATAATAAATAAAGGACTTTGGTGTTTACACTAAAGTCCTTTATTTGTTATAATGAACTATTAATCATTCATTTATTAATGTTATTTACAATTTAATGTATTAATGATATATTTTTATTATGTGACAGGAATATACAAATTGAATTGAGGCATCTACGAAATAACTGATCAGATATGTTATTTTTATGTTTAACTGGAGGGAATAAAGCAATGCAATTATCTAAAAAAGCGGGCAATATGAGTTCATCTATTACATTGGCTATTACAGCTAAAGCAAATGAATTAAAAAGTCAAGGTATTGATGTTGTTAATTTTGGTGCTGGGGAACCTGATTTTAATACGCCAGAAAATATAATTCAAGCAGCTATAAAAGCAATGCATGATGGTAAAACTAAATATACTCCAGCAGGAGGTATATTAGAATTAAAGAAAACTATATGTGAAAAGTTTAAAAAAGATAATAATTTAGATTATAAACCGAGTCAAATAACAATTTCAAATGGCGGAAAACAATGTCTGGCCAATGCTTTTATGGCTATTTTAAATCCAGGAGATGAAGTGCTAATTCCAGTGCCATATTGGGTTAGTTATCCTGAATTGGTTAAGTTAGCTGATGGAATACCGGTGGTTGTTAAAACGTGTAAAGAAAACAATTATAAATATACAGTAGCTGATTTAGAAAAGGTTACAACAGGTAATACTAAAGCAATAATAATTAATAGCCCTAATAATCCAACAGGTACAATTTATACAATAGAGGAATTGGAGGAAATTGCTGATTTTGCTAAAAGGCATGATTTATTAATTATATCAGACGAAATATACGAGAAATTAATATATGATGGAGAAAAGCATATAAGTATAGCGTCAATAAATGATGATGCATATGAAAGAACTATTGTTATAAATGGGCTTTCGAAGACATATGCGATGACTGGCTGGAGATTGGGGTATGTTGCTGCAAGTGAGCAAATAACTAAGCTTATGACCAGTATTCAAAGTCATATGACATCCAACGTAAATTCAATTACTCAATATGCAGCAATAGAAGCGTTAACTGGGCCTGTAGATGTGTTAAACAGTATGGTTAATGAGTTTGAAAATAGACGAAACTTTATGATTTATAAATTAGAAAAGTTAAATCAAATTTCAATTATAAAGCCAAGTGGAGCATTTTATGTAATGGTGAACATATCTGCGTATTTAAATACTACTTTTAAAAATCAAACTATTAACAATTCAGTAGAGTTTTCAAAGGTATTATTAGAAGAAGAAAAGGTTGCAGTAATACCTGGAGCAGGATTTGGATTAGATGAATATATTAGATTATCTTATGCAACTTCTATTGATATAATAGAAACTGGAATAGATAGAATTTCAGTATTTTTAAATAAAATAAAATAAATGTATAGATACCTAGTGTGAAAATGTTAAAAGAGATGTATGTTTTGAGAGTGAAGAGAAAAATGTTTAAAATGCTTGATAAAAGGAAGCTCTTTAGTATCTGCTTTTGTTATGTTTTATGTTAGGTGTCTATATTGTTGTGTTATTTATTAATAGTATTTAATTCTAAATACTTAATTAAATTAAGAGTAGTATAAGCTAATATATAATAAGAATTTAGAATTGAATATTAAAAGGTGGTTATTGAAAAGTGAAAAAACTAGCTATATTTGATATAGACTATACTATTACTAAAAGAGAAACATTAATGGAATTATTTAAATATACAATAAAAATAGATAAAAAAAATATTCGTTTTTTACCAAGAGCTATATTTTGTGGAATCATGTATATGTTGAAATTATATGATGAAAAAATGGTAAAAGAAAAATTTTTGAAGTTTATTGATGGAATGAAGGAGAAAGATTTAGAAAAAATTGTTAAAGGATTTTATCGCGATAAATTGAAAACTATATTATATGAAGATGCATTAAATATGATGAAAAAGTTAAAAAAAGAAGGATATGATATTTATTTAATTTCTGCATCTCCAGAATTTTATATTAAGGAATTTTATAATATAAAAGAGGTGGATAAAATTATAGGTACTAAATTTAGTTTTAATAATGAAATTTTTACAAGAAAAATGGAAGGTAAAAACTGTAAAGGTGAGGAAAAAGTAATAAGATTAAAGGAAGTTTTAAAAGATGAAAATATAGAAGTTGATTTTAAAGAATCATATATGTTTTCAGATTCTTTGTCAGATAAACCGTTATTAGATTTAGTTGGAAAGCCTTATTTGATTAATTATAAAAAAAATCATCATATAGAAATACTTAAGTGGAAATAGATGGATGGTGTTGAGATATAGTAGTAAATTTAGAGTTAATATATAGCTTAAGATGAATGAATAAAAAGAAAGGGGTAAATAAATGGGTGAAAAGATAATATATGAAGTATTACGAGTAATAGAAGGTAAAGCTATTTTTTTAGAAAATCATTTTAGACGTATGGAGAATTCTTTTAAATTAATAGGCGAAGAGTTTTCGTTATCATATGATAAAATAAACAGTGAAATTTATAAGCTAATAAAGAATGAAGATAAGTTGCTAGGAAACATAAAGATAACTTATGATGTTCATAGAAAAGAGTTGAAGATATTTTTCATAGAACACTCATATCCAACAAAAGAAATGTATGAAAATGGTGTGAAAACAATACTATATTTTGGCGAAAGGCACAATCCAAATGCAAAAATAGTAAACAATGATTTTAGAGAAAAAGTTAATAAGGAAATAATAGGCGAAAATGCTTATGAAGCAATACTGGTAGATTCTAAAGGATTTATAACTGAAGGGAGTAAATCAAATATATTTATGGTCAAGGGAAATAAACTTTTTACATCACCAGTTGATGCAGTTTTGCCTGGAATAACAAGGGGAGAAGTTATTGATTTGGCGAAAAAATTAAAAATTGAAGTGGAAGAAATTCAATATAAATATTTAGATATAGATAAGTTGGATGGAATGTTTATTTCCGGAACATCGCCAAAGGTATTGCCAATAAAACAAGTAAATGATATTAATTTAAATATAAATAATGAAATTATCAGAAGATTAATGGACGCATATGATGATGAAATTAATCAGTATATAAAGTGTCATTAAAATTCATAATACTTGTTATTTTGTGTAAAACTATATTAATTATTAAAATAATGGATATAAAATTAAACTATGCTGTGGTATACTTAATATTAAGAAGTATTTTTTATGGAGGAGATAGTTATGGGTTTGAAATTTTCTGCAACATCAGTAGATGAATGTCTTGAGAAAGCATCTTCTGAATTGAATATTTCTAAAGAAGCTCTGAAGTATAGAGTGACTAAAGAAGATAAAGGATTTTTTAGAAAAAAAGTAGAAATAGAAATAATTGAAAATGAAAATAACCTTAATAAAAGTCAAACTGTAAAAGAGTTTGTTGAAGAAAAAGAAATTGAAGAAACAAATGATGTTTTTGGGGCAAAAGTTGAAGCGGGAAAAATAATAGTAACTGACTCCGAAAATGAAGATGAAATTATTACAATCAAGACATGTACAGGTGTAAGTTTATATATTAATGATCAATTGACAAATGAAGTAACGCCTGTGACATCAAAGGATAAAATTGAATATAAATTCGATGAGATTGAACCAATTAGAAGTATGGATATATCGATTACAAATGACAAAATGGAAGCGTATATTAATATAAAATCTACACCTATACATATATATGAATTGGTTGATCAGGGATATAGAAAAAATTTAACCCTTACAAAGAAAAAAGTGGGAGATAAATATCCTCCTAAATACACTAAAGGGGAAATAAATGATCTTCTGGCTCAAAAGGGTATTCGTTATGGAATTCTAAAGGAAGAAATTGATGAAATAACTGAAAAACATGAAGTGATTAATAGGTTGATAGCTAAAGGTGTACCTGTTGTAGATGATGTACCTGATGAAATTCAGCTTTTATTTAAAGAATCAGAAGAATTACATTATGTAGATACAGAAGAAAAGGTGGATTACAGAAATAGATTTTTAATTGCTAACGCCAAGGTAGGGGATGTAATAGGTAAAATAATACATGGAAAACCTGGTAGCGATGGACAAGATATATTTGGATTGCAATTGAAAAGAAAAACTGCTAAAAGAGTTGCTTTTAAAGTTGGAGAAGGGTGTAAAATCGAAAATAATACTATTATAGCGACAACAGAAGGAAAACCAGCTTTTAAGGCGAATACATTTGTAGTGAACAAATTATACAAAGTAGAAGAAGTTGATTTGAAGAGTGGAAATATAGATTTTGTTGGAAATGTAGAAGTTGTTGGTGCTGTTGGTGAAGGGATGGAAGTTAATGCTGGAAATGAACTTCACATTGGGAAAAATGTAGAATCAGCAGTTGTAAGAGCAGGAGGACAGATTACAATTGGTGGGAATGTATTGAATTCAACAGTAACAGCAGGATGTGAAAATGTAGAAAGAAGACAATATTATGATAATTTGGTAAATTTAAAAGAGATGATACATGATTTGGGAGCTTCGGCAGAGCAAGTGAAGAAAAATAACTTGCTAGGCCCACGTCAATATGGTGAAATTGTTAAGATATTGATAGAAAACAAATTTAAATCACTACCTAAATTGTCAAGAAATATTTTAAATTATAATATGTCCCAAGGCGTTCAGCAAAGTGAAATAACTACATTTATAATTAACAAAATGCTTGGAATGGGGCCATTAAAAATAAAAGAAGTTCAAGAATTAGTTGACTTCCAAGAAATGGTTAAAGAAGAAATTGAAGAAATTGAAAACTTAATAGTAATTCCAGCTGATATATATATAGAATATGCCCAAGGCACTGAAATTGAAGCATCAGGAAGTGTCTTTATAACTGGTAAGGGAGAGTATACATCTAATATAGTGGCACTGAATAACATAGAATTTCTAAAAGATAAAGCAGTATGCAGAGGTGGAACACTATCAGCAGGAAATGAAATAAAATTAAAGACAGTAGGAAGCAGCGCAGGTGTAAGTACTATATTAAAGGTTCCTAAAAAAGGGCGTATTACTGCTGAAATAGCATACAATAACACAATCTTCTGCTTTGGTGAAAAACAGGTAATGCTAGAGGTTTCATCAAAAAACGTAGAAGCATACTTAGATAAAACTGGTGAAATAACAATTGACAAGTTTGTACTATAGGAGGGTTTTAAATAATGGCAAGTAATGAAAATAAGATGTTAATATTTGGGCTTAATGGTGAACATTATGCAACAGATATTAAAGAAGTTGAAAGGATTTTGGGATACCAGGAACCTACTGTTCTTCCGGATGCACCTATATTTGTTAATGGAGTAATAAATTATGAACAAAGTATACTTCCAATAATAAGTTTATCAAAAAAGTTTAACCTAGGTGAAGATAAAGAAAACGAGAATAGAAAGATAATAGTTGTAAAAAGAAATGAAAATAAATTTGGAATTATTGTAGAAAATGTTTATGAAGTAAGAGATGTAAGCAGTGATTTAATGGAGACTGCCCCACCAATAACAGCAACAATAGATAGAAAATATATAGCTGGATTAATAAAGTTAGAAAAAAATATAGTTATTTTATTAGACTTAGAAAAGATATTAACTTCAGAGGATGAAGAAAATATTTTTTAGGGGGTAAAAATGGTAGGTACTGAAATAAAAGTCGGAATAGCTGATCTAAATGTTGTACTTGATCCTGGCTCAATTATGACAATTGGATTAGGGTCTTGTATAGGAATAGCCTTGTATGATAAGACTACAAAAGTGGCAGGATTAGCGCATATAATGCTTCCTGATAGTACTCAGTTTAAAAGTAATACAAACCCTATGAAATTTGCAGATTTAGCAATTCCGATGTTAATCGAAAAAATGGAGAAGCAAGGATGTAGTAAGAGGAATCTTGTGGCAAAAATTGCTGGCGGTGCATCAATGTTTAATTTCTCAGATAAAAGTATAATAAGTGATATTGGGAAAAGGAACAGTGATGCAGTAAAAAAAGCATTAAAAGATGAATCTATACGAATTACTGCTGAAGAAATAGGCGGCAACAAAGGAAGAACTATGATTCTTAAAGCTAGTGATGGGAGTGTAGTGCTTAAAGTAGTGGGGCAAGGAATAATCGAATTATAAAGAGGGATGTGATATGGATGGATAAAATTAAAATTGTAGTTGTAGATGATTCTGCTTTTATGAGAAAAGCTATATCAGATATGATAGAATCAGAAAAAGATTTTGAAGTAATTGCAAAATTTAGAGATGGAAGAGAATTGGTTGAAAAAGTAGATCAGTACAATCCAGACCTTATCACATTGGACTTACATATGAAAGACTTGGATGGACTTGCAACGCTTAAAGAATTAAAAAGGTTAGATAAAAGCTATCCAGTGTTAATGGTTAGTAGTTCAACAACAGAAGGCTCAGAATTAACTTTAGAATGTTTAGATAATGGCGCAATTAGTTTTATTACTAAACCATCAGGCAGTATTTCGCTAGATATACTAAAAGTAAAAGAAAATCTTATTGAAGAAATTAGAAGTATAACAAGTAATATTAAGCCTAAAAGAAAAATGAATAATGTTGATAGTGGTAGTTTTAAAGTAAAAAGTAACGTTACAACTAGTAATACATTTACAGCAAGGGAAAAAAGTGTGAGTAGTTCATTAGTAATACCAAGAAATAAAAGAATTGAAGCAGTAGTTATTGGAGCTTCCACAGGGGGACCAAAGGCACTTCAAGAAGTATTAACTAAACTACCAGGAAATTTAGGCGTGCCGGTTTTTGTAGTTCAACATATGCCAGAGGGTTTTACTAAAGTATTTTCAGAAAGATTAGATAAAGCTTGTGAAATGAAGGTTGTTGAAGCTGCTGAAGGAATGAAAATAGACAAGGACACAATATATATAGCTAAAGGCGGCAAGCATATGACTGTTGGAACAAACAATGTGATTAGATTAAACGAAGAACCGCCTATATGGGGAGTTAGACCCGCAGTTGATAAGTTATTTAACTCAGCTGTAAAAATTTATGGTGGGAATTTAGTATCTGCAATCTTAACTGGAATGGGGAGAGATGGAGCAGATGGAACTATTAATATTAAAGATAGTGGTGGAATTACAATATCAGAAGATAAATCTACATGCACAATTTATGGAATGCCAAAAGCTGCATTTGAGACAGGAAAAGTTGATTTAGTATCACCACTTAATGAAATAGCAGGAAATATAATAAAAATAGTTAAAGGAGCATAGGAGGAAGAATGGATTTTAATGAATTTCATAAATGGGTTCATAAGGAATTAGGAATAAATTTATCTGCATATAAACCTGAACAACTTAATAGAAGAATAAATAGTTTAATGACTAGAGTTGGTATAAAATCACTAGATGAATATTCAAAGGCAATAAAAATAAATCCAGAGCAAAGACAAAAGTTTTTAGATTTCATAACAATAAATGTTACAGAATTCTTTAGAAATCCTGAATTATATGTTGATTTAGAAAAACAAATAAAATTAGAATTATTACCTAAGAATTCTAATTTAAAAATATGGAGTGCAGCTTGCTCTATTGGTTGTGAACCATATACAATAGGAATAATATTGGATAGAATAGCACCGAATGGGCGCCACAATATAATTGCTACAGACATAGATGACACTATACTTTCAAGGGCAAAAGTTGGAGAATATACTCAAAACGAGATGAAAGGTGTAAATAATTCAGATTTAAGTAAATATTTTTCTGTAAAGGACGATAAATATTATATAGACTCTAAAATTAAGAGTATGGTTACTTTTAAAAAGCATGATTTGATTTTAGATAATTATGATAGTGGGTTTGATTTAATTGTATGCCGAAATGTTGTCATCTACTTTAATAATGACATAAAACAAGAAATTTATAAAAAATTCAGTAATTCATTAAAAAAAGGTGGGCTTTTATTTGTAGGAGCTACGGAAAGCATCTATAATTATAGAGATTATGGCTTTGAAAAAGCATCAACCTTTATTTATAAAAAAATATAAAGGAGGAATTAAGATGGATACATCTCAATATATGTCAATGTTTTTAGAGGAATCATTGGATAATTTACAAACATTAAATGAGTCATTATTAGAATTAGAACAAAACCCAGATGATACAGATAAGGTAAATTCAATATTTAGAGTTGCTCATACAATAAAAGGGATGGCAGCAACAATGGGATTTACTGATATTGCAGAACTTACACATAAAATGGAGGATGTATTAGCTGAGTTTAGAGAAGGGGAATTAAAAGTAACTCAAAATGTAGTAACTGTCCTATTTGACTGTCTTGATACATTAGAAAGAATGGTAGACAATGTACAAGAAGGCTCAGATGAAAAAATTGATATAGACGATGTTATTAAAGCGTTGGCTAATATTAAAAATAGTGGGAATCAAAATGAAGCCAATATTGAAGCTAAAGATGCAGAGATGCTTTCTAGTGACATATTAAATTTGGATTTAAATCAATATGACACATCAGTAATAAAACAAGCAAAGGAAAAAGGATATAATTCTTTAGAACTAAAAGTAACTTTAAGTGAAAATACACTATTAAAATCAGCAAGAGCTTTTTTAATTGTTAAGGATCTTGAAGAACATGGTGAAATTTTAAAATCAGAACCATCAACTCAAGATATTGAAAATGAAGAATTTGATTTTGAATTAAAGTTCATATTGGTAACTAAAAATACTTTAGATGAAATTATTGCAGTAGTAAATGGTATTTCAGAAGTTGCAAAAGTTGAAGGTTCATTAATAGAATTTGAAAATATTGATATAGCACCAAAGACACAAGAAGAAAAAGTCGAAGAAGTTAAGACAGTAGAAATTAAGGAAGAACCAAAAGTTGAGAAACAAGATCAACCAGTAGAAAAAAATGTAGATACCAAAAAAACTACTGAAAAGAAAACAACTCAAAAGAAAGAAGTTAAGAAAGCGCATCAATCAGTAAGAGTTGATTTAGAAAGAATAGATAATTTAATGAATATGGTTTCTGAGCTTGTTATTTATAGAACAAGATTAGAACAAATAGTCGTATCTCATAAATCACAAGAATTGAATGAAACTTTAGAACAAGTTGGAAGAACTACATCTGATCTTCAAGATTTAGTTATGAAAATCAGAATGCTTCCTTTAGATACAGTATTTAATAGATTCCCAAGAATGATAAGAGATGTATCAGTAGAATTAAATAAAGAAATTAACTTCATAATAGAAGGTGCAGATACAGAACTTGATAGAACAGTTATAGATGAAATTGGCGAACCATTAATACATTTATTAAGAAATGCAGCAGATCATGGTATAGAATCAGCAGAAAAGAGAATAGCTCAAGGAAAATCACCAGTTGGAACAGTTAAATTAGTTGCATATCAAGAAGGAACAAAAGCATTAATAAAGGTAATTGATGATGGTGCCGGTATTAATGTTGAAAGAGTTAAAGCAAAAGCTGAACAAAAAGGTATCAACACAGAAGGTATGTCAGATAATGATATTAGAAACCTTATTTTTGCACAAGGTTTCAGTACTAATGAAGTTGTAACTGATATTTCTGGCAGAGGCGTTGGAATGGATGTTGTTAAAACAAAAATTGCAGCACTTGGCGGAACTGTAGATTTATATAGTGAAGAAGGAAAAGGTTCAACATTTGTAATTAAGCTTCCATTAACATTACAAATAATACAAGCTTTACTTGTAAAAGTTGGAGAGGAAACCCTAGCTATATCCCTAGGCTTTATAGATAGAGTAATAGATTATAAAGAGGAAAAGATAAAGAAAAGTAATGGAAAAGAAGTAATCATATATAGAGATGAAGTAATTCCATTAGTTAGATTAAATGAAACTTTAGACATTGAGGCTAGCGTAACTGATAAGAAATTTGTTATAATAGTAAACGTAGGGGACAAAACAATAGGATTATTAGTAGATTCATTACTTGGACAACAAGAAATAGTAATCAAGCCTTTAGGAAAGACATTAAAGAATTTAGATCAATACATTGGTGCAACTATCTTAGGTAATGGATTAGTAACACTAATATTAGATGTTGGAGCATTATTATAAAGTAAATGCTTTAGAACAAAGTTTAAGGAGGGTTATAAGTGGAGTATTCTAATTTAAGCGCTTTACAATTAGATGCACTTAAAGAAGTCTCTAACATAGGGGCTGGAAATGCAGCAACTGCTCTTTCCATGATGATTGGAAAAAAAGTAGATATGACAGTGCCAGCAGTAAATGTGGTAAGATTAGAAGATATAGTAGAAGAAAATGGTGAAACAGAAGTTGCAGGAACTGTCGTAAGAGTACTTGGAGATATTGCAGGAAATATTCTGCTTGTATTTGAAAATGATATAGCTGAGAATATAATAAAAAAATTAGCTGGAAGTAAACAGTCTCCTGAAAGTGAAATGGGCAGTTCTGTATTGTGTGAAATAGGTAATATAATATCAGCAGCGTACATGAATTCTATAGCTCAATTAACTAATCTTGCTATTTTACCATCAGTGCCAGCTACTTCATATGATATGTTAGGCGCAATACTCACAACTACATTTATAGAATCTAATCAATATGACGAATATATATTAGATATTGAAACTGTATTTTTAGATGATGATACAGAAGAAAACATAGGCGGGCATTTTTATTATATACCTATGCCTGGTTCACTTGAAAAAATATTGAAATCTATAGGAATAAATTAAATTTTTGGAGGTAAATTTATATGGCTAAAGTTTTAATCGTAGACGATGCAGCATTTATGAGAATGATGATAAAGGATATTTTGGAAAAAAATGATTTTGAAATAGTTGGAGAAGCAAATAATGGACTAGTAGCTGTGGACATGTATAAAAAAGAAAAACCAGATGTAGTTACGATGGATATTACAATGCCTGATATGGATGGTATTGAGGCTGTTAAACAAATTAAAGCATTTGACCCAGAGGCTAAAGTGATTATGTGTTCAGCAATGGGACAACAATCAATGGTTATGGATGCAATAAGAGCAGGTGCTAAGGATTTTATAGTAAAACCATTCCAAGCAGATAGAGTTTTAGAAGCTATAAAAAAAGTAGTAGGATAATAGTCAGTTAACAGTTAACAATTAACAGTTAACAGTTTGAAATTAACAGTTAACTGTTAAGATATTAAGTTAAGAAAAAAATTATTAAATCACATAAAGTTACGTTTTAATAAATTCCGAAGGAATTTAATCATTAACTGTTGACTGTAAACTGATAAGTGTTAACTGAAAAAAAGGGGAGGTTAAGAAGATGCAAATAGTAGTATTCAAATTGGGAGAAGAACATTTTGCTGTAGAAACAGATAGAGTTCAAAGTATAAATGATACTATGGGAATTACAAAAGTGCCTAAAGCTCCAAGCTATATAAAAGGTTTGATAAATTTACGTGGTAGTATTAAATCTCTTGTTGACATAAATTTATTATTAGATGTAAACTCAGGAAAAGAACAAAATAATATTATAATTTTAACGGTTGAAGATGAGGAAATAGGAATATCGGTAGATGAAGTTGAAGAAGTTTTGGATATTGATGAAAAAACTATACAAAAAGTGGATAAAGAATCTAATAAGGTTCAGCCATATGTTAAAGGTATATTAAATTATGATGAGAAGCTTCTTACGATAATAGATATAGATAAGTTGTTAAATTAATTATTGAAATGAGGGAATAATAATGGCAGATGTCTTATCGCAAAGTGAAATAGATGCCTTATTATCTGCTTTATCTACAGGGGAAATTGAATCAGAGGAAGTTGGTAAAGATGAGGAAAAACATAAGGTTAAGCTCTATGATTTTAGAAGTCCTCAAAAATTCTCTAAAGAGCATATAAGGACTCTTGAATTGATTCATGATAATTATGCGAGAATCATTTCCAATTATTTAACTGGTCAAACAAGACAAAATGTTAAAGTAAAGATAGAAACTGTAGAGCAGATAACTTATGAGGAATTTATTCATTCTGTGCAAAACCCTACGATTATGACAATATTTAAAATGCCTCCTTTAACAGGTACAATATTGTTTGAGACAAATCCTCAGTTTTCACTTCAGGTAATAGATGTGTTACTTGGTGGAAAAGGAGATAGAAAAGTAGAAACAAAAGAATTTACAGATATAGATAAAAACATAATGAAACAAGTAACAACTGGAATGATTAATAATTTAAAGCTGGCTTGGGATTCTATATTAGATGTAGAGCCAGAAGTTGAAACAATTGAAACAAATCCAGCAGTAAATCAAACAATGGCACCAAATGATCCAGTAGCATTGATAACATTCTCTGTAGAAATGAATAAGAAAAGTACATTTATTAATATGTGTCTTCCTTATTTAAGTGTTGAAAAGATATTGGATAAATTAGTAGTACAGTATGCATTTAGAAGTGATGATGAAAGTTTGCTAGCGGAATCTAGAGAAAAGCTGGAAAAAGGCATTAATAAAGTTGATGTTGAAGTTATAGCTGAACTCGGACAGGCTAGCTTGACAGTAGATGATTTCTTAAAATTAACAGTAGGTGATGTAATTAAACTTGACACTAAGAGTTCATCCCCAGTAAAAGTGTATGTAGGTAATGAAGAATGCTACTATGCTAAACCAGGTATAGCAGGAAAGAAAATGGGTGTTGTTATTTTGGATATAACAGATAAGGAAGTGAATGGGTATGAGCAATAATTTTTTATCACAAGAAGAGATAAATGCATTATTGTCAGGTGAAGATTTATCATCTGGTGATAGTAAAGATGCATCAGCTAGTGAAAGTCAGAATTCATCAGCTGATGATAATAACAATGCAGAGCTTATAACTGATCTTGATAAAGACCTGTTAGGAGAAATTGGAAATATATCAATGGGGTCAGCATCAACAGCATTATATCAGCTTATAAATCAACAAGTTAACATAACTACACCAGTGGTTACGGTAACAACATTAAGGGAAATAAAAGAAAGTTTTGAGACACCTAATATTGTTTTAGATATTGAATATGTTGCTGGTATAATAGGCAGAAATATATTAATTATAAAAATTTCAGATGGATTAGTTATTTCTAACCTTATGATGGGTGGAGATGGAAATGTAAATGATTCTCATGAAATATCTGAAATAGAAATTAGTGCAGTATCAGAAGCTATGAACCAAATGATAGGATCTGCTGCAACATCAATGGCGACTATGTTTGGTAGAAAAGTAGATATATCACCACCTTCATCAAAAATAGTAGAAGATGGAGCAATACCAATTTCGGATGCAATACCAGAAGATCAACCTATAGTTAGAGTTTCGTTTAGAATGACTATTGGAGATATTGTGGATAGTAATATTATGCAAATATTCCCAATCGAAACGGCTAAGAATATTGTGGCAATAATGACAGGTGAAGATAAGGTTGAAGCACCAGCTCAGTCTCAAGGTGAAAAAGCGCAGCCAATTTCTAATAAAGAAATAAATCAAACACCTGAACCATCTAGAATGGAACAACAACAATATCAACAACCAATGCAATATCAACCAGAACCACAGTATCAGCAGCCAATGCAATATCAACAACAACCGGCTTATTATGAACAGCCAATGCAAAGGATGCAACAGCCTGTGGAGGTTCATACAGCGGCATTTGATCAATTAATGCCTCAAAGCAGTGTTCCACCAATCAAGAATATAGATTTAATTCTTGATGTTCCTTTAGACATATCAGTAGTGCTTGGAAGAACGAAAAAGAGCATTCAAGATATTTTAAATTTAGGAACAGGTTCATTAATAGAATTAGATAAGCTTGCTGAAGAGCCAGTTGAAATATTAGTTAATGGAAAACAAATAGCACTTGGAGAAGTTGTTGTTGTTGATGAAAACTTTGGAATAAGAATAACTAATATAGTAAGCAGCGTCGAAAGAATAAAAAGAATGCAATAAAGAACTCCCGTAAGGGGGTTTTTTTATTGTATTTAATTCATTGGCACAATGGTGTGCTTTGTTTTTCTATATATATGATATATAATAAAAGCAATAATTAGAAATAATAAAACTAAAAGAGAAGTGAACTAGATGAATTAGGGGGAGAAGATTTAGATGAATGAGCAGACAATGGCTTGTAGACATTTAGCAAAATTCTTTCAATTAGCAGTAGAATATAGTATGGATGAAATAGATTTTACATTAAAAGCTTTAAATAGTGAATATAAAGAAGGAATAGAAATATTCAAGCCACAGTGGTATTCCCAAAGCCAATATTATTATTTTGAAGAATTCATGGAAGAAAATAAAGTTAAGAGCAGAGTTTATGTAGAAGATGAAATAGAATATGAAAAAGAAAGAATGTATTGGTTAGGATATTGTCTTCAAGCTTGGAGCAATAGAGCTAATTTGTCAGGAAAAGAAATTGCTAAAATATTTGGAACAGTTGGAATTGAACATTTACTCAGAAATTATAAGGTATATCACACTGTTGATCCTATGTATGTTTTAGAAGATAGTAGGATATTTTGAATATATATGAATAAAAATTAAATGAGGTGATAGCAATGAGCAGATATTACTACTTAAAATATTATGACAAAATAGTATCTGAAATTGATATAGATAATAGAACTATGGAAATCATAAATTTAGATTTGTTTTTCGATAGAAGAAATAAGAATATAATGAATAAAGATGAAGTTGAGAAGTGGATAAAAAGCAGAATAAGACCAGTGAGTCAAGTTGGTTTTAATTCATTTATAGCATCACTTGATCTTACCGAAGATTATGAAGATTTGTATTGGGAAATATTTGTAAGAACTAGAGCAGTAAATGTTAAGGATAAATTATGGCTTGCATTTAGTGAAGATGAAGATTATGAAGAATTTTCACCATGGGCATCAATAATGATTGATGATGGAAAAATAATAAATCATAATTTTGATTCAATAAAATTAAATGCAACAAAGACTAAATTAAATATTGATGGTGCATGCAATAAAGATTTAGCAAGACTAAAGGGGAATTTATGTGTAGTTAAAGAAAGATTGCAAAATAATTCCTATGATAATATTGCAGAAGAATTAACTTATGAAATAGCAATGAGATTGGGGATTGAATGTTCACCAGCGGGTATGCTACCTAATGGATTATGCTTTTCAATTATAGATGAAACAAAAGATTTAATTCCAGCCAATATATTAATAGGGTTAGAGCAAGGTAGTTTTGAGGATTTCTATAAAGCTTTTGTGAAAATTCCTAGTCCGAATAAAACAAAGATCGATGTATTAAGAATGGGATTATTTGATGTAATTACAAGACAAATGGATCGTAACTATACTAATTTTTCATTTTATAAGTCAAATGAAATTTTACAATTTTATAGATTATATGATAATGGTTTATCTCTATTTGCGTCATCAAAATATAGAGATGACTTAGAGTGCTCGTTAGGGTATGGAGAAACTTTAGAAAGCAAGTTAAGATTTATAGTGCGTGAATTAAAGAGGTTAAATGTAAAATTTGTATTTTATGATAAATTAGATAAAAAATTTTTAGATAAGATTAGTCAAAAATATATTGAATATATAAGAAATACAAATGGAAATAATTTGGCGGATGTTAATCGATGGGTTTTAAAACAACAGGATCATGTTGAAGAAATACTTAGAAATAACGGTATTAAATTTATAGAATTAGCTTAGTGTTTTTAGCACTAAGCTTTTATGTTTTTCATAAAAATCTACATAGAATAGAATAATGTAGTATTTTGATAGAAAAAAATTTCTTTATTTTATGTAATAGTGTTTATAAAAACATATATTTACCATATATACCATATAGATAAAAAATTAAATAATGAAAGGGTATGATGGAAGTATGAGAGAAAGAAGATATGCACCTATAAATAAAGCAGCTATGCTGCAATAAGGAACTTATGACCTAGATAAAGAGCAATCTACTATAATTATTTGAAGGAGTATGATGGAAGTATGAGAGAAAGAAGATATGTAAAATTTAAATTAGACATTTACGACGATACAAAAACTAAAATAATAGATCAAAGACCAGAAAGAGATTTTATTCATTATTTTTTTGCTAGAAGTATTATATTAGCTGGAAAGGCTGACTGTGAAGGTTATTTATATATGGCAAGAGATATTCCATATACAATAGAAACTCTAGCGATAGAGTTTAATAGAGATACTGCATTAGTTAAAACAGCTTTAGATTTATTGATAGAATTAAAAATGATTGAGGTTTCAGAAGACAATGTTTATAGAGTAAAGAGTTTTGTAAAACATCAAAATATTAAGGTGGAGAAAAAGGTGAAATTAGAAGATAGAGAAGTGATTGGAAAAAATATAAAAGCAACAGGTGCTGGAATTATTACTGAGCAAATTCCTAATAAGGAAATGGAAAAAACAGAAGAGGAAAATAAAGATAAAGTATTTGAAAATAGTGTAGTTGGAAATGAAAATACTCACATGATAAATGAGTATAAAAATGATTTGGAAAATGATCTTAGTCAAAATAATAAAGAAAAAAATCTGAATGGAGAAATTAATGAAAATATATTACAGAATAGCATACCTATATGTTTTGAAAAAAAGAAAAATAAAAGGACAGCAACAAAGAAAGAATATGTGATTGAAATGACGGATGAAGAAGAAATGGGAGAAGAGGAAAGTGTTTCTTTTAAGGAAGGAGAATACGTATTAGGTGAAGATGAAAAGCTTATTGCATCGTGGACTTTTTGATTATTTTTAGACGATAAGATTATTATGTAAGTATCTTTCTATATTCAGCAGAAGGAAACGTTTTTTTAGATTAGATTTAAGAAAGGTATTATATTTTTTTTATTTGAAAAGGTTAGAATTTTGTAAAAGAAGTTTTAAAACAAAAAAATGGTTTTATATTTTTATAGACTTTTTCTATAAACTTATAGAGGAAAAGTCCGATAAGTATAATAGTAGAGTAAGGAATGGAGAGATGAAGCATGAGTATTAATGGAATAAATAGACCTCAATACGTTAATCCATATAATTCAAGTAGGAATAAAGCTATAGGTAAAGTCGATAAAACTAAAGAAGTAGATAGGATAGAAATCTCAGATATTGGGAAAAGTCTTAAATCTTATTCTTCAAGAGAAGTAGTTGGAAATGCACAAAAAGTTGCAGATATAAAAAATAAAATAAGTAGCGGAACATATAAGGTTGATGCGAGATTAACAGCTCAAAGTTTATTGAATGCTATGAAGGAGAGTAATGCATAGTTATGAAAGATGAACTTATTAAATTAATGCAGGACCAAGAAAGGGATTTAAGCCAACTTTTAGAATTGTTAGAAACTCAATATAAAATGATAATGAGCAAAGATGTTTTTGGTTTAGAAGGATTAGTTGATAAGATTAATGAATGTGGGAAAAGAATTGCAAATGAAGAAGTACAAAGAAGAAAATTAACAGGTGACGTAAGTATAAAAGAAATTTTTGTTAAAACAAATGATAGTAAATTAGAACAAACTTATGAGAAAATACAAAATACATTAAATGAAGTATTACTTCAAAAAGAAACCAATGAATTGTTTTTGAAAAAACAAATAATTTTTAATAATAAAATGATAAATATAATTAACCCTAATAGGGACATAAAAACATATAATTCATATGGTAATTTATCAAGATAAAGAATTATATCAAGGATGTAAAAATTTAAATACATGGAAGTTGGAATTTTGGAAGGCAGGAAAAATAAATGTCAGGATTATTTGACACGTTTAACGTTGCTAAAAGAGGATTAAATGTACATCAAAGTGCTATAAATACTACATCTCATAATATAGCAAATGCAAATACAGAAGGTTATTCAAGACAAAGAGCTGTAATAGAGACAACAAAACCATTTGGAGGAATGTCAAGATTTGATACATCTGGTCCAGGACAAGTTGGTACTGGAGCACAAGTAACAACTATACAAAGAATAAGAAGTTACTTTATTGATTATCAATTTAGAAATGAAAATGGGAAGCTTGGAAATTACAATGTGGAAAGTAATTTTTTAACAGAGGTTGAAGGTGTCTTTGGAGAACCTTCAGATACAGGGTTACAAAAATTATTTGGTGAGTTTTACTCAGCATTTCATGAAGTTGCCAAAACGCCTGAAAAATCATCAGCTAGAACAGTTGCACTTCAAAAAGCATCTGCAATTGCAGATGTGTTAAATCATACCTATACTCAATTAGAAAAAAAAGTTACAGATGCTCAGGAACTGTTACAGGATAATGTTAAAAATGTTAATAGTTATCTAGAACAGATAAGAGAATTAAATAAGCAAATCACAGGTGTAGCTGCAATAGGTCAAAGTCCTAATGATTTAATGGATACAAGGGATAATCTGATTGATAAAGTATCAAAAATGTTTGGAATAACTGTAGAAAGAGCAGATAAAGAAGCGATAAATTTAAAAGCAGAAGGTTTCCAAGCAACAGGGAATGTTATAAATAACTTAGTTAATAGCAATCCAGCAGATGATAAGTATACAAGATTATCATATATTAAGAGTGCGGAAGTTGAAATGTCAACAGCTACACCACCAGTGCCTACTGGTAAAATAACAATAGAATATTATCCTTTAGGAAATACAAGTTTAGCACCAAAACAAATTGAAGTTACTACAACTTCAAGTAATGCAAAAAGTTTAGCTGATTCTTTAATGCAAAATAGAATATTGATAGGGGACAAAGATGGTGTGGTTTCGGATGCGTCAGGTAACGCAATCACTACAGCATCAGCAGATGATATAAATAAAAAACTATTTAAAATATATGAAGTAAATAAGAATGGGACTACAGCAGTAAATAGTGTTGATCCTAAAAATATAAAAGGTGAGATTGCTGGAAATCAATCTGCACAAAATATGATAAAAGATTATATGAAAGATTTAAATAAGATAGCAGCATCCATTGCTTATTCAGTAAATGCTATACAAACAGGAAGTACTACTTCAGGGGCGCCAGCAGCAAACGGAAAGAAGTACTCAATGTTGTTTATAAATTCATCAAAATCAACAAGTACAGCATCTACTGATGATGGAATCAATGCAAAAAACATAACAGTAAATCCTGATATTATAAAAGATGTTTCATTGTTGAATTGTGAAGCAGATAGCACTAAAAGTGGAGAAAGAAGTGGCGAAAGAGCGCAAGCAATTGCAGATCTTATAAGTAAAAAGTTTAATATATCCAACGTATTGGATGATGTTAGTATGTTAGATAGAGATGACTTCTTTTCACAAAGTGGAGCTGCCTTAACAGATGGTATAAATATAACACAGAGCAATGATGGAAAGACAATAGATCAATATTATAAGGATATGATTAGTAAGTTGGGTACTCAATCACAGGAAGCTACGAGAAGAACAAATAGTGAAAGAGATTCTATATTGAAAGATTTAGAAGATCAAAGACAAGCAGAGTCTGGTGTTTCATTAGATGAAGAAATGACAAATTTAATACAATTTCAACATGCATATCAAGCAAGTGCAAAGGTAATTTCAACAGTTAATGAATTGCTGGATGTTGTAATTAATGGACTTAAGAGATAAAATACATTAAGAAAAGCGAGGAGTGAATTTAATGGGAAGAATAACAAATGCTATGTTATCAAGAAATTATCTTACCAATGCTAATAGAAATTTAACGAATATGAGAACATTGCAATCTCAGTTGGCATCTGGTAAAGCAATAAATAGACCCTCTGATGACCCATATAAAGCATCTAGAACTATGCAATTATATACAGAAATAGATTCAAATAAACAATTTAATGAAAATATAAAAGATATTTCTAACTGGCTTGATACTACAGATACAGCACTTAATCAAGCAGGAAATGTTTTTGGAAGAATAAGAACACTTTTACTAACTGCAGGTGATGGAGGTTATGGGCCAAATGAAAGAAAAGCAATTCAGGATGAAATGAAAGAAAAAGTTAATCAATTAGCTCAAATATTAAATACTAATTTTGATGGAGCTTATATATTTGGAGGGACTAAAAGTACATCTAAACCAGTTGTGGTTGATACAGACGGAACAATAAAATATGCAGATAAAAATGGAGCGGCAATTGCAGATACTACTACTGGAACAGGTAAGGTGGCTTATGATCAGATTAATTCACCATTAAATGTTGAAGTATCCCAAGGTGTTTTGATAGATTACAACAAAACAGCTGTAGATATATTGGAGTATAAAGATAAAAGTGGAAATTCCCAAAATGTTTCGGATATTTTAAATGGAATCATAAAAAATCTTGATGATCCAGCAACTAATCCAACATCTTTTTCGGGAACACCAGGGCAACAAATGCTGACAGGTCCTCTTTTAGGTCAAGTAGATTCAATAATTCAAAACTTACTTGAAAAAAGATCAGAAGTAGGTGCCATGACTAATAGAATGGAAGATGCACAATCTAAGAATGAAGATGAAAACCTAAATATGAAAGATATATTATCAAAAACAGAAGATATTGATTTTACTGAAACAATGATGAATTATTCAATAATGCAGACGGTTTATATGGCATCACTTCAAGTGAGTGGTAAAATATTACCTACAACATTAATGGATTATATAAGATAGGAGATAAAAGTATGGTATTTATTTCAAAGATACATGGCAAACTAGAATATGACGAAAAAGATATCATCATTTTAAAGAAAGGTATTTTAGGATTTGATAATATAGAGAAATTTATACTTGTGGAATTAGAAGAATATCAGCCATTCAAATTGCTTCAAGCATTAGAAGATGATGAAGTGGGGTTAATATTAACATCTCCATTTGAAGTTTGTAATGAGTATGAAGTGAATTTGTCAAAAGAAATACAAAAAAGATTAAAGATAGATAATGAGATAGATGTATTATTGTTAACAACAGTAACATTAGATTCTGATCCTAAAAGAATAACTACAAATTTGAAAGCTCCTATAGTAATAAATACGAAATTGAATTTGGGAGAGCAAATTGTAATTGATGATTCAAAATATAAAGTAAAACATCCTTTACTAAAGGAGTGATTAAGAAGTGCTCATTATAACTAGAAAAAAAGGTCAATCTTTTATGATTGGAGATGATATAGAAATAACTATATCAAAATTGGAAGATGGAAGTGTAAAGCTTGGAATAGATGCACCGAAAGATGTTACTATATTAAGAAAAGAACTTTACGAAGAAATAAAAAATGAAAATAAAGAAGCCATGAAGGTGAATTTAGAATATCTCAAAAATATAAAAAAATAATATTAGTATTTATGATTGTAAATATAAGGGAGGTTAATTTAATGGAAGTTAATCCAGTATTGCAAACAAACAATAGTATTTCTTATAGAATAGATAATGTTCAAGAGACAACTAATAAAAAGAGTGATACATTAGAAAAAGCAAAATACAATGATGAATATAAAAATAGTAAAACGAAAAATGCAAGTAAAGAGGAATTAGATAAAGCTTTAAAAAAATTAAATAACTTTTTAGAAGATGAACCAGTACATGCAGAATATAGTGTGCATAAAGATTTAAAGGTTGTTATGATAAAAATAGTAGATGATAATACTAAAGATGTAATAATGGAGATACCATCAGAAAAAATATTAGATATGATTGCAAGTATGTGTAAGCAAGTTGGTTTAATAGATAAAAAAGCTTGATTTTAAGGAGCAGATTTGTATGGAATATAGATTGAATAAAATAGATACAGACATAAGAAAAAGGATGCAAGAACAAATAAAAAGTGATAAAATTCATGAAAATAAAAAAGTATCTATAAAGAAAGATCTTAAAGAGGACGAGAATAAAAATAAAGGTGAAAATAAAAAGAATACTAAAAATCAAGAGGATAAAAGATTCTATACAATAGATGGTGTGAAGTACGAAGAAAATGTAATGGAAATAGAAGTTCAAAAAGAACAAGTTCTAGATGAAGAAAATTACAGAGGAATAAAATTGGATGTAAAAAAATAGGAGGAAACTTATGTACGCTAACGGTTACAATGTCTATAAAAACAATAGTGTTAATTATGCATCTAAAGAGCAGTTATTATTAATGTTAGTAGACGGAGCAGTAAAATTTGCAAAGATAGCAAGACAAGCTATGCTAGATAAAGATATAAAAAAGGCTCATGAAAATGTGGTGAAAACTGAGGATATATTTATAGAACTTATGGCAACATTGGATACAAGTGCAGGGAAATGGGCAGAAAATATGTTTGCTGTATATAGATTTATAAATGAAAAATTGTTTGAAGCTAATATGAAGAAAGACGTAGCAATAATGGATGAAGTCATGCCACTTATTGAAGATGTTAGAGATATTTGGTATGCAGCAGAAAAAAAGGCTAGAAAAGGTCAATAATATAGAAAAATAATAATGTAAAAGAAAGAGGTGTTAAATATGTCAGTCACAAGAGCAACTAATACCATGAGAATAACTGGTATGGCAAGTGGTATGGATACAGATTCAATGGTAAAAGCTATGACAGCAAATATTCAAAATAAAATTGATAAGACAAATCAAGAACAACAAATAGCACAATGGAAACAAGATATGTATAGGGATATCATAAAAGATGTCAAAGGGTTGCAGGATTATTTTGATCAAACTTCAAGTAAATATATTTTAGGAAGTAGTACATTTAATCCCACAAAAGTCACGAATAGTAATGAAAGTACGGTTGGATTTACAGCTTCTTCAACAGCACAGGATGGGAACTACAAAATAGATGTAACAACATTAGCACAGCCAGCATTGTTGCAAGGAGTCTCAAAAACAGGAGTTAGTTCTAACACTAAATTGTCAGATGTGGGTATTACAGGTGGAAGTCTTAAATTTGAATTTACAATTGATAAAGCGGCTACATCAACAGATGTAAATATTTCAGATGTTTCTGGCAAAACAGTACAAGATATTGTAAATGCTATTAATAGTGATAGCAATATTAAAGCAAAAGGAGTAACAGCTTCATTTGATGATCTTTCACATAAATTTGTTTTTTCAAATAAATCAGGTGATACATCTACATTGGCATTAGAAATTACTCCAAGTAATTTAACAGGTACTGGTTCTATAACTGATTTAGGATTAAGCGGATCATATTCAGAAGTAAAAGGTCAAAATGCAGCATTTAAACTAACTTATCCGGATGGAAGAACAGAACCTATTTCACAAACTAGTAATCAGTTCACAGCTAATGGTGTAGCATATAATCTAAAGAGTACAGGGGTTTCTAATGTAACTGTAACAAAAAACAATGTAGATGCAATTGTTGACAATCTTAAAAAATTTAAAGATGATTATAATAATTTAATTGATAAAATTCAAGGAAAACTTACAGAAAAGAAGCAATTTAGTGTTAAGCCATTAACAGATGAGCAAAAGAAAGATATGAAGGACGATGATATCAAAAACTGGGAAACTAAAGCTAAACAAGGTTTGCTTAAGAATGATGAAAATTTACAAAACATTTTAGGCGATTTGAAATCAGCTTTTAGTGATACCGTATTTACTAAGTTTGAGGATAATGGTACAAGCGTATATGATCAAGCTGATATAAATAAGAATCCTTTACGTGTAGGAAGTTTGGCTACTAATTCAATAGGAATAGATACTTCTTCAGATATTTCAGATTTAGGCAAAATTCAAATAAAAGATGAAGCAAAATTAAAAGATGTTATATCTAACCATATAGAAGATTTTACAAAAATGTTTATTGGGAAATCTGGTGCAAAGCTAGGAACTGATTCAAATGGGGTTGAGAATAAATATGTTGGCTCTAAAAAGTACTATGAAGATGGTATTTTTACAAGAATGGATAATATAATAAGAAATTATGCAGGAGATCCAGGAGTAGGTAAAGATGGAACATCAACAGTTAAAGGTATTTTGAACATATATGCAAATAAACAATATGATTTTAGTATCACAGGATATTCAAGTAAAAATACATTACCTGACCAAATATATGGAAAAGTAAGGTCTATTACGACTCTTACAGATAAATTAAATGATGCACAAGACAGATATTATAAAAAGTTTGCTGCATTAGAAAAAGCAATGAATAATATGAATAGTCAAATGTCTAAATTCCAATCCCAAATGGGCTAAAAATAAAAGAATATGAGGCTTATTTATGAGTTTAGAAGAATTATTTCAAGAATATAGGGAAATTTCACTAAATATTATGCGAATATTAGACGATGATCTTGTGGAGCAGCTAGACGGTGAATTTGAAAAACGTAGTGTGATATTAGAAGAAATAACAATAAAAAGCGAAGATAAGGTAGTTCTAAAGGAATTGTATGAAAAATATGATTTATTTAAAATTGATGAAGACATGAAATTGAAACTTGAAAAAAGCATGAATGATGTGAAAAGTGAAATGACAAGAATTGGTAAGAGAAAAGAAGCAAATAAATCGTATAATAATATAAATTCAAGATCTGTCTACTTGAGTAAAGAAATATAAAAAAAGTTTTATAAAAGGTATAAAGTATTCCGTACACATATCGAAAAAAGAAGTAGAGCAAGTTAAATGTTAACAGTTAATCTAGCTTTAATAGTCTGAAAAGACTTTTAAAAATAAAAAACTGCCAGTACACATGGAAGTGTAGGCGTAAAATCAAGGAGGAATATAAAATGATAATTAATCACAATCTTAACGCAATGAATGCTCATAGAAATATGGGAATCAACACAGGAAATGCTGCAAAATCAATGGAAAAATTAAGCTCAGGTTTAAGAATAAACAGAGCTGGAGATGACGCTGCTGGTCTTTCAATTTCTGAAAAGATGAGAGCTCAAATCAGAGGTCTTGATCAAGCTTCAAGAAATGCTCAAGATGGTATCTCATTAATCCAAACAGCTGAAGGTTCTTTAAATGAAACTCACTCAATTCTTCAAAGAATGAGAGAATTAGCTGTACAAGCTGCTAACGATACTAACGTTACAGTTGATAGAAGTGCAATAAAAGATGAATTAAATTCATTACAAACTGAAGTTGATAGAATTGCTAAAACAACTCAATTCAATGAAAAGAATCTTTTAGATGGTTCTTTAAGTGGTGGTGGAGTTTCAGGTGCTGTACTTCAAATAGGTTCTAACAGTTCAACAGATTTAGCATTAGAAATCAAAATTAATAAGATGGATTCTGCTTCTTTAGGAATTTCTGCAGCATCTATAAATGTATCAAGTAATACTTTTGCTAGAACATCTATTGATAGAATTAACAAAGCTATTAAAGATGTTTCAACTCAAAGATCAAAACTTGGAGCATACCAAAACAGATTAGAACATACTATATCTAACTTAGATAATGCATCTGAAAACTTACAAGCTGCAGAATCAAGAGTTAGAGACGTAGATATGGCTAAGGAAATGATGAACTTCAGTAAGAATAACATCTTACAACAAGCTGCTCAATCTATGTTATCACAAGCTAACCAAGCACCTCAAGGTGTATTAAACTTATTAAGATAATACTTAATGAAAATAAAAAGAAGTCATTTTATGACTTCTTTTTATTTTGCTCTAAATAGCACTAAAAACTATTAATTGACATATTTATCTCAAGTAATTTGAATAAAGGTCGATAAAAAACTATAAGATTAAATTTAATTTAGGAGCGAAAATTATGAAGCTTAGTATTGCAATGATAGTTAAGAATGAAGAGAAGAATTTAGAGAGAACATTAAAGCCTTTAAAAGAATTAAATAAATATATAAATACTGAAATAATTATTGTAGATACAGGTTCTGAAGATAAAACCATAGATATAGCTAAAAAATATACAGATAAAGTTTATTTTCATAAATGGAATAATAATTTTGCTGATATGAGAAATATATCGCTTGAGTATTGCACAGGAGAATGGGTGTTAGTACTTGATGCAGATGAATATCTATATGATGTTGAAACTTTAGGAAAATTGCTTAATAGTAATAAAATTAATGGATATAAATCTGCATACATTCAAATAGCTAATTTTAATAAGGATATAGAGAATTCTATAAATAATGGATTTATAACAACATTAATTAGGCTGTTTAAAAATAATACAGTTAAATATGAAGGGATTATACATGAACAACCTAAACATGAGTTGCCGATTTTATATACTAATATAAGAGTTGTACATTACGGATATGATAATAATGATTATGATTTAATGGAATATAAATTTAAAAGAAATTTGGAATTGCTTTTTAAGCAACTTGAGAATAAAAAAAATTCTGAAAGCATGAATATATATATATTGTTTCAAATTTCTACGTCTTATGCAATGCATAAGGATGTAAGTGAGGCTATGAAATATGTAAAAATAGCATATGATAAAGCTAAAAGCGATATTGGAACGTATATATATGTTCTAAATAGATATTGTCATCTTTTATATAACATGAAAAATTACGAGGAACTCATACTTAAAGCAAAAGAAGCTTTAAAACATTGCGATAATTTTTTGGATTTTTATTTTTATTTAGGAACGGCATGCTTCAATTTAAATAGGTATGATGAAGCTATAGAAGCATATAAAAAATATTTGTATTGCCATAAAGAATTGTGTGAAAATAACATACAAATAACCAACACATTAAGCATACTTACAAGAGAATATAAAGATACGATTATATATAATTTAGCTGTTTGTTATTTTAAAGAAAAAAACTATAAAAAAGCATTAGTTACCTTGCTGAAGGTTAGTAATAAAGAATTATTAGAGAATAAAGCACATTTTATTCTTAGAATAATTGTAGAAGGTAAACTATGGGATGAAATATTTGTCGTGGAAGAGTTTCTTAATAAGTATAACTATGAAAATATATTATTATACATTCAAACAGAATTATCAATGGATGAGCTTGAAGATATTTTGACTAGAAATACGCAAGGCACTATATATAAAATAGTGAGCTTGATAAAGTATTATAAAGAAAATAATAATTTAAATGAAAATCAAGTAAATCAAATAAAAAAAATAATTGAAGAAGATAAAAAGCCATACTCAATATATGTTTATTATTTACTTAAATATGATATGAGTGAAATAAAATTTTTGTGCAAATATGGGAAAGACGCATTGGAAAATATAATGATAAATTTATGCAACACTTACTATGATTTTAATGAAATATTATTAAAAGAATTAAGAAAATATAATTCTGAAATGCTAGATTATAATTTAAAAGCAGTAATGTTAAAAGCACTTATGCTTGGAGGAAATCTTCCAAATGACCAAAAGAAGAATGTGTTCTTAAGTTTTATATATGAAAAGTATTTTTCTATTGTAAAAAATTACAATAGAGAAACCATAGAAAAAAAATTATGGGTACTTACAGATGAAGAAAGGTTTATTATAGAATTAAAGAACGCATTAAGTTATAGATTTATAGATACTATTCAATATATTAGGAGATTAAAAGAAATATTACATATAGATAAAAGATTTATTGATTATATAAAAATAATAATAGAAGATAAAACCATAGAAGTTAATACGAGTTTTAAAGAATTTTTACCAGAATTAATAAGAAACATAAATTATCTTATAGATGAAAAGAAATTTAATGAAGCAAATGATACTATTGAGGAGGCGTTAGCATTAGTGAAATTTGATTTTAATCTAATGAATTTAAAATATAAATTATTAAGATTATTAAATAAAGATAAAGAAGCGAAAGAATGTTTAGAAGAATTGGTATTAAATGGACCAGATGATGAAGTTATTAAACTAATAAATAATATATAGTGAGGGATTAAAATGGAAAAAACGTTTATTGAACAACAACTTGAAGGACTACAAACAGCGGATAATTATATATTAAAATTAATAAATGGTATTGATATGTATTTTAATTATATAAAAGAAGACAGAGAGGAAGAAGCAAATAATTTGCTTTCACATATAGTTGAAGGAATAGAATGGATTATTGAAATTGCTAGATTAACCAAAGATGTTCAAAAGAAAAATATGGATGAAAGAACAATGGATGAATATAAAAGTGAATTGATAATATTTTTTAATGAAGGCAGTATAGATGAAGGATATAAGGTATTAGATGAAAAAGTTTTACCGTTATTAAGAGAATGGAATAATATAATTAGCAAAAGTATATCAGCATAATTTACGTTATAAGAATAAGAAAATGTTTTTAGAGCAATGCCGATTGGAAAATCAAGAAAAAATATGAGATGTATTAATCAGCAAGGAGCAATTGGGATGAATAGTGAAGAAATAAAAGTTCAAATTCAAAAATACATAGAAGAGGGTCTAGTAGAAGATGCAAATGAAGCAATAGAATTGTATAAAAATAATATTGGATATGACGATGAAATAGCAAGTATGGAAGCTATAATAAATATGTATAGTGGCGATTATGGGAAAGCAATTAATTGTATTAAATCTGGACTTGAAGTGAATATATTTAATAGTGATTTATATTTTACCATGGGTAATATTTATGAAATGAAAAAGGAATATAATAGGGCATATTTGTGTTATGAACATGCATTAACTTGTTCAAGTAGTGAAGAAAATGCAAAAATAATAATAGATGCAATAAATAATTTGAAAGCTAATGTAAATATTACAGTAAAAAATTATTCAATTGTTATTTTAACTTATAATAATCTAGAATATACGAAAGTTTGTATAAATAGTATTAAAAAATATAATGGGTATGATAATTGTGAAATTATTATAGTAGATAATAATTCTACAGATGGAACAGCAGAATGGATAAAAGAGCAAGAAGGAATAAAATATATATTGAATGAAGAGAATAAAGGTTTTCCGATTGGTTGCAATCAGGGGATTGGAGTTGCTAAAAGAGATAATGACATTTTTCTTTTGAATAATGATACTGTTATTATGCCTAATTCGATATTTAATTTAAGAATGGGATTGTATTCAAGTGAAGAAATAGGAGCAACTGGATCTATAAGTAACAGTGTTTCATATTATCAACAAATTAATGAATGCTATGACGATTTTGATGGATATATAAATTTTTCATTGAAAAACAATATAACAAACGAAAATTCTTACGAAGAGAGAATTAAATTAGTTGGTTTTGCTTTGCTTATTAAGAGATGCGTTTTGGATAAAGTTGGATTGCTTGATGAGAGATTTACTCCTGGAAACTTTGAAGATGATGATATTAGTTTGAGAATAATAATGGAAGGTTATAAGTTACTTTTATGTAAAGATAGTTACATTCATCATTTTGGAAGTATCAGTTTTAAAGAAAATTCAGAAAAATATACAGATATATTAAAAATAAACTCTGATAAATTTATGGAAAAGTGGGGATTTAGAAGTGAGCACTATAATAGTATACGTTATGATCTAATAGGGCTAATGGATAAAAAATATAATGAGCCTATAAATATACTTCAAATAGGATGTGGAACAGGAGCTACATTGTTGGCTATTAAGGATAAATATCCTAATAGCAATTTATATGGAATAGAATTTAACGAAAATGCTTCAATATTAGCAAGAAAAAATGCACAAATTTCTGCTGAAAAAATAAAAGAAGATAAAATAAATTATGAAGATGAATATTTTGATTACATAATATTTTCAGATGTATTTGAACAAAGTTATAATCTAGAACATGTTTTGAAAGTTATGAAAAGATATTTGAAATCTGATGGATATATATTAGTAAGTATATTAAATGCAAACAATTATTCATTAATTAAGGGATTAATTAATGGAAGCACGAGCTATGAAGGAGATGAATTGCTAAATAGAACTAATATGAAGTTGTTTACTAAAAATGAAATAGTAAAAATATTTTGTGATTGTGGATACGAAAATATTTCTGTTGGATCAATGAAAGGATACATTAATGATGAAGATAGGAAATTTATTGAAGAAATAAGCAAACTAAGTGATATGTCTATTAAAGACGAATTTGAGACGTATCAATATTTGATAAGAGTTAAAAAGAAATGTGATCAAAATGAAAAAAATAAAAGAAGATGTTCACTTTTAATTAGAAGAATAGAATTTGAAATTGATGTGGAAAAAAGTATAGAAGATATTATTCAGTATTTAAAATCGAATTTAATTGATGAAAATATTATATTGGATGTTATAGATAAAGATATAATAAATAAAATAGATATGCTAAATTTAATAGCTATTAAATGCTTTGAAAATGAATTGTTAGATAAGGTAATTCCATTATTAACCAAAGCGTACGAAATTTCACCACAAGATTTAGATACTAATTATAATATTGCGTATGTATTAAATATTATTGGAGAAAAAGAATTAGCGATAGAATACTTAAATAAATTAGAAACAACCAATAATAACATTGAAGAATTAAAAGAAATGATTGGAGAATAGAGTTGTATGGAAAATAGTATAGCCTTTATAACATGCGTAAATGATGAAGAAAGATATGAGGAATGTATTAAATATATTGATAGTTTATACATACCGGATGGAATTACTAAAGAAAAAATAGCAGTAAGGAATGCTAAAAGCATGACATCAGGATATAATCAAGCAATGAATAGTAGTAATGCTAAAATTAAAGTTTATTTACATCAAGATACATTAATTGTAAATAAAAATTTTATATTAGATATATTGGTTATTTTTGAAAGAAATGACAAGGTAGGTATGCTCGGAGTTGTAGGAGCAAAGAGCATACCACTTAGCGGAATATGGTGGGAATCAAATGATAAATATGGTAAAGTTTTTGAAAATAGCAATAGTATTATGAATGAACTTAAATTTAAAGATGTTAATTCAAGATTTGAAGAGGTAGACGCAATTGACGGATTAATCATGGTTACTCAATATGATATTCCGTGGAATGAAAGCAAATTTAAAGGATGGCATTTTTATGATTTGTCTCAATGTATTGAGTTTGAAAAAAGAGGATACATAATTGCGATACCACAACAAGTAACTCCTTGGGTATTACATGATTGTGGTATAGTTAGTACTAATAATTATGATATGGAAAGAAAGTTGTTTATAAATGAGTATCAAGAACAATTCTATCCTAAAGTATCTGTAATTGCAGTTGATTGTTCAGATGAAACTATACAATCATTTATAAATAACCAAAGTTATAGTAAGATTGAAATGATTAGTATAAATGAAAATGAATGTTATATACCAAATGTAATTAATTATAAATGGAGAAATGAAGAAGATAAGTATGCTGGTCTTATTGATGTAATAAATAGTTGTTCTGGCAATTATATTACATTTTTAGAAAACGACGATTATTGCATAAATAATAAAATAGAGTATATGTTAAATTATATGATTCAACATAATTCAATAGATGTTTTGTTTTGTCAAAGAAAAAAAAGAGATGAAAATAATAATGTTTTAAGCGATAATATTTTGAAAAAGTATAATAAAGCTAGTAATTGTGTTTTTGATGGGAAAGAGTTTCTAAAATTTTGTGTTAATGAAAATGAAAATTTGTTTGGTAATTTATCAACTATGTTATTTAAAAAAAGTGCATTAAATAAAAATAGTGTAGTTAATAATTCATATGAGTTATTATATAAATTTAAATTTATTGTAAATGCAATTGTTTTTAATAATATAGGAGTAATAGAAAATGAATTTATAATAAATAAAAGAAAAAAGTTTATTCCGTCTTTACTTAAAGAAGAAATAAATGAATATATTAATTTGTGTATTGAATTATGTCAATGCAATATAATACAAGACATTCTTAAAATATATGAAAATATTGAGAAAATTTTACCGTGGACATATTTAGATGATACATATAAATGGTTTTGTAAAGAATATGAAAAAGCATTAAAAAATAATAATATAGAAATTAAGTATAATTCTAAGTATAAATATAATGCTGATTATAAAGTATTTGTAGGAAGAAATTATAATTATGTTGATTATAGTGATGGTAGTGAAAATTATATTTATGAGGTATTTAAGAGAGAAGAGTGCATTTCGTCATATCCAGTTGAGTTAGGAAAATATATAAAAGATTGGGCAAGTGAATATCATCTTACACAAGTAAGAACTAATCTGTTACACTCGATAGAAGAATTAATTACAGAGAAAGGAAAGGCTCTTGAGTTAGGTGCAGGCATGGGGGCATCTACAAATTGGTTAGCAGATATATTTGAAAATGTTCATTGTATAGAAGGTAGTATAAGTAGAGCGAAAGCTCTTAGAGAAAGAAATAAGAAAAATGAAAATGTAAAAGTGTTTGTAGATGATTTAAATAACGAAAATTTCCCGGAAAATAATTATGATATGATAACATTATTAGGAGTATTAGAATATTTACCGTTTTATTCTAAGGAGGAGCCGGAAAACGTTTGTAAAAAAATGCTAGAAAAAATAAATAATAATTTATCAGAGAAAGGTATTTTTGTACTAGCAATAGAAAATAAAATGGGAGAAAAGTATTTCGCAGGTTGTGCTGAAGATCATAATGGAAGGCTTTTCTCAGGGATAAATGGATATCCAGAAAAATCACCAATAACATTCAGTAAAAAAGAATTAACTAATATGCTTAAAGAATCAGGATTTAATAATGTTAAATTTTATTTCCCATTTCCAGATTATAAATTACCTCAATGCGTAATAAAGGAAGATAAAGATATTGAAAATTTTGATGTTGGGGCTATTAATAGGGGAAATTCTCTTCAGTATTCTGGTCAAAGAGAATATCTAATGATGGAACCACTTACGTTGAACTCGTTAAATCAAGCAGGATTATTATTTGATATGTCAAATTCTTTTTTAGTAGTTTGTTCAAAACAGGAGAATGTTGACTTAGAAACTAAATATTTAATTAGAAAATATTCAAATAATCGTATAAAAAATGAACTTCATCATTATTCGGATTTTATTAAAAAAGATAATGAATATTATGTTGAAAAAAAGGTTATTGGAAAAGGACAAAGTTATTATAGTGATGATAATTTAGATTTTAAACTTCAAGACAGCAAGATTATAAAAGGAAAGAATGTAATAATAGATGTGTACAAATCTATATTAAAGAGAGATAATCTCCATTCTTTTGAAATACTATGCAGAAGATTAAAAGAAGAAATAGTAAATCAATATTCAACAGAAAGAAATGATGAAGATGGCTATAGAATTGTGAAAGCAGAAGCATTTGATTTTGCCTTTAATAATATTATTGAAAAAGATGATAAATGGATTTACATTGACAAGAAATTTAATTTTAAAGGATATATAAGTGAAGACTTTGTTATGTTTAGAGCTATAAAAAATATTTATATTGATATGAATCCATATATTCCAATATATTCGTTGGAGGAATTTGCTATAAGTATTATGAAAAAAATATATACCAACTTCAGTAAAGAAAGATATACTTTGTTATGTGAAATGGAAGAAAAATGTTTGAATTCAATATATTATAATTATAAATACCATGATATTAAAACAGGTATATTTAATAAATCCTTAGATATAAAAAATGATATATTAAATGCATTACTTGCAGAAAGACGTGATAATAATGAATAATATAAATAATGAAATAAGTTTTTTTTATTCTGATAGGGGAGAATATTTTAACTTAATACCTTTATATAATGAGGCGGAAAAAAGAGGGTATAAAGTGAAAATGACAAATAATTTGAATGAGAAAGCTGAGATTGGGGTTTACTGCCAGCATGCCCACGTGTTACAACCCGAAAATTCTAAATTTTCATTAATACTACTACATGATCTTAGTCAAGGACATCTGAGATGGCCTGATATATGGGAAATAGAAAAGTGGAATAAGTTTGATATAGGTATTTTACCAGGAAAAGTATGGACGGAATTATGGCAAGATTCTTCATTTGATATTAGTGCGTGGCCAAGGCATGGGGTTTATGAACTTGGATACCCTAAATCGGATTATGTTGTTGACAAAGATATTAAAAGAAATGCTGATAAATTAAAAGAAAAGTTAAATCTTAAATATGATAGAACTATATTGTATGCTCCATCTTGGGAAAATGATAATAAAGAAGATGAGTTTATAGAAAGCTTAAGGTCATTAGAAGTAAATTTATTAATAAAACAAAATGCATGGCCTAAAGAGTATCAATTTGTAATAGATAATATAGAACGAATGAGAAGGCTTCATGAAGGAAAATATGATAATTTATTTTATATTGAACCTGAAGAAAGTATATTCACTGCATTAGCGATAAGTGATTTAGTGGTATCAGATGAATCTAGTGTTATGGCAGAAGCATTAATGTTTGGAATACCAAGTATAGCTATTGAAGATTGGTTAATTCCAGATTGCGTTCCTAGTAGATATGCAAGTGCACCTTTTGATTATGTATATAAGTGCAAAAAAATTGATATGTTGAAAAACGTAACTAACATTTTGTTTAGTGAAAATAAATCCATTGATATTGAAAAGCATAGAAGTGAATTGTTTTCATTATCAGGAGATAGTTGCAAATATATTTTAGATTTAATTGATTTCTATATTAGGGGAAATAAAAATGAATCGTTTGTGAAATTTAAGATTGAACCTAAATACAAACCTGGAAAAATATTGTGGGATTAAATTTAGTGAATCAAAATACAAATAGGAGAAGTAATGAAAATGCAAATACAAATTGCTGTAATATTAGCAGCAGGAATGGGGACAAGGTTAGAAGGTATTACCAACAATAGAATACCAAAAGGCTTTCTGGAAGTGAATGGTAAAACATTAATTCATAGAACGATTTTTAAATTGAAAAATCAAGGAATAAAAAAAATATATATAGTAACTGGACATTTAAATGAGTTTTATGATCAGCTTAAGGATAATGATATTGAAATAATAACCATTAAAAGTGATTACTATAAAATTAAGGGAAGCATGTCTTCTTTAGCTGTTTTAGAAAATGAGATTCATGAAGATTTTATCTTATTAGAAAGTGATATAATATATGAAAAAAGAGCATTAGAAGCTGTTATTAATTTTTCAAAAAAGGATTGCATTTTAATTAGTGGTGCAACTAATTCTGGTGATGAATGCTATATTGAAGTAAAGGATGATAATTTATTTAAGATATCAAAGAATAGAAATGAACTGGGTAATGTTTATGGAGAACTAGTAGGGGTATCCAAGATATCAAATGAATTATTTAATGAAATGATAACTGAATATAAAAAAAGTACTATTAATCAATATCATTATGAGGATGCTATTTTTGATGTGGCAAGAAGAAGAGATATTGGCTATTTTAAAATTGATAACTTAATTTGGGGAGAAATAGATGATTCAAATCATCTTAAAAGAATAGAAAATATTATATTACCTCAATTGATAAATAAGGGAGAGGAAAAGTGGTAATTTTATGAATAAAAGAGTTTATGTTGCAATGAGTGCTGATATAGTCCATTATGGTCATCTTAATATAATTGAAGAGGCGAGAATGTTGGGAGAAGTAATAGTTGGGCTACATACTGACGAAGTTATTTCGGATTATTATAGACATCCAATAATGAGCTATGAAGAAAGAAAAAAAATTGTTGAGAATATTAAGGGAGTTGTAGAGGTTATACCTCAAAATACGTTAGATCAAGTCCCTAATATATTAAAAATTAAACCGGATTATGTAGTTCATGGAGATGATTGGAAAACAGATTTTCAAAGCAAATTGAGAGAAAATGTAATAGAAACAATTACTGCTTGGGGAGGAAGACTAATAGAAATTCCTTATACACAAGGCGTTTCTATAGCTAAACTTGAAGAAACTATAATGGGAATAGGCATTACGCCACAAATGAGAATGAAGAAATTAAAAAATCTCATTTATTCAAAAAAAATTGTTAAGATATTGGAAGCACATAACGGATTAACCGGTCTTATTGTTGAAAAAACCAAAATTGAAAAAGAAGGAAAAGTTAAAGAGTTTGATGGAATGTGGATAAGTTCATTATGTGATTCGACTGCAAAAGGAAAACCAGATATAGAATTAGTTGATTTAACATCTAGATTAAATACTATTAATGATATTTTAGAAGTAACTACAAAGCCAATAATTGTAGATGGAGATACAGGGGGACAAATTGAGCATTTTGTATATACAGTAAAAACTTTGGAGAGATTAGGAGTTTCAGCTATAATAATAGAGGATAAAACTGGCCTTAAGAAAAACTCTTTATTTGGAACAGATGTTGAGCAAACTCAAGATAGCATTGAACATTTTAGTGAAAAAATAAGAAAAGGGAGAGAAGCAAGGGTAACTGGAGATTTTATGATAATTTCAAGAATTGAGAGTTTGATTGCTAAGGCTGGAATGGATGATGCAATAAAAAGAGCAAGAGCTTACATAGAAGCAGGAACCGATGGAATAATGATTCATAGCAAAGAAAAAGATGGTAATGAAATAATTGAATTCTGCAGAAGATATAATGAATTTGAAAATAAGGTTCCGCTTATAGTAGTTCCAACATCATATAATTTTATGAAGGAGGATGAACTGGCTGAATTGGGTGTTAATGTAGTGATTTATGCAAATCATTTGATAAGGAGTGCTTATCCAGCCATGGTAAACACTGCAAAAAGCATTTTGGAAAATGAAAGATCTAAAGAGGCATCAGAAAATTGTATGCCAATTAAAGAAATACTTACTTTGATACCAGGTGGTATGTAATAATATGTCTAGGAGTAACTAAGATGATTGAAGTTAAAAGTTTTTATGAAGAGTTAGCGGCAAATGAAATTGATTTTTTTACAGGTGTTCCAGATTCTCTATTAAAATCATTTTGCGCGTATATTAAAGATAATGTATCTGATAATAAAAATATAGTATCAGCAAATGAAGGAAATGCGGTAGCATTAGCAGCAGGATATTATTTGGCTACTGGGAAATGTGGTCTTGTATATATGCAAAATTCAGGAATTGGAAATGCTTTAAATCCACTTGTATCTCTTGCAGATAAGTTGGTTTATAGTATACCAATGCTTTTATTAATTGGATGGAGAGGTGAGCCTGATAAAAAAGATGAACCTCAGCATAAAAAACAAGGATTAATTACGCTTGAACTGCTAGACACTATGGGGATTGCTTATGAAGTTCTAGAAGAAAAAGTAGATAATAATGAAATGAAAAGAAAAGTAAAGAAAGCTAATGAGTATATGGAAAAAAATAAAGAACCGTATGCTTTAGTTATAAAAAAAGGAACTTTTGCTGACTATACACTTAAAAATATTAATATATTAGATTTTGATATGACTAGAGAAGAGGCAATTGAAATTCTACTTTCAAAGATTGGAGAGGAATCAATAATAGTATCAACAACTGGTATGGCATCAAGGGAACTATATGAATTAAGAGAAAAACGAAAAGAAAATCATAGTAAGGATTTTTTAACTGTAGGTTCTATGGGACATGCTTCTCAGATAGCATTAGGAATTGCATTAAATAAGAAAGATAAAGATATATATTGTATTGATGGAGATGGTGCAATGATTATGCATCTTGGAGGAATGGCTATAATAGGAAATCAAGAGCCTAAGAATTTCAAGCATATACTAATAAATAATGGAGCTCATGATTCAGTTGGTGGCCAGGAAACAGTTGGATTAAAATTAGATACAGTAGGATTAGCGATGGCATGTGGTTATAAGATATGTAATTCTTGTAGCACTAAAAAAGGCTTACTAAAGTATTTAGATGAAATAATAAATAGTAAAGAAAGTTCGTTTTTAGAGATTAAAGTAAAACCAGGTGCTAGGGATGATTTAGGAAGACCTCAAAATACACCAATTGAAAATAAAGAAGCTTTTGAGAAGTTTTTGAGAACTAGTCTATAAATTAGTAGTTTGCATATGAGATAGTTTATTATATATGAGTTTCTCAAGATGTATTTTATTTGAAAGAAGTACAAAAAAATGAATTTTGAAAGAAGGTTTAGATGTGGAGGTTAAAAGAAACGTATTGCTTAATCCGGGACCAGCTACTACTACGAATAGTGTAAAATATGCACAAGTTGTTCCAGATATTTGTCCTAGAGAATCAGAATTTGGAAAGGTTATGGAGTTTGTATCAAAGGAGCTTACAAATTTTGTAGGAGATAATGAGAATTATACAACTGTATTATTTGGAGGATCAGGAACAGCAGCAGTTGAAGCTATGATTAGTTCGGTGGTCGGCGAAAAAACTATATTGATAATAAATAATGGTGCATATGGAAACAGAATGGTTGAAATCGCAAAAATATATAATTTAAATTTTATAGAGTATAAAAGTTCGCCGATTAAAGCGATAGATTTAATTGAGCTGGAAAAAGCTATTAAGAATTATAGTGGTGAAATAAGTCACTTAGCGGTAATTCACCATGAAACAACAACAGGATTATTAAATGACGTTAAAAATATAGGGACGATTTGTAAAAAATATTCAATAGACATGATAGTTGATGCTATGAGTTCTTTTGCAGGTATTCCTATTAATATGGATGATATGAACATTAAGTATTTAGCATCAAGTTCAAATAAGTGTATACAAGGCATGGCTGGAATAAGCTTTGTAATAGCAAATATAAAAGCATTGGAAAAAACTAAAGAAATTAAGCCGAGAAATTTGTATCTTAATTTATATAATCAATATTCATACTTTGTAGATAATTATCAAATGAGATTTACGCCACCTGTTCAAGTAATATATGCGCTAAAACAAGCTATAATAGAAACTAAGAAGGAAACAATAGAAAAGAGATATAATAGGTATGTTGAGTGCTGCAAAGTATTGTGGATGGGGCTTAAAGACATTGGCTTAGAAAAACTTGTTTCAGAAGAAGATTCTTCAATGTTACTAACAACTATAATAGAACCCAAAAATGAAGAATATGAGTTTGATAAGCTTCATGATGAATTATATAAGAATGGTTATACAATTTATCCTGGAAAAGTATCATTAGAAAATACATTTAGAATAGCGAACATTGGAGAAATATATCCCGATGATATAAAAAAAGTTATAGAAATTATGAAAAAATTTTTTAAAAATATGATTGTTTAAAAATTTGAATTTATATATTGTTTAGAATTAGATGTAAAAATATATTTACATATAGCTAAATGAAAAAAATGAAGTAGTTATTAACAATCTAATAGTATTAGGTTGTTGAATAACTAATTTTTACAAATAGTTATTCAAGAAAATATTCTTAGGAATCATAGATTCCAAGGATATTTTCTTGTTT
>NZ_JAABNP010000082.1 GCF_009928485.1 Clostridium sp. C2-6-12 | reverse complement strand
GGGGCTGTCGCATTAGCGGATTAAAATCGGTTAGCGATAGCTCCTTTTTCAAATTGTAAAAAATATTTCCTCAATAAAATATTCTACTAATTATGAAGTCTTTAAAAATATGCGCACTTTAATAAGCCTTTTTAAAAGACTTTTTTAAAAATATATTTATGCTGTTTTCTTTAATTCAAATAAATGCTTACCAATACGGTCTGCTTGAATCTTCCTATGTAGTTTATTTATATTAAGTGCCATAGCAAGAAGTATACTTTCTGCTAATACGTTATTTTGTCCTCGACACATAAATCTTCTAAAATCCATATCTTGCTTTAGTTGGGCAAAAGAGCCCTCTGCTTGTATACTTCTATTTACTCTAAGAAGACAACCTTCGTCACTTACAATTCTTTCTAAATCCTCTTTTCTTTGACGATTGAATTTTTTTGATGTTTCAAGTCTCTTAGTTCTCTGTTCTATAGGTGTTTTTGAATTATTTCCTTTTATGCAACTGGTTTTACAGCTACAATTGCTGCAATCCTCACAAGCATAAATTGTTTTTTCACTTTCATATCCTGTTTTAGATTTTTTGATTTTTATGCTTTCCTTTTTTAATTGCTTGCCACTTCGGCAGGTATAGAAATCTTGAGCTTCATTATAATCTAGATTTTCTATCTTCCCGATATCATTTTTAAATTTTCTTGTTTTTGATAGTTCATAATTAGCTGGTTTGATGAAAGCTATCTGATTGTTTTCTTCAATAAATGAATAATTTTCTTCGCTTTCATATCCAGCATCTGCAACTATTTTTAAATATTTAAATTTTAATCTTTCTTCCATGATTTTAAGAAAAGGTATAAGAGTTGTTGTATCTGTTGGTTGTGGACCAATAGTGAGCCACACAACATATTCTGAATCTACACCATGCTGTAAATTATAAGCTGGTTTTAGTTGTCCATTTTTCATAGCATCTTCTTTCATTCTCATAAATGTAGCATCCACATCGGTTTTTGAATAGCTGTTACGACTACCGAAAGTGTATACCTTTTTTGTGTATTCTTTAAACTTTGATAGATATTCTTCAAGAGTTTCAATTGAACGTTGTAATGCAGTTTTTCTTTTTCCACATCCATGGACGAATTGTATGCCCTCTGATTTTTTCAGTGCATAAAGCTTTTTTCTAAGTTTTTTTACATGTTTCATTTGCACCATATTTTTGTAAGCAACCTTAATATCATAAAGATCTTCACACTCTTTAACAAGGTCGGCTATTTTGATTAATAGTTTTGCCATATTCTTTGTGACGGCTTTTTTCCAAACAAAAGTATATTTATTTGCATAAGCTTCAATTTTGGTCCCATCAATAAATATAGATTCTGCAGAAATTTCACCGATATCATAAAGAAAATTAGTCATCTCAGCAAGAATTTTTTCTGCACATGGAGCAAAATGCAAACTCCTAAATCTTGCAAATGTTGCATGATCCGGAGTAGGAGAATCCTCAAGTAAAAACATAAAATTAATATCTCTACGACATGCATTTTCAATGTCTCGGGATGAATAAAATTTGTTCATGTAACCATAAATCATAATCTTCAGCATTTTTCTTGGCGATACTTGATTTTCCCTTACTCGGGAATAAGTCGAATATAAATCTGTTAAATCCATCTCCTCTACAAATTGACTTAGTAAACGCACTGAATCATTAGCTGGTATCATATACTCAATATTTAATGGAAGCTTTAATTGATAAAACTTCTGATTAATTGTATAATCTTTTTGTAAAATATTTTTTATTCGCATAATGGTATTTTACTATAAATCTCAAACTTATTAAGTTTGGGATTTATTTTTTCACACAAAAAGAGCCGTGCACTAATTATTTAGTGCGACAGCCCCTT